>CAVYXT010000017.1:0-157171 GCA_963772625.1 uncultured Actinomycetota bacterium | reverse complement strand
GCGCCGATCCATACGTCGGACATCCGAACCCGCCCTCGACGGCGGCCGGATCGGCGACCGCCGCGAGCATGGCGCCCCGCGCCGCACCGATGAACTCGATGTGCTGACGACCCATGAAGCCGGCGCCGACGACGCCGATGCGAACGGACGGGTTCTCGGATGCTGCCACGGAGCCTCCCTGCGTCCTTGCGATGGCGACGGTCCGGATCGAGCGTATGGCACGATGGAACGCCGCGCGGGGCGCGTTCCATTCAGCGGCGAGAGCCCTCTCCACGCCGGGACGAACGGATGTTCCACTCGACGGGACATCGCTATGCGAACCGAACGAAGTCGGTAAGAGTCAGCACTGCCACCGGGCCGTAACTTGACAGCGTGGTCGACGACCATCTCGCCCCGTGCGAAAGACGTGTCGGCCGGATGTCGCGTCACGGCCATCGAATATCACGTCCCGCAAGCACGAAGACGTGCGCACACTAGAGGAGAGTCACATGGGCACAGCCCGATCGACGCGCCGAGGCAGAATCGCCGCGTCGGTGCTCGCAGCAACCGCGCTTGTCGTCACCGGCTGCGCCGGCGGCGGCGGAACCCCGGAGAGCACACCCACCGAATCCGCCGCGCCGAGCGAACCAGTCACGCTCACCGTCGCAACCAGCCAGAACGAGGAGACGCCGAACTACTACTGCGGCGTCGAACTGCTCAAGGATCGCCTCGAGGAGGCCGACATCGGCTTCACCGTCGAACTTTATCCTGCGAGTCAGCTCGGTCCCGACGCGGACCGGTTCCCGCTCGTCCAGGCTGGCGACATCGACATCGATCTGCAGGGCGCCTCTGCGCTGAGCTCGACGTTCGAGCCCATCGGCGTCGTGGACGCGACGTACGCGTTCGACGACGTCGAGCACGCCTTCCAGTGGATCGACGAGGGATCCGAAGACCTGTTCGGCGCCTTCCATGAGTCGACCGGCGTCAACATCGTCGACGGCTGGTTCTTCGGCTCCCGCACGTTCACCACGAAGGACGTCGAGGTCCACAGCCCCGACGACCTCGCCGGCGTCCCGATCCGGTTCCCGAACTCGCCGCAGTTCCTGGCCAACGCCGAGGCGCTCGGCGTGACCAGCCCGGTCTCCGTCGCGGTCGAGGAGGTCTACTCCGCGCTGCAGCAGGGCATCGCCGTCGGCCAGGAGAACCCGATCGTCGCGACGCACTCGTCGAGCTACGACGAGGTGCTCAACACGGCGATCCTCAACAACCACAACGTCGGCATCCACTGGATCCTCGTCAGTGACAAGACGTACGAGAAGATGAGCGAGGAACAGACCGCCCTGCTCGAGCAGACCATCCACGAGATCCGTCCCGAGAACCGCGACGTGCGTCGACGAGGCCACCGAGGAGATCCTCGACGAGTACCGCGCCGACGACGCGATGACGGTGATCGAGACGGAGGACATCGACATGGATGCCTTCATCAGCCAGTCGGAGGAGTTCTTCGGGACCTACTTCACGGGCGAGAACCTCGAGGCCTACAAGGCCATCCGCGACATGGCGGGCTGACCTCACCGAGATAGAGAACGGGGTGGGTGCGAGTGCGCACCCACCCCGTTTCCCTTGCTTCTGCTCAGTGGTTCCGGCTGTCGCTGATCCGATGACTCAATGTGATGGCTGCGGCTCGGACCATCGCAGCGCTGCGGTCGGGCGCGGCCGCCTCGACCGAACCGGTCACCGAGATCGCCGCCACAGGCATGCCGCCGTGTCCGAGGATGGGGCTCGCCGTGCAGGTGCGCCCGGTCGCGCACTCCTCGTGCTCGGTGGCGATCCCGGTCCGGCGGACATCGGCCAACTCGTGCAGGAGCGACGACGGCTCAGTGATCGTATGCGGTGTGCGCCGCTCGAGTCCGCCGTAGGCGATGCGCTCCGCCTCATTGGGCGGCGAGAACGCCAGCAAGGCCTTCCCGAGCGCCGTCGCGTGCGCGGGAAGCCGCCCGCCGACCCTCGCCAGGGGCGTCGTCGGCGACTCACCGCGGACGATCCCGATGAAGACGACGTCAGTCCCCTCGAGAACTGCGAGGTGCACAGTCCGGCCGGTCACGTTGCGCAGATCCGTCATAACGGGAAGCGCGAGCTGGCGGAGCATGCGCGGCTGCTCGACGGTCTGACCCAACTCGAAGAGACGCACGCCCAGATAGAGCTTGTCCCCGTCGCGGTCGAGGAGGCGTTGAACGACGAGGTCGGCCGCGATCCTCGAGACGGTCGACTTCGGCAGGTTGGCGCGCCTGGCCAATTCCGATACACCGAGTCCGTCGTCGTGCTCCCTGAACGCCTCGAAGACGGCCGTCACGCGGTCGAGCACGCTGACCGATTCGGTCCAAACGGCGGTGCGCATGATCGCTATGCGGCCGTCAGCCGACGAGTGACGGTCTTGCCGGCGGCGCGCACCAGCGGTGCGACACGCTCAGGGTCCATGGCTCCGCTCGGACCCGCAACCGAGATCGCGCCCAGCACGACGCGGTCAGCCGTGAGTACCGGACTCGCGACGGCGAGGATACCCGGGTAGGACACCTCCATGTCCATCGCCACGACGGCGGCGCGCACATGGATCAGCTCGTCTCGGAAATGGTCGGCCGCCTCGGGGAAGAGCGGAGCGCTGACGCGGTTCACGACGCCTTGATCGGCGCAGAAGGCGAGGTAGGCCTTGCCGCTGGCTGTCGTCAGTGCAGGCGAGCGCATCCCGGCGCGCGTCGGAAGCATAGGCAGGCGGCCGGCGACCGCGGCGATCGAGACCATGTCGGTTCCCTGCTGAACCCAGAGGCCCACGCGCTCTCCCGTGACATCGCGCAGGTTCCTGATGACCGGCGCGGCGGCGGAGAGGAGCCGGCGTGGCAGGCTCGCCCGCGCCCCGAGTTCGAACAGGCGCAGTCCGAGCGTCACCCCTTCGTCCGTGCGCTCCAGGTAGCGCTGCCCGATGAGTTCCGCGACGAGGCGGGAGACGGTGGACTTCGGCATGTCGGTCCGGGCGGCCAGCTCGGTGATCGTCACGGAGCCGCCGGACTCTTTGACCGCGTCGAGGATCGCGATGATCCGGCCCAGCACGGAGACCGGTTCGCTCGATCGAGCGGGAGACGTGTTCCATTCGGCGAGACTCGTCATCGAGTATCCCCTCCCAACAGGTTGAATCGTCGTCGATCGCCCTTGTGGTTCGAACGTACTAGTTAGTACGCATTCGTGCAATGCTGTTCTGAGGATCTCGCGGGTACCAGTGCCGGTGCCGCAGGAAGGTGTCATGCGAACATCGATCGCGACGGTCTGCCTCAGTGGCACGCTGGATCAGAAGCTCGTTGCCGCGCGCGAGGCGGGGTTCGATGGAGTGGAGATCTTCGAGCCTGATCTGGTCGCTTCACCGGTCTCGCCCGAGGCGATCCGGGCGCGTGCCGGGCAACTCGGACTGTCCCTCGATCTGTACCAGCCGTTCCGCGACTTCGAAGGCGTGGGCCCCGACCTGCTCGAGCAGAACCTGCGCCGAGCGGCAGCCAAATTCACGCTCATGAACCGTCTGGGCATCGAGACCATGCTCCTGTGCAGCAATGTCGCGACGGCACGCAGCGGGGACGAGCAGCTCGCGGCCGCCCAACTGCGTGAGCTGGGCGATCTCGCCGAGCAGTTCGGTGTCCGGGTCGCCTATGAGGCGCTCGCGTGGGGTCGATTCGTCGACGGTTACGAGGCGGCCGCGCGCATCGTGCGTCTGAGCGACCACGATCGCATAGGCGTGTGCCTGGACAGCTTCCACATCCTGTCGAAGGGTCACAACCCCGAAGCGATCGAGACGATCCCTGCCGACAGGATCTTCTTCGTTCAGCTGGCGGATGCTCCACTCCTGTCCATGGACGTGCTCTCGTGGAGCCGACATCATCGACTCTTTCCGGGAGAGGGCGGATTCGACCTCGGCGCGTTCATGGGGCACCTGATACGGACGGGGTACGACGGCCCGATCTCGCTCGAGATCTTCAACGACACCTTCCGGCAGTCGGACCCCGTGGCGACGGCGATCGATGCACGCCGCTCGCTGCGATGGCTGGAGAACGAAGCCGCCTGCTGGCTGGGTGCGGCGGCGGGTGGTCGGGCGGCACGGATGTCGGCATCCGCTCTGCCGGTCGTCGAGCCGCCCACCGACGTCAACTACGTGGAGCTGCGCACGGAGGCGATGGACGACATGCGGACGCTGCTCGAACAGCTCGGCTTCGTCGCGCACGGATCGCACCGGTCCAAGAGCGTCGAACTGTGGTCTCAGGGCGCGGCTCGCATCGTCCTGGGTCGCCCGGGGTCCGATAGGCCCCAGCCGACCGTGGCTGGGATCGGGCTCTCGGTCCGCGACCAGGACGTGGCGCTGCGACGCGCGACACAGCTCTTCGCACCGCGGGTCCACCGCGACGAAAGCGTGGGCGACGAGCAGCTCGTCGGCGTGCGCGCTCCCGACGGATCCGAAGTCTTCTTCGGCGCCTCGGCGGACTCCGAACCGGCGTGGGTGAGCGAATTCGGCGAGCCGACCGGCGACGGTGATGCCCACATCGGACGCGTCGACCACATCAATCTCGCGCAGCCTTGGCAGCACTTCGACGCCGGAGTGCTCTTCTTCCACTCCGTGCTCAACCTGCACACCCAGCCGTCGACGGAGGTCGCCGCGCCCGTGGGTCTCATTCGCAGCCAGGTGCTCAAGAGTGCCGACGGCATTGTCCGCATCGCTCTCAACCTGGTGCCGCCCGCCGCCGACAAGGACGCGATCCTGCCGCAGCACATCGCTTTCGCGGCATCCGATGTCCTGGCGCTGGCGCGATCGGCACGTGATCGCGGCTTCCGTCCCCTGGACATCCCGGCCAACTACTACGACGACATCGAGGCGCGGTACGACATCGACCCGGCGCTGCTCGACGAGCTGAAGGACCTCAACGTCATGTACGACCGCGACGATTCGGGTGAGTTCCTGCACTTCTACACGCCTCCGATCGGCACCGTCTTCCTCGAAGTCGTCGAGCGACGCGATGGCTACGACGGTTACGGCGCGCTCAACGCGCCCGTGCGTCTCGCCGCCCAGTATCAACAGCGCAGCCGGGCGAAGACGGGAGCGTCGGCGTGATCCGGCATGTCGCCGTCTTCCGGTTCGTGCCCACCTTCGGCGCGGCCGAGCGCGCGCACTGGATGGACCTGCTGCGCGCGCTGCCGGCGCAGATCCCTGAGCTTCGGAGCATCAGCGTAGGCACGGATGTCCTCGCCGGTCCCTTCTCGCACGAGCTGGCGATCGTCGCAGACTTCGACGACCTCGACGGACTCGAGGCCTACAACCGTCACCCGGCGCACGCCGAGGTGCTCAGGATCTCGGCTCCCGTCAAGGTGTCGCTCGCCACTGTCGACTTCGAAGTCGCGGACGCCTCGTGACGCAGCACGAGAAGAGCCTCCCGTCCCCGGCACACCGCAACCGCTACCTGGTCGGTCTCATCGGCGAGGGCATCACGGCATCCCTCACTCCGCCCATGCACGAGGCCGAAGCGGCCGCACTCGGGCTGCGATACGAGTACCGCATCCTGGATCTGATCGAGCTCGGCAGGCCCGCGACGGATGTCGGTCCTCTCCTGACCGAGGCGAAGCGCCTGGGCTTCGCGGCGATGAACATCACACATCCCTGCAAGCAGCTCGTGCTCGACATCGTCGACGAGCTCGACACGGATGCAGCGCGCCTCCGGGCGGTGAACCTCGTGGTCTTCGACGGCGAGCGTCTGAGGGGATACAACACCGATTGGATGGGTTACCGCGACGGACTTCTCGCCGGTCTCCCGGGGGCAACCTTGGAGCGCGTCGTCCAGATCGGATGCGGCGGCGCGGGCGCGGCGACAGCCTACGCGCTCCTCTCATGCGGGACAGCCCGGCTCGACCTGTCCGATGTGGACGGCGCCCGTGCAGAAGATCTCGCTGTGCGGATGCGCCCTCATTTCCCGTCGCAGACGGTCGCGACGCTCGCACCTGATGACCTTGCCGAAGCGATCGAGCGCGCCGACGGGGTCGTCCACGCGACGCCCATGGGAATGCTCCACCACCCTGGAGTCGCCTTCGACCTCGATCTTCTCCAGCACGGGACGTGGGTGTCGGATGTCGTGTATCGACCGCTCGAGACCGAGCTCATCCGGCAGGCGGCCGAGCGCGGCCATCCCGTGCTCGACGGCGGCCGGATGGCTGTGGGCCAGGCATACGCTAGTCTCCAGATCATCACGGGCATGCGGCCCGATCGTGACCGAATGGAGCGGAACTTCCGTGCGCTCATCGGTGCCGAGGAGCGATCCGGCGCTGGAGGGGGATCTGGATGAGCGATCGGCTGAGCGATGTCCGCGACACCGGGATGACCGAACGTGCGGTGCGGACCCAGGGGGACATCCTGGATGTCGCGACTGCCGAATTCGCGGCCAACGGCTATGCGGGGGCACGAGTCGACGAGATCGCCGCACGCACGCGCACAACCAAGCGGATGATCTACTACTACTTCGGCTCGAAGGAGGGCCTCTACCTGGCGGTCCTCGAACGCGTCTACGCGCAGATCCGCAGAGTGGAGCGCGGCATCCAGGTCGAGGAGCTGTCGCCGGATGAGGCCCTGCGCAAGCTGGCCGAGGCGACGTACGACCATCACACGACCCATCCGGAGTTCATCCAGCTCGTCAGCATCGAGAACATCCACCGCGCCGAGCATCTCCGTCAGTCCCAGACGATCCTGCGTGAGAACGTCACGGCCATCACGCTGCTCGAGGAGGTCATCGAACGAGGTGTGCGTGAAGGCACCTTCCGCGACGACATCGATGCGATCGACGTGCACATGGTCATCAGTGCGTACGCGTGCTTCCACGTCGCCAACCGGCACACCTTCGCCGCCATCTTCAATCGGGACATGCTCGCCCCCGCGCTTCAGGACTCCCACCGACGACTGATCGGCGACATGATCGTCGCGATGATGACGGATCGCCGCACGGCGCTCGACCCGCGCTGAGACGTGGGTCAAGTCCGTGTCATGCCACCGAGGCGAGTCGTCGTGTCAGTGCGAGAGCCGCCTCATGCACGGACGACACGCAACGGGCCGCGACGAAGCCCATCCGCGCGTCCCGACGCCCGCGACCGCAGCGAGTGGGCACCTCTGGGTAAATCACGGCGTTCGCGACGAGGTACCCCAGCAAGAAAACAGCCCCGTTGAGCGGGGCTTTTCTCGTTCCTGGCCCGGTTCTGCGGAGGACTACCAGCAGCACGGTCACGGGGGGACAATGACCCCATGAACAGGCTTCCTCCGGCTGACGACGAGGATGCGGCCGAACTCACGGCCCTGCGAATCCGCGCTTACGGACCCGACCCCGATATCGCGTCGGACCCCGACGCTCAGGCCCGGCTCGACGAACTCGAACGAGACTTCGCTGAGAACGATCGAGCAGTCCCGGACGACGAGGCGCCTGCTGGGAGCGACGAAGCCTGAGCCGCACAGCCTGATCCTGCGCACCCCTCGCCTCGTCCCGTCGTCGCGCGGATAATAGAGACATGGGCGCGACGCGGGAGTCGCCCTCCCGAACGGATGCTGCCGAGCTCGACGAGCTGCGGCGGCGCGCGTACGGCCCCGACGCAGACATCTGGGACGACGCGGAGGCGGTCGCGCGCTTGAGCGAACTCGAACTGCTCCGGGGTCACGGCGCGGTGCCGAAAGAGCCCGGCACGCCGGAACCCCCGATCGACGTGGCGGAGACGCCCGCGTCCGCGCAGAGCGACTTCCAAGCGCTTGAGGATACGAAGCCGATCGCCACCACGCCTCGAAGGCGGCGCCGCGTGGCGATGATCGCGACGGTCGGACTCGTGCTCGCGGCGGTCGGCTCGACCCTCACCGCCGGCTCGTCCGACGTCACTCTGTATCGGCAGCCCGAGATTCCTCGAGCCGCCGCAGAGCAGCTCAGCGAGGTCGGACAGCTCGGGTACCTGCGGATCGCCCGAAGCGACGTGCGACTGTACGACGACTTCCGGGGGCTGAACGTGTGGAGCGCGCCCCGGGGAAGCAGCACGATCTGCCTCTTCGTGACGTCCGCGATTCCGCCACGGTGGCGGGTCGACTGCACGCCCTGGGGCGGGGAGCCGACGATCGACCTGCTCCAATATCGCGAGGACTCCCGCCTCGCGGGTCTCGAAGCCCTCGGAGATGTGCCGGTCGGCCACGTCCTCCGGTTCGCGCTGCGGGACGGCGCGGTCGTCGTCCGGATCGTCGAGGCGCCGACCACGGCGTCCATCGACGGGTGATCTCCGGCCGGGCGCTTCCCCGCCGACGATAATTGACACATGGATGCGCCGCCACCGTCGTCCGAGCGCAAGCGGGAGCTCGCCGAGCTCCGCTCCCGGGCGTACGGCCCGGACGCCGACATCCACCTCGACACCAGAGCGCTGGCCCGCCTGGTCGAGCTGGAGGGGATGGCACTCGCCGATGCGCCGAGCCAGCCCGAGGTGACGGATGCCGCGCCCGTAGGCGCTGAGTCGACCCCGCCCCCTGCGCCGGGGGCTTCCGTCGGTGCAGGGGGCGTGAGTCCATCCGCGGCACCTTCCGGCGCAACCGCCGACGACACTGCGTCAGCGCGGCCGCGTGGCCGGCGTCGAGTCCCCCCATGGGCGTTCGTCGCAGTCGCGGGCATCGTCGGCGTCGGCGTCGGCCTGGCGCTTCCGGCGTTGATGCCGCCGCACCCCGAGGCCGTGCTGCGATCCATCCCGCTCGACGGCGAGACCATCGACTTCTCGATGTACGGCGTCGATGCGAGCCCTCCGACCCGGTACGCGCCGTTTCGCAACCTCGAGGTGTGGTCAGCGGAGACTCCCGGAGGCTCGGCCTGCGTCCTGGTGACCAGCGGCGATGGCGATTGGATCGCTGCGGGATGCGCACCGCAACAGCTCGAAGCGACCGCAGACCTGACGTTCTATCCGGGGATGCGGGAGGTCGAGGGCTTCGACCTGCCCGACGGGAGTGTCGTGCGCTTCGTGCTGCGCGGTGACAGCGTCGAGGTGTGGATCGCCAGCGCCGACGAGGCGGCGTGACCGCTGCCGGGCCCTATTCCGCGAGCTCCTGCAACGCATCGGCGGCGAGCGACGCGTATTCGGGGTCATCGTCGGTGCGGTCCAGCAGCAGCAGCGTGAACGCGGCGGCCCACCCGTGCGCACGCGTCCACGTCGCCTCGTCGTACCTGTCACCGGCAGAGGCGAGGAACGCTGAGCGACCCTCCGGGTCGAAGGCGAGCCACGCGACGGCGAGATCGTAGGCCGGATCGCCGCCGGTGACGTCGCCGAAATCGATGATCGCCACGAGCTGCGAGCCGCGGGCGACGAGGTTGCCCGGGTGCAGGTCGCCGTGGATCCACACCGGCGGGACCGACCACGGCGGCGCGTCGAGTGCGGCATCCCACAGTCCTCCCGCTCGCTCGAGCACCACATCCGGCACACGCCCCCGCAACGACTCCATCCGCCCGGCCACGGCATCCGCCCGCCGGGCGAGCGGCACGCCGCGCACCGGGTTGACCGGATGATCCGGCGGCGCCGGAACGTGCAGCGCGAGCAGCGCTTCCGCAAGCGGCGCCGCCCATCCCGCTCGATCAGCGCGAGGGATGCCGAGCCCCGCGGTTCCCTCGAACCACGGGACGATCGACCATGACCAGGGGTAGCCGAGCTCCGGGCGGCCGGCGACGATCGGCGCGGGCACGCCGACACCCGAACGAGCGAGTCTCGATGCGATGTTCGGAAGCACCGCCTGCTCGTGCAGAACGAGTGGCGCCGAAAGCGCTCGCCGGGGGAGGCGGACTGCGAACTGGTCGCCGAGCCGCCACACCGAGCAGTCCCAGCCGTCGGCGGCGTGCGCGAGCGAGAGTTTCGCGGCATCCGGGATCGCCTTCGCCTGGCTCGAGACCAGCGCCCGCACGAGCTGCTCGCGGACCTCGAGCTCCGCGGCGGGCTTGTCGGGCATCTCCCGACTGTACCGAGCCGGGGAGCGGTATACCCGCGACTCTTGCGAATGTGTGGGTTTATGTTGTAGCGTGTGGGAATTCGAGGAGGAATGACCGTGTACGCAATGGAGCGCCAAGAGTTCATCGAACGGATGCTGCTCGACGAAGGACGTGTCAGCGTGATCGACCTCGCCCGTCGCTTCGAGGTCACCACTGAGACGGTACGCCGCGACCTCGATCACCTCGAGCGCCTGGGCGCTCTGCGCCGCGTGCACGGCGGCGCAGTCACCCGGGAGCGCGACTCCATGATCGAGCTCACCCTCGCCGAGCGGTCGCACCGGCGCAGCGAGGCGAAAGCCGTGATCGCCCGCCGCGCCCTCGAGGTCGTCGGAGACCGGTTCCGCGGCTCGCTGTACCTCGACGCCGGAACCACCACCGCCGCCGTCGCCGCGCTGCTGGGCGACCGCCTCGTCGTCACCGGCGGCCAGGCCGAGGTCGTCACCCACGCCATGACCCTGGCGCACACGCTCGCCGGGGCGGCAGACGCCTCGCTCACCGTCATCGGCGGGCGGGTGCGCACCGCGACCGCCGCAGCAGTCGGGGCGGACACCGTTCGTGCGATCGAGCGACTGCGCCCCGACATCGCGTTCCTCGGCACGAACGGCATCTCGTCGACGTTCGGTCTGAGCACGCCCGATCCGGACGAGGCCGCGGTCAAGACCGCGATCGTCCACTCGGCGCGCCGCGTGGTGGTCGTCGCGGACGCAGACAAGCTGGGACGAGAACTGCTGGTCAGCTTCGCGCCGCTCGCCGATATCGATGTCCTCGTGACGGATGCCGCGCCCGACGCAGAGCTCGCTGCTGCGCTGTCGGACGCCGATGTGGAGGTATGGCTCGCATGAATGCAGGCAAGATCGTGACCGTCAACGCGAACCCCTCTTTGGATCGAACGATCACCCTCGAGGGCGCGCTGCGCCCCGGCGAAGTGCAGGCTGCGGCATCCTCTCGGGAGGACGCAGGCGGGAAGGGCATCAACGTCGCGCGTGTGATCGCCGCCGCCGGCGTCGAGACCGTTGCGGTGCTTCCGCTGGCGGTCGACGATCCGTTCGCTGCGGCCCTGGTCTCCGCAGACGTGCCCGCTCGGCTCGTCGAGGTCGAGGGTCACGTTCGCGCCAACGTGACCATCACCGACCCGGCCGGCGTCACCACCAAGCTCAACCTGCCCGGCGCGACGCTGACGCCCGCCGACGTGAGCGCGCTCATCGACGCGGTTGTGGGCGCAAGTGAGAACGCGCAGTGGCTCGTGCTCGCCGGATCCCTGCCGCCTGGCGCCGGCGCACGCTTCTACGTCGACGTCATCGCGGCGGTCCGTGCGACGTGGGGGGCCGAAGCCCCGCGCATCGCCGTGGACACGTCCGGTGCCGCGCTGCGCTGCGTGGTCGACGAGGCCGCACCCGACCTCATCAAGCCGAACGACGAGGAGCTGGCCGATCTGGCGGGCGTCGTCCTCGAGCCGGGCGCCGATCTCGCCGCGGCGGTGATGCCGGTCGCGCGGTCGCTCGTACCCAGCCGTGTCGGCGCCGCGCTCGTCACGCTGGGTGCCGACGGCGCGGTGCTTGTGAACGGCGATGGAGCGTGGCAGGCCACACCGCCACGGATCCGTGTCGTCAGCACCGTTGGTGCCGGTGACAGCTCGCTCGCCGGATACCTGCTGGCCGACGTCGCCGGTGACGAGCCCGCCGACCGACTGCGCCGATCCGTCCAGTACGGCGCGGCCGCGGCATCCCTGCCCGGCACTCAAGCTCCCACACCCGACGACCTGCCGACCGGCGAAGTCGTCGTCCGGCCGCTCACGACCGTCCCCACCGCCTCGCACTGATAACCGAATACGACCGCAGTAACCCCCCGCTCCACAGCACTACCGACCATTGGAGGTCATCGTGTCTCAGACCATCACGCCAGAGCTGGTGTCGCTCGACACCCCACTCGGCGCAGACAAGGCGGCGGTGATCCGGGCCCTCGCGGCCCGCGTCGCGCAGCAGGGCCGGGCCACCGACCCGCAAGCGCTGTTCGACGACGCATGGGCGCGCGAGCAGAAGGACGAGACCGGCCTCCCGGGCGGCATCGCGATTCCGCACGCGAAGAGCTCGGCCGTCGTCGAGCCGTCGCTCGCCTTCGCGCGGCTGCAGCCGGGCGTCGACTTCGGTGCGCCGGACGGGCCCGCCGACCTCGTCTTCCTCATCGCGGCGCCCGCGGGTGCCGCAGAGGCGCATCTCGCGGTGCTCTCGAAGCTCGCCCGCAGCCTGATGCAGGACGACTTCACCGCCGGCCTGCGTGCCGCCACCACGGCCGACGAGGTCGTCGCGATCGTGCGCAATGCGATCGGCGAGGGGGATGCCGCACCCGCGGCCGCCGCTCCGGCCGCGGCCGCCGCTGCTCCCGCACGCCACCGCCGTCGCCGACGGGCTCAGCGTCGATGGGCGTCCCGCCCGCATCGTCGCGGTCACCGCGTGTGCCACGGGCATCGCCCACACGTTCATGGCGGCCGACGCGCTCACTGCCGCCGGCAAGAAGTCGGGGATCGACCTCGTCGTCGAGCCGCAGGGTTCGAGCGGGTACCAGGCCCTGCCCAGCAGCGCGATCGACAATGCCGATGCGGTCATCTTCGCAACGGACGTCGACGTGCGCGAGCCGGGCCGCTTCGCCGGCAAGCCCGTCATCCGTTCGGGTGTCAAGAGGGGCATCGAGCAGCCCGATCAGATGATCCGGGAGGCCGTGGCCGCGGCGAACGACCCCAGCTCCGCACGTGTCAGCGGCACGGCGACCGCCGCCACGGCCACGGCGACCGCGCAGCTCTCGTGGGGTGCGCGAATCCAGCGGATCCTGCTCACCGGCGTGAGCTACATGATCCCGTTCGTCGCCGCCGGCGGTCTGCTCATGGCTTTGAGCTTCCTCCCCTTCCTCGGCGGCGTGAATGTCAATAGCGATGACCAGGCGTACGACGTGGTCATCAACAACGCGTTGTGGGCGCTCCCTGCCGGCGGACTCGGCCAATACCTCGGCTCGGTCCTGTTCGTTATCGGTCATGTGTCTATGGGCTTCCTCGTCCCGGCGCTGGCCGGCTATATCGCGTTCGCGATCGCCGATCGGCCGGGACTCGCTCCGGGATTTGTCGCCGGTGCGGTGGCTCTGCTGATGAATGCTGGTTTCATTGGCGGCATCGTGGGCGGCCTGCTGGCCGGTCTTGCGGCTTGGTGGCTGGGAAGGCTCGCCGCGCCGCGTTGGCTGCGCGGTCTCATGCCGGTCGTGATCATCCCGCTGCTCGCATCGATCTTCGCCTCTGGTTTGCTCCTCCTGTTCCTGGGCCGACCGATCGCGACGCTCATGGAGTGGATGGAAACCTGGCTCACAGACATGGCGGGTACCTCAGGAATTGTCATCGTCGGTGTGATTCTGGGCCTCATGATGTGCTTCGACCTTGGTGGCCCGGTCAACAAGGTCGCGTACGCCTTTGCCGTCGCCGGTCTCGCGTCGGCCTCGGCCGAGAACCCCACGCCGTATCTCATCATGGCTGCGGTCATGACGGCCGGCATGGTCCCGCCGCTGGCGATGGCTCTCGCTTCAACAGTGCTCGCGCGGAACATATTCACCCCGGTCGAGCGAGAGAACGGCGTAGCCGCCTGGCTTTTGGGCGCGGCATTCATCTCCGAGGGCGCGATTCCCTTTGCGGCGGCCGATCCGCTCCGGGTCATCCCGGCGTCCATGGTGGGCGGCGCCGTGACGGGAGGCCTGAGCATGCTCTTCGGTGTGCAGTCTCTCGCTCCGCACGGCGGCATCTTCGTCCTGTTCGCGATCAGCCCGATCTGGGGCTTCCTGGTGGCACTCCTGGCCGGGGTCGTCGTCACTGCGTTCCTGGTCGTGGCCTTCAAGCGCTTCATCGCCCCGAAGGAGCTTGCGGAGGCCGAGGCGAACCTCGAGGTCGCCGCCGTTCCGGCCTGAACCCTCGCACCCGCATGCCGAATGCGGAATGCTGGAGTCAGCCGTCTTCTACGAAAGGCAAGTAATCATGGCAGAACGTCAGGCAACCATCGCGAGCAGCTCGGGCCTTCACGCCCGGCCCGCCAAGCTCTTCGTGCAGGCCGTGCAGGAGAAGAAGATCCCCGTCACCATCGCGGTCGACGGCGGTCCCGATCTCAACGCAGGCAGCATCCTCTCGCTCATGGGACTAGGCGCTTCATACGGCACGGTCGTGACCCTGAAAGCCGAGGGGGAGGGCTCCGATCAGGCGCTCGACGAACTCGTCACCCTCCTCGAGACCGACCTCGACGCGGAGTGATCAGCACCGATCACTGAGCTCGTCGACGACGGATGCCGCGGCCCACGGGTCGCGGCATCCGTCGTTTCGCGCTCAGAGATCCGCCGACTCTCCCGGCTCCAACTCGAGGAACTCTCCGCCGTCCTTCTCCGTCGCCCAACGCAGACGGGCGCGGTGCTGCGTGCGGCCGATGACCGACAGGCCCATGTCGTGCGTCCCGAACGCCTGGCGCGGTGCGACCTCGAGCACGAAGTCCATGGCCTCGCCGATGTTGAGCCACGGCGCGCCGAGCGGGGCGGCGAGCAGCTTGACGTCCACGCCCTTCGGTACCGCGTACGAGTCGCCGGGGTAGTAGAACGCGTCGTTCACCAGCACGCCCACGTTGTCGATCACCGGGACGGTGTCGTGGATGACAGCGTGCGTGCCTCCGAAGAATCTGAGGGTGAACGGCTCGATCGTGACTGTGTCGCCCGGCGCTACGACCGTCACGTCGTAGCCGACCGCCGCCTTGGCGAAACCCTCGGGGCCCCAGGATCGGGATGCCAGGGGCGTTCTTGAGGAGGCGATCGAGGTGGTCGGGCGTCCAGTGGTCGGGGTGCTCGTGTGTGATCACGATGCCCACGACCTCCGAGAGGTCGATCAGCGGATCGGTGAACGACCCGGGGTCGATGACCAGGGTCTTGCCCGAGTCCTGGAGGGTGAGCGCGGCGTGATGGTGCTTGGTGACTCGCATCCCCCGAGTCAACCGGTCGGCTCACCCCCAGGCAAGCGCTTGACTTTGCGTCGCGGTCTAGGGGAACGCGAGGTCGGCCGTCCTGACCGGGGTTGCGCCGATTTGGTCGCGCTCCGGGGGTCATGGCAGAATAGAACGGTTGTCTTGCGGCCCCATCGTATAGCGGCCTAGTACGCCGCCCTCTCACGGCGGTAACGCGGGTTCGAATCCCGCTGGGGTCACACTCGAGAAGCCCCCGCTCAGCCGGGGGCTTCTGTATTTCTGAATAGTTCGTCGGAGAACGCGGAAACGTCGATCAGCGCTTCGCGCATCACTCCGGTCGGCATGCGCGTCACGCGAGCGACCCGGGCGCGGATTCGGCGATCACGTACGCGACGGCGAAGCCGCCGTGGTGGGTTATGGACAGGTGGAGGGCGGTGATCCCGCGGTCCACCACGACGGTGGCCGTCGAGCCGCCGAGGGTGAACAATGGGCGTCCCGACGCATCGCCTGTGACCTCGATCTCGGACCAGTGCATGCCGTCCGAGCCGCCGAGGGCCTTGGTCAGAGCCTCCTTGGCGGCGTACCGCGCGGCCAAGGACCGCACAGGCAGCGCGCGCTCGCCGGCCGAATAGAGCCGCTCCAGCAGCCGAGGGGTGCGCTCGAGCGAGCGCCCGAACCGAGAGATGTCGACGAGGTCGACGCCGATGCCGGTGATCATAGGCGTCCGTTTCCCTCCCGGGCGGGCCGGCTACTCTACCGTGACCGACTTGGCGAGCCTGTGGCTGGGATTCACGCCGCTCGCGGAACCGTCGTGGCCTGTACCGGACAAATCGTCAGTCGTCGGTCGGGGCAATCCAGTCCTCGGCATCCCAGCGATAGAACACGTTGGCCGCCGAGTCCCTCGGCGTCTTCCAGTGGTCCGGTCGGTACGGCGAGAGGTACGGGCTCAGGTCGTTCATGATCTGGGCGAAAGCCGGTCGGTGGGACTCGTGATTCTGCCGCACGGCGGTCGCCTTGACCTTGTCCTGCTCCAGCAGGTGCACGAAGACGTCATCGATGGAGTACAGCCAACGCCCGGTCACGCCCGTCTCGATCGGCAGCGGACCGGCGTCGGAGTCGGCGAACACCCGAGCGATGTCGGACTCTGCATCGGGCTTCATCCGCTGGATGATGACGGTCACTGCCCGGTCGGCGGGGACATCTCCGTCCGGAACCCAACTGTAGAACTCCTTGGCCACCGAGTGCGACGGGTTATCCCAGTAACGCGGGTACGGCGTGACGAACGGACCGATCTCCTCCGCGATCTGCTGGAATGCCGGCAGCCCCCGGCGCTGGCCGGACACCTCCGGGTCCTGCTTGCGATCGAGGACGTGAATGTAGAGGTCGTCGTGGGACAACAGGCTGCGGCCGATGACACCGAGGTCCTGCGGTCGGGTGATCTGGTCGTAGTGACCGAAGACGGCACCGACCTTTTCTTCGCTGCCTGGAACCAAGTGACAGACGATCACGTTGCGGAAGGGACGGAAGGTCATGGCTCTTCTTCTTTCGCTCGGTTGTTGCTGGGGGGGTTCCCGTCGTTGCTCGATTGACCGATAGACGGCTGGGCATCGATGAAGATGTGCTGCAGGTGGTCGTTGATTCCGGCGAGCGTCGCCCTCGCGCTGCGATACCCGACGTGACCGTCGGGGCGGATCAGGTAGGCCGTGAGTCCCTGCCCGTCATAGGTCTTCCGGAAGTTGCCGGCGCTGTCCCGGAGAACGGGAATTTCGAGATGCGCCGGCACCTCGGCATCCGTACTCGTGATCAGATAGGCATCGACCTCGCCCGAAGATCGCTGCCACACCGCCGCGGCGAGCTCCTCCAACTCCACGATGTCGTCCACGCTCACCGTTTCGTCGGCGTAGAGCAGCAGCGTTGATCTCGTTCCACGCGTGATTTCGAACAGGCGAAGGGGGTGGCCGACTCCGAACATGGTCAGGCCGTGCACGTCCGGTGCCCGCTCGCCCGGCGTCGGCCCACCGAGAACTGCGTCGGTGCCGATCTCCTCGCCGACCAGGGCGCTTCCGGAGTAGTTCATGGTCATCTGCATTTCGAGCAGGAACTGCGCTTTCTCGTCCTCCATATCCATCTCGTCGGTGAACGCGAGCGCGACGGCACGATCGACGATCGCCTTGCCTGCCGGACGGCGCTCGGCGTCGTAGCTGTCGAGCAAGCTGGGCGCGGCGATTCCGCGGACGGCGAGCGCGAGCTTCCAGCCCAGATTCCACGCGTCCTGGATGCCGGTGTTCATGCCCTGCCCGCCGGCCGGTGGATGCAGGTGTGCTGCGTCGCCGGCGACGAAGACGCGGCCGGCCCGGTATCTGTCGACGATGCCGTGCTTGATGCGGAAGATCGATGACCATCGCAGGTTGCTGGCGGTCGTCGGCGCGGGTGCCAGATCATCGAGCACGGCTTGGATGTCGGCGAGGGTCGGCGGCGTGTACTCCTGCCAGAATCCGGCCGGGACGACCCCGGACCCGATGGTCTTCTGCAGCGGCTGTGGCGCCAAGGTGGCAACCCGGTAGCGCCCGGGGCCTTGCAGCGGGACGCAGACCAGCATCCCGGTGAAATCGCCATCGTCCTCGATCCGCACGAAACGCAGGAGATGGCCCTGCGGCATCGTCCAGTCGAGTTGGACGTCACCCAACATGAACAGCTGCGGGAACATCGACAGCCCGCCCTCGAACTTCAGCCCGAGACCCGCACGCACCACGCTGTGTCCACCGTCACAGCCGACCAGAAACTGCGCTCGCGTCACGCTCGTGTCACCGGAGGTGCTTCTCAGCGTCGCGGCCACCCCATCGGCGTCCTGCTCGAAGGAGATCAGCTCGACGCCGCGTTCCAGGGTGATTCCGAGGGAGGCGAGCCGGTCGCTCAGAATGCGTTCCGTGTCGTATTGCGGCAGGCCAAGGTGCGCATAGGGAAGATCGCTCAGTCCGGCCCAGTCGACCTGATGGGTCAGCTTCCCATTCACATACACCGTTTGGCCGTGCAACCAGACCCCTGCGCGGATCGCCTCCGCGACAACGCCCTGGTCCTCCCATATCTCCATCGTCCTGCAATGGATGCCGATTGCCTTGTCGGCCTGGGCGGCGGCCTCCGGCCGCTTGTCGATGATGCGCACGGCGATTCCCCTGCGAGCCAACTCGATGGCACAGGTCAGTCCGACGGGCCCGCCGCCGACCACCAGCACGTCGACATCGCTTGTCGGCGTGCCGTTGGCGGGTCGCGGGGGGTGCTGAGGTCGCGGGGGCTGACGCCGCTGGAACCGGAGAGGGAGCCGTTGTGCGAGATGTCGCCGCATCGACCGCAAGTGTCGACACAACGGCCACCGGACGGTGCGGTCACACGCGCGGCGGTCGCCGGCCGTGCGAAGGAGTGTTGCACCGCAGGGAACTCCGGTGTGCCCGGGGTCCGTTGGTGCTGAGCTGGGCGGTAGCGGATCTCGAACACCCGCCGCGCGAATTCGACGGACAACCACCGGGCCAGCGGGCCGCTTTGGTCGGCGTGCGACGGATCCTCGACCCAGTTGATGAAATCCTGCTCGGATTCCCATTCGGCGAAGATGTGGTAAACGAACGATCCCGGCTCCTTGAGCAGTTCCTCGCGTACCAGGCCTGGCGTGCCCGCCAGCCGGGACGCAACGATCTGGTAGGCGTGCTCGAATGCCTCCTCCTCTCCCGGGCTGACCCTGGTGGTCAGATCGATGCGGATCGGCAGCGGCTTCGTCGCCGGGACGGTGCTCAGCAGCTCGTACGTGCTCCTGGCCGCCTCCTCGCGCAGATTCACGCAGTCCCGCGGTCAGCGCCTCACGCTGATCGCTGCGGCCGAACGCATCCACCGCTGCGCGGTCGATCCATTCGCTGGTGATGACGAAAGTGCGTGAGTCGTCGAGATCACGGGAAAGCTCCTGTCGCACATTGCCGGGCACGCGACTGATCTCGGCGGCCGCGCGCGCCCAGGCACTTTGGAACTCCGCCTCCAGGCCCTGCCGGGCGCGCATTCGGAGCACCGTCCTGATCACCGGTTCGCTCACGCAGAAACCCTCCTCGGCAATGCCTTCGATATCCGCAGTGGCAATCTTCCGCAGCACCATCGAGCTGTTGAATCCGCCGAAGCCGCGGGCGTTGATCAACACGACGTCAAGGTCGAGCTCGCGGGGCACCCGCACCAGATCGAGTCCGTAGGCCGGATCGGGCTGGTCGAGGTTGCCGACCGCCGGCGCCACACCCTCGCGGATGGCCAGCAGCGCAGTCGCCACACTGAGCGCCGAACCGCCGGCGTTGAGCCGACCGACGAAGCCCTGTGGGGCGGTGACCGGTACGGCGCTGATCCGGTCGCCGAAAACCATTCGCAGCGCGGATGCCTCCAGGGCGTCGAGTTCTGCCACTCCCGCCGCATCGGCGACGATCAGGTCGACGTCATCGGCCGTCAGGCCCGCATCCGCGATCGCCAGGCTCATCGCCCGGGCCATGTGCGTAGCGTCCGGCGCCGGCGCATTGGGGTCGAACGCGTCGTGGGTTGCGGCATAACCCGCGATCTCCCCGTAGATCTGAGGACTTCCGCGTTCCACAGCGGTGCGAAGATCCTCCACCAGAAGCACAGCCCCGCCCTCACCGGGTGCATACCCGTTGGCCTGCTTGTCGAACGGCTTGTAACCGGCACGTGGGTCAGCCGACGTGGTCAACCGCCCACTGGTGCCGTAGCAGGTCAGCGCGTAGGGCGACAGCGGGGCTTCGGTTCCGCCGGCGATGACGGCCGTGGTTCCCCGACGAACCACCCGCCGCGCATGACCGAGGCTGTCCAGGCCGCCGGCCCCCTCGGTCACCAGTACGCTGGCGGGGCCTTTGGTGGCGTGCCGGATCGAGGACTGTCCGGTGCTGGCCGCATAGAACCAGGCAATGGACTGGTAGGCACCGACCGCTCGTGGGCCTCTTCGTATACAGACCCGTCATCTCCCGCTGGCCGAACTCGTTGCCGCCGGAACCTGCTGCAAGAGCCACCGACGTTGCATATGGACTGTGGTCGGCAGGGTTGTACAGGGCGTCGTCGAGGGCCATTTGTGTTGCGGCCAGGGACATCCAGGTCCAGCGGTCGGTCTGCACCACCAACCGCGGGTCTACATGGTCAGTCGCCTCGAATCCGTCGACCTGACCCGCAATCGTGGTGGTGTAGCGGGTCGGATCGAAGGCGGAAATGCGACGCACATTCAATTCACCGGCAAGGATGCTCTTCCAGTGCTCGTCGGCGCCGATACCGCTGGGCGCGATCACGCCGAGACCGGTGACCACCGCACGCGTCATGCCGCCACCTCGGGCTTCGCGAGCACGATGGCCGACTGGAACCCGCCGAAGCCGCTGCCCACCGAGACGACGACGTCCACCGGCATGTCCCGAGCGGTCTTGGGCACGTAGTCCAGATCGCACTCGGGGTCGCGGTTCTCCAGGTTTGCGGTGGGCGGAACGACGCCGTGCTCGATGGCGAGGCTGCAGGCGACCAGCTCGATGGAGCCGATCGCACCCAGCGAATGCCCGACCATGGACTTGATCGAGCTCATCGAAATCTCGTAGGCGTGCTGACCGAGACTCCGCTTGACCGCGGCGGTCTCGTGCCTGTCGTTCTGCTTCGTGCCCGAACCATGAGCGTTGACATAGTCGACGGTCGTCGGGTCGAGTTCGGCCTGGCCGAGCGCGGCATCGATTGCGGCACTCATTTCCACCCCGTCAGGCCGCAGCCCTGTCATATGAAACGCATTGCACCTGTTGGCGAAGCCGCCGATCTCGCAGTAGATATGGGCACCCCGCGCCCGAGCGCTGGCGTACTCCTCCAGGACCAGCACCGCCCCGCCCTCGCCCATCACGAACCCGTCACGGGTCGCGTCGAACGGCCGCGATGCGTGTTCGGGATCATCGTTGCGTGCGGACGTCGCATGAATGGTGTCGAAACAGGCGACAGAGATCGGCGAGATGGGGGCGTCACTCGCCCCCGCGATGACGATGTCGGCGTCGCCGTCCTGGATCAGTTGGGCGCCGTATCCGACGGCGTCGATGCCGGATGTGCAACCGGTCGACATGACCGACGCCGGCCCGTGCGCGTGGAACCGGACCGCGAGTTCGGTGGCTGCACTGCTGGGGATCAGCGAGTTGTACAGAAACTTCGACCCGTATGCGGGATCGACCAGCCAGTCCCGACCGTGATTGCTGACGTTGACGTACTCGTCCTCGAGCCGCATCGTGGCGCCGACCGCACTACCCACGCTGATGGCGAGCCGGTCGTGATTGACTCCTGCTCCGGAGCGCAGGTCCAAACCACTGTCCGCGACGGCCTCATCCGCTGCAATCATGGCGAACTGGATGAAGCGGTCGTTGCGATAGATCTCCTGCGGCGTCAGGCCCGAGGCCAGCGGGTCGAAGTCGACCTCTGCGGCGATCTGCGATCGAAACCGCGCGGGGTCGAAGAAGCTGATCCTGCGGGTGGCGGTGCGACCCTCGGTCAGCAGGTTCCAGAACGCCTGCTTTCCGACGCCGCCAGGTGCAACAACTCCGATACCGGTGACGACGACCCTTCGCCCGGTGCTCATCGAACCCCGCCGAGGGATCCCGGTGATGGTTCGGTGTCGACGTGGCCCAGCTCCGGGCGTGGCGCGAGCGGACCGCAGGTGAAGACGAAGAAGGCAGGCACCGCGCCATCATTGACAATGCGGTGACGTACCCCGATGGGAATATGGATTGCTGATTCCCCCACCAGTCGGCGCTCGTCACCGTCCACCGTGATCAAGACGTCACCGGAGACGCAGTAGAGAAACTCCTCGGAGTACGGATGCCAGTGCTCAGTGACGATCTCGCCAGGGGCGAGGCTGAGTGTTCCCATGAAGGCCGCAGTGGCCCCGACACTGGCCGGGGAGAGCAGGGTGCGGATGTCCCCGCCGCGCCGGTAGTTCGGCTGGGCCTCGTCGCGATGCACGGTGGGGCCGCACCGGACTGCCGACGTGGGGTGCGCATCGATGGTCAAGGGAACTCCTCAGCGGTGGTGGACACGAGAGCGGCGGATGCGAGCGCCGACGGGAGTGGTTCTGCGCCGGCGGCGACTGCCTGCACCTTCTGCGCGATGACGGCCATTTGGATCTTGCTATTGGCATCGATCCGCCTGGTCATGGCGGCGGTGTCGACGGGCGCCGTCGGGCGCATCCGGAAGTCCTGCACCCAACGCATCATCGTTCCGCCTGCAGTGTGCTGGTACGTCCATTCGATGTTCATGAACTCGAACGGACCGGGCTCGACCCGCCGTGCACTCACTCGGTGGGCGATCGGGTCGAGAGTCCGCTCAGAGACCCAACTCCAGACCGTCCCATTGGCGTCCGGATGCATGGCCAGCCGGAACAGGAAATAGCTGTTGTCCCGATTCTCGAGGATGTCGACCGATGCGTACTCGGTGAACAGGTTCGGCCAATTGCCGAGGTCATTGGTCAACTGCCACACCAGATCCAGCGGGGCGTCGATGACGATGGAGTTGTCGGTGTGCCCTTCCGTTTCCGCGGTCGGGGACTCCGATGGGGTGCTTGTCGAATCAGTGCTCATCGGTCAGCCTCCGATTGGCTTATCGAGTTCATCCGGATTACGACGCTTGTTCGACGGAACGCATCGCGAGATGGCTCTGCACCACGTCGACGATCTCGCCGAATGTGTAGTGCTCCGTTTGATCGTCAGGCATTTCAATCCCGTAAGCGTCCCTCAGTCCGGTCTGCATCTCGAGAAATGCCAGCGAGTCGAGGTCGACATCGGAGAACCGTGCGGACGGGTCGTCGGTCTGGTCCGCTATCGGCAGACCCGCCTTCTTGGTGAGCAACGTCATCAGATCGCTGATCGTGAAGGTGTCATTCATGCTGGGGTGACCTCCTCTATGGTGTGGCGTGGGGGTAGGCCGCGAAGCCGGATCGGCTCCGCGGGGGCTGGGACGGCGCAGACGACATCTGCCGTCAAGGAGGGGACGCGGGGTCCCTGCTGATGGATTTCGGCCGCGCTGGCGAGCAGGCTGGGCATCTCCCGGTCGAGAAACTGGACGTCATGCCGGTCGGCGCGAATGTCGGGGTGCCGCAGCAATGCCCGGTGCAGGGTCACCGTCGTGGACAGGCCTGGGCCGTCCACCGCCATTTCGGCCAATGCCCGGTCCATCCTGGAGAGTGCCTGATCCCGGGTGGGCGCCCACACGATGAGTTTGGCCAGCAGTGAGTCGTAGTGCGGACTTACCTGGTCGCCCTCCCGGTACCCGGTGTCCAGCCGCGTCCATGGCCCGGCCGGCGCTCTGTAGACGTCGAGCCGACCGGGAGTCGGTGCGAACCCCCGCGCTGGGTCCTCCGCGTTGATCCGGCATTCGATGGCGGCTCCGCTGCATCGGACGTCCTGTTGCCCAAAGGCGAGCGGCAGTCCCTCTGCGATCAAGATCTGTTCGCGGATCAGGTCGATTCCGGTCAACATTTCGGTGACCGGGTGTTCCACTTGAATTCTGGCGTTCATCTCCATGAAGTAGGGCTCGCCCGAGCCGTCGACCAGGAATTCCATGGTCCCGGCGCCCGTGTAGCCGACTGACAGCGCACCGCGTACGGCCAACGCCCCCAGGTGTTCGCGCTGCGCGACCGTCATGTGGGCGGCAGGCGCCTCCTCGAGAAGCTTCTGATGACGGCGCTGCAGCGAGCAATCGCGCTCCCCCAGAAAGACGCCGTTGCCGTACTGATCGCACAGCACCTGAACCTCTACATGGCGTGCCCCGGCCAGGTAACGCTCCACGTAGACAGCCGGGTCGCTGAAGATCGCCCTGGCCACCTCGCGGGTGCTGACAAACGCTTCGCTGAAATCGGCCGCGCTGTGGACGACGCTCATCCCGCGACCACCGCCACCGGCAGCAGCCTTGATGATGACGGGATACCCGATGTCGGCGGCAATCTCCTGCCCATCGCCTACCGAGCGCACCGGTTCGACCACCCCTGGCAGCATCGGCAGCCCGGCCTGCTGCATGAGGCCACGCGCCGTGGCCTTGTTGCCCATGTCCTGCATCACCGACGGTGGAGGACCGATGAAGGTCAAACCCGCCGACTCGCAGATCTCCGCGAAATCCGGGTCCTCGGAGAGGAAGCCGTAACCGGGATGGATGGCGTCGGCGCCCGTCTGCAGGGCAGCCTCGACGATGTTGGGAATGTTCAGGTAGCTCCGTCGCGGTGCCGGCGGGCCGATGTTCACGGCGATGTCGGCCAACCGAACGACTTCGGAATCCCGATCGGCGGAGCTGTGCACAGCGACGACCTCGATGCCCATCTCCCGGCACGTCCTGGCGATTCGAACGGCGATCTCGCCACGGTTGGCGATGAGCAGTTTCCGGATCATGCTGCCTGCTCCTTCCGGCGAAGACGCAGGAGAATTTGGTCATATTCGACGGACTCACCGTTGCTCACCAGCACTTCGGCGACGACGCCTGACTCGCCGGCCACGATCGGGTTCATCATCTTCATCGCCTCGATGATGGCCACCGTGGTGCCGGCCTCCACCTCGTCGTCGACCCGCACGAAGGGTTCCGCACCTGGTGACGGCGCGGCGTAATAGCAGCCGACCAGCGGTGCCCGTACTGCTGTGAACGCATCGTCCACGATTGGCGGGGACACCGCGGTCGTAAGGTGGCCTGTCCCGCCGGGGTGAGCCGTCGTCCGTTGATCGACAACCGATTCCAGGGTTCGCACCTGGTCGGCCCACTCGACCTCGATCTCGCGGTCGCCGCCGCGGACCCGTAGTCGGCGCAGATCGCCGGGCAGCGTGCGGGCGAGTTCGGCTACTTCCTGCCGCAGCTCAAGCATCGATTCCGGGTTGTCGGACGTCGGGCGAAGCGCTGCCGCCCCGGGAGCGTCGCCATTCCTCGATGGAATCGTGTTGTTTGCTGTCATCTCGGCCCGCCTCAGCTAGCGATGTCGGATCGTCAGCGGGGTCATCAGGGCCGCACCACCGAGCCGGGAAAACCGTTGCTCCCGACCCGACAGCAGAGTCGGCGGGAGAGATCGTCGTGCAGCTCGTCTATCTCCCGGATGATGATCTCGCGGAGCGTTTTTGCGCAGGCAGCCGGATCCGCTTGCGCCCCGCCGGTCGGTTCGGGTACCACCGAGGTCGCGATGCCGCTGTGCAGCAATTGCGGCGCGCCGAGTTGCAACGCCCTGGCCGCAGCCGGCGCCGACGATGCGCTCCGCCAGAGGATCGCCGCACACCCTTCCGGACTGATCACGGAAAGGAACGCGTTCTCCAACACCAGCAACCGATCCGAGGTGCAGAGCGCGAGGGCGCCACCGCTGCCGCCTTCACCGGTGATGACGGCAACCACCGGAACGCGCAGTCGCGAACTGCGCATGATGGTTTCGGCGATGGCGATGGACTGCCCGCGTTCCTCAGCGTCCGGGCCGGGGTGAGCGCCGGGGGTGTCGACGAAAGTGACCACCGGCAGCCCGAACGATTCGGCGTGCTCCATCAGCCGCATGGCCTTGCGGTAACCCTCCGGGTGGGCCATCCCGAAATTGTGAGCGACGAGTTCCTTGACCGTGTGGCCCTTCTGCGTGCCGATGACCACCACAGACCGCCCGGCGAGAGATGCCACCCCGCCGACAACCGCAGGGTCATCGGCATACGCACGATCGCCGTGCAGCTCGACGAAATCGTCGAAGACAAGCCGAAGGTAGTCCGCTGTGGTCGGCCGATCAACGCTGCGCGCGGCTTGAACCACCGCCCACGAGTCACGCATCGCTGGAGATCCGGTCGACCTCGTCGCTGCGGGCTCGGGAACGGGATCAGCTGCGGTGCAGGTACTTCGTCCCGCGTGCAGATCTATCAACCGGATCAGCAGGGAGCGTAGGTCGGCCCTGTTCTCCACCCGGTCGACCAGGCCGTGCAAGAGCTGCGATTCGGCGGTCTGAAAGCCGGCGGGCAGCGCCGCACGGATGGTTTCCTGCACGACCCGCGGGCCGGCGAACCCGACGTGCGCGCCCCGTTCTGCGATCACCACCGAACCCAAACTGGCGAAGGATGCGGAGACACCCCCGTACGTCGGATCGGTGAGCACACACACCGACAGCACGCCCGCCTCGCGAAGCCGGGCAAAGGCGACCGCCGTGCGGGCCATCTGCAGGAGCGAAAAGACACCCTCCTGCATTCGTGCCCCGCCGCTTGCACACACGACGATCAGTGGCGCCCGCTCCCGGAGGGCCAGGCTGGCCGCCTCGCTCATCCTGCGGCCGACCTCCAGTCCCATGCTCCCGCCCATGAAAGAGAACTCCATGACGGCTAGAACTGCCCTCCGGCCACCGAGAAGTGCGGCGCCGACGATGACCGCCTCTGATTCTCCGGACTTGGCGGTTGCGTCGGCCAACCGGTCCCGATAAGGACGCGAGTCGGAGAATTCGAGCGGATCGGGCATCAAGGGGTCGAAGTCGGCCTCGCGAAAACTTCCTGGGTCGACCAGCAATTCGATCCGGGCCCGCGCCCCCATCCGCAGGTGGTGCTCACACTCGGGACACACCCGCAGGTTTCGATTCAGTCGCTTGTGGTAGACAAGGCAACCGCAGCCCGGGCACTTCGTCCATTCCGCCCGCCGGCGGGCAGCACCACCGGCTCGAGTGTCTGTGTCATCGGCTCCCTCTATTCGCAGGTATTCTCAACCGGAACGGTGAAGCGGTGGCTTCGGGTGGCTCGGCGAACTCGTGGTCGACAGCGAGGTCGTCCGATGAGTTGGCGGCGTAGGGGAATTCAGCCTTGGTGAGGCGCCGACTCCCAGTGGTAGAAGCGGTCCGCCATGGCATCGAGCGGTGAACTCCAATTCGGGTCGTACGCCTCGATGTACGGGCGCAGTTCGTCACTGACTGCACGGAAAGAGGGCAAGTGCGCCGCCGTTCGCATTGCATCTGCTGCCGGCCGTGCGAAATCGATCAGGTGCACGTAGATTCCGTGAAAGCGATATAGGGAGCGACCGGTGACGCCGATGTCCTGAGGCATGGAGGTCGCGTCGGAGCGGGTGAAGATCTCCGCTACTGCTGGAGCATCCTGGGAGCGCATCTTCGCGACGATCATGATCTGTTGCATGACTGACTCCATCCATCCGGAAACGTTTGTGCCCGAACGTTGTTGTCCCGTCCATTGGCGTAGAGCCAGCCGCGTTGGGACAATCCAAACGCTAAGGCAACTGATAGCCAACACACATCCACCGCAGGTAGGGACCTTGTGCTTCCCCTCACCCGCCCAGGAGTAGGAAGCCACCATCCATCCGGGGGAGCCATCGCCTCCCGTAGGTTGAGGCGTCTCATCCAAAGTCGGAAACCCCAGCCGCCCGAGGCTGGCGGCCGGATACGGACCGAGTCCCGAATGCCGAGTCCGAGTGAGGCCTGTGGGCGAGCGTCCCCTTGCGGACAGGCACCACCCATCTGGCCGCTCGACGTGCGGCGGACATGACAGTCTCTGACGCGCTGTATTAACATCAGCCACAATCAGTAGATTTGTCTGGGGTCTCCGCTGTATATCTAGCTTTCAGGTGTCCGTCACTAATCAGTTCGCCGGGGGATTCGTCAGGGCGGGCCGGTGAGTGACGGTGAGGCGAACGGACCGGGGCGTCCGTTCACGGTGACGAATGCCAATAGCGATGTCGTGCCACGTCAAGGGGAGGCCTGATGACGTTCCAACCCGAACCAGGTGCGGCTTCCCATCCGACCCGATCCCTGCAACAGGTCTCGGCCCATCGCCGGGCCGGAACCTGTTCGTGTGCTGCTGTGCGAAGACCACGAGATCTACCGCATCGGACTGCGAGTGCTGATCGAGCTCGAACCCGACCTGGTCGTCGTGGGCGAGGTGGTGGACGTCGCTTCGGCATGCTCGCTGGCCGACCGGGTGGACCCGCACATCGTCGTCATCCGTCAGGGCCTGCTACAGCACGTGCAAGAGGAGTCCGTCAGTGCGTTGTGCAGTCGCGACCGAGCGGTACTGATCCTTGCCGAGACCGAGTCCGAGCTCGATCTGGCAGAGGCGTTGCGAGCCGGGGTGAGGGGTTACCTTTCTCGGTGGGTCGCCGCCCCGCGGTTGGTCGACGGCATCCGCGCCCTGTCCAAGGACGAGCTCGTCCTCGACCCAGCGTTCGCCCGCCACCTCGTGCAGTTCCTGACCGCCGGACCGACCGGCCCGGCGGAGATCCCCGCGCAGCTCAACCCTCTGAGCCGACTGACCGAACGCCAACGGGCGGTGGCCCTCCTTGTCGCCGAGGGAATGACCAACGGCGAGATCGCCGCCCGGCTGTTTGTCAGTGATGCGACGGTCAAGAGCCACATCACCGCGGTCTTGCGGCGCCTGGGCATCCGGAGCCGCACTCAGCTGGCCATTTTCGTCAACAACAATGTCGATGACGGGATGGCGGGTGGCGCGTACTCGCGCCATGAGATGCATCAGGCATCGGGGATGGTGGCCGCCCAGTTGTCGATCGGGCTTGACGACGCCCTGCTCGTGCTGCGTGGTCGTGCGTTCTCATCCGGGCGCAGCGTCGGCGAGGTCGCCGCGGACGTGGTCGCGCGGCGCCCGTTCGCCGACCACTCGCGCGGCCCGGGTCGTACACCCGATCATGGGCACACGAGAAGAGCGGTTGCTCCGGACGGTGGCGACGTTGGGTGACTTCTTCTGGACGACTTCGATGTCGTCAAATCTGATCGCTGCCGCTCGACGAGGTCAGGGACTCCGCCGCAGCGGAAGGATGGGCGCCGGAGCAACCACGAGTGCGTCCCGTGTCATCAGACAAGTGTGCAGGGCGCGGCGGGGGTCCGGCATCCACCGGCGCGGCAGGGCGAGTACCGCGATCACAGTATCCGAAGTGTCCGCCGCCGGATGACCCGCTCAGCGTCGCGATCGGCGACGCTGGAAGCTCACCAGCTGGACTGCTCACCAGGAGCCTCATGACCACCCCGATCATCTCGGTCAGGGACGTGCACAAGTCCTATGGCCGAGGACAGAACCGATTCGACGCCCTGAAGGGCGTGAGCTTCGACATCCGCGAGGGCGAGAGCATCGCGATCGTCGGCAAGAGCGGCTCGGGCAAGTCCACGCTGATGCACGTGCTCGCGCTGCTCGACGCTCCCACGTCGGGCACGGTCGAGCTCGAGGGCGTCGACACCGCCACGCTGCGCGGCGGCCGCCTCAATCGCACCCGCAACAAGACCTTCGGCTTCGTCTTCCAGCAGTTCTTCCTCACGGGCAACTCGTCGGTGCTCGAGAACGTGATCCTGCCGCTGAAGATCGCCGGTGTCGGCCGGTCGGAGCGCAAGCGCCGCGGCCATCGCCGCGCTCGAGCAGCTCGAGCTCGACGACAAGGCCAGGAACAAGGCCGTCAATCTCTCCGGCGGGCAGAAGCAGCGCACCGTCATCGCCCGCGCACTGGTGAACAACCCGCGGATCATCTTCGCCGACGAGCCCACGGGCAACCTCGACACCGCCACCGGCGCCAGTCGTCGAAGACATCCTGTTCGCTCTCAACCGCGAGAACGGCATCACCCTCATCGTCGTGACCCACGACGAGGACCTCGCGAACCGCTGCGATCGGCGCCTCTTCATCCGCGACGGACTGCTGGTCGAGGACTCCGCGGCGGTGGCCGCATGAGAACCGTCGACCTCGTCGGCTCCGCCGTCTCGAACACCTTCCGCTCCAAGACCCGCACCATCCTGACGATCCTCGCGATCTTCGTCGGCGCCTTCACCCTCACCCTCACGAGCGGCCTCGGCACCGGCATCAACGCCTACATCGACGACACCGTGACCTCGATCGGCGCCTCCGACGTGATGACGGTCACCAAGACGCCGGAGAGCGCGACCGGCGTCGCTGCCAACGGACCCGTCGAATACAACCCGGATGCCGATCGCCAGCGGTCAGCCCGGCCCTCCCGGACCGACCGTCGTCGCACTCACGCCCGATCGACCTCGACACGCTTCGCCGGCATCGAAGGCGTGCTCGATGTGCAGGCGACGCGGATCGATCTCGCCCGACTTCATCCAGGCTCGCGACGGCGACCAAGTACGTCATCGGCGTCGGCAGCCTCGTCGCCGGGCAGTCGATTCCAGCTCGTCACCGGGCACGGAGCCCGACGACAGCGCCGCCGAGCCTCAGCTCTCCTTCCCGTCTCGTTCGTCGAGCCGCTGGGCCTCGGCGACCCGGAGAGCGCCATCGGCCGGACTGTCTCCATCGCGATCACGGATGCCGAGCGCACGCAGCACGTGATCGACGCGACCGTCGTCGGCGTCGCCGAGGAAGGGCTCGCGTCGCCGACCGGAGCGAGCATCGTGCCGAACGCCGCCCTGAGCGACGCGCTCTTCGACGCGCAGAGCATCGGCATCCCGACCGATCAGGTCGCAGCGCTACGCCCAGGCGAGCGTCTGGTTCGACGCGACGGCGACCGACGACGAGATCATCGCGCTCAAGGACCGCTCTGACCGACGCGGGCTACACCGGCACGCACCGTCGCCGACCAGCTCGGCATGTTCAAGACCGTGATCGATGGGATCGTGCTCGTGCTGAACGCGTTCGCGATCATCGCGCTCCTCGCGGCCAGCTTCGGCATCGTCAACACCCTGCTACATGTCGGTGCAGGAACGCACGCGCGAGATCGGCCTCATGAAGGCCATGGGCATGGGCAACGGCCGCGTCTTCAGCCTGTTCAGCCTCGAAGCGGCCTTCATCGGCTTCCTCGGCAGCGCGATCGGTGTGGTCGATCGCGATGCTCGCGGGCTCCGCCGTGAGCTCCGCGCTGTCCGGTTCGCTGCTCGCAGACCTGCCCGGCCTGACGCTTATCGCCTTCGACCCGGTCTCGATCGCGGCGATCATCGTCGTCGTCATGGCGATCGCGTTCCTCGCCGGGACCCTTCCCGCCGCGCGCGCCGCGCGCGCCGATCCCGTCGACTCGCTCCGCTACGAGTGACATCCGCACGTAGAGGGCCGCGAGACTCGCGCTCCCAATCCTGAGCCCGGCAGATGCCGCATCCAGCAGATTTGCCTGGTGGATGGTGATGAGTGGCCGGCTTTCGGGACGGTCAGTCGTAACCGCGTAGCCGCTTCAAGGGGTACACAGGATCGAGGCCCGGCAGAGAGATTCCGGAAGCATCGAAGCGGCGGCCGAAATGGGATGCGGCACATCGCGGATTCGAATACCGCCTCGGTGTGAGAACTTGTCGACGACCCCAGCACGCCTATGGGGGAAGCGGTCGTGCGGTTCGCATCCCGCTGGGGTCCTGGTTTCCGCCGCCCGCCTCGCTGCGATCGACCATCCGCCCTCTGCTGTGGACAGGCGGCGTACTCTGAACGGATGTCCGCCGATCCCGCTCCCCTGAGCGCCCGCGAACAGCTCGCCTCCCTCTCTCGAAAAGCGGCTGCGCCCTCCGAGATGGGGAAGTTCCCCGGTCTCGAACATCTGCCCGATGCGCCGCGCGCCCGCCCGGCGGCCGTGCTGATCCTGTTCGGGGTTCTCGAGTCGGTGCAGAGCGCCCGCGAAGCCGAAGCCGACGTCGTGTCGCGCGACCTGGACGTGCTGCTTCTGGCCCGGGCGACCACGATGCGATCGCACGCTGGAGAGGTCGCGTTCCCGGGCGGGCGCGTCGATCCCGACGACGATGGACCCGTCGCCGCAGCGCTCCGCGAAGCCCATGAGGAGACAGGCCTGGACCCGGCAGGCGTGGAGGTGCTCGGCCCGCTCGAGGCGGTCCCTCTGGCGTTCTCGCTGAACGTGGTGACGCCTGTTCTCGCATGGTGGCAGCATCCGTCGCCGGTGCGCGTTGTGGACGAGGCTGAGTCGTCCGATGTTTTCCGGGCTCCCGTCGCCGACCTGCTCGACCCCGCGAACCGCGGGTCGACGGTGATCCGCCGGGACGGAGGAGAGTGGCGGGGGCCCGGCTTCGTCGTGCCCGATGCGAGGGGCGAACATCTCGTGTGGGGCTTCACCGGGATGCTGCTCACGGCGCTCTTCGACCGGCTCGGGTGGACCGAGCCTTGGGATGAGACCCGCGAGCTGCCATTCACCTGGCCATGAACGAGGGCGATGAGTGTCGGAGGTACGTTCTACTCTGGGAGCATGGAAACGGTGCCCGACTTCGACCCCGACGAGGCGGAGGCGTGGGCGCGACCAGACGGCTGGTACCCGCCGGTACCGAGCGCTCTCGACCTCGTCATCGAGGCCGACGCGACCATCTCGATCCACGCTGCCCAGCGGTTCGCGCGGATCGACGAGATGCGCCGGGATGCTCTCGATGACGCGAAGCGGCATGGTTACGACCTCAACGACGTGATCGAGCGATCGATACGCCTCGAGCTGGCCGCCGCACTGGCGATCACCGAGGCCGCGGCCGGGGCGATGATCGCGCAAGCCGATGCGCTGGTGCACAGCTATCCATCAGTGCTCGAATCTCTCGCCGGCGCGCGCACGACTCAGCGCCACGCCGTGGATCTCCTCGAGGTGATGGAGGCTGTGGAACCTGAAATCCGCGGAAGCCTCCTTTCTCGCGCGCTCGAGTTGGCTGAGTCGCTTCCCGTGGGAAAGTTCCGGCGCCAGCTCCGCAAGCTCATCGAAAGTGCACGCACTGTCACGGTGACCGAACGACACGAACACGCGATGCAGGCGCGGCGGATCTTCGTCGAGAACGTGGATGACGGCATGGCGTGGTTGCACACGCTGGCCCCAGCCGTCGAGGTTCACGCCGTTCACGGTCGGCTGACCGCGAACGCCAAGGTGCTGGCCGCGCACCCGGACGAGACGCGCACCCTGGATCAGCTGCGTGCAGACGTGTTGTGTGACATCCTCATCGACGGCGTCACCGATCTGCTGCCTCCGGAAGCGCGGGGGATCCGGCCTACGGCGGTCGTGACGGTACCCGCGCTGGCGCTGCTGGACGCCGAGGGCGAAGGCGATGGTCCTCAGATCGCCTCTGTGGAAGGTGTGGGTCCGATTCCGATGGCCCGCGCGCGTGAGTTGTGCGGAGGCGCGGCCGGGTGGATGCGGGTGCTGACGCACCCCGAGACCGGCATGGTCCTCTCAGTGGGACGCAAGCGATACCGCCCGCCGCCTGAACTCCGCAGTCTTGTGCAATGGCGAGCGGAGACCTGCATGGGACCGGGCTGTAACATGCCCGCCTCGCGATGCGAGATCGACCACAACGTCGCGTGGGAGCACGGCGGCGAGACGTCGCTGAACAACCTGACGCCGCTTTGCAAAGGTCATCACACCCTCAAGCACCACGGACGATGGTGCGTCGAACAGATCGCGGGCAGCGGTGGGGCGGTGATGTGGACATCGCCGGCCGGACGACGATACCGGGTGGAGCCCGAGCGGAGGGTGGTGGCGTTCACGGCGATTCCTGAAGAACCGGCGCCGTTCTGACGCGACGCTGCAGCGGTGGTGCGGACGGTCGCGGCGTCGGACAATGGCCTTGTGACGCCACATCCATCAGAGAACGACGACCCTGTGACGCTCGTCGCGCGGATCGCTGAATCGCTGCCGACCCTGAACGGACAAGAGCTCGAGCGCCTCGCGCAGGCGCTGGATGAACTGACCGAAGCAGTCGGATTGGCCCTGGAGGTCGGTCGAACCGCATGACCCACCGCGACGGGACCGAAGAGCCGGGAGGTGCCGACGAGATCGCGGCCGCGCGCGATGCTCTCGGCCGTCGGCATGCTCCCTTGGGTCGCCCCGCTCAGGTCGCCGGCGTGAGTCATCGGCACATGAGTGACCGGGCAGTGCCGAACCTGCCCGCCCGTGACTTCGACAGCACTGCCGCGTTCTACGGCGGGTTCGGCTTCGTGGTGTCCTACCGCGACGGCGGATGGCTCATCATCCGGCGGGGCGGTATCGTCCTCGAGTTCTTCCTCGCGCCCGAGCACGATCCGTACGAGAGCTGGTTCATGGCGAGCATCCGCCTCGCCGATCTGGACGAGCTCTACGATGCCGTCCGCGAAAGTGGCGTCCCAGAGGTGACGGTCGGCATCCCGCGCCTCATCCCCGTCGCGCTGCGGGAGTGGGGCCAACGAGCGGGCTATCTCATTGACCTCGACGGAACTCAGCTGCACCTGATCGAAGACAGCGGCTGAGCGCTGCGACACACCGAGCGGCATAGCGAACCGCTCGCGCAGATACCCTCGATTCATGGGTTCACGAGCACTCCCCGACGGTGCGATCCTTCGTGAGGCGCGCCCCGGCGACGAGCCTGGCATCCTCGACAGCATCCACGGACTCGCTCTCTACGAGCGCGAACCCGACGCGGTGGAGAACACCGTCCAAGCGCTCACCGAGACCCTCTTCGGGGCCGAGCCTCGAGCGTTCGCTCACGTCGTCGAGCGCGACGGCGGCATCGTCGCGATCGCCATCTGGTTCCTGACGTACTCCACGTGGACCGGAAGGCACGGGATCTGGCTCGAGGACCTCTACGTCGACGAGTCTCAGCGCGGCCGCGGCTATGGCAAGGCCCTGATCGCTCGTCTCGCAGAGGTGTGCGTCGAACGCCGGTACTCGCGACTGGAGTGGACGGTGCTCGACTGGAACGCCTCAGCGATCGAGTTCTATCGCGCGATCGGCGCTGCGCCGATGAGCGAGTGGACGACCCAGCGGCTCGTCGGCGCAGACCTCGCCGCGATGGCCGCGCATGCGTAGGGCCATCGCCGGCTGCCTCATCCTCGTGGCTGGCAGGAGTTCAACCCGAGCGTCGACGGACTCGGCTACATCAACAACCGTGAAGCGGCGGGCGCCGACCTTCCGGGTCAGATCATCAGCGCAGACCCGGACATCGTTCTCATCACGATGGGCCTCAATGACGTGTTCAGCTACGGCGGCGCGGGTGGACGCATCCGTCAGCAGATCGAGCGTGACTTCGAGCGCCTGCACGAGGCGCTTCCTGACGCTCGCTTGATCGTCGTCGAGCCGTTCTGGTACACCGACGATCGACCCGCGTCGCTGGAAGTGATCATCGAATGGGTCCGGGACGAAGCGGAAGACATCGGTGCCGACCACATCCCAGGGGCGTCGTACTGGATCCAGGGACGCGACGGGGAGATGGCGCTGGACGGCATCCACCCGAACGACCACGGCTACGACACGATGACGGATCGGATGGACGCGGCACTGAGCGAACTCGGGCTCTGAGTTTCGTGAGCGGCGGCATGACTTCGGCCTGCGTGCGCGATGATCGAGGCGTGTACCTCCCACCGCCAACCGCCTCCGGCGCCGATGATGATGGTGCCCAAGGTCACACCTACGGCGCCGCGATCATCCCGGCGGACGGCATCACGTCGTCTGAGGCGCTCGCGGCGTTGCGCGGCATCGGCTTCTCGGGATGGGTCGCACCACCGCGGGACGGTTGGCTCGTCGTGATCGGGGATCCGGGGGGAGGAGTCGTCGCAGACGGCCGGCGCGGCGTGATCGAGGTCGCGGCTCTTCTTGCTCAGGAGGTGCCCGGCCCCATGCTCGCGGTGCGGGTGCGTCGCGACCGGCAGCTCGCGCTCGTCGCCTGGCGCGCAGGCGAGGAGGTCGCGCGCTACTGCAGCGACGCGTCCCGCGAACCAGGGGCCGACGAAGACGTCCTGACCGAGCCGATCGGCGCCGATCATGGCGTCACCCTTGCTGAGCTGTGGAACCAGCCGGATGCCGTGGAGCCGCTGACCCAGCTGCTGGAGGACGAGCTCGATTCGGACAGCGTCTACGAGTCCGAGCGCCTCGGTCGGATGCTTCGGATGCTGGGGCTCCCCGCGTGGCTTGTGGCCGCGGGATCATTGCCCCGCGCGATGCCGACCGGACCGCGTCCCTCCGAGTTCGTGCGACTGCGTGCAGGACGCACCGGTGTCGAGGGGCGCCTGCTCGGCGCGATCATCCGCCGCGTGCGCCGCGGGCAGAATCCGCCGCCGGTGATCGTCGATCCGCCCAAGGGGGGCGGAACGGACTTCGAGTCCTGGATGTTCTGACGCTGCGCTCGAGCGAGGTCAGCTGAGCCGCTGTGTGAGGTGGACGACGACATCGTCACCGTCGACCTTGCCCGTCGTCTTGCGGATCGCGGCCGCCACCGGGAGCTTGTGCGTACCGTCGCCGAGGGCCATGAAGGCTCCTGCGAACGGAACGCCGTCAACGGTCCCGGCCACTTTGACGAGGCCGCGGGTGCCGAAGATCGCCGCCGAGTCGGGCAGCTGCACACACGTCCAGGTATCGCCGTCGCGCACGCGTCCAAGACGCGCGGTGAAGGTGATGTCGAGCGAACCGGTTGTGTCGCGCTTGGCCATGACTGACCCTCCTCAGGCTGGCGTGCGGCCGGGACGGCCGCGCTCACTACATGACGATCGTGACGAACCCCGATCGACAGGCATGCCGGCGTGGCGGGTCACGCGCGGGTGCTCACCCAGCCGAGGGCAGGCGCCACGTGTGTCGCGAACGACTCGATGATCCGCAGGTTGAACTCGACGCCGAGCTGACTGGGAATCGTGAGCATCAGGGTGTCGGCGCTGCGGATGGCGGCATCCTGCAGCAGCTGCCCGACCAGCACATCGGGTGCGGCAGCGTAAGTCTTGCCGAATGTCGAGCGCATCCCGTCGATCACGCCGATCTGATCGCCGTCCTGGCGGCCGCCGAAATACATCTGATCCTCGGCCGTCGTGATCGGAAAGATGCTGCGACTGACTGAAACGCGCGGCTCGCCCGCATGTCCGGCCTCCCGCCAGGCGGCCCGGAACGTGTCGATCTGCTGCGCCTGCAACTCGTCGAACGGCTGCCCGCTCGCCTCGGTCAGGAGGGTCGATGACATCAGGTTGACCCCGACACGCCCAGCCCACGCGGCGGACTCGCTGTTGCCCGCGCCCCACCAGATGCGCGAACGAAGGCCGGGGGAGTGAGGCTCTACGCGCTGCGAGCCTGTCCCACCGCCGAACGGACTCGACGAATCTCGCTCGGCCAGACCTTCACCCTCCACCGCGCGAAGGAACGTCTCGAAGTGCTCGCGGGCGATGTCGGCGCCCCGCGGGTCTTCCGAGCCGGTGTAGCCGAACGCCTCGTAGCCGCGGACGACCGTCTCGGGTGACCCCCGGCTCACGCCTAGCGCGAGTCGCCCCTCGCTGATGAGATCGACGGCCGCAGCCTCCTCGGCGAGATACAGCGGGTTCTCGTAGCGCATGTCGATCACCCCGGTGCCCACCTCGATGCGCTCCGTCCGCGCGGCGATCGCCGCGAGCAGCGGCATCGGCGAGGATTGCTGCCGCGCGAAGTGGTGAACGCGGAAGTACGTGCCGTTGACGCCCAGGTCGTCCATGCCTTGCGCGAGATCGATTGCCTGCCGCATCGAGTCTCCCGCGGTCAGGCTGTGTCCGCCACCCAGCGGGCCGTAGTGTCCGAACGAGAGGGTTCCGAAGCGCTGCATGCCGGATGCAACCCGGGGCACCGGCATCCCATTCCGGTAGGGATCGCTCAGCTGAGCTTGCGCAACGCCGACTGCTTGTGCGCCGCGCGGTCGCCGCTCTTCTCCGATTCGACGATGTACGCCGGCTCGTCAGCAGATGCAGTGAAGTGCTGACCGGCGAACTCGAAGTCGCTCGTCTTTCGCTCGACGATCTTGCCGCGCGTCCGTCCCTGCGCCGTGTTCCAGCTCACTCGATCACCCTTCGACAGTCCTTCGGCCATGCTGTCCTCCTCTGCTGTCCCTTCCGGCATCCTGCCGTCTCGCCGTCGCGCCGGAGCGGTCTGGTGGGCCTGCGCGCGCTCGCCTAAGATGCGGCCGAAGGTCGGTCCGCCCCACTCGCAGCCGACGCGGGATGCGCTACGTTCGCGCCATGACCGACAATGCTGTGCCCGACGACACCGTCCCCGCGGCATCCGAACGGCGTCGTCGCGACATCCCTCTCGCGGTCATCTCTGTCGGTATGGCGACCGTGGTGTGGTGGCCCTCATTCACGCTGGGCGCGTGGGGCGTGCTGTTCTTCGATCAGCTGCTGACGCTCTGGGCCGCCTCGACGGCGGCCTTCGTGTTCGTGCTGTTCGAGCGCCGCCCGGTCGGTCGCCGACTCCTTCGTGCTTTCCTGCTGCTCCTTCCCTCGGTGTGGCTGGTCTTCAGCTTCATCGACTTCGACACCACCGATCTGTTCACGTTCCTCGCGACCGCGTTCGCGCTGCTGGTCGTGCTCATCGCGAGCCCCCTGACCGTGTGGGTGCTCGCACGCATCATGTGGCCTGACTTCGGCCAGAACTCCACCGCACGGCAACGGTGGCTCATCGTGGGGGTGGTCGTCGGCATCGGCGTGGCGTCGTTCCTGCTGGGGCTCAACCAGGCGCGGTTCCTCACGTGCGAGGAGTTCACGATCAGCGGCAACTCCGAGCCGCCCGGGTGCGTTCACGCCACCGAGTAGAACCGGGAGCCTAGCCAGGCCATGCGACCACGTCCGCCGCGGCATCCGTTCTCGTCATCGCTGCGATCAGTGCGGCGATCTCGATCGAGTACACCCGGATGCGGGAGTCGCCGACGCCGACCGGGATCCACAGCGTGCCGTTGTGCACGATAGCGCCGCAGGAGTACACGACGCGGGGAACGTAGCCGGTGCGCATCTCGCCCTCGGGCCGCAGCAGGGGCGTGGTCGTGCGTGCGAGGACCCGCGATGGGTCGTCCAGATCGAGCAGCAGCGCGCCGAGGCAATAGGTCCGGAGCGGTCCGACACCGTGGGTCAGCACGAGCCAGCCGTCCGGCGTCTCGATCGGCGCACCGCAGTTGCCGACCTGGATGACCTCCCACATCTCGGTGGGGCGGTGAACGACGCCGCGGTCGTCCCAGATCTCGCCGTCATCCGAACTCGCGAGCGAGATGCTCTCGCCGTCGACGCGACTGAGGGCGAGGTGCTTGCCCCCGACCAGCCTGGGGAAGAGCGCCATGCCCTTGTTGACGGCGCCGCTCCCGGTGACACGGTGCATGGCGAAACCGACCAGATCGTCGGATGTGATCAACCTCGGCGCGATGTCGCGTCCGTTGTAAGCCGTGTAGGTGGCGCGGTACTCGGTGCGCCCGTCGGGATGTGTGAACAGCACGAAGCGTGCATCCTCCACGCCATTGTTCTCCTCGGCGGTGACAGGCAGCAGCACCCGTCCGCTGAGCGGCGAATCGGTCGGGAAGTCGGCGTGGTACGCGGTCGCTGCGATCTCGCGCAGCGTCTCCGTCGGCACGCGGCGGTCGGCGCGCAGCGACAGCTGTTCGGGCAGCGACCATAGGGCGCTTTCCAGTTCGAGCACCGTGAAGCGATCCGGAAGGCCGCCCAGCACCGCGCTGGTGGGATCGGACAGATGTCCCTCGTTCTCCAGCACTCGGCTGAAGTGGCGGCGCGCCCAGTCCCCATGACTGATGGTCGCGGCGAACGTCTCGGCAGATCGATCGCCGAAGGTCCATGTGCCGTCGGCGCCGATGACGGCCTCCGCGAACTCGATGGCCGAGATATGACCTTCCCCGATGCCGCGGAGCGACAGCGCCACCCGCAATTCGCCCGGGGCGAGGTCGTCCTGGGAGGGATGGACGACCGCACTGGGATTGCAAAGAGCCGCCCCCTCGACGGCGTACTCGGCGGTGAACGCCGCTCCGAGTACGAGGGCTTGGGCGTCGCTGACCGCATTCTCGTGCAGGATGCGGCTGCCCACCGCGCGAGCGTTGGCGGCGAGCGTCGCCATGGCGTGCGGATGCCTCTCCGAGAATTCGTTGTGCACGGCGTCGACCGTGTCTGCGATCTCGTGCTCCGGCATCCCCAGCACGCGGGCGACAACCTGCGAGGCGCGAGACGGCGACGCGGTCAGCTCATCTCCTGGAAGGAAGAAGCGCGCGATCACACGCGACGGGTCGTGATCGAGCCTGGCCGAGTGGCGCTGCAGCCTCATCGCGCTCCCACTTTCATCTCATCTCCGGTGGCGAAGTCGACCGCCCGAGGAGAGTCCGGTAGACCTCGACATACCCATCGACCATTCGCTCGACGTCGAAGCGCTCCCGCGCGCGCGACCGAACGAGTCCGCGGTCCAGCGCCGCGGCGCGCTGCACGGCGGCGACCGCTTCGGGAAGATCGGCGACCGCGAAACCCGTGATCCCTTCGTCGATGATCTCCGGCATCGATCCGCGCCGGTACGCGACGACGGGGGTGCCGCACGCCATGGACTCCACGACCGAGAGGCCGAACGGCTCGTCGAAGTGGACGGGATGCAGGAGCACGGCCGCGGCTGCCAGGATCTCGGCGCGCTCCTCGGGCCCGACGGAACCGCGGTAGACGACGCGGTCGCCGTCGAGGGCGGGTTCGATGCGCTCGGCGAAGTACGAGGCGTCCTGCACGATGCCGCAGATCACCAGGCGCCGGTCGGCCAGCCGGGCGATCTCGATCGCATCCGCGATGCCCTTATCCGGATGGATCCTGCCGAAGACGGCGAGGTGGTCGCCCGGCGCGGCCATCACATCGAACTCGGACATGTCGATGCCATGGTGCACGGTGGCCAGATAGTCCAGGGCGGGGGAGCGGTCGGCATCCGATATCGAAACGAACGCAGATGCACCGCGTTCGTAGGCGGGCAGGATGCCGGCTCCCGAGAAGCCGTGGATCGTGGTCACCATCGGCGCGCGCCACTGGCCGGGGAAGGCCAGAGGCAGCCAGTCGAGCTGGTTGTGCACGAGGTCGAAGTCCGCCGAGAGGTCGATCGCGTGCCCGACGTGGAGGGCTTCCCACACCCTGCCGTCCATCGACGAATCTTCCTCGTAACCGTGCGGCGCGACGGACTCGAGGCGCGCGGCGGTGAGCGAGTCGCCGGTCGCGAACAGGGTCACGTCGACGCCGCGGCGCACGAGGCCCTCGGTCAGAAGACTCGTCACGCGTTCCCACGGACCGTAGTGCCGCGGCGGTGTGCGCCACGCGATCGGGCCGAGCATCGCGACTTTCATGGCCCCCACCCTAGGGGCCGTCCGCCGAATCCGCGGTTAACCTTGAGGGGTACGCGTGGAGGTGGGCATGAGCCACGACAGCCGGGATGCAGCGATGCGGTACCGCCTGCGCAAGCAGGCCATCGAGCGTGGTGAGGATCCGCTCGAAGATGAGGAACCGCAACCGGAGACCCGCATCTGGACCGAGGCGGAACGTGCCGCGGTCGTCGAGATCGCCATCGATCAGGCGATCCGCCGGGGCGACTTCGACAACCTGGCCGGTGCGGGCAAGCCGATCCCCGGTCTGGGCGCCACGAACGATCCGGACTGGTGGATCCGCCGCAAGATCGAACGCGAGCGCCTGACCGGTCTCGGGCCGCCCGCGCTGACTTTGCGCACCGAGTATGCGTCCCTAACGACCCGGCTCGACGAGCTTCGCACCGACGCCGAGGTGCGCGAGTACCTCGAGGACTTCAACCACCGCGTCATCGAGGCGAGGCGGCAGCTGCTCGGCGGACCCCCGGTCGTGACGCCGACGGTCGAGATCGACCAGTGGGTGAGCGACTGGAAGGAACGACGCGCTGCAGCGACTCGTCGCACCGCGGAGCGCTCCGCGGCCGAGAAGAGACGACCGCCGAGCTGGCGCTTCTGGCGAGTCGACCGCGCTTAGTCCGGCTCAGTCCAGGACGAAGGTGACTTCGAGCACGACGTGGAAACTCGTGATCACGCCGTCGGTGCATTCAACCTTCTGATCCTTGACCCAGGCTCCGCTCACGTTGCGCAGGGTGGCATGCGCACGCTCCACACCTTCGCGGATGGCGTGATCGAAGCTCTCGGACGAACGCGCGCTGATGGTGGTGATCCGGGCGACCGTGCTGCTCATGGCAACCTCCTTGTTGAGTGACCTGAGTCTTCCTCCGACGGTCCCGGCGCACAAGGTATCGAGGATCAGACCTGGGCGTCGGTCTCCGTGCGCTCCGCCGGAGCCGCGGCCGGAGTCTTCGGCGCGCTGCGGCGGCGACGGACCAGTCGCACGATGCCCCACACCACGAGACCGGCGACCAGGACGATCAGCAGCCACGGCAGCAGGAATCCGATCGCGATCACGATGCCGTTGACGGCGGCGACCAGAGCGTTCCATCCCGCGGCCAGGCCGTCGCCGAAACCGGCCGGGTTCGCCTCCACGGTTTCGGTGGGCTCGGTCAGGGTGACCGTCAGCGTCGACATCGCGACCTGCTCGTCGTAGTACTTGAGCTGCTGCTGGTACGACTCGAGCGTCGCCTGGCGTTCGGCCAGCGCCGACTCGGCCGCGATCAGGTCGGCAAGACTGCCGGCCTGGCTCATCAGCTCGGTCAGACGGTCGACGGATGCCTGGGCCGCGGCCACGCGGGCCTGCAGGTCGAGGGTCACCTCCGTGACGTCCTGCCGGTTGACCGACGACGACGTGACCTCGCCGAGGCCCGAGAGCTGGTCGACCAGCGACTGCAGTCCGTCCGCGGGCACCCGCACCGTGATCCACGCACCGTCGACGGGATAGGGCATCGTCGAGTCGTACACGATACCGCCCGAGGGATCCACGGGCACGACCTGACCGGACTGGCCGATGCTCATGGACTCGACATAGCCGTCGCGCGACGCCGCGGCATCCGCGATCATGTCGGCTGCCGCCGAGATGTCATCGACCAGAACGGTAGCCGATGCGGTCGTGATGATGGCGCGATCTGCCGTAGGGCTGTCCTCGGCAGTGCTCAGCCCCTCGGTGCGGTCGAGGTCCGTCATGCTCTTGCCCTCAGAGGTCACGCCGGAATCCGCGCCGCCCTCGCCGACGGCGGGAGCGGGCGCATTCGGGGCCACGGCCGACTCGTTCGATCCCGCGCCCCCCACGAACGTTCCGACACTCGGAGCGAGAACGGCAGCGACGACGATCACCGCGGCCGCTGCTCCGCCGACCACCCAGCCCCGGCTGCGCCGAGCTCGCTGCGTGGTCCGATCTCGCGCGATCTCCGTGAACAGCGAGTTCTCGATCTCGTCGATGCGCTCATCGGTCAGCGCGGGCAGCTCGGGCGGCTGGGTCGCGTCGGTGCGCGGTTCGGTGTTCATGTGCTCTCCTTGGCTACGGTCCGCAGTCGCGTGCGGATGCGGGAGAGACGATTGCGGACGACACCGTGGGCAACGCCCAGCTCTTCCGCCGCTGCCTGATAGGCGTAACCCTCAGTCGCGCAGAGCCGGAAGATGTCGCGGTCGAGCGGACTCAGTCCCTCCACCTCGCGGAGGATCCGATCGGCGAACTCCGTGTCGATCACCTGCTGCTCGACGTCGACGGTCGAAGGCAGGCTCTCGTCGGCGGCCGCGGCCGTGTGGTCGCGGTCCCGGCGCTGCGCGCGGATCCGGTTCGACGCCTGGAATCGGCAGACGGTCACCAGCCACGGGAGCAGCGAGTCGCCGGCGAGTTCCAGGCCGGGCAGCTTGCGCCACGCCACCAGGAAGGTCTCCTGCGTCACATCCTCCGCATCCGACGCGTTGCCGACGAGCCTGTGGGCCAGCCAGTACACCGGTCGGACGTACGCACGGTAGAGCGTGCGGAACGCGTGCTCGCTTCCACTCGCGGCCTGCGCCACGAGGGTCGCGTCATCCGCTGCCGCCGGCTCGAGCATGCCCTCATCCTTCCTCCGTCACCCGAGGATGAGCGGAGCCACTTAGTCTCTCACCCTCACAGTGTCAAGGCAGGTCCCATCGTCTCAGCGGGTGGCTAAAATCTCGGCAATCCGATCTCCCGAGGTCTTCGAATGCCCGATATGACCGATCCCTCGGCGTCCGAGAGCTCGACGACGCCTGCGCAGTCGCCTGAGCGCGCGGAAGAATCGGCCTCCGGAGAAACAGCGGCCCCCGAGCGGAAGCCTGCGCCGGCGAAGAAACCTGCGCCGGCAAGGAAGCCCGCGACCGCGAAAGCACCGGCGGCGCGGGCTGTGGCGAAGGCACCGGCGGCGGCGAAGAGGCCGGCGACCGCGAAGAGTTCTGTCGCGGCGAAGAAGCCGACGACTGCAAAGGCACCGGCATCGAAGAGGCCGGCACCGCGGTCCCCGATTGCGCAGGAGTCGGCGCGTGCGGACGAGCCGACGAACGCGGCGCCTCCGACGGCCCCGAAGCCGGTGACGACCAAGAAGGCTCCCCCCGCCCAGCGACCGGCGGCTAAGAAGAAGCCCGATTACCCTCAGCCGGTGGCGGCGGTGCCGTCGCGGAGCGAACAGCCGCCCGCCGCGAAGAAGCCTCCGGCCACGAAGGGTCCTCCTGCCACGAAGGGTCCTCCTGCAGTGAAGAAGCCGCAGGCAGCGAAACGGCCATCGGCCACGACGCCGGCGACGAAGAAGCCTCCGGCGAAGTCTTCGACCGTGTTGGACGCGGCGACGGCAGAAAGCGCGATGGAACGCGTCATCGCGGTGTCGAAACTTCCGCAACCGGTCAAGCCGGCACCAGCGGCGGAGCCCGCCATCCTCAAACCGCCGCTGACGAAGTCACGTCCGGTTGCCGCCCTCCATCCGCCGCCGACGAAGACGAAGTCACCGCCGGCGGCGCCGACGGCAACGCCCCTCCCCGCCGGTGAGTCCTCGCCCACCCTCCAGGTGCCGTCGCCCGCGCCTGCTTCGTCGTCTCCGATCCGGCGGTGGATCCCGGCGCTGGTGATCGTCCCTCTCGTGGTCGTCACCGGGGTCATGCTCGCCGTCAACAACAACAACAACAACGGCAACACCGACAGCGCGTCGACGCAAAGCGAGACGATCGGCGCGGTCGATTCGTCTGCGGGCGCCGCGGATTGGCTGACTGACAATGCGTCGCGCGATCAGCGAATCATCGTCGACGACGGTCTGTCCGACGACCTGGTGGGTGCGGGCTGGAATCCCAGTGACGTGATCGGGCCGGAGGAGCTGGCCAGCTGGCGCGACGCCGACTTCCTCGTGGCAACAGAAGCGGTCCGTGCCTCATCCGACGATCTCACCGAGCTCGGCCGGGCGATCGAGAACTCCGTCGTCGTCGCGTCCTTCGGCGAAGGGTCTGACCTGGTCGAAGTCAGAATGATCACACCCGAAGGTGCGGAGGTCGCTGCCGCCGCTCAGCAGCGGGCCTCCGCGGCTCGAGCCGAGTACGGAGCCCAACTGGGGGCCAACCCGGCTCTGCGCATTTCGGACGCGGACAGGCAACTGCTCACGGGGGGCCGCATTGATCCGCGGATCATCTTCCTGCTTGCGACCCTGGCGTCCCAGGGCGACGTGACCATATCGGGCTTCCCGGTCGTGGACGGCGAGCAGAGCGGGCCGATCCGACAGGTCGCGCTCGCCGACGTCGCAGGAACGCCGCTCGTCGCCGACGCCCAGCCGACGGACCAGGCGGCAGACCTGACCCGGAACCTGACCGGGATGTACGCGCCCACCGACGTATCCGTGGAAGGCACGAGCCTGCTGCTGCGCTACGCGCCGGCATTAGACCCCCTCGCGAACTGATCGCCCCTTACCCGAAAGGACGAGAAGAAATGAAGGCTCGACACAGGACCACCGGCCTGGTCGCCGCGATCGCGGCGGCCATCACTCTGGCCGCCCCGAGCGCGGCTGTGGGCGCGCAGCCGAACGTCGCCCGCGCCGCCACCGCAGCCGAGGAAGTCGGCTGGCTTCGGCTCGGGCACTTCTCCCCGGACACCGCGGAGGTCGACGTCCGCCTCACCGCGTTGAGCGGGGGCACCGTCGTCTTCGAGTTGAGCGACGTCGGGTACGGCGACCTCTCGCCGTACCAATCGCTGGGCGAAGGCACGTACACGGTGAACATGAACCCGGCCGGCTCCGATGACTGGTCGACCGTCGCCATCTCCGACACCGTGACGGTGCGTCCGTCTGCGGCGAGCACCGTGGCGGCATACGGCCCCACCGCGACCCTGCAGCTGCAGGCGTTCGACGACGATCTCACGGCGCCCAGTGCCGGCAACGCGCGCATCCGGCTCATCCAGCTGTCCACGGTCACTCCGACCGTCGACGTCGCGACCTCGACGGGGGTGTCGATCGCGGAGGATGCCCTCGCCGGCTCGGCCACCGCCTATACGGAGGTACCCGCCGGGTCGTGGACCATGACGTTGACCGGGGAGGGTGTGACCGGCTCGGCCACGGTGGATCTCGAATCCGGCAGCGTCTACACCCTGTTCGTGCTCGACACGGCGGACGGCGGGCTGACCATCCTGCCGATACACGACAGCGCTGCGGCGGCCGTCGTGCCGATCGGCGGCGTGGACACGGGCGGTGGCTGGCTCTCCGGCACCCAGGTCGCAGTCCGTCACCCCGCGCCCGCACCCCGGGGGTGGGCAGCGTTCTGATGCCCTCCGCAGGTCGCCGGCCGCTCGCCGCAGCGGCGACGGGGGTGCTCGCGCTGGTCCTGCTGGTGACAGGATGCGCCGGAACGGCTCCCGGCGGCAGCCCGGGGGGCACGAATGCGGTGGCCCAGGCATCCCCCGATCCGCTGTCGGCAGGGGGGATGCAGGATCCGCGTCCGCGAGCCGCCCCGAATGCGGCGGGCCCCCCGGCGGGGGTCAGCATCCCCGCCATCGGGGTGGAGTCAGCCCTGGAGAGCCTCGGCGTCGACGGGGGCGGCCGCCTCGACGCGCCGGTGGACTACAACACGGCCGGGTGGTACGCCGAAGGTGTCGTGCCGGGCGCGATCGGACCGGCGATCATTGCGGGGCACGTCGATTCGCCCACCGCGCCGGCCGTGTTCGCCCGACTCGCCGAGCTCGCTGAGGGCGACGAGGTCTTCGTGACGATGTCTGACGGCTCCGTCCTGAGCTTCGCCGTCACCGGCATCTCGCAATCGTCCAAGTCGGAGTTTCCGACCTCGGACGTGTACAGCAATGTGCCGGTACCCGAACTGCGCCTGATCACCTGTGCGGGCGATTTCGACTCCTCCGCCGGTCACTACACCGACAACCTGGTCGTCTTCGCCGCCCTGCAGGGCTGACCAGCAGACGGGAGCGACCGGTCCGCACGCCTGTCGCCCGGTACACTGGTGCCTGCGAGAGGGAGTATCCCGTCATCGCGTGTCCGTCATCACGGGAGCCATCGACGCTTCCCCGGGCACGCACCACGGCCGCCGATCCAGGATGCTGCGGGGGAGAGACTTTCGGGATTCGACCGACCCCGCCCCCTCTTGGAAAGGCCCTGCATTGGACCTCGTTCTTCCCCTCTGGTTCGAAGTCGGCTCACTCATCGTGCTGACCCTGATCCTCGCCGCCGACCTCCTGCTCATCCTGAAGCGCCCGCACATCCCCTCCACACGCGAATCGACGCTGTGGGTGGTCTTCTACGTCACGCTCGCGCTGATCTTCGCCGGCCTCATGTGGATCTTCGCGGGGGGTGAGTTCGCCGGGCAGTTCGTCGCCGGCTGGCTGACCGAGTACAGCCTGTCGATCGACAACCTGTTCGTCTTCGTACTGATCATGAGCCAATTCGCGGTGCCGCGCCGCTATCAGCAGGAGGTGCTGATGGTCGGCATCATCATCGCGCTGGTCCTGCGCGGAGCGTTCATTCTCGTGGGCGCCGCCGTGATCGAGAACTTCAGCCCGATCTTCTACCTCTTCGGCGCTTTCCTCGTGTGGACCGCCTACCGCCAGGCGTTCCCCGGTGGCGACCATGACTCGGACGTCAAGCAGGAGAACCTGGTCGTCCGGATACTGCGCCGCACGATCGACATCAGCGATCACTACGACGGGGCGAAGCTGCGCACGGTTGTGGACGGCAAGAAGATCTTCACTCCGATGATCATCGTCTTCGCCGCGATCGGCGTCACCGACCTGCTCTTCGCCATCGACTCGATCCCGGCGATCTTCGGCATCACGACGAGCCCGTTCATCGTCTTCACGGCGAACATCTTCGCCCTGATGGGGCTGCGCCAGCTCTACTTCCTGCTCGGCGACCTGCTCGACCGCCTGCGCTACCTGCACTACGGCATCGCGTTCATTCTGGCGTTCATCGGCCTGAAGCTGATCTTCCACGCGATGCACGTGAACGAGCTGCCGTTCATCAACAACGGCGAGCACATCGAGTGGGCTCCCGAGATCTCGACGTGGATGTCGCTCGCCGTGATCGTGCTGTCGATGGCGGTGGCGACGATCGCGAGCCTCGTCGCCTCGGCACGCGAGAAGAAGGCCGGAACTCTGGATCCCGCCGCCGCCGTCGTCGCGGGGGAGAAGGGCACGCCACCGACGGTCGACCGGCCGGCGGCGCGCGACGGGCAGGGCTGAACCTCGCGCGTTCACGGAGAGCCGTGCCAGGCCTGCCTCCGGGGCCGCGAACGGTCGCGAACCCGGGTGGTATTCTGAGCGGATGCGGATCGCCCTCTTTCTCCTTAGCGGCCGCGGCGAGTCCTAGTTCTCAGGCCTTCCTCGTCGCGGAGTTCGTCATTGGCTTGATCCGCCGTCATAGGAGAACGACTGACCATGAGCATTGCCTCGACCGACGTATCCGGCATTCCCGAGCATCCACGCACCCTCGCCGAGAAGGTGTGGGACGACCACCTGGTGGTCAAAGGTGAGAACGGCGAGCCCGACCTCATCTACATCGACCTGCACCTCGTGCACGAGGTGACCAGCCCGCAGGCCTTCGACGGCCTCCGCGCGGAAGGCCGGCCGGTGCGCCGCCTCGACCTGACCATCGCGACCGAGGACCACAACACTCCGACGCTCGACATCGACAAGCCGATCGCCGACCTGACCAGCCGCACGCAGATCGAGACGCTCCGGCGCAACGCCGAGGAATTCGGCGTCCGCCTGCATTCTCTGGGCGACAAGGAGCAGGGGATCGTCCACGTGGTCGGCCCGCAGCTGGGACTGACGATGCCGGGCATCACCGTCGTCTGCGGCGATTCGCACACCTCCACCCACGGCGCGTTCGGCGCGATGGCGCTCGGCATCGGCACGAGCGAGGTCGAGCACGTCATGGCGACGCAGACGCTGCCGCTGAAGCCGTTCAAGACGATGGCGATCACCGTCGAGGGAACGCTCAAGCCCGGTGTCACCGCGAAAGACATCATCCTCGCCGTGATCGCGAAGATCGGCACCGGGGGTGGACAGGGCTACGTGCTCGAATACCGCGGCAGTGCAATCCGCGCCCTCTCCATGGAGGGGCGCATGACGATCTGCAACATGTCGATCGAGGCGGGCGCGCGAGCCGGCATGGTGGCTCCGGACGAGACGACCTTCGCCTACCTCGCAGGGACGTCCGCACGCGCCGAAGGGCCAGGACTGGGAGGATGCCGTCGCCTACTGGCGCACTCTGCCCACCGATGAGGGCGCGGTCTTCGACGCCGAGGTCTACCTTGACGCGAACGAGCTCGAGCCGTTCGTGACGTGGGGCACCAACCCGGGCCAGGGCGTGTCGCTCAGCGATGTGGTGCCCGATCCCGCCGACTACGCCGACCCCAACGACCGGGCCGCTGCCGAGCGGGCGCTGGAGTACATGGCGCTCACGCCGGGCACGCCGCTGAAGGAGGTCGCCGTCGACGCGGTCTTCATGGGCTCCTGCACGAACAGCCGCATCGAAGACCTGCGAGCCTTCGCGTCGATCGTCAGAGGACGCACGAAGGCCGAGGGCGTGCGCGTGATGGTCGTGCCTGGCTCGGCGCGCGTGCGGCTCGAAGCCGAGGCCGAGGGTCTCGACAAGGTCTTCACCGACTTCGGCGCCGAGTGGCGCTTCGCCGGCTGCTCGATGTGCCTGGGGATGAACCCCGATCAGCTGGCTCCGGGAGAGCGGTGCGCATCGACGAGCAACCGCAACTTCGAGGGACGGCAGGGCAAGGGCGGTCGCACGCACCTCGTGTCGCCCCTGGTCGCGGCGGCCACTGCCGTCCGCGGCACCCTGTCGAGTCCGAGCGATCTCGAGGAGACGCCGATCTACGCGAGCGTCGAGGCGGGGGAGTTCTGATCATGGAGAAATTCAGCACCCACACCGGCATCGCGGTGCCGTTCAAGCGCTCCAACGTCGACACCGACCAGATCATCCCTGCGGTCTACCTCAAGCGCGTGACCAAGACCGGCTTCGAGGACGCTCTCTTCGCTGCGTGGCGCCAGGATCCCGATTTCGTCCTCAACCAGCCGGTCTACCAGGGCGCGAGCATCCTGGTCGCGGGACCGGACTTCGGCACCGGATCGAGCCGCGAGCACGCCGTGTGGGCGCTGCGCGACTTCGGCTTCCACGTCGTGCTGAGTCCCAAGTTCGCCGACATCTTCCGCGGCAACTCGGGAAAGCAAGGGCTTCTGACCGGGGTCATCTCGGACGAGGATCTGGAGCGCATCTGGGCTGCGATCGACGCCGATCCCGGCATCCGGATGACCGTCGATCTTTCAACCCGCGAGGCATCGATCGGCGATCTCCGGGTTCCTTTCGACATCGATGATTACACTAGGTGGCGGCTTCTCGAAGGGTTCGACGACATCGGGCTCACCCTGCGCAACGAAGACAAGATCGCGCAGTTCGAGGCTCGCCGCGAGGCGTGGCGGCCGCGGACCCTCCCGGTTCCGTAAACCCGGGCGGCACGCTCCCGGTGCTGAAAGGCAAGGGGCGGAAGTGCTCGGCGCTGTTCCCTCGAAGACACAAGTGAGGTTCCACCGGATGAAGACACTCCTAGGCGACGCAGCAGATTCGAAGGCGGGAGACCAGGAGTTGTCCGGAGAGACGCTCGCGATCCGAGGCGGCCGGCCACTGACCGGCCGTGTCGAGGTCAAGGGTGCGAAGAACCTTGCGACGAAGGCGATGGTGGCCGCGCTGCTGGGCGAGACGACCAGCGTGCTGCGCGACGTCCCGAGCATCAGCGACGTCCAGGTCGTCCGGTCGCTGCTCGAGGTGCACGGCGTGAGCGTCCAGGAGGGCGACGAGGAGGGATCCCTCGTCTTCGACCCGAGCGGAGCCGTCTCGGCGCACTTCGAGGAGATCGACGCCCATGCCGGCGCATCGCGCATCCCGATCCTGTTCTGCGGACCTCTGCTGCACCTGCTCGGCGAGGCGCTCATCCCCGACCTCGGCGGATGCCGCATCGGCGACCGGCCGATCAACTTCCACATGGACGCTCTCCGCGCTTTCGGCGCGATCGTCGACAAGACGTACGAGGGCATCCGCATCACCGCGCCGAACGGACTGACGGGCGCGAACATCGAGCTTCCGTACCCGAGCGTCGGCGCCACCGAGCAGGTGCTGCTGACGGCCGTGAAGGCGAAGGGCGTCACCGAGCTTCGCGGCGCGGCGATCGAGCCCGAGATCATGGACCTCATCGCGGTGCTGCAGAAGATGGGCGCGATCATCTCGTACGAGCCGAACCGCGTCATCCTCATCGAGGGCGTCGAGACACTGCGCGGGTACGACCACCGCTGCATCTTCGACCGCAACGAGGCGGCCTCCTGGGCGTGCGCGGCACTCGCGACCGACGGCGACATCTTCGTCGGCGGTGCGAAGCAGCAGGAGATGCTCACCTTCCTCAACGTGTACCGCAAGGCAGGCGGCGAGTTCGACGTCCACGAGGACGGGATCCGATTCCGTCGCGGAGGAGCCCTGAAGCCCGTCGTGGTCGAGACCGACGTCCACCCCGGCTTCATGACCGACTGGCAGCAGCCGCTCATCGTCGCCCTCACCCAGGCCGAGGGCCGGTCGATCGTGCACGAGACCGTGTACGAGAACCGGCTGGGCTTCACCGAGGCGCTCGTCCTCATGGGCGCGGACATCGTCGTGCACCCGCAGGGCATCGACAGCCCCGATCGCCGCGTTCCGCGCCGCGCGCTGGAGCAGGCAGCCGTCATCAACGGGCCGACGCCGCTGCACGGCGCCGACGTCGTCGTGCCGGACCTCCGCGGCGGCTACAGCTACCTGATCGCCGCACTCGCCGCAGAAGGCGAGTCGGTCGTCCGCAACGTCGGGATCATCCGCCGGGGCTACGAGAAGCTCTTCACGAAGCTCGACGCCCTCGGTGCTGACTTCGACGTCATCGGATAGCGCGTGGCCACTCCCTCGCCGCGCCCGCGCGCGTCTGAAGAGAAGACCAAGCCCAGCGTATTCTGGCCCCTCGCGGCAATCGTCGTGCCCCTGGTCAGCCTCATCGCGCGCGTCGAGATCATCGACGGTGAAAAGCTGCCGCGCCAGGGCCCTTACGTGCTGGCGCCGAGCCACTCGACCGAGTTCGACCCGCTGATCGTCGCCCTCGCGGTGTGGCGGATGGGCAGGGCGCCGCGCTTCATGGCGAAGGAGAGCCTCTTCAAGGTTCCCGTGCTCGGGTGGGCGCTGCGCGCCACGGGCATGGTTCCGGTGGCTCGCTCGTCATCGGCCTCGGCGGCCCGTCAGACGATCGCGGCATCCGAACTGCTCGTCGAGCACGGCCGCGGGGTCATCGTGTATCCCGAAGGCACCCTGACGCGAGACCCGGACCTGTGGCCCATGCGCGGCAAGACCGGAGCGGTGCGGCTCGCGCTGGCCGACGACATCCCGCTCATCCCGATGGCGCACTGGGGCGCGCAGGACATCCTCCCGCGCTTACGGGAAGCTCAGCCTTTGGCCGCTGCGGCGGCACGTGCGGGTGATCGTGGGCGACCCGGTCGACCTGTCGGAGTGGAGTGGCAAGCAGGCACAGCCGGCGGCTCTGGTGGCGGGTACCGACCGCCTCATGAACGACATCGCCCAGCTGCTTTCACAGCTGCGCGGTGAGCCTGCTCCCGAGAAGCGCTGGAACCCTGCCGAGCACGGGCAGAGGGAGACGGGTCGCCTTGAGCCGTAGGGATTCCGCGCTGCCCCGCGTCGCGGTCATCGGCGCCGGAAGTTGGGGCACGACGTTCGGCAAGGTCCTCGCCGACGGGGGAGCGCACGTCACCATGTGGGCACGCCGACCCGAGCTGGCGCACGAGATCAACGAGGCCAAGCGCAACAGCGAGTATCTGCCCGGCATCAATCTTCCCCGCGACATGGCCGCGACGCATCATCTGTCCGAGGCGCTCGAGGGCGCTGAGCAGGTTTATCTGTCGATACCGAGCCAGGCCGTGCGGCAGAATCTCAAGGCCGTCCGCGCGCTCGTTGCCAGTACCGATGCGCCCATCGTGTCGCTCATGAAGGGCGTCGAGCGCCGCAGCGGACTGCGCATGAGCCAGGTCATCGAGCAGGAGCTGCACTGCGATCCGTCTCGCATCGCGGTGGCGTCGGGCCCGAACCTCGCACTCGAGATCGCTCGCGAGCAGCCGACCGCCGCCGTGATCTCGTCAACCAGCCAGGAAACAGCGGATGCCGTGGCCCGCCGGGCCCGCAACCGCTACTTCCGCACGTTCGTGAACACCGACGTCATCGGCACAGAATTCGGCGGCGTGCTCAAGAACCTGATCGCGGTCGCGATCGGCATCGTCGACGGGGTCGGGTACGGCGAGAACACGAAGGCGTCGATCATCACACGCGGCCTCGTCGAGATGACGGACTTCGCCGTCGCGCAGGGCGCGCACGTCGAGACCCTGCAGGGGCTCGCGGGTCTGGGCGACCTCATCGCGACGTGCCAATCGCCGCTGAGCCGCAACAACACGGCAGGTCGCCTGCTCGGTCAGGGCTACAGCTTCCAGGATGTCGTGAAGCAGATGAATCAGACTGCGGAGGGGCTGGCATCGGTGGCTCCCGTGCTGCAGCTGGCGCGCGAGGCCGGCATCGCGATGCCGATCGTCGAGCAGGTCAAGATGGTGCTCGACGGAACGATGAACCCGCGTGAGATCGCACCACACCTCACGACGGATGACGATGAGCCCCAGGGCGAGAGGACGCAGAATGGACAGGCCGGCGGTGGTGGTGCTCTTTGGAGGTCGCTCCAGCGAACACTCGATCAGTTCCGCAACAGCGGGCGGCGTCCTCCACGCGATCAGCCGTGACCGGTACCGGGTGATCCCGGTCGGGATCACCCGCGACGGTGTCTTCGTTCTCGAGGACGACGACCCCGAGAAGTTCGCACTCGACGCCGACCGCCTGCCCGAGGTCGTCGACAACGGCACCCGCATCCTGTGGCCGGAGGGCGGCGCCGACCGTGCGCTGCGCGTTCGGCACAGCGACGGCTCGACCGCTGAGCTCGGTGCCGTCGATGTCGTGCTTCCGATCCTGCACGGCGTCCACGGCGAGGACGGCACGGTGCAGGGCTTCCTCGACACGCTCGGCATCCCGTACGCGGGTGGCGGCGTGCTGGACTCGGCCCTCTGCATGGACAAGCACTTCATGAAGATCGTCCTGCAGGCCGCCGGCGTTCCGGTCTCGCCGTGGGTCACGGTCACGCGGGCGGGCTGGGAGCGAGACCCGGCGAGCGTGCGAACGGATGCCGCTGCCCTCGGGCTTCCGCTGTTCGTCAAGCCCGCCCGGGCTGGGTCCAGCGTGGGCGTGTCGAAGGTGACGGCGGTCTCCGAGCTCGGCGAGGCGCTCGAGCTGGCCTTCGCCGAGGACCAGAAGGTGCTCATCGAGACGGCGATCGTCGGCCGCGAGGTCGAGGTGGCCATCCTCGAAGGCCGCAACGGCAGCGGGTCGCGTGCGTCGCTCCCCGGCGAGATCGTCCTGACCACCCGCGAGTTCTACGATTTCGAGGGCAAATACCTGGGCGGTGACGGCGCCGACGTGGTGTGTCCCGCGGATCTCACCGACGCCGAGATCGCGCTGGTCCAGCAGCTCGGCATCCGCGCGTTCGATGCCGTCGACGGCCGCGGACTCGCCCGCGTGGACTTCTTCCTCGCGGCCGACACCCTCTACGTCAACGAGCTCAACACGATGCCCGGTTTCACGCCGATCTCGATGTTCCCGAAGTGCTGGATCGCTTCGGGTATGACATACCCCGAGCTGATCTCGGAGCTCATCGACACCGCATTGGAGCGGACGGCCTAGCTCGGGGCGGCATCCGTGCACTCGGAACCGTCGCTCGGCAGCACTGACACGACCTGCGAAAGGGTGTCCAGCACGGCGGCGCTGGAGACCACGTCGTTGTCCAAGTAGACCTCGACCGCCGGAGTGCGCCCGAAGGTGGTCACGCGATAGCGGGGCGCTTCGGCGTCGTCGATGATCCAGTCCACGCCGTTCACGCGCTGGCACGGAAGCGTCGTCGGCCCTGGCGGTGTCACTCCGCAGGTGAGGATGACGGATGCCGGGTCACCCCATGCCCCGGTGGCCTGCGCGTCGGTCCAGCGCCGCGACTCGCCGTCCACGTTGCTCGGCAGCCGCACCGTGACGTCGGCGCAGCTCGGGTCGTTCGCATCCTCGGCGGGTTGGAGGGCCACGGTCGAGGAGCACCCGGCCAGGAGTGCGCCGGCCGCCAGGACGCACGCGACGGCGAGAGCGGCGGAGCGGCGGGGCACGCTTCCAGGCTACCCGCGGCGTCCGGTCGTCGAACGCGCGCAGCGAGATGAAACGCCCAGCGCCGATACCGTGGAGGTATGAACAGCGCGTCCGTCGATCCGACCGTGGGGGAGCTCTCGGAGGGCGCGGTCCTGCGACGGATCCTCGCGCGGTTCGGCGCATCCGACGCGCTCGTCGGACCGGGCGACGACGCTGCGGTGCTCGCGGCGCCCGACGGGCGCGTCGTCGCGACCACCGACACCCTGGTGCACGGCCCCGACTTCCGCCTGGCCTGGTCGAGCGGGTTCGACCTCGGCTGGAAGGCGGCTGCGGTGAACCTCGCCGACATCGCCGCCATGGGGGCGCGACCGACTGCGTTGCTGGTGGCCCTGGCGATGCCGAACGACACGAGACTGTCGTTCGTCGAACAGCTCGCAGACGGGCTCCGAGACGCGTGCGACACGATCGCTCCGGGCTGTGCCGTCGAGGGCGGCGACCTGACCGTCTCCGACACGCTGACGATCGCGGTGACCGCCCTCGGCTCGCTCGACGGCCGCGCGCCGGTGCTGCGCAGTGGGGCACGTGCCGGCGACGTGCTCGCCGTGGCCGGCGAACTCGGTGCCGCGGCGCGAGGGCTCGCGATACTGTTCGATCGATTCCGCACTCCGTCGGGTGAGCCGCTCCCCATCGACGCGGGTGTTCTGAGCGCCGACGAGACGCAGAGCCTGGCAGCGCAGCTGCGCCCGGAGCCACCCGTCGCGCTCGGCGCTGTCGCGGCGGATGCCGGAGCCACCGCGCTGATGGATGTCTCGGACGGACTCGTCCTGGACGCATCACGGCTGGCCGCGGCATCCGATGTCACCGTCGACCTCGACGCATCCGCCCTCGGGAGGGATGTGTCCGCCGCGCTGACCGGGGGAGAGGACCACGCGCTCCTGGCCTCGTTTCCGCCCGCCTCGCACCTGCCGCACGGATTCCGCGCGGTCGGACGCATCGTCGAGCGGTCGCAGCATCCGGTTCTCATCGACGGCGCGGTCTACGACGGCCGTGGCGGCTGGGATCCCTACCGCGACTGGGACGCACACGGCGGGTAGCCGCTACTCGGCGGCGACGCGCACCCACCACAGCACGGTGTCGCCGTACTTCCTTTCCCGGGCGTACTCGAGGCCGCCGGGCAGCGACGGTCTGGGAGAGCGCGACCCGCGCTCGACGATCACCGTCGCGTCGGCGGCAAGCGACGGGACGAGGAGCGCCAGCGCATCGGTCAGCTCTCCTTCGACGAGGTCGTACGGCGGGTCGAGGAACACCAGGTCGTACGGACCCCTCGGACCGCCGAGGAACGCAGACACCGCAGCGCGGTGCACCACGATCGCGGCCCGGCCCGCCGACTTCGCGACCTTGGCGGCGTTGCGCTCTGCGACAGTGGCGGCGCGTGACGACTTCTCGACGAGATCGACGGATGCCGCGCCGCGACTGGCCGCTTCGAGCCCGAGCGCGCCCGACCCGGCGTAGAGGTCCAGGACGGCCGCTCCGCGCAGCGCATCAGCCGACTCCAGCGCGCCGAACAGCGATTCGCGGACGCGATCGCTGGTCGGCCGGGTTCCGGCATCGGGGACCTCGAGGGCGATCGAGCCCGCCCGCCCGCCGATGATCCGTGTCACACGATCACGATAGCCGCGCCGGCCATTCCGACACCGACGCCGACGTAGACGACGGCGCCCGCGCCTCACGCACACGGCCCTCGTCCGTGCTCCTGCCTAGACTCGGAGCATGGCGGCCCTGACCCTCGAATCGCGCCTCGACGGCGCCGTCGGGGGAAAAACCGCGAACGCGCTCGAGAAGGCCTTCGGCATGCGGACCGTCGGCGACCTCCTGGCGCACTATCCCCGCCGCTATGCGCGGCGCGGTGAGCTGACCCCGATCTCGTCGCTCCCGGTGGGCGAACCCGTGACGATCGTCGCGGAGGTGCGCCGCGCGAGCGAACGGCGCATGCAGAATCGCAAGGGCTCGCTGCTGGAGGTCGTGATCAGCGACGGCCAGGGTGAGCTGTCGCTGACGTTCTTCAATCAGTCGTGGCGCCTGAAAGACCTGCAGCCCGGCCGTCGGGGCGTCTTCGCGGGCAAGGTGGGCGAGTACCGCGGGTCCAAGCAGCTCGCCCACCCCGACTACGAGCTCTTCCACGACGAGGAGACGGCACGACTGACCGCCGAGGCTACCGCGAACCTCCCGATCCCGATCTACCCGGCCACCAGCACGATCGCGAGCTGGCAGCTGAAGAAGATCATCGACCTCGTCCTGGACGGGCTCGGACCCGTGGAGGATCCCCTTCCCGACGAGCTGCGACGCCGCGAAGGGCTGCTGGACGCCCGCACGGCCATCGAGCGCATCCACCGCCCCGACTTCGAGGATCAGATCGACCCGGCGCGCAGCACCCTGCGCATGCACGAGGCCTTCGTGCTGCAAGCAGCTCTGCTGCAGCAGCGCCAGTTCGTGCGCGCCCTGCCCGCGACCCGCCGGGAGCCGGGTGCGCTGCTGGCGGATTTCGACGAGTCGCTGCCGTTCGCGCGTACCCCGGATCAGCTATCCGTCGGCGACCAGATCGCGCGAGACCTCCAGGGCGACTGGCCGATGAACCGGCTCGTGCAGGGCGAGGTCGGCTCGGGCAAGACGCTCGTCGCACTGCGGGCGATGCTCCAGGTCGCCCAGAGCGGCGGTCAGTCGGCGCTGATCGCCCCGACCGAGGTGCTCGCCGGTCAGCACCTGCGCTCCATCGCGCGGATGCTGGGGCGCACGCTCGCACCCGAGCTGATGCCCACGCTGCTCACCGGTCAGATGCCGGCCGCGGAGCGCCGCAAGGCGGCGCTGCGAACGGCATCGGGTCAGGCGCGCATCGTCGTGGGGACGCACGCACTCCTGAGCGACTCCACGACTTTCGCGGACCTCGGCCTCGTCGTCGTCGACGAGCAGCACCGCTTCGGCGTCGAACAGCGAGAGTCGCTGCGTGCCAAGGGCGCGGCGCCGCACGCACTGGTGCTGACGGCGACACCGATCCCGCGCACCGTCGCCATGACCGTCTTCGGCGACCTCGACGTCTCCACCATCCGCACGATGCCCGAGGGGCGCGCCGGCATCGAGACGTTCGTCGCACCCCTCGCCGAGAAGCCAGCCTGGTTCTCACGGGTGTGGGACCGGATCGCCGAGGAGGTGGGAAAGGGGCACCAGGCGTTCGTCGTGTGCGCCGCGATCGACGCCGAGGCGTCCGTCAAGGACGACACCGCCGACGAGCCGGTCGCGGTCGTCGAGGGAGAGGCCCCTCGCACCCGCTGGGGCGTCGCACAGGTCGTCGACCTGCTCTCGCGGCATCCGGCCTTCGCCGATCTGCGCGTATCCCCTTTGCACGGCAAGATGCCCTCCGACGAGAAGGACGCGATCATGCAGGCGTTCGCGCGCGGTGAGATCGACGTGCTGATCGCCACGACGGTCGTCGAGGTCGGAGTCGACGTGTCGAATGCGTCGACCATGGTGATCCTGGAGGCCGACCGCTTCGGGGTGTCGCAGCTGCATCAGCTGCGCGGCCGGGTCGGGCGTGGCGGCGTGCCAGGACTCTGCCTGCTCGTGACCGAGGCGCCCGCGGGCACACCGGCACGGGAGCGCGTCGACGCCGTGGCCGGCACGCTCGACGGCTTCGCCCTGGCGGAGATCGACCTCGAGCTGCGCGGCGAGGGCGATGTGCTCGGCGACGCGCAGTCCGGAGCGCGGTCGTCGCTGCGCCTTCTGCGCGTCGTGACGGATGCGGATCTCATCGCCGCCGCGCGCATCGCCGCCGAGGAGGTTCTCGAGGAGGACCCGACGTTGACGCGGCATCCGGGCCTCAACGCTGCGCTCGAGCGCCGGGTGGGTATGGAGGAGCGCGCCGCGCTGGCGAAGAATTGACGCGGTACGGATCAATGCGAGCGAAGCACGCGTTGATGCATGCCGGGTCAAGATCCAGTAGCGAGCGCCAGCGAGCGTATCGAGATCCCCTTCCAGCAGTCTGGTTAGGCTGAGCCCATGAGCAGCCGGATCGCCGTCGTCCCCGGATCCTTCGACCCGCCGACCCTCGGCCATCTCGACGTCATCCGTCGTGCGTCGGCGCTGTACGACGAGCTGCACGTGCTCGTCGTGCACAACCCGGGCAAGGATGCGATGCTTCCGATCGCGCAGCGGCTCAGCCTGCTCGAGGAGTCGATCGCGGAGGACGGTGTCGAGGGCGATGTGATCGTCGCGGCCTGGAGTGAAGGGCTGCTCGTCGACTACGCGACGGATGTCGGAGCCGGCGTCCTCGTCAAAGGGATCCGCTCGCAGATCGACGTCGCCTACGAGACGCCGATGGCCATCGTGAATCGCCACCTCGCTCACGTCGAAACCGTCTTCCTGCTGCCCGACCCCGCGCACGCCCTCGTTTCGAGCTCGCTCGTTCGGCAGGTCGCATCCCTGGGCGGAGATGTCGCCCCGTTCGTCCCGCCGGCGGTCGCGCGCTTCCTGGACACGAACCGGGAAAAGGGCTGATCGGCGCCCGCATGCGCGCCCACAGGTAGCATTGACCCCCGTGAGAAAGCACCGCTCCGGCCCCTTCGTCGTCCCCGCGCGCGACATCGTCCATCACCCCGGCGAGATGCGCGTATTCACCCTGGACGTGCCTGCGCCGGAGAAGTGGGGCGAAGGTCTCGTGAGCATTCCCGAGGGGGAATCCGTTGTCGTCGACGTGCGACTGGAATCCGTCCACGAGGGCATATTGGCGTCGGGACGCGTCGAAACGGAGTACCTCGGCGTCTGCGGACGGTGCCTGACCGACATCGCCGAGCCTGTCGAAGTCGAGTTTCAGGAGCTTTTCGCGTATCCTGGAGAGGAAGCAACTGACTTCGAGGTTCAAGACGACCACGTGGATCTTGAAACTCTGGTCAGGGATGCGACCGTACTGGCGCTTCCGTTTCAGCCGGTGTGTCAGCCGGATTGCCCCGGCCTCGATCCGGCCACGGGTGAGCGGCTGACCGTGAGCACCGGGTCAGAGCAGCGCGAGCCCCTCGATTCTCGCTGGGCCGCGCTCCAGAAATTCACCCCAGACCACGACGAGGACGCCCCGCGCGCGTAGCGCAGCTGATCGCCGAGAACACAGAAGAGAGCAAGCCATGGCAGGTAACCCCCCGAAGCGGAAGGTCTCCCGCTCCAACACGCGTTCGCGTCGTGCCCAGTGGAAGGCGGCGCCCATCACGCTGACCACCACCGTCGAGAACGGCAAGGTCGTCTACAGCCGCCCCCACCAGGCGAAGGTCGTCACCGACTCGCAGGGCACCGAGCTGTTCCTCGAGTACAAGGGCCGCAAGGTCGCTGACGTCTGAGACGTGCGGCTGCCGCCGTGAGTGACCTTTCAGCGGACTGTATGCATCTGACCGAGAAGCTCGGCGTCCGCATCGACGCCGAGCTTCTGTCGCTCGCCCTGACGCATCGGTCGTGGGCGTACGAGCACGGACAGGTGCCGCACAACGAGCGGCTCGAGTTCCTGGGCGACTCGGTGCTGGGCCAGGCCGTGACGGTGCGACTGTTCACGGCCAACCCGCATCTGGATGAGGGTGCCCTCGCGAAGCGCCGAGCGAGCGTCGTATCCACCGTGGCCCTGGCCGAGGTCGCGCGCAGCATCGGCCTCGGCGATCACGTGCTCCTCGGTCGCGGTGAGGAGCAGACCGGCGGACGCGACAAGGACTCGATTCTCGCCGACACCATGGAGGCGGTGATCGGAGCGACCTACCTGTCGGTGGGTCCGGATGCCGCGACCGCGCTGGTGCTTCGCCTGATCGACCCCCTCCTGGACGACCCGGATCGCTACGGCGCCGCGATCGATCCCAAGACCACGCTGCAGGAACTCGCGTCGCGCATGGGCGCCGCGCCTCCGCTCTACGCGGTGACCTCGACCGGTCCCGACCACAATCGCGTCTTCGCAGCCACCGTGACCGTCGCGGAGTTCTCCGCGCACGGTACCGGGTCGAGCAAGAAGCAGGCGGAGATGGCCGCCGCACTCCTGGCCTGGCGCGAGCTCACCGGGCATGCCTGAACGCGGCTGTGCCTGAGCTTCCCGAGGTGGAGGTCGTGCGGGCGGGCCTTGACCCCGCAGTCACCGGCGCGACCGTGCTCGGCGTGACCGTGCTCGACGAGCGGGCACTCACTCGGTATGCCGGCTCGGGAGCGCAGTTCGAGGCGTCGCTCACGGGCCGCGCCCTGCGCGGTGCAGCGCGTCGCGGCAAGTTCATCTGGATTCCGCTGGCACCCGCTCCGGTCGGCGTGGCGCCCGGCGAGGCGCTCGTCGCGCACCTCGGCATGAGCGGCCAGCTTCTGCTGCGCGCTCCCGGTGCCGCACCCGAGCGGCACGAGCGCGTGCGGCTGGACATCCAGCATCCCGATCACGGCGAGATCGCCGTCGTCTTCGCCGACCAGCGCACGTTCGGCTCGCTCACCCTGGATCCGCTGGTGCCCACGCCGGATGGCGCTCCGGGCGGCTGGGGAACGGTCGACCCGACCGTTCCTCGGCAGGTCGCCCACATCGCGCGCGATCCGCTGGACACGGCATTTCGCGACCGCACGTTCCGAGACGCGCTCGCGCGAAAGGACTCGGCCGTCAAACGCGTCCTCCTCGACCAGTCGACGATCAGCGGGGTCGGAAACATCTACGCGGACGAGGCGCTATGGCGTGCCCGCATCCACCCCGAAACGCCCGCCCTGGCGCTCTCGACGCGAGCCGTCAACCGCCTCCTCGGCGACGTGAGGGTGGTGCTGGAGCGAGCGTTAGCCGAGGGCGGCACGAGCTTCGATGCCCAGTACGTGAACGTCAACGGCCGGGCCGGCTACTTCGCCCATTCGCTCAACGCGTACGGCCGGACCGGCGAGCCGTGCGCTCGGTGCGGTCGGCCGATCGTACGCGTGTCGTTCATGAACCGGTCAAGCCATTACTGCCCGCACTGCCAGAAACTCCCACGTCGACCCCGGTCGGTCAGTTGAGCACCTTCTGCCACGCGCCCGCATAGGACGCCGGGACGAAGCCGATCCCTTCGTTGATGTCGAGCATGTGACGGTTCTCCTCGGCGTTGAAGGTCGACACTCGCGGGGACTCCGGTACCAGCTCCCGCCAGCGCAGGAGATTGGCGCACTTGACGATCGTGCCGAGCCGATGACCGCGGTGCCCCTTGAGCACGAGCGTGCCGTACTGCTGGGTAGCTCCGGTGTGGTCTTCCGCGATGACCAGCTCGTTGTAGGCCGCAATCGTGCCGGTCGGCACGTGCTGCACGCACGCCACCGAGACGGTCAGTCCCTGCGCCTTGAGGCGGGCATCCCGACGCTGCACCCGCGCGGCATCCCAATGCTGCTCCTCGATCACGAGCCCACCCGCTGGAGCATCCGTGGACATCCTCGAGATCGCGTAGGCGAAGCCATCGAGGTGTTCCGGCGGAGTCGGGGAGGTCCACGTCACGAGACGGTAGTCCTCGCCCGCGGCTTCCTCGGCCTCCGCGAGCTTGCGATGGACGATATCGAACGGGCCGTGCAGGTCGAACACGCTGTTGCGCTCGACCTGCTCCAGGGTGAACCCGTTCTCGCCCATGAACACGGTCTGGCGGTCGTCGGCCGGAACCGAGCCGTAGCCCGTCGGGGGGGCCATGCGCGGCCCGTCCGCGTTCGGCCGGTGGAGGGTCCATGTCTGGATCGTCCGGATGCCGCGCGTTTGCGCCTCCGCCTCGACCGCGGCCAGGAGCGCTTCCTCGGCGCCCTCCCCCCGGTGGTCGGGATCGACCATCAGATCGAAGTCCAGCGAGGTGATGTCGTCCTCATTGCTGATCATGATCTTGACCGCACCAAGGATCCGCCCTCCGCGCTCGGCGGCGAACCCGATCTGCGTCCAGTCGGTCTGGTCCTGCCAGAACCCGAAGACCTCCTCGGCATCCTCATGGAGGTAGTCGTGCCCGGCGTCGGCCAGGCAGACGGCATTGCCGATGCGCACCAGCTCCAGGAACGGGCCGGCGTCCGGTGCATCCAGGCTCTCGGGCACCACCAGTCGCGAGACGTTCAGCGCCGTGCGCTGCTGCAGCTCAGTCATCGAGCACCTTCTTCCATGCGCCCTCGTATTCGATCGGGACGAACCCGATCGCCTCGTTGATGTCGAGCATCGGTCGATTCTCCTCTGCGTTGTAGGTGATCACGCGCGGCGACTCCGGGGCGAAGCCCCGCCACGACAGCAGCCCGGCGCACTTGACGAGCGTGCCCAGCTTGTGGCCACGGTGGTCCTTGAGGACGAGCGTGTCCTCCTGGTGCGAGGCCTCGGTGCGGTCCCTGCCCACGACGAGCTCGTTGAACGCGCAGAGCTCGCCGGTGGCGATGTGCTGCGCGGCCGTGACCTGCAGCGCTCGGCCCGCCTCGGTGTAACGCGAGTCGTGCCGGGCGATGCGCGCGGGATCCCACGTCTCCTCATCGAACTCGAGGTTGGCGGCAGGTGCATCGGTCGCCATGCGCGACTTCATCCAGGCGTAGCCGGCCACGTACTCTTGGGGCGTCGGTGCGAACCACTGCACGACCCGATAGCCGTCGGACGCTGCGGTGGCCTGGGTCAGCAGTCGCTCGACGGTGTCGAACGAGCTGCGGAGGTCGAACGCGCTGTTGCGTTCGATCTGCTCGAGCGTGTAGCCGTGACGGAGGTAGAACCGGGCCACGTGGTCCTCGGGAATGTCTCCGAAGCCGGTCGGGGCGGAGAGCCGCGGTCCCGGGGTGTCGGGGTGCGCGGCCCAGGACTGCAGGACGTGACGCCCGTTCTCGCGTGCGACCCGCTCGACCAGGTCGTAGGCCGCGGAGCCGATTCCGCGACCCCACATCTCGTGGACGAGCTCGATGAGCCAGAAAGCCAGATTCGATTCGCCTTCGAGCGGAAGATCGACCCCGACCCGGCCGACCATTTCATCATCGACCACGATCGACCAAGCCAGCCGTCGCTCGTTCTCGTCCGGCTGATAGTGCGGAAGCAGCTCGTCAGCGGCGATGCGATGGTCGTCGTGGCCGGAGATCTCGCGGTAGATCCGGTTGCGGACGCGCACCATCTCGATGAAGTCGGCTGCGTCGGGTGAGTCGATGGATGCGGGGATCGTCAGAGGCCGGAGCTCGACGCCGACGGGTGCGGTGATCATGGGAAATCCGTTCAGTGGCTGGGGGATCCGGGGCCGCCGGCGGCGGCCCCGGAACCGATTCAGATGCGGACGCCCCCGAGGGCGTCCCTGCGAAACGCTGCGTGCTCACGCGCGGCGAGCTGCCGGGCGTTGGCAAGCAGGCGGGCGTGCTCGTGGTGATCACGTGCACTGTCGAGGCGGCGGGTGCTGCGCAGCAGCAGCCAGAGCCCGACCCGCAGCTCGATACGGTCGGCGAGCGTCAGGTGCGCACCGTCCGTGGTCGAGGTGGGAAGGCGAAGCCTGTCCGAGTCGAGAGACCGGACGGGCGCCGATGTGTCGTTCATGATGGTCTCTTTCGAGTGGAAGTGGATGGAGGTGTGCCCGAGCGGGCGGTGCCGCGCATGCGCGACGAGGGTGCTCGACGGAGGAGCTGCCGGAGCGGACCGCTGATACGCGGGCCGTGGCGGTCTGCGCGCGGCACGAGGGCGTCCGCTGGGCAGAGTCCTCCCCGGCGGCGGTCAGCCGGCTGTGGGAGCGATGGCGCCGAACGACGGGGTCACCGGAGCGATTCCGCAGAACGGCGAGCGGGACTTCGGCTCGAAGCCTGGATTGATCATGTGCATCATCGGTGACCTCCTTTCGTGTGTGGACGCGAAGAGCGACGATAGCGCGCCTCCGACGCGCACGTCAAGCGAATTCGCAGATTCCACGAAAGACGGGCGTGTCGCGGACCGGGATCGCGGTCCTTCGACCCCGTCTGCACCGGCTCGCCTGCGCGGAACGGCGCGGGTCCTCGGGTAGCGTAAGGCGGTGACTCGAGTCGGGTGGAGGACGCCTTTATGCACCTGAAGAGCGTGACGCTCAAAGGGTTCAAGTCGTTCGCCCATCCCACGACGTTCGCTTTCGAGCAGGGCGTGACCTGCATCGTGGGGCCCAACGGCTCCGGCAAGTCCAACGTCGTGGACGCCCTCGCCTGGGTGATGGGCGAGCAGGGAGCGAAGACGCTCCGCGGCGGGAAGATGGAGGACGTCATCTTCGCGGGGACCGCGACGCGCGGCCCGCTCGGTCGCGCCGAAGTGCAGCTGACCATCGACAACGCAGACGGCGCCCTTCCGATCGACTATTCCGAGGTGACGATCAGCCGCACTCTGTTCCGCAACGGTGCGAGCGAGTATGCGATCAACGGGGGCGTCTGCCGGCTGCTTGATGTCCAGGAGCTGCTGAGCGACTCGGGGCTCGGTCGCGAGATGCACGTGATCGTCGGCCAGGGCCGCCTCGACAGCGTCCTGCAGGCCACGCCCGAGGAGCGGCGTGGATTCATCGAGGAGGCCGCGGGCATCCTCAAGCACCGCCGCCGGAAGGAGAAGACCCTTCGCAAGCTCGAGGCGATGGAGGCCAACCTCACACGGCTGAGCGATCTCGCGGGGGAGCTGCGCCGACAGCTCAAGCCGCTCGGCCGCCAAGCTGAGATCGCCCGTGAGGCAGCCACCATCGCCGCCGTCGTGCGGGACGCACGAGCACGGCTCCTCGCCGACGAGCTGGCGGGACTGCGTGCCGAACTCGCCGATCATGCCCGCAGCGAGCAGGAGCGTCACACCGAGCGCCTCGTGCTGCAGGATCAGGCCGAGAACCTGCGCAGCCGCATCGCGAGACTCGAGGAGCAGCAGCGCAGCGAGGCCGTCGACGAAGCACGCAGCGTCGCGTACGGCCTCGAGCGAGTGCAGGAGCGGCTGCGCGGCCTCTACGCGCTCACCGGGCAGCGGTTGTCGCTGCTCGGGGATGATCCCGACGACTCGGGCATCGAGCTGACCACGGTATCGCAGGCCATGATCGACGACGTCCGTGCCGAGATCGACGAGATCGCAGCGGGACTGGGCGATGCCCAGGATGCGGCGGCGGAGGCAGCCCGCGAAGTCGTGCGCGCGCGTGCCGAACTGGACGCCCTCGACGTCGACATCGCCGCGCAGAGCTCGCTGGTGTCGGAGCACGACATGCGCCTCACCGCCCTGGGCGGCTCCGCGGACGCCGCGAATTCAGCACTCGCCGCGGTGCGTGCGGCCGTCGAACGGCAGCAGCGGGCGCTCGATGCGGCCCTCGCGCGCCGTGCCGAGGCGGAGACCGAGCTCGCCGGGGTCGATCCCGAGCTGGTCCCCGAGGGCTCGGCCGCCGAGTACGCGGCGGCCTATGAGCGCGCCCAGCGTGAGGCGACGGATGCCGAAGCCACCGTCGGTCGACTGCGCGAGCGCCTCCATGCCGCGGAGCGCGAGAGCGAGTCGCTGATGGCGCAGACCACCGCCCTGGGTCGGGCTCTGGACGTCCGCAACGCGGCGGCCGAGCTCGTCGCGCTCGGGGGCTCGGGTATCCGCGGTCTGCTGGGCGATGCCGTCAAGGTGACAGCCGGGTACGAGACGGCGATCGCGGCGGCTCTCGGTCCCCTCGCCGAAGGTGTGCTGGTCGACACCCGCGACGACGCATTCGCCGTCGCGGGTGTCGTGCGAAGCGGCGAGCTCGGTGTCGTCGACATCGCGATCGCTCAGTCCGCAGCGAGCACGCAAGCGTTCCCGCAGGTCTCCGGCATCGTCGCGGCGCGCGACGTCGTCACCGCCCCTGAGGGCGTGCTCGGCATCCTGTCGCACGTGGTCGTCGCCGAGGATCTCGAGGCCGCCCAGGCAGCCGCTCCCGTGCTGGCCGAGGCGGGTGTCCCCGTCACGATCGTGACCCGCGCCGGTGAGGTCTACACCGCGCACACGATCCGCGCCGGATCAGGACAGGCGCGCTCGCGTCTGGAGCTGGCGGCCGACCGGGATGCGGCCGCAGAGCGCCGCGACGAGATCGCCGTCGTGGCTGATTCGCTGCGCGAAGCCCTCGCGGACGCTGTCCACACACTCGAGACCGGCCGCCAGCGCACCAAGGCCGCCCTCGCGACCCTGCGCGCGCACGATGCGGCGCTTGCCGCGCACACCGAGCAGGTCAATCGGGCCACGGTGCGACACGAAGCCGCGATCGCCGACTGCGATCGCCTCGCGGCCGGTCTCGAGCAGGCTGCGGCGGCGGTCGACGAGGCCGAAACTTCTGCACGCATCGCGCAGGAGCGGCTCGCGGTCGCGCGCGAGGCGCCGCGACCGATCTTGGACGCATCGGCTCGCGACGGCATGCTCGCGGAAGTCGAGGCGGCCCGCGACGGCGAGATGCGAGCACGCCTCGACGTCGAGACCCTCAAGGAGCGGGTCCGCGCCGGCGAGGCGCGGGTCGTGCAGCTGGAGCGTCAGCGCGAGCGCGAGCGGGCAGCTGCCGCAGAGGCGGCGCGGCGGGCCGTTCTCCGCCGGGCTCAGCGCGACGTCGCCGCCCGGGTCGCCGGCCAGCTGCCCGCGGTGCTGGATTCGGTGGATCGTTCGGTCAGCGCGGCGCGGGTGGAGCTCGCAGCCGCCGAGGCCGCACGCACAGCCGTCACGGCAGAACTCGGCGAGCTTCGACGCCAGGAGGGCGTTCTGCGCGATCGTCTTGCCGGCCTGACCGAGAGCGTGCACGGACTCGAACTGCAGATACACGAGAAGCGACTGCACGTATCGAGTCTGCTCGAGCGCGTCACGTCGGAGCTCGGCCTCGACGAAGACATTCTAATTTCGGAATACGGCCCGGATCAGGCGGTTCCCGGTGACGGCGACGGCGACCCTCTCGCCTTCGACCGTACGCAGCAGCGCCGCCGACTTCAGGATGCCGAGCGGAAGCTCACCCAGCTCGGTCGCGTGAATCCGCTGGCGCTGGAGGAGTTCGCCGCACTGGAGCAGCGGCATAAGTTCCTGGTCGAGCAGCTCGCGGATCTCACCCAGACGCGCAAAGACCTCATGACGATCATCGAGGAGCTCGACGAGCGGATGCAGACGATCTTCCTGGCCGCGTTCGACGACACGAAGGTCGCGTTCGCAGAGGTGTTTCCCGTGCTGTTCCCGGGGGGAACCGGCAGCATCTCGTTGACGAACCCGGACGACCCGCTCACGACGGGCATCGAGGTCTCGGTTCGTCCGGTGGGCAAGAAGATCGAGCGTCTCTCACTGCTCTCGGGTGGCGAGCGATCGCTCGCCGCGGTGGCGCTCCTGGTCGCCATCTTCATGGCGCGCCCGAGCCCGTTCTACATCCTCGACGAAGTGGAGGCGGCACTCGACGATGCAAACCTCGGACGTCTGCTGGGAGTCTTCGAGCGGCTCCGCGAGAGCAGCCAGCTCATCGTGATCACCCACCAGAAGCGCACGATGGAGATCGCCGACGCGCTCTACGGCGTCTCGATGCGGCAGGACGGAGTATCGGCGGTCGTCGGCCAGCGGGTGGGCGAGCGGGTGTCGGCCTGAGACGCCCCCCTAGGCTGGTCGCATGGCAGAGAAGTGGTCCCTCGGCAGCGCGCTGCGCGGCATGTTCGTGCGCCCGACGATCGATGAGACCACCTGGGAGGACCTCGAGACCGCGCTGCTGACGGCCGACTTCGGCCCCGACATCTCCGAGCGGATCATCGATGAGCTGCGCGAGAAGGTCGAGCGCTACCGGACGACCGACCCCCGTGACCTCCAGCGGATGCTCAAGGAGACGCTCGAAGAGCATTTCGCCAAGTTCGACACCACGCTGCGCCTCACCGAGCGTCCGGCCGTCGTGCTCGTGGTGGGCGTCAACGGAGTCGGCAAGACGACGACGATCGGCAAGTTCGCCAAGTTCCTCCAGCGCTACGGTCGCAGCGTCGTCGTCGGCGCGGCCGACACCTTCCGCGCCGCGGCGGTCGACCAGCTGGCCACGTGGGCAGAGCGCGGGGGAGCCGCCATCGTCCGGCCGCAGCACGAAGGCCAGGATCCGGCATCCGTCGCCTTCCAGACCATCGAGTACGCCAAGCGCACGTCCACCGAGATCGTGCTGGTCGACACCGCGGGGCGCCTGCACACCAAGGGCGGCCTCATGGACGAGCTGGGCAAGATCCGGCGGGTCATCGAGAAGCAGTCGCCGATCAGTGAAGTCCTGCTGGTGCTCGACGCGACGACCGGGCAGAACGGCGTCATGCAGGCCCAGGCGTTCCTCGAGCACGCCGGTGTGACCGGGCTCGTGCTGACCAAGCTCGACGGCTCGGCGAAGGGCGGCTTCGTGCTCGCCGTACAGGAGCGGACGGGCATTCCCGTGAAGCTCCTCGGTCAGGGCGAGGGGATCGGCGACCTCACCGGATTCACTCCGCACGTGTTCGCGGCATCCCTCGTCGATTGACCCGCCGACGAGCGTCGATGCGCGACTCCAACTCTTAACACACGGCGCGCCGCCACGGGATGGCGTTGATGGGCCCGTGCTGGTTTCATGGGGATATGGCGATCGAGCACGATTTCTTCGGACTCCTGGAGTCGGGCCCGGACGGGTCGATCTTCTGGTCCGAGAACGTCGACCTCGGCGATCAGACTGTGACGGTCGATCTGACCGCGCCGGATCAGGACGACGTTTCGGAGGCCGCCCTGGACGTGGCTGCCAGCCTGATCTCGTCGATCGAGTCGATCGACCGCACCGCGCGCAACGCCATGGTGTCCGAACTGGACGACCGCACCAGCGAGGTGATCGAGTACATCCTGCAGCAGCAGCAGAGCCTCGGCGACGAGCTCGAGGAGCTCCTCGTGGACATCTCGGGCGACGTGCAGGTGGACGTCATCCGGTCGCTGCAGCTCATGAGCATGACGATCCTGGCCGACGAGCACGGAGGGGCCGACCCGTTCGCGGTGCTGGAATACGCGCTCGACCCGGACGCGACCGACGACGTCATCTTGGTGAACCTCGACTCGGAGGGCGAAGTCCTCTCGGTCACCAGCGCCGACTGAGGGCAGCCGCGCCCTCATGCAGACGTTCCTTCCCTACCCTTCCTTCGCGCGCTCCGCCGCAGCCCTGGACCCCAGCCGGCTCGGCAAGCAGCGCGTCGAGACGTTCCAGCTGCTCCGGGCGAACACGATCCCGGACTACGGGTGGCGGCATCATCCGGCGGCCAAGATGTGGGCCGGACACCTTCCCGCCCTCGTCGCCTACGGCCTGGCCATGACGGATGCCTGGACCGCGATGGGTCGCGCCGACACCGTGCGACCTCAGCTGCTCGCTTTCGCGCCCGAGGTGGACGGCATCCCGCAGGAGGACCTGGATCTGCCGTCGTGGCTGGGCGACCCCGCGTTCCACCTCGCCCACCAGTCGAACCTGGTGCGCAAGGACCCGGAGTTCTACCGTCCGCGATTCGGCGACATCCCGGACGACCTGCCCTACATCTGGCCGCTGCCCTGACCAGCCCCCTACACGGCTTGCGTGAACGTCAGCCCTTCGTGCGCGATGTCCTGCGCGAGGTGGGAGAGATCCTCGGGGATGTCGCGGCCCTTGGAGATCATCGACTGCGCCCAGAGACGGCCCGCGCGGTACGACGACCGCACCAGCGGCCCGGCGAGCACGCCGAGGAATCCGATCCGCTCGGCCTCGTCCTTGAACTCGACGAACTCTTGCGGCTTGACCCATCGGTCGACGGGCAGGTGCCGCGGAGACGGACGCAGGTACTGCGTGATCGTGATGATGTCGGTGCCTGCATCGTGCAGATCCTGCAGAGCCTGCACGACTTCCGCGGGCTCCTCGCCCATGCCCAGGATGAGGTTCGACTTCGTGATCAGCCCGAAGTCGCGGGCCTGCGCGATCACATCGAGAGAGCGCTCGTAGCGGAAGGCCGGACGGATTCGCTTGAAGATGCGGGGAACGGTCTCGACGTTGTGCGCGAATACTTCGGGACGAGACTCGAACACCTCGCGCAGCAGGGCGGGGTTGCCCGAGAAGTCGGTCGCGAGGATCTCCACGCCGGTGCCGGGGTTGTCGGCGTGGATGCGGCGCACGGTCTCGGCGTGCAGCCAGGCTCCTTCATCGGGCAGGTCGTCGCGCGCGACGCCGGTCACCGTGGCGTAGCGCAGTCGCATCTTCTGCACGCTCTCGGCGACACGGCGCGGCTCGTCGGTGTCGTAGTCGGCCGGCTTGCCGGTGTCGATCTGGCAGAAGTCGCAGCGGCGCGTGCACTGCGACCCGCCGATCAGGAAGGTCGCCTCGCGGTCTTCCCAGCACTCGTAGATGTTCGGGCACCCGGCCTCCTGGCACACCGTATGCAGGCCCTCGTCCTTGACGAGGGAGTGCAGCTCGGTGTATTCGGGTCCCATCTTCGCGCGCGTTTTGATCCAGTCCGGCTTGCGCTCGATCGGGGTCTGGGCGTTGCGCACCTCGAGGCGCAGGAGCTTGCGGCCGGCGGGTGCGGACGCCGGCATGGATGCCGCGGCGGACCCGGTGTCGCAGCCGCTCACGCGAGAGCGCCGATCTCGGCGTACTCGGCCTCGAAGGCGGAGACGATCGAGTCGACGATGTCCGCGGGCGCTACATCCGCGCCCACCACCTCACTGACGGTGGTGACCCCGGCATCCGTGATCCCGCATGGGATGATCCCGCGGAATCCGGCGAGCGTGTTGTCGCAGTTGACGGCGAAGCCGTGCATCGTCACGCCCCTCTCCACTCGCACGCCGATCGCGGCGATCTTGTCCTCGGACAGCGGCCGCCTCACCCACACGCCGCTGCGACCCTCGACGCGGTAGCCGTTCACCCCGTGCTCGCCGAGCGCGTCGATCAGCAGACGCTCGAGGCGACGGACGTGCGCGACCACGTCGACTGGCTCGGGCAGACGCACGATCGGATACCCGACGAGCTGCCCCGGGCCGTGCCAGGTGATCTTGCCTCCGCGATCGACGTCGATCACGGGCGTTCCGTCGGTCGGCCGTTCATGGGGCTCGGTACGCTTGCCCGCGGTGTAGACGGCCTCATGCTCGAGCAGCACCAGCGTGTCCGGGCGCTCGCCCGAGACGACTCCGGCGTGGACCTGCCGCTGCAGCGCCCACCCCTCGTGGTACGGCACATACTCCGGTGCGAGGCCGGCCGTCAGGATATCGAGCACAGGCGGTGTCCTCTCGCGCAAATCATTAATGGATCCCGTCCAACAATACGCCTGAACCTAGGCTGGAAGCATGACCGCCGATTCGCGTACCGGCCGGCCTCGCGCCTCGTCGCGCGAGACGCTCGCCGAAGCCGCTTGCGAACTGTTCCTCGAGCGGGGCTACGAGGCGACCTCGATCGCTGCGATCGCACAGCGCGCGGGAGTGAGCAGGTCGAGCTTCTTCAATTATTTCGCCTCCAAGGCCGACATTCTGTGGTCGGGGTTGGACGAGAGGATCGTTCCGTTCGAGCAGGCCCTGTCACTGAGCGAGAACGCGGATGCCGCGGCCGACGTCCACGCCGCGACGGCGTCGATCGCGCGGGACTTCGCTCCGGACAGCCTCGCGCTGGCGCTCGTGAACTCCGCGGCGATGGGCCTGGACGACGAACTCGAGCGGGAGGCATCCCTCCGTCGGTCCCGCATCGCCCGTGCGGTCTCGGAGCGCCTGCGGCGGGGCGGCACCGACCGCCTGCGCGCCGACGTGGTGGGCGCAGCGCATGGCGGAGCGGTTCTCGCCGCCCTGGAAGCGTGGGCCCACGACGGTGCGGGGCGCACCGACCTTGCGCGCATGCTGGAGCGCGCGGTCGCCACGGCGGCCGCGGTGCTTCGTCCCGCGTCGGCGGTGCGGCAGTTGCGCGTCGTCGTGCACGCGCACGAATTCGACGCCGCGCTCCGGTTCTATCGCGACCACCTCGGGCTGACCGAGCGCGAATCGTACGAGGGTGAGGGCGACGCGCGCGTCGTCATCCTGGAGGCGGGCGAGGCGACCCTCGAGTTGTCGAACTCCGGTCAGGTCGCCCTGATCGACCGGGTCGAGACGGACGGCGGGACGAGCGACCGCATCCGCATCGCGTTCGAGGTCGACGACACCGCCGCCGCCGTCGAGCGGCTGGTCAACGCGGGTGCACGACTGGAGGCGTCGGCCCGCGAGACGCCGTGGCGCTCGCTCAACGCTCGACTGCGGGCGCCCGCCGACCTGCAGGTCACCCTGTTCCAGGAGCTCGGCGAAGACTGAACGGCGCGTGCGCTCCCGTAAACTTGGGGGACTATGGCTACCTTCGGCACGCTCTCCGATCGTCTCACCGAGACCTTCCGCAACCTCCGTACCAAGGGCAAGCTCAGCCCCGCGGACGTCGACGGCACCGTCCGCGAGATCCGACGCGCCCTGCTGGACGCGGACGTCGCGCTGCCGGTCGTCAAGGAGTTCACGGCGAAGGTGCGCGAGCGTGCGCTCGGTGACGAGGTCAGCAAGGCGCTGAATCCCGCACAGCAGGTCGTCCAGATCGTCAACGAGGAGCTCGTCGCGATCCTGGGCGGGCAGCAGCGTCGCCTGCAGTTCGCGAAGAACCCGCCCACCATCATCATGCTCGCCGGTCTCCAGGGGTCCGGGAAGACGACCTTCGCCGGCAAGCTCGCGAAGCTCCTCGAGAAGGAGGGGCACACGCCGCTGCTCGTCGCAGCCGACCTCCAGCGCCCGAACGCCGTCAATCAGCTGCAGGTCGTCGCCGGCCAGGCGGGCGCCGCCATTTACGCGCCGCAGCCGGGCAACGGAGTGGGCAACCCAGTGCAGGTCGCCCGCGACGGCGTCGAGGTCGCGCGGCGCCAGCAGCACGACGTCGTCATCATCGACACGGCCGGACGCCTCGGCGTCGACGCCGAGATGATGAAGCAGGCCGCCGACATCCGCGCGGCCACGGATCCCGACGAGGTCCTCTTCGTCATCGACGCGATGATCGGTCAGGATGCCGTCAACACCGCGAAGGCATTCCAAGACGGCGTCGACTTCACCGGCGTCGTGCTGTCCAAGCTCGACGGGGATGCGCGCGGCGGCGCGGCCCTGTCGGTCGCCTCCGTCACCGGACGGCCCATCATCTACGCGTCCACGGGTGAGGGGCTCGACGACCTCGAGCCGTTCCATCCCGATCGGATGGCTTCGCGGATCCTCGATCTCGGCGACATCATGACCCTGATCGAGCAGGCGCAGCAGTCCTTCGACGAAGCCGAAGCCATGAAGATGGCCGAGAAGCTCGCGACGGACTCGTTCACGCTCGAGGACTTCCTCGATCAGATGCAGCAGCTCAAGAAGATGGGCTCGATGAAGAAGATGCTGGGGATGCTCCCCGGCATGGGGTCCATGAAGCAGCAGCTCGAGGACTTCGACGAGAAGGACCTCGACCGCACGGAGGCGATCATCCGATCGATGACGCCCACCGAACGCCGCAACCCCAAGGTGTTGAACGGGTCGCGCCGGCTGCGCATCGCCCGCGGCTCGGGCATGACCGTGACCGACGTGAACGCGCTGGTCAACCGCTTCGATCAGGCCGCGAAGATGATGAAGACCGTGGCCCGCGGCGGGACGCCGAACATCCCCGGAATGGGTCCGATCCCCGGCTCCCGACCTGGGGCGTCGGCGAAACGCGGCAAGCAGCAGAAGGCGAAGGGTTCGCGCTCGGGCAACCCGGCCAAGCGGGCCGCGGAGAACGCCGGGATCGCTGCGGCAGCGCCCGCTCAGCCCACCGGCTCCGGCTTCGGGCTCGGTGGTGGCGGAGCCACCGGTGCACCGAGCGAGGCCGACCTCGCCCAGCTGCAGAAGCTGCTCGGCAAGGGCTGACCCGCGCCGGAATCAGGGCGAACCGCTGCTCGATCCTCCTGATTCCGCCACTGCACCCGAACCGGCGACGCGGGGCCAGCCTCAGTGGCCGAGCGCCGCGAGGTGATCGCGCAGCGTGGGACCCGCGCGGAACTCCCGGATGAGATGCTGCACGACCTCACGCAGGTCGCCGTCCGCGGCATCCGCCACCAGTGTCTGCCGCGCGTAGCTCGCACCCTCGGTCATGATCGTCTCGATTCCCGCGAATTCGCGCGCGCACTTGAGCTCGGCGGCGATGTCGCCGAGCTCCGCCACGGTCCGGCGCAGGTGCTCGCTGACCAGCAGCTGTGTTCCCTCACGGTCGACGATGATCCGCGCGTCCAATCCGTAGCGGGCCGCCCGCCACTTGTTCTCGCGCACGAACCAGGGCTGGATCCACGGCAGCTCCCGGCCTTCGTCGAGCTGGCGCGAGAAGTACTCGACGAGCACCTGCACGAGCGCCGCAACGGCGGCCAGCTCCGGGAGCGTCGACATGCCGTCGCACGCGCGCACCTCGATGGTGCCCCAGCGCGGTGCCGGCCGGATGTCCCACCGCACCTCCGTCGCGTCGGCCATGACGCCTGTCCGGATCATGTCGTCCAGATACGCCTCGAACTCGGACCAGTTCTGAAGAGGCCAGGGAAGCCCGGCGGTCGGCAGCTGCTGGAAGACGAGCGAGCGATTCGAGGCGTAACCGGTGCGGTCGCCCGCCCAGAAGGGACTCGAGGCCGACAGCGCCTGGAGGTGCGGCAGATAGATCGTCAGTGCGTTGATGATCGGGAAGACCTTGTTGACGTCCTCGACGCCCACGTGGACGTGGATGCCCCAGATCATCATGTTGCGGCCCCACCACTGCGTGCGCTCGATCAGCCGGTGGTACCGCGTCTTGTCGGTGATCCGCTGGTCGTACCACTGCGCGAAGGGATGGCTGCCCGCGCACAGCAGCTCCACCTGCATCGGATTCGTCACCGTGCGGATGGCGGCGATCGAGTCCGCGATGTCGTCGACCGCCGCCGCGACCGTGTCGCCGACACCGCTGGTGACCTCGACCGTATTGGTGAGAAGCTCGCCGGTCACGGTGAACCGCTCGAGAGCGGTCTTCTCCTCGAGCGCGTCGATCACCTCGGGTGCGCGCGGCACAAGGTCGCCGGACACGCCGTCGGCGAGCATGAGCTCCCACTCGAGGCCCACCGACGATCGGGAGGATGTCGCGAAGGGCACCGTCATTCGCACAGTTTCGCACGTGATCACGGGCACACCGGCGTTTGCCGGATGCGGGGTGTCCCCGGGCGCTCCCCGCTCGCGGGGGCGGTGTTCGCGAGCGCTCCTGCGTTATGAGAGAATTATGGGTCGGATCACCCGCTCGACCCTCTATCCAGCGTGGAGATCCTCCTTAGAGCTTCCGCCGGGTGTGCACCCCACTCTCCAGGCGATCGGTTCGATTCCGCTTTCACACAATTCAGGAGAATCGTGGCTGTCAAGATTCGTCTCAAGCGCCTGGGCAAGATCCGTGCGCCGTACTACCGCATCGTCGTCGCCGACTCGCGCACCAAGCGCGATGGTCGTGTCATCGAAGAGATCGGCAAGTACCACCCGACCGAGGAGCCCTCGTACATCGAGGTCGACTCCGATCGCGCGCAGTACTGGCTCAGTGTCGGCGCCCAGCCGACCGAGCAGGTCGCCGCGCTGCTGAAGCTGACCGGCGACTGGGGCAAGTACAAGGGCGACGCGAACGCGGTCTCGACCGTGCGCGTCGCCGAGCCCAAGGCCCCCTTCCAGGCGGATGCCGCGAAGAAGGTCGTGATCAAGCCCAAGGCTGAGAAGGCTCCCGTCGAGGCGCCCGCGGCCGAGGCTGACGCCGACGCCGCGACCGGCGGCGCTGAGCCCGACGAAGCGTAGTCGTGGTGCTCGCCGCCGCGCTCGAGCATGTCATCAAGGGGATCGTCGATCATCCCGATGACGTGTCCATCCGCTCTTCGACGTCGCCGCGCGGCGACGTCCTCGAGGTCCACGTGCACCCCGACGACCGGGGTCGCGTGATCGGGCGCGGCGGACGCACGGCGAAGGCCCTGCGCACGCTGATCACGGCACTCGCGGACGGCCGGCGCGTTCGGGTCGACGTCGCGGACGACTGACGTGACGGGCCCCGAGAAGTCCGACGCGGCCCGCCCGCCGAAATCCGCCAGGACCCAGCTGCGTGTCGGGCGGCTGGTCAAGGCGCACGGCCTCAAGGGCGCGCTCAAGCTCGAGCTCTACACGGATGACCCCGAGGGCCGGTTCACCCCGGGCGCGTCGTTCACACTGCAGGTGCCCGAGTCATCGCCGTGGCACGGCAAGCCGCTCACGGTGCGCGAGTTCCGCTGGATGAACAGCCACCCGGTCGCGTTCTTCGAAGGAGTCGAGGACCGCTCGGCCGCCGAGGAGCTCGTACGCGCCATCCTGTGGGTGGACCAGGACCCTGAGGACGCCGCCACGGAGGATGACGCCTGGTACGACCACCAGCTGGTCGGGCTCGACGTCGTCCGGGAGGACGAGGTCGTCGGTCGCGTCATCCGCGTCGACCATTTCCCGGCACAGGATCTGCTGATCGTGCGCGTGGGCGGCGATCGCGAGGTGCTCGTCCCGTTCGTCAAGGCCCTCGTGCCCGAGGTCGACGTCGCCGCCGGCCGGGTGATCGTGACGCCTCCCGCAGGACTGTTCGAAGACCTGCCGTCCGAGGACGACGATGAGCCCGCCACCCCCGACGGCGAGTCGTCCGCAGCTGCCGAGGGCGATCCCGCAGAGGGCTGACGTGCGCATCGACGTCGTCTCGATCTTCCCGTCGTTCTTCGACGTCCTCGAGGTCTCGCTGCTCGGCAAGGCACGCGGCAAGGGACTGCTTGACGTGCGCGTCCACGACCTCCGGGACTGGGCGCACGATCGCCACCGCACCGTCGACGACACGCCCTACGGCGGCGGCGCCGGAATGGTCATGAAGCCCGAACCGTGGGGGGAGGCGCTGGACTCGATCGCGACCGACGCCGCCGCCGGCTCACCGGGCGGCTCGAGCCCGATCTTCATCTTCCCGTCGCCCGCCGGCGAGCGGTTCACGCAGGCGACGGCCCGCGAGCTGGCGCAGCGCGACCACCTGGTGTTCGGGTGCGGCCGGTACGAGGGCATCGACGAGCGTGTGTTCGCGCACGCGGCCTCGCTCGGCGAGGTGCGGCTCGTGAGCCTGGGGGACTACGTGCTGAACGGGGGAGAGGTCGCGGCGATGGCGATGATCGAAGCCATCGCGCGACTCATCCCGGGTGTCGTCGGCAACCCCGTGAGCCTGGTCGAGGAGTCCCACGAGGACGGTCTGCTCGAGTACCCGTCCTACACGAAGCCCGCCGACTGGCGCGGTCTGGGCGTGCCCCCGGTCCTGCTCAGCGGCAATCACGGTGCCATCGCCGTCTGGCGCCGCGACCAGCAGGTCGAGCGCACGCGCAGCCGCAGACCGGACCTGCTCGCCGATGAGGACCACGCATTGTAGCCGCGTGCGACTCCCGACCAGGACACGCACGCCGGCCTACTAATCTGTAATTTCTGGCCGATCCGGTTCCTCCGGCTCGGCCTCTATATGGAGGCGCTGTGCAGACTTGGCCCGGTTCGAGCTATCCGCTCGGTGCGACATTCGATGGCAGCGGAACGAACTTCGCGCTCTTCAGCGAAGGCGCTGAGCGCGTCGAGCTGTGCCTGTTCGGCGACCGCGGCAAAGAGACCCGCATCGATCTCATCGACGTCGATGCCCACATCTGGCACGCCTACCTGCCCACCGTCGGCCCCGGCCAGCGCTACGGCTACCGGGTGCACGGCGAGCACGACCCGAAGCACGGCAAGCGCTTCAACCCGAAGAAGCTGCTGCTCGACCCCTACGCCAAGGCCGTCGAAGGCCAGGTCGACGGCGATCAAGCTCTCTTCGGCTACGACTTCGGCGATCCCGACTCCCGAAACGACGACGACTCCGCCTCGAAGATGATGATGGGCGTCGTGATCAACCCGTTCTTCGACTGGGCGGGCGATCGCCAGCCGAAGACGCCGTATGCGGCATCCTTCATCTACGAAGCCCACGTCAAGGGACTCACGATGCTGCATCCGGCCGTCCCGGAAGAGCTGCGGGGGACGTACGGCGGCATCGCACACCCTGCCGTGATCGACCACCTGAAGAAGATCGGCGTGACGGCCATCGAGCTCATGCCGGTGCACCAGTTCGTCAACGACAGCACGCTGCAGGACAAGGGCCTGTCGAATTACTGGGGCTACAACACGATCGCCTTCTTCGCGCCGCAGAACACCTACGCGGCGACCGGCCAGCGCGGACAGCAGGTGCAGGAATTCAAGGGCATGGTGCGCGCCCTGCACACGGCGGACATCGAAGTCATCCTCGACGTCGTCTACAACCACACCGCCGAGGGCAACCATCTGGGTCCGACCCTCTCGATGCGAGGCATCGACAACGCCGCGTACTACCGCCTCGAGGACAAGGACCAGCGGTACTACACCGACTACACGGGCACCGGGAACAGCCTCAACGTGGGCAATCCGCACGCGTTGCAGCTCATCATGGACTCACTGCGCTACTGGGTGCTCGAGATGCATGTCGACGGCTTCCGATTCGACCTCGCGGCGACGCTCGCACGCGAGTTCTACGACGTGGACCGCCTCGCCACCTTCTTCGAGCTCGTCCAGCAGGACCCGGTGGTCTCCCAGGTCAAGCTCATCGCCGAGCCGTGGGACATCGGGCCCGGCGGTTACCAGGTGGGCAATTTCCCGCCGCAATGGACCGAGTGGAACGGCAAGTACCGTGACACCGTCCGCGACATGTGGCGTGGCGAGCCCGCCACGCTGGGCGAGTTCGCCTCGCGCCTGACCGGCTCGGCCGACCTCTATGAGCATTCCGGCCGCCGGCCGGTCGCATCCATCAACTTCGTGACGGCGCACGACGGCTTCACCCTCCGCGACCTGGTCAGCTACAACGACAAGCACAACAAGGCCAACGGCGAGAACAACAAGGACGGCGAGTCCCACAACCGCTCCCAGAACTTCGGGGTCGAGGGTCCGACCGACGATCCCGCAGTACTGACGTTGCGCGCGCGACAGCAGCGCAACTTCATCGCCACGCTCCTGCTCTCGCAGGGCGTGCCCATGCTGCTGCACGGAGACGAGCTCGGGCGCACGCAACAGGGCAACAACAACGGCTATGCGCAGGACAACGAACTCACGTGGGTGCATTGGGACAAGGTCGACGAGCCCCTCGTGGAGTTCACCGCCGCGCTGGCACGACTGCGGCGAGAGCATCCGACGTTCCGTCGCAGCCGCTTCTTCAACGGTCGCCCGGTCCGGCGGGAGGTCGGCCAGCCCGTCCCCGACATCGCCTGGCTGCGTCCTGACGGCACGGAGATGCAACCCGAGGATTGGGACTCCGGCTTCGGGCGAGCGGTCGGCGTCTTCCTGAACGGCTCGGGCATCCGCGAGCGGGATCGCCGCGGCGACAGGATCACCGACAAGCACTTCATCGTGCTGTTCAACGCGGGGGACGACGACGTCGACTTCGTCGTGCCCGCGGTCGAGTACAGCCCCAAGTGGGAGATCCTCGTCGATACGGCCGGCGAACGAGCCGATTCCGCGCCGATCGAACCGGGCGCCGAGGTCGTCGTGCACGCCAAGGCGATGCTGGTGCTCGTGGAGTACCACCCGCCCACAGCCGAAGTCGATCACTCCGTAGCGGCCTCCCTCGCCGGCAACGCGGTTTCGAGCAGTCCAGAGGACATGCCCAGCCCCTCGCCCAAGACCGAGCTGCGCCACTGATGCGATGACGAAGCGGCCCGCCTCCACGTACCGCCTGCAGATCCAGCCGGCATTCGACCTCGACGCGGCCGCCCAGGTCGCGCCCTACCTGGCCGACCTCGGCGCCGACTGGGCGTACCTGTCACCGCTGCTGCGGGCGACCGAAGGCTCCGAGCACGGGTACGACGTCGTCGACCCCTCGCTGGTCGACCCGGCGCGCGGAGGTCGGGACGGCCTGGACCGATTCGCCGCGGCCGCACGCTCGACGGGCCTCGGCATCCTCATCGACATCGTCCCCAATCACATGGGGATCGCGCGGCCCGCCCAGAACCCGTGGTGGTGGGATGTCCTGACCCACGGCCGCGACTCCCGTTACGCCGACGCGTTCGACATCGACTGGGACTTCGGCGCGGGCAGGGTGCGAGTGCCGATCCTCGGCGCCCCCCTCGACGTGGTTCTCGCCGAGGGCGACGTGAAGATCGATCCGGATGTGTCGGAGCTCGGCGCCCATGGCGTCGTGCGGTTCTACGGCGGCGAGCACGTCCTGCCGCTCGCTCCCGACTCCGTGCCGTTCCCGGTCGTGGGCCTGGGCAGCGCGCCGCTGGACGACCCGCGCGTCCTCCGCCAGATCCTCGAGCGGCAGCACTGGGAGGCGGTGTTCTGGCGGCGGGAGGCGGCGGAGCTGAACTATCGCCGATTCTTCGCCATCACGACGCTCGCCGGCCTGCGCGTCGAGCTCCCCTGGGTGTTCGAGGAGAGCCACGCGGAGGTGCTCCGCTGGGTGCGCGATGGGATTGCCGACGGCCTGCGGATCGACCACCCGGACGGCCTGCTGGACCCGGGCGGATATCTGGAACAGCTGGATGCCGCGCTGCAGCGCGCCCAAGCTCCCGACACTGCGCGCTACGTGCTCATCGAGAAGATCCTCGAGCACGGCGAAGAACTGCCCGCATGGTGGGAGACGGACGGCACGACCGGCTACGACGCACTCGCCGACATCGACCGCGTCCTGATCGACCCGGATGGCGAAGCGACACTGGAGCAGCTCGACGCGCACCTGCGCGGCGGCGCGACCGCCGACTACCACCAGCTCATCCACGAGACGAAGCGGATGATCGCCGACACCGTCCAGAGCGCGGAGGTCGCGCGGCTCGTGCGCTCCCTGCCCCAGCCGGTGGATCACGCCGCCGACGCGCTGGCCGAGCTCCTGGCATGCTTCCCGGTGTACCGCTCATACCTCCCAGCCGGTCGCGCGCACCTGGAGGAGGCGGCCGCCCAGGCATCCGCTCGACGGCCCGATCTCGCGGAATCGATCTCGCGCCTCGTCCCGTCGCTCGCGGACGCCACCCTCGAGGTCGCGCGCCGCTTCCAGCAGACCACCGGACCGGTGATGGCCAAAGGCGTCGAGGACACGGCCTTCTACCGCTACACGCGCCTCGGCTCGCTCACCGAAGTCGGCGGAGACCCGTCGGTCTTCTCGCTCCCGGTGGAGGGCTTCCACCGGGCTCAGGCAGCGCGCCAGTCCTCGTGGCCGGACTCGATGACGGCGCTCACGACCCACGACACCAAGCGAGCCGAGGACGCGCGTGCTCGCCTGGACGTGCTGGCGGAGATGCCGGAGCGCTGGACTCGGGTGCTCGCCGACCTGCGCAGTCGCGCGTCGACGGGGCACGGTCCGTTCGACAGCCTGCTGTACCAGGCGGTGATCGGCTCGTGGCCCGCATCGCGGGAGCGCCTGCACGGCTACGTCGAGAAGGCCGCGCGGGAGGCCGCCGAGGCGACGAGCTGGTGGGATCCGGATGCCGCATTCGAGGGGCGGGTGCGTGCAACCGTGGACGCGGTGTTCGACGATGCGGCCGTGGCCGAGCTGACTGCACGGTTCGTCGCGGAGATCGCACCCGCCGGATGGTCCAACGGACTCGCCGCCAAGCTGTTGCAGCTCACGGCTCCCGGCGTGCCCGATGTGTACCAGGGCTCCGAGCTGTGGCAGACCTCGCTGGTCGACCCCGACAACCGCCGGCCGGTGGACTTCGACGAGCGCAGGCGGATGCTCGCCGGGCTCGATGCGGGCTTCGCACGGGGCGAGCTTCCTCCTGTGGACGCCTCGGGCGCGGCCAAGCTGCTGGTGACCTCGCGTGCGCTGCGCCTGCGGCGGGACAGCCCCGAGCTCTTCACCCGCTACACGCCGATGACCGTGGTCGGCGACACAGCACAGCATGCGATCGCGTTCGATCGCGGCGGTGCACTGACCGTCGCGACGCGGCTGCCGGTCGGGCTGGCGGCTCGCGGGGGGTGGGGTGAGACCGTGCTCCTGCGGCACTCGGGACCGACGACGGATGCTTTGACGGGTCGCACCTTCGAGGGCTCGAGCCTCGGCCTCGCCGACCTGCTGGCGACCTATCCCGTCGCGCTGCTCGTGCCCGCGCAAGAGCGTCGCGCATGACGATCGAGGTGTGGGCTCCGCGCACGGAGCGGGTGAGGATGCGACGGCCCGGAGTGGATGACGTCGAGCTCGTTCCCACTGCGGACGGATGGTTCGCGGCAGCCGTGGATCTGAGCAACGGAGACGAGTACGGCTTCGTCCTCGGGAACGGCGAGGACGTGCGACCCGATCCCCGTTCCCGCCGCCAGCCTCGCGGCGTCCACGAGCCGAGCGCCTGGTTCGAGCCCGATTCGCATGTCTGGCGGGACGGCACCTGGACGGGGCGCCAGCTGGCCGGATCCGTGATCTACGAGCTGCACATCGGCACGTTCACCCTCGAAGGCACGCTCGACTCGGCCGTCGAAAGGCTGGACGAGCTGGTCGAGCTCGGGATCGGCTTCGTGGAGCTGCTCCCGGTCAACGCCTTCAACGGAACGCACAACTGGGGCTACGACGGCGTGCTCTGGTACGCCGTGCACGAGGGCTACGGCGGCCCGGCGGCCTACCAGCGCTTCGTCGACGAATGCCACGCGCGAGGTCTGGGCGTGATCCAGGACGTCGTCTACAACCATCTGGGCCCGAGCGGCAACTACCTGCCGGAGTTCGGACCTTACCTGCGCGTCGGCGAGAGCACCAGCTGGGGGTCGTCGATCGACCTCGACCAGCCCGGTGTGCGCCGATACATCATCGAGAACGCACTGATGTGGATGCGCGACCTCCACGTGGACGGGCTGCGGCTCGACGCCGTGCATGCGCTCCGGGACTCCTCCGCACGGCACATCCTGCAGGAGCTCGCCGAGGAGACCGATGCGCTGAGCGCCCACGTCGGCCGGCCTCTGACACTGATCGCCGAATCCGACCTGAACGACGCCACACTCATCAGCGCGCGCGAGGCGGGCGGCTACGGCCTCGGCGCGCAGTGGAACGACGACTACCACCACGCGCTGCACGTCGCCGTGTCGGGCGAGACGAGTGGCTACTACGCCGACTTCGCCCCCCTCGCCGCCCTCGCGAAGTCCGCCACACGAGGCTTCTTCCACGACGGCAGCTGGTCGTCGTTCCGGGGTCGGGTGCACGGCCATCCGATCGATCCGCGCATCCCGACGACGCGCCTCGTGACCTTCAGCCAGGATCACGACCAGGTCGGCAACCGTGCCGCGGGAGACCGTCTGTCGCAGACCCTCGACGAAGGCGGACTTGCCATCGCGGCCGTCCTCACGGTGCTGTCGCCGTTCACCCCGATGCTGTTCATGGGGGAGGAATGGGCGGCCTCGACCCCATGGCAGTTCTTCACGTCGCACCCCGAGCCCGAGCTCGGCCGAGCGACCGCCGAGGGGCGCATCGCCGAGTTCGCTGCGATGGGCTGGGACCCCACCGTCGTGCCCGACCCGCAGGATCCTGCGACGTTCACACGGTCGAAGCTCGACTGGGACGAGCGGGGTGAGGGCGTGCACGCGCGCATCCGCGCGCTCTACCGCAATCTGATCGCCCTTCGGCAGTCAATCCCCGACCTGACGAGCCCCGCGTTCGACCCGTTGCGCGCGGAGGCGGATGAAGCGTCGCGCACCTTCCGGCTGGAGCGTGGATCAGTGCAGATCCTGGTGAACTTCTCGGATGCCGCAGCAACCCTGTCCGCGCCGTCCGCCGCACGCGTGCTGCTCGCCACGGACGAGGCATGCGGTCTGAGCGAGGGCAGCGCGCTTCTCCCTCGGCGCTCGGCGCTGGTGATCCACAGCGTGTAGCACGCGGACGCAGCGAGTCAGGCGGGCGGCGAGGCCTCGTCGTCGGACACGTTCAGTCGGTAGCCGCGCTTGACCACGGTCTTGATCAGCTCGGGCACACCGAGCGCCTCGCGCACGCGCGCCACCGCTACCTCGACGGCGTGCGGATTGGACACCGAGCGGGGCAGCGCGCCCTGCAGCTCTTCGCGCGAGACGATCGCGCCGTTCGCGTCGACGAGCGCGGCGAGGATGTCCAGTCCCACGCGCGACAGGGGGATGTGCCGTCCGTCCAGCACGACGCCGGCACTGCGCAGCTCGAGCCGACCCGCCGACGTTCCGATTCCCGGCGCCTGGCCGCCGCCGAAGTGCGTGACCACGGCGCGGACGAGCGAGCCCAGTCGTCCGCGGTCGGGAATGAGGGGCTCGAACCCGGCGGCGTGCAGCGGCCCGGCGGTGATGGGGCCGACCGCCGCCATGAGCAGCCGGCCCGCCTGGGCATGCGCGCGCATCGCCGGCAGCACCTGGAGGATGTCGGCAGCGCCGAGCCACTCCTGGGCGCCCGGCGCCGAGGTGAAGAGGATTGCGTCGTACTCTCCGGCGGATGCCGCGATGACGGAACGTCGCACGACCGCGAGATCGGGGGGCGGACCCCATCGGTAGATGGTCAGACTGACGACGTCTGCCCCCGCGGACTCGAACGCCTCGTCCAGCCCGTCGGCGCCGGAACCGTGGTGCTGGACGGCGATCCGCTTGCCGGCGACGCCCTCGGCGAGCAGGAACTCCTCCAGCTCGGCTGCCGTCTCCGACTCGGCCACCCAGTCGGCGGACAGGCCCGCCTGCTGGATCGCCCCGCGCGCCTTCGGCCCGCGGGCGACGATCTGGGCGGGCCGGATGGCAGTCAGGAACTCCTCGAGCAGCCCCGCCTCGTCGACCGCCTCGGTCCACCCGCGGAACCCGACGCCGGTGGTCACCACGACGATATCGGGCGGCTCCGCGATGAGCGCACGCGATCGCGCGATGAGCTCCTCGTCGTCGATGTGCGGCACGATCGTGAGCGCCGGCGCAAGGCGCACAGCGGCGCCATGCCGCTCCAGGGCTGCCGTCAGCTCGCCGGCGCGCCGATCGACGGGCAGCAGGATCGTGCAGCCGGCGAGGGCGGCCGAGATCACGGGTGCAGAGCGTTCCGCACCCGTCTCGGGACCGGTGGAACCAGCGATGCTCACAGGGTAGTGTCACCTGCCGGTTTCGACACCAAGGACGGCAGCAGCAGGTCGGCGGCGGCGACATGGCCGAACACCAGAACTGCGGGATTCCGAACCTCCGTCGCCGCGGCCTCGGCGGCCGCCGTCGCGAGGGTCGCGTGCGTCGTGCGCTGCTCGTCGGTGTGGCCGCTTTCGACGATGGCGACGGGGAGTTCGGGGTCCGCGCCGGCGGACAGCGCCGCCTCGGCGAATCGGAGAAGGGCGCTGACGCCCATCAGCACCACCGTGGTGGTCTGCGCGTCACGCAGCGCCGCGAGGGTCGCGGCCGTCGGAGCATCCTGACCGTTGACCACGTGCAGGGCGGATGCGGTGCCGCGGTGGGTCACGGGGATGCCGGCGGCCTGGGGAACGGAGACGATGCTGGTGAGTCCCGGAACGACATCCACCGGGATCCCCGCCGCGAGACATGCGGCGACTTCCTCGCCCCCGCGTCCGTAGACGAACGGGTCGCCGCCCTTGAGGCGGACGACGCGCAGGCCGCGGCCCGCACGCTCGACGAGGATCTCGTTGATCTCCTGCTGCGGGACGGGGTGGTGTCCGGGCCGCTTTCCGACGTCGACGACCTCGACCTCGGGAGCGAGTTCGCCGAGGACGCCGGTGGGGCCGAGGCGGTCGGTCACGACCACATCCGCCTCGGACAGCAGCCGCCGGCCGCGCACGGTGATGAGGTCGACCGGGCCCGGGCCACCGCCGACCAGGTGCACGTGCCCGACGGCGGTGGGGCGCCGGCGACGCAACGGCAGGCCGCCCTCGCGCAGCCGCTCGCCGATCGCATCGCGCAGCATGCGCGTCCGGCCTGGGTCGACACCGGCATCCGACACCACGCCGACGATGCTGTCGCCCGAGCGGGTCTCGGCCGCGAGGCGGGCGGAGCCGTGGCTGCCGTCGCCGGCGTTGATGCAGAGGATGCGCCGTTCCTCGCACAGCGCGGCGACATCGGCGTCGAGGCGGGCGTCGCCGGTGGCGGTGTGCACGAGCCACGCATCGTCGAGATCGCCGGGAACGACTCCGCGGGCGCGCCACTCGAGCGTGTGCTCGGCGGCGAGCCGGGCGGTGGCCTCGCCGAGCTCGGGAGCCACGATGCGGACGATCGCGCCGTCCAGCAGGAAACGGCGGATGCGACGAGCCGCGACATCCCCGCCTCCCACGAGCACGACCTGCCGTCCCGTGAGCGATATCCCGATCATCGTCGTCATGCAGGAGCCTTCCACTTGATGAACACGTCGCCGCTCGCGTCGACGGCGACCGGCCAGACCCGCAGCGAGTACGCGTCCTTGCCCTGCGTCTCCAGACAGGCGCCGGTGCGGAGGTCGAAGACCTGCTTGTACATCGGCGAGGCGATCGTCGGCGCGTCGCCCTTCGTCCCCACGATGCCGCGTGACATCACGTACGCGCCGCTGTAGGGATCCAGCTGCTGGACGGCATGGATGCGGTGGTCGTGCGTGCGGAAGAGCGCCACCTGCTCGCCGTCGATGAGGGCCGCCAGGCCCCGCTCGCGCTCGAGGTCGGCGACCTTGCACACCCGCACCCAGACCGCGAGCGGCCGCCGGGGCGCGTCCGTCGGTGACTCCTGGGGACGCGCCGCCGTCGCGACCAGATTCTGCAGCGCCGTCATCGCCGCACCGCCAGAGTCGTCCCGGCGATGAGCACACGCGCGTTCTCGCGCTCGTCCGAGGTGGCCGGACGCGCCTGGCCGCGCTCCTCGGTGTAGGCCAGCGACGGGTCGGGCGTCGTGGGAGCGTTGACGAACGACGCGAACCGGCGGAGCTTCTCCGGGTCCTCCAGGGCCGCCTTCCACTCGTCCTCGTACGCGTCCACGTGCTGCGCCATGGCCGCATCGAGGTCTTCGGCGATGCCGAGGCTGTCGTCGAAGATGACAGCACGCAGGGCGTCGACTCCGCCTTCCATCTCCTCGAACCAGGGTGCGGTGCGCTGCAGGCGGTCGGCCGTGCGGATGTAGTACATCAGGAAGCGGTCGATCGCCCGCAGGAGCGCAGCGTCATCGAGCCCTTCGGCGAACAGCACCGCATGACGAGGTGTGAAGCCGCCGTTCCCGCCGACGTACATGTTCCAGCCAGCCTCGGTGGCGATCACGCCGACGTCCTTTCCCCGGGCCTCCGCGCACTCGCGCGCGCAGCCCGAGACGCCGAGCTTGATCTTGTGCGGCGACCGCAGACCGCGATAGCGCAGCTCGAGCTGAACCGCCATGCCGACCGAGTCCTGCACGCCGTAGCGGCACCAGGTCGAACCGACGCACGACTTCACGGTGCGCAGGGACTTGCCGTAGGCGTGCCCGGATTCGAAGCCGGCGTCGACGAGGCGCTTCCAGATCTCGGGCAGCTGCTCCAGGCGGGCTCCGAACATGTCGATGCGCTGGCCGCCGGTGATCTTCGTGTACAGGCCGTAGTCCTTCGCGACCTGCCCGATGGCCAGCAGACCCTCCGGGGTGATTTCGCCCCCCGCGATCCGCGGGACGACCGAGTAGCTGCCGTCCTTCTGGATGTTCGCCATGACGTGGTCGTTGGTGTCCTGCAGGGTCGCGTTCTCGCCGTCGAGCACGTGGCCGTGGCCGAGGGAGGACAGGATGCTGGCGAGCACCGGCTTGCAGATGTCGCAGCCGCGGCCGGTGCCGAAGCGGTCGATGATCGCGCTGAACGTGCGCAGCCCCGACACCCGCACGGCGTCGAACAGCTGCGCGCGGGAGTGCGAGAAGTGCTCGCAGAGTGCGGTGCTGAGGGTGGCGCCGCTGCGGGCGAGCTCTTTGCCGACGAGCGTCTTGACGAGCGGCAGGCACGAACCGCACGCGGCGCCGGCCCGCGTGCAGGCCTTCACACCGGCGACGTCCGTGCAGCCCTCGTCTGTGACGGCGCAGCGGATCGTCCCCGCCGTCACGCTGTTGCAGGAGCACACCAGCGCCTGGTCGGGCAGCTCGGCGTTCGCCAGCGCATCCCCAGCGCCCTCCGGCATGAGGTACGCGGCGGGATCCGCGCCGAGCGGTCCGCCGACGAGCGGCCGCAGCATCCCGTATGCACTGGCATCGCCGACGAGGATGCCGCCGAGCAGCGTCTGCGCGTCATCCGACAGGACGAGCTTCTTGTAGACGCCGGCCACCGGATCGGCGTACACGACGTCGAGGGCACCCGGAGTCTGGGCGAAGGCATCGCCGAAGCTGGCGACGTCGACACCGTTCAGCTTCAGCTTGGTGGAGTCGTCGTATCCCGGGAAGGTCGCGGCTGACCCGAGCAGGCGGGTCGCAGCTACCTCGGCCATCGCGTAACCCGGAGCGACGAGTCCGACGCAGCGGCCGTCGAAGCTCGCGACCTCGCCGATGGCGAGGACACGGGGGTCTGAGGTGGTGCACTCGGCATCGATGATGACGCCACCGCGGGGCTCGGTCTTCAGCTCGGCCGCCCGGGCGAGCTGGTCGCGGGGGCGCACGCCGACGGTGAAGACGACGACATCCGTGTCGGCGTAGTCGCCCTCGCGGAATTCGAGGCCACGGACGTTGCCGCGGATATCCGGGTCGAGTCGGGTGGTCACGCTTCCCGTGCGCACTGCGATGCCCCGCGACTCGATGAGCCGGCGCAGCGAGTCGGCGCCGCGCGCGTCGAGCTGAGCCGACATCAGGCGGTCCGATGACTGCACGACCGTGCAGTCCACGTCCAGTCCCTGCATCGCACCGGCTGCCTCGAGCCCGAGCAGCCCGCCGCCGATGACGGTTCCCCGCAGCCGGCGGCCGAGTTCCGCGGAGCGCCGCTCGACGAACGCGCGAAGACCCTCGACGTCGTCGAGGGTGCGGTAGACGAAGCATCCGTTCAGGTCGAATCCGTCGACGGTCAGCCGGGCCGCATACGAGCCGGTGGCGAGCACCAGCGTGTCGTAGCCGACGCTGAGGCCGCTGTCGGTCGTCACGCGGCGCGCCTCCCGGTCGATGCGGGCGACCGCGTCGCCCCGCACGAACCGCACGCGATCGTCCTCGTCGAGGATGGAGCGCTGGAGCGTCAGATCGTCCGCGCTGGCTCCCGCGAAGTACGACGTCAGGCCGACCCGGTCGTAGGGGTGGCGGTCCTCCTCGCCGATCACCGTCACGCGCCAGAGGCCGTCCGCGTCGCGGCTGCGCAGGCTCTCCACAAAGCGGTGGGCGACCATTCCGGCGCCCACGACCACGACGTGGCGATCGTGCCCCTGCTGCTCGAGCATGTCGGCAACATATCCGGCGCGTGTTGCGCGCGCGTGTGCGTTCTGTTTCGCCGTGGCGACGGATGCCGCGGCATCCGTTCGTTTCGAAGTGCGAGGCACGGGATCTCCTGTCGTCGCGGGCGGTGTGCGCAGGTGATGCGGGTGGTGCGTTGGGGCGGAGCCGTGGTGCGGGAACTGCTCCCGACGCTATGCGGCAGAGGTTTCCGCGGCCGTGCTGCAGTGATTACCGCGACGCAACGTTTCTCTCACCGCGCGGTCGCCGCGGTTGTGAGATCTCACACGGGCTCCACCGCATGGCGCGCAAGCATGTCGGCGATGCGGGTGCGACACCCGCCGCAGCCCGTGCCCGCGCGGGTGTCGCGCCCGACGCAGTCGACCGTGGTGTTGCCGGCGGTGATCGAATCGTCGATCTGCCCCACGCTGACACCGTTGCACCAGCACACGGTCGCGTTGGGCGAGAGCGCGGCCCCGGCGGCGGTCGGGTCGAAGTCCGGACCGTCGAAGCGCAGCAGGAGCGAGCGGTCGGCGGGCAGCTCGTCGCCGCGCTCGTAGAGGAGGGTCAGCTCGGCGGCGGTTCGCGGCATCCCGACGCAGACGAATCCGGTGAGGATGCCGTCGGAGGAGACCATCTTCGCGTACCGGCCGTGCTCGGGATCCGCCCATTGCGAGACGTGCCTGCCCTGCACGTCGTCGTCCCAGGGGTCGGCGGAGACGTCGCCCGCGGCCACCACGTCGACGTGCTCGGCCTTGAGCATGACCAACGGCTCGCGCTCGGCGGGCAGGGCGGCCTCGACGTCCTCGAGGCCGTCGATGAAGCGGGCGGCGAGCCAGTCGGCCTGACGCCAGCCGGGCCCGATGAGTCCGCTCGGCGCTCCGGTCAGGCGGCCGCCTGCCTCGACCACGGCGGGATCGGCGATGTGGGCGCAGTCGCCGAGGGCGAAGACGGCCGGGTCGATGAAGCTGCGCAGGCTCGGGTCGACGACGATGCCGAACGACGCGTGAAGCCCGGATCTCTCGGCGAGCTCATCGCGCGGCGAGACTCCGCACGAGAGCACCAGGAGGTCTCCGGCGATGTCCTTGCCGTCGGCGGTCAGCAGGCGGTCGAACCTGGGACGTCCGTCGTCGTCGGTATGGAACAGCACCGTCTCGGCGCGGCTGTGGGCGAAGATCGACACTCCGGTCCGGTGGACCGCCCGGCGCAGCACGGAACCCGCTCCGCGGTCGAGATTGCGCGGCATCGGGTGGGGCCCGTGGTGGACCACGGCGACGGAGGCGCCGGCGTGAGCCGCGGCGAGGGCGAATTCGAGACCGAGGACGCCTGCGCCGAGCACCACGATCCGCTGGCCTTCGGCCACGGCGTGCCGGATGCGGTCCGCGTCCTCGACATCGCGCAGGGTGGTCACGCCGCGCGGAAGGACGTCGTCCCGTCCCGCAGCGCGGCGGTGCCCCGGTGTGCGGGGTACGCCGTCCAGCGTGGGGACGTTGGCTCGAGAGCCGGTGGCGAGCACGATCCGGTCGTATCCGATGCGTTCACCGTCGCTCAGGACGGCGAGCCGCCCTTCGCGATCGATCTCGCTCACGGCGACTCCGGTGAGGATCCGCGCGCCCGCCGCCTCGACGCCGTCGCGGTCGGCGATCGTGAGCGACTCGCGCTGCACCGCACCCACGGCGTATTCGGCGACGAGCACGCGGTTGTACGCGTCACTCTGCTCCGCACCGACGACGGTCAGCGCGATCCGCCCGTTCTGCACGGCGGGAAGAAGATTCTCGGCGAAGCGCGCACCGACGGGGCCGTAACCGACGACGAGTACGCGGAGCGGGCCGGGGGTCAGGGTCATGCGACGATCGCCTCCTCGACCCGGCGCACGCGGACTGCGCCGGTCTTGAACTCGGGCATGGCCGACACGGGGTCCACCGCGTCGGAGGTCAGCAGGTTCGCGGTGCCGTCGCCGGCGAAGTGGAAGGGGACGAAGACGTCGCCGGGCCGCACGTCGCCGGACAGCAGCGCGGTCGCGCGGACGGTTCCACGAGCATTGGAGAGCTCCACCGGGTCGCCATCGGCGATCCCGTATCGCTCGGCGGCGGCGGGGTGCAGCGTCGCGCGCAGCTCCGGCTGGGCGTTCGCCAGCTCCGGGACCCGTCGCGTCTGCGCGCCGCTCTGGTAGTGCTCGAGCAGTCGACCGGTGATCAGCGTCAGCTCTCCGGGTGCGGGTACGCGCTCGTCGTGGTCGGCGGGCGAGACTATGACGATGCGCGCCCGTCCGTCCGGGTGGCCGAATGAGTCGGCGAACAGGCGGGGTGTGCCGAGCGAGCCGACGGGGCACGGCCAGTGCACCGGGGCACCGGCATCCAACAGGGCGTCGTCGATGCCGGAGTAGTCTGCGATCCCGCCGGCCGACGCGCGGCGCAGCTCGTCGAACACCTCGCGCGCGTCGACCGGGTAGCGTCCCGGCGCGTCGAGCCGGCGGGCGAGCTCTGCCAGGATCCACAGCTCGTCGCGCACGCCGTCCGGCGCGGCAAGCGCGCGGCGGCGGCGGAGAACGCGCCCTTCGAGGTTCGTCATCGTGCCCTCCTCCTCGGCCCACTGGGGGACCGGAAGGACGACATCGGCGAGCGCGGCTGTCTCGGAGAGGAAGAAGTCCGACACGACGAGCAGGTCGAGCCGCTCCAGCCCGGCTCGGACGTGGGATGCGTTCGGTGCGGACACCACAACGTTCGACCCGTGGACGAGCAGGGCCCGCGGTCCGCCCGGCGTGCCGAGCGACTGCAGCAGCTCTACGGCCGGGATGCCGGGGCCGGGGATGATGGACGGGTCGACGCCCCAGACGGCCGCAACGTGCGCACGCGCCGCCGGATCGGTGATCTTGCGGTAGCCGGGCAGCTGATCGCACTTCTGCCCGTGCTCCCGGCCGCCCTGCCCGTTGCCCTGCCCCGTCAGCGTGCCATAGCCCGAGTCCTGCCGTCCGGGCAGCCCGAGGGCGAGCGCCAGGTTGATGGCCGCGGTCGCCGTATCGGTGCCGTCGACGTGCTGCTCGACGCCACGGCCGGTGAGGATGTAGACCCCGTTTCCCGCGGCGAGGCGACGGGCGACCGTGCGCTGCGTCGCGGCCGGCACGCCGGTGACCGACGCGACGCGCTCGGGCCACCAGCCCGCCACGCTGCGGCGCAGGGCGTCGGAGCCCTCGGTGCGGTCGGCGAGGTAGGCGGCATCAGCCAGTCCTTCGGCGAGCACGATGTGCGTCAGACCGAGGAGCAGGGCGAGGTCCGTGCCGGGGGTGGGCTGCAGGTGGATGCCCCGGCCCTCGTCGGTCAGCCGCGCGGTCGCCGTCCGGCGCGGATCGACGACGATCAGGCCACCGGCATCCTGAGCACCGGTGAGGTGCCCGATGAACGGGGGCATCGTCGCGGCCACGTTGGTGCCCAGGAGGAGCACGGTCGAGGCGGCATCCAGGTCGGTCAGAGGGAACGGGAGGCCGCGATCGATGCCGAACGCCCGGTTGCCGGCGGCGGCCGCCGACGACATGCAGAATCGGCCGTTGTAGTCGATGCGGCTCGTGCCGAGGGCCAGGCGGGCGAACTTGCCCAGCTGGTAGGCCTTCTCGTTCGTGAGCCCGCCGCCCCCGAAGACCGCCACCGCGTCGGCGCCGTGCTCGGCGCGGGTCGCGAGAAGGCGCGTGGCGATGAGATCGAGCACGACATCCCACCCCGTCTCGTGCAGCTGCCCGTCGTCACCGCGGACGAGCGGGGCGGTCAGCCGGCCGGGTGCGCGCAGGAGTTCCGCCGAGGTCCACCCCTTCTTGCACAGTCCGCCGCGGTTGGTGGGGAAGTCGCGTCCCGAGACGACCACCGGAGCCGAGCCCTCCGAAGCCCCATCCGCCCGCGTCAGCGTCATCGCGCACTGGAGCGCGCAGTAGGGGCAGTGGGTGTCGGTTGCGACGCCGGTGGTCGTGTCGGTCATGGGTGTCAGATCCGGAATCCGTCGCTGCGCTTGCGGCCGTACACGAGCGCGGTCAGGACCAGCAGCGCGACGTACGCGAGGACGAAGACGAAGAACGCTCCGGTGTAGCTGCCGGTGCCGAGCTTCGACAGGTTGAGGGCCTGCGGGATCAAGAAGCCGCCGTAGGCGCCGATCGCCGAGATGAGTCCGAGCGCGGCCGCGGCCTTGCGCTTGGATGACACGTCCCCGCCCGTCGCCGCGTCGCCGTTGCCGCGGAGGGCGAACACGACCGGGACCATCCGGTACGTCGAGCCGTTGCCTGCCCCCGCCGCAGCGAACAGCAGCAGGAAGCATCCCAGGAAGAGCCAGAACTGACCGGTCGGGATCACCATCATGACCGCCAGGGTCATGATGGCCATCGCTGCGAAGACTCCGATCGTTACGCGCGCACCGCCGAAGCGGTCTGCCAGACGGCCGCCGAGAGGGCGGGCGAGGGATCCCACCAGAGCACCCAGGAAGGCCAGCGAGACGGCTGCCGTTCCCACCGCGATGCTCGAGAACGCCGGGAACTGGTCGGCGATGAGCTTCGGGAACACGCTCGCGAAGCCGATGAACGAGCCGAACGTGCCGATGTAGAGCAGCGCCAGGATCCACAGGTGCGGCTCGCGGAGCGCAGCGGCCGATCCGGTGAAGTCGGCCTTCGCCGAGGACAGGTTGTTCATCCGCAGCGCGGCGCCGATCATCGCCGCCAGGATGAGCGGCACCCAGATCCACCCGGCGAGAGGCAGATTGACCGCGACCCCGGCGCCGATCGTCACGACGATCGGAACGACGAACTGCGCGACCGATGCGCCGAGGTTGCCGCCGGCGGCGTTGAGGCCCAGCGCCCAGCCCTTCTCGCGCTGCGGATAGAAGTACGTGATGTTGGACATCGAGCTGGCGAAGTTGCCGCCACCGAAGCCGGCGAGCGCCGCGACCAGAAGCAGCACCGGGAACGGCGTCTCGGGGTTGCCGACGCAGATCGCCATCGCGACGGCGGGGATCAGCAGCAGGCCTGCGGAGATGATCGTCCAGTTGCGGCCGCCGAAGATCGGCACCAGGAAGGAGTAGGGGATGCGCAGGGTCGCGCCGACCAGGCTCGGGATCGAGATGAGCCAGAAGATCTGGCTGCTGTCCAGGCTGAAACCGGCCGTCGGCAGGAGGACGGCGACGATGCTCCACAGCTGCCAGACCACGAATCCGAGGAACTCGGCGAAGATCGACCAGACCAGGTTGCGCTTCGCGATCGCCTTGCCGGGACCCTCCCACTGGGCGAGATCTTCAGGATCCCAGCCATCGATCCAGCGTCCGCGGCGGTGGACGAGGCCGGTGGACGAGGCCGCCGGTGGAGACGTGAGAGTCGTGTCGGGCGCGGCGTTCGCCCCTGCATCGGTGAGGGTCGCTTCGGTCATCGTGATCTCCCGGAGATTCGCAGCGAGGTGGAGCCTGTGAGTCCGAAGCTACGGAGGCCGCATTTCGCGGGGTCGTTCCCCGTGTGAACTCTGCGTCTCACCGATCTCACGGGGGATGCCGTCCACTTGTGAGGTTCTGCGGACCGCTACGCTTCGTCCGTGCTTCTCGCTCTCGCCCTCACCGTTCTGCTCGCCGCCCTGGCGATATTCCAGCTGGCGCTCGCCCTCGGCGCCCCGATCGGCCGGTTCGCGTGGGGTGGACAGCACCGGGTGCTCCCGGCTCGCCTGCGCATCGGAAGTGTCGTCGCGATCCTGATCTACGCGCTCATCGCGCTGATCGCGTGGGATCGCACAGGTGCGATCGACGTGTTCCCCGAGCTGTTCTCGATCGTGGCGATGTGGGTCGTCTTCGCCTACTTCGCCCTGGGGATCTTCCTGAACGCGATCTCGCGCAGCAAGCCGGAGCGCTACGTGATGGTGCCGGTCACCATCGTCCTCACGGTGCTGAGCTTCTTCCTCGCGATCAGCTGACGCCGAGCCACGACCGATCCGTCAGCACGATCGGGCCGTCGGGGGTGATCGCGACGGTGTGCTCGGAGTGCGCGCCGCGCGATCCGTCGGCGCTTCGCAGCGTCCACCCGTCCGGGTCGGTGATCAGCTCGTCGGTGGTCTCCAGGAACCACGGCTCGAGGGCCACCACCAGGCCGGCGCGCAGCGGGTAGCCGCGCCCGGCCTTGCCGTCGTTGGGCACGTGGGGGTCGCCGTGCATGATCCGCCCGACGCCGTGACCGCCGAAGTCGGTGTTGATGTCGTAGCCGTCCGCGTGTGCGACCTCCGCGATCGCGTGCGAGATGTCGCCGATCCGCTGACCCACGACCGCGGCGCCGATCGCGGCATCCAACGCCCGTTCGGTCGTGTCGATGATCGCGAGGTCCTCGTCGCGGGCTGTGCCGACCACGAACGAGACGGCGGAGTCGGCGACCCACCCGTCCACCGCCACCGCGAAGTCGAGCGACACGAGGTCGCCGTCCTGCAGCGCGTAGTCGAAGGGGAGCCCGTGCAGCACCGCATCGTTGACCGACGTGCAGATGACCTTGCCGAACGGCCGCGCGCCGAATGAGGGGTGGTAGTCGATGTAGCACGATTCGGCGCCGGCGCGCCGGATCAGATCGTGCGCGCGACGGTCGATGGCCAGCAGGTTGGTGCCCACAGCCGTCTCGTCGCGCAGGGTGGCCAGCACCTCGGCCACGAACCGGCCCGCGGGCCGCATCGCCTCGATCTCGGCGGGCGTGCGCAGCTCGATCATCGGGTTCCTTCCGTCGGAACCATTCTGTCGGATGCCGTGGCTGGGAGGATGCTTCGTGCTCCGTGTCGACACCACCCCATCCGCGGGGGACCGGCGTAGCATCGAGCCATGTGGGTACGTCGCGCCTTCTTCGGCTGGTTGATCCCGGCCGCGTTCCTGCTTCCCCTGTGGCTGCTCGTCGGCTGGGGGATCTTCAACGCGGGTGGCTGGGCATTCCTGTGGGTCCTGTTCATCGCGATCCCTTCGGTCTTCATCGGGCAGCTCGTGCTCACGCTGCTGGTCCGGGCGCGCGGAACGGTCCGCGCAGAGCGCGCGGTGTCCTGGTGGGACGTGCTGGGGTTCACCGTCTGGCACTGCCTGACGATCGCGCTGGGGTTCTTCGATCAGGCCTGGTGGGTCCCGGTCATGGTGCTCACGGTGATCGCCGGGCTCGGCCTGTTCTGGCTCGAACTCGCGCAGCTGTGGCGTGAGGCGAAGCCGTCGCACATCCTGCTGCGCACCCCGGCGGGAATCGGCTACATCCCGGCTCAGGCGCCCCGGCAGGCGCCGTCCGAGCGGGACGTCATCGTGATCACGGAGAAGCCCCCGACCGTCTGAGCCGTTTTGGCGGGCCGAGGCATCCATGGCAGAATGGATCCTTGTGTCAAAGGCTCTGCCTCAGGGGAGCCGGCCGTCAGACTCCGTCGACAGCCTTCGACGCACACTTCTTTTCCTCCTAGTACCGCGGTCGACCTGTGGCGGCCGCAGAGAGCATTGATCATGCAGATCCTCGACTCCGTCGACGCGGCCTCGCTTCGTTCCGACATCCCCGCCTTCGGCGCCGGTGACACCGTGAAGGTGCACGTCAACATCACCGAGGGCAACCGCTCCCGTATCCAGGTCTTCCAGGGCGTCGTCATCGGCCGCTCGGGAGACGGCGTGCGTGAGACCTTCACGGTTCGCAAGATCAGCTTCCAGGTCGGCGTGGAGCGCACGTTCCCAGTGCACAGCCCGGTGATCGACCACATCGAGGTCGTCACCCGCGGTGATGTCCGCCGCGCGAAGCTCTACTACCTGCGCAACCTCCGTGGCAAGAAGGCCAAGATCAAGGAGAAGCGCGACAACTGACATTCCGTCTTCGCAACGCCCCGGGCTCCGGCCTGGGGCGTTCGTCGTTCCTCCGACGACGAATTCCATCGCAGGTTCGGCGTATTCGAAGCATGGAGTATGCGACCCTTGATCCAGCGGCCCGCCGACCTGCGGCACGCCCGAAGAAGGACCCACATGACGACCGAGCAGACGGCTGCCGCAGAGCCGACTCCGACCTCGCGCGCCGCGCTCAACGGAACCCGTGATCGACGACGCGGCTGGCTCACCTTCCTGCGCGACGTGTTGATCATCGTGCTCGTCGCGGTGCTCGTGTCGTTCCTGGTGAAGTCGTTCCTGGTGCGCTCGTTCTACATCCCGTCCGGGTCGATGGAATCCACCCTGATGGTCAACGACCGCATCCTCGTCGACGAGATCACGCCGCGGTTCAACAGCTACGATCGCGGGGACATCGTCGTGTTCCGGGACCCCGGTGGGTGGCTGCCGGTGCGCACCGACCCGGAGCGCTCGTTCCTCGTGGAGGGACTCGACTGGGCGCTCTCGCTCGTGGGCCTCTCGGCGCCGGACAGCGATGACCATCTCGTGAAGAGGGTCATCGGGCTTCCGGGCGACAGTGTCGTCTGCTGCAACGAGATCGGTCAGATCACGGTCAACGGCGTGCCGATCGACGAGACCGACTACCTCAAGCTCCCCACCCCCGGCAGCCCCGCCTCCAGCGACGGTTTCGACGTGGTCGTCCCCGAGAACAGCCTGTGGGTCCTCGGCGACAACCGCTATTCGTCCAAGGACTCGCGGTACAACCAGGACCAGCCGGGGAAGGGGTTCGTGCCGAAGGACAACGTCGTCGGACGCGCCTTCCTCACGACGTGGCCCTTCGACCGCTTCGGGCTGCTGGACTTCCACCACGAGGTGTTCGCCGGCATTCCCGAGCCCTCCGACGAGCCCGTCGAGGAGCCTGCCGCGAAATGACCGCCTGAGATGAGCCCGGCCGAGCCCCGTCTGACGCTCGAGCGGCGTCTGCTGCGCGAGCACGCGATCCTGATCGCGTGCGACGAGGTGGGCAGAGGCGCGCTGGCCGGACCCGTCGCGGTGGGCGCCGTGATGATCGACGCGCCGCGCTCGCGCAAGCGGATCCCGCAGGGCCTGCGCGATTCCAAGCTGGTGCCGGAGCATCGACGCGCCGAGGTCGCCGCACGCGCGGCATCCTGGGTCTCCGCCAGCGCGGTGGGATGGGCCAGTTCCGTCGAGATCGACGAGATCGGCATCATGCGAGCGCTCGGGCTCGCCACCATCCGCGCCCTCGCGGACCTGCGTGCGCACGGGGTCGTCCCGGAGGATGCGATCGTCGTGCTGGACGGCAACTACGACTACATCACGCCGGCGGGCGGCACCGGATTGACGATCCGCCCGGTGATCAAGGCCGACCGCGACTGTGCGAGTGCCGCTGCGGCATCCGTCATCGCCAAGGTGGCGCGCGACGCCCTCATGACCGAGCTCCACGACGACCTGCCGGCGTACAACTGGGCCAGCAACAAGGGCTACGCGAGCCCCGATCACCGCGACGCGATCCTCGAGCACGGCATCAGCCGCCATCACCGCGCGTCGTGGTCCTTCATCGGCTCGCCGACACTGTTCTGACCGACCGCCCCGGTGCTCGCCGTCGACGGCCTCAGGAGTCCAGCGAAAGCTCCTCGGGCAGATGGAAGTCGCGGCGCGACAGCTCCTCGACGTTGACATCCTTGAACGTCAGAACGCGCACCGACTTGACGAAACGGTCGGCGCGGTAGATGTCCCACACCCAGACGTCCGTCATCGAAATCTCGAAGTAGAAGTCGTGCTCGGTGTCTCGGCGCACCACGTTGACCTCGTTCGCGAGGTAGAACCTGCGCTCGGTCTCGATCACGTACTGGAACTGCGAGACGACGTCGCGGTACTCGCGGTAGAGGGCGAGCTCCAGTTCGCGGTCATAGTCTTCGAAGACTTCGTCATCCATGGTGTTTCCATCCTAGAGTCGCACCGCCTCAATGCGAGCGAAGCCCGCGTTGAGGCGGTGCCACTCCAGGTCTAGTCGCCGCCGCACGCGGCGTATCGAGACCTCCGACTGGCCGGAGCCCGCTCCTCCACAGGTACGCGTAGCCGGTGCTGATTCACGGATGTCGTGATGCCCTGGGCTGGCTCGTCGGATCCCGCGTCACGATGCCTTCATGGCAGCCAAGGATGTGCTGGGCCGCGCAGGCGAAGACCGGGCCGCGCGGTACCTCGAGGCGAGCGGCTACGTCGTCCTCGACCGCAACTGGCGCATCAGAGACGGGGAGCTCGACCTCGTCGTCGCCCGCGCGGGCGAGCTGGTCGTCGTCGAGGTCAAGACACGCCGAGGCGACGGCTTCGGGCACCCGTTCGAGGCGGTCGACGATCGCAAGCAGCGTCGAATGTGGCGCCTGGCCATCGCGTGGATCGCGGCCCACCCGGATGAGGCGCAGGGTCGACGGCTCCGGCTGGACGCGGTCGCTCTGACCGGCCCCGATCCCGCGACCGCCGTCCTCGAGCATCTCGAGGACCTGCGGTGACGACCGCGCGCACGTGGGCCATCGCGCTGACCGGCCTGGACGGCGACCTGGTCGAGGTCGAAGCGGACCTCTCGAACCAGACGCCGGAGTTCCGCATCATCGGCCTGCCCGACAAGGCGCTGGGCGAGGCGGTGCAGCGTGTGCACAACGCGAGCGCGAACTGCGGCCTCGCGCTGCCGCGACGCCGGCTCACCGTGAATCTGTCGCCGGCCAGCGTGCCAAAGCACGGATCCGGGTTCGATGTCGCGATCGCCATCGCGTCGCTGGCGACCCAGGGACGAATGGATGCCGACTCCATCGCGCAGACGGTGCACATCGGCGAGCTCGGACTGGACGGTCGCCTCCGTCCCGTGCCGGGCGTGCTGCCGGCCGTCATGGCGGCAGCCCGTGAGGGCAAGCGCCGGGTCATCGTGCCGCACGCGAACGCGGCGGAGGCCTCGCTCGTGGAGGGAATCGAAGTCGTGGGTGCCGTGTCGCTCGCCGACGTCGCTCGGTGGCACGGCGCGGACGTCGAGGAGCGCCGGCTCGATCCGGTTCCCGCGCCCGCATCCGTACGGGAGCAGCACGGCGATGCCGATCTGGCGGACGTGATCGGTCAGCGCGACGCCGTCGAGGCGCTGATCGCCGCCGCCGCGGGCGGGCATCACATGCTGATGAGCGGTCCACCGGGTGCCGGCAAGACGATGCTGGCAAACCGGCTCCCGGGGATCCTCCCCGCGCTCGACGACGCCGCGGCGCTGGAGGTCGCGGCGATCCGATCCCTCTCGGGCGACCCGGTGAGCTCGCTCGCCCGGCGGCCGCCGCTGGAGGCGCCGCACCACAGTGCGAGCATTGCGGCGCTCGTCGGAGGCGGGTCGCGCGTGCTCCGGCCGGGAGCGATCGCGCGCGCGACGCACGGCGTGCTGTTCCTCGATGAGGTGGGGGAGTTTCCGCCGAGCGTGCTCGACGCACTGCGCCAGCCACTCGAGAAAGGCGCGATCACCATCCATCGAGCCGGGGTCGCGGCATCCTTCCCCGCCTCCTTCCAGCTGATCCTGGCCACCAACCCGTGCCCCTGCGGCAACTACGGGGTTCGCGGTGCGAGCTGCATCTGCCCGCCGATGGCGATCCGGCGATACCTGGGAAAGCTCTCGGGACCGCTGCTGGACCGAGTCGACATCGAGCTCGGACTCGCTCGGGTCTCGGTCGCGCACGCTGCTGACCTCACGGTCGACGCCGTGACGACGGATGCCGCTGCCGCCCGCGTTGCGGAAGCCCGGGCGCGCGCGGCGCATCGGCTGCGCGACACGCCCTGGCGCATCAATGCCCGCGTCTCCGCCCCCTGGCTGCGCGAAGGACCGCTCGCGCTCGCACCTGTGGTCCGCCGCCCGATCGACGCGGCACTTCAACGCGGGTCGCTGACGCTGCGGGGCTACGACCGCGTCCTGCGCGTCGCATGGACGCTCGGCGATCTGGCCGGGCGCGCGAGCCCCAGCGTGCACGATATCGGTCGCGCGCTCTTCATGAAGAAAGGCATCACCATATGACTCGGCCCCACCCGCGCGAAGTCCGAGCCGAGCTCGCTCCGCTCGTGCACGGAGAGCTGGACGACGACCGTGCCCGGCGGCTGTACGCCGTGCACACCTGGAGCTGCCTCATCGAGCCCGGCGACGGCGTCGCGGGGCGGATCGTGAGCGCGCTCGGACCCGAGGCGGCACTCGACCAAGTCGTGAGGGCCGACAGCGATCCGGGCGTGCTGAATGCCGCCGGGATCACTCCCCGGGAGTGGCAGGAGGGCCTGGATCGGTGGCGTCCACGGCTGAAGCGGAGTGCCGTCCAGGACGCGCTCGAGGTCGCCCGGCGCTCCGGGATCTCGGTGATCACACCCGAGGACGCGCAGTGGCCCGCGTCTCTCACGGATCTGGGTCATCACGCGCCGCTCCTGCTCTGGGTCCGGGGCGATGTCGACACGCTGTCGCGCCTCTCGCCGTCGATCGCCCTCGTGGGTGCCCGCGCGGCGACCGGCTACGGCGAGCACATCGCGGTCGAAATGGCCGCCGAGCTCGTCGGCCGCGGCGTCTCCATCGTGTCGGGGGCCGCCTACGGCATCGATGGCGCGGCCCACCGAGCTGCTCTCGCGGCGGGCGGCATCACCGTCGCTCTGCTCGCGGGCGGCGTGGACCGGCCGTATCCGGCCGGGCACGCGAACCTGATCGAGCGGATCGCCGGCTCCGGCGCCGTCGTGAGCGAGGTGCCGTGCGCGACCACGCCGACCAAGTGGAGGTTCCTTCAGCGCAATCGACTCATCGCGGCACTCGCCGACGCGACGGTGGTCGTCGAAGCGGGGTGGCGCAGCGGGTCACTCAACACGGCCGGGCATGCGGCGGCGCTCTCGCGCCCGCTCGGCGCGGTGCCCGGACCGGTGACGAGCGCGGCCTCCGCCGGGTGCCATCGGCTTCTGCGCGAGTTCGACGCACGGTGCGTGACCAACGCGGACGAAGCGCTCGAGCTGCTCGGCGGGCCTTCTCCGGCGCTGTTCGATCGGCCGGTTGAAGGCTCGGACAGCGGGCGGGGCCGCACAGATGACGTGACCCGCGTTCTCGACGCGATGAGCTTTCGCGCATGGCGGGAGGTGACCGACATCGCCCGCCGCTGCGGACTCGCCCCGGCGGATGTCATGGCGATCCTGGGCCTACTCGCCGTCGAGGGCGCAGCCATGCGGAGTGACAGCGGGTGGCGCCGCGCGCGTCCGGCTGTGCCATCGGGCTGAGAGCCGTGCGCCGCGGCGCGACCCATCCGCTGACGGGGCATGCTGGAGCAATGGAGCTCGACAAGGCGGCTGAGGCCTACGCGCAGCATCTCGAACGCGTGCGCCGCCTCTCGCCCGCGACGGTGCGGGCGTACCGGGCGGATCTGCGCGATCTGTCCGCGACCGTCGCCGATGCGGACGTGACCGAGGTCGACCTCGAGGCGCTCCGCGAGTGGCTCTGGCAAGCGACGCAGCGCGGGGACGCCCGGTCCACGCTCGCCCGTCGCACCGCCGCAGCGCGCGGCTTCTTCGCGTGGGCCGCCGAGACCGGCCTCGTGGCGGCCGATCCGAGCCTGCGCCTCGTGGCGCCCAAGCGCGGACGAACGCTTCCCCAGGTTGCGACCGCCGACGGGGTCCGGGGCATGCTCGATGGGCTCGCCGAGCGCGCGTCTCGCGGCGACCCCGTCGATCTGCGCGACTCCGCGATGCTCGAGGTGCTCTACGGATCGGCGGTGCGCGTGTCCGAGCTCACCGGCCTGGACATCGACGACGTGGATTTCGACCGCGCGACACTGCGGGTGCTCGGCAAGGGATCCAAAGAGCGTGTCGTCCCATTCGGAGCGCCGGCTCGCCGCGCGGTCGAAGCCTACGTCGCACGCGCCCGCCCGGCATTGGGAGAGCGAACCGACACTGCAGGTTCGGGCTCCGCGCTCTTCCTCGGGACCCGTGGCGCACGCATCTCACCCCGCGCCGTGTACGACGTGGTTGCGCGGGAACTGGGGAAGGTGCTGGGCACGTCGGCGGTCGGGCCGCACGCGCTGCGTCATTCGGCGGCCACACATCTTCTCGACGGGGGAGCGGACCTGCGTGCCGTTCAGGAGATGCTCGGCCATGCCAGCCTGGGCACCACCCAGATCTACACCCACGTCTCGTCCGAACGGCTCGCCGCGACGTATCGCCTCGCGCACCCGAGAGCTTGAAGGGCGGGACCCGAAGCTCGTCAGTCGCAACACGGCAGCAGGACGGCCCGCGGCACGCCGCCGAGCAGCAACATCGGATTGATGTACTCGCCATGCAGGCGTACGCCGAAGTGCAGAGCCCCGGACGCGGCGTGTCCGCCGGCAGCCAGCGTCGCGACTGCCTCACCGCGACGAACGGGTGTGCCCGGCTCGACGGCGGTGTCGACCGGTTCCAGTGTCGTGACGAGGCCGTTGCCATGGTCGATCGTGAGGATGCCGCGGCCTGCGACACTCCCCGCGAACGCCGCCACGCCGTCCGCGGGTGCCTGCACGACTGAATCGCCGAGGAGGTCGAGGTCGACGCCGCGGTGACCAGGCCCGTACTTGTGCGCGGGCGCGACGAACGGACGGGCGAGCCGGAACCTCGACGCAGGCCAGATCCAGCCGAGGGCGGCAAGATCGGGCGTCGACGCGGAGGTGACCGTCTTCGCAGGAGGCGGGGGCGCGAGAAGCGCCGCGGAACGATCAGAAGCTGCGAAGGAAACGAGAAGCACCAGGAGCGAGGTCCCCACCGCTGCCGCCGCGCGCTCAGCGCGGCCGTGATGACGTCGGGGGAGGCGCGGCATCGGGCCATCCTCGCGCCCTCGAATCTCCTGGACAGTGGCCGCGGAGAAAGCAGGGGACAGATCCGAACCGCCGGAAGCTGGGGAGGAGAGCCTGCTGATACACTGGACGGACACCTCGCCTGTCGGGGTGAATACGCGTGCCCAGAGCGCGAACGCGAACCGCAGGTTCACGAACGCGCGGCATCTCCTCCCACCGGTCTCACAGTGCGATTTCGCGCTGGAGCGGGAGTGTGCCGGGCACCAGGCTCGCCGGCCATTCGGATCCGGCGGAAGACACAACCGCAAGCGGCGCTTCCGAGCGTCGAGAACAGGAGAACGGCCATGGCCGTCGTCACCATTCGCCAGCTGCTCGACAGCGGCGTCCACTTCGGACACCAGACCCGCCGGTGGAACCCGAAAGTCAAGCGCTTCATCCTCACCGAGCGCAGCGGCATCCACATCATCGACCTGCAGCAGTCGCTGACGTACATCGACAAGGCGTACGAGTTCGTCAAGGAGACGGTCGCCCACGGCGGCACGGTCCTCTTCGTCGGCACCAAGAAGCAGGCCCAGGAGATCATCGCCGAGCAGGCGACCCGCGTCGGCCAGCCCTACGTGAACCAGCGCTGGCTCGGCGGCCTCCTCACCAACTTCCAGACGGTCTCCAAGCGCCTCGCCCGCATGAAGGAGCTCGAGGAGCTCGACTACGAGAACCCCGCTGACAGCGGCTTCACCAAGAAGGAGCTGCTGCTGAAGAAGCGCGAGCTCGACAAGCTGCACAAGTCGCTCGGCGGAATCCGCAACATGTCGAAGACCCCTTCGGCGATCTGGGTCGTGGACGCCAAGCGCGAGCACCTCGCGGTGAACGAGGCCACCAAGCTCGGCATCCCGATCATCGGCATCCTCGACACGAACGCCGACCCGGACGAATTCCAGTACCCGATCCCCGGCAACGACGACGCGATCCGCTCGGTGGGCCTGCTCACCCGCATCATCGCCGACGCTGCCGCCGAGGGCCTCATCCAGCGCCACAACCCGACCGACGAGTCGGCCGACGCCGAGCCCCTCGCCGACTGGGAGCGCGAGCTGCTCGAGCAGGGCGCGCCGGAACAGTCCTCCGCCGAGACCGAGAAGGTCGCCGATGAGGCCATCGCCGCCGACGACCTCGCCGAGGCCGTCGAGGCAGAGCAGGCCGTCGAGGGCGAGACCGCGACGGAGACCGCCGACGATGTGGCCGGTGCCGAGGCTCACGACGAGGCCATCGCAGACGCGGCGGGCGAGCCCGTCGCCGATGTCGAGGCCGCCGAGGCCGAAGACGCCAAGTAGTCCGATCAGGCATTCGCGCCGGCAGGCGCACTCGGCGGGGTCGTTCCATGACGGCCCCGCCGAGGCATCCACTTCGCAACTGAACTCAAGCAAGGAGCCGCCACACATGGCAAACTTCACGATCGCCGACATCAAGGCGCTGCGTGACCAGCTCGGAACCGGCATGGTCGACACCAAGAAGGCCCTCGAAGAGGCCGACGGCGACGTCGAGAAGGCCGTCGAGATCCTGCGCCTCAAGGGTGCGAAGGGCAACGCCAAGCGTGCCGATCGTTCCACGAGCGAGGGTCTGGTCACCGCCCGCGAGCAGAGCGGCAAGGTCACGCTGATCGAGCTGGCCTGCGAGACCGACTTCGTCGCGAAGAACGACCGCTTCATCGCGCTGGCCGACAAGGTCGCGGATGCCGCGGCCGCTGTCGCCGCGGACTCGGTGGAGACCGCGCTGGCCGCGCCCGCCGGTTCGTCGACGGTCGCGCAGCTGATCGACGACGAGGCCGCAATCATCGGCGAGAAGGTCGAACTGCGTCGTGTTCGCACGCTGACCGGCGATCATTTCGAGGTCTACCTGCACAAGACCAGCAAGGACCTGCCCCCGCAGGTCGGCGTGGTCCTGGCCTACTCGGGTGACGACGCGGAGACTGCACGCAGCCTCGCGCAGCACATCTCGTTCGCCAACCCGTCCTACCTGTCGCGCGACGAGGTCCCCGCGGCGGACGTGGACAAGGAGCGTGAGATCGTCACCGAGATCTCGCGCCAGGAGGGCAAACCCGAGGCCGCTCTGCCGAAGATCGTCGAGGGCCGCGTGAACGCCTTCTTCAAGCAGGTCTCGCTCCTGGACCAGGACTACGCGAAGGACAATAAGCTGTCCGTCGCCCAGGTCGCCAAGGACGCGGGTCTGACCCTCACCGGGTTCGCCCGCTTCAAGGTCGGCGCGTAGCACCGTGAAAAGGCCCGCATCGCTGGATGCGGGCCTTTTCGCTTGCCTTGGAGAGGGCACACCCGATGCCCTTAGATGATTCTGTACGCGAGGAGAGGATGACACGTGATCGATGAGACGACTGGAACCAGGCGAGTGGTGCTCAAGCTCTCGGGCGAGGCGTTCGGCGGCGGCCAGCTGGGGGTCAACCCCGACATCGTCAGCCAGATCGCACGCGAGATCGCCGCGGCGGTCGATCGTGTCGAGATCGCCGTCGTCGTCGGTGGCGGCAACTTCTTCCGCGGCGCGGAGCTGAGCCAGCGCGGAATGGACCGCGGGCGAGCCGATTACATGGGCATGCTCGGCACCGTGATGAACGCACTCGCCCTCCAGGACTTCCTCGAGCAGGCGGGCGCAGCGACCCGCGTGCAGTCGGCGATCGCGATGACACAGGTCGCCGAACCGTACATCCCGCGCCGCGCCGAGCGGCACATGGAGAAGGGCCGGGTCGTGATCTTCGGTGCCGGCGCCGGGTTGCCGTACTTCTCCACCGACACCGTCGCCGCCCAGCGGGCGCTCGAGATCGGTGCATCCGAAGTGCTGGTGGCCAAGAACGGCGTCGACGGGGTCTACACCGCCGATCCGCACAAGGACCCGAATGCGACCAAGATCGATCGGATCACCTACCTCGACGCGCTGCAGCGAGGACTGAAGGTCGTCGACTCGACCGCGTTCAGCCTGTGCATGGACAACGGGATGGACATGCGCGTGTTCGGCATGGAGCCCGCGGGCAATGTGACCAAGGCCCTGCTGGGCGAATCGATCGGCACCGTCGTCACGGTCTGACGGCGGGGGCGCGACTAGACTGAGCGCGCTGGATCTACCGATTGGAGTCACTGTGATCGCCGACGTCTTGGCCGATGCCGGATCGCGCATGGATCGCGCCGTCGAAGGTGCGAAGGACGACTTCGCGACCGTCCGCACCGGACGTGCCAACCCCCAGCTGTTCCAGAAGATCCTGGTCGACTATTACGGCACCCCGACTCCGCTCGCCCAGCTGGCGTCGCTGAACAATCCCGAGGCGCGCACGCTCGTGGTCACGCCGTACGACAAGTCGGCGCTCAAGGCGATCGAGCAGGCCATCCGCGACACCCCGAACCTCGGCGCGAACCCGACGAACGACGGCAACCTCCTGCGCGTGACCCTCCCCGAACTCACGGAGGAGCGTCGCCGCGAGTTCGTCAAGCTCGTCCGCGCGAAGGGCGAGGATGCGAAGGTCCACGTGCGCGGCATCCGACGCAAGTCCAAGGACGACCTCGACAGCCTCAAGAGCGACATCGGAGAAGACGAGCTCGCCCGCGCCGAGAAGGAACTCGACGCGCTGACGCGCGCCCACGTCGACGCGATCGACGACGCGCTCAAGCGCAAAGAGGCCGAACTCCTCGAGGTCTAACGCTGATGACCGACGCATCCGGCGATTCACGGGCAGGCGAACCGCCGCCGGACGCGCCGCGGACGAGGCGGGACGCCGCGAGCCTGCGCAGAACCACACCTGCGGGAGACACGAACCCGGCGATGCAGCACGTCCGCGCCGCCCGCAGCGAGTTCGAGAACCAGGTCGCGCAGGCGCGCGCCGAGTTCGAAGAAGCGAATGAGCGCATCAAGCAGCGCACCGGGCGCGACCTGATCGTGGCGACCCTGATCGGGCTTGCCATCGGAGCGGTGCTGATTGCGTCACTGATCTTCCTGAAGTGGGTCTTCGTCCTGTTCGCCCTGGCAGCCTGTCTGCTGGGCATCTTCGAGTTCGGACGCGCGCTGATCGGCGCCGGCCGCAAGGTCGATCTCGTACCGCAGCTGGTGATCGGGGCCGTCCTCGCTCTCTCCGGCTTCTTCGTCGGCCTGTGGCTGCACTGGGTCGCGGTGTTCGTTGCCGTCGCCCTGGTCATCGTCTGGCGGCTCGTGGCGCAGATGTTCGCCAAAGACGGCCGAATCTATGGAGCGGTGCTCGGCGACGCGCTCACCGCCGGATTCATCCAGCTGTATGTGCCCTTCCTCACCGGCCTGTGCCTCATCCTTCTGCGCCAGGACGGCGGAGAGTGGTGGGTCCTCGGCTTCATCATCATCGCCGTCGCCTCCGACACGGGCGCGTACGCGGCCGGCGTCGCGTTCGGCAGGCATCCGATGGCGCCTCGCATCAGCCCCAAGAAGACCTGGGAAGGCTTCGCCGGTGCCGCACTCGCCGCTCTCATCGCGGGCGTGCTGCTCGCGCTGTTCATGCTGGGGCTGCCGTGGTGGACCGGACTCGTGCTGGGCGCGGTCGTCCTCGGCACAGCGACGGCAGGCGACCTCGGCGAGTCGATGATCAAGCGCGACCTCGGAATCAAGGACATGAGCTCGTGGCTGCCGGGTCATGGGGGAGTGCTCGACCGGCTGGACTCGATCCTCCCGTCCGTGGTCGCCGCGCTTGCGCTGTACTACCTGTTCTCCCCGCTGGCGGCATGATGACGACTTCCGAATCGACCAGGATCACCTTCACCGAGACCCATGGGTCCGAGAAGGGCTACGAGAAGCGCGCCGTGGACGCCTTCCTCCTTCGCGCGCGCGAAGCGTTCGAGGACGGCGCCGAGCCGATGAGCGCCGCCGACGTGCGCCGGGCGGCCTTTCCGATCGTCCGCCGCGGTTACGTGATCACCGCCGTCGACGCGGCACTCGGGCGCATCGAGGACGCATTCGCCGCGCGTGAGCGCGAAGCGGCGGTGAGCAGCAGCGGCGTCCACGCATGGGTCGGACAGACGCGAGAAACCGCGCAGGTGGTGCTCGACCGCCTCTCCCGGCCGAAGGGACACCGCTTCGACCGGGTCGGGACGCTCCGTTACGGCTACCGGATCGACGAAGTCGATCTCGTCGCCGACAAACTCGCCAAGTACCTGGAAACCGGTGAATCGGTCACCGTCGAGCAGGTGCGGGCGGTGGCGTTCCGGATGCAGCGCGGCGGGTATCGCGAGGCACAGGTCGATGCCGTGCTCGACGCCGTCATCGAGGTGATCCTCGCCGTCGCATGACGGCGGAATCCACCCCGAATGGCACCTTCCCGCCTCCCCGGGTAGACTCGGAACACTGTGACTTCCGGCAACGAGATGATTCCCGCCCGACGGATGCCCCGTCAGGATCTGGTGAGCCCGGACGAGAAAGCGGTGATCTCACCGACGCGCAGCGCAAAATCTCCCACGCCGAAGTGGTCGCGCCGCCGTGGCGTGCTGGGGGTTTTCGCCGCCTTCGCGGCGATCGGCTTCGTCGCCGCGTACGTCGGTCCGACCGGCGTGGCGCTCTCCGAAGCCAGCGCCGAAGAGCGTATTCCGATCACCCTGTACTCGAGCACTCTCGGCGATGCCCAGAGCCTGATCGTCGACTCCACCGCCGATGCGGCCGCCGCGGCGGTCGATCTCGACCGCGCCGGGTACACGGTGTATGTCACCCCCAAGCCGACTCCCACTCCCACTCCCACTCCCACTCCCGAGCCGGTGGTGGAGGAGGCGGAGGAATCTTCGTCCGAATCCTCGTCGTCCGGATGGCGCCCGCCGTTCGTCACGCCCGACCCCGGAACGGCGCAGGCCATCGCATACGAGATGGTGCTCGCCCGCGGGTGGGGCGACGACCAGTTCGGCTGCCTGGTCGCCCTGTGGAACAGGGAGTCGGGGTGGCGCGTGAACGCGTACAACGCCAGCAGCGGCGCGTACGGCATCCCGCAGTCCCTTCCCGGCAGCAAGATGGCCAGCCACGGCGCCGATTGGGAGACCAATCCGGCCACGCAGATCGCATGGGGTCTCGACTACATCGGCGGTCGCTACGGCAGTCCGTGCGGAGCCTGGGACCACTCCGAATCCGTCGGCTGGTACTGAGCCCCATGCCGCGGTCGAACCGCCGACGCTCCGAGGAGACCGGCGATGAGGCATTCGAGCGGCTGGTGAGCGGCTGGAAGCGCTCCGAGGTGCGCCGCGGCGTCGAGTGGACGGTTCAGCCCGTCTCGGCCACCCAGGCATCGAAGACCTACGTGTGCCCGGGATGCGGGCGCACCGTTGCGGCGACAACGGCGCATCTGGTCGTGTGGCGCGCGGACGGCGTGCTCGGGGATGAGGCTGACCTGGCGGCGCGACGGCACTGGCACACGCACTGCTGGAGGATCGCCTGACGTGGACATCCGCGGACCCGTGCTGCTGCCGGCGCGGCGGGAGGAGATCGAGCTGCGGACGCTCGACGATCTGACTCTCGTCGGGGAACTCGCGCTGCCGGAGGCAAGAGATGCCGTCGCGACGCTCGTGACGCTGCATCCGCTGCCGACCGCCGGCGGATTCATGGACTCCCACATTCTGCGCAAGTCCGCCGCGCGACTGCCGGCCCTCGCCGACCTCGCGGTGCTGCGCTTCAACACCCGCGGAACCTCGTCTCCCCGTGGTACGAGCGAAGGCGAGTTCGACGGAGGCGGCGCGGAGTCGTTCGATCTCGCGGCGGCCATGGACTTCGTGCGTCAGCGCCGGCTTCCGCGCCCCTGGCTGGTCGGCTGGTCGTTCGGCACCGAGGTGGCGCTCAAGTACGGGCTCGATCACGACGTCGAAGGCGTCATCCTGCTTTCGCCGCCCCTGCATCGCACGACGCCGGAGGAGGTCGCCGCGTGGGCGGGAGACTCACGGCGGGTCATCGTCATCGTCCCGGAGTTCGACGACTATCTCCGACCGGATGCCGCGGCCGAGCGCTTCGCCGCCGTTCCCGACGCGGTGCTGATCGCCGTCGAAGGCGGCAAGCACCTCTGGGTCGGCGAGAACCAGACGCGCCGGGTCCTCACCGAGATCGTGGCCGCCATCAATCCGGACGCCCTGCCCCTGCCCACCGAGTGGGACGGTCCGCTCGGCCAGGAGTGATCAGCGCTCGTTCTGTCGCGGGATGACGACCTGCCGGTAGATGATCAGGATGCTGGCGGCGACCGGGATGGCGATGAGTGCGCCGAGGAGTCCCAGGAGCGACCCGCCCGCCAATGCCGCGATCACCACGACGGCTCCGGGAACCGACACGGCTCGGTTCATGATGCGCGGCGAGATCACGTACGCCTCGACCTGCATGTAGATCAGGTAGTAGATCGCAGCGATCAGCGCTGTGGTCGGCGACCCCAGTCCGAGGCAGGTGAGCACGATGATCGCCGAGCCGGTCAGCGTGCCGACCAGGGGGATCAGCGAGAAGAAGAACGCGACGACGGCGAGCACGACCGGGAACGGCGCACCGATGATGGAGAGGAAGATCGCGCTCAGCACACCGTTGACGACGCCCATCGTCACCTGGCCCATGACGAAGTAGCCGACGGACTTCGTGATCTGCTCGGCGATGTCGATGAACCGAGCGCGCCGGGACGCCGGCACCAGCTGGTACACGGCGGCCTTGAGGTTGGGCGTGGAGGCGGTGAAGTAGATGGTGAGGATCAGGACCACGAAGGCGCCGGCGAGACCGGCGAGCACCGACGCGCCGACGGCGAGGACACCCTCGCCGATCGACGCGTAGTCGAGGTTCTCGATCCAGTCCTGCACGAAGGCGAAGACCTCGTCGACGTTCAGATTGGGGAAGATGCCGCCGAGCCACTCCTTGAAGTCGTCGAGGGTCGTGCCGCGCTCGACGAGCTCGGTGATCGCCTCGATCAGCTGGCTGATCTGGCTCGCGATGATGGGCACCAGCATGAGCACGATGCCTGCGAAGACGGCCAGCACGCCGAGGATCGTGATGAGCACGGCCGCCCAGCGCGGCAGCTTGCGCCGCTCCAGGAAGGAGATCGCCGGTTCGAGGCCGAGGCTCAGGAACAGCGCCGTACCCACGTACAGAAGGATGGTCGACAGTGTCTGGATGCTGCCGATCAGCACCAGTCCCAGCCCCACGCCGAGTGTGGCGACGAACGCGACGCGGAACGGGTTGTGCACCTTCATGTGGCGATCCAGCCTCTCTCGGCTTCCGGCCGAACCTTGTCAGGTCAGGATATGCACAGGTGGCGCCCAGTCCCGGGATTGGTCCCTCCCGGTCGACATTCAGGTGGGTTTCGCTAGTCTGAAATGTCGAGTCGATGGCCCGCCGCATTCCCCCGCGGCTCCAGAGAGGTGTTTTCCGTGCGTTTCGTTTGGGCCGTAGCGGCGTTCGTCCTCGCCGCGTTGATGATCGGCGCAGGCATCGCCCAGCGCACCGTCTTCCAAGGCCCGGAGACCGAAACCGCCGACATCTCCGTCTCCGGTGAGGCCCCGTACCTCCTGATCGACGGCGACGTGCTCAACATGATGCCGGGCGCTCAGACGCTTCGCGCACAGGGCGATGGCGAGATCTTCGCCGCTTATGGTCGCAGTGCAGACATGCAGGCATGGCTGGCCGACACGACCTACATCCAGGTCTCGCTCGAAGGCGGTGAGATCGTCTCGGAGGAGGTCACTCCCGAGGCCGCCGAAGGCAGCGCCGCCGCGGGCGAGGCGACGGCCGCTCCGACCCCGGCTGCCGGAGCGGGCACCGCGACCGAGGCGGCCACCGCTGTGCGCAGTCCCGTCGGCTCGGATCTGTGGCTGGACGAGTTCCAGCAGGAAGACCTCCTGATCGCGCCGCTGCAGCTTCCCGAGGAGATGAGCGTGCTCGTCGCCACGGACGGGGAGGCCGCGGCCCCGTCGGATGTCGCCGTCTCATGGCCGATCGCGAGCGTCACGCCGTGGGCCGGCCCGCTCATCGTGGCCGGTGCCATCCTCATGGCGGCAGGCGTATTCCTGTACATCCTCGGCATCCGTCACGCCCGCCGTTCACGCGGCCCCCGCCGCAAGGGTCTGCCGATGCCGGTCACCGAGCCGATCGACGTCTCCGTCGAGGGCGCGGACAAGGGCGTGATCAGCGCCACCCCGACGCGTCGCTCGCTGACCGGCGGACGCAAGGCCTTCGTCGTCATCCCCGCCGTCGCGGTCTCCGCGCTCCTGTTCGCCGGCTGCTCGGCCGAGTCCTGGCCGCAGTTCACGGGCTCGCCGACGCCCAGTCCCACGGCATCCGTCATCGTTCCGGAGGGCCAGCAGGCGCCCGCGGTCACCGAGGCCCAGGCGGAGCGCATCATCGCCCGCATCGCCGAGACCGCCGCCACCGCGGACGCGAGCCTCGATCCGACGCTGGCCGCGACCCGCTTGGACGGTGCGGTCCTGGCCGAACGCGCGACGAACTACACGCTGCGCGGCGCGATCACCGACTACAAGGTGCCTGCCGCCATCCCGACGAAGCCCCTGGAGATCGTCCTGCCGCAGGCGTACGACGGCTGGCCGCGTTCGGTGATGGCGGTCGTCAACGACGCCGAGGACAAGACGGCGAGCATCATGCTCATGACGCAGGAAGATGCCTGGTCGCCGTACAAGCTGACCTACCTGTCGAACCTCGAAGCGGCGACGCAGATGCCCGACCTCGCCCCGGTCTATGTCGGTGCGACACAGGTGCCGCCGGACTCGTCGTTCCTGGTGATGCCACCCGACCAGCTGGCCGCCGCGTACGCAGATGTCATCAACAACGGCGAAGCGAGCGAGTTCTACGAGCAGTTCGAGGCCGAGGGCGACCAGTTCCGTGTCAGCGTCGCGGCCGACCGCGAGCAGCGCCTCACCGAGTTCAACGCCACGGCTGCCTCGACCGGCAGCCTGTCGTTCACGTCGGTGCCGGGTGCGCACCCGCCGCTCGCACTCGCGACGCTCGAAAGCGGCGCGATCGTCGCCATCAACGTGAACGAGGTGGACACCGTCGCGCCGACCAACGCCGACGCGGTCATCAAGCTGGACACCAACCCGACTGTCCGCACCCTCGCGGGCGCTGAGCAGTCGGCGACCGGCTTCACCACCACATTCAGCGACCAGCTCTTCTTCTATGTGCCCGGTCAGGGCTCGTCGGAGAAGATCCGCCTGCTCGGATACGGTTCCGAGATCCTCGACGCGAAGGTGATCAGTTGACCGACGTCACGCCCGGTGCCGCGCTCCGCGGGGCCGTAGACCTGTCCGCTCTCCGCAATCGGCCGGCCGCCGCGCCCGACGGGGATGCCGCGCCGGTTTCCGCTCCGTCGCTCGTGATGGATGTCACCGACGAGACGTTCCCGCAGCTGCTCGAGCTCTCTCGCACGGTGCCGGTCGTGATCGACCTGTGGGCGGAATGGTGCGGACCGTGCAAGCAGCTCAGCCCCATCCTCGAGCGTGTCGTCACCGAGCTCGCGGGTCGGCTCGTGCTCGCGAAGGTTGACGTCGACGCCAACCCGCAGCTCTCGCAGGCGTTCCGCGCGCAGTCGATCCCGCTCGTCGTGGCACTGGTCGCCGGTCAGCCGGTGCCGCTGTTCACCGGCGCCGTCCCGGAGCAGCAGGTGCGCGAGGTCTTCGCCCAGCTGCTGCAGCTCGCTGCGCAGAACGGCGTCACGGGTTCGATCGACACCGCAGCCGAAGAGGATGCCGCGACGGACGTCGAGCCTGCTGAGCCCGAGCTGCCGCCTCTGCACGCGGAGGCGTTCGACGCGATCGAAGCGGGCGACTACCCCCGCGCGATCGCCGCCTATGAGAAGGCCCTTGCGGAGAACCCCCGCGATGATGAGGCGCGTGCCGGGCTGGGCCAGGTCAAGCTTCTCGATCGCGTTCAGGGCGTCGACCTGAAGGACGCGCGCGCAGCCGCGGCAGCCGCACCGGCCGACATCGAGGCGCAGTTCACGGTCGCCGATCTCGACCTCGCCGGCGGCCACGTCGACGACGCGTTCGCTCGGCTGCTCGACCTGTTCGCAGCGCTGCCCTCCGACGAGCGCGGCGCGGTGCGGGAGAGGCTCCTCGAGCTCTTCGCGCTCATCGGCGACACGGAGCCGCGCGTGATCCGCGCTCGGGGACGCCTGGCTTCGCTGCTGTTCTGACGCGACCCGGGTCAGGGCAGCAGCAGGCGATCCGACCGCTTCTGCGCAGGCAGGTGCGCCTGCGCGTCATGTCGCAGCCACAGCACGCCCAGCGGCGGCAGGACCATCACGGCGCGGCCTGACTCGCCGGCCTGAACGACACCGAGGTTGCCGACCCCCGAGCCGCCGTAGGCCTGCGCGTCCGAGTTGAGGATCTCGTGCCAGACGCCCGACTCGGGCAGATCGAGCGCGAACCCGTGCACCGGCACGCCGGAGAAGTTGCACACGACGACGATGGTGTTGCCGTGCCAGTCCCGACGCGAGAAGGCGATGACGTTCGGATTCCACGACGGTGCTCCCAGCCGCGAGAACGCCGCACCGTCGCTGTCGCGCGCCCACAATGCGGAGTGGTCCCGGTACACACGGTTGAGCGTGGCGACGAAACCGTGCAGCTCGGCGTGAGAGGGCTGGTCGAGGATCCACCAATCCAGTCCGCGCCCCTCGGCCCACTCGGAGAGCTGACCGAACTCCTGGCCCATGAACAGCAGCTGCTTGCCCGGGTGACCCCACATGTAGGCCAGGAAGGCGCGCATGTTGGCGAGCTTCTGCCAGTGGTCTCCCGGCATCCGGGAGAACAGGCTGCCCTTGCCGTGGACCACCTCGTCATGGCTGATCGGAAGCACGTAGTTCTCGCTGAAGGCGTACACGAAGGAGAAGGAAAGCTCGCCCTCGTGGTGGGAGCGGTACATCGGATCGCGGGAGATGTACTGCAGCGAGTCGTTCATCCAGCCCATGTTCCACTTGAACCCGAACCCGAGCCCCGCCCCGCTCGTGGGGGCCGTGACCCCGGGGAAGCTGGTGGACTCCTCGGCGATCATCGAGATGCCGGGATACCGCTTGTAGGAGGTCGCCGTCACCTCCTGCAGGAAGTGGATCGCCTCGAGGTTCTCGCGCCCGCCGTGCACGTTCGGCGCCCACTGGCCCGCCTCGCGGGAGTAGTCGAGGTAGAGCATCGAGGCGACCGCGTCGACACGGAGGCCATCGACGTGGAACTCCTCGAACCAGTACAGGGCGTTCGCCACGAGGAAGTTGCGCACCTCCGGGCGGCCGTAGTCGAAGATGTACGTGCCCCATTCGCGGTGCTCGCCGCGACGCGGATCGGGGTGCTCGTACAGCGCCTCCCCGTCGAAGCGCGCGAGCGCGAAGGAATCCTTCGGGAAGTGACCCGGAACCCAGTCCATGATCACGCCGATGCCCGCCTGATGCAGCCGATCGATCAGATACCGCAGATCATCGGGCGTCCCGAAGCGGCTGGTGGGGGAGAAGTAGCCCGTCACCTGGTAGCCCCATGAACCGCCGAACGGGTGCTCGGCGAGGGGGAGGAACTCGATGTGCGTGAAGCCCTGCGCGGTCACGTAGTCGATCAGCTGATCAGCGCCGTCGCGGTACGAGAGCCCCGGACGCCACGACCCGAAATGCACCTCGTAGATCGACATCGGCTGGGAGACCGGCTGCGTGGTCGCCCGGCGCTTCAACCAAGCGGCATCCGACCACGTGTAGGACGAGTCCGTGACGACGGATGCCGTCGCCGGCGGCACCTCGGCGAACCGTGCCATCGGGTCGGCCTTGAGCACCCAGTCCCCGCGGCGCGAGAGCAGCTGGAACTTGTACGCCGTGCCCACTCCGAGCGCGGGGACGAACAGCTCCCAGACGCCGCTGGAGCCCATCGACCGCATCGCGTGGGCGGGTCCGTCCCACTCGTTGAAATCGCCCACCACGCGCACCGCCTGCGCGTTCGGGGCCCACACGGTGAAGGACGTGCCGGTCGTTCCATCCAGTTGGCGGACATGCGCGCCCAGGACTCGCCAGAGCTCTTCGTGGCGACCCTCGCGAATCAGGTGGAGGTCGAGCTCGCCGATGCCGGGTCCGAAGCGGTAGGGGTCCTCGGCCGTGTAGTCCGGGGCGTCGTCGTACGTCGTGATCAGCTGGTACTTGCCGCCGTCGCCGGCCTTCTGGCCCTCCCAGATCCCCGCGCGAACGTGCTCGAGGGGAACGCGCGTGCCGTCCGCGAACACCGCGGTGACGCTCTGTGCCAGCGGGCGCCGAGCGCGGATCGTCCACTCGGGAGCCCCCTCTGCGTCGGTTCCGAGATGCATGCCGAGAACAGAATGCGGGTCGTGGTGGGATCCCGCGGCGACGGCGTCCAGCAGGTTGTCAGTCGTGGTCGTCATGAGGACTCCTTCACGTGCAGAATGTGGACCGGTTCGGTGAAGGCGTCGAGTTTGACGAAGTTGTGGTCGGACCAGGTCCATTGCTCACCGGTGACGAGATCCTCCACCTCGAACGGCTCGCCCGGTTCGACGCCCCATACGCGGGTGTCGAGATGGACCATCGTCTGGCGCACCGAATGCGGATCGACGTTCGCGACGACCAGGATCGTGTCCGAACGGCCGGTCGGGGAGAGCTCGCCGGGGATCCGCTTCGAGAAGACGAGGATCGCGTCGTCGTCGCTCCAGTGCACGCTCAGGTTGCGCAGCTGTCCGAGCGCGGGGTGCTGCCGCCGAATCTCGTTCAACCGGGTGAGGTAGGGCGCGAGCGATGCGCCGCGGGCCTCGGCATCCGCCCAGTCCCTCAGCTTGTACTCGTACTTCTCGTTGTCGATGTTCTCTTCCGAGCCGGGACGCGCGACGTTCTCGAACAGCTCGTACCCCGCGTACACGCCGTAGGTGGGCGCCCCGGTCGCAGCGAGCGCGGCACGGATCTTGTAGGCCGGCCGCCCGCCGAACTGCAGGTACTCGGTGAGGATGTCGGGCGTGTTCACGAAGAGGTTCGGCCGCAGGTAATCCGCAGTGTCACGGGCGAGGCCGGTGAGGAACTCTTCGAGTTCGAGCTTCGTGTTGCGCCACGTGAAGTACGTGTAGCTCTGCTGGAACCCGGCCAGCGCGAGGCCCTGCAGTGGGGCGGGACGCGTGAAGGCCTCCGCGAGGAAGACGACGTCCGGATGATCCGCCGACACTGTCGCGATCAGCCACTCCCAGAACTGGAGCGGCTTGGTGTGCGGGTTGTCCACCCGGAAGATCTTGACCCCTTGCGCGATCCAGTGCCGGAGCACGCGCAGAGCCTCGTTCCGGATGCCTTCCGGATCGTTGTCGAAATTGATCGGGTAGATGTCCTGGTACTTCTTGGGAGGGTTCTCGGCGTACGCGATGCTGCCGTCCGGCAGGGTCGTGAACCACTCCGGATGCGCCGCGACCCACGGATGATCGGGCGCCGCCTGGAGAGCGAAATCGAGAGCGACCTCGAGCCCTTCGGCGCGGGCGGCGCGGACGAACGCGCGGAAGTCGGCGAGCGTTCCCAGGTCGGGGTGGACCGTGTCGTGTCCACCCTCCTCCGCGCCGATCGCCCACGGCGATCCGGGATCTCCGGCCTGCGGGTCGAGGGTGTTGTTGCGCCCCTTGCGGTTCAGCCGGCCGATGGGATGGATGGGTGGGAGGTAGAGCACGTCGAAGCCCATCGCGGCCACGCCGGGCACCCTGCGGATGGCCGAGCGGAAGGTGCCGCTCTTGATCGTGCCGTCCTTCAACCGGCGCGCTCCCTCGGAGCGAGGGAAGAACTCGTACCACGCGCCGACGCCGGCTCGCTCGCGCTCCACGAGCAGTTCGAGGCTCGGGCCGACGGTCTCGAGCGAGGCCACGGGCCGCGCGGCGAAGAACGCCGCGATCGCCGGATCGTGCACGATCTCGAGCACGGCCTCGTCGCTCGCACCGGGATCGCGCAGCGTCTTTGCGGCGTTCTGCAGCTGCCGCCGTTCCGCGGCCGGTCGCGACTTGTCGGCGACCGCGCGATCGAACAGCAGGGCGCCGAGTTCGCGCATGACCGGGACGTCGACGCCGGCAGCGATCTTCAGATCCGCCGCATGCTCCCACGTGGCGAAGTCATCGGCGAATGCCTCGAACCGAAACCGCCACACACCCTCCTCGAGGGGCGCGATCACGGTCTCCCAGCGGTCGAACCCGTCGTTGAGCGGATGCAGCCGGTGAAGCGATTCGTCGCCCGAGGGGGAGAAGAGCCGCACATGCACGCCGATGCGGTCGTGACCTTCGCGGAACGAGGTCGTGCGGAAGGGGACGACTTCTCCGGCGAACGCGCTGGGCCGGAACTTCCCATCCGGAACGGAGGGCGAGGGCAGCGCGAGCGGGATGCGCGGGGTCGTCGTCGTGCGTTCGGACTGCGCATCGGCTATCGCTCGGACCGGGATCGGAGAGGCGCTGCGCCAGGGGGAGGTGCGCGCGGAGCGCGTCGTCGTGGCCACGTCTCGAACCTACCGCGCACCCCGCCGAGAGGACAGAGTATGGCGCGCCGGATCGCCGTGGCCTACCGTGCGCGGAACAGTCGCATCGAGGTTCCGACGAGCGGGACGACGTCTCCCGGGCGGAATTGCACAGCGGCGAGATCGGGCGACTCGTCTGCGCTCGACCACAGCGACACGAACGTCGAGACCCCTTCGATCGCCGGGAGCGTGACGTCGACCGGCTGCTCGTTGCCGTGCACCATGAGGAGGATCCGATTGAACTCCTCGCGCTCGGGTGTGGATGCTGCCACGTACTGCATCGTGCGGTTCGCCGGGTCGGTCCACTGATCGATCAGCATGGTCTCGCCGTTCTGGTCGTACCACTGCATGACCGAGGCCGAGGGGGTGCGCTGGTCGAGCTTGGCGAACCGGATCGGACGCAGTGCGGGGTTCTCACGACGCAGCTGGATCAGGCGCTGCACGTGCGCGAACAGATCCTCCTGCCACGGTGCGTGCTGCCAGGGCATCCAGGTGAGGGGGGAGTCGTGGCAGTAGGCGTTGTTGTTGCCGCGCTGCGTGCGGGCGAACTCGTCGCCGGCGGTGAGCATCGGGACGCCCGCTGACAGCAGAAGGGTGCCGAGCAGGTTGCGCATCGCCTTGCGCCGAGTGGCCAGGATCCCCTCGTCCGCGGTGGGACCCTCGGCGCCGTGGTTGAACGAGCGGTTGGTGTCGGCGCCGTCGCGGTTCTGCTCACCGTTGCCGACATTGTGCTTGACGTCGTAGGAGACCAGATCGCGCAGCGTGAACCCGTCGTGTGCGGTGACGAAGTTGACGCTCGCCAGCGGTCCCCGCTCGACGTCGAACGTGTTCGAGGAGCCCGAGAGACGGGTCGCGAAACCGCCGATGCCGACCGGTGCCGTCGATGCGCGGCGCGCGTAGTCGACGTCGCTCAGCCAGAAGTTGCGGACGCGATCGCGGTAGCGGTCGTTCCACTCGAGCCAGCCGTCGCCGAAGTTGCCGGTCTGCCAGCCGCCCATACCCACATCCCATGGCTCGGCGATCTTCTTGACGCCCGCGAGCGCTGGGTCGTCGATGATCGCGCGCAGCAGCGGGTGGTCGGGCGTGAACCGGTGCGCGGCATCCCGTCCGAGCGTCGCGGCGAGGTCGAAGCGGAAGCCGTCGATCTGCACGTCGTTCGCCCAGTACCGGAGAGAATCGAGGACCAGGCGCGCCGCGGCATCCGTCGTCGTGTTGACCGAGTTGCCGCAGCCGGTCACGTCGATGTACTCGCCGTTGTCGTGCTGGCGGTAGTACGAGCGGTTGTCGATGCCGCGCAGGCTCGTGCGCGGACCGCCCAGGGCCTCCTCCGCAGTGTGGTTGTAGACGACGTCGAGGATCACCTCGAGGCCGGCCGCGTGGAGCAGCTTCACCATTCCCTTGAACTCGCGCAGGATCGCCTCGGGGCCGTGCCGGCGGTTGGCCTCGGTCGCGTAGGCGCCGTGCGGGGTGAAGAAGTTGAGGGTGTTGTAGCCCCAGTAGTTCGTGAGCCCGTGCTGGAGCAGGCGCGGCTCGGTCGCGAACGCGTGGACCGGAAGGAGCTCGATGCTGGTGACGCCGAGCCGGAGGAAATGCTCGATCATGGCGGGGTGCGCGAGACCCGCGTAGGTTCCGTGCAGCGCAGGAGGCACGAGCGGATGCCGCTTGGACATTCCTTTGACATGGCCTTCGTAGATGACCGTGCGATCCAGCGGCACGTCGGGCTTGGAAACCCCGCCCCAGTCGAATCCTCCGTCGACGACCACGGAGCGCCAGTCCTCGAACCCCCCGCTGACCAGGCCCTTGGAGTACGGCTCGACCAGCAGGGTGCCGCTGTTGAAGGTGTTGCCGGTCCCGTGCGGTCCGTCTACGCGGATGGAGTAGCGGGTGCCGGCGCGCAGGAGCGGCGTGGTGATGCTCCACACATCCCCGCCGACCGGCTGAAGGGGGATGGTGTCGGTGATCCAGTCGAGGTCGCTGTCGTCGAAGACCACGAGCTCTACCCCGCCGGCGCGAGCCCGACCAGACGCGCAGCGTTCCGCCCTCCGGCCCCAACGTGACCCCGAGGTCGTCGAGGTCGGAACTGAGCAGCCCCGCGCGCGCGACGATCGCGGCGAGGGAGTCGGACGAAACCATGCGCTCTACAGTAGTAATGCCGTGGTCCGGCAGGTTACTCGAGCGGGGGACAAGCATGGTCGTCTACCTCGACCACGCCGCGTCCACACCCCTGAGGGCGGAGGCGCGAGACGCGTGGCTGGTCGCGACCGAGGCGGTCGGCAACGCATCCTCGATCCACACCGCGGGTCAGTCCGCCCGGCGGGTGCTCGAGGACTCGCGTGAGCGGCTCGCCGCGGCGCTGGACTGCGATCCGGTCGAGGTCGTGTTCACGTCCGGCGGCACGGAGTCGGTGAACCTCGGGATCACCGGGCTCTACCGTGCTCGTCGGGAATCGACGGGGCGCGTCGCGATCGTCGCCCCGTCGGCGGAGCATCACGCGACGCTCGACACGCTGACCTGGCTGCACGCCCACGAGGTCGCCGAGCTCGAGTGGGTCTCGGTGGACCGGGACGCGCGGGTGGACCTCGATGCGTGGGATGCCGCCGTCGGGGGCGGCGACGCCGCTGCGGCGACCCTGCTCGCGGCCAACAACGAAGTGGGCACCCTGCAGCCGCTCGTCGAGGCATCCGCGGCGTGCGCGCGTGCCGACGTGCCGCTGCACGTGGATGCCGTCGGCGCCTTCGGCCACGTTCCGCTGTCCTTTCGCGGGCTGCGCCGGGACTCCGGCTCGGGCAGCGCCGGTCTGGTTGCGCTCAGCGTCGCAGCCCACAAGCTCGGCGGACCGGTCGGCGTCGGCGCGCTCGTCGTCGCCCGGGAGGCGCGGGTCGAGCCGCTCCTGCACGGCGGGGGACAGCAACGGGGCCTCCGGGCGGGCACGCAGGATGCCGCGGGTGCGGCGGCGTTCGCGACCGCCGCCGAGCTCGCGGTCTCGGAGCTCGCGAACGAGGCGGCACGGATCAGTGCGATGCGTGATCGGCTCGAAGCCGGCCTGCGTGACCGGATACCGGAGATGCGCGTCTCGGCGGCGGGTGCCGAGCGCCTTCCCGGCCATCTGCATGCGGTGTTCCCGGGCGCGCAGGGCGACTCGCTGCTGCTGCTGCTGGACGGCGCGGGCATCGCGGTGTCGACGGGCTCGGCGTGCCAGGCCGGGGTCCCGGAGCCGTCGCATGTGGTTCGCGCGATGGGGCTGGGCGACGACGCGGCCCGCAGCGCGCTGCGCATCACGATCGGCCGCACGACCAGCGATGCCGATGTCGACGTGGCGATCGCGGCTCTGCCCCCAGCGTACGAGCGGGCGCGCACGGCCGGTCTCTCGTCGCGCCGCGTGGGCGCTCCCAGGCTCGGCTGAGCCGCACGCTCGTAGACTCTTCGCATGCGTGTGCTGGCGGCGATGAGTGGCGGGGTGGACTCCGCCGTCGCCGCTGCGCGCGCCGTGGACGCCGGCCACGACGTGGTCGGCGTGCACCTGGCTCTCTCCCGTGCGGGTGGGACTCTCCGGGCCGGCAGCCGCGGATGCTGCACGATAGAGGACGCGATGGACGCCCGTCGCGCCGCCGACCGGCTCGGCATCCCGTTCTACGTGTGGGACTTCTCCGAGCGGTTCCGCGACGACGTGATCGAGGACTTCGTAGCGGAGTACAGCGCCGGCCGCACGCCCAACCCGTGCATGCGCTGCAACGAGCGGATCAAGTTCGCCGCGGTGCTCGAGAAGGCCCTCGACCTCGGGTTCGATGCCGTCTGCACGGGTCACTACGCGATCCTGCGCGAGGGACCGTCCGGCGAGCCGGAACTGCACCGCGCGAGCGACGCCGCGAAGGATCAGTCGTATGTCCTCGGGGTGCTCACCGCTCAGCAGCTGACGCACACGCTCTTCCCGCTCGGCGATACCCCGTCCAAGGCGCTCGTGCGGGCCGAGGCGGAGGCGCGTGGACTGACCGTGGCCCACAAACCCGACAGCCACGACATCTGCTTCATCCCGGACGGCGACACGCGCGGCTGGCTCGCCGACCGCGTCGGCGCCGAACGGGGCGAGATCATCGACCGCTCCGGCGCGGTCGTGGGCTCGCACGAGGGTGCGCACGCGTTCACGGTCGGCCAGCGGCGCGGCCTGGCGCTCGGCGTGCCCGCACCCGATGGCAAGCCCCGCTTCGTGCTGGAAGTGCGTCCCGTCTCCAACACGGTGGTCGTCGGCCCGAAGGAGGCGCTCGCGACCGCGGAGATCGCCGGGCAGAAGTACACGTGGGCGGGCGCGGCGCCGGTGTCCTCCGAATTCCCGTGCCACGTCCAGATCCGCGCGCACGCCGACCCGGTGCCGGCGCGCGCGATCGTGGGCGCGGGCGTGGTCACGGTGACGCCGGATTCCCCGCTGGACGGCGTCGCGCCCGGCCAGACAGCCGTCCTCTACGACGGCACCCGCGTGCTCGGGCAGTTCACGATCGACCGCACCGTCTCTGCTGTACCGGTCGGCGCATGATCCGCGCCGGAGGACGACCCGCTGTCGCAGGGGACTTCTAGACTTGCGGTCGTGACGGACGCCGCTACAGACGCAGGTGCCGCAGCCGGCGCCGACATCGCAGACCTGCCGCTCGAGAGCGCCCGCGCCGAGGCGGTGCGACTGACCGAGCTGATCCTCGGGGCGCGCGACGCCTACTACGGCCGCGATGCCGAGATCGTCGACGACGCGACCTACGACGCATGGATGCATCAGCTCGAGGCGATCGAGCGTCTCCATCCCGAGCTGCAGGGCCAGGACTCGCCGACCCTGTCCGTCGGCGCGGCATCCGGAACACTGTTCGCACCGGTCGAGCACGCCGAGCGGATGCTGAGCCTGGACAACGTGTTCAGCGACGCCGAGTTCCTCTCCTGGGCTGCGAAGGTGGAGCGAGACGCGGGCAGGCGGGTGCACTACCTCTGCGAGCTGAAGATCGACGGGCTCGCGCTGTCGCTGCGGTACGAGAACGGCCGACTGGTGTCTGCCGCGACCCGCGGCGACGGACGGGTCGGAGAAGACGTGACGGACAACGTCAGGCAGCTGCGCGGCATCCCGCAGCGCCTTCTCGGCAACGGGCATCCGGCGCTCGTCGAAGTCCGCGGCGAGGTCTTCTTCAACGTCGCCGACTTCGTATCGCTCAACGCCTACCAGGAGACGATGGGCGACCGCCTGTTCGCGAATCCCCGCAACGCGGCGAGCGGCTCGCTCCGGCAGAAGACCGAGGGCAAGAACCAGCGGCAGCTCGACGCGATGCACCAGCGGCTGTCGCGGCTGCGCATGACCGTGCACGGCATCGGGGCCTGGCCGGATCCGCCGGTCTCGACGCAGAGTGGGATCTACGAGCTGCTGGCCTCGTGGGGGCTTCCGACGAGCGCGTACTACACGGTCGCGGATTCCCCCGACGCTGCCGACGCGTTCATCCAGCACTACGGCGGGCACCGCCACGATGTCGAGCACGAGATCGACGGGATCGTCGTGAAAGTCGACGAGCTCGCGCTGCACGACGAGCTGGGTGCAACGAGCCGAGCGCCGCGCTGGGCCATCGCCTACAAGTACCCGCCCGAGCAGGTCAACACGAAGCTTCTCGACATCGTCGTCTCGGTCGGGCGCACCGGACGCGCGACGCCGTTCGCCGTCATGGAGCCGGCGCGGGTGGCGGGGAGCGTCGTCCGGCAGGCGACGCTGCACAACCAGGATGTCGTCAAGGCCAAGGGCGTGCTGATCGGCGACACCGTCGTGCTGCGCAAGGCCGGCGATGTGATCCCGGAGGTGCTCGGCCCCGTCGTCGAGCTGCGCGACGGCACCGAGCGTGCGTTCGTGATGCCCGCAGACTGTCCCGAGTGCGGATCCCGACTCGCCCCCGCGAAAGCGGGCGACATCGACCTCAGGTGCCCCAACGCGCGTTCGTGCCCCGCCCAGGTGCGCGGGCGCGTCGATCACATCGGGTCGCGCGGGGCGCTGGACATCGAGGGGCTCGGCGAGGTCTCGGCAGCGGCGCTCACGCAGCCGGTGCGGCCCGAGACCCCTCCTCTCGTCACAGAGGCGGGGCTGTTCGACCTGCGCGCGGAGGACCTCTTCGCGATCGACGTGGTCGTGCGCGATGCCGAGACCGGCCTGCCTCGCCTCCTCGAGGACGGGACCGCAGACACCCGGTCGCCCTTCCGCCGTCAGCGCAAGAAGAGCGATCCGGCGTTCCAGAGCGACGGCCCCTTCGACGGCGACGCCGGCCACATCCTCTCCGTCGCGGCGACGCAGCTGCTGGTCAACCTGGAGGCGGCCAAGTCCAAGGAGCTGTGGCGTTTCCTGGTCGCACTCAACGTTCGCCACGTGGGTCCGGTCGCCGCGCGCGCGCTCGCCCAGTGGTTCGGCTCGATCGACGCGATCCGCGCGGCATCCCGCGACGAGCTCGCGGCCGTGGAGGGCGTGGGCGGGATCATCGCCGACTCCCTGACCGACTGGTTCGATGTCGACTGGCACCGCGACATCGTGGACCGGTGGGCGGCCGCCGGAGCACAGCTGGCGACGCCGGGGCATCCAGGTCCCGGCGGGGCCTCCGTGGAGGGCGGGGTGCTCGAGGGACTCACGGTCGTCGCGACCGGATCGCTCGAGGGATACAGCCGCGAGGGCGCACAGCAGGCCATCCTCGACGCGGGCGGAAAGGCGGCATCCAGCGTGTCGAAGAAAACCGACTTCGTCGCCGCGGGGCCGGGCGCGGGCTCGAAGCTCGCCAAGGCCGAGGAACTGGGCGTGCGCATCATCGACGCGGCGCAGTTCCACCTGCTGGTGACCCGCGGTCCCGACGCGTTGGACGCGGCGCGCGACCTCCGGAACCGAGGGGTGAGCAGCTGATGGCGCAGTGGGTGTACCGGATCGTCCCGACGCGGCCTGAGATGGTCGCCGCCGCGACCGATGAAGAGTCCGCGATCGTTGCCGAGCACTTCGGCTACCTGGTCGCGCTGAAGGAGGCGGGCATCCTCATCCTCGCCGGTCGCACGCAGGTGGAAGAGGGGACGTGGGGCATCACGATCTTCGAGGCACCCGATGAGGCCTCCGCCCGCGCGGTCATGGAGACCGATCCGGCCGTTGCGGCGGGTGTCATGAGCGCCACGTTGTATCCCTATTCGGTCGCGGTGGCACGCGACGGTCTCGCCGACTGAGCTCGAAAGCGGCGGGAGTCACCCGCCTGTCGTCGGTTCCAGCAGACTGTCGCGCACCTGGCGCCGCAGTACCTTGCCGATGAGGGACTTCGGCAGCTCGTCGACGACGAAGATGCGCCGCGGAACCTTGTACGGGGTGAGGATGCCGCGGGCGAACTCGCGGACCGACTCCAGGTCGATGTCGGCACCCGGGGCGACGACGATCGCCGCAACGACCTCCTCGCCGGACTGTGCGCTGGGCAGGCCGACGACCGCGGCGTCCTCGACCTGCGGATGTTGGCGCAGTGCGATCTCGACCTCGGTCGGCGCGACGTTGAAACCTCCTGTGATGATGAGCTCCTTGATGCGGTCGATGATCCGCACGAAGCCCGCCTCGTCCACCGTCACGATGTCGCCGGTGCGGAACCATCCGTCGACGAAGACCTTCTCGGTCTCTTCGGGCTTGCCGTAGTAGCCGCTGAACACCTGCGGGCCGCGCACGACCAGCTCGCCGCGCGTGCCGGGCGCGACATCCGTCGTCGGGTCGTCCGGGTCGACGACGCGCAGCTCCGTGCCGGGCAGAGGCAGTCCGACCGTGCCCGGGACGCGGTTGTCGGCGACAGGATTGGCCATCAGCACCGGCGAGCATTCGCTGAGTCCGTATCCCTCGACGAGGTAGCCGCCCGATGCGGCTTCGAACGGGACGACCAGCTCGTGCGGAAGCGCCATCGCTCCGGAGATCGCGACCTGCGTGCCCTCGAGCGACACGCCCTTCTCGCGCGCCGCCTTCAGGAGGCGGTCCGCGATCGGCGGCACGAGCGGGAGGAAGGTCGCCGGGTGCTTGCGGGTGACCTCGAGCACCATGTCGGGGTCGAAGCGCGGGAACAGCACAAGTCGCGCCCCCATCGACATGGCGAAGGTCAGGCACAGCGTGAGCCCGTAGGCGTGGAACATCGGGAGCACCGCAAAGACCACGCAGCCGTCGCCTCGGACGATCGAGGGGACCCATGCGCGCGCCTGCGCGGCGTTGGAGAGGAGATTGCGGTGCGTCAGCGAGGCGCCCTTCGGGGAGCCGGTCGTCCCACTCGTGTACTGGATGAGAGCGAGGTCGTCAGTGACGGGCTTCGGATGCGACACCGGGAGAGGAGCGGTCTTCACGATGGACTCCCACGACACCGTGCCGCTCACCCGTTCGTGCAGGGCCGTGCGCGCCTCGCGCGCCCGCGCGAGCGGCAGTTTCAGCGCCAGCCGGGTGCGCAGGGTCATCGCCTGGGTGATATCCACCGAGACCAGGGAGGTGACCGCGAGGTCGGCGGGGAACTCCTGAAGGGTCGAGACCACCTTGGTCCAGACGATCGCGTGCGTGGCGCCGTGGTCCTCGAACTGCTTGCGCAGCTCGCGCGGGGTGTACAGCGGGTTGTGCTCGATCACGACGGCACCGAGCCGGAGGATCGCGTAGAACGCCACGATGTGCTGCGGGCAGTTGGGCAGCACGATGGCCACAGGGTCGCCTGCCCGCACTCCCTGATCGCGCAGACCGGCGGCCGCGCGGTCGATCGCGTAGTTGAGTTCTCGGTAGGAGGTCGTGCGGCCGAAGAACTGCAGGGCAGGGGCGTCGGGGTAGTCCCGAGCTGACGCCTGGACGATGTCGACCAGCGATCCGGTGACGGGGGCCAGGTCTTCCGGCACCCCCGCGGCATAGCTGGCGATCCAGGGGCGGGGAGGCTCGAACGTCGTCACCCGATCAGCCTAGGCCTGGCTCCCCGCAAGCCTCAGATTGCGGACCGCCTAGACTTGGCGAGTGTCTGAAATCACCCCCGATCTCGTGCGCCATCTCGGTGTGCTCGCCAGGATCCAGCTGAGCGACGAGGAGGTCGAGCGCCTCACCGGGCAGCTCGACGTGATCGTCGACAACATCGCGAAGGTGTCGCAGGTGGCGACCCCCGAGGTGCCGGCGACGAGCCACCCGATCCCGCTTCAGAACGTCTACCGCGCCGACGAGGTCGGTCAGACGCTGACGCTCGCCCAGGCGCTGCAGAACGCCCCGGACGCCGCCGACGGCAGGTTCCGCGTGACCGCGATTCTGGGGGAGGAGCAGTGAGCGCGGACTTGATCCGTCTGTCCGCCGCCGATCTCGCCTCGAAGCTGTCATCTGGTGAGGTCTCCAGCGTCGAGGCCACCCAGGCTCATCTCGACCGGATCGCCGCGGTCGACGGCGACATCCATGCCTTCCTGCACGTGAGCGATCACGCGCTCGATGTCGCCGCCGACATCGACCGGCGCCGGGCGGCGGGCGAGGCACTCGGTCCCGTCGCGGGAGTTCCGCTCGCGATCAAGGACGTGCTGGTCACGACCGACATGCCCTCCACCAGCGGGTCGCGGATCCTCGAGGGCTACCTGTCGCCGTTCGACGCGACCGTCGTGGCCCGCGCCCGCACCGCGGGCCTGGTGCCGCTCGGCAAGACGAACATGGACGAGTTCGCGATGGGCTCCTCGACCGAGCACTCGGCGTACGGAGCCACGCACAACCCGTGGGATCTCGACCGGATCCCGGGCGGATCAGGCGGCGGCTCAGCCGCAGCGGTCGCCGCCTTCGAGGCGCCGCTCGCGCTCGGCTCCGATACGGGCGGATCCATCCGCCAGCCCGCGCACGTCACGGGCACAGTCGGCTTGAAGCCCACCTACGGCGGCGTCAGCCGCTATGGCGCCATCGCGCTGGCGTCGAGCCTCGACCAGGTCGGGCCAGTCACGCGCACCGTCCTGGATGCGGGTCTCCTGCACGACGTGGTCGGCGGCCACGACCCGAACGATTCGACGTCGCTCACCGACGTGTGGCCGTCCTTCGCGGATGCCGCGCGCGAGGGGGCGCGCGGCGACGTGCTGCGCGGACTCCGCGTCGGAGTGATCCGGGAGCTGCCCGACTCCGGCTTCCAGTCCGGCGTCTCGGCCTCGTTCCGGTCCGCTCTGGCCGCCATGGAGGCGCAGGGCGCCGAGATCGTCGAGATCAGCGCACCTCACTTCGAGTTCGGTGTCGCGGCGTACTACCTGATCCTCCCGGCCGAGGCATCCAGCAACCTGGCGAAGTTCGACTCCGTGCGTTTCGGCATGCGGGTGACACCCTCGGGCAGCGCCACCGTGGAGGATGTCATGGCGGCGACGCGCGAGGCCGGTTTCGGCGACGAGGTGAAGCGCCGCATCATCCTCGGCACCTATGCCCTGTCGGCCGGGTACTACGACGCGTACTACGGCTCGGCGCAGAAGGTGCGCACGCTCATCCAGCGCGACTTCGACGCCGCGTTCGCGCGGGTCGACGTCATCGCGACCCCGTCCGCGCCGACGACGGCGTTCCGTCTGGGCGAGAAGATCGACGATCCCATGCAGATGTACCTGAACGACGTCACGACGATCCCGGCGAACCTCGCCGGCGTGCCGGGGATTTCGATCCCATCCGGACTGGCCGAGGAGGACGGCCTGCCAGTGGGCATCCAATTCCTGGCTGCCGCGCGCCAGGACGCGACTCTGTACCGGGTCGGCGCGGCACTCGAAGCGCTGCTCCTCGACTCATGGGGCGCGCCGCTGCTGGACCGTGCCCCCGCGCTGCCGGCGGCCGTCCGGGGAGGTGTCGCCTGACATGGCGAAGGATCAGCTGATGGATTTCGACAAGGCGCTCGAGCTGTTCGAGCCCGTCCTCGGTTTCGAGGTGCACGTCGAGCTCAACACGAAGACCAAGATGTTCTCGGCCGCACCCAACTCCTTCGGCCGGGAGCCGAACTCCGACCTGGCGCCGGTCGACCTGGGACTTCCCGGCTCGCTGCCCGTGGTCAACGAGCAGGCAGTGCGGTACTCGATCTCGCTGGGCCTTGCACTCGGGTGCCAGATCGCGCCGTCCAGCCGTTTCGCGCGCAAGAACTACTTCTACCCCGATCTGGGCAAGAACTACCAGATTTCGCAGTACGACGAGCCGATCGCGTTCGAGGGTTCGGTCGAGGTGGAGCTCGCCGACGGAACGCGCGTGGTCGTTCCCATCGAACGCGCCCATATGGAAGAGGACGCCGGCAAGCTCACGCACGTCGGCGGATCGACCGGCCGCATCCAGGGTGCGGAGTACTCGCTCGTGGACTACAACCGCGCGGGAGTGCCGCTCGTCGAGATCGTCACCAAGCCGATCTACGGCACCGAGCATCGCGCGCCGGAGATCGCGAAGGCCTACGTGCAGACGATCCGCGACATCGTCCTGGCCCTGGACATCTCCGACGCGCGCATGGAGCGCGGCAACCTCCGCTGCGACGCCAACGTCTCATTGCGACCCCGCGGCCAGGAGAAGCTCGGCACCCGGACCGAGACCAAGAACGTGAACTCGATGCGCTCGGTCGAGCGGGCGGTGCGCTACGAGATCCAGCGTCAGGCCGCGATCCTGGCGAACGGCGGATCGATCACGCAGGAGACGCGGCACTGGCATGAGGACACCGGCACCACCTCGCCGGGCCGCCCGAAGTCCGACGCCGACGACTACCGCTACTTTCCCGAGCCCGACCTGCTGCCCGTGGCGCCGTCGGCCGAGCTCATCGAGGAACTGCGGGCCGCGCTTCCCGAGCCTCCGGCCGAGCGCCGCCGCCGGCTCAAGGGCGAATGGGGCTTCAGCGACCTCGAATTCCAGGACGTCGCCAACGGAGGCCTGCTGGCCGAGGTCGCCGCGACGATCGCCGCCGGCGCGACACCCGCCGCCGCACGCAAGTGGTGGACGGGCGAGATCACCCGCACCGCGAACGCTCACGGACGCGAGGCCGCCGAGCTCGTCTCGCCCGCCGACGTGGCGGCGCTGCAGGGACTGATCGACGCCGGGACGCTGACCGACAAGCTCGCGCGCCAGGTGCTCGAGGGTGTCATCCAGGGCGAGGGCACACCTCAGGAGGTCATCGACCGGCGCGGCCTCGCGGTCGTCTCGGACGACGGAGCCCTTATCAGCGCGATCGACGCGGCCCTCGCCTCTCAGCCGGACGTGATGGCGAAGATCCGCGACGGCAAGGTTCAGGCGGCGGGCGCGATCATCGGCGCGGTCATGAAGGCGATGCACGGTCAAGCGGATGCCGCGCGCGTGCGCCAGCTGATCCTCGAGCGCGCCGCGCAGTAGTCGTCGAGCGAGTTGTCGGCGGCTGCGGGGATCATCGGCTCATGGGACGGGGCGACGGAACGGGACGGCTCGTCTCGCCCGACGGCGCGGACGACGCCGGCACCGGCATCCTGCACGTCGACATGGACGCCTTTTACGCGTCCGTAGAAGTGCTCGACGACCCATCGCTGAGAGGCAAGCCGATCATCGTCGGCGGTTTCGAAGGACGCGGGGTCGTTTCCAGTGCATCCTACGAAGCACGCCGATTCGGCGTCCGCTCGGCGATGTCGGTCGGGCAGGCGCTGCGCCTGTGTCCCACCGCGATCACGGTGCGCCCGAACTTCGAGCGCTATGTCGCACTCTCGAAAGAGGTCATGCGCATCTTCCACGACGTGACGCCTCTCGTCGAGCCGCTCTCGATCGACGAGGCGTTCCTCGACGTGCGCGGCGCGCGGCGACTGTGGGGCACGCCCGGTCATATCGCTCGGATGCTGCGTCAGCGCGTACTCGACGAGACCGGACTGACCTGCAGCATCGGCGTCGCCGCCACCAAGCATGTCGCCAAGATGGCGTCCACGATCAGCAAGCCGGACGGCCTGCTGATCGTCTCGGAGGCCGATACCGCCGCCTTCCTCGCACCGCGCTCCGTGCGTGCGCTGTGGGGCATCGGGCCCAAGTCCGCCGAGGTGCTCGAGGCGCGCGGCATCCACACCGTCGCGGATGTGCTCGAGACACCGCGCCCGGTCCTGGACCGCGCGCTCGGCGGTGCGATGGGCGACCGCATCTGGCACCTCGCCCGCGGCGTGGATGCCAGGAGTGTCGAGACCCAGCAGGTGGAGAAGAGCGTCGGCCACGAGGAGACATTCCTCACCGATATCGACGATCCGGCCGTGCTGCGCTCGGAGTTCCGCCGGCTCGCGGATCGCGTCGGTGCGCGTCTGCGCAAGCACGGGTGGGAGGCGCGCACGATCGCGATCAAGGTCCGGTTCGCGGACTTCACGACGATCAGCCGATCGCAGACCCTTCCCGAGCCGACCGCCGTCGGCCAGCGCATCGGCGAGGCGGCCCTGGACCTGTTCGGCTCGGTCGAACGACCACTGCCGGTGCGGCTGGTCGGAGTTCGAGCCGAGAAGCTGCGCGCTGCCGGCGGCGGCGAGCCGGTGCTGTGGGATGACGACGCCGAGTGGCGTCGGGTCGAGGGCGCACTCGACGACGCGACCGCGCGGTTCGGGCGCGGAGCGGTGACGCGCGCAACGCTGATCGGCGGTGCGCGCGGGGGAGGGTCTCCGCCCTCGCACCCGAAGCCGCCGCTCATGGATTGAGCGCCAACCGGCGCCCCGCGCTGGGCTTGCCGCCCTCGGCCCGCTACCGTGGAGACATGCCCAACATCGCACTCGAGCTCGGCAAGCAGTCCGCGACCTTCGGCGTGAAGAGCGCCTACGGCGAGCAGGTGGACGTCGACGGCGTCCGCATCGTTCCGGTCGCCATCACGTGGTCCGGCTTCGGCGGAGGATCCGACGAGGCGGGCAACGGCGGAGGCGCAGGAGGCGGCTATGCCGTGCCGCTGGGGGCATACGTCCGTCGCGGCGGCGATCTCCGGTTCGAGCCGAACATCGTCTCCTTCCTCGCGGTGGCGATTCCGTTCGTGTGGGTCACCGGTCGCGCACTGAGCCGTGTCATCCGCGCGCTCAAGCGCTGACGCCGACCCCGTCACCGCCGCCCTCGACATCGCGGCCTCCCAAGTCCTCGCGGCGATCGTCGGCGTCGCCGCGTCGAATCCGGTCGTGCTCATCGACGGCCGCAGCGGCTCCGGAAAGACATCCCTGGCCCGGAGGCTGGTCGCTCGGTGGCCGCTCCGCGGGCGGGTGCAGCTTGTCGCCCTCGACTCCCTCTACCCAGGGTGGGACGGCCTCGCCGACGGCGTGGAGGCAGCCCGCGACCTGATCCTCCGGCCGCACGCGCGCGGGCTGATCGGGGTGTGGGAGCGCTGGGACTGGGACGCGTCCGCTCCCGCCGAGGCGCATGCCGTCGACCCCTCGCTGCCGCTGATCGTCGAAGGCTCGGGGCTGCTCACTGCTGAGACGGCCCGGCTCGGTGACGTGCGCGTGTGGCTCGAATCACCGCAGCGGTCGCGCATGCGACGGGCACTGGAACGAGACGGCGACACCTTCCGGCCGCACTGGACCCGGTGGGCTGAGCAGGAGGAGCGCCACATCGCGCGCGACGGTCCTACCGGTCTGGCGACGCACGTCTTCGCAATCCCGTGAGGGCCGCTCACTCGTCGCCCGACGCGGCCTGCACCAGCCCGTCGAGCCGATATCCGAGCCACTCGTAGATCCCGAACCGAGGATCGTCGACGTCGTGATCGTCCTCGCTGCGGATGTCCAGGCGCGTGGCGAGCACAAGCCTGATCGCCGCCAGGCAGCGCAGCCACGCCCGCAGGGCTTCGGGCTGCAGGCGCAGCTCCACGAGTTCCATGAGGACCTCGTCGTCCGGCTCGGCGTCGTCGGGAAGCGTGGCGGGTTCGCGGAGCGAGTCGAGCACCGCCGCAGCATCCTGTCGGCGGCGCTCGAGCAGATCGTTCTCCGTCACGTCACGGAAATCCTGCGCAGCGGCGGCGTCGTCCGCATAGGCATCCGGCACGAGGCGAGCGATCGCGGGGTCGCCCGCGCCGCTCTCAGCACCCTCGAGGAGCTCCGTGAACTGCGTCACCAGTCCGGCGAGGTGGGCGGCCTCCATCCGCGTCAGCTCGAGCACGACCGTGCGCGCGCCGCTCATCGCGGGGCCTGCCGAATGGTCGCCCACAGGCCGTAGTCGTGCATGGCCTGCACGTGCAGCTCCATCTGCTCGCGAGCACCTTCCGCCACCACGGCGTGACCTTCGTGGTGCACCGCGAGCATCAGCTGCTCGGCACGCGGCCGGTCGAATCCGAAGTACTCGCGGAAGACGTGCGTGACGTAGCTCATGAGGTTGACCGGGTCGTTCCACACGACCGTCTGCCAGGGCGGCATCGTCTCCTGGTCGAGCTGCGTGCCCACCTGCTCGTCGAGGTCGGGCGTTGCGAGCAGCACCATCAGGCCCATCCCAGTTCGTGGAGTCGTTCGTCGTCGATTCCGTAGAAGTGCGCGATCTCGTGCACGAGCGTGGTGTGCACCTCGTCGCGCAGCTCGCCCGCGGTATCGCAGGCGGCCAGGTGCGGCTCGCGGTACACGATGATGCGGTCGGGCAGCTCGCCCGCACCATAGCGATCGCGTTCGGTAAGTGCCCATCCATCGTAGAGGCCGAACAGATCCAGGCTTCCGTCTTCCGGGCGATCCTCGACGACGAAGACCACGTTGTCGAGCCCCTCGACCATGTCGTCGGGAAGCCGATCGAGCTCGTCGACCACGAGAGACTCGAAAGCCGCGGCATCCATGTCAAGCATTGGGGTGAGTAACGGGACTTGAACCCGCGGCCCCCTGGACCACAACCAGGTGCTCTACCAACTGAGCTATACCCACCATGTCTCCCGCGCGTGCGGGCAACCCGAAAATTCTCTCATACTCCGGGAGCGAACGACGAAACGGCGGCGGCCGCCGCGGCACGGGCCCCGTCACTGGTCGGGCCGGGCTCGGGCACGAAGACCGCGGAGCGGTAATAGGTCAGTTCCAGGATGGATTCGCGGATGTCGGCGAGAGCACGGTGACCGCCACCTTTCGCGGGGGCGTGGATGTACGCCCTGGGATACCACCTCCTGCTGAGTTCTTTGATGCTGGAGACGTCGACGTTGCGGTAGTGCAGCCAGCGATCCACGCGCGGCATGTACTTCGCGAGGAACATGCGGTCGGTGCCGATCGTGTTGCCCGCCAGGGGCGCCTTTCCCTCGAGCGGCACGAAGCGCTGGATATACTCGAGCGCCTCGAACTCCGCTTCGGCGACGCTCACACCGCCGGGGATCTCGGTCAGCAGACCGGACTTCTGGTGCATGTCGGTCACGAAGTCGTTCATGTGAGCCATCGCCGACGCATCCGGCTTGATCACGATCGAGAACCCCGGATCGAGGGGCCGGAGCTCGAAGTCGGTGACGACGACGGCGATCTCGACGAGCTCATCGACCGACAGGTCCAGGCCCGTCATCTCGCAATCGATCCACACGAGCCGGTCGTTGTCGGATGCCCCCACCATGGGGTCCATCCTAGTCAGGGGCCTCGGACACGGCTTCCGGTTGGAGGGCGTCTCCAGGCCGCTGATCGCGGCGCGATAACCTTGTTTCGCGCCTCCGTAGCTCAGTGGATAGAGCAGCGGCCTTCTAATCCGCCGGTCACAGGTTCGAGTCCTGTCGGGGGCACCACGAGCCGCCGGTCGACTGCGCCGCGCCACCGAGAAACGGTGTGCGACACGCCCGTTCGGACCACTGGCGTCACCGCACCAGCGGGCGTAGCGTCGAGGGGCACGGAAGGGGTTCAGATGAGCACTGAAACGCATCACAGCCTGTGGGTGGCCTACGGGCAGTCCGGCGTCGTCGGCAGCATCCGCAAGGACGAGGACGGCTACACCGTGACCATGGCCGGCGCCGATTCGTCGGCCGGCAAGTATCCCTCGATGGAGATCGCGAAGAACGCCCTGCACTCGCGGATGACGCCTGGCAGCGACTGGCCGGAGTTCCGCGAGCACTGACGCGTCAGACCGGAGCGCGCGTCGGCCGCGCCCGCTCGGCAGGCATACGCGCCTTCGGAGCGCGAGCCGTGTCCAGCAGCGGCAGCGCCGCGTGGACGAGCGGTCCGATGAGGACCGCGAACAGCACCGTGCCGATGCCGACGGTGCCGCCGAGCAACCAGCCGATTGCGAGCACCGAGACCTCGACGAGGGCGCGGCAGCCCCAGATCGGCCAGCCCAGGCGAGCATGCAGCCCGGTCATCAGGCCGTCGCGGGGGCCGGGACCGAAGCGGGCTCCGATATAGAGCCCCGAAGCCACGGCGACGAGCAGGATGCCTCCCAGCAGGACGCCGATCTGGGCCCACACCCCGCTGATGGGAGGGACGATCCACAGCACGACCTGCATGCTCGTGCCCACGAGCAGGATGTTCGCGATCGTTCCGACGCCTGGTCGCTGTCGCAGCGGAATCCACAGGAGCAGTACGAGGAAACCGAGGATGTTCGTCACCCAGCCGATGCCGATGCCCGTGTGCACGGAGATCCCCTGCGCGAGCACCGTCCAGGGGTCGACACCCAGTCCGGCCTCGACCGTGAGAGCACAGCCCGCACCGTAGAGGAGAAGGCCGGAGAGGAGCTGGATGATGCGACGAGCCATAGAGCCATCCAATCGTGTGATTGGCACGAACCGTGCAGTCCAATTCGGATACTCTGGCTCCATGGACTCCCGGATATCTGCTCGCGCACTCGCTGCCGCCCTCGGCGGCTGGCGCACTCGTGAACCGGCGTATGAAGCTCTGGCCGACGGCATCCGCCTCCTGTGCCTGGACAACAGGCTCGCTCCGCGCACAGCGCTGCCTGCGGAACGGGAACTGGCGGCGTTCCTGCAGGTGAGCCGCAGCACCGTCGCCGCGGCATACCGAAGCCTCCGCGACTCCGGGCACATCGCGAGCACGCGCGGTTCCGGCAGTGTGACGCTGCCGCTGCGTCGCCGGGACCCCGGGCGCACGCTCGTCAGCGACGGCGCGATCGATCTGCAGCAGGCGAGTCCGCCGGCATGGCCGGGATTGGCCGGGGTCATTTCCGAAGTCGCGGCGTCGGCGTCGTCGCTGGTATCCCGCGTCGGGTACGACGTGTTCGGCCGCATCGAACTGCGGGAGGCAATCGCCCGCCGATACTGCGACCGCGGAGTCCCGACCTCGCCCGGCCAGATCATCGTGACGACCGGCGCACAGAGCGCCATCCACCTCCTGGCGGGGGTGCTCTCGGGCCGGGGCGATCGGGTGCTGATCGAGACGCCGACCTACCCCCACGCGGCCGACGCGCTCCGTCGCGCCGGCACCCGACTGGTCGGCGTGCCGGTGACCACGGCGGGTGGTTGGGATCTGGATCGCGCCGAGCAGGCGTTCGCACGGACGCTGCCGATCATGGCGTACCTGATGCCCGACTTCCAGAACCCCACCGGTCGATCGATGTCCGCAGCGGAGCGAGCCACGATCCTGCACTCCGCGGAACGGGCGGGCACGATCCTGGTGCTGGATGAGACAACCGCCGACCTCGACATCGACCGCGGGCCGGTCCCGCCCGCCTTCCTCGACGGCGATCCCGCGCTCGTGGTCCGCGTCGGCTCGCTCGGCAAGACCGTGTGGGGGGGATTGCGGGTCGGGTGGATCCGCGGCGAGACCGACCTCGTGCGACGACTCGTGGCGGCCCGTTCCGCACAGGACCTGGGCACTCCGGAGTTCGAGCAGGCAGTCGCCGCGGCCCTCTTCCCCCAGTTCGGCGCGGTCGTCGCACAGCGCTCGCATGTCCTTCGCACCGGTCGGGATGCCGTCGCGGCGGCGGTCTCGCGAGCTCTGCCGGAATGGCGGGCACCACATGCACAGGGCGGAGTCTCGCTGTGGATCGAGCTCGACGCGCCGCTGAGCTCGGCACTCGTGATGGATGTGCGCTCGCGCGGACTGCTTCTGTCGGCCGGTCCCCGCTTCTCCGTGGACGGTGGCCACGACCGGCACCTCCGCATCCCGTTCACCGCGTCGCCGGACGACCTGGTCGGAGCCGTCGACATCCTCGCCGAGGCATGGCCGCGCGTGCGCAGCGGAGCGCCTGTCGCGATGGCCGAGCAGCTGGACGCCGTGGTCTGAGCGGTCAGCGAGCGAAAGTCACGCACTCGACCGCGTCGTCGGCCGACCAGAATTCACCGAGCTCGCGGAACGCGCGGCTCGGTGCGTGGAATCGCCGCGCGCTGAATCGGACGTCATCGCCCTGGCGGATCGCCTGGAGATGGCCGATCACCCGGCCACCGCGGTCGGTGATGCGCCACAGTCCGGGTGCGGCTGGGACGAGCCGGACATGCGCCGCACGCGAGAGGTGGGGCGTGCCGGGAGTCGGGGTTTCGAGGAGAGTGCTCATGGCATGTTCCTTTCTCCTTCGAAGATAAGTGCGACCTCCGACATCGCGGTTTGTCCTCCTGAGCGGGAGTCGCTGGCCGACGACTCCTCCCCAGAGCGGCCACCGGTTGGGCTTTCCGCAGAGGCGCGCCGTCCATGGTCACGGGCTCGCCGGCGGAAGCATTCTGAGATGGCGCCGGTGCCCGACGGGCACTCGGGCACCGGCGCGACCCGAGGACCGTCCTCGGGCGGAGAGGACTGACATGAGCGACACCATCACCATCGTCGGAATCATCGGGACCGACCCCGACAAGAAGAACGCGAACGGTCTGACGATCACCACGTTCCGCGTCGGGAGCACGCAGCGCAGGCTCGATCGCACGACCGGAGCATGGGTCGACGGCGAGACCAGCTGGTACACGGTCTCGGCCTACCGACGGCTCGCTGAGCACGCGTTCGACTCGTTGCACAAGAAGGACCGCGTGATCCTCACCGGCAGGCTGCGCGTGCGCAGGTGGGAATCGGGCGAGAGGCGCGGCACTGCCGTCGAGATCGACGTCGATGCGATCGGCCACGACCTGCTGTGGGGCACGACGAGCTTCACACGCGACGTTCCGGCATCCGGATCGTCGGCATCGCAGACGGACGACTCGTGGGCTCCGGGCGCGGCATCCGAGGACTCGTGGGCAACCCCCGGCCTCGAACAGACCGCGGCGGCGGAATCGAGCGGGGAAGAGGCCATTCACGGAGCGGACGATGGCGGCGTGGACTCCGAGAAGCCGGTCCTGGCGCTCGCCGGAGCGGAGACGCCGTTCTGAGGCGCGCGAATCGAGGGCGGGGTGGTCCGCCGTAGACTCTGACCGTGTCCCCCCACCACCCCGCGCCTCGTCGTGCGCGCAGTGTGGGGGCGTCGCTGACATGCATCGCAGTCGGGGCATCACTCGCGCTCGCAGGGTGTTCGAATCCGGAGCCTGCGGTCAGCTCGCAGCCGTCCGCGAGCGCCGCCCCGCCGGCGTCGGCCACGCCCTCGCCCGCCCTGCCGGCCGAGCCAGCACTCGTTTCCGGAGGAACAGCCGAGGAGAACCTCGCGCTCTTCTCGGACGTGACCGCCGCCGTGTGGGCCACGCCGGACAATGTAGCCGGCCGGGCGTACATCGACGCCCTCGTGGCCGCGGGCTTCGACAGGGCCGCCATGCAGGTCACGCCGGATCAGAGCACGGTGGGCAACCCGGCGGAGAGTATCCAGTTCTCCGTGCGCTGGGGTGACGAGTGCCTGGTCGGCCAGGTCGGCCCGGCGACGGGCAGCCCGGTCACGCTGGTCGTACCGGTCCTCGCCGAGGGCACGTGTCTGGTCGGACAGACGCGCCCGATCGACTGGTGATCCGCCTCCCGCGGTCGCTGCCTGCGTGATTCTGCGCGGTCAGGCGGCCCGTAGACTGGACAGGATATGGCTGAATACATCTACTCGATGGTCCGTGCCCGCAAAGCAGTCGGCGACAAGGTGATCCTCGACGACGTCACGATGGCCTTCCTCCCCGGTGCGAAGATCGGAGTCGTCGGCCCGAACGGCGCCGGGAAGTCCACGATCCTCAAGATCATGGCCGGAATAGACACCCCCAGCAACGGCGAAGCCAGGCTCAGCCCGGGCTACAGCGTCGGCATCCTCATGCAGGAGCCCGAACTCGACGAGCATCTCACGGTCCTCGAGAACGTGCAGCAGGGCGTCGGGCCGATCAAGGAGAAGCTCGACCGCTTCAACGAGATCTCGGGCCTGATGGCCGATCCGGATGCCGATTTCGACACGCTCCTGGCGGAGATGGGCACGCTTCAGGAAGCCATCGACTCGGCTGACGCGTGGGATCTCGACTCGCAGCTCGAGCAGGCCATGGACGCGCTGCGCACGCCGCCGTCCGAAGCGCTCGTCAGCAACCTCTCGGGCGGTGAGAAGCGCCGCGTCGCGCTGTGCAAGCTCCTGCTCCAGAAGCCTGACCTGCTGCTGCTGGACGAGCCGACCAACCACCTCGACGCCGAGAGCGTGCAGTGGCTCGAGCAGCACCTCGCGAAGTACCCCGGCGCGGTCCTCGCCGTCACGCACGACCGGTACTTCCTCGACCATGTCGCGGAATGGATCTGCGAGGTCGACCGCGGGCGCTTGTACCCCTACGAAGGCAACTACTCGACCTACCTGGAGAAGAAGCAGGAGCGCCTGCAGGTTCAGGGCAAGAAGGACGCGAAGCTCGCCAAGCGCCTCGCCGGCGAACTCGAGTGGGTGCGCAGCAACGCCAAGGGACGCCAGACCAAGTCGAAGTCCCGCCTGGCGCGCTATGAGGAGATGGCCGCGGAGGCCGACCGCACGCGGAAACTCGACTTCGACGAGATCGTGATTCCGCCCGGACCCCGCCTCGGACAGGTTGTCCTCGAGGCCAAGAAGCTCCAGAAGGGCTTCGACGGACGCAGTCTCATCGAGGGGCTGAGCTTCACCCTGCCGCGCAACGGCATCGTGGGCATCATCGGCCCGAACGGCGTCGGCAAGACGACCCTGTTCAAGACGATCGTCGGCCTCGAGCCGCTCGACGGCGGCGAACTCAAGGTGGGCGAGACGGTGGACATCTCCTACGTCGACCAGAGCCGCGGCGGAATCGATCCCGGCAAGTCGCTGTGGGAGGTCGTGAGCGACGGCCTGGACTGGATCCAGGTCGGCAAGGTCGAGATCCCCTCGCGTGCCTACGTGTCGCAGTTCGGCTTCAAGGGCCCAGACCAGCAGAAGAAGGCGGGCGTCCTCTCCGGTGGCGAGCGCAACCGGCTGAACCTCGCCCTCACGCTCAAGCAGGGCGGAAACCTGCTGCTGCTCGACGAGCCCACCAACGACCTCGACGTCGAGACGCTCGGCAGCCTCGAGAACGCGCTGCTGGAGTTCCCGGGCTGTGCGGTGGTCATCACACACGACCGGTGGTTCCTGGACCGCATCGCGACGCACATCCTCGCGTACGAGGGCACCGAGGAGGACCCCGACCAGTGGTACTGGTTCGAGGGCAACTTCGAGGCGTACGAGGAGAACAAGATCGAGCGGCTCGGACCCGACGCCGCCAAGCCGCACCGTTCGACGTATCGCAAACTCACCCGTGACTGACGAGCCGGTTCCGGGAGCCGCACGCCGGCTGCACGTCCCCATCCACCTGCGGTGGGGAGACCTCGACGCGCTCGGGCACGTGAACAACACGTCGATGCTGAAGCTGCTCGAAGAAGCGCGGCTGCGCGCCTTCTGGCGGCCGGAGGACGGCACCGAAGCGGCGCCGACCGCGGTGTTCGACATGTCCGTCCTCGAGGGCGGCGGCACTCGTGCCACACTCGTCGCGCGGCAGGAGATCGAGTACCTGCGGCCGGTCCCGTACGGCCAGCGCCCGCTCGACGTCCAGCTGTGGGTCGGTCGGATTGGCGGCTCGAGCGTGGAGGTCTGCTACGAGGTGCACAGTCCGCAGGGCGACGCGTCGTCGATCGTGTATGCCCGCGCGTCCGCCGTGGTCGTGCTCGTCGACACCGAGAGCGGACGTCCGACCCGCTGGGGCGAGGCTGAGCGCGCCGCATGGGCGCCGTTCCTCGACGAGCCGATCGAGTACGCCAGACGGCGCTGACAGGTCAGCCGTCCGCCGACGGCCGTCCCGGCACCCGCACCATGATCTCCTGCGCGACGGTGGCCAACAGCATGCCGTCGCGCGAGTAGATGCGTCCTGTCGCCAGCCCCCGGCCGCCGCGCGCGCTCGGAGACTCCTGCACGTACAGCATCCATTCGTCGACGCGGCCCGGTCGGTGCCACCACATGGCGTGGTCGAGGCTCGCCACCTTCAGGCCCGGCGTCGCCCAGGCCACCCCGTGGGCGCGAAGGATCGATTCCTGGATGGTCAGGTCGCTGAGGTAGGCGAGCACGGCGCGGTGGATGCGCGGATCGTCGGGAATCTCGCGTCGCGCGCGCATCCACACCGCCTGGTGCGGCACACGCTCGCCCTCGACGCCCAGGTAGATCGGCGAGGGGAAGTGGCGCACATCCAAGGGGCGATCGATGAACAGCCGCTTTGACATCGGATGCAGTCCTGCGAGGTGATCTTCGATGTCGGGCAGGCGCTCCGGGTCGGGCACGCCGGACGGCATCTCGGCCTGATGCTCGACGCCCGGGTCCTCGTCCTGGAAGGAGGCGATCATCGAGAAGATCGGAACGCCCTCCTGGAACGCCTGCGTGCGGCGTGTGGAGAAGGACCGCCCGTCGTGGATGCGGTCAACGGCGAAGGTGATCCCCTTGGAGGCATCGCCGGGCCGGAGGAAGTATCCGTGCATCGAATGCGCGGACCGTCCGTCGGGGATCGTCCGCTCCGCGGCGACGATCGACTGCGCGAGGACCTGACCGCCGTAGACGCGGCCGAGGGGCATCGACTGCGATACCCCGGTGAAGATGTCTTCGCTGGTTCTGGCGCCGGACTGCGACAGATCGAGAACGGCGAGCATCGAGGCGACCGGGTCGGGATCGGGGGTGAACTCCTCGGGCGCGGGCTGAGCGGCGTCGGTCACGACGAGGTCTCGATCAACAGGGTCTCCGGTCTGGGCGGTGGGCCGGCGGCACGCCGATGGTTGGTAGTTTAGGGCGGATGTCGCAGCGCCTGATCTTCCCGGATGCCGCCGCCGCCACGGACGCTCTGACGTTCGCCGGTCGCACGGCGCGGGTCGGGGACGGTGCCGTCCGACTGCGTGCTGCACTGGGCACGCTCACGATGACCTCAGCCCCGTTCGCACCGCGCGGCCTGTTCGATTCGACACCCACCGTGCTGGCGATGCGGGTCCTGCCGGTGGATCCCGAGCTGGAGTGCGACATCGCGATCGAAGCCGCAGAGCTGTCGACCGTCGCCGATGATGCCGCCCAGCTGCAACTGCCCGACGTGGGACTGTCGCCCTCCTGGACCGGCGTGTCGCCTCCGCGGACCGGCTGGGCGCAGGCGGGTGTCGTGCCGGCGTCTGTGCTCGCTGCGCGCGCGCAGTGGGGCATCGCAGCCGTCGCGGAGTCGATTCCGCAGAATCCCGGGGAGGATGCCGTTCGTGCCGTGCGCGCTGCTGTGTGGGGCGTGCCCGACGACGCGCTCGGCGGGCTGCCGCTCGGTGTCGCCTTCGCCGCGTTCACGCTGGGCTTCATCGTCGGCGAGGAGGACGCGATGGTGCGGACGGCGGGATCGTGGACCCGCCTCACTCTCGCCCGCGGGCACGTCATCCTCCGCGGGCCGGCCCGGATCGGGATGACCGCCGTCCGCGAGACGCGCGCGGCAGCCGACGACGAGACTTAGACGGCGGCTGCGGCTGCTCGGCCGGCGATACGACCGGAGAACAGGCATCCGCCGGCGAACGTGCCCTCCAGTGCCCGGTAGCCGTGCACGCCTCCGCCCCCGAAACCGCTCGCCTCGCCCGCGGCATACAGGCCGGGGACGGGTTCGCCGCCCGGTGCCAGGGCGTGGGCGTCGAGGTCGGTTTCGATGCCGCCGAGCGACTTGCGCGTCAGGACGTGCAGTTTGACGGCGATGAGCGGGCCCGCCTGCGGGTCGAGAATGCGGTGCGGCCGGGCGGTGCGCACGAGCCGGTCACCGCGATACGCGCGTGCCGAGCGCAGCATCGCGATCTGGGCGTCCTTCGTGAAGTCGTTGTCGATCTCGCGGTCCCGTGCCTCCACCTCGAAGCGAACCCGCTCGGCCTCGAGCACCTCGCCGCCGGGGAGTGCCCTCATACCGGCGATCAGGTCGTCGAGGCTGTCGCGTACGACGAAATCCGCGCCGTGATCCAGAAAATCCTGTACGGGCCCGGCGGCGCCCTTGCCGAGTCGGGACTTCACCAGCAGCGGCACGTCCTTGTCGGTCAGGTCGGGGTTCTGCTCGCTGCCCGAGAGGGTGAACTCCTTCTCGATGATCCGCCGCGACAGGACGAACCACGAGTGGTCGTGCCCGGTGGCGCGCAGGTGGACCAGCGTGCCGAGCGTGTCGAAGCCGGGGAACAGCGGAACCGGCAGCCGGTGACCGGTCGCATCGAGCCAGACCGAGGACGGGCCGGGCAGGATGCGGATGCCGTGGCGCGGCCAGACCGGATTCCAGTTCTGGATGCCCTCCACGTAGTGCCACATGCGATCGCCGTTGATCAGGCGTGCGCCGGCTTCTCCGGTGATCGCGAGCATCGACCCGTCCACGTACGCCGGGACGCCGGCGACCATCGACGTGGGCGCGGCGCCCAGCCGTGCGGGCCACTGGCTGCGGACGAGGTCGTGGTTTCCTCCGATGCCCCCGGACGAGACGACGGTGGCGCCGGCAGTGATCTCGAATTCGCCGACCACCTCTCGAGAGGTGGCCATGCCGCGCGCAGCGCCCGATGGGGCGAGGATGTCGCCCGCCGCTCCGGTGACCGCGCCGTCGGCCGTCAGAAGGGCGGTGACCCGGTGGCGGGCGAGGATCGTGAGAAGTCCGCGGGCCTCGGCCTCTTCGACCGCGCCTTGGAAGGGTGCGACGATGGCCGGGCCGGTCCCCCACGTGACGTGGAAGCGGGGCACGGAATTGCCCGGGCCTGTCGCGGTGTACCCGCCCCGTTCGGCCCAGCCGACGACGGGGAAGAAGCCCACTCCCTTCTGCCGAAGCCACGTGCGCTTCTCCTCGTGCGCGAACTGCAGGTAGGCCTCGGCCCACCGCCGTGGCCACGCGTCCTCGGCGCGGTCGAAGCCTGCGGTGCCGAACCAGTCCTGGTGCGCGAGCTCGAACGAGTCCTTGATTCCCATCCGCCGCTGCTCGGGCGAGTCGATGAAGAACAGCCCGCCGAACGACCACCACGCCTGCCCCCCGAGGTTCGTGCGGGGTTCCTGATCGACGACGACGACGCGCTTGCCCGCCGCCACCGCTTCGCTCGCGGCGACCAATCCCGCCAGTCCCCAGCCGATGATCAGCACGTCGGCGGACCGGGCGGTGGGCGATGCGGGCATGGTGACTCCTTCGTCGGCGGGCGGTCAGTGGCTCAGAGCGGAGTGCTGGGTGGCGGCGGCGCCAGGGGGAGCGACGTGCCGGTGCGTCCGTCGGCGGAGGGTCCGATGCCGGTGGGCTCGAAGGTGTTCACCATCGCCATCGCGGCGCGCTGCAGGTAGTCCCACAGGGTCGCCTCATGCAGGGGCGAGAGCCCGAGCTCGTCGACGGCCTCCCGCATGTGGGTGAGCCAGCGGTCGCGCGCCGTCGGGATTGACGTGGAAGGGCGCGTGCCGCATCCGCAGGCGGGGGTGGCCGCGCTCGCGGCTGTATGTCGTAGGGCCGCCCCAGTACTGCTCGAGGAAGAGCGTCAGGCGCTCTCGCGCGGGGCCGAGGTCCTCCTCGGGATACATCGGCCGCAGTACCGGATCGTCGGCGACGCCGCGGTAGAACGCGTCGACCAGGCGCACGAAGGTTTCGTGACCACCGACTTCGTCGTAGAAGCTGATGCTCACGCTGACCCCTGCGGTGTCTCGGGCGGCTGCTTCGGTGTTCGCTTCGGTCGCCAGACGGGTCGTTCGGGCGGAGGAGGCTGAGTCACCGTCGTCGGCTTCGTCTTGGGCGGATTCGCGCCCCGCACGCGCTGCGCGCCCTCCAGGCCGCTCAGGGTGATCGAGTTGAGCTGCGGCAGCGTCAGTCCCATCTCGTCCACGGCGTTGAGCACGCGCATCCGCAGCTCGCGAGCCACATCGTCCTTCGCGTTCGCGCGCGTCTTCATCACGAGCCGGATCACCAGGCCATCGCCCGACACCGACTCCAAGCCCCACACCTCGGGCTTGTCGATGATGCGGGTGCGCCACTTCGGATCCTTCGCGAGATCCTTCATCGTCTCCATCATCGTGTTCTCCACCTCTCCGATGTCGGTTCCGATCGGGAGGGCGAGATCGACGATCACGCGCGACCAGCCCATCGACATGTTGCCGATGCGCAGGATCTCGCCGTTGCGCACGTACCACAGCGTGCCGTTCACATCGCGGACGTTCGTGACGCGGACACTGACGTATTCGACGATTCCGGTCGCCAGCCCGAGGTCGACGACATCGCCGATGCCGACCTGATCCTCGGCGACGATGAAGATCCCGTTGAGCACGTCCTTGACGATGTTCTGGGCGCCGAAGCCCAGCCCGGCGCCGACCGCCGCCGTGAGCAGCGTGAGGGAGCCCAGCGCGTTGGGCGCGAGCAGATTGACGGTGAGCATCAGCGCCACGACCACGATCGTCACGTTCACGATGTTCTGCAGGATCGACCCGAGCGTCCGCGTCCGCTGAACGAGCCGCACCGCAGCGAGCGGCGAGCGATCCAGCGCCTGCGTGTCGTCGACGTTGGCCTTGTTCTTCGCGCCGTTGACGATACGACCGACGACGCGCCGGATCACCAGCTTGAGCACCCAGCTGAGCAGGAGCGCGCCGATGATGATTCCGAAGACGCCCAGAATGAGCCACCCGATGTCGACGGCGGCTGCGAGGATCTGCTCCCAGAGCGACGGAGCAGGCGCGACGGCGGTTTCGAGGAGGACGCTGTTCATCGTTCCGATCCTAGTTCGGCGCCCCTCCGTGGAATCTGTGCGGACGTGCGGATGCCCCGGCCACCGGAGGCGGCAGGCCGGGGCATCCAGGAGTCGCGCTACCGCGCGTCGCGCTCCTGCACCGCGAGGGCACGCTCGACGCCGGCGAGGTTCTCGTCCACGAGTCGGCGCAGCGCAGGCGCGGCGTCCTGATTCGCGGCGAGCCACGCGCGAGTCGCGTTGCGCAGCTCGAGGCTCGCCAGGGGCGCGGGGTAGAAGCCCACGATGATGTACTGCGCGATCTGGTACGAGCGCGAATCCCAGATCGGCAGGAGCATATCGAAGTACCGCTCCACGAACTCGCCCAGCTGGGCGACGGTCGCGGGATGCTGGAACCCGAGCGCCGTGGAACGGACGATGGTGTTCGGCTGATCGTCGTTCTCGATGATGGAGTTCCACGCTGCGCGCTTCGCCGAAGCGGAGGGGATCGATGCCTTCGCCTGTGCCGCGAACTCGCCGCCCTTCGCCGTGTTGTCGGCCGCGAGCGCCTCGTCGATGGCCGCAGCGTCGGCGACGCCTCCGGCTGCCAGCGAGATGAGCAGCTGCCATGACAGATCGGTGTCGACCACGAGGCCCTCGAGGCTCGTCCGGCCGTCGCGCAACGACTTCACCTTTTCCCAGTGGGCGGGCGTCGAGGCCGCGGTGGCGAACGCAGTCACGAACTGCAGCTGGCTGTCACTGCCGGCTTCGGCAGCCTGTGCGAGAGCCCACAGACCGTCGGCGACCTTCGCCCGTGTGGCATCGCGCTTCTCCGGTGCGACGTAGGAGTTCGCCGCGAGCTGCAGCTGCGCGAGGGTCGTGCGCACTGTGGTGGACTCGGTCTCCCGCCCGATGTTGCGCAGCACGAGGTCGATGTAGTCGCTGGGGGAGGACTCGGCATCCCGCGTCTGATCCCACGCGGCACCCCACACGAGGGAACGCGCGAGCGGGTCGGCGATGCGGCCGAGGAACTCGATCGCCGTCTTGAGTGAACGGTCGTCGAGCCGGATCTTCGCGTACGCGAGGTCCTCGTCGTTGAGCAGGACCAGGTCGGGACGCTTCAGTCCCTTCAATTCGGGGACCTCCGTCAGGTCGCCGTCGACGTCCAGCTCGACGTGGTGCACGCGCTCGAGAGCACCGCCGGTGACCTGGTAGAAGCCGACACCCAGGCGGTGCGGACGAATCGTCGGATAGTCCGCCGGTGCCGTCTGCAGTGATCGCGAAGCGCGTGATCGTGCCCGCGCCGTCCTCGTTGAGCACGGGGGAGAGGGTGTTGACGCCGGCGGTCTCCAGCCACTTCTTCGACCAGGTGCTCAGCTCGCGTCCGCTCGTCTTCTCGAGTTCGGACAGCAGATCGGGCAGCTCGGTGTTGCCCCACTCGTTCTTCTTGAAGTATTCGGCGACTCCACCGAAGAACGCGTCGATCCCCACCCAGGCGGCGAGCTGCTTGAGCACCGAGCCGCCCTTGGCGTAGGTGATGCCGTCGAAGTTGACCTGCACGTCCTCGAGATCGTTGATCTCGGCGACGACGGGGTGCGTCGAGGGGAGCTGGTCCTGGCGGTACGCCCAGGTCTTCTCCATCGCGTTGAAGGTGGTCCACGCCTCGGTCCACTCGGTCGCCTCGGCCGTCGCGATCGTGGAGGCCCACTCGGCGAACGACTCGTTCAGCCACAGGTCGTTCCACCACTTCATCGTGACCAGGTCGCCGAACCACATGTGGGCCAGCTCGTGCAGGATCGTCACCACGCGACGCTCCTTGACGGCGTCGGTGACCTTGCTGCGGAAGACGTACGACTCCGTGAACGTCACGGCGCCGGCATTCTCCATGGCGCCGGCGTTGAACTCGGGGACGAACAGCTGGTCGTACTTCGCGAACGGGTAGGGGTAGTCGAACTTCTCCTCGTAGTACGCGAAGCCCTGACGCGTCTTGTCGAAGATGTAGTCCGCATCGAGGTGCTGCCAGAGACTCTTGCGGCCGTAGACCCCGAGCGGGATGACCCGCCCGGAGGCGCTCGTCAGCTCCGAGAAGGTCTCCTCGTACGGACCGGCGATGATCGCCGTGATGTACGACGAGATCGGCGGGGTCGGCTCGAAGCGCCAGGTCGCCCGGCCGTCGCCGTGCTTCTTCGGCTCCGGTGTCGGAGAGTTCGAGATCACCTTCCAGGGTTCGGGCGCGGTGACCGTGAACTGGAACGTCGCCTTGAGGTCCGGCTGCTCGAACACCGCGTACACGCGGCGTGAATCCGGAACCTCGAACTGCGAGTAGAGGTAGACCTCGTCGTCGACAGGGTCGACGAAGCGGTGCAGGCCCTCCCCGGTGTTCGTGTAGAGGCAATCGGCATCGACGATCAACTCGTTCTCCGCCTGGAGGTTCGTCAGAGCGATACGGGAGTCCGCGAAGGACGACACCGGCACTTCGCGATCGTTGAGCGTGACCGAGTGCACCTCCGCGGCGATCAGGTCGATGAACGTGTCGGCGCCGGATGTCGCCGAGAACCGCACGACCGTGCGCGAACCGAAGACCTCGGGTCCGCGGGTCAGGTCGAGCGCCACTTCGTACGCGTGGGTGTCGACGATCGCACGGCGCTCCTGCGCCTCGATGCGGGTGAGATTCTCTCCAGGCACTGGTGCTCCCGATGTGTAGGGGGTCGGATGTCGCGAGGCCGGGCGGATGGCCGACGCTGGCAACCTCCTCAGCCTATGACAGCGCAACCCGACGCCGACGGCGGCTCCCTAGGATTGGAGCCATGCGCATCCACATCGCGACCGATCACGCCGGCCTCGAGTTCTCCACCCAGCTGCAGCACCACCTGGCGGGCGCGGGGCACGATGTCGTCGACCACGGCCCGCTGGACTACGAGCCACTCGATGACTACCCGGCCTTCTGCATCCGTGCGGCGCAGGCCGTCGTCGCCGACCAGGATGCCGGCATCGAGACGCTCGGGGTGGTGTTCGGCGGCTCGGGCAACGGCGAGCAGATCTCGGCGAACAAGGTGCGCGGCGTGCGTGCGGCGCTGGTGTGGAGCATCGCGACCGCGGAGCTCGCGCGTGAACACAACGACGCCAACGTGATCGCGATCGGCGCGCGCCAGCACACGTTCGAGGAGGCGGCGTCGTTCATCGACCGGTTCATCGCGACACCGTTCTCCGGCGAGGAGCGCCACGCTCGCAGGATCGCGCAGATCGCCGCGTTCGAAGCGGACGGCGCGCTCGAGCCCGACCCGCGTGCGGCCCCAGGTCGGCCCGACGTCCTCGACGACGACGACAGCTCGTTCGACCCCGAAGCCGGCTGATGCCCGAAGGGCATTCGGTCCACCGGATCGCCCGCCAGTTCGACCGTAACTATGTCGGACGCGTGGTCGCGGCATCCAGCCCTCAGGGGCGCTTCGTCGAAGGCGCGAACGTCCTCAGCGGGCGCACGGCGACGGCTGTCCGAGCCGTCGGCAAGCAGATGTTCCTCGAGTTCGACGACGACCTCTGGTTGCGCGTGCACCTCGGGATGTACGGCGCCTGGGACTTCGCCGGCGAGATAGAGGTCGATCCGACGATCGCCTCGGCCAATGGCCGCATGGGCCAGACCAACCAGCGCGGCACCGCGCTGCAGGTGCCGATTCTGGATGCCGCCGGCGAGAACTCGCTGACATCGATCGGCGCTCCTCGCCGCGCGCGGGTGCACGTCCGGATGTCGGAGCAGACGACGGGTCTCGCAGACGAGGGCGACGACTGGCCGCCGCCCGTGGTCGGACAGGTGCGGCTGCGCCTGCTCACCGACGTGACCTGCGCCGACCTGCGAGGTCCGACGGCGTGCGAGCTGCAGACTCCGGACGAGGTCGCCGCCACGATCGCGAAGCTGGGTCCCGATCCGCTGGTGGATGACATCGCCGAGGGTGAGGAGCGGTTCACCACGGTCGTGCGGCGCAAGCCCACTGCGATCGGCCAGCTGCTGATGGACCAGACCGTCGTCAGCGGCATCGGCAACGTGTACCGAGCAGAGATGCTGTTCCGCGCGCGGCAGAATCCGCACACGCCCGGCCGCGAAGTGCCTGCCGACGTCGTCCGGCACCTGTGGCGGGACTGGGTCCAGCTGCTGTCGATCGGGGTCGAGACGGGGCAGATGATGACCATGGACGACCTCGAACCCGACGCCTATCGGGCGGCGATGGCCAACCGGGACGACCGCCACTGGGTGTATCACCGTGCCGGCCTGCCCTGCCGCGTGTGCGGCACAGCGGTCGTCGTAGAGGAGATGGCGACCCGCAAGCTCTACTGGTGCCCGTACTGCCAGCGCTGAGGTCGACCTAGGCTGATCGCATGCGCCAGAACCCGAGCTTCGCGATGACGGATGTCACGGAGCTGCGCCGCCTCATCGACCGCAACCCCTGGATGACCCTCGTCAGCGACACCCCCGACGGGCTCGTCGCGTCGCACTACGCGGTGCTGCTCGACCAGGAGCGCGACGACCTCACCGTCGTGGGGCATGTCGGCAAGCCGGACGACATGATCCACCGACTCGGAGAGCGGGAGCTGCTGATCGTCGTCCAGGGACCGCACGGGTACATCTCGCCCGGATGGTACGGCGACGTCGCGAGCGTGCCGACGTGGAACTTCGTCTCGGCACACCTGTCCGGCATCCCCGAGGTGCTCTCACCGCAGGAGAACCTCGAGGTGCTCGACCGACTCGTCGCTCGTTTCGAAGGGCGGATGCCGGAGCCCAGGCTGATGTGGGAGCGCCCCAACGACGCCGACTACGTGGAGCGACTCGAGCGCGGCACGGTCGGCTTCCGGCTGACCCCGACCCGGGTCGTGGCCAAGCGCAAGCTGAGCCAGAACAAGTCCGCCGACGTCGTCGAGACCGTTCTCGCCGAGCTCAGCGGCGATGGACCGTACGCGAACCCTGCACTCGCCGCCGAGATGCGCCGCGCGCACGACACCAGAGCGCGCCCGTGACCGGGTCGACGGTCGGCACCATCACCGGCGCACGGGTCGCGGGCGGCGGGCGCAGATTGCTTCCGACGGACGGCCCGGTCGACGTGTTCCTCGCCGACGGCGTCATCGCCGACATCGCGCCGGCCGGCGTCCTGGCTCCCCTCGGCGAAGTCCTCCGCGCCGACGGCGCGTGGCTGATCCCCGGCCTGTGGGACCACCACGTTCACGTGCTGCAGTGGGCGCTCGCCGCGCAGCGCGAGCCGCTCGGGCACGCGCACTCGGCCGCTCACGCAGCCCGGATCATGGCCGACGCCGCCGACCAGGCCGACGGCCGTCGTGTCGGCACCGGCTTCCGCGACGCGCTATGGGCCGACGTGCCCACCCTGGACGTGCTGGACGCCGCCACCGGCGACATCCCCACGTACCTGATCAACGCGGATGTGCACAGCGTGTGGCTCAACACCGCCGCGCTCCGCCGCGAGGGGCACGAGCCCGACGGCATCGGCATCCTGCGAGAGGCACCCGCGTTCGAGATCTCGCGTCGGCTCAACGACGTGGACGTCTCCGTCGGCGACGCGCTCGTCGGCAGGATGGCACGGGATGCTGCGGCGCGAGGTGTCGTCGGCCTCGTGGATCTCGACATGGCATGGAACGAGAGCGCGTGGGAGCGAAGGCTGAGCCGCGGGTTCGACGCCCTCCGGGTCGAGTTCGGGATATATCCCGAGTACCTCGACCGGGCGATCGCCGAGGGTCTGCGCACCGGCGATCCGGCGCGCGGCGCGGCATCCGACCTCGCCCGTGTCGGCTCGCTCAAGGTCATCACCGACGGGTCGCTGGGCACGCGCACCGCGGCCTGCTCCCACGCATACCCGGGCGACCCGCACAATCACGGCGTGCTCGCCGTCGACCCCAGCGGCCTGAGCGAGTTGATGACCGCCGCCACCGGTGCAGGCCTGTCGTGCGCGATCCACGCGATCGGCGACATCGCGAACTCGAATGCACTGGACGCGTACGCGCTCACCGGCGCGGTCGGCACGATCGAGCACGCGCAGCTGGTCGCGCACGCCGACATCCCGCGATTCGGCCGCCTCGGGGTCGGCGCCAGCGTTCAGCCCGAGCATGCGGTCGACGACCGCGACTTGACGGACTCGATCTGGGCTCAGCAGACGGGCCAGCCGTACCCTCTGCGGGCGCTTGCCGACACCGGCGCCAACCTCCTCTTCGGTTCGGACGCGCCGGTCTCGCCGCTGGATCCGTGGGCGGCGATGGCGGCGGCGATCTTCCGCACCCGTGACGATCGGCCCGCCTGGCGTCCCGAGCAGCGCGTGAATCCCGCCACCGCGTTGGCCGCATCCACTCACGGAGGCTCGATCGCTGCCGCGCTGGTCGAACCGGGAGCGCCCGCCGATCTCGCCCTGTGCGAACGCGACCCCACCGCGGCGTCCGAACCCGAGCTGCGCTCGATGACCGTCACCGCCACCTTGGTGGCGGGTCGTCTCACCCACGGGAGCTGACTTCCGGCTCCGGCGGGGGTTATCCCCCGGACCCATCGGGGTGGAGGTCGGATGCCGCTCATCCGCGTCGACGACGACCCTGAGAGTATGACTTCGATTCTGCTTGATGCCGACGAGAAGGACCCGATGACGATCACCACCGCGCCGACGCGGTCCGGCTGGGCCGCCTACGGCCACGCATGGAAGCGCACGCCTGGGCGCGCGCTGTACCTGCTGCTGGTCTTCGTGCTGGCCATGACGGCGGTGAGCGTGCTGGCCGGCCTCTTCTGGAGCGGCGTCGGACTGCTCATCCTCATCGTCGGATTGCCGATCGTGGTGCTGTCGCTACTGGTCGCACGCGGTTTCGGCGTCGCCGACCGCTACCTGCTGTCGCTCACGGGTCTGCCTGAGATCGGGGAGCCGGAGTGGAGCTCGGTCGGCGACTCGCGCGGGTTCCTCTCCACACTGACACGCCCGCTGCGCAACGGGCACTACTGGACATACCTGCTGCACGGAATGATCGTCAGTCCGCTCCTCAGCACCGTGACGTTCGCCCTCACGACCGTCTGGCTGAGCGTCAGTCTGGGTGGGCTCACTTACTGGTTCTGGGGATCGTTCATCCCTCGTGGGGACGGCGGCGAGTGGGGTCAGTACGTCGCCGCGGCACTGCCGTGGCTGTTCGAAGGATGGTCCAGCTGGGCCGTCGAGGTCGTCCTGTACCTGGTGGCGGGCGTCCTCTTCGCGATCACACTGCCTTGGGCGATGAGCGGCCTCGCGCGATTCCACCATGTGGTGGCGAACGGGCTGCTCGGGCGCTGGCGCAGCGACGAGCTGGTCACGGAGGCGCGAGCCGAAGCGAACGCCCGCAGCGCGGCCGTCCAGGCCGAGAGCGCAGGGCTGCGTCGGCTGGAGCGCGACATCCACGACGGCCCGCAGCAGCGCCTCGTGCGGCTGCAGATGGACCTGGCCGCCCTCGAGCGGCGAGCCGGCGCGGGCGACGTCGATGGGGCAGCCGGACTCGCCCGGGAGGCGCAGGTGCATGCCAAAGCCGCGCTGGACGAGCTGCGTGCGCTGTCCAGTGGTGTCGCGCCACCGCTGCTGCAGGATCGCGGACTCGCTGCCGCGCTCTCCGCCGTGGCCGCGGGAAGCGCGCTGCCGGTGTCGGTCGACGTCGATCCGGCTGTGGACGCGGCCATACCACCGGAAGTCGCCAGAACGGTGTACTTCGTGGTCGCTGAGCTGCTCACCAATGCCGTCAAGCACTCGGCCGCGTCGGGCGCGACCCTCAAGGTGTCGCTCCGGCCCGGTGCGATCCCTCCCATGCTGGACCTGTGGGTGGTCGACAACGGTCGCGGGGGCGCCCACCTCTCGCCCGGCCACGGCCTGGAAGGGCTGCGCGACCGCGTCGCGGGCCTGCGCGGGGTGCTCGTCGTCGACAGTCCGATCGGAGGTCCGAGCACCATCGGCGTCCACATCCCCCTGGCGACGACGATTTCGTTCGCCCCTGCGGGAGACCCGGTGTGAGCGACCTCTATTCTGAGGTCATGCCGGGGCAGCCGCTGCGGATCGTCCTCGTCGAAGACTCCGTCCTGCTGCGCGAGGGCCTGGTGCGTCTCTTCGACGAGGCGGGCTACGTCACGGCCGGGGCGTTCGGAGACGCGGACGACATCGTCGAGCGCGTCCGCGACGCCGCGGCGGATGTCGCGATCCTCGACGTCCGGCTTCCGCCGTCCTTCCGCGACGAAGGCATCAAAGCCGCTCTCCTGCTGCGCACGCACCTGCCGCATCTGGGCATCCTCGTCCTCAGCCAGTATGTCGAGGGCGTCTACGCCCGCGAACTCCTCGCCGCGGGGGACGGCGGAGTCGGCTACCTCCTCAAGGACCGGGTGTCATCGCTCGACGAATTCACCGATGCCGTGCGCCGCATCCATGAGCGCGGCACGGTCCTGGACCCGCTCGTCGTTCAGGGCCTCCTCGCAGCTCGGCCGAACCCGTTGAATGGGCTGACACCGCGGGAACGCGATGTGCTCGAGCTCATGGCCGAGGGGCGCAGCAACGCGAGCATCGCCGCGCGGCTGTTCATCGGCGTCGGCGCGGTCGAGAAGAACGTGAGCGCGATCTTCGCGAAGCTCGGCCTCGAGGAGTCTGCGACCGAGCATCGACGAGTGCTTGCCGTGATCGCCTACCTCCAGCGCGCGTGACACGCCGAAGCCCCCGGTCA
>CAVYXT010000016.1:0-481067 GCA_963772625.1 uncultured Actinomycetota bacterium | reverse complement strand
GGTCGCGTAGCCGGCCCGGCGGGCCTCATCCGCGATGCCGGTCAGCGCGACCGAGGGTCCATACTGAGCCAGCCCGAAGCTGACGATGCCGATGCTCATGCTCCTGCTGGTGGCGAGCGCCCGCGCGGCGGGGTTGCGTCGGTAACGCAGGTGCGCGATCGCGCTTTCCACGCGCTCCTGCAGCTCAGGCGCGACGTTGTCGGACTTGTTGACCACGCGAGAGACCGTCTGCTGGGAGACGCCCGCGAGACGGGCGACGTCGATCATCCGCGGCCCGCGGCGGCGCTCATGCCAAGCCGGATTCACTGCGTTCCCCCTTCGCCGGTCTGTGTTCTCGCGCAGGCCAGCAGGCTCAGGCGGATTCTTCAGCGAGGCGGGCGGCGATCGCTCGTACCGCCACCTCAGCCAGCGCCTGGTCCACGGCCATCGAACTCTTGCCGGAGACGCCGACAGCACCGATGACCTGATCGTCGAGCATGACCGGAACGCCGCCGCCCAGCAGGGAAAGTCCCTGGATCGACTGAACACCCGCGATGAGCCAGGGCTCGTCGGCGATGTTCTGCCAGTACTCGTGCGTCGCCGTGTGGTTGCCCGCCACGGACAGGGCCTTCGCCTTGGCGATCTCGATGGTCTGGAACGGGGCGCCGTCCATCCGCTCGAACGAAATCAGATGGCCCGTGGCATCGACGACCGCGACACAGACGCGGAATCCTGTTCGCTGCGCTTCGACGATGGCGGCGTCTGTGCCGAGTCGGGCTAGGGTCCTGCCGATCGTCGGCGGGCTGGAGAGCAGTGACATTGCGGTCCCTTTCGTGATGGATGGACGATTTGCTGCGCGGATCAGCCGCGGTCGAGCCGCCGGATCCGGATCAGCGCGCTTGCTGCGATTCCCGCAAATGCGGAATGAGATCCGGCCAGTGTTCGTCGAGCAGGAATCGGTCGCGAAGGGAGTACGTGCCGTCCATGGTGTCGGCAAGTGACTCCGGCCCGGGGAAGCCGATCGTGCGCCACCCGACGCGATCCCTGTTCCCGCCGTACACCGGGTCGCAGTAGAAGCCCTGCCGGGTGTGCAGAACCAGCGCGTCGAAGAAGGTCAGACCCTCATCGAAGGCCCCCATCTGGAAGGCGCCGGCGCGCTCGGAGCTGTCGAATGACAGCGGCTCCGGCTTGGGCCGGCCCGAGATCGTCACCAGGACGGCGTCCTGATCGTCATCGCTAAGATCGATGAACCGAGCGCCCTTCCGCTGCGTACTGGTGAGCATGTCGAGCCGCTTGACGCCGTCCCGGTAAGTGCGCCGCATCGCCCCGATCCGAGCACGCCACGCCTCCGCATCCTTTCCGGCGAGACGTAGGAAGCCGGATCCGTCAGCCGCGGCGTAGATGTAGTCCAGGCCCGAGAGGTATCGGTCGATGAAGCGCACCGAGCCCGCCTCGCGCGCCCCTGGATCGTGATCGGTCGGGATGATGCGCGCCGCGGCCGCCTCGATGGTGGCCCACTCATGATCCGTGAAGAACAACGGGCCCCGCTCGTCATGGGTAAGGGGCTCGCCGACGACCTCCCAGTTCGCCTTGTCCCGTGTCATGCCGCGACCACCGTCCGCCGGTCGGTGCGATGCTCGTCCGCGATCGACGCCTCTCGCCCCTTCGAATAGAACTCATCGATGTACTCGGCGCAGCGCCAGGAGTTCGCCATGATCGTCAGCGTCGGGTTCACGCCCGTCGCCGTCGGGAAGCCCGAGCCGTCGAGCACGAACAGGTTGTCGACGTCGTGGGCCTGCCCCCACTCGTTGAGGACGCTCTTGGCGGGGTCCGTCCCCATCCGTGCGGTGCCGTGCTGATGACAGGAGTTCCCCGTGCTGTGACCGTCGTTGATGGTCACCGAGTAGGTCTTGCGCGCCCCCGCGACCTCCAGGATCTCGGCGTTCTTCGCGACCTGCCAGTTCGACAGCGCGATGTCGTTCGGGTGCGAACGGTGGGTGATGCGCGCCACGGGAAGTCCCCAGGCATCGGTGTGCGTCGGATCCAGATCGACCCGGTTCGACTCGACCGGGAGGTCGTGCACCGTATTGCCGATCTTCATCGCGCGGTGGAAGAACTCACGGTCGGCGTCCTTGGCCGCCTGTCCCCACGCTGGCCGGCCCGGGAGGGTCCAGTTGATCGGCTGTCCGGTCATCGACGCGCCGATGAACCCCCCATTGATGAAGCCACGGGACTCGTCGGTCTCGTAGAACTCGAACGAGCCGCCACTGATGTAATTGCCCACGTACCCGTCGAGCGGATCATCGAAGATGCCCACTGCGAACACATACTCATGGAACGTAGCGTTCCGACCGACCTGGCCGCTCGAGTTCGCGAGCCCCTGAGGGAAGTGGCGCGACGTCGACTGCAGCAGAAGACGCGCCGACTCGATCGCCCCGAGGCAGAGGATGACGACGTTCGCCTGCTGGACGACCTCTCGGCCGTCGGCATCGACGTAGAGGGCGCCGGTGGCCCGTCCATCGTCGCCGACCAGCACCTCGCGCACGTAGCATTCGGTCCGCACTTCGAGGTTGCCGGTCGCGACGGCTTCGGGGATGAAGCTCGTCAGCGTGCTCGAGCGGGTCGTCGTCGGGTCCCCATAGGTGTTCCAGAACCCGCCCCAGTTCCTGGCCTCGCGGCCGCGGTAGGACTGGGTGATCGACGCCTGCGGAATCGGGAATCCGTTGATCCCCATCCGCTCGCAGGCCTCGTAGAAGCGCTTGCCGAATTTCGTCGGCGGCAACGGCGGCGTCGGGTACTTGACGCTGCGGTACGGCTCGTGCTTGTCCGCCCCATCGAGTCCCGAGCATCCGAACGCGACCTCGACCTTGGAGAGGTACGGCTCCAGGTGCTCGTAGGTGAACGGCCAGTCGACGAGGCTCGCGCCCGGGATGTCGCCGTGCAGGCTGCGCTGGAGAAAATCGGACGGTCGTGGACGCGGGAACCATCCGGCCCAGTGGGTCGTGCCGCCGCCGACCATGAACGGGACCATCGAGAACGGGTAGGGCTCGGCCGTCTCGCTCTCGTCGATCCGCAGAGTGCGTGGTGCAAGTTTCGGGTCCGCCCATAGGTAGTTGCGGTTCACATACTTCAATTCGTCGCCGGAGAAGCTCTCCTCCGGCTTGATCCATGGGCCCCGCTCTAGGCCGACCACTTTGTGGCCGGCTTCGGTGAGCACTTTGGCGACGGTGCCGCCTGATGCTCCCATTCCGACGATGAGGACGTCCGCGCGCGGCGGCGTGGTGCTGGGATGCCTGGTCATTGGTCTCTCCACTTCTTCGAGGAACATCCGGTCGATGCGTTTCGGACTCAGACGACCGAGAGCGCCCGGGACCGGTTCACGGTGATCGCAATCGCGGCGATGACGATCACCCCGTACACGATGGGCTGGTACTCCTGCGGCACCCCGATGATGTCGAGCCCGATGCGCAGAAGCGCGATGATGAGCGCGCCGAACACGACCCGTCCCGGACCTCCGACACCACCCGAGATCGCCGTGCCCCCGACGACGACCGCCGCGATGGCGGGAAGGAGCAGGCTGTTCGAGATTCCCGCCGATGCGGTGCCCAGCTGGCCGACGGTCATCATCGCCGCGACGGCGACCAGGAGACCGGACAGCGCGAACCCCAGCACAACAGTCACCGTCACACGGATGCCGCTGTACGCGGTCGCGCGCTGGTTCGACCCGAGGGCGCGGATGGAACGACCTCGCGCGGTCTTGGCGACGAAGAAGGCCAGAGCGGTGGCGATGGCGGCGCCGATGATGAAAGCGAGCGGGAGCCCGCCGGGTGAGGCGTAGAACCAGTCCACCAGCTCGAAGTGCTGGAAGAGACTGACCGCGGAGGCGCCCGATACGATCAGCCCCGCCCCGCCGGCGATGCCCGCCACGGCCAGGGTGACGACGAAGGACGGGATCTGGAAGTACATGTGCGTCCAACCCTGAAGGGCCCCCACCAGGACACCTGCGAGCAGCACCAGCGGAATCGCAACCGGTCCGAGGGTGTTCAGCCACACCACCAGCAGCACACAGAAGAATGAGCACAGCGCCGCGTTGGCAAGGTCGATCCTGCCCATCAGGATGACGAGCCCTTGAGCGACGGCCAGCACGAGCAGCGCTGCCGACTGGTCGAGCAGCGCCGACATCGTACCCGCGGTGATCCCCGACGGGTTCAGAGCGTAGAACACCGCGATCATGAGAAGCACGACGGCGAGCGGCGTGAAGCCCTTGGCATTCGAGGCGGCCAGGACGCGCTTGAGCGCGCCCGTTCGGCCCCGGGTGCTCCGCCCCTTGATGGCCGGCGTCTCGCTGGTGCGATCCGTGAGCGCCTCCGGCTGCTGGATATCGGTTGAACTTGACATCAGACCATCCTCTCGATGAGCGCGGTGCGGCTCGGGCGGTCGCCCGGTCGCGAGGGGAACTCGCCCGTGACGACGCCGTCAGCCATCGTGATGACCCGGTGGGAGAGGTAGATGCCCTCCTCGAGGGAATCGGCGAGCACGATCACCGACACCCCGCGAGCCGCGAGTTCGTGCAGGATCGCGTAGACGTCGGATTTCGCACCGACGTCCAAGCCGCGCGTGGGCGTGTCGAGGATCAGGACCCGGAGGTCCGGCGCCATGACCCACTTGGCCAGCACGACCTTCTGCTGATTACCGCCGCTGAGGTTCACGATCTCCGCCGACGGGCCGGGTGTCTTGATGCCGAAGCGCTTGATCCAGTCCGTCACGGTGCTCCGGATCGAACCGCCACGGAGCACGCCCAGTGTGGAGACGACCGATGGATGAGCGAGGGTCATGTTGTCCGCGACGGACATTCCCATGACGGCACCGTCGATCTTGCGTTCACTCGGCACGTAACCGATGCCGGACTTGACGGCCGCGCGTGTGCTCTGCAGCGTGAGCGGCCGGCCGTCGATCGAGATCTGCCCGGCCCGGACCGGGAGCGCCCCGAAAAGACAGCGCCCAAGGTTTTCGCGGCCGGACTCCTGCACGCCGAGGATCGAGACGATCTCACCCCGCTTCACACTGAACGAGACGTCCTTGAAACCTGGCCCGCTGAGTCCGTCGATCCGCACCCGGTCTTCGGCACCTGCCGGCTGCGACAGGTCCTCTCGGAAGTGTCCGCTGGTGTGCTCGCGGCCCACCATCAGGCGGAACAGCTGATCGACGTCCGCGTGCTTCGGATCGACCTCCGCGACCACTTGCCCGTCACGCATGACATACACGCGGTCACAGATCTCGAGCACCTCCTCGAGTCGGTGCGAGACGAACACCACCGAGGCCCGCTGCTTCACCCTGCGGATCAGCGAAAAGAGCGTCTCGATGTCTCCCGTCTCGAGCACGGAAGTGGGCTCGTCGAGCAGGATGACCGGCTCGTGCGGCGAGCCGTCGCCGGTCGCCAGCGCCTTGGCCACCTCCACCATCTGCCGTGAGGCGAACGGAAGGGTATCGGTGATGGCGCTCGGGCTAGCTGAGCTCTTCACCTCATCCAGGTGGCGCTGCGCCACCTGCTTCATGTGCTTCCATCGGTAGATTCCGTGGCGGACCGCGGTGCGCTCGTTCCCGAGCAGGATGTTCTCTGCGACAGTCACGTTGGGCAGCAGCGACTGCTCTTGATACACCATCGCGACCCCATGCGACATCGCCTGGGCGATGGAGGAGAACGTCGTCGGCTCGCCCCGCAGCTCCATGGTTCCGGTGTCGGGTTTCTGATTCCCGCTGAGAACCTTCAGGAGCGAGGACTTTCCCGCGCCATTCTCCCCGATGAGCCCCACGACTTCGCGTGGCCGGATCTCGAGCGAGACGTTGGAAAGCGCCTTCACGACGCCGAAGGACTTCGACACATCGATGAGCCTCAGAGCTGGAGTTTCCGTCTGGAGGAGCATGTCGGTCACTTACATCACCACCCTCATGGGTCGGCGCAGCTTCCAGGCGACGGCGGCCACAGCAACGAGGACGACCACACCCTGGATGATCTGCTGGTAGAAGCCGTTGACACCGACGAGGATCATCCCCGTGGCGATGACGGCCATGATCAGGACTCCGATGACGGAGTGAAGGACGCCACCGCGGCCTCCGGTCAGCACCGTTCCACCGATCACCACGCTCGCAATGGTGAGGAAGAGCATCCCGTCGCCAGGATTGGTCGAGCCGATGCTGGTGCGGCTCGCGGTGAGCGCACCGGCAAGGGCGCAGCACATTCCACTGAGTACGAATGCGATCGCACGGTACTTGCGAACCTCGATACCGGAGAGCTTCGCGATCTCTTCGCTGCCGCCGATGACGTACGCGTAGCGGCCGAAGCGCGTGTACTTCTGCGCGAGCAGACCGACGATGACGATCACGATGGCCAGCCACGACACCTTGGTCAAGCCGAGGAACGTGCCCTGCGTGAGATCGATGAACGCGGAATCGACTACTTGTGGCTTGGCGCTCGTTCCGAACAAGATCAGCGCGATCCCACCGGCCACACTCGCAATCGCGATTGTGGCGAGGAAGGAGGGGATGCGAAGGCGGGTGACGGCCAGACCGCTGACGAGACCCATCAAGCCGCCGCAGGCCATCACGATCGGCAGAGACCAGAAGCCGAGATCGATCCCGTTACGGTCGTTCGCGACGAGGAGGGCCGCCGACATCGATCCGAGCGCCATCACGCCCTCGACCGACAGGTCGATGCTTCCCATCAGGATCACGAAGCTCAGTCCGACGACGATGATCGCCGGAATCGCGGCCTGGTCGATGATGTTTGCGATGTTCCCACCGGTCAGGAACACCGGCGCCTGCACCGCTACGACGACGACGATGGCTGCGAGGGCGATCAGTGCCGGCACGGGCTGCCCGTGCGTCATCTTGTTGAAACGTGAGAGAAGAGTGTCGTTTTCCACTGGAGTCCCTTTTGTTGACCGTGGGGGATGCGGGCGGCCGCCCGTCGGAGCGGCCGCCCGCGAAGGATCACTCGCCGAAGACCGGCTCGTAGGCGACCGCGAACGGGTCTTCGAAGTCCATGTCCGCGACCAGCGGCGCATTGAGCGCGTCGTCGACGTTGTCCTTGGTGATGATGTCCGTCTCCAAGTAGAAGGCGCGGTGCAGAGACGGCTCCTCCTCAGGGTCGCTGTTGCCGATCACCGCGTTGTATGCGACGGCCAGGCCGATGCCTCCCTGAATCGAGCCCTTCGACATGTTGGTGGCGATGTAGCCTCCCTTGCCGCTGCCTTTCTGGATCTCGTTCAACGACTCCTCGAGCCCATCGATGCCGACAACGCCGACATCCGTGCGCCCCTGCGCCTTCAGCGCCGCCAGCGCCCCCAGTCCCAGTGAGTCGTTGGCAGCCCACACACCGTTGATCTTGTCGCCGTACTTGGTCAGGTAGGACTGCATCAGGTTCTGTGCCATCGTTCGGTCCCAGTTGGCCGGCTGTGCGTCGAGCAGGGTGATTCCGGGGTACTCCTCGAGCGCTCGCTCGAGCCCCGCCTGACGCCCCTGCTGGGCGGTGTTGTCCAGGAGGCCCTGGATGGCGACGATGTTGCCCTCACCACCCATCGACTCGAAGAGCGCCTTCGCGATGCCGTACCCCTGGGTCTCGGCGTTCTCCGCCATGAATGCGGTGAAGGTGGAGCCGTACGATTCGGGCGTCACGTCTCCCGGCGGCAGTGTCCACTGCACCACGACCTTGGCCCCGACCTTCTTGGCGGCGTTCAGGATCGCCGGGACGATGGCGTTCTCGTTCGGGTCGATGTTGATGGCCGTGCACTTGCCGCTCTCGGCGAGGATCTGCGTGATCTGCGCCACCTGCTTCGCGGAGTCGTTCTTGTTCTCGATCCACTGGTAGCGGTCTTCGGCTCCGACCGATTCCGCGAACGCCTTGGCACCCGCCTCGACGCCGATGTAGTACTCGTTGTCGATTCCGCGGAAGCTCATCACCAGATTGGTGTTCGTCTCGTCGCAGACCTCATCCGAGCCGCTGGCAGCGGCTCCTCCCGAGGCGCAACCGGTCGCCGCGGTCGCGGCGAGCACGAGCGCCATGGTGCTTGCCAGCCGCATGAAGCGGCGCTTGGAGCCATCCCGGCCGCCGAGCACAATGCGATTCATCATCACTCCCTTGTGTGCGAGTCGCCCGCTGTGTCCTTCACCCGAGGGCGATCCTCGGCTGCTCCGAATCAGCGTGCGCAGTTCTATTGATGCAGCCATGTTAGCGCACTATCGGAGTCATAACAACGCCTCGTAAGTGGTTGCCGGACTCGGCTCGTCACGGAGTCATCCCGCTTCCATGCCAATATCGGCGTATTTATCCTGGTCAGAGGGTTATTTCTCCCTGGTCTTCCAGCCCGACGATAGGCGGAAATGCTGGCGCACCGGGGCGCGTTCAGAACGCTGCAGACTTCTCGAACGGTGGAGAGTTACCGCTATTTCGACACTGGATGCCGCATGCGAAGCTGGCCCGGGCCGTGACCGCGCCCGGGTACCTGGCGGACGCGGGATGCCTCTGCCAGGCTGAAGCCGGCTGGTACCGGCATCCGTCCCGTCCGGGGGGTTTGGCATGGAAGCGATCCCGATCACCGCGCCCGCGCGCACGGCTGGCGTGGTCGTCTTCGACGAACCGCGCAATCTGATCTGGTATGTCGGCGCCGACGCCGACCTGCATACGGTGAGGCTTCTGGACGGCGCGGAGTCCGAGTTCGGCGGATACATCGACCCGCTTGCGGTCCTGCCCCTCGGCGACGGGCTCTCGGTCGCCGTCGTCGAAGTGGACGGGCGAGTCCGTATTTCACCGCGCGATGATCCGGACGGCGGCACCGCTGCCGACATCATCACGCTGAACCCGGCTCCGCATGTCGCCGACCGCGGCCTCAGTCCGTTCGAGATCGTGCTCGATAGCGGCGACCAGCTCGTTGTCGTCGACGCCCGCTCGGGCGACGTCACCGTCGCGGCGACCGGCGCGACGAACTTCACGAGTCTTGTCGTCGACCGGGCGGCGGCCTGCGCCTACGCGGTGGCCGACGCGCCCGCGTCGCCGATGATCGTCCGCACCGATCTCAGCGGCCAGCCGATCGAACAGCTCGCCACTCTCCCCCCAGGCGAGTGGCTGCTGCTGTCGCATCCCGAGGGCGGTGGCGTACTCGCCGTCGACTCGCAGGGAACCATCACGGTGGTCTACGACGACGGTACGGTCGACGCAAGCGCGCAGGACACCGGTGTCGCGGCATCCGGGATCTGCCGGTGGGGCTCGCTCCTGCTTGCCGTCGGAGACGACGCCGTGCACCCGGTCGAGTGGAATCTCGACCCCGGCCCGCTCGGCCTCACGCTGCCCATCGCTCCGCTGTTCGTATCGGGCTTCGCGGAGCTCACGTTCGACGCCGCCGAGGTCGGCCTCACGCCCGACGAAATTGAGTTCGTCGTGCCGGAGGGACCGGATGCCGCGACCGTCTCGGTCGCGACCGAGCCGCTCCTGTCTGACGGACGCACCCGTCGCATGCTCGTCGCGGGATGGATGCCGGGGGAGTACCACCTGGTGGCGCAAGACCGGACCACGGGCGCGGAGCTGGCGGTACGCCGCTTCCGCGTCACCACGCTGTGGCCGGACCGTGTGTTCGGGCCACCCATCGTCTCGGCGGGCGTGGAGGCCGGATACCGCACCCTCAGCTGGGGCGGCGCCGGCGGGATCACGGGATATCTGCACGACGCCCCGACGCCGCCGAACCCGTTCCGGGTCGCGGTGGTCCTCCTCGAAACGAACCAGCGCGCCTACGGCGCGACCCTCGCGACGGCGACGACGAACTGGGAGAACCATCTCATCGGCGCCGGAGAGTCCGCGCGCACGTACTACGAGGAGGTGTCCTACTTCGACGGTGGCGGATCCGGCATGACGATCGAGCTCGCGGGCGGGCGGATTCTCGGGCCGGTGCCCATCGACGCCGGCTGGGGTGACCTCTTCACGTACCGCAAGGGCTCCGGCTTCTACCGAGGGTGGAGCTCGACGCGCGACAGCCAGGCTCGGATGGCCGCCGACGTCAGCGCGTGGCTGATGGACCAGCCCGACGGGTACGACATCTTCAAGACCGCGGACGCGTTCGTCTTCGTCATCCGTTCGGGCTCGGACGGTCCCACCCTCATCGGCACGAAGCTCGCGGGCACGATGTTCGTCTGGGGGCACAAGGCTGGTGAGTCGCCGAACTTCTCCGGGAAGGATGCCGCGACATCCACGCTCACGCAGGGGCCGCGGCCGCTCGTGCTGATGACCGATGTCTACCCGGCCGTGGTCGGCAAGATCCCCGCGCGCACGCTCGCCCACGAGCTGGGCCACGTGCTCGAGCTCGACGACCTCTACGACGCGAAGGACGCCTTCGGCGACGACGCCGCGCAGCGGATCGCCGAGGACGGCGACCTCATGGCGACGTCCGGGTCGATGCCTTACTTGAGTCTTGCCAACCGCATCCGCCTCGGCTGGGTTAAGCGCTCCGCGCTGCGGAAGTTCGACTTCTCCGTGTCGCCCACTGGGGCGTCCATGGTGCTGCGGGCGAGCGCAGACCTGACCGCCGCGGGAGCGCCGCCCGGCGAGTTCGCCGGCATCGAGGTGATCCGCGACGGCCTGCGCAGCTACATCTTCGAGTACCGGCGGCAGGCGGCGGCGACCGTCGGTGACCAGCTCCTCACCACCACGCTCGAGCCCACCGGGGAGCTGCTGCTGGGAACGGATGTGTCGGGGTCGACGAACGACCCGGGCCGCCCGCCGATCCTGTTCCTGCACAAGGACGTCGATGGGGACGGACCGGTCCTCGGCACGAGCGACGACTACGAGGAGAGCGACGTCACCGACCCCGCCCGGATGTGGGACTTCGACGTGAGCTTCGACAGCATCGACCCTGCTCAGCGCAATCGCGCGAACGTCACAGTCGACTACCGCGGCGCACACCGCCCGCAGCTGATCCTGCATCCCGCGCCGGGCGCGGGGAACTTCCGCAGCAAGGACGTCCGACTCGTCGACCCGTTCGGCGCCGACACGCACGTCGTGAAAGGCGCGCCGAACACGATCCGGATAACGGTCCACAACGCCGGCACCTTGGCCGCCACGGATGTCGTGACCCGCGTGTCGTGGCTGCCGTTCACGGTCGCACCGGGGTCGTGGAATGCGCTGCCGGCCCCGCCGGTGATCCCGTCCGTTCCGGCGAACGGTCAGGTGTCGATCGACGTGCAGTGGACGCCGCCGGCGTCGGTGAAGCTCAAGGGCGTGGAGGTGCAGCACTTCTGCGTGCGCGCCGAGATCGAGCGCTTCCGCAACCCCCTCAACCCCGGCGAGGACGAGATCACGGTCTACGACAACTGGGCGCAGTCGAACTTCGACACCGCGCCGGTGGCTCACGGCTCCCCCTCCGAGCGCGTTCGGACCGCCCTGGGGATGACGAACGTGCTACCGCGGCGGACCACGTACCACCTGAACGTGCGGCAGAGCCGCGGAATGTTCCGCGTCTACCTGCAGCACGCGTGGCTGGTGATGGATGCCGAGTCCGAGGTCGCCGTCGACCTCGCGTACGAATCACTCGTGGATGACCCGGTGCACGGTGAGGAGATCGGTCGGCTGGGATCGTCGCTGATGGAGATACCGAACCGGGTCGCGCTGACGACGAAGCGAGAGCCCGACGGCGAGGACGACTGCATCACACCGAAGGATTGGTTCGGAGTCAGCCTGGCGCTGTCGTCGGGGCGCCGGACATGGTTCGAGGACGTCGAGTTCGTCGGCGAGATCGTCCGTGCCCGCGTGTTCACCTCGCAGGACGGTGCTTCCGTGCCCCTTCCGGCCGGCGACGTGACGCTTGCGGCCTGGCTTCCCGGTGAGCGCGACGCCCCAGCGAGGAGCACCGCCCGCGTTGACGAGGGCGACGTCTTTGTTCCGATCCCAGAGACGATCTGGGGAGCGGTGCAATCCGGCCGGGAGGTGCTCGGCTGCCTGCGCCTGGCCCAGACTCCCGAGTACGCGCCAACCGTGTCGAAGATCATCCGCATCGGATAAGAGGGTTGCATCAAGCCCCTCAATGCGAAGCGCCGACCGGCGCCTTGCGCTTCACGACTCTCATCACCGCGAACACGATCCCTGCGATGATCAGTCCGACCACGAGGCCGAACAAGCCCGACAGCGCCGTGTCGACGATCCACACCACGACCGGCCCGAGCGACTCGATCGCGTGCGTCGCGGCGTGCAGCAGGTCGTACGGGCCCTCCCAGAAGGTCTCCGCCAGATTCGCGATCACCAGATGGCCACCGACCCAGAGCATCGCCACCGTGCCGATGATGCTGATGATGCGGAACACCGTCGGCATCGACCGCACGATCCACTCCCCGGTGCTGCGCACCCGGCGCACCGAGCTCTGCGCCATCCCCAGCCCGACGTCGTCGATCTTGACCAGCAGCGCGACGGCACCGTAGACGAGCAGCGTCATCCCGAGAGCGATCACGGCCAGAGCGCCGGCGGTCATCCAGATCCCGAAGTCCGCATCGAGACTGGCCAAGGAGATCAGCATGATCTCCGTGCTCAGGATGAGGTCTGTGCGGATCGCACCGAACACGAGCTTGCGCTCGTCCCGCGGTTCATCCTGACCAGGGCCGTGGTGAGCGCCGAACCACTCCATGACCTTCTCAGCGCCTTCGAAGCAGAGGTATGAGCCGCCCAGGATGAGCAGCCACGGCAGCACCCACGGCGCGAAAGCGGTGAGCAGCAAAGCGATGGGGATGATGATGACGAACTTGTTGACGAGGCTGCCGATTGCGATCTTCCCGACCATCGGCAACTCGCGTGCGGGAGTGACTCCCTGCACGTACTGCGGGGTGACGGCCGCGTCATCGATCACCACGCCGGCGGTCTTCGCGCTCGCTTTGACGGCGGCGGTGAGGATGTCGTCCACGACTGCGAGCAAACCGACCGACAATGCACAACCTCCGTCTTGAACCTCCGACGCGCAGGCGCGTGCCGATCGACCTCATGCACGCTAGTGCAGCATTGCCTCGTCGACAATCGGGTTGCGTTCAGGCATACAATCTGCACTTCCTCTTCCGCGACAGGTCCCAGGGGCGACTGTTCGGCGACAGGACTTGCGGCGCGACAATACGTCCGGTGGGCGACCAGAGAGGCAAGTGGCACTGGCGACAGGACTTGTTCGGCTGCCGATCCTGCCGCGGGCGGATTTCATTCATTGCGGCCGAATATGCCTGTAGGCCATGCGGCGTGCGACGCTCACCCCGGGTGCTGACCGATGAATCGGATGCTCTTGGAGGTCTCTTCGATCGGGTAGAAGACGGCGCGCTCGTGGCCGATTTCGTTTGGATGGTGTTGGCCCAGCAGCAGTTGCCCGGCGAGTGTGCGGGCGATCATGCCGGGACCGCCGTCTCGGCTCAGGAGCGGCTGGAGTTGCTGGAGCCACCTGCCGGCGATCCGGCCGGTCTCGGAGCGGGCGACGCCGATGGCGTTTCCGTGACCGTCGAGGCTGGACCAGAGAATGAGAAGCTCTCCGGATCGGAGACGATGCACGAACGGGCCGTCGGCGACGTGGTTGAAGTCGGCACCGGGAACCCGGGGGCGGAAAAAGTGCCGCGTCCACTCGGCGTCGGACCCGTAGAACAGCACGAGCGGCCTTCCTATTGGCCGGGTCAGATCCTCGGTCAGTCGCTGGGCGACGATCTCGCCGTCGCCGATCTGCGTCCAGTCATGGCTGAACACGATCCATGGGTCGCGGGCATCGTCGACATGGAGCGTGCCGCCGGAGCAGTCCCAGTCAGAGGGTGTCACCGGACCGTCGCTCCATTCCGTGTAGGGTCCTGCGGGTCGGTCCGCGACAAGGATCTGGTTTCCGCGCGCGACGCCGTCGGCATCGAAGGTCGCGAACATGAAGTATTGGCCGGCGTCCGTATCGGAAAGGCGAGCAGCTGATCCTCACGATCCCGGGATTGTCAATGTTTCACTCGCTGGTTAGATTCGAGTTGTTCCCTAGGGAAGGACAAGATTATGAGCAGCCACGATCGTTGAGGTACCAAAGCGAGCCCCCGCCGACCTAGTCGCGCGGGGGCTTCGTCTTGTCCGCATTCCGACGCTCCGCGCGCAGCGAGGTATGCGTCTGCGTCTGCCGTGGTGATCTGTGGCGATTAGGCAGCGGAAGCGCTAAGCGCGAGCATCTTTCACATGCGATCTCCCGGACAGAGGCTCCTGCGACTGTGGCGCCGCCTGCGCCGGCTGCCCGGCGGCACCCGACTGTTCTCCCTGATCTTCGGTTGGCGGGTTCCCTATTCGCGCTCGGTGCGGCCGCACGTCCGAGTGCTCGCTCCGGGTCACGCCGAGGTCGACATCCCAGACCGTCGCCGCAACCGTCAACACCTCGGCTCCGTCCACGCCGTCGCGCTGGCGAACCTAGCAGAGCAGACCAGTGGTCTTGCGCTGCTCACGGCCCTGCCCGACGGCATCCGCGGCATCGTCACCCAGATATCGATGCAGTACTTGAAGAAGGCGCGCGGGCCCATCCGCGCGGTGTGCGACGTCGCCGCGCCCCCGGTCTCGGGCGACATGGAGTTCGACGTGGTCGCCGACTGCCTCGACCGCAGTGGCGATGTAGTTGCCCGGGCCACCGTGCGGTGGCGGCTCGGAACTGAACGCTGACCGAAGCTTCCTCTCCGCCTTAGCGGATCCGCCAACGGGCCTTTTGCCGCAACGCAGCTGTCGGGCAGGGTTCGCGCTCGACAGCTGGGTACCGGAAGGAGAGCATGGTGGCGGAAGCAGCGATTCCAACTGTCACCAGTGACTGACAAGGAAGACCGCAATCATGCAAGAGTCGGGTCACCCACCGAGAGGAAGCAATCGCCCGCACGCCGAGTTCCAGCGGGGCAGTCACCTCTCGCGCCCGGAGCCGACGGCCAACCGAACACCGGTGGAGGTTTCTGTTTTCGCAAGATGGAGGTATCGCGGGCGCCGCGCGAGAGTGGAAGGCGGGCCGACGGGGGTGGGAGTGTGATCGATCGCGACGAGGATCCGCTGGAGTTCGGCCGAGTCCTCTCACTGAGCGACGCGGTGTTCGGTCTTGCGATGACGCTGCTGGTGGTCAGCATCGTCGTTCCGCCGGGGCTCTCGTCAGATCAGTACACAGCCGCAATCGGCGAGCTGGTTCCGCGAGTCGCGATCATGGCGCTCAGCTTCGCCGTCGCGGCCAGCGCCTGGATCGGGCACCGGCGCTTCTTCTCCCGACTGCAGCGCATCGACGCCGGCATCCAGTGGCGCAATTTCGTGCTCCTCGGCCTCGTCGCGCTCCTTCCACTCCCACACCAGGTGCTCGGCAGTTACGCGCATGAGCCGCTCTCCTATGTGCTCTACGCGATGGTCCTCAGCGCGGTGAATGTGATGTTCGTGGTGCTCGAGCTTCATGCCGCACGCCGTAACCTGCTCCGCCCGGGCACCTCGGAGGCATCCCACCGGCTGGAGGTCGCCCGCGGCGTGCTCGACGCGGCAGGCTTCGCGCTGAGCATCCCGCTCGCGTTCCTGATCGTGTCATGGACGCCGCTGCTGTGGGTGGCGCTGCTGCCACTCGAGGCGCTCCTGGTGTGGCGGATGCAACCCAGCGGACCCTCTGCGGCGTCGCCGCGGGCGAAGTAACCCGCCCCGACGAATCACCGGGTGTCGTACGGCCCACTGTGCTGGCGTCCGGCCCGTGAAGTGCACTCCGACGCACCTGGTTCGCGGGGCCTTCACCGGAATCGGGGCCTTTCTCTTCGCTCAGGAGCTGCGCGCAATCGATGATCTCCAGATCTGGGACGCACTTCACCGCCTCCCGGCCAACCGCTGCAGAAGCGTGGCGGTGATCGAGATATCGCCGGCAGCAACCACGCCGACGCCCGCCGCCGTCGCGGCCCCGTCAATCTCTCCGGGGCTCGGCCACGATGCCGAACGCGCAAAGACGACGGACCGCCGCCAACGTGGCTCGACGCGGGGTTCGACGTGCTCGGCGCCGTGGCGTGCGGCCGCGCTCCGGCCACCAGCCGCGGCAGGGTACAGGCCTTGTGCGAGTGGCCAATAGTTACTAAACCAGCAATTACGTTCCACAACACCGAGTCCCTCGAGCCGCAAGGTTTACCCTCTCCGGAGGCGGTATCAGTGCCGCCACCATCGCTCAAAGGAGAGCCAAGCGACATGCGCAAACGAATCGTCACAGCAGGTATCGCAGCACTCGCGGTCGTCGCACTTGCGGGATGCAACCCGCAGGGTGGAAACGCCGGCGCGGAGAGCACGGAGGGTGGCGAAGCCGTCGCCGCGCCGGATTCCGTGCAGCTCATCGCGCCAGCCGACCCCGGCGGGGGATGGGACCAGACCGCTCGCGCGCTGTCGGAGGACCTGACCGCCGAGGGACTTGTCGACTCGGCGCCTGTCTCCAACATCGGAGGGGCTGGCGGAACGGTGGGACTCGCTTCCTTCGCGAACGAACGTGATCCCTTCAGCCTCATGGTCATGGGGCTCGTCATGGTCGGAGCCGTCGAGACCAATTCCGCGGAGACGCGGATCGAGGACACGACGCCTATCGCGAAACTCACGGAGGAGCCGCTCGTCGTCGTGGTCCCTGCGTCCTCCCCGTACGAAACTCTCGAAGATCTCGTGAACGACATCGACGAGAACGGCCAGGCTGTCACCATCACCGGCGGCTCAGCCGGGGGTGCGGACCACATCCTCGCCGGTCTTCTGCTCGAAGCGAGCGGGCTCGAGGAGGCGGAGATCACTGAAAAGCTGAACTACGTCCCGAACGCGGGCGGCGGCGAGGCGGTAGCGCTTCTGCTCGGGAACAACGCCTCCGCCGGTATCTCCGGTGTGGGCGAGTTCGCGCAGTACGTCGACTCGGGCGATCTCCGCGCGCTCGCGGTCTCGAGCGACGAGCCCGCCGCACTGCTTCCGGACGCCCCGACCATGGTCGACGAGGGGTACGACGTGGTCTACACCAACTGGCGCGGCGTTCTGGCCCCCGGCGGCATCTCCGACGCAGAGGCCGAGGCCCTCGTGAACCTCATCACCGAACTGCACGAGACGGAGGCGTGGCAGACGACGCTGGAGGAGATGGGCTGGACGGATGCCTTCCAGACTGGAGAGGAGTTCTCGAGCTTCCTCACCGAGAACATCACCAGCGTGCAGGAGACCCTCAAGAGCATTGGCTTGACTCAGTGACTCAGGGATGGTTCACGCGGGACGCGACGAGAATGTCGCGTCCCGCGTGGACGGCGGACCGCATCGGCGAACTGATCTTCGCCGGGATCGTTTTCGCGCTGGGGATGTACGCGTTCCTGGGCGCCTTCGCGATCCGCACGCCGGCGGGGGCTCAGGTCGGACCGCGAGTCTTCCCCTTCATGGTCTCGGCCATCCTCCTCGGCGCCGGCGCCGTCCTCGTCGTAGGCGTCCTTCGAGGGAAGCTCGGGCATCGCGAGGAGGGCGAGGACATAGACCCGAACGCGAAGACCGACTGGTGGACGATGGCCAAGCTGGCCGCTCTTCTGGTCGGAGTCATCTTCGTCCTCGAGTTCCTCGGCTGGTGGCTGACCGCGGCGCTGCTCTTCGGAGGAGCCGCGTGGACTCTCGGCGCCAAGCGGCCGTGGGTGGCGTTCCTGGTGGGTCTTGTCCTCGGCATCGCGACCCAGCTCCTCTTCGGGGAATTCCTCGGCCTGTTCCTCCCTCGCGGATGGGCCTTCGATCAGTGGTACGGCCCTGGGCCGTTGTTCGGGTAGGACACAGACATGGACAGCATCAACGCCCTGCTCGAGGGCTTCGCAACGGCGATGCAGCCCGAGTATCTGATCTTCGCCTTCCTCGGTGTCCTCATCGGCACTGCGGTGGGCGTCCTGCCCGGCATCGGACCGGCCATGACGGTCGCGCTCCTGCTGCCGCTCACAATGTCGCTGGAGCCCACCGCGGCGATCGTGATGTTCGCCGGGATCTACTACGGCGGCATGTACGGTGGCTCGACGACGAGCATCCTCTTGAACACACCAGGCGAATCGGCGTCGGTCATCACCGCCATCGAAGGCAACAAGATGGCCAAGCTGGGGCGAGGAGCGGCGGCGCTGGCCACTGCGGCCATCGGGTCGTTCGTAGCCGGCACGATCGCGACGGTTCTGCTGACGCTGTTCGCTCCGATCATCGCCCGCTTCGGCGTGACACTCACCCCCGCCGACTTCGTCGCGCTCATCGTGGTTGCGTTCATCACCGTCGGAGCGCTGCTGGGCGCCTCGGCGTCTCGCGGGCTTGCGTCCCTCGGCCTCGGCCTGTTCATCGGACTGATCGGCACCGAGGCCACGAGCGGTCAGGCGCGGTACACCGGGGGGATACTCGCGCTGTCCGACGGGGTCAGCGTCGTGCTGGTCGCCGTCGGACTCTTCGCGGTCGGCGAGGCGTTCTACGTCGCCGCACGCCTGCGCCATGGCCCCGTGGCGATCATCCCCGTCGAGCGGGGCTGGCGCAGTTGGATGAAACGGGACGACTGGCGGCGGTCATGGCGGCCGTGGCTGCGAGGGACAGTGATCGGATTCCCGATCGGGACGATACCCGCCGGCGGCGCCGACGTCGCCACCTTCTTGTCGTACGCGGCTGAGAAGAAGCTGGCGAAGGAGGGGAACCAGTTCGGCCGAGGCGCGATCGAGGGTGTCGCCGGACCCGAGGCGGCGAACAACGCCGCCGCCGCGGGTGTGCTCGTGCCGCTCCTCACGCTCGGTCTCCCGACCACGGCGACGGCGGCGATCATCCTGACGGCCTTCCAGTCGTACGGCATCCAGCCGGGCCCGCTTCTGTTCCAGAATCAGGGGGACCTCGTCTGGGCGCTCATCGCGAGCCTCTACATCGGCAACGTCCTGCTGATCATCCTCAACCTGCCGTTGGCTGGGGTATGGGTGAAGCTCTTGCAGATCCCGCGGCCGTACCTGTACGCCGGCATCCTCATGTTCGCGACGCTCGGTGCGTATGCGGTGAGCTTCTCCACGCTCGACATCCTGATCCTGCTGATCGTGGGCGCTCTGGGCTACGTCATGCGCCGATTCGGCTACCCGATCGCGCCGCTCATCGTGGGGCTCATCCTTGGACCGATGGGGGAGCAGCAACTCCGCAAGGCGCTGCAGCTCAGCCAGGGCAACGTGGTCGACCTCGTGCTCCACCCCTTCGCGGCGACCTGCTACGTGGTGATGATCGTTCTGCTGGTCGCGGGGCTGTGGCTGAAACGGCGCAAGAACAAGTACGAGCACGCGCTGGAGGCATCGCTGGCGGCGACCGCGTCGCCGGCCGCGGCGATCGACAAGATGTGGGCGCCGGGTGAGCGTCCGACCGATGTCTCCACCGCGACGATTCGGACCGAGGAGGCGGCCGAGCGCGCGGCGGCCGAGCAGAAGAAGCCTCAGGCTCAAGACCCGGAATGACGTCGTCGGTCCTGCGGGAGTGAGCCCTGCGGCGCCGAGGTGCCGGTTCGCGCGCCGGAGCGCAGCTACCGGTGGACCGATGACTGAAGGCATGCAAATGCGAAGGATGACCGAGTGATGAAGGCGATGAGGCTTCGGACGCAGATCGCGGTCCTGCAGACCGTCATCGTTCTCAGCATCGTGCTCGCGACGGGGTTCATGGCGGCATGGATGCAGCAACGTCAGATCCGCCTGGCGTCGCAGGAACGCATGGTGGCCGTTGCTCAGTCGGTTGCGCAACTTCCTGCAGTCCTGGAGGCGTACGACGACCCGGATCCGTCCGCGGTCATTCAGCCGATCGCCGAGGTCATCCGTGAGGCGTCCAACGTCACGTACGTCGTCGTCACCGACGACCGCGGCATCCGCTTCTCTCATCCGAATCCCGAGCGAATCGGTGAGATGGTGTCGACCGATCCGAGCGTCCCGCTCTCCGGCGAGATGTTCGTCGGGACGGAGACGGGGACGCTCGGTGAGTCATGGCGCGTCAAGGTGCCGGTGTTCGGCGAGGACGACCGCGTCATGGGGCAGGTGTCCGTCGGGATTCTCGAGTCCGAACTGATGAACGACTTCCTCGGTGAGCTCGCTCTCCTCGGTGCCGCGCTGGCGATCGCGACCATCATCGGGATGGTGGCGTCGACGGGCATCGGTCGGATGGTCCGGCGGAGAATCTACGGGCTCGAACCCGACGAGATACGCGGTCTTCTCGAGACGCGCGAGGCGACGTTGCACGGGATTCGCGAAGGCCTGCTTGCCTTCGACGCCGACAAGCGGGTCTCGCTGTGCAATGATGCGGCGGCCAGGCTGCTCGGCCTCGCCTCGCCGGACGAGGCGATCGGCAAGGCGCTCGACGACCTTGTCGACACAGACCTCGACAGCCTGTTGGCGATATCGTCGGGTGCCGATGGGGAAGAGCTGCCCCAGCGGATCCTTCTCGCAGGTGAGAGGGTGCTCCTGGCACGCGCCGCGCCCGTCCGCGTGAGCGATCGACCCGTCGGAAGCGTGGTGATACTCATGGACCGCACAGAAGTCGACCACGCATTGAGGCAACTCGCCGGCGCGCAGAGCCTCACCGAAGGTCTGCGAGCGCAGCAGCACGAGTTCGCCAACACGTTGCACACCCTTGGCGGCCTCATCGAACTAGGGGAGGCCGAGGCGGCTCTCCGCATGATCGATCGCACGGGGGACGGGGGCGCGATATCGGAACTGGACTCACACGATGGAGTGCACGACCTCGAGGTCGGTGCGCTCATCCTCGCCAAAAAGGCCCGGGCGAGGGAACTCGGCGTCCGGCTCACCGTCGCTGCGGACAGTTCACTGCCAGGTGTCGGACCGAGCGAGCTCGTGACGATCATCGGCAATCTGCTCGACAACGCGATCGACGCCGTGACTCCGAGTGGGCGAGTCGATCTAGCCATTCGCGCGAACGCGACCGTCATAGACATCGTCGTGGACGACGACGGACCTGGTGTCCCGGCGGAGAATCGGACGGAAGTCTTCCGGCTCGGGTACTCGACGAAGCCCGGCGAGTGGCAGCGAGGATACGGACTGACCCTCGTCGGCCGTGTCGTGGCTCGTCTCGGCGGCCGCATCGAGGTCTCCGATTCGCCGCTGGGGGGCGCCCGATTCGCCGTGCACGTGCCGAGCATCGGCCGACCTGCCTCGGATGCCGCCACGAAAGCGGGAGCAGAGGCGTGACGCGCCTTCGCGTTTTGATCGTGGAGGACGACTTCGCCGTCGCGCACGTGGCGCGAGGGTTCGTCGAGCGTCATCTGCACTTCGAGGTCGTCGACGTTGCCACCACGGGGGCTGAGGCTCTGCATGCCCTTCGTGTGCACCACCCGGATGTGATGCTCCTCGACATCTACCTTCCGGACATGCCGGGAACGGAGGTTCTCGCGAGGGCACGGGCAGCGGGATCGGATGTCGACGTCATCGCCGTCACGGCCGCCCGAGACCAGGAGACCGTGCGTCTGGCGCGTCGGCAGGGGGTTCATCACTACCTCGTCAAGCCGTTCCGCATGCAGGCCCTCCACGAGCGCCTCGACGAGGTGTGGCGCTCGCATGAACGCGACATCGCCCTGCTCGACGAGGAAGAGCTGGATCAGACGGCCGTCGACTCGCTTCTGCACCGAGACACACTCGCCGCAGCGGGGCAGCGCAAGGGGGTCTCCCCGGTCACGCTCGAACTGGTTGCCCGGGCGCTCGAACAGCAGGCGGAGCCGGTGTCTGCGGCAACGCTTGGGAAAACCCTCGGGATGTCACGGGTCAGTGCCCGCCGGTACCTCGAGCACATGGTGGATGCGGGGCTCGCCGTGCGCGAACCGGTATACGGCCAGACCGGGCGCCCCCAGGTGCGGTACTCAACGCGAACCTAGGACAAAGGACGAGTTGCTCGCGCCATCAAGCACGTCGGCCGTCCACGCCGGCGTCCCACGCGCTGGGCCGCTGCTTCTTGAGGCGCGCGTCGCGCACCCGGCGCCTGACGGGTGGCGATCTGACTCCGCTTCCGGCAGGACTCCCCACGCGATGCCTCGGGGACCACGCCGAAAATCCGGGATCACCGCGAGGCCGGCTTCGGGTCAGGTGCTCGTTGGTCCCATCACGAGCCCGTCGACGACGCCTGCCGCGTCGCCCTTGAGTTCCACCACTCTGGCATTCGGGCGGCCGGCACCGAGACGTGCCCCGAGATGACGGCCGATGCAGCGTCCAGAGCGAACCGCATTGTCACGCCGCCGTCCAGGGAGGCGGCTTACCATTGCGGTGCGAACACCTCTGCGGAAGAAGACCTTCGATGGCCAGCGACGACGATCGTCTGCGATACCGCGTGGAATCTGTCGATCATGCGCTGAATATCCTCCTGCTGCTGCGAGGTCAGCCTGAACTTCGGGTAACGGACGTCGCGAAGAAGTTGGGAATTGCCCCCTCGACGGCGCACCGGCTCATCGCGACGATGGCGGCACGCGGCTTTCTCACCCAGGATCGGGTCACGAAGGCCTACCGTGCAGGCTCAGCCCTCATTGAACTGGGGGTTCACAGCACGACCGCACTTGACCTCAGGGCAGCCGGTGAGCCTCACATCAAGGCGCTCGCCGCCCGACTCGGTGAAACCGTGAACCTCCTCGTTCTCGAAGGCTCCTCCGTGCGGTTCGTCGCCGGCTTCGAAAGCGACCAGCGGGTCCGCACGCATGTCCTGACCGGCACATTGCTCCCTGCCTACGCGGTATCCGGCGGCAAGGTCCTGCTCGCGGACATGTCACGCGAAGCTCTCCGCGCGCTGTACCCGGGTGGACTGCGAAAGCTCACGCCACGCACGAGGACGTTCACTCAGCTGGTCGAAGAGCTGTCCATCGTGATGATGCGGGGGTATGCCATCAACCAGGGGGAGAGCGAGCCAGGTCTGAGCGCGGTAGCCGTTCCGTTGCGGGATCACTCCGGGCGGACGATCGCCGCGGTAGCCATGTCTGCGCCGAGCTCGCGACTTCCCCGAGGACAGGTCCGGGAGATCGTCATCGAGTTGCGGGAGTGCGCGGCGCGTATCCGCGCGGATCTCTACCGCGGCCCGGCCTGAAAGCCTCTCGCGCTCGGGACCGCCGCATGTGGGCAGATTCTGCTCTGCGGAATCTTGGCTCTCGATCTGTTCCCCTTCCCGGCCGCCGGGGTTTGGCTTGAAGCACAGACAGAGGCCGCGCCGACGCGGTCTCCTGAAGGGAAACCGGCCGATGAAGATCGATGCCTTCAACCACCTGCTGCCGCGGGAGTACGCCAAGCGCCTGTTCGCGATCGACGACAGTCCCGTCGCACGCAACATCCAGAAGCGTGTCAGCAACATCCCCGCGCTCGTCGACTTGGACGTGCGGTTCCGGGTAATGGATGAGTTCGGCTCGGACTATCGGCAGATCATCAACACAGCTGCGCCGCCGCTCGAAGACCTCGGACCGGTTGAGCGCACGCTCGAGTTGGCCCGCATCGCGAACGACGGCATGGCCGAAATCGTGAGTAACCACCCGGACCGCTTCGCTGGCTTCTGCGCAGCCGTCTCGCTCGACGACGTCGACGCCGCGATCGCAGAGGCGGAACGCGCGTTCGACGAACTGGGCGCCGTCGGGGTGCAGATCTACACGCACCATCACGGCGGCCCGATGGATCAGGAGCGATTCTTCCCGTTCTACGAAGCGGTCGCCAAGCGGGGCGACAAGATGATTCAGGTTCATCCGTGCCGCGACTCCAGCTGGGCCGACTACAAGACTGAAGAGCGGTCGAAGTTCGAGATCTGGTGGACGCTGGGGTGGGAGTACGACCTTTCCGCGTTCATGTCCCGACTCGTGTTCGCCGGCATCTTCGAGCGTCTTCCCGACATCAAGATCCTGATCCACCATGGCGGCGCGATGATCCCCCACTTCGCCGGTCGCGTCGGCCCCGGGTGGGACCAGCTCGGTGCACGCACACCCCCCGACCAGGTGGAGGACGTCACCGGATATCCGCTCACCAAACGGCCGATCGAGTACTTCAAGAACTTCTACGTCGACACGGCCTACTTCGGCGCAGGCGACTCGATGCGTACCGCAATCAAGTTCTTCGGCGTCGAGCGCACCCTGTTCGGCTCGGACTCGCCCTTCGACCCGGAGAAGGGGCCCGGTTACATCCGGGCGACAATCGCCAACCTGCAGGAGATGGACATCGTCACGGATGCCGATCGTGAAGCGATCTATCACGGAAACGTCACGAGGCTGCTCGGTCTCGACACGCGTGCCTCCACCTCCGGCGATGCCGCGCACCTACCCGTCCCAACCCACTCCTGATAAGAGGTCACAATGAAGTTCCTTACGAAACGCAGACTCGGCGGTCTCGCGACCGCAGCCGTAGCGGCAACCCTTCTGGCTGCATGCTCATCGGCGCAGGCTCCTGCCGGCGAGACGACCGAAGCAAGCGGCGACGGACCGCCGGAGAAGGCCAGCCTCACCGTCGCGATCAACCCGTCGTCGCAATTCGCGCCGATGTACTACGGCATCGAATCCGGGATCTTCGAAGAGCACGGCCTCGAGCTCGAGGTCGTGCCGCAGACCGACGTCGCGGCGATCGTGTCCGGAATCGCGAGTGGGTCGTACGATCTCGGTTTCGCCACCGTCGTCCACGTCCTCACCGCTAACGCCAACGGCATCCCCATCCGTACGGTCTCCACGATCGAAGGTCAGATCCGACCGGACGATGAAGGGACCGTGACGATCGCATCCGCTGCGTCCGGCATCACCGACTACGCCGATCTCGAAGGCAAGAAGCTGGCAACCGTCGGCCTCTCCTCCATGAACACTCTCACCACGTGGGCGCTTGCCGACGAGGCCGGAGTCGACCCGAAGTCCATCGAGCTCGTGCAGCTGCCGTTCGGCCAGATGGCCGCGGCGCTTGAGAACGGCGATGTCGACGCCGCTGTCATGCAGTGGCCGTTCGCGCAGGACGCGATGGACGCCGGTGGTGTGGATCTCGGTTACAACAACCGCGTGATGTTCCAGGACACGGCCACGACGTTCCTCAACACCTCGCAGTCGTTCATCGATCAGAACCCGAACACCGTCAAGGCCTTCTCCGACGCCATGATCGAATCGATCGAGGCCGCCAGCGCGGATCCGGATGCAGCGCGAGCAGCTCTTGGACCGGCGCTCGGGCTCACCGCCGAGCAGGCCGCCGGAGCGCGCTGGAACATCGATGGCGTTCCCAATGTGAATCTCAAGGCCTTCGAGACGGCGCAGGAATTCCTCGCAAAGTACAGCGAAGACGCATCCGCAAAGGCAGCGATCGAAGCGCTCGACGTGTCGACCCTGGTGTGGCCGGGGGCGCTCGAGTAAGCCCGATTCGCTTACTCGCACGCCACACATCCGACCGAGCGACAAGGAGCACGATGAGTACTACAGCACGCAGCTGGATCGCATGGGTCCTGCCTACGCTGACCGTCCTCATCGTGCTCCTTCTCTGGCAGTTGGTGACGGTGACCGGCGTCGTAAGCCCCACCGAATTCCCGACCATGACGGACTCGATGAGCGCGCTGTGGACGGAGCTGACTTCGGCGAGACTCTGGGGCGCGGTCGGGGCGACCCTGATGGGCTGGCTGATCGGAATGACCATCACGATCACCCTCGGTCTCGTCGTCGGTACCGCGCTCGCGTTCAATGATTTCGCGCAGCGCAGCGCGGCACCCGTCATCGAGACCTTCAAGGCCATTCCCGCGATTGCGATCCTGCCGCTGGTGATTCTCGTCGCGGGTTCGAGCCTGCCGATGAAGGTCTTCCTGATCTGTTTCGCGGTCTTCTGGCCGTTCCTGATCCAGGTCATCTACGGGGTGCGGTCGATGGATCCGATCGTCCTGGACACATCCAAGGCACTCGGGGTGGGCGGCGCCCGCAGGTTCTTCGCCGTCGTCATTCCCAGCGCCTCGCCGTACCTGGTCACGGGTATGCGAATCGCCTCTGCCCAAGCCCTGATCCTTGCTGTCGTCGCCGAGATCGTCGGAGGCGCGGAGGGCATCGGACGCAACATCCTGCTCGCCCAGAACACCGGTACGAGCGCCTACCCGACGATGTACGCCTACATCATCGTCGCCGGTCTGCTCGGAATCGTGCTCACGGGCGCCTTCTTCCTCATGGAGCGCAAAGTCATGCACTGGCACGAGTCGCAGCGGAACATCCGCGCATCGAACAAGGTCGTCGGGGCATGACCCGGCTGACGACGAGCGTCGTACCGACCGCTCGCCGCCGCCCGGCACCAGCGGCGAAGCGACTGCGGAGCGTCTCCCGGATCGCGACGGCGCTCTGGCTGCCGGTGGCACTCATCGCACTCTGGTGGATCGTCACCGCGAGCAGCACGTCCCCGTTCTTCCCGCCGCTGGCAGACATTCTGACGGAGACCTGGAATCAGTGGGTTGTGTTCGGTGCCTGGACGAACGCGGTGTCGAGTCTTCGCAACCTCCTCATCGGGTACATGTTCGGTGCTGTCCTCGGGATCGTCGGCGGCTCGCTCCTCTGGCGCCTTCAGTATCTGCGGATCGCCGTCAACCCACTCATATATTTCCTCTACGTCCTGCCGGCGCCGGCTCTGCTTCCTGCCATGATCGCGATCTTCGGGATCGGCGACATGCGACAGGTAGCGCTCATCGCGCTGGGATCGATCTGGCCGACGCTCCTGAACACGCTCGACGGGATGCGCGGCATCGACACGATCAAGTTCGACACCGCCAAGGCGCTCCGCCTGAGCGGATGGCGCACCTATTTTTCGCTGGTGCTGCCCGGGGCTGGACCGCAGATCGCGGCGGGGCTACGGGCAAGCCTGACGGTTGGCATCATCCTGATGGTGGTCAGCGAGATGGTCGCGGCTCGCTCAGGCATCGGATATTTCATCCTCCAGTCGCAAGCCGAGTTCGCCATCAAGAAGATGTGGACTGGGATCATCGTCCTGGCCCTCATTGGAACCCTGCTCAACTACCTGTTCGTGCTCGTCGAGCGGCTGACGCTGCGCTGGTACTACCGGTCGCGCGCGCTCGGTGGATCGTAAGAAGGAATACACATGACTATCACCAGCCCCGTTACCGCGATCGACACCGTTCTCGCCGTCGACGGCCTTCGCAAGATCTACAACGAGGGCACCGAACAGGCCAACATGGCCATCGACAGCGTCTCATTCAGCGTCGACAAGGGAGAATTCGTCTGCATCGTCGGGCCGAGCGGCGCCGGAAAGACGACGCTGCTGCGCTGCATCTCCGGGCTCGCCGCGCCCAGTTCCGGAACGGTCACGTTCGAAGGTGAACTCCTCACCAGCGTGCCCGACCAGCTTGGATTGGTCTTCCAGGACTACAGTCGGTCGCTATACCCGTGGTACACGAACGGCAGGAACGTCGCGCTTCCGCTCGCGGCTCGAGGCGTGCGCAAGGCCGAGCGCGCCGCACGCGTCAGCGAGGCGCTTGCGAGTGTCGGACTCGGGCACGTCGAGAAGAAGTATCCCTGGGAGCTATCCGGCGGAATGCAGCAGCGCGTTGCGATCGCGCGAGCGCTCTCCTACCGGCCGGAGTTGCTGCTCATGGACGAGCCGTTCGCGTCCGTCGACGCTCAGACGCGGTTCGACCTCGAAGATCTCATCCTGAAGGTACGTCGCGAGTTGGGTATCACGGTCGTGCTCGTCACCCACGACATCGATGAGGCGATCTACCTCGGCGACAGGATCGTCGTGCTCTCCAAGAACCCGAGCGTCGTGAAAGAGGTCGTCGAAGTTCCGCTCGGGGAGGACCGATCGCAGGTTCAGACCCGCTCCAGCGACGAGTTCCTCGGACTGCGCAGCCACCTGCTGTCGCTCGTAATGCCGCACGACGCGTAGGCTACACGCCCGCAGCTCGGGATCGACGTCCGGTCGATCGATGGACAGGAAGACGATGATGACATTCACGGTGCCCGACACAACCCAGACCTTGCGGCTCGACCAGGTGATAGATGGCGGTGATGTGCCGGGTGAGCGCGTCCTCGAAGTGCGCAACCCCGGACGGCGCAGCGAGATCGTCGGCACAGTCGTCGACGGCACGAGCGAGCACGTCGACGCTGCGGTCGAACGCTGCCGGCGCCGCAGCCAAAGGGTGGGCGGCGACCTCCGCTGCGGAACGCATCACAGTCGTCCAGCTATCACAATCCGCGTGCTTCCGCGGATTTTGCCGATCGGTGTCGGAGAGCATAATGCTCAAGCTCGACTTCGAGTCCCTCCAGCGTCAAACGCCTCCGTTCTGACCAGGCGCCGCGCAGGGTAACAGGTTTTCGCAGCGCCGCTCCCGGTTTCGCATTTCAGCGATCAGCCCGCAGACTCGAATGAGCGCGCGTGATCATGGTGATCCGCATCCGCCGGGCCTCTCGCTGTCCAATCCGGACCCAGACCCGACCCGCCCCGTGCCGACGATGCACTCCTGGAACCGACCTTCGGTCCATCCCGAACCGCTTCCGCGGCTCTTCCCTTTGCCGTCCCCTTTTTCACGACTCCCGCCGGGTTGTGCCCCCCAGAACCTGGAGCTTCATGGTTTCCGTACGCCCCACCCTCACCCCTGAGAGGGTCGTTCGACCTCTCCCGCATCCGCTCGCCCACAGCGCGCGGAAGGGCGGCCATCTGTGACCCTCTTGAAAGACCGGCTGTACCGAGGCCCGCGGCGCACGGACGCCGAACCGCTCGCGCAGGCGACGGAGAACAAGGCGGCTCAGTCGCCCACGCTCAGCCTGTTCGTGCTGGTCGCGACGGTCGGCGTTCTGGCCTACACGCTGTTCCTGTTCAACCCGGAGAACCGCGGCGACTGGCTGCCGTACACGCTCGTGATCGTCGCCGAAGTCATCCTGGTCTCGCAGGCTCTGGTGTCGATGTGGACGATCCTCGCCGGCGGGCAGGATCCGCGTGAGTTCACGTTCCACCACACCCAGGAGCGACTGTTCGACGGCGCCATCACCGAGCGCGACGGGCTCGAAGACCGCCCCGAGCTCTGGCCGATGTTCATCGGCGAGGAGCGAGATCGGCGTCGACGTGTTCATCACGGTCTACGGCGAAGACCTCGCGAAGGTTCGGCAGACCACCGCGGCCGCCCTGGCGATCCGCGGCGAGCACACCACGTGGATCCTCGACGACGGCAGATCGGATGCCGTGCGCGATCTCGCCGCCGAGTTCGGGGCCAACTACGTCCGACGGCTGTCGGGCAACGGCGCCAAGGCGGGCAACATCAACCACGCCCTGACGCTCGCGAAAGGTCAGTACTTCGCGATCTTCGACGCCGACTTCGTTCCGAAGCCCGACTTCCTGTACGAGACGCTGCCGTTCTTCATCGACGACCACGTCGCCTTCGTGCAGACGCCGCAGGCGTACGGCAACATGAACAACCTCGTCTCGCGTGGCGCCGGCTTCATGCAGTCGGTCTTCTACCGGTTCATCCAGCCCGGTCGCAACCGCTTCAACGCGGCATTCTGCGTCGGCACGAATGTCGTGTTCCGCCGCGCCGCGATCGACGACATCGGCGGCATGAACACCGACTCCAAGTCCGAGGACGTGTGGACCTCGCTGGAGCTCCACGAGCGCGGCTGGCGGTCCATCTACATCCCGGTCACGCTCGCCGATCGGCGACGCTCCCGAGACCGTCGAGGACTACACGAAGCAGCAGATGCGATGGGCCTCCGGCGGCTTCGAGATCCTGATGCAGCGCAATCCCCTGAGCCCGCGCACCCGGCTGACGCTGGATCAGCGTCTGCAGTACACCGTGACCGCCACGCACTACTTCGCCGGCATCACCCCCTTCCTGCTGCTCATGGTTCCGCCGCTGGAGATCTTCTTCGATCTGCGACCGGTGGACCTGACGGTGACCCCGCTCACCTGGTTCCTGTTCTACGCCGGCTTCTACGGACTGCAGATGCTGCTGGCGTTCCACACGATGGGGTCTTTCCGCATCGAGACTCTGGTGCTGGCGACCGTCTCGTTCCCGATCTACATCGCGGCGCTCGCTGAACGTCTTCTCCGGCAAGGAGCAGAAGTGGCACGTGACGGGCAGTCGCGGCAGGCGGTCATCGCCGTTCAACTTCATGATCCCGCAGGTCATGATCTTCACCTTTCTGTTCCTGACGTCACTCGTCGCGATCAGCAAAGACATCGAGCATCAGAACCTCACCCTGGCGACGGCCTGGAACGTGACCAACACGGTCGTCATCGGCGTCTTCATCGCCGCCGCGTTCCGCGAATCGCACCGCGCGAAGAAGTCGCGAGCGGCGAGCGCCCGTCGCCGCGCCGCATCTCGTCCGGCGTCGTTCGAGACGCCCTCGCCGCCGGCCACGAGACAGGGCGCGTCGGGCGGCGGAGTTCCACCCCGCCGGCGATCGACTCGCCCGCACCTCCGAACTCGTCCCCTCACACGATCGGCACACCTCATGACCTGGATCAACCGACTCAGACTGCTCGCCGGCCTCCTGGTCGTGCTTCGTCGATCGTCGCCGCCGCGACGATCATCCTCAACCAGCGCGAAAGCCAAGTGGCGTCAGCCATCCGCATCCATCAAGTCGCTGTCCTACTCGATCGGGTCGGATTACCCCGGCATCGTGGTGGAGCAGAGCGTCAAGCAGGGCGACGAGGTCGTTCAAGGGCAGCCGCTCATGACCATCCAGAGCCCCACGCTCACGCAGGCGCTGAGCAGCACCACGATCACGGTGCCCGCCAGCTCCGCGTACACGGTCACCGACGACGGGATGCTGTCGCTGCTGGCCACCGAGAACGGAGTCATCTCGAAGATCGACGCCAGCGTCGGCGGATTCGTCGGCGTCCGGGCAGGCCCTCGGCGACGATCGACCGCGGCGAAGGAATGTTCGTGAGCGCCGAGTTCCGCCTCGAGCCCTACAACTTCGCCCGCGTCGAGGAGGGCGCCCGTGTCGAGATCATCCTGCCCGACCACTCCCGCATCGACGGGCGAGGTCACCGACATCAGGGTCACCACCGTCGACGGACAGGCCGACGCCGACGTCACGATCGCCAGCGACGGTCTCGTGATGGGCGGCGCGGGCGGTCTGGTCGCCTCGGGTACGCCGGTCACCGCGATCCTTCACCTGAAGGAAGAGGGCCCGCTGGCCGGCGTGAAGAGCGCCTGGCTGGCAGTTCCTGCGAACAGATCGGAGTCTGATGATCGCGCCGCCCGCTCGTCATCGCCGCCCTGCTCGCCGCTCTGCTTCTGCCCATCCCGCGTGCACCGCCGACAGGCCCGGCGGGCCCGACCGGCGGCGACGCCGTCTTCCCCGACGAGGCCGTGGCGGACACGATCGCGCAGCTCCCTCAGGAGTCGGTCGCTCCGATGCCCGCCGACCGGCTCGCGGAGGGACTCATCCCGCCGACGAACCGCTGGTTCTCGGGCCTGGTGTTCGGCGAGGCTCCCGAGCCGGTGTTCCCCCTGCCGCTGTCGTTCAGCCTGACCGAGACCGGATTCGCCTTCGGGGTTCCCGTCGTGCAGACCGGTGCCGACACGATCATCACGGGCCCGAGCTCGGACGTGTCGGCGGCGTTCCCGGCATCCGTCATCTCGACCGTGGTCGCGTACGACGACGCATCGGTGACGATCGAACTGCGGGATGCCGATGACACGCTCTCGGCACGGTGACGGTCGCCGAGGGGTCGCCGATCGTGGCGTTCACCGCGGAGGCGTCGACCACGATCAGCATGGCGACGCCACCGGTGCCCGCGAACGGCAGCGACGTGTTCACCACGACGGTCGCCGGTCAGCGAGTACGGCATGACCAGCGACGGCACGGTGACCGGAAGCGAGATCGACCCTGCAGAAGGGCGACAGCGTCACCTGGTTCGCGGTGCCGGCCGACGGCGATGCCGAAGCCCTCGCATCCTCGGCGAACGGCGTCACCGGGGTCACCAGCTCCTACTCCGTCACCGACCCGGATGCGACGACCTCCCTCGCCTACGAGACGGCGAACGACCAGGACACCCTCATCGCGGCTCTCCCGCACCAGTTCGCGTCGCTCACGTCGCCCGACGGATGCGACCTCGGCACGTACGAAACGGTCTACGGGACGATGCACCTCTGCTCCGGGCGCGAGCTGAGCTGGACCGCGCCCGGTGATGCAGCCGTCCGACGCGCTGCCGATGGAGGATCTCGACGAGACCACGAAGGAAGCCCTCCGCACCCAGCTCGCGGTCGACGTCGAACTCCCGGTCGAGCTGCCCGCCGACACGTACTTCGGCGGCAAGGCGCTGTACCGCCTCGCGAACCTGCTGCAGCTCGCCGTCCAGCTGGATGACACCGCGTCCGCGGACATCGTCCGGGCACGGCTGGGCGAGGAGCTCACCGACTGGACCGACCCTGCTCGGTGCGAGACCGAGTCGACGAAGTGCTTCGTCTACGACCCGATCGCGAAGGGCCTCGTCGGCAAGGTCGCCTCCTTCGGAGCGGCGGAGTTCAACGACCACCACTTCCACTACGGCTACTTCCTCTACGCGGCGAGCATCGCCGTCGCCGACGACCCGGCCCTCATGGAGCAGCTGCGCCCGGTGATGGACCTCGTCGCCGCAGACCTCGCCACCGATTCCGACAGCTCGTTCTTCCCGAGTCACCGCGTCTTCGATGCCTACGCGGGACACTCCTGGGCATCGGGCTACGTGCCCTTCCGAGACGGCAACAACCAGGAGTCCAGCTCCGAGGCGGTCGCCGCATGGAACGGCCTCGCCCTGTGGGCTGACGTCACCGAGAACGCCGCGCTCGCCGACGGCGCTCGCTGGATGCTGGCCAACGAAGCCGCCACCGCGCAGGCCTACTGGATCGGCTTCGACCGGTCCGAGCCCGTGTACGACGGCTACGACCACTCGGTCGTCGCGCTCAATTGGGGCAGCAAGCGGGACTACTCGACGTGGTTCAGCGCCGAGCCGAACGCGAAGCTCGGCATCCAGCTGATCCCGATGGCGCCCGCGAGCAGCTATCTCGACGGAGACGCCGAGCGGATCACGGAGAACCTCGCCGAAGCCACGACGGGCGGCTACGGCGTGCAGTTCGGCGACTACATGCTCATGTACTCGGCGCTGCGGAGCCCGGAGGCCGCCGCCGACGCGTACACGCAGGCGACGGCGGATCCGTCGATACCGGTGGACGACGCCAACTCGAGGGCCTATCTCCTGGCGTTCCTCGCCAGTCACGCGGCTCAGCGTTGATGGTGTCGGCGTGGGCACGCGAGGGGGCTCTCGCGGCTCGTGCGTCACCATCCAGCAAACTCGCCATCACAACTAGCTACAGACCCCTCGCTCGTTGGCTCGATGGGGGTTCCGCTGCCTTTGGTGCCATGAGCATATTGCTCACGAAGTCGACGATTAGGCAGCATCAGCGCGCCGCGAGAGCATCATTCCCATGCGATCGCCCGGCAAGACGCTCCTACGACTGTGGACCCGCCTGCGCCCGCTGCCCGGCGGTACCTGGCTGTTCTCCCGGATCTTCGGTTGGCGGGTTCCCTACTCGGGCTCTGTGCGGCCGCACATCCGCGTGCTCGCGCCCGGTCACGCCGAGGTCGACATTCCAGACCGACGCCGCAACCGTCAGCACTTGGGCTCCATCCACGCCATCGCACTGCTGAATGTCGCCGAGCAGGCCAGCGGTCTCGCGCTGCTCACAGGCCTGCCCGACGGCATCCGCGGAATCGTCACCCAGATCTCCATGCAGTACTTCAAGAAGGCGCGCGGAACGATTCGCGCCGTGTGCCACGTCACCGCGCCCACGGTCACGGGCGACATGGAGTTCGACGTCACAGCCGACTGCCTCGACCGCAACGGCGACGTAGTTGCCCGCGCCACCGTGCGCTGGCGGCTCGGAACTCAGCGCTGACCGTGCCCGAGACGCGTGCGCCCTGACAATCGAACGCAAGCGCATGATGGACGCATGACTGCTCCCCACCATCCCGGTCTGCGGGTCACGGCGGGCATCACCATCCCGGAGTCCGAGCTGTCGTGGCGATTCTCGCGCTCATCCGGCCCCGGCGGGCAGGGTGTGAACACCGCGGACTCCCGCGTGGAACTGATCTGGGATGCCGCTGGCTCGGCCGTCCTGTCGCCGCTGCAGCGCGAGCGGCTCCTGGATCGACTGAGCGGTCGCCTCGTGGGCGGAGTGCTGACGATCGCAGCATCCGAGCACCGTGCGCAATTGCGCAATCGGGATGCGGCGCGTGCCCGCCTGGCCGCCGTGGTGGCCGAGGCCTTGCGGCCGCCCTCACCGGCCCGCCGACCGACGAAGCCAAGTCGAGGCTCGAAGGAGCGGCGCCTGCAAGCGAAGCAGCGGCGCACCGACATCAAGCAGCTGCGTCGCCCACCCACCGACTGACAGGCAACGGTCCGGCCCTTTCGCCGATGGCGTGCCGGTCATACACTGACGCGGCATGAGGACGATGCTGAGCAAGGTCGGGTGGGTTGTACTGCTGATCCTCAACGCGATGATGCTCCTCAATCATCTGATCGGCATTGTCGTCATCGCGGCCTCGTCCGACGAGCGGCAGATGTTCGTCGGCTACGCGGCGATGAGCGCACGCGCGCGTGGGCGTGGCGGCTGGCCCGGGCTGCCTCGCCGTGTCTTCTCCCTCCATCGACGAGCGGCGCAGGTGGGCATGCGGGTCCAGCCGACAGGTCGGCACCGACGCCGAGAAAACCCATCGTGTCCGGGTCCTTCATCAACTGCTGCGCGAGGTCGGAGTCAGGTCGCGCGAGCGCCGCAGCGAAGTTGCTGGGCGCTGCGCCGTCGCGTTCATGCAGTCGCGTCGTGATCTGGTTGATCAGCTCAGCCCTGCTCCAGGACTGCTGCACATCCTTCCCGGCGTACCATTCGCGCAGCGCCTGGTCGTCGAGCTTCTCGAGAAGCTGGACGATGTGAGTCCAGGGCAATTGTCCGACAGGCTGCCGGACGATTCCGTTCCGCTCCGGCCACGCGGCGGCGAACGCCCGCATCGAGAACAGATTCGACCGTGAGAAACCGCGCATCGTCGGGAACTCCGTTTGGAGCTCGGTTGCCAGGCGCGTCACCACGCCGGAGCCCCACGCGCTCGTCTTCTGCTTGTCGAGGATGGTGTGGCCGATGTACCAGTACAGCGCGACGAGTTCCGCATTCGCACGCCGCTGCAGCGTGTACCGCGCCTCGTGCACCCGGCGCTTGAGCGCGTCGAGCGTCTCGGCGAAATCCGTCGGTTGCGCTTCGGTCACATCCTCAGCATCCTCCACGAGAGCGGCAGGCAATAGTCCGGCCTGCGGCTCGGAGCTGCTGTCGATGATCGCGCCTGCCGAGGGCGAAGCGTCAACGTCGGCGCGGAAGGAGGTTCGCGCGGATCCGCCGAGTGAGCGTGCGCGCGCACGCACGATCACCTCGAGTCAGGGATTGGCCGGCCGTCATCTCCGCTCACGCGGACGGACGGGCTCAGGTCGTGGCGTCGCGCCGTGATGCGACGTAGCGATCTGGTTCCGGTCCTCGTTCGAAGCGTCGACCCGTTATCGAGGTGGGGGAGACCTTCACCCACCGATACTTCAGAGTCGGTATCCAGGGAGTGAGCCCGAGCGCATCGGCGGCGTCGATCTCGCTCTGAAGCTTTAGCGGCCTCGCAACGCCTTTCAGCACCACGCTGGACGCCCATGGCGCGTCGTATTCATCGACCTCGAAGGCGACCTCCGGGTTCACCGAGAGCTCTGCGAGCTTCGAACCGGGCGCCGTGCGGAACAAGAGCCGCGGCCCGTCGGTCACGTAGTTGACGGGAAAGATGTCGGGCTTCCCGTCCACGGCGACGGCGAGTCGACCGAGCTCATGCCGCGACAGCAGGTTCCAGCACTCATCTTCGCTCAAGGCCCACACACCCGCGTCCTTGGTCCTATCCATCACCTCTCCATCCGTTCCTGTCACCGCAGCGCGGCGCCCTTCTCCAGAGAACCCTTCGATGCGCCGGCAGGTAAGGGTCGAAGGTCCCGCTGAACGTATCATCGGTCGATGGTCGCGCGCCCAATGGTCTAGGGCTGCAGCGCCGCACTGAGCGGCTCTTCCACGACCCGCAATCCCTGGACGGTCTGTGCGCTGAGTTCGAGCGCGGCCACCCACGCCCGGTTGATCCCGATGCGGCAGGGCTCCGTGAAGCCGAACCGCAGCGGGATGCCGGGCGAGAACCAGTACGTGGTGCGCGCACAGCCGTCCACGCAGGTGAAGCAGAACGTCTCGCCACGACGGAGCTTGTCGATGATGACGATCTGCAGATGGGCGAGCGTGCGGTCGTCCATCTCGCAGACGTGCTCCGGGTAGCCATAGCTCAACGTGCCCATGGCCCAGTCCCGACCTCAGGAACGACGGCGAGTGGTGTTGCGGCGGGTGACGAGGACGTAGATCAGCAGCACGATGATCGCCCCGATGATGGAGCCGATGATGCCGGCCGGCTGGAAGAAGCCGTCCGTCGCGTCCTTCTGGAAGAGCAGGTAACCGAGGAAGCCTCCGACGAACGAGCCGACGATGCCGAGCAGGATCGTCATGAGGATGCTCATGCTCTGCTTGCCCGGGATCACGGCACGGGCGATGACTCCGGCGATCAGGCCGATGAGAATGATGCTGATGATGAGGCCGAGCATGATTGCTCCTGTGTTCGACCCGCCTGACGGCGGTTGTCCTTCGACGCACCAGATGGTGCGACGGCCGCGGCGACGATCGAGGCGACAGTCCGACTGAACCACCCCTCCGGGTGTAGCGGCACACCCCTGGGGGTGAAAAGGTGGAGCATGGCTCCGCCCTCGTCGCACCGACCCGTCACGGTTGCTCTCGTCGACGACTACGACGTCGTCCTGAAAGGCCTGGCGAACCTGCTCGACGATTACCCTGATCGGGTTGTGGTGGCCGAGATCGACGCGAACGCGCCGGTGGCCGACTTCGTCGATGTCGTCCTCTACGACTCGTTCGCGCAGCCCGAATCAGATCACGACCAGATCGCCGACCTGATCAGCAACCCTCGCGCGCGGCACGTCGTCGTCTACACCTGGAACCTGCAGACCGAACTCGTCGAAGCGGCGCGCCGCCAGGGCGTGCACGGCTACCTGTCCAAGACGCTCACCGCGCCCGAACTTGTGGCCGCGATCGAGGCGGTCAACGCCGGCGAGATCGTCGTCAGCGACCAGCGCCTGCGCGCACCCAGCGCGCCGGGGCTGGACTGGCCGGGTCGACTGCAGGGCATCACCGATCGTGAGTCGGAGATCCTCGCGCTGATCACTCAGGGAATGAGTAACGCCGACGTCGCGCGTCTGACCTACCTGAGCCCGAACACCGTGAAGTCGTACATCCGGTCCGTCTACCGGAAAATCGGGGCGACCAGTCGGACGCATGCCGTGCTGTACGGCATCCGCAACGGGTTCGCTCCCGACACCCACCGGATCGACCACTGGCGGGGAGGACCCTGAGGTCAGCCTTCACCCACCATGCGGAACGGGCGGGTCGCCGGGTGCGGTCTCCTCGTTGGCGTCACCGGGATCCAGACCGAGGAAGTCGTGGTCGGGAAGACCGACGTCATCGGTCTGCTCCTCCATCTCGTACACCTTCGGAACCTCCGCGGAGACGTCCTCGATCTGATCCCGATCAGGATCTCTGGTATCCGACATCGGCTTCCTTCCGCTCAGGACTCCACCGTAAGCACGGTGATGCCCGCTCGAAGAGGGATTGACCCGCAGGGATGGGCGGCGTAAATTGCCGCGGCCGAGGTGGCCGGCGCGCGTCGTCTCGGCCAACCCGCTCCCACCACCCTGGTACCGGGGGCCGCGGAGCGGCACAATACGAGTGGAACGTTGACGCGTCGCGCTGGGGGCGGCTCGAGTTCGTGGTCATCCTCGACCTGGCTCGCCGACGAACCTCCTGGAGCTGGGCCAGACGGAGGGACTTTGACATGCCCATCGACGACGCAACCCATTTGGGCGGTGACGAGACTGTCGTGCGGATGTGGCGCGGGGTGGTCCGCTCCGAAGACCGAGACGATTATGTCGACTACATCGAGCGCACCGGCATGCGCGGGTATCGATCCACACCCGGAAACCTGAGCGCATGGATGCTCGCGCGCGACATCGGAAACGGTCTCACCGAGATCCTCACGGTGTCGCGGTGGGAGAGGATGGATGCCATCAAGGGCTTCGCCGGCGAGGACGTCGAGCGGGCAGTGTTCTACCCCGAGGACGATCGATTCCTCGTCGAGCGGGACGTGACCGTTCGCCACTACAGCCAGGTCGGGTGAGCTCGTCCTCTTAGACGGACGCGAGCAGGGCCGCGATCGGTGGAGGCACGCGATCCAGCGGCACCGCCTCCGCCATGAGCCGCGCGTATCGCAGCTTGTTTCCGCTCCGGCCGCCGAAGAATCGGGCGAGCTGGCGCTCGAGTGATTGCGAGCGCTGGGCAGGCTGCAGCTGCAGCCGACGGAACGACTCGAGCTCGCGCTGCCCCTCGATCACCGACTCGACGCCGCGGACGCCGAGCGCGCGCACGAACTCGGCCTCGAGGTCGGGGTCGCAGATGAAGACGGTGTCGAGCACTCGCTCGAAGTCGTGGCGCTGAGCCATGTCGACCAGGCCGAGCAGTCGCTCCTGCGCATGCTCGTCGGCCGCTCGGCGAGCGCCTTTCGACCCGCCGATGGCCAGGACCGGCGGCGTCACGAGGCCGAGGCGGGCGCCCAGGATCTCCACGGCCACCCGGTCGCTTTCGCCCTCGACGAGGATGATCGTCATTGCGCGCGGCCGGCACCGCTCAGCGGGCCAGCGCGTCCCAGTTGACGTCGATCATCCGGGGCCGCTTCCGCGAGATGCGGGCGCGCAGAACCATGCCGGCTTCGGGCCAGTAGCGGCGGTCCAGGACGACTTCGGTCGAGAGCGGCTCGGGATCCAGATCGGGGGCCTCCAGCAGCAGCTCCATCTGGCACGCCTGATAGCGGGATCGACCTCGCGGTTGCGACAGCGAGATGATTCGGATGGTGCCACGGATCGCGTCGGCCATCGGCGAATGGGTCAGCCGCTCGAGCGCCTCCGCGGCATCCTCTTCCCAGTCCTCCATGAACCGAGGCTATCGGTCGTGCGCCCGCGATCCCGCGGGTCAGCGGGTCGGCGCTGCGACCCGACACATCCGTCAGCCGCCGGCCTGCCGCGCCAGGTGCGCATGGACCGCGGAGATCGCGACGGACCCCTCGCCCACGGCCGAGGCGACCCGCTTCACCGAGCCGCGACGCACATCGCCGACCGCGAAGAAGCCCGGCACGGACGATTCGAACTGCGTGGGGCCCGCGTCGTCCCCCAGCCACGCCCGCCGGCCGCCCTCCGAGAGGACGTCGGCGCCCGTCATCACCGATCCCCAGCGGTCCCGCAGGACTTCGGGCGCCAGCCACTCGGTGTGCGGTCGGGCGCCGATCGTGATGAACACGGCGTCCGCCGGCACTTCGAGCCGTTCGCCCGAGTCGGTGCGCTCGAGCACGACGTGATCGAGCCGGTCCGACTCGTGCGCGCCCGCGTCCACGACGCGTGTCTGGGTGATGAGGCCGACGCCGGCGGCATCCAGCTGGTCGATCAGGTACTGCGACATGCTGTCGGCGAGCGACGGCCCCCGTACGACGAGAGAGACCGACCCCGCGTAGCGGGCGAGATGCAGCGCCGCCTGCCCCGCGGAGTTGCCTCCGCCGACCACGAGCACGTCGCGCCCGCTCTGCGCCCGGGCTTCGACCGACGAGGCGCCGTAGAACACAGAAGCCCCCACGAACGGCCGCAGGCCTGGCGCGGCCAGCCGGCGGTAGCTGACGCCGCTTGCGAGCACCACCGACCGCGCCCGGACGACCTCGCCGCCGTCGACGTGGAGTTCGAAGCCGCCGTCGGAGACGTTCATGCCGATCACGCGGCGCGTGTGCGCGAAGCGCGCGCCGAACGTCCACGCCTGCTGGTACGCGCGCTGAGCGAGCTCCGCGCCCGAGACACCCCGCGAGAATCCGAGGTAGTTGCGGATCAGCGAGCTCGATCCGGCCTGCCCGCCGATCGACGCGGCCTCGAGCACCACGGTGTCGAGACCCTCGGATGCCGCGTACACCGCCGCCGCGAGACCCCCCGGTCCGGCGCCCACGATCGCGACGTCGAGGGTGCCCTCGGGCAGCGACGTGTCCAAGCCGTAGGCACGGGCGAGCTCGGCATCGTCCGGGTCGACCAGCAGCTGCCCGTCGGTCGTGCGCACCAGCGGCGCGCCCTCATAGTCGACACCGGCGTCCGCGAGCAGTGCCATCGCCTCGGGGGAGTCGGGGTCGAGGTGCTCGGCGTGGATTCCGCCGCGCTCCATCAGCGTGTGGACTTCGTGCGTGCGCGGCTGGGTGTAGTCGCCGATGACGGTGAAGCCCCGCAGCCGCTTGCCGCTGGAGAACTCCCACTCGTGGAGGAAGTCGGTGATCGCCCGGTGGAACGACTCGTCCGCCCTGTCCACCGGCCGCACCACGTAGTAGTCGATCTGCACGCGCGACATCAGTTCGAGCACCGCGTTGCGGGTGTCGCGATTCGCCCACGACCCCCACTCGATGACGAGGCCGCGTCGCACGTTGGGAAACCGGCGACGCGCGGCGGCGAAGACGTTCTCGTGATCCTCCGCGGGGGACGCGTCGTCTGCCAGCACGAGCGCCAGATCTCCGCCCGAGGCGTGCAGCTCTTCGATCGCCGCCGCCGCACGGGCGGGGCTGTCGGCGTCGATGATGCGATAGTCCAGCGCGTACCGGCGGTTCAGCGGGCGTACGAGCGCCCCGCGCAGCCGGTCGTCCGCGGACACGACCAGGATCGCAGGTGGGTGAGGCACCGGTGTTTCAGCGTCCATGCGTTCGTCTCCATCGCGCCCCGGCGAACCCCCTCGACCGGCACGCCGCGAGTGTACCGCTGGCGTTCGCGGGCGACCAGTGCGGCGGCGCGGGCCGAGCGGCCATGCGCGGTCGTGGGGCGGGCCTCACTAGACTCCGGGCATGTCGTTTCATGTGGCGGCGACGGCGTACGACCGGTTCATGGGGCGGTTCTCGCGGCCCCTGTCCACCGAGTTCGCCGATTGGCTCGATCTGCGCGACGGGCAGAAGGCGCTCGACGTCGGCTGCGGTCCGGGCGCGCTGACCGAGGTTCTGGCCGACCGGCTGGGGGCGGCATCCGTCACCGGCGTCGATCCCTCCGAGCCGTTCGTCGACGCCGCTCGCGAACGCCTTCCCGGCGTCACCGTGGTCCAGGCGTCGGCCGAATCGCTGCCCTTCGACGACGGCGTCTTCGACCGCACCGTCGCTCAGCTGGTCGTGCACTTCATGGCCGACCCGCCGGCCGCCCTGCGCGAGATGAATCGCGTGACCCGAGAGCGTGGCGTGGTCGCGGTGAACGTGTGGGATTTCGAGGGCGGCCGGGCACCGCAGTCGATGTTCTTCACCGCGCTGCTCTCGGTCGTCCCTGATGCCGACGACGAGGTGGGCCGCGCCGGAGCGCGGCGTGGCGAGCTCGCGGCGCTGCTGCGGGACGCCGGATGCCGGGACGTCGAGGAAGCGGAGCTGGCCGTGACCGTTACCTCGCCGTCGTTCGACGAGTGGTGGGAGCCCTACACGCTCGGGGTCGGCCCCGCGGGCGGACAGCTCGCGAAGCTCGGCGAGGATGCCCGCAGCGAGGTGAGGGAGCGCTGCCGCGAGCTGCTCGGGGACGGTCCGATCCGCACCCCGGCGACGGCGTGGGCGGCCAAAGGCATTCGCTGACTCGGTCTACACGACGCCGGCCAGTGCGTATACGAGCGGCCACGCCCCTTCGGAGCTGTTGCCCAGAATGCTCACCGTGGTCGCCGTACGCGGGTCGTGGGTCGAGCGGAACGAGACGCCCGCGTCGTAGCCCTCCATGATGAGCTGCGGACCGGTCGCACCCAGCCACAGTCCCATGCCGTAGCGCAAGCCCTCGTCGGGCACGTCGAACCGCGGACGCGTCATGAGCTCGACGGTGTCCTCGCTGACGATCCGGCCGGCGAGCAGTGCGCGCCAGAACAGATGCAGGTCGTCTGCGGAGGAGTAGATGCCGCCATCACCATTGCCGCGCACCGGGAGGTGGAGCACGTTCGTCCGGTCACCCGCGCCGAACAGGTAGCCCGAGTGCGGCGTCGCCGGGGAGCTCATCCGAGCGCAGGAACGAGGTCCGCCGCAGCCCGGCCCGCGCGCACACCTCTTCTTCGACCAGATCGTGGTACTCGCGGCCGCTGACGCGCTCGGCGATCAGGGCGAGCACGATGTAGCCCCCGTTGCAGTATGCGAAGCGGGCGCCCGGTGCGAACGCCTGCGGGTAGCCGTCGACGACGGGCACGAACGCCTCGGTCTCGGCGAGCAGGTGCACCGGGACGGGAAGCACGTAGTCCGCGGCATCCCAGTCAGCTTCCTCGTCGAGGTAATCGCCGATCCCGGAGGTGTGCGTCAGCAGCTGCTCGACGGTGACCTCGTCGTCGATCAGCGGCAGGTCGGCCCCGAGGATGCCGCGCGCCGGCGTATCGAGGGCCAGCGCGCCTTCCTCCACCAGTCTGAGCACCGCGAGCGCCGTGAACGTCTTGCTGCCGCTGGCGATCGCGAACCGGGTCTGCGCGGTGTTGGGCACCCTCAGCGCCCGGTGCGCGTAGCCGTCGCAGCGCTCGTAGCGCCGATCGTCGCCGACGTCGACGGTCACGACCCCGGTGAATGTCTTCTTCTCGGCAGCGGCATCCAGAGCGGCCTGGTCGATGACGATGTCCCCCGGACGTTCCCTCTCCATGCGCGAAGCCTACGCCCGGGCCGCATGCCGACCTGCGGGCGTTGCGCCGCACGGTTACGATTCCGGAAGGACCGTGACAGGGCTGTTGCGGCGGGAGTGAGGATGCAGTGACGATCCATGTGCGCGTCCGCGCCGAGAGCTCGCCCGGCGAGAGGCGCGTCGCGGCGACGCCGGACAGCGTGAAGAAGCTGCTCGCGGCCGGAGCGACCGTAGAGGTCGAGTCGGGCGCAGGTCTGGGATCCCTCCTCACGGATGCCGCCTACGAGGCGGCCGGAGCACGCATCGTCGATCGCGACCAGGCCCGGAGTCCCGGCATCCTGTTCCACGTCCGACCGCTGACCCCGGGCGAAGTCGCCGCGCTCCCCGCCGGAACGGTGACGGTCGGCACGCTCGACGCCTTCCAGAATCCCGCCGCGGTGGCTGCCGCGCGCGACGCGAACGTGACCTCGTTCGCCCTCGACCTTCTCCCGCGCATCTCCCGCGCGCAGTCGATGGACGTGCTGTCGTCGCAGGCGCTGCTGGCCGGCTACCGGCTCGTGACCCTCGCGGCCGACGCGTTCGGGCGGATGTTCGGCATGACGATGACGGCCGCCGGAACCCTCGCGCCCGCTCGCGTGCTCGTGCTCGGTGCGGGAGTCGCGGGGCTACAGGCGATCGCGACGGCGAAGCGGCTCGGCGGCGTGGTCTCGGCCAACGACGTGCGCGCGGCATCCGCCGATGAGGTCCGCTCGGTCGGCGGCACGTTCATCGACCTCGACCTGGGGACGGCCGAGGCCGGCGGGGGATACGCCAAGGAACTGGCCGAAGACCGTGCGCGCCGGCAGCAGGAGCTGCTCGCACCGCACATCGCGGCATCCGACATCGTGATCACGACCGCCGCGGTGCCCGGCCGCGCCGCGCCGCGGCTCGTCACGGCGGCCATGGTCGCGGCGATGAAGCCGGGGTCGGTCCTCGTCGACCTCGCCGCCGAGTCGGGCGGCAACATCGAAGGGTCGGTTCCGGGAGAGCGTTCGTCGATTCCGGTGACGGGTGGAGCAGTCACGCTGATCGGTGCGCGCGACATCCAGTCCGACCTCGCCCCGGATGCCTCCAAGCTGTACGCCATGAACTGCGCGAATTTCGCCGCACTGATCGTGAAGGAAGGGGAACTCGTGCTGGACTTCGACGACGAACTCCTCTCGGGCAGCGTCGTGACCCGGGACGGAGCGATCGTCAACGAACGCGTTGCCGCCACCGTCGAGGGGGCGCGTGCATCAGCGAGCCGGGGGTCTGGGGCGAAGCCCCAGAAAGAGCGCGCCTGATGGACGGCTTCGCCCTGATCACGATCACGATCCTCGCCGTGTTCCTCGGCTTCGAGGTCGTCTCGAAGGTGTCGAGCACGCTCCACACGCCCTTGATGTCGGAGGCGAACGCCATCCACGGCATCATCCTGCTCGGCGCGATCCTGGTCGCCGGCCAGGCCGAAGATCTGCTCGCGCTCGCGCTGTCGATCCTCGCGGTCTTCCTCGCGACCATCAACGTCGTCGGCGGCTTCGTCGTCACCGACCGGATGCTGCTCATGTTCCGGGCGAAACCCCGCGCCGCTGCGGCCCGGGCCGCCGACGCCAAGACGGAGGTCGGCGCATGAAGCTCCTGCCCCCGGAGGTCGTGACCGTCTGCTACATTCTCGCGGCGGTGATGTTCATCCTGGCGCTCAAGGGGCTGAGCAACCCGCGCATCGCGCGCCGGGCGAACCTGCTCGGAGCGGCCGGGGCGGCGCTCGCGATCCTCGCCTTCGCGCTGGGCACCGAGCTGCGCAATCTCGGCTGGATCGTCGCCGCGATCGCCGTCGGGTCGGTGATCGCCGTGATCGCCGCGCGGCGCGTGCAGATGACGCAGATGCCCCAGCTCGTCGCCGCATTCAACGGCGTCGGCGGCGGCGCCGCGGCACTCGTCGCGCTCGTCGAGATCGCGCACGCCGAGAATCCGTGGACCCTCGGAGTCGTGGCGTTCACGGTGCTCATCGGCGGCGTCTCGCTCACCGGCTCGTTCGTCACCTTCGGAAAGCTGCAGGGCATCATCACCACTCGAGCGGTCACCTTTCCGGGACTGCGCGTGCTCATGGTGGTGCTGGTGCTCGCCGCGATCGCCGCCGGGGCTGCCCTCGTCGTGACCGGCGACCCGCTCTACGCGTATCTGCTGCTCGCGGCCGGGCTCATTCTGGGCGTGCTGCTCGTCCTGCCGATCGGCGGCGCCGACGTGCCGATCGTGATCTCGCTGCTCAACGCGTTCACGGGGCTTGCGGTCGCGGCATCCGGTCTGGTCCTGTCGAACGTCCTGCTCCTGATCGCCGGCACGCTGGTCGGCGCGAGCGGCACGATCCTGACGATGGCCATGGCGAAGGCGATGGGTCGTACCGTCGCGGGCATCGTGTTCGGCGCGTTCCGCGCGCACGTCGCCGGCAGCGCCGCTGCGTCCGCCTCCGATCGGCCCGTCCGCACGATGGAGGCCGAAGACGTCGCGATCCTCCTCGACTATGCGCAGCGCGTCGTGATCGTGCCCGGCTACGGCCTCGCGGTCGCGGGCGCGCATCACGCGGCGGCCGAGCTGGCTGAGATCCTGCGTGACGGGGGAGTCGACGTGGTGTTCGGCATCCATCCGGTCGCGGGCCGGATGCCGGGGCACATGAACGTGCTGCTGGCCGAGGCGAACGTGCCCTACGACGCGCTCATCGAGATGGACGAGGTCAATCCCCGATTCAAGACGACCGACCTCGTACTGGTGATCGGGGCGAATGATGTCGTGAACCCAGCCGCGAAGACCTCTCCCGGTTCACCGATCTACGGGATGCCGATCCTCACCGTCGCCGACGCGCAGCAGGTGGTCTTCCTCAAGCGTTCCCTCAACCCCGGATTCGCCGGCATCGAGAACGAGCTTTTCTACGATCCGAAGGTGTCGATCGTCCTAGGCGACGCGAAGCAGACGCTGACGAAGGTGCTGTCGTCGGTGAAGTCGACCGCGTGACGCCGGGAACGGGTGAGCCCCCGGCGACGGGGCATCGGCACTAAGCGGGTCGCCCGCCCACGAGCCCGACGGCACGTGCCGCGACCTCGGCGCCCGCACGCGCGGCGGCGACGGCATCCCCGTCGCGCAGCCAGTGCGCGAGGAATCCCGCGCAGAAGGCGTCACCCGCACCCGTCGGATCGAGAACGACCGGCGCGGTCACGGCAGGCACGTGCTCGCCGTCGACCCTCACTCCGTCGGCGCCCAGCGTCAGGACGAGAGTCTCGGCGTCGACGCGCGCAGCCATCTCGGCCGGGTCGCTGGTACCGGCCAGGGCGGCTCCCTCGGCGAGACTCGCGAACAGCACGTCGGCCCCCGCGATGACCTCGCCGAACCTCGCTGCGCCCAGGGCGTCGATGTAGGCGACCGAACCGGGACTGACCGACACCGTCGCACCGGCGGTTTTGGCCCGCCGCAGGAACGTAGCGAACGCCGCGCCGTCGGATGCCGCCATCGAATGCCCGGTGAGATGCACGTGCGCGCGAAGCAGCTCATCGGGGATCGCGGCGAAGTCCAGGTCGGCGTTCGCGCCGCGGTCGGTGAGCATCGACCGGTCCGCTCCCTGGACGAGCACGATGATCGCGCCGGTGGCGGTGTCGACCGCCTGCAGGCGCGCATCGACGCCGGGCAGCAAGGCGACATGGCGATCGACGTCGGCGACGTTCACCGCACCGACGAAGGTGACGTCCGCTCCGAGTGCCGCGAGCCACGCCGCCGAGTTCGCCGCGGAGCCGCCGGGCACGCGACGAATCACGCTGACGGTGTCGGTGTCGGGCTGGATCGGCCCGGACGGGATCACGACGGTGTCGTCGATGACGTCGCCGACCACCAGGATGCTGCCGGGTCGGAGCCGCGCGCTCATGCGCCTGGGCTCATCTCAGCGCAGCCCACGCCGTGGCGATCTCGCCCGCGACGCGGACGTTGTTGCGCGCCAGATCCAGGTTGACCTCGAGGCTGCGGCCGCCCGACAGCTCGACGATCCGCAGGAGGAGGAACGGCGTCACGGCCTTGCCGGTGACCTGCGCGGCGTCGGCCTCGGCGAGCGCCTGCGTCAGGACGCGGTCGTGCTCCTCGGCATCCCAGGCCTGGTCGGCCGGGACCGGGTTCGCCACGACGATGCCCTGCCGGCTGCCCAGCGCATCCTGCGCGCGCATGATGGCGGCGACGTCCGCCGCGGCATCCACCGACCAGTCCAGCGTGAACGGGCTCTCGCGCAGCCAGAAGCTCGGGAACACGCGCGTGCGGTAACCGACGACGGGAACGCTCAGCGTCTCGAGGCGCTCGAGGGTCGCCGCGATGTCGAGCACCGACTTCACGCCCGCGCTCACGACCGTGATCGGCGTGCTCGCGAGCGTCGTCAGGTCGGCGGACTCGTCGAACGTGTCGGAGGCCGCACGGTGCACGCCACCCAGACCGCCGGTCGCGAACACGCGGATCCCGGCGAGAGACGGCGAGGTACGAGGTCGCGGCGACCGTCGTGGCCGCGCTGGATCCGGCGGCCTGGATGATCGGCAGGTCGCGCACGCTGGCCTTGGCGAGCTCCTCATCGGCGATGCGCCGCAGATCGCCGTCGTAGAGGCCGATGCGCGGCACGCCGTCGAGCACGGCGATGGTCGCGGGCGTGACGCCCTGCTCGCGCAGGATGCTCTCGAACTCGCGGGCGGCCTGGAGGTTGCGCGGGCGGGGAAGCCCGTGCGAGATGATGGTCGACTCGAGCGCGACGACGGGATCACGGCGTTCGAGGGCGGCGGCAACCTCTTCAGCGACGACGAATGCAGGCATGCAGATCATCCTCGCATCGGAGAACCGACCAACCCCTCGGCTGTCACGAATCGTCGCTTTCGACGCGATTGGCGACCGATCGTGACAGGCGAACGCCCGGGGTGAGGTTCAGTGCGCCGCTTCGTACGCGTCGATGACGGATGCCGGTACCCGACCGCGCTCCGAAACCTCGAAGCCGTTGTCTTTCGCCCATGCGCGGACCGCACTGTAATCCTGCTGTCCCGGTCGGCGTCGCTTGCGTGACGGTTCGGAGGACGCTCCGCGCGAGGAGGAGATCGAACGCGCCGCCGAGACGTACGGCGCGATCGCGTTGCGCAGCGCCGCGGCGTTGTCCTCGGTGAGGTCGATCTCGTAGGCGACGCCGTCGAGGGAGAAGAGGACGGTCTCTCCCGCGCCCGCATCGAGGATGGTGCCGTCGAGGTCGTCGACGAGCTGATGAACAATTCTTCGGGCCATGGATGGCACAATACGCCCGATTGTCGCCATGCACTATTGGGCGACAATTCCCTCACCGCGTGGAGCCGTTAAGAATGTGCGCCGCAATTCAAGGCTCGGAGATGTTTCGAGCGCTCGGCCGCGAATGACGCTTTCGGCGCGCGAATTCCGTCCGGCGAAAGTGCGCGGCCCCGGGACGACGGAATCCGCGGGGCCGCGCGGCCGCGAGCGGCCTACTCGCTCGCGGCCTGCTCAAGGTCGAGCAGGAACACCTTGTCTTCGGGGTGCCCGCCGTATTCGCCGATCGAGCCGTCGGCTCGCACCACGCGGTGCACCGGCACAACGATGGAGAACGGAGTCGTGGCGCACGCTGTGCCGACCGCGCGTGCGGCGCGCGCGCTGCCTGCATTCGCCGCGACTTCGCCATACCCCGCCATCTCGCCGTACGGTATGTCGCGAATGGTCTCGAGCGCAGTGCGGGTGAATCCCCGCACGAGGCGCCAGTCGAGCGGGAGGTCGAATTCGCGGCGTTCGCCGGCGAAGTACTCGTCCAGCTGACGGGCCGCCTCGATCGCCACCGGATCGTCGTCGGCATGATCGAGGCCGCCATGCAGCACGCGAGACAGCCGCTCGATCTCGTTCTCGAGAGCCTCGCGCAACGGATGCAGCGTGACGATTCCCTCGTCGGTCACGACGATGAGCACGTCGCCGAGCGGAGAGGGGTGCAGGAGGAAGCGGCTGTGCAGCGGAGCGGTCATGCGACCATCCTTCCGCGCACACCGAGCGCGGCATCCGTCGGAAGGCGGCTTGGGGACGAACGCGCGCCGCGGTCCTCTGGGGAGGAGCCCGGTCCGCCGCGCAACGGCACGACGGAACGGCGATACCCGCTCGACGCCGGCGCGATTGTCCTACTGACGCGAAACGGTCCTGATCAGAAGGCGTGTCGCCCAATCCGGCGAAACTCGGGAAGGCTGCCCGGGGCGGAGACCGGCGCCGCTTAGGGTGGCCGTGTGTGGCGAGCTGAAGGCAGCGCCGTAATCGGTGCAGAGGAAGACGCGCCGTCCGTGACCCCGGGCGATCTCGGTCTGTCGGATCCGGGAGTGACCGTGATGCACGTCGCCGAGCCGGAGCGAGACCGCTTGAGAGCCCTCGCCGCCGAACTCGGAGGGTCCTCGACCCTGCTGCACTTCGATGACGCCGGCGGGGCGGGCATCGAGATCACCCAGGCGCACCCCGGCAGCCTTCCCCAGTTCATCACCGGGCGCTCCACACTCCTGTCCAACCTGTTCCGCGATGAGGTCGCGCTTCGCAACGCACGCCTGGCGGCCGAGCGGATCACCGCCAAGAACGTCGAGATGCGCACCGCCCGCGGCATCGAGACCGTGAACCTCGCGGTCGGTCTCGCCTCGTGGCGGATCGGAGGGCTGGCGTGCACCGCGCCGGTGCTGCTGCGCCCGCTCGGCATCCGTCGTCATCACTCGGACTTCGAGCTGAAGCTGCACGGCACGTTCACCGTCAACCCCGAGTTCGTCCGCGCCGCGCGCACCCACTTCGGGATCGACCTGAACGGCGCGGGACTGGCCGCCCTCGCGTACGACGGCGGGGTGTTCAAGCCGCAGCCGGTCATCGACCACCTGCGCGCGCTCACGGCGTCGATCGACTCGTTCACCGTCCTTCCGCGCCTCGTCGTGTCGACGTTCGCCGACGTCGGCGCCGCAATGGCACGGGATGCCGTCGATCTCGATCATCCGGTGCTGAACGCGCTCGCCGGACACGTGGATGACCGCGCGGCGATCACGGTTCGTCGCGAGAAGCCGAAGGTCGCCAGCCCCGACGAGCGCGCGCCCGCATCGGACACGCTCCTGCTGGACGCGGATGCCGAGCAGGAGGGTGTGCTCGCGCGGATCACCGCGGGGCAGTCGCTCGCCGTCCACACGCTGCCGGGCACGGGCGGCACCCAGACCGTCATCAACGCCGTCGGCGCGCTCGTCCGCGACGGCAAGCGCGTGCTCGTCGTGAGCGCGCGCCGCTCCACACTGGAGGGCGTCCGGCACCGCCTCACCGGGATCGGACTTCCGGGGCTCGCGGTGTCGCCGCGCCATCTGCAGCGCGACCTGATCCGCGCGATCGGGCGGAACGAGAAGGCCGACCAGCCGCGGGTCAGCGACATCGACGACGCGCTCGTGAGATTGCGGGGCGTGCTGCGCGACTACCGCTCCGCCGTCACCGCGCGGCATCCGCAGCTCGGCGTGTCGGTCCTGGACGTGCTGCGGCGTCTGGCAGAGCTGGCGAGTTCGCAGCCCACGCCGACGACCGCGGCCCGCTTCGACATCGACGTCCTCACGAAGCTCGCCCCGGCGCGGGGAAAGGCGGCCGCGGCGCTTGCAGCGGCCGCGCGCCTCGGCGAATTCCGCTTCGGCCCGAACGACTCGCCGTGGTACGGGGTGTCGTTCCCTACGACGAGCTCGGCCCGCGCCGCGCACGCGCTGGCGGGCAAGCTCCACCGCCAGGACGTGCCGAACCTGCTCGAGCGGGGTTACGAGCTGATCGCGCAGACGCGTATGCGTCCATTCCAGACCATCACCGAGCTGGGCACGTACCTGCGGCTGCTGCGCGGCATCCGCGACTCGCTCGACCGCTTCAGCCCCACCGTGTTCGAGCGGCCGCTCGATGAACTCATCCAGGCGCACGCACCGCGTCGCGACTCCGCCTCGCTCAGCGGATCGCAGCGTCGACGGCTGCGCCGCCTGTCGCGCGAGTACGTGCGGCCCGGCGTGCACATCGCCGACATGCACGAGGCGCTCCTGCGCGTGCAGCAGCAGCGCACTGAATGGCAGCGCTTCGTCGCCACCGGCGTGATCCCCGCGGTTCCCCTGGGCCTGGCCGATGTGCACGTCGCCTGGCAGCGCGTGGACGCGGAGCTGAACGAGCTCGACGAGATCGTCGGCCGCACCGGGGCCGACCGACTCGGCGCGCTTCCGGTCGCACAGCTCGTCCGTACGCTCGCCGGCCTCGCGGCCGACTCCGACGTGTTCGACAACCTCGTCGAGCGGGCGACGCTGCGCTCCGAACTCGCGGCGCTCGGCCTGGACACCCTGCTGACGGAGCTGTCGGTGCGTCACGTTCCCGAAAACGCGGTCGGCGCGGAGCTCGAGTTCGCCTGGTGGCAGTCTGCGCTGGAGTACCTGCTGCGCACCGATCGCGCGCTGCTCGGTGCGAACACGGCGGTCGTGGACCGCCTCGAGCGCGACTTCCGCCTGGTCGACGAGGCCCATGCCGCGGCATCCGGACCTCTGCTGGCCGCGCAGCTCGCGACGCAGTGGCGCATCGGAATCGTCGATCACGCCGCCGAAGCGCAGGCTCTCAAGCGCGCGCTGAAGGACGGGGCGGTCGCGCCAAGAGACCTGGCGGCGGTGGCGCCGGCGCTGCTGCGGACACTCGCCCCGGTGTGGCTCGCCTCGCCGTACGACGTACCCCAGATTCCCGATGACCTCGCGTTCGACGTCGTGATCATCGCGGATGCCGCGGCACTGAGCCTGGCCGAGGCCGTCCCGGCACTCCGGCGCGGACGGCAGTTCGTCGTCTTCGGAGATCCCGTCACCCAGAAGCCGACACCGTTCCGACTGTCCGCCGGCTTCCCCTCCGACGAGGAATCCGCTTCCGAGGGTATGGCCGAGCCGTTCGACGACGTCAGCGTGTTCGAGCGCCTCGCCGAGCTGTTCCCCGTCGAGACGCTCACCCGCAGCTACCGAGCGGGAGGCGAGGATCTCGCCGAGCTCGTCAACGACGCGTTCTACGGCGGAGAACTAGTGTCGCTGCCCTGGGCGGGGTCGTACCTCGGCCGCGGCAGCCTCAGCGTCGATTATGTCGAGGGCGGTACCGGAGCACCGGATCCGTCGACCGGAGCCGTGGAGAGCCCGGACGCCGAGGTCGCACGGGTCGTGACGCTCGTCGTCGAGCACGCGGTCAACCGCGGCTCGGAATCGCTGATGGTGGTCACCGCCAGCGCGAAGCACGCCGAGCGCGTGCGGGCCGCGGTGGAGGCCGCATTCGCCGGGCGCTCCGACGTCGCGGATTTCGTCTCGCGCGACACCGCCGAGCCGCTCGCGGTGCTGACCCTCGAGGAGTCGGTCGCGGAGAGCCGCGACCGGGTCATCTTCTCGCTCGGGTTCGGCCTCACCAAGCACGGCCGGGTGCTCAGCGACTTCGGCGACCTGTCGACTCCCGACGGCGAGCGTCTGCTCACGGTCGGGATGACCCGGGCGCGCCGCTCGATGGTGATCGTCTCGTCGATCCGCCCGTCGGCGTTCGACGACGGGCGCCTCGAGCACGGCGCCGCGACCCTGATGAGCATCCTCGGCGGGATCGCGTCGCGTGCTCGCGAGGCGCGTCTGGAAGACCTCGCCGATCCGCTGACGCTCGGCCTGGCCCGTGAGCTGCGACGGCTCGGCGTGGCCGTCGACGTGCACTACCGGGGCCGGCTGCCGCTCGTCGCGCAGTACGACGGTCGGGCCGTCGTCGCCGAGAGCGATCCGGAGACGATCGGGGAGTCACTCCGCGAATCGCTGCGGCTGCGCCCGCAGATCCTGCGGCGGCTCGGGTGGCACTACGTGCGCGTGCACTCGTTCGACCTGTACAGCGACCCCGCGGGCGTCGCCGCGCGGATCGCCGCGATGCTCGGTATTCCGCCGGAGTTTCCCACGGCCGACACCGAGACGCAGCCGATCGATGTCATCGAGTAAGCGCCAGCGGATCGAGAAGGTGCCGGGTGCCCGACGCGCGAAGCTCACCCCCGCGCCGGGGACGTCCGAGGAGCCCGGAGAGACCGATGTGGTCGACGAGCCCGGGGCGGCGGCATCCGGACCCAACGATGAGCGGATGCGGCGCGACGTCCCGCCCCATTGGTGACCGCCGGTTGATCAGCGAGCGGGTCGCGGCTCGCGAGAGTGCCTGTCGCGGCCGCCGAGAGTGCCCCTTGTGGCTGCCGAGAGTGCGCATTGCCGCCGCCGAGAGTGCGCATTGCGCCGCGAGAGTGCGCATTGCCGCCGCCGAGAGTGCGCATTGCGCTGCGGAGACTGCGCATCTGCGGCTCGTGGGAGTACCCAGGCACTCTCGAGGGCAGTGACCGGCACTTTCGGTGGCCGCGACGTGCACTCTCGGCAGCGGGGACGGGCACTCTCGGCAGTGGCGTCAAGCACTCTCGGCGGCGGGGACTGGCACTTTCGGCAGCAGCGCCGGCGGCCCGAGGCTACGGCCTGGTCGCGTTGCCCGGAGTCGCGAGGAGGTCGCGGATCTGGAGCAGCAGCTCCTGCTCGGTGGGCAGGTCGGACGCCTCTTCCTCCGCGATGCCGGCCTTGGCCGCGGCGCGCTCCTTCGCCCGGTTCATCGGGTAGACGAAGACGAAGTAGACGACGACGGCCACCGCGAGGAAGTTGATGATCGCGCCGAGGATCGTCCCGAAGGCGAACACGACCTCGTTGCCACTGAGGCCGGTGACGGTCCAGGTGACGTCGTTGAGGCTGTCGGCTTGGAAGATCAACGCGATCAGAGGATCGATGAGCCCGGCGACGATCGAGTTGACGATCAGCGTGAACGCTGCGCCGATGACCACCGCGACGGCGAGGTCGATGACATTCCCGCGGAGTACGAAGTCCTTGAAACCCTGGATCACGTGAACAACCTGGCCTTACTCCGGCGCCAGCCGGTCATGTGCTTGTCGATGCAGGTGAGGACTTCGCCTCAGACTTCGATGATGGCGCAGGGGTGGAGGAGGTGCCACCGCTGGACGAGGACCCGCCCGACGGGCTCGACGCGTCTGCGCTCTTCTTCTCGGCGGCCCGCGAATCCGTGCGATAGAACCCCGACCCGTTGAAGGTCACGCCGATCGATCCGTACTCCTTGCGCAGCGGTCCGCCGCACTCGGGGCACTCGGTGAGGGTGGGGTCGGCGAACGACTGCACGGCGTCGAAGCGGTGGCCGCACTGCTTGCAGGCGTAGGCGTAGGTAGGCATGTGTTCTTCCGGACGTCAGCGCCGGACGGGCGCGAAGTGGACGGTCTGTGTCGGGGTCACGACACCGGTGACAGGCTGGTCGTGCAGGTCGCTGGGCACCTCGTCGAGCAGTTCGGAGTCGTAGACGACCGCGTAGACGGGCGGGCATCCCTCCATCGACCCGATCGTCTTGTCGTAGAAGCCACGACCCCAGCCCATCCGCATTCCGCGACGGTCGACGGCCGCGGCCGGGATCACGAGAAGGTCGACGTCGTTCACCGCGATCGGCCCGAGCAGCTCGCCGACGGGTTCGGGCAGGCCGAACATCCCCTCGGTGATGTCGAAGTCCGGGGTGGCCACGGCCCAGTCCAGCAGCCCGTCCGTGCGCGTCACGGGCAGGAGAACCCGCAGGCCCCGCTTGACCGCCCCGTCGACGAACTCGCGGGTGCCGGGCTCGGTGGGGGTGGAGAGGAAGCACGACAGCGACCGGACGCCGAGCGAATCGACCAGGGTGTCGAGCTGTCGCTGGATGCCTTCCGAGGCGGCTTCGCGGGCGGCATCCGTGTGCAGTTGACGGCGCTCGCGCAGCTCGGCGCGCAGGGCGCGCTTGGCTGTGGCGATGGCGTCGGACATGGGTCGATTCTAGGTGCGATTACCACGCCGCTCACCCGACGGCAAGGGCGGTAAGCAGGACATGCCATGTCGACTCCGTCGGTAGGGTTGATTCATGCCCCACAAGCCCATCAAGGCCGTCATTCCTGCTGCCGGCCTCGGCACCCGGTTCCTGCCCGCCACGAAAGCAATGCCCAAAGAGATGCTGCCTGTCGTAGACAAGCCGGCCATCCAGTACGTGGTCGAGGAGGCCGCGCAGGCGGGCATCACCGACATCCTTGTGATCATCGGCCGCAACAAGAACGCGATCTCGAACCACTTCGACCAGGTGCCCGAGCTGGAGGTGAAGCTCCGCGAGAAGGGCGATGGCGACCGCCTGAAGAGCGTCGTCGCCTCCAGCGACCTCGCCGACATCCATTTCGTCCGTCAGGGAGATCCACGCGGACTCGGGCACGCCGTGTGGCGCGCGCGCACTCACGTCGGCGACTCGCCCTTCGCGGTCATGCTCGGTGACGACCTGATCGACGAGCGCGACCCGCTTCTTCCGACGATGATCTCCGAGCACGAACGCCGCGGCGCAACGGTGATCGCCCTGATGGAGGTCGACCCCGAGCAGATCCACCTGTACGGCGCCGCCGCAGTCGAGGCGACAGACAACCCCGACATCGTCCGCGTCACCGGGCTCGTCGAGAAGCCGAAGCGCGAGGACGCGCCGTCGAACCTCGCGATCATCGGCCGGTACGTTCTGACGCCGGCGATCTTCGACATCCTCGAGCGCACCGCTCCGGGCAAGGGCGGCGAGATCCAGCTCACCGATGCACTCCAGGAGCTCGCGACGGATGCCGACGGTCCCGGCGTGTACGGAGTGGTGTTCCGCGGCCGCCGATATGACACCGGCGATAGGGTGGACTACATCAAGGCCATCGTGCAGCTCGCCGCGGATCGCGATGATCTCGGGCCCGAACTGCGACCCTGGTTCAAGGAGTTCGCGGCGACTCTCTAGCGCCGTCCGTTCGAGGGGGTGTCGTGGACCTGACGACTCCTCGTCGGCATGGAAGCGTGGCGATCCGGCTGGTTCGCCAGCGGGATGCGCGCGTGCTGCAGCAGGAACTTCTGACCAATCGCGCGTGGCTGCGGCCGTGGGAGGCGACGAGTCCCGACGGGCCCGTGTCTTTCGACATGCGGGCCGGTGTCCGCCGACTGCTGCAGCAGTACCGCGACGGGACGGGAGTGCCCTTCGTGATGGAGTACGACGGCGATGTGACCGGGCAGCTCAACGTGTGGGGCGTCGCCCGAGGATCGCTGGGGTCGGCGACCATCGGGTACTGGGTGAGCGAGCGGTTCGCCGGGCGGGGGATCACCACCACGTCTGTGGCGCTGGCCACCGACGTGTGCTTCGACGAGCTTCGGCTGCATCGCATGGAGATCTGCATCCGACCCGAGAACCAGGCGAGCCTGCGGGTCGTCGAGAAGCTCGGCTTCCGCTACGAGGGTCTGCGCCGGCGGTTCATCCACATCAACGGCGACTGGCGCGACCACTACGCCTTCGCACTGACCCGCGAGGACGTGCCCGAAGGGGTGCTCGAGCGCTGGGTGCAAGGGCGCGCGCCGCAGGACGCCGCCACGGTGCCGCCGAGCGATCGCCTGCGCGCCTGAGGCGGAAATGGTGCGGCGCGGCGCACGGCCGTCGGATCGCATGCGGGCCTGAGACGACACGCGACAGGATGCCGGAGTCGAGGCATCCTGTCACCTACCGTGTACCCCATGGGTGGGCAGGTTCTGGGCGGGGGAGTCATCGTTCTCGTCGCCGTGCTCCTGTGGCTCGTATACCTGCTTCCGACGTGGGCCAGCCGCCACCGATTCGACGCCGCCGAACGCAACGCAGTGCGACTCAATCAGGCGCTGCGGGTGCTCGCTGAGACGAGCGAGACACCCCACGAAGTACAGCTCGAGTTGAACGCGCGCACCGCGATGGCGCAGCAGAAGCTCGCCCGCCGGGCGCTGGCCCACCGCGAGCAGACCGCGCTCGAGCAGGCGCGCACCGAACTCGAGAAGGCACGTGACGAGCGCGCCGCGGCCCGCGCTCTGCCGTCCGCCCGCCGGGCTCGCGCACGCCGCCGCACCCGCCTGCTTCTGACGGTCACCGCACTCGCGGCGATCGGAGTCGGCGTGTGGGGCGCGTGGGAGGTCGTGACCACCGGTGCCCAGCTGATCCTGTGGTCGGCTGTGGCTGTCGCCGCCCTCTGCGGACTGCTTCTGCACCGCATGAGGCGTGTCGGAGCGAGAGCGGTCGGCCGCATCCAGGCGACGGATGCCGCGTCGCACGAGCCGCGCAACGTGCAGGACGTCGCACTCGCCACCGACCGCAGTCCGGGCTGGGCGCCGCGAGAACTGCCCCGACCGCTCACCGCCTCGGCCGGGTCGCGAGCCGCTGCCGTGCTCGACGCCGCCGCTGCGCGCGAGGCGCTGCGGCAGGCCGCGCTCGAGGACGCCGTCCGTCAGCGCGCGGCCGAACTGCAGCCCCCGTCGATCGACACGGCGCGCACGGCGCGCCGCGCCGCCGCCGCACCGACGTTCGCGGGCGAGGTCGACGACGCCGAGATCGAAGCGCACGTCCGCGAACTGCTCCGCAGCCGCGCCGCCGGGTGATCGCCGACCCGCGGAGCCCGAGATGTTCTACGAGCCCAGTGCGCGCGACCGCACCCTGCTGCCGCACGATCCGTTCAAGGCGATCGTCGCCCCCCGCCCCATCGGCTGGATCTCCACGCTGGATGCCGCCGGTGTTCCGAACCTCGCGCCGTACAGCTTCTTCAACGCCGTCGCCGACAATCCGCCGATCGTGATGTTCTCCAGCGCGGGCATGAAGGACTCAGCCTCGCACGCTCTTGCCCGCGGCGAGTTCGTGTGGAACCTCGCGACCTACGACCTGCGCGAGGCGATGAACCAGTCGTCCGCCGGCCTGGAGCGCGGCCACTCCGAATTCGCGTTCGCGGGGCTGGAGCCGGCGGCGTCGCGCCTGGTCGCCCCGCCCCGAGTCGCCGCGAGTCCGGTCGCTCTGGAGTGCGTCGTGACGCAGACGATCGAACTGACGGATGCCGCGCACCGCCCGATCGACCGCCACCTGGTGTGCGGACAGGTCGTCGGCGTGCACCTGGACGAGCGCTTCATCCTCCCCGACGGGCGGGTCGACACGGCGGGCATGCACCCGATCGCCCGAGGCGGCTATCTCGACGAGTATTCGGTCGTCGATGCGGTCTTCCACCTGGCTCGACCCGGCAGCTCTGGGCGCCCTCAGGCGCCGTGATAACCTATCGAAGGTTTACGGGCCTGTGGCGCAGCTGGTAGCGCACCTCGTTCGCATCGAGGGGGTCAGGGGTTCGAGTCCCCTCAGGTCCACCAATGTGATGAGCGCCCCCTGCGGGGCGCTCATCTCACTTTCGGCGAGACATCCGGCATTGAGCGGAGGCCGGTTCGGGGGCCGAGCAGATGCGCGGCCTCAGAACTCGATCCACTCGGCATTGCTCCCGATCCAGTGGGGCGGAAGGCTGATCGGGGTTCGCGTGCGGCCGTCGCGGCGGTCTGCGGCCGTCGTCGGGTCGTAGCTGAGTGTGGCACCGCTCGCCCTGAATTCGCCGGGGTCGAAGGAATCATCGACGTCGAACCTCATGGTGACGGCGGCTGGCTTGCCCGGGAGTGGGCCGCGCAGCGTGCAGACATCGTCTACCAGTTCACACCCCACGGGCATTCCGTCGAGAACGAGCCCTCCGGGCCAAGCCAGCCTCAGCCCCAGTTGCCACGAACCCTCCGCGTAGGCTGCCGGCAGCTCGATCGCGGTGACGTCGATGGTCGCGGTAACAGACGCGTCCTGCCCGGGGTCCTGGTCCAGATCCACGCTGACGTTGACGGGGAACAGGGGCTCGCTGACCAGCAGTCCTTCGGCGCCCCGAATCCATCGGTCTACTTCATTCGACGGCACATCCGTCAGGGACGTGCCCGTCACGCTCAACGGACCGATGCCGACAGCATCGTCGGGGTCGAACCACACGTCGATCTCGCGTGTGGTGTTCCGCTCCTCGTCGGCGTCGCTGCCGAAATATACGAAGCATGTCGAATCCTGGCGGTCGTCGCATTGGTCGGTATCGAAAATCCCGTCGACGTACGCCGGCGGCGCGATCTCGAACGCCATTGTGGCCTCGCGGTCGGTGCCGTCGCCGCGCATGCCATGGTGGATGATCACTTTGGCATCCGGCCCTCCATCGGACGACTCGAGATCGACCACCTCCATCCAGAAGGAGTAGGCCGCGAGGTTGAGCGCGTCTGCAGCCCTGGTGCCGAAGTCGGAATCAGGCCCCGTCTCGAGCGTCGTCGCCTCGCTGTCGTCGAGCGTGACGAGCCGGGCTGCGCGAGCGCTCACGGCGCCCGCAAATCCTTCTGGCGGTGTCGCGAACGTCAGCGCGACGTCGTTCTGACCGCCCGAAAGCTCGATGATGCATTCGTCGCCGGATTGCGGTCGGCCCTCGAGCACGCCGTCGGAGCCGGGTGCGATCCAAGCCTCGCATTCGTCGGCCGTGAGGAGGAGTCCCTCCGGCCACTCCATTTCCATGGCAAGCGAGGAGTCCGGGGGAGCGTCCTCGATGTCGGGTTCAACAGTGAACACGACCGGGTCGCCGGCCCTCATCGCGTCGTCGGCGTTGGCGGAAACGGTCATTCGGACCTCAGGCTCCGGCGCCGGCGTCTCGCTCGCAGTCGAAGAAGCGGTCGCGGAAGGGGTCGACGCGGCCGATGTGCCGGCCGCGCCGCCGACCACGACTGCACCGAGCCACACCAGCAGAGCCGCCACCGCCACTGCCCCGACGGAGATCGCCGTCACGAGCGCCCACCTGGCGAAGACCGGCAGTTGCGTGAAGGTCCCGTCCACGGAGATCGCCTGCCCGCCTTCGGGCGTGACCGTCACTAGGAAGGGATGCTGCACCGGCTCGCCACGCCACAGCAGTGACCTCGTGCGAACGGTCAACCTGACGCTCTCGGAGCTGTCGGCAGGAAGCGCTGCGCGCGGCTTGTCGATGAACAAGGCGAGTTCGCCGGCTGTGGCCGAGACCACGGCGTACGTGGGCGCGTTGCCGGCGTTTGCGATCGTGACCTCGGCGGCGGCGCCGCGGCGACCCTCGAGATCCGCTGGCGACAGCACTGCGGTCACGTCGCTGAACGACTGGATCGTCGCGATGGCCTCGACGACCAGGAAGTCGTCGGGCCGCCCGGCGGGGACGATATGGAACCGCACGATCAGGTCTCCCAGACGCCACCGGCCGGTGTGCTCCAGCGTGAGCGTTGCTGCGGCCGTGACGGTCTCGCCCGGGTGCACGAGGAGCGTGTCGGGCGTGATGACGACGTAGGCGGCCGCATCGTCGACCACGGTCAGGTGATAGGCCTCGATGTCGTCGCCGTCGTTGCCGATCGTCAGCGTGAGCGTCTCCGACTCGCCGGGTGTGATCGCGAGGGAGGCGGGCTCGATGTCGACCGTGGCCATCCTTCGACGCTACGCAACGAACCACCGAGAACGGTCGGCCCTCCGTACCCGCCATCGGGGCAGATGTCCTGCCCCTTGAGCCCTCGCACATGCGCGTCGCGACGGCCTGGTCAGCCTCCGATGATCACGTTGGGTGCGCCCGGCCCCGGCGCGATCGGGGCTCCGTGCATCGTGAGGTCTCCGACGCGAGCGGCCGGGTAGTTGCCGATGAGCACGGTGAGACTGCCCTGGGCGATGCCGTTGGGCGCCGGCGACACGCACGCGATGCCACCTGGCGCGAGGTTCGCGACGGCAGCCGGCATTCCGCCGATCACGACAGTGGGCACTCCGGCAGCCGGCGTGACCGGCCCGCCGACGTGGGGCTTCACTCCGTCGACGAGGGCGCACAGCGCGACGTCCCCGACGCGAAGGGCAGGGCCTGCAGGCATGAACTCAGGCTACGCACCGCCGTGACGCGAAACGAGCACGCAGGCGCGGCCACGCGCGCAACGGATCTGCCCGTTGAGAGCGCGTTGAGTGCGCGAAGAGTGCGCTCGGGCAGACTTGCCGCGTTGGCCGTCGGCGAGGCCGACGGCCACCGTCGTCACCCGGAGGATCCCATGACTCGAACCACCGTTCGCGTGTACGCGCGCGACCCCATCTCCGAAGCCGGTGTCTCGAGCGCTCTCCGTCCGCGCCCAGAAGTACGTGTCGTGACACCCGACGAGAGCGAGCCGCCCGACGTCGTGCTCGTCATCGTGGACGCCGTCGACGATGAGGCGCTGAACACGTTGCGGTTCGTCCGACGCAACGGCGAGGCCCGAGTCATCCTGATCGCGTCTCACCTCGACGACCAAGACCTTGTGCGCGCCGTCGAGTGCGGGGTCGTCGGCCTTATCAGGCGGTCGGATGCCACGACCGATCGGCTGCTCGCAGTCATTTCGTCTGCGGCAGCCGGCGAGGGCACCGTGCCCCCCGACCTGCTCGGTCGACTGCTCGACCAGGTCGGCCGGCTGCAGCGCACCGTGCTCGACCCCAGGGGGATCACGTTCACCGGCCTCGCCTCCCGCGAGATCGAGGTGTTGAAGCTCGTCGCCGACGGTTGGGACACCGCTCAGATCGCCACGAAGCTCTCGTACTCGGAGCGCACCGTGAAGAACGTGCTCCACGACGTGACGACGCGCCTGCAGCTGCGGAACCGCTCGCACGCCGTGGCGTACGCGATGCGCGAAGGGCTCATCTGAGCGGATGCCGCGGGCTGACTGCCCGAGGAGGAATCCACCGCTGCCCCCACGGGTGCCCCGCGCGCGGGGCGCACGCGCTGCGCGGCATCCCACACTGAGTGCATGATCGGCGAGATCGACGATGCGATCCGTGCGCTCGTCAAGGCGTCGGACGGCATCGCCGCAGACATCGACGTCGCGCTGGACGCCCCGACGAAGGACTGGGCCGCCCGGCGCAACGCGCCCACCGTCGACCTGTTCCTCTACGACATCCGGGAGGACACCAAACGACGCGAGTACGGCTTCTCGGAGCGGCGCGACGACCGCGGTCTCGTCACGCAGCGCACCCCGGCGCCGCGGTACTTCAAGCTCTCGTACCTCGTGACCGCGTGGACGCAGCGACCCGACGACGAGCACCGGCTGCTCGATGCGCTCCTGCGCTGCTTTCTGAGGTACGACGCCATTCCCGACGCGTTCGTCATCGAGACCCTCGCCCAGACCGGTCTCCCGTGCTCGCTCAGCGTGGCCCAGCCGCCACCAGAGGACCGGGCGTTCGCCGACGTCTGGTCGTCGCTCGGCGGCGAACTGAAGCCGTCCCTCGACCTGGTGATCACCGCCCCGGTGGCGCGGGGTTTCAGCTACCCCGTCGGGCCGCCCGTCACCGCGGGCGTAGAAGCGCAGTTCAGTGCGCAGGCCTTCGGCATCGACGAGAGCGCCGCGCACGCGGCATCCCGTCTGCCGTCGATGCCCGGCGAGCAGCCGTCAGGGGACTGAGATGATCGACGACCCCAGCATCGCCCACCTGTTGGGGCGGGTCGGGGCGATCGAGGATCGCATCCGCCGGCTCGTGGCGGCGCGGCGTGCCGTCGATCCGCAACCCGACGATCCGTTCCGGGGGCTCTACCTCAGCGACGAAATGGTCGACCGGCTGCTGGCCGGCGTTCCGGGCATTCCGGACTGGTCGGATGCCTCGGCCCGCCTCGCCGAGACGGAGCAGAACGCCGACATGGCCGAGGCCGCGGGGCATGCGCTTCGCCTGCGTCGCCTCGCCGCAGCGTTCGAGCTCAGCCAGATCGACGTGGACCTGCTGGTGATCGCGCTCGCCGCCGACCTCGACCCGCGCTTCGAGCGGTTCTTCGGATACCTCAACGACGACGTGGGACGGCGGCGCCCGTCGATCGCCGTGGCCCTCGAGCTCTGCGGGGTTCCGCTGACCTCCGCCGAGGACCGGGCTCGGCTCATCTCGGGGCCGCTGGTCTCGGGCGGACTCGTCATCGTCGAGGACGAGGATCGCCCGCTGCCCGGACGCGCCGTGCGGGTGCCCGACCGCGTCGTCGGTCACCTGCTCGGCGACGACACGCCAGATCGGGCTCTCGAGGGCGTGCTGCGCGAACCGTCCACGGTGGAGTGGGGCGACACGAGCCGGGTCGCGCAGGCCCTCGCGGCCGGCATCCGCTTGGTTTACCTTCAGGAGCCGGCGACCGGTTCGGGTGCGGCGGTGGCGGTCCGCGGGATCCGTGCGAGCGGCCTCGATGTCGTGCAGCTCGATCTCGCGCGGCTCGGGGGCGAGCATGATGCGATCGCGCTCGCGCGGCTCGTGACACGCGAGGCCCGCCTTCGCGGCGTCGGCCTGATCGCGGCGCCCGTCACCGCCGAGGTCTCGCCCGGGCTCGTCGAGACGCTCGCAGACTCGCCGCAGCCGACCGTGTTCGTCGGCGACTCGACGTGGGATCCCGGGTGGTTCCGTGAGCTCCCGGCGGCGAGCGTCGTCGAGCCGACCACCACGGCCGAGCGCGCCCAGCTCTGGCGCACGTCGCTCGGGCCGGCGGCCGACGGGCTCGACGTGGCAGAAGCGACCGGCCCGTTCCGGCTGGGGCCCGAGCAGGTGCAGCGAGCCGCGGGAACCGCTCGCGCGCAGGCGACGCTCTCGCCGTCGGGCGTGATCACCGCCGAGCACCTCTCCGCGGGCGCCCGGGCCGAGAATGCGTCGGCGCTGGACCGGCTCGCGCGCCGGGTGACGCCATCGGTCGGCTGGGACGACCTCGTGCTGCCGCGCGGGCCGTTGAACACGCTGCGCGAGATCGAGCTGCGGGCCCGGCACCGCGAGCAGGTGCTCGGCGACTGGAACATGCGGCCAGGAGGCGGTCGCGGGCACGGCGTCGTCGCCCTCTTCGCGGGCGATTCGGGCACCGGCAAGACGATGTCGGCCGAGGTCGTGGCCGGCGGGCTGGGCCTGGACCTGTACGTCGTCGACCTCTCGACGGTCGTCGACAAGTACATCGGCGAGACCGAGAAGAACCTGGAGCGCATCTTCAGAGCCGCGGCGGGCACGAACGCCGTACTCCTCTTCGACGAGGCCGACGCCGTCTTCGGCAAGCGCAGCGATGTGAAGGATTCTCACGACCGCTACGCCAACGTCGAGAGCGCCTACCTGCTTCAACGCATGGAGACCTTCGATGGGCTCGCGATCCTCGCGACGAATCTGCGGGCGAACATCGACGAGGCATTCACGCGCCGACTCGATGTCATCGTCGACTTCCCGATGCCGGATGCCGCGCAACGCACGCGGCTGTGGGACCGCAGCCTCGGCTCCCACGTGCGCCGGTCCGACGACATCGACCTGGAGTTCCTGGGCAGGTCGTTCGAACTCGCGGGCGGCGGCATCCGCTCGGCCGCCGTGACCGCGGCGTACCTGGCCGCTGCTGATCGCGGCACGGTGCTCATGAGGCACTGCATCGTCGCCGTGCACCGCGAATACCGCAAGCTCGGCCGGCTCGTCGTCGAGAGCGAGTTCGGTGCGTTCTGGCCAGAGGTGGTGGGTGGATGACGCGTGATGCCCGCTCGTGCAGAAGTCGCTGCCCGAACGGGCAGACGGTCGTCGTGCCCGACCGTCCCGCGGTGCAATGGAGAAGGTCGATCATGGAGGTGCGCCATGCACGCACATGAGTGGGACGGTGTCGACGTCGAGGTGGGGCGCCGGGGGGCAGAGCAGGCACGCGAATCGACGGTGGCGATGCCGGGGCTCGCTGACCGGCGACCCGATGTGCTGAGCCATGCGGCGATGCTGCGCCTGCAGCGTGAGGCGGGCAACGGCGCGGTGAGCGAGCTGGTGGAGGAGCAGCGGTCGCCGGTGCACGATGTCGTCTCGTCGGGCGGGTCGCCGCTGGAGCCGGCGGTGCGCACCGACATGGAATCGCGGCTCGGCCACGACTTCGGGGATGTGAAGGTGCACACGGATGCCGCGGCACATGACTCTGCCAAGTCGGTCGGCGCGCACGCCTACACGGTCGGCAGCAATGTGGTCTTCCAGCGCGACGCGTACGACCCCTCATCGCACGCCGGACGCACCACGCTGGCGCACGAGCTGACCCATGTCGTGCAGCAGCGATCCGGCCCCGTCGACGGAACGCCGTCGGGCGGCGGCATCAGTGTGAGCGACCCCGGCGACCGCTTCGAACGCGCCGCGGCCGACAACGCGACCACGGTCATGAGCGAGCCGGCCCCGGTGCAGCGGCAGGATGAGGCGGAGGAAGAGGAGCCCGTCCAGGGCATGTTCGTCCAGCGGCAAGGCGAGGAAGAAGAAGAGGAAGCGGCCGGCTGAGCCGCGACTCGTTGTGGCACTGCTCCACGCCGAGGGCAATCATCGCGCCGCGCGAGCTGCGGCCGCGTCAGATCACGCGGCAGCGGACGCGGCGCGGAACCCGGCCGCCCGAGTGGTGCTCCAATTGCAGGCGACAGCCGGAAACGCGGCCGTCGCGGCGATGATCAGGTCGTCGGCCGAGACCGCTCCGCGACTGCAGCGGCTGCAGCGCGGCGCGATCCCGCCCCCGCCCGTTCGGCCTCGGCCGCCGAACCCGGCCGCGCACCCGGGACTTCGCGCCGCCAAGGCGTCGCTGCGATCAGCGACGCACGCGATGGCGAAGCATCCGCCGCCCGCGGTGAAGGCCGCAGAGGCAGCGAAGGCCGCGGCGCCGCCGGCTGGAGACCGTGAAGCGCAGGCCAAAGAGGCCAAAGCCGCGTCCATGGGCGCCGCGCCGCCGGGCGGTTTCGACAAGGCCGGTTTCGTCGCCGCCGTGAAGGCGGCGATAGATCGGCAATCGCCCAAGACGCTGGAGGAAGCCGACGAGTTCGGCAAGTCGGGCAAGTCGGACGCGATCGCGGCTGACGTGAAGGGCAGGGTCGCGCAGGGCAAGGACGCGGCGGCGAAGCCGATGGCCGAGGCATCCGCGAAGCCGCCCGATCCGTCGCGTGCTGTCGAGAAGGACGTCGTCCCGATCCCCCTGGAGCCGCCGACCGCGAAGCCGAAGATCGAGGCGGCGCAGGCTGCGCCGGCGCGGGCGCCCCCGGAGCAGACCGACCTTCGCAACGGACCCGCGGAGACCGACCGCAAGATGGCGGACGCCGGAGTCTCCGAAGCCCAGCTCCGGCACTCGAACGAATCGGAGTTCACCGGAGCGCTCGCCGCGAAGCAGGACGCCGAGCAGCACTCGGCGACCGCGGCCGGCCCGGTGCGCGAAGGTGAGGCGGCGACCCTCGCCGCGGTGAAGCAGAACGCCGGCGCGGCCGGGGCAGGGACGGCGACGGCGCTGCTCGGTGCCCGCACCGCCGGGCAGGCGGGTGTCGCCGCGAAGCAGCAGCAGGCGCGCTCGAAGGACGAGCAGGAGCGCGCCGACGTCACGACGCACGTGACGGGGATCTTCGACGCGACGAAGAACGACGTCGACAATATCCTGAAGGGCATCGACCCACAGGTCGACCAGGCGTTCAAAGACGGCGAGGCCGCCGCCAAGAAGGCCTTCACCGACCAGCACACGGCCGAGATGAAGGCCTTTCGCGACAAGCGGTACTCCTACGACATGATCGGCGCTGCCAAGTGGGCCGCCGATCTTCTGCTCGGCCCGGAGCCAGAGGTCGACCGGATCTTCCAGCGGGCGCGCGTCCGGTACGAGTCCGAGATGACCAAGGTCATCAACGCCATCGCCGACCTCGTCGGGCGCGAGCTCACTCGCGCGAAGGAGCGCGTCGCGAAGGGTCGGGCCGACATCGACGTGTACGTGAAAGGACTCAAGCCCGCGCTGCAGAAGGTCGGGGCGGATGCCGCCAAGGACGTCGGCGGCCGCTTCGACGATCTCGTGGGAACGATCGATGAGAAGGGCCAGGCCCTCGCCGAAGATCTCGCGAACAAGTATGTCGAGGCGCGCACCGCGGTCGACGACGAGATCAAGAAGATGCAGGAGGAGAACAAGGGGCTCGTCGACAAGGCGAAGGACGCCGTCGGCGGCGCGATCGAGACGATCCTCAAACTGAAGGACATGCTCCTCGGCGTCCTCGCCCGCGCTGCGGCAGCGGTCGAGAAGATCATCAAGGACCCGATCGCCTTCCTCGGCAACCTCGTCAACGCCGTCAAGGGCGGCATCGTTCAGTTCGGGAACAACATCCTGACGCACCTCAAGTCCGGCCTCCAGTCGTGGCTGTTCGGAGCGCTGTCGGACGCCGGCATCGAGTTGCCGGAAAAGTTCGATCTGAAGGGCGTGCTGAAGCTCGTCCTGTCGATCCTCGGTCTCACCTGGGAATCGATCCGCGCGAAGATCGCCGCCAAGCTGCCCCCAGGCGCGATCGAGTTCGTCGAGCAGGGATTCACGATCGTTCAGATCCTCATCAAGGAGGGCGTCGGCGGGCTGTGGAAGGTGATCCTCGAGAAAGTCGGTGACATCAAGGAGATGGTGCTGACGCAGGTCAAGGAGATGGTGTCGATCGAGATCATCAAGGCGGGCATCGTGTGGCTGATCTCGTTGCTGAACCCCGCCTCGGCCTTCGTCAAGGCCTGCAAGATGATCTACGACGTCGTCATGTTCTTCGTCGAAAAGGCGGACCAGATCAAGGCGTTCGTCGACTCCATCCTCGACTCGGTCGAGTCGATCGCCGCGGGAGGCGTCGGCGCAGTCGCCGGCTACATCGAGAAGACCCTCGGCCGGATGGTGCCGGTGCTGATCGGCTTCCTCGCCTCGCTCCTCGGCCTCGGCGGCATCTCGGGAAAGATCAAGAAGATCCTCGAGACGATCCAGAAGCCCGTGAACAAGGCCATCGACTGGGTGATCGGCAAGGCGGTCGCGTTCGGCAAGAAGGCTCTCGCCCTCGGCAAGAAGCTCTGGAACAAGGCGAAGGAGAAGGGGAAAGCAGCGTTCGGCAAGCTGAAGAAGAAGCTCGGCATCAAGGAGAAGACGCCGGAGCAGATCGAGGCCGAGAAGCAGACACGGCTGGACAAGGGCGTCGCAGCGGGCGTGAAGATCGTCGAGCGTTTCGGGAAGCGGCCTGTACTGCGGTCGATCGTCGGCCCGTTGCTCACAGCGGTTCGGCTGAGATACCGAATGAGTTCCTTGGAACTGGTCGTGCAAGACGGCGCCTGGGCGATCGCCGGCGCGGTGAATCCTGCCAAGTCCACGAAGACGAAGCTCACACCCCAGCAGCAGGACGAAAGAGTCGGGCGGGTCGCGCCGCACGGATCGCAGCCGCACGACATCAGCCTGCGATCGGAGCACGTCATTCCTCGGGCGTTCGCCAACTCCGTGCTCAAGGTGGCGGGCAAGCGTGTGCTGACCACGCCCGAGTACAACTCACTGCACACAGTAATGACCTACGTCAGCGCCGCTCGGTTCAAGGACGTTGGCCGCAATGCCGACTTGAGCCTGATCCAGGGGTTCTACCGAGGAGCGAAAGTAGAGGGACAGGACCGTAAACGAGCCGTGCTGTCGACAGCGAACGTCGGCAACGCGAAGAAAGCCTTCTCAATGCTTTCCAACGGGGCGGTCAAGCGGACCATCGACGCCGTCACCAAGGATTGGAACGGACACAAGTCATCCAGGGTCGACGCCGACGGCGTGGCGTTCCCCCTGAAGCCCGACGCGGCGACGGTAACCAGCGCGGCCGCGACCGAACGGCAGGAAATCGAGGCGATTTTCGCGTCGCGAGGCATATGACCCCAGAGGTGCGCGCATGAGCAGATTCGCCGCTCGCAAGTTGCCGGGAGTAGACCAGGAGGGTTCCGTTGCGCGCGTGGGCGGCAGGCCGGGAATGAGTTCGAGTCACCATCACCGGTTGCTTAGGTTGCAAGAACGGGCGGGCAACCAGGCGGTGACTCGCATGTTGCGAGTCGCTGCGATCCAGCGCACGCCGCCCAATCCCGGGGCGCCCCCGGTGCGACCGAAGGTAAAAGGCAAGCGCGTTGAAGAGCAGACTCACATCAGAAGCACTGCCCCGGGCGACCCGCCACCAACGTTCGCACAGATCTACATGGCGGTGAAGGACGGGCAGTTTGAGACTGTTCTCCCGGGCTTCCTGCAGCGGCTTGACCTGAATGAGCTTCACACGCTGGATTCGCTGACAGAGCGGCAATTCGAACATCTCATGGCGCTGTCGCTGGCGGAGAAGCGCGACCCGGCGTTCGTCCCGCCGGTCGGTTTAGAAGACGTCGTGTTCGTCAACCTGGCGAAGGAGTTCCGGCAATTCCGGGAGACGGATCTGGCGCGGGCGATTGCGACGAGCGAGCGCCGGGCGAAGGCGCCGGATCTGATCGATCCCTGGACGCAATTCATCTCGGACCAGTACGGCGGGCGAGAGATCGGCAGAGCGCTCTTGAATTCCGTTGGTGCGGCAAAAGCAGTGGTGGACGCGGAGATTGCCGGCAAGGAGTACGAGTTTTCAGATGCCGGGATCATGCGCTACGGGTACCTCGACCGGGACGCTGTGAAGAAGCTGCAGGCGGAGGCTTTGCCGGACGTGCCGCCGGCGGAAGCCGCCGCGGTTCTCGAGAAGCGGATCATCGCGGTCATGCGGACGAACAAGACCATCCTGCCGTTACGCCTGGCGAAAGCCTTCCTGGAATCGGGCTCAGGGGCGCCCGAAGACACCGTCAACTTTGCTGACCGGATCGAAGGGTTCGACAACGAGTTCAGTCGTGCGATCGGGTTGATTCACCAGGACCAGGTTGGCGGTTCCGCGTTCGGGAACATGGGCAGAAGCGGCGAGGCTTTTTCGAGGAAGTACGCGAACCCGCTCGAGAACATGATCATGAGCTGGCTGTTGAAGCAGGCCGCGAACCCTGAATCCGTCTGCGGAGCGTACCTCGAATTCCTGGAGAGCGGCGCGGGCGATACGCCGCTCGCGCACGCGGTGAAGTCGTTGTTCGGCCTGGACTGAGCCTGGATCCCCCACCGGCGCCGGAACGCCGAGCGACGCAACTGGTGATTGGTCAGTAGGTGCCCGATCGCGCAGTCACCGCTACCCACCCGCACGCACCGAAAGACTGCCCTGCGCGGCATCCGCTCATCGACGCTGGAGAGACGCAAATCCAGCGAAGGAGTCCGGGATGCCCACCTACCTTTCACCCGGTGTGTACGTGCAGGAGATCGACGCCGCGACGCGGCCGATCGAGGGCGTCGGCACCGCGGTCGCCGCATTCATCGGCTTCGCGCCGAGAGGGCCCGAGAACACACCCACGCTCGTGTCGAACTGGACGCAGTACGTCGACACGTTCGGGGGGCTGTACGAGGGTGCCTACCTCGCCTATGCCGTCTACGGCTACTTCCTGAACGGAGGTGGCAACTGCTACGTCGTGCGCATCGGCACGGCTGCGGCCTCAGGTGGCGGCAAAGCCGGGAAGCGTGAGCCGAAGCAGCTCGCCGCCGGCCCGCAGACGGCGAGGATCGGCGCCTACGAGTTCACCGCGAAGAACGCGTCACCCAACGCCAAGCCGATCAAGGTCGAGGTTTCCGACCCCGAGGGCGACTCGCCCGAGGAGGGCAGCTTCAAGGTCGTCGTGACAGCCGAGGGTCGCGCGCCCGAGGTGTACGACGCGGTGTCGGCCAAGCCCGACAGTCCGACCTTCCTCGTCACGAAGATCGCCGAGTCCAAGCTCGTCACGGTCGAGGAGGTCGACCCGGCATCCGCCGGCTTGCGGCTGCGCAACGGCACGTTCGACCTGGTCGTTCCCGAGCCGGAGGGGCAACCCATCGTGCTCGACGACATCGGCGCGGCCGACTACATCGGCGATGCCGCCGATCGCACCGGGTTCAGCGGTCTCGAACAGGTCGAAGAGGTGACCATGGTCGCCGTGCCCGACCTCATGGCCGCATTCGAGCAGGGATCCGTCGATCTCGAGACGGTGAAGGCCGTGCAGCTCGCGGTCATCGCGCACTGCGAGCTCATGGGTGACCGCATGGCCATCCTCGACCCGCCACCGCAGCTCTCCGCGCAGGACGCGGTGAAATGGCGGCGGATCGAGGCGGGATACGACTCGAAGTTCGCCGTCCTCTACTACCCGTGGATCAAGGTGCTCGACCCCATGTCGGGATCGAACCGGTTCATCCCGCCGTCAGGACACCTCGCCGGCGTATGGGCGCGGAACGACAACGAGCGCGGAGTGCACAAGGCACCGGCGAACGAGGTCATCCGCGGGGCCGTTGAACTGCAGACGCAGCTGACGCGCACCGAGCAGGAGCTGCTCAACCCGATCGGCGTGAACGCCATTCGCAGCTTCCCCGGGCGGGGTGTGCGCGTCTGGGGCGCCCGCACGCTTTCCAGCGATCCGGCGTGGCGGTACGTCAACGTGCGGCGGCTGTTCAACTACCTCGAGAAGTCGATCCTGACCGCGACGCAGTTCGCAGTGTTCGAGCCCAACGACCCGGCTTTGTGGGGCAAGCTCACCCGGTCCATCTCCAGCTTCCTGATCGGGGAGTGGCGAAAGGGTGCACTGTTCGGGCGCTCGGCCGACGAAGCCTTCTTTGTGAAGTGCGACGACGAGACGAACCCGGCCGACGTCATCGACGCGGGTCAGGTCATCTGCCAGATCGGCGTAGCGCCGGTGAAGCCCGCGGAGTTCGTGGTCTTCCAACTCTCGCAGTTCTCGGGCGGCACGAGCCTCGTCACCGAATGACCGACGATCGCAACCATTAGGAGCTTGACATGGCACTTGCAGATTCCTTCGATTCCTCACCCGCCTACGCCTTCAAGGTCACGATCGACGGCATCGAGATCCCGAAGGTCACCGAGGTGTCGGGCCTGAAGAACGAGGTCGACAAGATCGAGTTGAAACAGCAGCTCGCCGACGGCAAGTACGTGGCCCGGCAGCTGATCGGACGGGCGAAGACCGGGGAGTTCACGGTGACGCGCGGCCTCACCGACTCCAGGACGATCTCGGACTGGCTGAAGGTCGTGATGAAGGGCGACGTCGCCGGCGCCCGCAAGAACGCATCCGTCGAGTTGCTCGACTATGAGGGCGGCACACTCAAGAAGTACGAGTTCCGCAACTGCTGGGTGCGGGTGGTCGAGATCAACTCGCTCAAGGCCGGTGCGACCGAGCAGGCGACGGAGAAGTTCACGGTCTGCTTCGACGAGTCCGAGGTGACCTGATGCAGCGGGTCCTGGCGACGCGCTCGGGCGCCGACCACAGGGCGAACGCCGAGGAGGACGCGGGGACCGGGGCAGCGGTCGACGACGGAGTGATGCGCACCGAGTTCGCCTTCGAACTCCCGCGCGGCTACGTCGGACCTGACGGCACGGTGCATCGTCGGGGCGTCATGCGGCTGGCCACTGCCCGCGACGAGCTGCTGCCGCTCTACGATGCACGCGTGCAGGAGAACGCCGCCTACACGACGGTCGTGCTGCTCGGCCGGGTGATCACCTCGCTCGGCACGCTCGGGACGATCGACGGCTCGGTGATCGAGAACATGTTCGCGTCGGATGTCGCGTTCCTGCAGGACTTCTACCGCCGGATCAACGCCGAGGGGCACACGCGCATCGCGGTGACGTGCCCCGAATGCTCGCACCGGTTCACTGCAGATCTCGCGGGTGGGCGCCTGGGGGAATCATGACGTACTCGGCCGACCGCATCCATGAGGAGGTCGCGTACGTCGCCTACCACTTCCACTGGTCGCTCGACGACATCCTCGACATGGAGCACGTGCAGCGCCTGCGCTACGTGCGCGAGATCGCGGCGATCAACACGAGGCTGAGTGAGGGGCGCTGACGCATGCGGTGGCCCTGGCAGCGCGCCGAGCAGCCCGTGACGGCTGCGCCTCCGCGGGTGCCGCCGGCGGGTTGGGCGTTCCTGCCACCACTGCAACGACAGCTCGCGGATGCCGCGCCGGCCACCTTGCGGCCGGCGTTCGTGTCATCGCTGCCGACGCGATCGATGCCGAGCTCGCTCGGAGAGATGGGCCACCTCGTGGACGACGGCGCGCCAGCGGGGACGTTCGGCATCGACGACGCAGCGCTCGGTGCGCCTGTGCAGCGTGCGTTCGCCTCGGAGCTGAGCCTGCGGCCGCCGCAGCCGCCGCCTGGCGCCCGCGCGTCGACGCCGAACGCGTCCCCGGACGCGCCAGCAACCGGCGGCGGATGGCGCGATGGTACAGCGGGTGCCGGATGGCGCGACCGGGCAGTGGGTGCCGGACGCACCGGAGCCGGCGTCGTCCGGGGAGACCGCAATTCTCGGCGACCCCCCGGCCGCGGAATCGGCAGCCACCGCCGACGCCTCGCCTGAACCGAGCGTCACCCACGACTCGGGTTCCGTGCCGCTGTCCGTTCAGGAACGGGAGGCGACCGAGCCGGCCGCGTCCGCCACCTCGGAATCGACCGGCGACCTCGTCGGTGCGGCCGGCGTCTCGGTGTCGAGACTTCCCGAGCATGCGGCTCCACCGCCGAGGCTCGGCCGGCTCGTGCAGCGCGCCACGACAGAGGGGTCGCTCGCACCGGCGCAACGACCGGTCGGGTTGGGGGCGCCTCTCGCACCGCCGACGCCGACGGGACGTGCCGCCGAGGTTGGGCCTGCGCCCGGCGATGCGACCGCGCCGCACATGCCGGTGCCAAAGGTCTCACGCATCGCGGACGTTCGCGCGCCGCAGGTCTCACGCACCGGCGATGTTTCCGCCTCTGGCTCTCCCGCCGGTGCGGCTCAAGTTTCACGGAGCGCCGACGTACCGGACGCGCCGACCGCCGGAGCTCGACACCTGCCGACCCTCGAAACGCCCGTTGCTCAGTCCGCCACCGGCCCAGCCCTGTCGGACCGGGACGGAGAACCGCGTGCAAACGCAGCGGATGAGTCTCCTGCGGAGACGGTGCCGATTCTCATGCATTCTCCCGTGGTCGAGCCTCTGGCAACACTCGGCTCCATCGACGGCGCGACGACACCGGTAGGTCCCCTGATGGAGATCCTCCGCCCGAGGTTGCAGCGAGCGACCCACAGCGTGGACGACTCGCCGTCGGCCGTGCGCCAGTCTCAGCACGCGCATGCCGACGTGTCGGCGCCGCCCGACCATGTCGACGCGCGCCACTCAGGATGAGCTCGACGTCGACGTCTGGACCGGGGGCAGTGCGCCGGCGCGATCGGAACTGACCTCGACCCACACGGGCGAGACAACGGGCGGGCCGGTCGCCACGGATACCGTCGCCACGGATGCCGCGACCCCGACCTTCACGGCTCCGGCCGGGCCACCCAACGAGTTGCGTGTGGATGCCGGCCGCTCGTCGCCCGCGCTTCCGCTGCGCAGCGTGCCGATCGTCGCGGCACGCTCGATCGAGCCGGCCATCGGCCTTCGACCGCTCGGCCCCGAGCCGACCATTGCGCGGACCGCCCGAGTCGTCGCAGCCCGGGTGATCGCCCCGGGCTCACCCGCAGGCGCGACCCCGCGCGCACCCGCGCCCGCGAGCCCCGGCTCACCAGCGCGCCCGGACTCGGCCGGCCCCGCTCCGTCGCCGAGGTCCGGCGGGCCTCTGCAAGCCACCCGCGCCGTGGCGAGTGTGGCCACGCAAGTCGATGCGACTCGCGCGCATCAGGCAAGCGACCTGCCGTGGATGCCCGAGTCGCCGTCCACGGCATCCGTGTCGCGATCGATCACCGCGCCGCCGACTTCGGCGGCCGGTGCGCACGCGGCTCCGCGACCGGCGCAGGCGCCCGGTGCCCCGGTGGCGCAGCGGGCGTTCGGGTTGCCGTCGCTGCCGTCTGCCCCGCGACTCCCGGCTGCCCCGCGACTCCCATCGGTCGCCGACATTCCTGCGGCGCCCGGCCTGCCGTCGGCGTCAGATCTCCCGTCGGTTCCGGGTCTGCCGTCTGCCGACGAACTGCGCGAGCGGGCCGCCGACGCGGTTCCCGACGTCGCCGACGAGGTGCCCGGCGCCGCCGGTGCTCTGCGCAGCGCCGCATCCGACACCATGACGCAGGCCGGTCAGGCACTGTCGGCCGCCGGCGGGGGTGCGTCGACCTCGTCCGGCCCCGAGAACGTCGAGCAGCTCGTGCGCAAGCTGTACGGCCCACTCGTACGACGGATCAAGGCCGAGCTGCTGCTGGACCGCGAGCGTCGCGGCATCCGCATCGACGGAATCTGAACCGTCTGAACGGAAGGGGATGAGATGCTGACCGACACCGAGATCGCCGTCGGCGTGCACTACGTCGTGCACCTCGACGAGAAGGACCTCGGGGACTTCTCAAGCTGTGATGGCCTCGGCGTAGAGGTCGTTCTCGAATCGCGCGAGGAGGGCGGAAACAACGGGTTCATCTGGCAGTTCCCGACGCGGCTCAAGTACCCCAACATCAAGCTCACCCGCCCGGTGAGCAAGCAGTCCGCCGACAAGATCGTCAACTGGGTGGTAGCCGCCGTCTCGGGCTTCTCGCGAGGCACTGGTCACATCGAGGCGAAGACCGCCGACGGCCAGACCGTCGCCACCTACGACCTGCACGACGTCATCCCGGTGCGCTGGACCGGGCCGTCGCTGAACGCCGACCAGCCCAAGGTCCTCATGGAGACGCTCGAGATCGCCCACAGCGGATTCGTGAACACCGGATCGAAGTACTAGGCGAACCCCATGCCCATCACCAACACGGCCTCCGACACGAAGAGCCTCGTGCACGCCGCCATCCACGTGCACGAGCCCGGCCAGACACCGGGCAAGGTAGGCGCGCTCCTCACCACGATCGAGTTCCAGCTGAACCCGAAAGAGGTGACGATCGCGAAGTCGGCGAAGTGGGAGAGCAAGAACCAGAAGAAGGCGGCATCCGCACCGCCCGCGACCTATCAAGGTCCGGACCCGCAGAAGATGAGCGTCGAGATGTATTTCGATGAGACGCGCCAGCGCGACGGCAGCGTCGTGAAGAACGTGGAGGCGCTCTTCCAAGCGTGCACGCCGACGAGCGCCTCGAAGGACGGGAACAAGCCGTCGGCGCCGTGGGTGAAGTTCAAGTGGGGAGTGCTCACGGGGTTCGTCGGCTACATCAAGAGCGTCTCGGCGAAGTACACGCTCTTCTCACCCGACGGCAAGCCACTGCGAGCGGTGTGCACCGTGGCCCTCGAAGAACTCGCGAACGAACCGAAGAAGCAGAATCCCACATCGGGTGGGCTGCAGCCCCGTCACGCCCACACCCTCCGTGAGGGCGACTCGCTCGCCGCCATCGCCTATCGCGAGTACGGCGACCCGGCTCACTGGCGCACGCTCGCCGAGGTCAATGGCATCGACGACCCGCTGCGCCTGCGTCCCGGGCACATCGTGCTCATCCCCACGCTCGAGGAGCTCTCGAACTCCGACGGACTCGAGATCGCAAGGCGGGAGGTCGTCCGTGCCCGCCTCCACTGAGACCTACACGAGCCTGCTGCTCGTCTCCGTCGGGGGCAGTCCGCTCCCGCCGGCCGTCGCCGGCCTCCTCGAGCGCAGCAGAATCACGGACGCCGCCAACCTCCCCGACTCGTTCGAGCTCGAGTTCGTCGACTCGGGCGGGATCGTGCTCGAACAGGGCGGCTTCGCGATCGGGGCATCCGTCACTCTCGCCGTCTCGCAGAACGGCGGCGACGGACCGCAGAAGCTGCTCGACGCGGAGGTCACCGCCCTCGACCGCGAAGACGTCGGCGGCGAGCTGCGCACCCGGGTGCGCGGTCTCGACCCGTCGCACCGGCTCTTCCGCGGCCGGCGCGTCGCTGCCTACGTCGACATGTCGGTCGCCGACATCGTTCAGAAGGTCGCGCAGCGGGCCGGGGTCAAGGTCGGATCGGTCAGCGGACCCGCCACGATCATGGCCCACACCACGCAGGACAACGTCAGCGACTGGGTGTTCCTGAAACGGCTTGCGGATGCCTCGGGGTGCGTGTTCTCGGTCGTCGACAAGCAGCTGCAGTTCGGCCCGCCGACGAGTGCGTCGACGGCCGGGTCGGGCTCTGCGAACGCGAACGACGATCCGGTCGTGGTCGAGCACGGCCGCAACACGACGTACCTGCACGCCACCATCACGAGCGCCGAGCAGGTCTCGGAGGTCGAGGTCCGCGGCTGGGACGTCGCGGCGAAGGAGAAGGTCGTCTCCACCGCACCCGCGAAGACGAAGACGACCGAGCTGCCGACGCTTGACCCCGTGAAAGTCGCGGACGTGTTCTCGAGCCCGCGCTACGTGAGCGGTGCCGGTGCCGGAGCGCAGCAGCCGCAGGACAAGCTCGCCGAGACGATCGCCGCGCGCATCGCAGGCGGCTTCGCGGAGGTCGAGGCGCAGATCCTGGGCAATCCGCGCATCCGCTCGGGCATCGCGATACGGCTCCGCGGGTTCGGCGTGCCCTTCGACGGCCGCTACACGGTGACTGAGTCGAGGCACGATTTCAGCTCAGAGCAGGGGTATACGACGACCCTCACCGTCTGCGACACATCCGACCGTTCGCTGCTCGGTGTGGGGACCCGCCCCGAGCTTGCTGCTGCCGGGCTCACGGTGCCAGGGGTCGTCAGCGCCATCGTCAGCGATGTCTCCGGGAGCGATGCCGGGCACGACGGGCGAGTGCGGCTGACATTCCCCTCCCTCTCCGACGATTATGTGAGCGGCTGGGCGCGGCTTGCTCAGCCGGGAGCGGGAGCGGAGCGGGGAGCGGTCGTGCTGCCCGAGGTCGGCGACGAGGTGCTCGTCGCGTTCGAGTCGGGACGATTCGATCGACCGGTCGTGCTCGGCGGGCTCTACAACGGCAAGGACCTGCCCCAGGGCGGCTGGGGCTCGTTCGTCGACTCGGGCAGCGTGGTGCGCCGCAGCTTCACGTCACGCACCGGCATGGTGGTCGAGTTCCTCGAGAAGCCGGGGGAGGAGTCGCTCCGCATCTCCTCCAACGGAGGCGCCCAGCATGTCACCCTCACGCAGACCGCGGAGAAAGGCATCCAGATCATCTCCGAGGGATCAGTCTCGGTCGTGGCCAAGCGCGACGCGACGGTCACCGTCGACGGCGATGCGACCGTCACCGCGAGCCAGGGGGGCATCTCGCTCTCGGCCAGGAAGATCGCCCTCGACGCATCGTCGGAGCTCGCCATCTCGGCTCCGAAGGTGAAGGTCGACGGGTCGGCCACGCTCGACCTGGCCGGTGCCGCGGTCGCGGTGAAGGCGACGGGCACGGCCGAGCTCTCGGCGACCGGCGTGACCGTCGTCAAGGGCAGCCTCGTCAAGATCAACTGAGAGGGAACCGGATGTCGCAGGAGTTCGTCGGGCGAGGCTGGTCGTTTCCCGTGCGCGCTGACGCGGCCGGACGCATCGCGCTGTCGTCGGACGCGCACGAGATCGAGGAGAGCATCCGGCTGATCCTGGCCACGGCGCCGGGCGAGCGCCCCATGCGGCCGGAGTTCGGATGCGCCGTGCATGACTACGTCTTCGCGCCCGCGGATGCCGAGACGGCGGGTGCGATCGGCGACGCCGTGCGCGTCGCCCTTGCGTTCTGGGAACCCCGCATCGACGTGACCGGGGTCACCGTGACCTTCGACCGGGCCGACGAAGGCGTGCTGCTCATCGACATCGGCTACGCCATCCGCGGCTCGAACGACCCCCGCAACCTCGTGTTTCCCTTCTACGTGATTCCCGACCGGACATCGGAGCGACTGCCATGACCCTCCCCGTGCCCCACCTCGACGACCGCCGGTTCCAGGACCTCGTCGACGACGCCAAGCGGCTCGTCGCCGCACGGTGCCCCGAGTGGTCGGATCACAACGTCTCCGACCCCGGCGTCACGCTCATCGAGACGTTCGCCTTCATGACTGATGAGTTGCTCTACCGGCTGAACCGGGTGCCCGACAAGCTCTACATCGCTTTCCTCGACCTCATCGGCACGACGCTCTTCCCGCCGACGGCCGCGCAGGCCGATCTCGTCTTCTGGCTCGCCGCCCCGCGGGATGACGTCGTCATCGTGCCGGAGCATACCGAAGTCGGCACGCCGCGCACCGAGCAGACCGAGTCCACCGTCTTCCAGACGACCGCGGAGCTCCCGATTCCGCCGCGGAAGCTCGCTCACATCGGCAGCCGCTCGGGCGAGAAGGCCACCGTTCGCGGTGCGCGACTGGGTGCCGACACGCTCGACGCATTCGCGAGCCCGCCGATGGTCGGAGACGAGTTCCTTCTCGGCCTGGACGAGCCGGCTCCCGGTCTCGCGATCGGCATCCACCTGAATTGCGCCGTTCGTGGCGTCGGCGTCGACCCGCTCGATCCGCCCACCGTCTGGGAGTCGTGGAACGGAACGAGCTGGTCGCGCTGCGACCTCGTGTCCGACCGCACGGGTGGGCTGAACCAGCCGGGGGACGTCGTCGTCATCGTGTCGCACGACCACGTGGCATCCGTCATCGGAGGCGAACGCGCGGGATGGCTGCGGTGTCGCATCATCGAACGCGAGGAGGGCGTGCCGAGGTACAAGTCGCCGCCGCTCGTTCGAGAGGCGTCGGCCGCGACCGTCGGCGGAGTCGTGCAGTCCATGCATGCGCGGACGATCGACGACGAGATCCTCGGACTCTCGGAGGGAGTGCCCGGTCAGGCGTTCGTGCTCCAGGAGCGGCCCGTCGTCGACGACGGCGAACCGTTCGTCGTCGAGGTCGGCACCGGCGGTGGATGGGACGAGTGGACGGAGATCGACTCGTTCGCCGGCTCCGCAGAAGAGGGTCGGAACGTCATGGTCGACCGGGCGCGGGCCACCGTGATATTCCCACCCGCGGTTCGCGAGCCCGACGGGAGCTTCCGCACTTACGGGGCCATTCCGCCGAAGGGCGTGCCGCTGCGCGTGCCCCGGTACCGCGTCGGAGGCGGCCGCAGCGGCAACGTGGCGGCCGGCACGCTGTCGGTGCTGCGGTCGACCGTGCCGTTCGTGCGCAGCGCCGAGAACCGTGCGGCGGCACACGACGGCACCGACGGCGAGACCATCGATGAGGCGAAGGTGCGCGGGCCGCTCGCGCTGCGCACCCGGGACCGTGCCGTCACGCTCGGGGACTACGAGCAGCTCGCCAAGCGCGCCGCGCCGGGGGTCGCCCGCGCGCACGCCGTCGCTGCGCCGGACTCGCTCGCGGTGCGGCTGCTCGTCGTGCCGACCGCGGCGGTCGGGGCCGACGGCCGCATCGAGTTCGGGGACCTCGTGCCCGGCGAAGCGCTCCTCGGCGCCATCGCGGCTGAGCTCGAACCGCGTCGGCTTGCCGGAACGAGGCTCATGATCGAGCGGCCCGACTACCAGGGCGTCACCGTGGTGGCGAAGCTCGTCGCGCATCCACGGGTGGCCGTCGATCGGCTCCGAGCCGATGCCCTCGCGGCGCTGTATCGGTACTTCGACCCGATTCGGGGCGGATCGTTGGGAACGGGATGGCCGTTCGGCAGACCCGTCCTCGCGGGCGAGGTGTACTCGGTGCTGCAGTCGCTGCCCGGCACCGAACTCGTCGACGAGGTGCTGCTGTTCCCGGCCGACCCGGCCACCGGCAAGCGTGGTGAGCCCGTGCAGCGCATCGAGATCGGCGTGAACGCCCTGGTGTTCAGCTTCGAGCACCGTGTCCGCGTGATGGCGGGAGTCTGACATGCGCGGCATGGTTTCCGAGCTGCTCAGCCCTGTTCCGATGATCACCCGGCTGCCGGCGATCCTGCAGGAGGACGACTTCCTCAATCGTGCGCTGCCCGCCTTCGACGACCTCATCGCGCCGGTGTACTCCACGCTCGACAACCTCGAGGCGTACGTGCGGCCCGAGTACGCTCCCGCCGACTTCCTGGACATGCTCGCCGGATGGGTCGATGTCGCCGTCGACGAGGAGTGGACCGAAGAGCAGCGGCGACGCATCGTCGCGGATGCCGCGGGGTTGCACCGCCGGGTCGGGACGGTCGGCGGCATCCGTGATGCCCTGCAGCTCGCGGCCGGCCCTGCGGCGACCGTGGAGGTGGAGGAGTCGGGCGGCACCTCGTGGTCGACCGAACCCGGTGCGCCGCTGCCCGGCTCGGATGATGTCGGGGTCGTCATCACGATCACGGTGACCGGCGGCGACCCAGCGAACCTCGCGCGCCGCTTCGAACGCGTGGCCGCGAGCGTCGTGCCCGCGTACTTGCCGACGCACCTCTCGGTCTCCCTGACCGAAGGGGGTGCCTGAGCCCCCCGAAGGGCTAATCGACCCCGAGCGCGACGCGCATGTTGCGATACCCCTCCTCGGTCCGAGCCGCGGCAACGACGTCGCCTGATCTGCGGTGCACCATCACGAGCGTGCGCCAGGACTCGTCGAGCCACGGGTCGATCTCTACGGCACGGCTCGCGGCGGCGACCGCCGCGCGTGCGTCGCCGAAACGCAACTCGAGGTGGGCGAGCGAGGACGCCGCCTCCGCTGCCCGCACTCGGTAGCGCTCGCGCGCACCGGTAACCCATTCCGCCGGCCCGTCCTCGGGGAGCACGTCCCCGGCATACCGGGCGAGCGCGCTGCGCAGGCCGTTCGCGGCGGCGCCAGAGTCGCGCTGCAGCTTGGCAGAGGCCGCCTCGGCGAGCCGGTCGTCGAAGTCGGCGAGGTCGCAGTCGTGACGGTCGGTGATCCCGAGACGGTATGCCTCGCCCACGCGTTGGACGATGGATGCCGCCGCACCGACCACCTCGTCAGGAAGCGACCGTCGCAGGCTCGAGACGCTCACGTGCAGGGCGTGCACAGCGGAGTCGATCCCGAGGTCGCCCCACAGGATGTCGGCGATGAGCTCGCGGTGCACGGGTGCGCCGGCGTTGAGCGCGAGCATTCGCAGAAGGGCCCGCGCCTGGGGGCGCACGACCCTGAGGTCGATCTCGGCCCCGTCGGCGCAGAGACGGAATCCGCCGAAGCAGCTGACCGTGATGTGCGGATACCGCGGCTCCACGTCGGCGGCCGAGGCCGCTGCAAGGTCGCTGGGCCGGCCGCCACGGGCGAATGATGCCGGAAGCCGCGGCAGCCCCGCCTCCAGTGCGCGCCTCCGGGCCGAGGCAGTGAGAGCCCGGACGCCGGTGGCGGGCCCTACGCGAGCTCGGGCGACGTCGAGGAACGCGCGGATTCCGTCGACCCCGGTGGCGATCGACGCGGTTTCGGCGTCGATGATCTGGCGATGCGCGTCTGCGGTGCCGGACTCCGCGGCCAAGAGTGCGCCGGCCGCGCGCGCCCACCCCGCGACGTCCGTGAGCCCCAGTCGTTCGAGCCGGTCCGCCAGCGCGTTCGCCTGCACAGCTGTGGCACGTCCTCGTCGTGCCCGGATCACGAACTGGAGTCCCGTAATGACCGCGGCGCTCGTGGCTTCACCGCGCGCCTCGCACTCTGCAACGACTTCCGGGGCGGACCGCTCGGGGAGATCGGATGCCGCGGCGACGGCGCCACGCACCACGCGCGCCTGCGTGTCGCGCCCGAGTGCGACGCACTCCCGCTCGAGTGCGGCGAGGGCATCGAGCGTTGTCTCGCGTGGTGCGAGCTGCTCGCGGATCATCAGGAGCGCGAGACGCGCCATCGGATGCCTCGGCGCATCGGCGGGCGTTCGCAGCGTGAGCTGCAGGAGCGGAACGGCGCCGACCACATCACCGCGACGGAGTCGCGTCATCGCGTCGTCGAACGCCGTTGGCCGGGGCCCAACCGGTTCCCTGATCGGCGGCGGCGACGGGAGTGCGATCTCCGTGTCCAACCCTGCCCGAGCACGCAGATGTCTGCGCAGAATCGGAGGCAGTAACCGGGATCCGAGTTCTCTCACGTGCATGACGGCTCCGCCGTCGACGGCGTCGAGAAGATCCGTCGCGGCATCCGCCCCCAACAACCGGGCGCACGTGCCGAACTCCAGCGTCGGGAGGGCGCTGGTGAGCTCGAGCGACCGCACGATGTCGGAAGGAAGTGCGCGCAGTGCCTGCTCGAGACGGAGCGCCGCGAAGTCGCCTTGCAATGCGGTTTCGACCGCGGCTTCGAGCGCCTCCGCCTCGATGAATCGTGACCGGATCGCGAGGTCGTGCACCGGCCCCGCCCAGCCGCAGGTCTCGGACACCACGTGCGAAGCGGCCTCGAGTGGAAGGGTGCGGCCGCCGACGGCCCGGAAGACGTCGGCTACCTCGTCGATGCGCAGCACGAGGTCGGGTGCGCTCACGAGGTCGGGTTCGGTCTCGCTGGCGTCGGTGAGTTCAGTACTGAGGGGGAGCCGCGATGCGAGCACGAGGTGGTGTTCGGGGCCGCAGCGCGCGGTGATCCGTGCGAGGGTCGACTCGCCTCGCGTGCCGGCCAAGACCTGGACGTCGTCGATCGCGAGCGTGGTGATGGCGTCCGAACTCTCGAATCCGGCAATCGCCACATCGATCGCGGTGTCGAATTCCGAAGGATCTCGACACTCTCGGCCGAGGTGGATGATCTCGGCGTGGTCGCTGGAATGACTCAACCGGCGCAGGAGGGTCGACTTGCCCGCTCCGCTCGGTGCCACGATGAACACGCAGGGCTCCTGGAGACAGCGCTCGAAACGGGCAGGGAGTAGCGTCCGGCCACCCTCCTGCTCGAGTCCCGCAACCCCCGCGTGACGCACTGTCGACCCCCTACGCTGACGATGCCGTCGGTTCGGGTTCCGATGGAACACAATGTAGCCCTCTCGGATCGCCCCGTATACGGCATCGCGCTGGTCCTCGACCCATTGAGGTTCGGGTGTGTCCGGAGCGCTCGCATGAGAGGTCGAAGGAAGGCAGCGATCGGTGCCCGTTGAGGCATCGGGCTGGAAGCTCGTACGCACGGCTCCGTACGATCAGCAGTATCGTGAGCGAACGATGTCGATGTCCCGACCGGAGGGACGAGGATGGCCGAACGCATCTGCGGAGTTTGCGGCACCAGGAACGACGCCGATGCGCGCTTCTGCAAGAACTGTGACAACTACCTCGGCTGGGATGTCGGCGGCTCCACACTCGACGGCGAGGCCCTCACCGGAACCATTCCCACGGTCGTCGGAACGGTTCCGGCAGAGCCGGCCCCGACCCTTGCGACGGCGGGCGCCCCGGGCACCGGCCCGTCGGCGGCATCCGACTCTCTCGGCGCTCCCAGCACCCCTGCCGTCGCCGACCAAGCGCCAGACGATCACGCGCAAGCCGCGCACGGTTCCCTGACGGTAGCCATCACGGACCCCGAGGTGGTCGTGACCCCGAATGCCCAGGCCGAGGTCGGGTTCACCATAGAGAACACCATGACCATCGTCGACGGCTTCGTGCTCGAGGCCGTCGACCCGCCGTCCTGGCTCACGCTCGTCCACCCGGACGTGCACCTCATGCCGGGGGAGGTTCGCAGCGTCGCGCTGTCCCTCGGTCTGCGTGACGACACCATGGTGGTCGCGCAGCGTGTTCCGCTCACCGTGGTGGTTCGCTCGATGGAGGATGCCGCACGCAACGCAACCGTGTCCGTCCTCGTGACGGTTCCGCCGCACGGACCCCGTCCCACGCTCGAGGCGCGGCCAACTCTCATCCGGCTCGATGACGCGGGTTCCGGCGACTTCTCGCTCCGGCTCGACAACCGGGCCGCGAACTACCCGCAGACCGTCGGGATGAGCGGCAGCGATCCCGAGGGCGTCGTGACGTTCGCGTTCACCCCCGAGGTGGTGGAGGTGCCCGCTGGGTCGATGGTCGAGGTTGCCGTGGCGTTCACGGCGCCGCAGCCTGCGCCCGGCGGGCAACTGAGCCGCCAGCTCACCGTTGCGGCGACGAACGACGAGGGGTCGATCACGACGATCGTCACGCTCGTGCAGAGCACGGCAGCTGCCCTGGTCGACGCGCCCATCCGCCTGCAGGTGCAGCCCAGCAGCATCCGTCTCATCGACTCGGGTCTGGCCGACTTCGAAGTCCACGTCGACAACCGCGGTGGCCACTCGGGCGTCACGGTGGCGCTGTCCGGCACCGACCCTGAGCGGCGGCTCTCGTTCGCGTTCGTGCCGGCGCGGTTCGTTGCGGTGCCCGGGCATGTCACTCGAGCAAGCGGGCGGCTCCGCGCGCATCTGCCACCGCGTGGGACCAGCACGACGCATCCGTTCACCGTCATCGCTTCAGACGGAACGACGGATGTCGAAGCATCGGCATCGGTCGAGATCACCACGTCGGCCGCGGCGATGGCAACTGCGGAGTTGCGGGCGCATCCCGAGAACCTGAACATCGGTACGCGCGCCGACGGCGAGTTCTCCATCGAGGTCGACAACCGCCGGAGCGCCGAACCGCTGAACGTGGCGTTCGCGGGACGGTCTGACGATGGGCTCGTGCGCGCCCGCTTCGCACCGCCCAACCTCGCCGTTGCCCCCGGCGCGCTCGGCCACGCTCGCATGTCGGTGTCGAGCCCGCACCCAGCGGCGCGCCAGGTCGGCGTCCATCGACTCGAGATCCTGGCGTCGGATGGGACGCAGAGCCTCACGGCCAGCGCGGAGCTCACGCAGACCGGCCCCGACCGCCGGCGCCCTTCGGGCAGGTGGCTCGTTGTCATCGGCGCGTTGCTGGTGCTCGTCGGCGCCCTGGTCATTCCGTGGTTCGAGAGTGACGGGATCGATCTCGACGTCGGTGCAGTGTATTGGAGCGTGATCGAGGCGCTCGGTGGCAGCGGGCTGACAATCGGATCGGTGGTCGCGCTCGCCGACGCACCTCTCCGCGTCCTCCTGGCGGTGCTGTCAGTGGCGATGCTGTTCGGGTTGGCGGGCAAGGGCGGACTCACCCGCAAGTCGGCGATCCTCGTAGTACTGCTCATCGTCGCCTACCTCGTGGCGGTCGCCGTCGCGATCTCGGCATTCCCTCCGCTGGGTTTCGGCATCCCGATCATCGTGGTCGGCGCGGTGCTCGCTTACATCGGAGGGATCCTCGTCCGCCCTGCCGACTGACGCGCCGCTCCCGCCGGCTGTCGGGCGCTGATCCCGTTACGGGCGGAGGCCAGCGCCCCTGACATCCGGTCGTCGACGGTTCCCGCGGGAGGAGATGTGCACACGGGAGGATGGGTGCCGCAAAATCGGCCCTCGTCGTTGCGCGTCTCCTTCCAAGCCTCTCCTCGGACGCGGCGTCTGTCAGCCCGCGAGTGCGTGCTGACGGGAACCGGCGGCCAGCCGCTCGGCGGCCAGACCCTCCGCCGCCTCGAGGGGCGTGACGCCGCGAGACTCGGCTTCGTCGAAGATCCGCCGCACGGTGTCGCCGATCGCAGCCACCCGGCCCATGATCTCGTCGCGCGTCGCGAGCTGCTTCGCCTCCAGATCGAGGTAGATCACGCCGCCCGCGTTCACCACGAAGTCCGGCGCGTACAGGATGCCGCGCTGCGCGAGACGCTGCGCCCCGGTGTGATCGGCGAGCGGGTTGTTCGCCGGACCGCACACGGCTCGCGCGTCGAGGGCATCGATGACCTCGTCGGTGAGAAGCCCGCCGATGCCAGCCGGCACGAACACGTCAGCCGGAACGAGATGCTCCTCACCCGGGGTGATCCATTCGGCGCCGAGCTGGAGTGCGAGGTCGCGCTTGGCCGGGTTGACGTCGGTGACCGTGAGCCGGGCGCCCTCGGTGCTGAGACGAACGGCGAGGCGGCTGCCGACCTGCCCCATGCCCGAGATCGTGATGCGACGGCCTTCGACGACCGACGAGCCGGTCACGCGCTCGAGGGTCGCGCACAGCGACTCGTAGACACCGAGCGCCGTCGGACCGGCGGGCTCGCCCGAACCGCCGCCTGCTTCGGGGAGGCCCACCACGTGGCCTGTGCGCTCGCTCACGATCAGCATGTCTTCGGTCGTCGAGCCGACGTCCTCCGCCGTGCGGTAGAGGCCGTGCAGCGACTCGACGGCGTCTCCCAGATCCAGGAACGCGGCGCGGCGCCGCTCACCCTCGAGCACCGTGCCCTCGGGCAGTGCGATGACGGCCTTGCCGCCTCCGGCGTCGAGTCCGGCCGCTGCGTTCTTGAGCGTCATCGCCGCGGAAAGCCGGAGGACGTCGCCGAGCGCGTCGCTCCAGTGCGGATACGTCCACAGCCGCGCCCCGCCGAGGGCTGATCCGAGCACCGACGAGTGCAGCGCAACGGCGATGAACAATCCGCTTCGTCGACCCGTCAGGGTCTCGACGCGTTCGTGGTGGAAGTCCGGCAGGGGCAGGGTGGCAGACATGGTGGTCCTCGTCGATCAGCCGCCGCGGTGTCTTCGTGGGAACCCGGCGGGCGCAGTGTGGATGGGCGTCATCGCGGCATCCACTTCCATTGCACCACTGCTGTGCCGATCGTTCAACGTCCCGCGCGGTAACTGAGCATTCTGCGCAAGAGATGTGCGGTGAACGAGGCCGGACCGAGCCATGCGCGCAGAACCAGGCCGTTGCAGCCGACCACCTGTTACGCGCGGTTGCGGGGGAGTACCGTCTGGGGCGGGGATACGGAATTCATGGGGACGAGAATTCGCAAGGAGGGGATCATGTTCGAACAATCACGCGGCACCGCGGTCATCGCGGCATCCGATCTCGCGCGTGCCCGGTCGTTCTACGAAGGAACGCTCGGGCTGTCACCCGAGGAGGTTCAGGACGAAGCGGAGGCGGTGATCTACCGACTCGGCGGCGTACCGCTCATGGTGTACCGGACGACGTTCGCAGGGACGGCGAAGAACACCGTGTTCGGCCTGGAGACGAAGGACCTCGACGGAGACATGGCGACGCTGCGCGACAAGGGAGTGAAGTTCCTCGAGTACGACTTTCCCGGGCTGAAGACCGTTGATGGTGTGGCGGAACTGTCCGGCGAACGCAGCTCCTGGTTCGAGGACAGCGAAGGCAACATCCTGGGACTGTTCGAGAGGGCCTGACGCAGCCGCGCGGGCGGCCGACCCTAGGCTGGTCGGGTGACCGAACAGCTCTCCGCCCGCAGCCGCATCGTCTGGGAATCGCTTCGAGCCGCGGGCATCGACGGCGAGATCGTCGTTCTGCCGGATGCCGCATCCACCGCCGCGCTGGCCGCGGCAGCGCTCGGCGTCGAGGTCGGCGCGATCGCCAACAGCCTCGTGTTCTGGTCGGACGGCGAGCCGCTGCTGGTGATGACGAGCGGCGCGCACCGCGTCGACACGTCCGCGCTCGCCGAACGGCTGGGCCGCGACAGCATCCGGCGCGCGACCGCCGAGCAGGTGCGGGAGGCGACCGGTCAGGCGATCGGTGGCGTCGCGCCCACGGGACATCCGACGCCGTTGACGACGCTGATCGACGAGGACCTCGCCGGTTACGCCGAGATCTGGGCGGCGGGCGGCACGCCGCACACGGTCTTCCCGATGACCTTCGACGAGCTGGTGGCGCTGACGGGCGGGACCGTCGTCACCGTCGTATGACGCTCTCGACGGCGGATTCCAGCGCGCCGAGGTCGGACCTCTGCGCGATGGACGCGGCCGTCACCGCCGCGGCCGCCGACCACGCCTGCGGCCGGCACGCGGCGGGGTACGGCGTCGGCTGCGGGCTCACCTCGATCGAGTCTCCCGAGTGCAGCTCGGGCACACGGAATGCGAATCCTTCGGCGGCAGCGAGAAGCCCGTCGACCACGAGGTCCGCTTCTTCGTTCAGTCCGGCGCGAGCCATGCCGCGGGCGATGATCGCGGAGTCATGGGTCCACACACTGCCGCCGTGATAACTGAGCGGCCAGTACCCGGCGGCCTGTGTCGACATCGTGCGGATGCCGAAGCCGGACAGCATCGTGGGTCCGACCAGAAGCGCGGCGACGGCCGCCTCCTCCGACGGCTCGAGGATGCCCGTGCCCAGCAGGTGACCGACATTGCTCGTGAGCGTATCCACGGGGCGCTTGTGCGCGTCGAGCGCGATGCCGGGGTACCGGCCCTCCGGCGTCTCGACCCAGTACGACTCTGCGAAGCGGACCTTGAGTCTCGACGCCCAGGCCCGGAGCTCGTCGCCCCCCGCTTCGCCGAAGTGATCGAGCAGGTCCGCGCCCGCGAGGGCGGCCTCGTACGCGTAGCCCTGCACCTCGCAGAGGGCGATCGGTCCCTCCGCGAGGCGACCGTCGCGCCACTGGATCGAATCGCCCGAGTCCTTCCATCCCTGGTTCGCGAGCCCGTGACCGGTCTCGTCGATGTAGTCGATGAAGCCGTCGCCGTCGTTGTCGCCGTGGCGCAGCAGCCAGTCCAGCGCGCCGCGCAGCGGCGTCAGCAGGTCGCGCACCTCCTGCTCCGGCATCCCGGACCTCCACGCGTCCGCCAGAAGGCACACCCACAGCGGAGTCGCGTCGACGCGTGCCGTAGTACACGCGGCGGCAGGACGATGCCCTCACCCGGCATCGCGAGCGGCTCGCCGCGCAGCTCGTGCAGGATCTTGCCCGGTTGCTGAGCGGACTCGGGGTCGGACCGCTCGCCCTGGAATCGCGCCAGGACGCGCAGGGTGGACGCCGCGATCCGGGAGTCGAGCGGCAGGGCCAGCCGTGCCGCCCAGAGCGAGTCTCGTCCGAAGAGGGTCAGGAACCACGGCGCGCCGGCGGCGAAGAACTCCTCGTCAGGCCGGTCCGGCAACGCCAGGCGCAGCGCGTCGAGGTCGGCCAGCGCGGCGTCGAGCCACCGCTGCGAGGCGGGGATCGCCGCCCACTTCGCGGGATGACCCACCCCGCGGGCCGACGGACGCCGCCCACGACGAGCGACGGGTCGTGCAGGTCGACCGACCACGACACGTCGACGGACTCGCCGGGTTCGACGCGCACGTGCCAGTCGAGGCTGACGCCCTCACCGGCCATCGCGATAGATCGCGCCCGGAGCAGAGATCGAGAGCGACCGGTCGCCCGACTCCACAGTCCTCCGGTCCATCGCGGCGTCACCGGTCAGCTCCCACGCGCGCGGCGTGGCCAGGCCGGCCTTGACCTCCTGCAGCGGAGCGAACTCGGGCACGAGCAGCACGCGGAGGTCGGTGGTCGACGACGTGGGCCACGTGCGAGGAGATCGGTCAGGTGTCGCGGACGTGACCGTCGCCGACCACCCGGTTGCGGAGAATGCCGCACCTTGGGGTCGGGCAACGCCGTCATCGACCGCGCGCAGCAGCCCGCCGAAGATGACGTGGGAGGCGCTGTGCGCCGCGGCCGAGATCCACTCCGGTCGCAGGCCCGACGTAGTCCAGGGTCACTTCGCGGATGTGACGGACGTCGCCGTGGTACACGCCGTCGATGGCGCGTGCGCCGAGGTCGCCGCGATGCCGCGGACCACACCTGCGTCGGCGCCCGCAGCACGATCACGGCGTCGTTCAGCAGCGGCTGGAGCGCGTGCACGCCGATCGGCGACTCGCTCATTCCTTGAGCGCCCCCTGCGCGGTGTTCATGATGCGCTTCTGGAAGATGAAGAACATCACCGCCACGGGGATCGTCATGATGAGCGCCGCCGCGAGCTTCAACGGGTACTGCGCTGCCCTGAGCTGAGCTGGCCGGAGGCGAGGGATGCCACACCCTTCGTCAGTGTCGTGAGCTCCGGCGACTGCGTCGAGACGATGAAGTGCGACAGCTCGTTCCACGAGCCCTGGAACGACAGGATGATGATCGTGATGAGGGCGGGCCGCGCCATCGGGAGCACGACCGACCAGAAGATCCGGAATGTCCCCGCGCCGTCGATGCGCGCCTGCTCTTCGACCGAGACCGGTATCGACTCGAAGAAGTTCTTCATGATGAACACCCCGGCGGCGTCCACGAGCAGCGGCAGGATCATTCCGGCGTACGAGTCGTAGATTCCGAGCTGGTTGATGACGAGGAACCTCGGGATGAGGAGCACGACGCTCGGCACGGCCATGACGGCGATGACCGCCGCGAACACGAAGCCGCGCCCGCGGAACTGCAGCCGCGCGAGCGCGTACCCCGCGAGCGACACGAAGAAGACGCGGAGAAGGGTGACGCAGATCGTCACGATCGGCCGAGTTCGTGAACCACACCGGGAAGTCGCTGCGCAGGAACAGCCGCTCATAGGCCGCGGTCGACCAGACCTGCGGAATGAGCGAGACCGGGCTGATCGTCGGCCTCGGCATCCGTCTTGAAGGATGTCGAGACCTGGACGAGGAACGGGTAGATGTAGATGAGCGAGATCACGATGAGCAGCGCGTAGAGCGCGATCTGCCACCCGATCTTCGCCGTGCTGCGACGAGCCTTGATCTGCGCCCGGGCGGGCGCTCCTGCGGTGCCGCCATCCGTGCCTGGTCGACGCTCGTGCCGGTCATGGCCTCGTCTCCTTGCCTTCACCGCGGTCGGCGGCCGGTGTCGAGCCGGGTCCGGAGGGCTGGGCACCTGCGTCGCCGCCACGGTCGCGGGCGTCGCCGTCGCGGGTCGGGTGGGCAGCTGGTACTGCCGAGCACGACGCTCGGAGACGGGTCGGTCGCGCAGCGCCCACCGCTGGAAGAGCGTCAAGCACGACGATGATCGCGAAGAGGATGAACGCGATCGCCGCGCCCTGTCCCCAGTCCTGGTCGAGGAACGACGCGTCGTACGAGAGGTACGCCGGTGTCAGCGTCGTCTTGGCCGGCTGGCCCTTCGTGCCGGTGTAGATCTGGTCGAACACCTGCCAGCATCCGATGAGCCCCAGAGTGAGCACCGTGAACAGCGCCGGCTTCAGCTGGGGAAGGGTGACGCGCCAGAACCGCTGCCACGCGTTGGCGCCGTCGACCATGGCGGCCTCCTGGACCTCGGGGCTGATGTTCTGCAGCGCGGCGAGGAACAGCAGCATGAAGGTGCCGCTCGTCGTGAAGATCGCCATGATGATGAACACCGTCATGGCGACCGAGGGTCCGGCGAGCCAGTTCCACCACGACAAGCCGAGGAAGTCGCTTCTCGGTGAGCGCCGCGGGGCCGTCGGTGATGCCCACGGTCGCCGAAGAGGATGTGCAGGAGGCCCCTCGGGTCGGCGAACCAGTTGGGCCCGTTGATGCCGATCGCGCCGAGAATCTCGTTGACGACGCCCGTGGTGCTGAAGAGGAAGAGTGAACAGCACCGTGATCGCCACGGACGCGGTCACGGACGGGAAGTAGAACGCGGTGCGGAAGAACCCGCGCCCGCGGAGGATCGCACCGTTGACGAGCAGCGCGAGGAAGAGCGACAGCGCGGTCTGCAGCGGCACGACGAGCAGCACGTACCAGGTGTTGTTGCGCATCGCCGTGCCGAAGTCGCGCGTCGCGAGGCCGTCGCCGGTCGTGACGGCGGCGTAGTTCTGCAGGCCGACGAAGCCGACGTTCGACGAGAAGGGGCTGCCCCGCCCCGACCAGTCGGAGACGCTCACCCACAGCGCCATGATCACCGGGATGAGGAGGAAGACGCCGAGGATGAGGATCACGGGGAGGGTGAACACCCACCCCGCGAGCGCCTCGCCGCGCCGGATCCCGGATCGGGTGCTCCGTGCGCGGCGAGGCGCCGTTGCGGTCGCAGTCATCGGCCGCTCGCCTCAGCCGACGATCGCCTCGAGGTTCGACTGGACGGAGTCGAGGATCTGCTGCGGATCGCCCGTCTTCAAGCCCTGGAGCTCGGAGTTGAAGTCGGTGATGACGTCAGCGGTGCCGTCGTAGGTCGGGATGCCCTGGGCGTAATCGGCACCCGCCAGGAACGCAGCGAGGTCGGGGTTGTCGCTCGTCCACTGGTCGGCGGCCGACTGGATCGAGGGCATGACGCCGAACGCCTGCGAGAACGCGAGCTGCTGCTCGGTGCTCGTGAGGTACTCGGCGAGGTCGAGCGCAGCCTCCTGGTTGGGGCTGTCGGCCGCCATGCCCCAGCAGTTGGTGAACTGCAGCGTGCCCTTGCCCGCGGGTCCCTCCGGCAGCTCGGCCACGACGTACTCCACGTCGGGGAAGTCGTTGGTCATCGCACCCGTGATCCAGTTGCCCTCGATCGTCATGGCGGTCAGCTGCTTGCCGAACGCCTCGCCGCCCCAGCCGGCGCCGACGTCCTGCGCGTACGCGAACGTGCCGGCCGTCATCTGGTCCTTGACGTACGTGAGGGCGTCCACGTTCTCCTGGCTGTTCGCGATCGGCCTCGCCGTCCTCGACGAGACCGCCGCCGGCCTGCGCCATGAACGTCCCGATGCGCTGCCACTCCCATCCGAACCCGAGACCGACGACCCCGTCCTTCGTCAGCGTCTGGGCGACGGTCGTCAGCTCGTCCCACGTCGTGGGGATGTCGTCGTCCGTGAGGCCCGCGGCATCCCACAGTCCCTTGTTGATGACGAGGGCGAGCGTCGAGAAGTCCTTCGGGGCGCAGTAGAACTCGTCCTCGAACGTGAAGTTCTCGACGAGCGAGGGGTAGAAGTCGTCCTTGTTCTCGAGCAGGTCGCCGTAGGCCTTGAGTGAACCGTTGCCCGCGTATCCCGCGAGCGTCCTCCGGCGCGAGATAGAAGAGGTCGGGCGGGTCTCCCGCCGCGAACCCCTGCGAGAGCTCCTGGGGCAGGTCGGTGGCCACCTTTACCTCGGCTTCGACACCGGACTCCTCGGACCACGCGGCGACTGCCTCGGTGACGGCATCCGTCTCCGCATCGCCGCTGGTGCCGATCAGAAGGGTGATCGCGTCGTCCGACGACGTGAGTTCGCCGTGCGTCTCCGGTCGCCTGCCGGCTCGTCGAACCCGGAGCCGCCGCAGCCGGTGAGTGCGAGCGTGCCGCGTGACGAGGAGTGCGCCGGCTCCGAGCGAGAGCCCGCCTTGTGTGCCGTGTCATGTCTGTCTCCTTTGATAAACACCGCAGGCAGCCCGTGTGCTGCGGACCGCGCAGCGGCAGGTTTGATCGTTCCAATCTTTGAACGATCAAATCCAGCCGCTAAGGGAAACGTAAGAGCCGCCCTCCGTGCGTGTCAACCCCTCGGGAGTACGCTGTCGATAACGATTTGAACGTTCAGACGCTTGCAACTCCGGGAGTATCGCTCATGGCCAAGCCGCCCACCGTCGAAGACGTCGCGCGCATCGCGGGCGTCTCGCGGCAGACGGTCTCGAACGTGCTCAACTCGCCGCACATCGTTCGCGATGAGACGCGGGAGCGGGTGCAGCAGGCCATTGCGGACCTCGCATATCGTCCGCACGCAGCGGCGCGCCGGCTGCGCACGCGCCGCAGCTCGACGATCGGCATCCATCTCGATCCGTATTCGGGTGGGATCTCGGGGGTGATCCTCGACCGGTTCGTGCACGCGCTCACCGAGCGCGCCAGTGAACGGGGAATGCGGGTGCTCATCTACAGCGCGCGCACCGCCGATGAGGAGATCGCGCGGCTCGGCGATCTCGTCGACGGAGCCGAGATCGACGCCGTGGTGATCACCGGAACGTTCTTCGGCGACCCGCGCACCGGCTGGCTTCTCGAACGCGACGTGCCGTTCGTATCGTTCGGCCGCCCGTGGGGCGGTGACGACGTCTACCGCCCCGCGCACACCTGGGTCGACGTCGACGGCGCGGCCGGCACGCGTGCGGCCACGCGCCATATGCTCGCGACGCAGGGCGCGCGCGTGGGATTCTTCGGCTGGCCGCCCGACAACGGCACCGGCGACGACCGCGAGCGCGGCTGGCGAGAGGCGATGACGGATGCCGGGGCCTCCGGTCCGCGCTTCGAGGCGGTCGACGGACTCGCGAACGCGCGAGAAGTGATGTCGGCGGCATTCGCCGGACCGGACGTGCTGAGCGAACTCGATGCGCTCGTGTGCGTGAGCGATTCGCACGCCGTCGGCGCGCATCTCGCCGCTGCGGATGCCGGTCGTCGCGACCTGCCCGTCATCGGCTTCGACAACACGCCCGTCGCGGAGGCACTGGGCATCTCCAGCCTGGAGCAGTCGCCCGAACTCGTTGCGGCCGCGGTACTCGAATCTCCTGATGGGAACGACCGGGCAGGCCGTCGCGGCCCGCGACCGCAGTGCGCCGCCCGAGCACGTGCTCGTGGAGCCGCGGCTCATCCTCCGCTAGCGCGCCTCTTGACGGCCCCCGCGACGGGTTGCAAGATGAGGACCATTCGCGTCGCGCCACCCCCCGGGACCGACCGCTGAGTACCCCCGGCAGGCTCGGCATCGCGCTACAAAGGAGTGCGCATGTTCCGAAAGCTCGCCGTCGCCACCGCCGCTGCCGTGATCCTCTCCGGGATCGTCGCCGCCCCCAGCGTGGCGAGCCCGCCGCCTGGGGGTGAACCCGACCGGCTCGCCGTCTACACCGGCACGATGGGCGTGGACGGCCTCGCGGCGATCGTCGAGCTGGGCGTCGACCGGCACGAGGTCGTCACGTCGCCGAGCGAGGACGCACCCGGTCAGATCGAAGTGCGAGGTCATCCTCAGCGGCGATCAGGCTGCGCAGCTCGCCGAGGCGAGGGACCGCCCTCGAGGTCGAAGCAGCCCTCCGCGCAGCGCCGATCGCTGGATGCCACCCGAGGCGTGTTCCGCACGTACAGCGGCGAGGGCGGTATCCGCGAGGAGCTCATGGCTCAGGCTGCCGCGAATCCGCAGATCGCAGAATTCCGGGTGATCGGCGAGACTGTGCAGGGGCAGGAGATCGGCGCGGTGCGGCTGACCAAGAACGTCGCGCAAGACCGAAGGACGGAAAGCGCCCTACGACCATCTACGTCGGGCGCTCAGCACGCGCGCGAGTGGATCACGCCCGAGATGGTGCGTCGACTGCTCGACTACTACCTGGACGTCGTACGCGACCGACCCTCGGGTCAAGGGGATCATCGACAGCACCGAGCTGTGGTTCGTGCCCGTCGCCAACCCCGACGGTTACGACTACACGTTCACCGAGGGGCAGAGGCTCTGGCGCAAGAACCTTCGCGACAACAACGGCGACGGCCAGATCACCGACCGGCAGACGGCGTGGACCTGAACCGCAATTACCCGACTCGCTGGGGCTACGACAACGAAGGGCTCGTCGCCTAATCCGACGAGCGACACGTATCGCGGTCCGTCGCCGGCTTCGGAGCCCGAGACTCAGGCGCTGGACGGACTGTTCGCCGACTACGACGCCGCAGTTCCTGGTCAACTACCACTCGGCCGCCGAATTGCTGCTGCACGGCATCGGCTGGCAGGTCGCGACGCCTTCTCCGGACGACGTCATCTACGAGGCGATGGTGGGCGACGATGCGAACCCCGCGATCCCGCAGCTACGACCCGGACATCTCGGCCGAGCTGTACACGACCAACGGCGACACCGACTCGCATGCTCAGGAGGAGTACGGCACGCTCGGCTTCACGCCGGAGATGGGCGACGTGCGAGTCGGCATCGAATGCGAGCGACCGAGGACCAGTGGGAGGCCGAGGATTGCGAGAGCGGCTTCAACTTCCCGGACGACGAGGGACTGATCCAGGCCGAGTTCGAGAAGAACATCCCATTCGCGCTCGCGGTCGCGGAATCGGCGAAGGATCCGAACGACCCGGTGTCCGTCGTCGGTCGCGACGCCGAGGACTTCCGCGTCGACTCGTTCGCGGTGTCGTACGGCGACCCGCAGACCGTCGCCGTCTGGGCCAAGCGCGACCTGCTCGCCGAAGGTCATGATCTACCGCATCAACGGCGGCCGCTGCGGATCTCGCCGGCGAAGGAGTGGGAGGGCGGCGAGCGCTACGGCGATGAGAACGTCGACTACTACGCGGAGTATCGCGGAACGGTCGAAGGGTACGAAGCCGGGCGACAGCGTCGAGGTCGTGGTTCACCGGCGCGCCCATCGGCGCGCGACATCCTCGAAGAACCGCGAGCTGAAGAAGATCGAGAGCGAGCACTTCTCCTATGAGGTCGCACAGGACACCGGCAACTCGGTGCTCATCATCGCCAACGAGGACTACACCGGCGCGCAAACCCGAGGAGCCACCGCTGGCGCGACGGGCCGAAGTACCTCGACGAGCACGTCGCCGCGCTCGAGGCCAACGGCGTGACGCCGGATGTCTGGGACGTCGATGCGAACGGCATACCGCATGACCTCGGCGTGCTGAGCCACTACGACGCCGTGCTGTGGTACCTCGGCGACAACCGGCTCACGCAGGATCCCGGAGGACGTGCTCACCGAGACGTACCCGTTCGACCGATGCTCGACGGACGCTGTCCGTCGCCGAGCGGCAGCAGTACCTCACGATCGCCGTGCGCGACTTCCTCAACGAGGGCGGCAAGCTCGCGCTCGCGGGCGAGACGGCCGCGTACTACGGGCAGCTCGGGCAGTGCGCTCGGCGGATCTACTACGGACTCGACGGCGCGCCGGACCAGGACTGCGTGGTCACGACCGACTTCTTCTCGGACTGCCTGCTGCTCGCCGACGACTTCACGCAGTACTGGCTCGGCGCCTACGATCGCACGCCGGTCGGCGCAGATGGCGTGACGGGCACGGCTGCGCCGCTCGACGGACGTCGATGCGCTCTTCGGCGGACCGGCGACCGAGCGACAATCCCGATCGACGAGGTCGGGCAGTTCACCGTCGACGAGCGACGTGCTGCCGGTGGACGAGTTCCCGCAGTTCGAGAGCTGGGCGGTCGCGCGAGTACCAGAACCCGTCCGGACCGTTCATCCCCGTCGAGGGCTAGTACGCGATGTTCGCCGCGCACGTCGACGACGGCTACCAGCGACTGTCTCGCACGTACGCGGTGCCGGAGCTCGCACCTGGCGCCACGGCCACGTTCGATGCTCAGATTCTCGTACTCGACCGAGCTCGGCTACGACCACGTCATCGTCGAGGCGCGCGCGGTCGGGCACGGAGGATTGGACGACGCTCCCCGACCTGAACGGCGTCTACCATCGCGACGTCCGCCGATTGAGTGCGAGGCAGGCTTCCTCGTCGAGGAGCACCCGCAGCTCGCGCAACTACCTCACCGTTCGCAGACCCGTGCCTTGCCGACAGGCGACAACGGGCGAGTGGAACTCGTTCACCGGCTCGTCGGGCGGATGGATCCCGGTGTCGTTCGACCTCAGCGGGTATCGCCGGTCAGGAGGTGGAAATCGTCATCAGCTACGTGACCGACCCGTTCAGCGGCGGTGAGGGTCTGATGGTCGACGACACCAAGCTCGTCGTCGAACGGGGTGGCGATCGGAGCAGCGAAGGCTTCGAGAGCGGCCTGGGTGCAGTGGAGCGTGCTGGGCGCTCCTGCGTCGAGTCCCGGGAACGCGGCCGATTTCGTGCGCTACACGCTCGAGGTCCCGTTCGACAGTGCGACGGCCACGCCCGACACGCTGCTGTTCGGGTTCGGTCTGGAGCAGCTCGAGTCGGATGCCGCACGAAACGAAGTGGTCGCCAGGATCCTCGCGCACCTCACGGGCTGACGCTCGTCGAGTGATCCGGGGCGCCGTCACCGTTGGCGCCCCCGATCCGGCGGGCCAGTTCGCTGACCACCGGAGTGATCTCGGCGGCGAGGGTGGCGGCATCCCGCTCGGGATCGCTGGGATATGTGACGGCGATCGCCGCGATCGGCCACCCCACATGGTCCAGAACGGCGACTCCCACCGACCGCAGGCCGAGCGTGACTTCACCATTCTCGGTCGCGAAGCCCTCAGCCCGCACCTGCCGCAGCACCTCGCGCAGTTCGCCCGGTCGCGCGGGCCCTCGTCCCGTCCGATCGGCGAACGACGCGGCATCCGGATAAAGCGCGCGAACCTGCTCGCGGGGGAGGGCGGCGAGCATCGCCCGGCCGGTCGCGGTCAGATGGGCAGGCAGCCGCACGCCGACGTCGGTGACCAGCGCGGGCCGGCGGGGTGCGCGCTCTTCGACGATGTAGAGCACATCGCGGCCGGTCATCACCGCCAGGTGCGCGCTCTCGCCGGTGTGGTCGGCGAGAGCGGCGATCAGGCTGCGGCCCAGGCGCGCCAGCGGCTGCTGCCGCGCATAACCGCCGGCGAGCTCGAACGCGGCGGTGCCCAGCCCCCAACGCCGCTCCGACGGCAGGTGGACGACGAAGCCGTGCTCCTCGAGCGTCGCCAGCAGGTGATAGACGCTCGAGCGCGGCACGCCGAGCTGCATCGCGATCGTGCGCGCCGCGACCGGACCGCGCTGCCGCGCCAGGAACGACAGGATCCGCAGCGTTTGATCGGCGGCGGGAACCTGGGGGCGAGGCTCCGGATTGTCTGGCATCACAGACACAGGATGGCAGGACGCCCTGTCCCGCGCGAGCCGGCGGGTGTGCAATCGAAGCATGAGCACTCTTCTGGACACCACCGTGGTCGTGGGCGCTGCACCCCTGCGCCCCGACGATGTCGTCGCCGTCGCTCGGCACGGGGCCCGCGTGGTCCTGGACACCGCCGCGCTCGAGCGGGTCGCGGCATCCCGCACGCTGGTCGAGGGGCTCGCCGACGATCCCGAGCCGCACTACGGAATCTCGACCGGGTTCGGTGCGCTCGCGACCACGTTCATCGCACCTGAGCGACGCGCCCAGCTGCAGGCGAGCCTGATCCGCTCGCACGCAGCCGGCACCGGCGCCGAGGTGGAACGGGAGGTCGTGCGCGCACTGCAGCTGCTACGGCTGCAGACGCTGGTGACCGGCCACACGGGCGTCCGCCCGGTCGTCGCCGAGACCTACGCGGCGATGCTGAACGCAGGAATCACACCGATCGTGCGCGAGTACGGCTCCCTCGGCTGTTCCGGCGATCTCGCTCCGCTTTCGCATGTCGCGCTCGCCGCGATGGGGGAGGGCGAGGTCCGCAACGCCACGGGAGACGTCGTGGCGGCGGCCGACGCGCTCGCCGACGCCGTCGTCGAGCCGCTGGTCCTTCGCGAGAAGGAGGGTCTCGCGCTGATCAACGGCACCGACGGAATGCTCGGGATGCTGCTGCTGGCCCTTCACGACCTGTCGGTGCTGCTCGACACCGCCGATGTCGCTGCGGCCCTCTCGATCGAGAGTCAGCTGGGCACCGATGCGGTCTTCGCCGCCGACCTCATGGCGCTCCGGCCGCAGGTCGGCCAGGCGGCATCCGCCGCCAACCTGCGCGCATTCCTCGCCGACTCGCCGATGGTCGCGTCGCACAAGGGACCCGACTGCACCCGCGTTCAGGACGCGTACTCGCTGCGCTGTGCGCCGCAGGTGCACGGTGCGGCGCGCGACACCGTCGACTACGCCCGGATGATCGCGACTCGCGAGCTGGTCGCGGCGGTCGACAACCCGGTGATCACCGACGACGGGCGCGTCGAATCCAACGGGAATTTCCACGGCGCGCCGATCGCCTATGTACTCGACTTCCTCGCGATCGCCGTCGCCGATGTCGCCTCGATCTCCGAGCGACGCACCGACCGCGCCCTCGATCCCGCCCGCAGCCATGGGCTTCCGCCGTTCCTCGCGCACGAAGTCGGCGTCGACTCCGGCCTCATGATCGCGCAGTACGCCGCGGCGGGGATCGTGTCGGAGCTCAAGAGGCTCGCGGTTCCGGCATCCGTCGATTCGATTCCGTCCAGCGCGATGCAGGAGGACCACGTGTCGATGGGCTGGTCGGCGGCGCGCAAGCTGCGCCGCGGGATCGACGGGCTGGCGCGCGTGCTCGCGATCGAGGTGCTGACCGCAACCCGCGCGATCGACCTGCGGGCGCCTCTCGAACCGGGACCGGTGACCGGCGCGGTGCGCGACCTGGTGCGCACCGTCGCCCGCGGACCCGGACACGACCACTTCCTCTCACCCGACATCGAAGCGGTGACCGACCTGGTGATCTCCAGCCGGGTCGCGCGCGCCGCGGAAGGAGCAGTCTCATGACCCACGCTTCGACAGGATCAGTGACCGAGACCCGGACCGTCCGCGCCGCGCGCGGCAACGTGCGCACCGCCAAGAGCTGGGGCGCCGAGGCCGCCAAGCGGATGCTGATGAACAACCTCGACCCCGAGGTCGCCGAGCACCCCGAAGACCTCGTCGTCTACGGCGGCACGGGCAAGGCCGCCCGCAACTGGGCGGCGTACGACGCAATCGTGCGCACGCTCGACGAGCTCGAGCCCGACGAGACGCTGCTGGTGCAGTCCGGCAAGCCGGTCGGGGTGTTCCGCACCCACGAGTGGGCGCCGCGCGTGCTGATCGCCAACTCGAACCTCGTGGGGGATTGGGCCACGTGGCCCGAGTTTCGCAGGCTGGAGCAGCTCGGCCTCACGATGTACGGGCAGATGACAGCGGGCTCGTGGATCTACATCGGCACGCAGGGCATCCTTCAGGGCACGTACGAGACGTTCGCCGCCGTGGCCCGGTCGCTGGGTCGTGAAGACCTCACCGGAACTCTCACGTTGACGGGCGGATGCGGCGGCATGGGGGGCGCTCAGCCCCTCGCCGTCACCCTCAACGGAGGAGCGGTGCTCATCGTCGACGTCGACGAGTCGCGACTCGCGCGGCGGGTCGAGCACGGCTACCTCGACGAGTACACGACCGACCTCGACGAGGCGGTCGAGCGCGTCGTCGCCGCGAAGAACGACGGGCGCGCGCTCAGCGTCGGCGTGCTCGGCAACGCCGCGCTCGTCTTCCCCGAGCTGCTGCTGCGCGGCACGCCGATCGACATCGTCACCGACCAGACCAGCGCCCACGACCCCCTCGCCTACCTCCCGGTCGGTGTCGACGTCGGGGACTGGCGGGCCGAGGCCGAGCGCGACCCCGAGGGCTTCACGGCGCGCGCTCGCGGCAGCATGGCGAAGCAGGTGGCCGCGATGGTCGGATTCCAGGATGCCGGAGCCGCGGTCTTCGACTACGGCAACTCGATCCGCGCCGAGGCGCAGCTCGGCGGCTTCGACCGGGCGTTCGAGTTCCCCGGGTTCGTGCCGGCGTACATCCGCCCGCAGTTCGCCGAAGGTCGCGGACCGTTCCGCTGGGTGGCGCTGTCGGGCGATCCGGAGGACATCCGCAAGACCGACGAAGCGGTCAAGCAGCTCTTCCCCGACAACGCGGGTCTGGTGCGGTGGCTCGACAAGGCCGGCGACACCGTGCACTTCGAAGGACTTCCCGCGCGCATCTGCTGGCTCGGATATCAGGAGCGGCACCTCGCCGGGCTCAAGTTCAACGAGATGGTCGCCTCCGGCGAGCTGTCCGCGCCCATCGTGATCGGCCGTGACCACCTCGATGCCGGCTCGGTCGCCTCGCCCTACCGCGAGACCGAGGCGATGGCCGACGGCTCCGACGCGATCGCCGACTGGCCGTTGCTGAACGCGCTCCTCAACACCGCAAGCGGGGCATCGTGGGTCTCGATCCACCACGGGGGAGGCGTCGGCATCGGCCGCAGCATCCATGCCGGTCAGGTGATCGTGGCCGACGGGACGGCTCTTGCCGCAGAGAAGCTCGAGCGCGTGCTCACCAACGACCCCGGCACGGGGGTGATGCGGCACGTCGACGCCGGCTACGACCGCGCGAAGGAGGTCGCCCGCGAGCGTGGCCTGAAGGTGCCGATGCTGTGAGCGCCACGCTCATCACGAACATCGGCGAGCTGACGACCAACGTCGCCGTGGACGGCGACCCCTGCGGCACTCTGCAGGATGCCGCGGTGCTGATCGAGGGAGGGCGCATCGCGTGGGTCGGCCCGGCGGCTGACGCGCCGACTTCCGCCCGCGAGACTGCATCGGGAAGTCGAGACAGCGGGATTACCCCGCAGTCTCGACGTGCGGTTGAAGTCTCGCGGGAAAAAGGGGCGGTGGAGGTCGTCGACGCCGCCGGGCGAGCGGTGATCCCGGGGTTCGTCGACAGCCACACGCACCTCGTCTTCGGCGGCGACCGGGCCGATGAGTTCGAAGCGAGGATGTCCGGGATGCCGTATGCCGCGGGTGGCATACGACGCACCGTCGCCGCGACGCGCGCAGCGAGCGACGACGAGCTGCGCCGCCGCCTCGCCGGCTTCGTCGCCGAGCTGCGTGGCCAGGGGACCACGACGTTCGAGGTCAAGACCGGATACGGCCTCACCGTGCGCGATGAGGCGCGCCTCGCACGGCTCGCCGCCGAGGTCACGCCGGAGGTCACCTTTCTGGGTGCGCACGTCGTGCCTGCCGAGTACGCCGACCGGCGCGACGAATATGTCGAGCTCGTCTGCGGAGACATGCTGCGCGCGTGCGCGGCGCACAGCTCGCTGGATCGACGTCTTCTGCGAGCGCGGTGCGTTCTCCGCGGACGAGAGTCGGCGCATCCTGACTGCGGGCATCGCGGCCGGGCTGATCCCGAGGGTGCACGGCAACCAGCTCGGGCCCGGCGAAGGCGTCCGACTGGCGGTCGGGATGGGCGCGGCATCCGTCGATCACTGCACCTACCTGGACGACGACGACATCGCCCTCCTGGCGGCGAGCGACACCGTCGCGACCCTGCTTCCCGGCGTCGAGTTCTCCACTCGACAGCCCTACCCGGACGCCCGACGACTGATCGATGCGGGCGTCACCGTCGCGCTCGCCAGCGACTGCAATCCCGGATCGAGCTTCACGAGCTCGATGCCGCTGATGATCGCGCTCGCCGTGCGCGAGATGGGCATGACGACGGCCGAGGCGGCGTGGGCCGCCACGGCCGGCGGTGCGCGAGCGTTGCGCCGCGACGACGTCGGAGTGCTCGCGCCCGGCAAGCGCGCGGACCTGATCCTGCTTGATTCCCCGACGCGAACTCACCTGGCCTACCGCCCGGGCGTGCCGCTCATCAGCGCCGTGTGGGTCGGCGGCCGCGCGACCTGAGCCCGGCGAGATTCAGCGCGGCGTGCTGAACGTCCAGTCGTCGGGGTCGAGCTCGTCGACCACGTCCCAGTCGTCCTCGTCCCACGTGAAGGTGGCGACGGCGCACGTGGGCATGTGCTCGATCTCATGGTCCGACAGCTGCCCGGCGAGCACGCTCATACCGGGGTCGTGCGCGACGACGAGAACGCTGTGCGCGCCGCTCGCAGCAGCCTTGGCCAGCAGCGTGCGCGCCGGTGCGCCGTAGAGCTCGGGGTCGAGGTTCACGGCGACATCGAACTCGGCGGCGAACGCCTCCGCCGTCGTCCGCGCGCGCAGCGCGGTGCTGGACAGGATCACCTCGGGGCGGAAGTCCGTCTCGGCGAGCGCACGGGCCATGCGCGGCGCATCGCGAATACCGCGGTCGCCGAGCGGGCGGTCGTGATCGTCCAGGGTCTCGTCACCCCAGTCGGACTTCGCGTGACGCACCAGAACGAGCCGGATCATGCGCGCACCGCCAATCCTGCGAGCAGTTCGAGCACGCACAGCGCCGCGAGCCGCACGGTGCGCTCGTCCGGCGCGTCCGCCGTGGCGTCGACCTCGACGACATCGGCGGACGCGACACGTTCGTCGGATGCCGCGCCGCGCACCAGCGTCCGCAGCTCCCACGCCGTGAGCCCTCCCGGCACGCTCGCCGGACAGCCGGGCGCGACCGAGCGGTCGCACACATCCACGTCGATATCGAGATGGATGCCGCCGGCCCCCGCCCCGGCGACCTCGACCGCCTGCGCCAGGACGTCGTCGATCCCGCGCCGCCGGACATCGTCGAGGCCGATCACGGTGATGCCGTAGTCGGCGGCGCGGCGCGCGTACGCGACGGAGTTCGCGAAATCCGCGATCCCGATCTGGACGATGCGGCTGGGGTCGAGGCCGTCCTCGATGAGCCGGCGCACCGGCGAGCCGTTCGAGGTGCCGTCGCGCAGGTCGAAGTGCGCGTCGAGCGTGATCAGGCCCGCGGCGGCCGCGCCCTGCGCAATGCCGTACGTCGCGCTGTTGTCGCCGCCCAGCGCAACCACCAAGCGGCCGCGGTCGCGAGCACGGCGCGTGAGCGAACGAACCTCCGCCTCGCCTTCCGGCCCGTCGGGCTCGGCGACGTCGCCGGCATCCGCGATCCGCAGGGCATCCAGATCAACGGGACCCGTCATGAGCGCCGGGCTGTAGCGGCGAAGCGCGCGGCGAACGGCGGCCGGCGTCGCGTGAGCGCCCGTCGGTGACAGCGATGTGCGCCACGTCGGAACGCCGAGGAGAACGAGATCCAGATCGCCGTCGAGGCTGTCGAGCCCGGGCCAGTCGCCCGCTCGGGGCCAGAGTTCATCGTGGGGAAGCGTCACTCCTCGACGCTACTCCGGTCGCGTCGCGACGGAAGGCGGCGCTCAGATGCCGACGTACACCCACGCCGTGCGGCCGCTCGCAAGGTGAACCTCGACGCGGCGGTAGAGCTCGACCTGGTATTCGTCGGCCGCGTCGAGCTCGTCTTCGCTCATCCAGAGCACCTTGCCGACGACCTTGTCGAGCGGGTTGCCGGTCGCGCGCACGATCGGATGCACCGACATGCCCGACTGGTCGGCGACCCGCGGATCCTCGATCTCGGCGTAGTCCACCGTGTAGCCGGGGAGGATGTCGTCCTCCACCGCGAGCAGGCGCCCGAAGGTGTCCAATTGGACTTCGGGATGCTGGAGTGTGCCATAGCTGAAGAGCAGCTGTTCGGGGCTGTCGGCCACGCTCTCAGGGTATCGCCTGGACGTGACCGGCCACGGAACGTCTCGTAACGCGGCGTCAGACTCCGGCCGCCGCTTCAGCCGAGCAGCGCGTGCGCGATCGTGAAGATGAGCAGCCCGGCGAGCGCGCCGACGATCGTTCCGTTCAGACGGATGTACTGGAGGTCGCGCCCGACCATCAGCTCGATCTTCTCGGTGGTCTCCGCGGCATCCCATCGCTCGACCGTGTCGGTGATGATCGACGCGATGTCGTGGCGATAGCGATCGACCAGGAACACCGCGGCCTCCGTCACCCAGCCGTCGACGCGGCGCTGCAGCGCGGCATCCGTCACGAGGCGCTCGCCGACCTCCATGAGCGCCTGAGCGGCCCGGCGGCGCAGACCGCTCTGCGGGTCGGCGAGCGATTCGAGCAGCCCGGCCTTGGCGGTGTTCCACGCCTCCGAGGCGAGTTCGCGGATGCGCGGGCTGTCGAACAGCGTCGCCTTCGTCGCCTCGAGGCGCTCCATCGTCGCGGGGTCGTGCTGGAGGTGGTCGGCGAGACGGCTGAGATAGTCGTCGATCGCGATGCGGGCCGGATGCCGGTTGTCGCTGCGGACGGCGGCGACGAACTTGACGGCCTCGTTGTAGACGGTGTCGTCGACGAGGCGCTGCGCGACCGACGGCACCCACGGGGGCAGCCGGCGCGACACCAGCCCGGTGAACGACGCGTGGTTGGCTTCCAGCCACGCGGCGAGGCTGTCGACTGCGAGGTCGACGACTCCGTGGTGGGACCCCGATTCCACGATCCGCCCGAGCCAACCGCCCAGCGGCGGTCCCCAGGCCGGTTCGAGCAGGTGCTCGCGTGCCAGATCCTCGATGACGTCGTTGACGTCGTCGTCGCTGAGCGCGCGCAGGATTCCGGCTGCGATGAGGGATGCCTCCGCGCCGACACGCTCGGCGTGCGCGGGCACCTCCAGCCACTCGCCGAGCCGCACGGCGATCGCAGTCTGCTCGAGCTTCGTGCGCACCACGTCGCCGCGCAGGAACTCGGTCTCGACGAACTCGCCCAGGTTCTGGCCGATCTCGTCCTTGCGGTTCGGGATGATCGCCGTGTGCGGGATCGGTATGCCCAGCGGATGCCGGAACAGCGCGGTGACCGCGAACCAGTCCGCGAGCGCTCCGACCATGCCGCCCTCGGCGAAGGCGCGGACGTAGGCGAGAGGCGGGTACAGCTCCTGGAGTGCGAACGCGAAGATGAACAGCACCGCCATGAACAGGAGCGCCCCGAGTGCCACGCCCTTCATCACGCGCAGTCCGCGGCGTCGCTCCTGATCGGCGGGGCTCAGCAGAGCCGTGGCGGTGTGAACGGTCATGATCTTCTCTCCGGCTCGTATGGAGTGCTCGGCGCCCTCATGCTTCCAGGGGGCCGAGCCAGGCGCTCGCGACGGTCGAGTGGGCCGACTCCGGGTCGGACGGGTGGAAGAGCCCGGCGAGCACGTCGCGGTAGAGGCGGCCGAGTTCGCTGGAGGAGAAGTACGACGATCCGCCCGCCACGAGGATCGCGTCGTCGACGACGCGTTTCGCGGTCGTCACCGCACGGTGCTTCACTCCTGCCAGAAGCGAGAACCACCGGCGGCCGTGGTCCACGGAGTCGTCGATGTCCCGGCACAGCGACTCCAGCTGCGGCGGGAGAGCGTCGTAGGCGAGCGCCATGTCGGCGATGCGCCAGCGGATGTCGGGGTCCTGACTGTAGGCCTCGCCGGTCTTCTTCGAGGTGCGTCTGCCCGCGGTCTCGACCGCCAGGTCCAGGGCACGCCGGGCGATGCCGGTGTACACCGAGGCGAGAAGAACCTCGAAGACGCTGAAGATCGCGAACACGATCGGATCCGGATCAGGTCCGGGGTCGATGCGCCGCACGACCCGCTCGGCCGGAGCGATCGCCGCATGCAGCTCGGTGGTCCGGCGACTGTGTGCCGCGCATGCCGAGCGTGTCCCAGTCGTTGCGCGTCACGATCCGACCGTCCGCTTCCTCCGATCGCGGCACGAACGCATAGACCATCTTCGGCGCGTCCGGCGAGGTGGCGTCGAGGCCGTGCAGGCCCAGCTGCGTCCACACCGGGGCGAGCGAGGTGAAGATCTTCGTCCCCGTGAACGCGTACGAGCCGTCGGGCTGCGGCGCGGCATCCGTGTCACTGCCGAACAGCACCAGGTCGTTGCCCGCCTCGCTGATGCCGAAGGCGAAGACCTCGCCGGCGGCCGCGCCTTCCTGCACGAAGCGAACGTCTTCGACGCCGCGGTCGGCCAGCACCTTCGCGACGCCCGTCCAGACGAGGTGCATGTTGATCGCGAGCGCCGTCGCGGGCGCCGCACCGGCGAGCCTCTGCTGGAGCAGGGACGCCTCGACCAGTCCGAGGCCGGCACCGCCGAGGTCTTCCGGGACGAGGATCGCCAGGTAGCCGGCGTCCTTCAGCTCCGCCAGGTCTTCATGGGGGAACGTGTTCTCGCGATCGTGGACCGCCGCCCGATCCCGGATGCGCGCGAGCAGGTCGTCGGGGAGGTGCACCGCCGGATCGAAGTTGCTCACCACGTCATTCTCCCCGGTTGCGCTCGAGCGGGGGTCGGCGCGGGCGGCGCGGCGGGATGCGGCCGGCGGGATGAGGCCGGCGCTCTCGTGGTCGCGAATGCCGCGTGCCACGATGATCGCAACCGCGAGGAGCCGACATGCCCCGTCTGACCCAGACCCTCATCCCACCCTCACAGCGTCAGCCGGTCGAGGCGCTCGAGGATGCGCTCGACCTCGGCTACGGGAACGACGCGAGCAGCAAACGCACCGGCTTCCTCATCATGCTGACCCTCGCCGGCACGATCGCGATCGCCGGTGTGCTCACCGACTCGACGGCGACCGTCATCGGCGCCATGATCATCGCTCCGCTCGGCACGCCGATCCTCGGGATCGCGCTCGGACTGGTCACCGGGCACCTGAGCCTCGTGCTGCGTTCGATCATGTGGGTGCTTGCCGGACTCGCGATCGTCGTCGCGCTGGGGCTGATCTTCTCCGTGTTCGTGGCCACACCGCAGAGCCTCGCTGCCAACTCGCAGGTGGTGGGACGCACGTCGCCGAGTCTGATGGATCTCATCGCGGCCCTCGCGACCGGCTTCGCGGGCGGCTTCGCGATGTGCCGCAAAGACCTCAGTGCGGTGCTGCCGGGGGTCGCGATCGCGATCTCGCTCGTTCCGCCGCTGGGCGTCGTCGGCGTCTGCGTGGGACAAGGGCAATGGAGCGATGCGTTCGGTGCGCTCGTGCTCTTCCTCTCGAACGTCGTCGCGCTGGTCATCGCGGGCAGCATCGTCTTCACCATGGGCGGCTACGCGCGGGAACCCGGATCGTCGAGGATCGCCAACCGGCGTCGTGCCTACACGGTCGTCAGCGTCCTCGCAGTCGTCATCGCAGTGCCGCTGGCCGCCAATTCGATCGCAGCGGTCGCGCTCGCCCGCTGGTCGGTGGCGATCCAGGAGACGGCGGTGACGTGGCTGAGCGAGCAGGACGGCTCGAGGGTGTACGCGGTTCAGTGGAGTGGCGTCACGGCGACCCTGGACGTCACCACCGATGACGGCTCGGTACCACCGCTCGAAGACTTGAAGCAGGCGCTCGCCACGGCGATTCCGAGCTTCGTCGGCGTTCTCCTCGATGTCGGTCAAGGCGTCGAGCACCGCGTCCAGTGAGCGGGACGCCGGCCTCAGGAATCGAGAACGCGCAGGAACTCCGCGATCGTCGCCTCGGGCTTGTCGCGGTGCGGTGAATGCCCCGCGCCGGCGACCGTCGAGTAGCCGATCGATGGGTTCGCGGCCCTCAGTCGATCCATCCGCTCGCCCCAGTAGATGCTGTAGACGGTGGGGTCGGAGCCGAGGATATGGGACGGCACCGTCAGCGCGGCCGCGGCGGCGGTCACGTCCCACGGGTCGTTCTGCACGCTGGTCTGTTCGACCGCCCAACGACTGGCCTGGCGCGCAGCCACTGCCTTCAGTTCGATGTCCTGCGGATGCCACTGAGGGTGGGCGGTGCGAACCGCGTCCTCGCTGGGATCGGCGAAGGATTCCTCCTGGCTCGCGCGCACGATCTCGAGGTCGCGTGCGGTCGGCTGGATCGCAGGATCGACGAGCACCAGCCGCCTTGCCCACGTCGGGTGTCCCTGCGCGGCGACGATGGCGGCTGCACCACCGAGAGAATGTCCGACCACGAGATCCCAGGCGCCACCCGCGTGAGGTTCGGTCGCCACGACGTCGGCGGCATATGCCGGCACGCGGTAGTCGAGCGCGCGCGGAGCCACCCCGTGCCCGCGCAGGTCGACCGCGACGGCGTGCCAGCCCGCGTCCGCGAGGGCCACGCCGTAGCGCCACATGAGCGGACCGTTCGAGCCCAGTCCGTGGACGAGCAGCGCGCTCTGCGCTGAGCCGGGATCGCCCCACGACAGGCGGGGGAGTGTGAGCGGTGCGGGCATGGCAACAGACTACGAGTGGCCCGACGCTCTCTCGGACGGGGCGATGATTGATGGCATGATCTCGACGGAAGCGGCAGTCGCGCTGCGCGACGCGGGCCTGGTATGGCACCCGCGCTCGGGCGACCGCTTCCAGCTGGACGAACCGGAGTTCGAGGCCGACGTCTTCACCGTCAGCGAGATGACGATCGAGCCACGCGAATACCCGACCGGCCGCATCCTCTCGTTCAACGGCACCACGGAGTGGGCGCTGGACTCGGTCGCGCTCGAAGATGCGCTGTGGCTGCCGTCCGAGGATCAGCTGCGCGAACTGCTGCGCGGGTCGTTCCGGAGCCTTCGCCGACTGGCCGACACGCACGAGGTCGAGATCGTCCTCCGGCAGACCGACGAGCCGCACGACGAAGAAGTGCTCGTGTTCCAGCATCCCGAACCCGCCGACGCATACGCGCTCGCCGTCCTGGAGCTGTTGAAGCGCGTCGCCTGAGCGGCGCCCGTCACACGGCGCTCACGTGATCGTGCCCACCGGCTCGGTGTCGGGCAGAGGACTCGGATCACGGTGCCGGAGGTCCGGGAACGCGCGAACGCACGCCAGCGCGACAGCCGTTCCGACCAGCGCGAAGCCCGCGGCCGCCCAGTAGGCGCCCTCCGGACCGGTGCCGTCGATCAGGAACCCGGCGACCGCCGATCCCGCGGCTGCGCCGATCAGCTGGCCTGTCCCGATCCAGCCGTACGCCTCGGGCGTCTCGCTGAACTTGACGCTGGCGCTGGTCATCGCGAACAGCACGGCCAGTGCCGGCGCGATGCCGATGCCGGCGAGGAACAGCGTTCCACCGAGCCAGAAGATGTTGAGCGACACGACCGTCAGCGAGAGGCCGATGGTGACGATCGCCAGCCGGCGCGCCATCGCCCAGGGGCCGATCGGGATGTGGCCGAATGACAGGCCGCCGGTCAGGCTGCCGATCGAGAAGATCGCCAGCACGATCCCGGCCTCGAGCCCACCGTGGTCGAATGTCGCGACGACTCCGGCTTCGACGGCCGCGCATGCGCCGATGAGGAGGAAGCCGATGACGGTCGCGAGGAGAACCGGCGGCTTGGCGAGGACCTTGCCGAGTCGGCGGCGGCTGCGGGGGATGCGAACACGCCCGACCTCGGGGGAGAGGATGAACCACGCGCCACCGCTGAGGAGGATCGCGACGATCAGCAGCAGCGCCTGCACCGTGCCGACCTGGGTGGCGACCACGGTGATGACGACCGGCGCGACGATCCAGATGACCTCCTGCAGCGAAGCGTCGAACGAGAAGAGCGGAGTCAGCTGCCGGGAGTTGACCATCTTCGGGTAGATCGTGCGCACGGCCGACTGCACCGGCGGCCAGGCGAGACCGGCGATGAGGCCGAGCGCCATGTACATCGGGACGATCGTCTCGACGAGGGCGAGAGCGGTGATCGCGAGCGAGCAGACGACCAGAGTGATGGTGAGCACCCGGCGCATGCCCCAGATGCCCATCCACCGGCTCGTGACGGGTCCGGAAACGGCCTGGCCGACCGACGTGGCGGCCAGGACCAGTCCGGCGGCGCCGTACGAACCCGTGACGTGCTCGATGTGCAGCAGGATCCCAAGGCTGATCATGCCGTTGGGGAAACGCGCCGTCAGCTGCGCGGCCATGATGCGGGCGACTCCCGGAGTGCGCAGAAGTTCCCGGTAGCCAGCCACCCGACAACGCTATCCGTCCGGCGCGCAGCAGCGTGCCGGCGACCGCTCGGCCGTTCGCGCGACACGCCGGAGCAAACCCGCGACACGCCCAAGATCGCAATCCACAGCCCGATCGGATGTCGGAGGCCGGACCTATGTTCGTGCCTGTGGACAGATGCGGCCCGGGCATCTGAAATGGGCGTGATTCAGGGTTTTTCCAGGTTCGCGCCAGACCGCCTCCCTGTGGATGAAACGGTGGACAACCTGTGTTGTACATGGGGAGAGCGGTGGAAAACTACACGGATGTAACTACTAGCCCTTGTGGTGCTATCGAATGTCGGTACCCATATGTAGTATTGGTCTCCCGGTGGGGGTCTACCGGAAGAAGTACCGGACGAGAGGGAGAGACGGATCAAAATGTCGATCACGGTCTACACCAAGCCAGCGTGCGTGCAGTGCACGGCGACCTACCGCGCGTTGGACTCGAAGGGCATCGAATACGAGGTTCTCGACCTGTCGCAGGACCCTGCAGCCCTCGAGCAGGTCAAGGCGCTGGGTTACCTCCAGGCGCCGGTCGTCATCACCGATGAAGACCACTGGTCGGGCTTCCGTCCCGACAAGATCGACGAGCTCGCCACGCGTCTCGCGTAGTCCTTCGGCGGCGCTCAGAAACCGGGGTGAACCATGACCGCGGTAGCGACCCAGGCGCCGCTGCTCGTGTACTTCTCGAGCATCTCCGGCAACACCGCCCGCTTCGTCGACAAGCTCGGCCTGCGAGCCGTGCGAATCCCCCTCCATCCCTCCGATCCGGATCTCGTCGTCGATGAGCCCTTCGTGCTCGTGACCCCCACGTACGGCGGTGGTCAGGGGCGGGGCGAGGAGAAGGGCGCAGTCCCCAAGCAGGTCATCCGGTTCCTCAACGCAGAGCAGAACCGAAAGCTCATCCGCGGAGTCATCTCCGCGGGAAACACAAACTTCGGCGAGCACTTCTGCCTCGCCGGAGAGATCATCAGCCGCAAGTGCTCCGTGCCGCACCTGTACCGGCTCGAACTGTTCGGCACACCCGATGACGTGGAACGCGTGAACGAAGGATTGGAACGATGGTGGAAGCTGCAGTGAAGGACGAGAAGACCTTCAAGTCGGAGGCGCGCTTCGAGGGGATGGACTACCACTCCCTCAACGCGATGCTCAATCTGTACGACGAGAACGGCAAGATCCAGTTCGACGCCGACAAGCGCGCCGCGCGGGAGTACTTCCTGCAGCACGTCAACCAGAACACCGTGTTCTTCCACTCGCTCAAGGAGCGCCTGGACTACCTCGTCGAGAAGCAGTACTACGAGCCCGCCGTGCTCGAGAAGTACCCGTTCGAGTTCATCCAGAAGCTCAACGACCTCGCCTACTCCAAGAAGTTCCGGTTCGAGACCTTCCTCGGGGCGTTCAAGTACTACACCAGCTACACGCTCAAGACCTTCGACGGCAAGCGCTACCTCGAGCGGTTCGAGGACCGCGTGGTGATGACGGCTCTCGGCCTGGCCGACGGTGACCAGAAGCTCGCGACCAACCTCGTCGAGGAGATCATCTCCGGGCGCTTCCAGCCGGCCACTCCCACCTTCCTCAACTCCGGCAAGGCTCAGCGCGGCGAGCTGGTCTCGTGCTTCCTGCTGCGCATCGAAGACAACATGGAATCGATCTCGCGCGGCATCAACTCGTCGCTGCAACTGTCCAAGCGCGGCGGCGGCGTCGCGCTGCTGCTGTCGAACATCCGCGAGTCGGGCGCCCCCATCAAGCAGATCGAGAACCAGTCGTCGGGCATCATCCCGGTCATGAAGCTGCTCGAAGACAGCTTCAGCTACGCCAACCAGCTCGGTGCGCGACAGGGCGCCGGCGCGGTGTACCTCAACGCCCACCACCCCGACATCATGCGGTTCCTCGACACGAAGCGTGAGAACGCCGACGAGAAGATCCGGATCAAGACGCTGTCGCTGGGCGTCGTCGTCCCCGACATCACGTTCGAGCTCGCCAAGAACGGCGAGGACATGTACCTCTTCTCGCCGTACGACGTCGAGAAGGTCTACGGCGTTCCGTTCGGCGACATCTCGGTGTCGGAGAAGTACCGCGAGATGGTCGACGATGCGCGCATCAAGAAGACCAAGATCAACGCGCGCGAGTTCTTCCAGACCATCGCAGAGATCCAGTTCGAGTCGGGCTACCCGTACATCATGTTCGAAGACACGGTGAACCGGGCGAACCCGATCAAGGGCCGCATCAACATGTCCAACCTGTGCAGCGAGATCCTGCAGGTGAACACGCCGACCACCTACAACGAGGACCTCTCCTACAAGGAGATCGGCAAGGACATCTCGTGCAACCTCGGCTCGATGAACATCGCACTGTCGATGGATGCCGACGACCTCGGCCAGACCGTCGAGACCGCGATCCGCGCCTTGAGTGCGGTCAGCGAGCAGAGCCACATCGCCTCGGTCCGCTCCATCGAGGACGGCAACGACCGATCGCACGCGATCGGACTCGGGCAGATGAACCTGCACGGCTACCTGGCCCGCGAGCACGTGCACTACGGCTCGGAAGAGGGCCTGGACTTCACGAACATCTACTTCTACACGGTGCTGTTCCACGCGCTGCGCGCGTCGAACAACCTCGCGATCGAGCGCGGCCGTGCGTTCGACGGCTTCGAGGACTCGACCTACGCGAGCGGCGAGTTCTTCGACAAGTACATCGACAAGGCGTGGGTGCCCGAGACCGCGAAGGTCGCGGAGCTGTTCGCCGGCAAGCACATCCCCACGCAGGAGGACTGGATCGCGCTGAAGGCATCGATCCAGCAGCACGGCATTTACAACCAGAACCTGCAGGCCGTGCCGCCGACCGGCTCGATCTCGTACATCAACAACTCGACGAGCTCGATCCACCCGATCGCGTCGAAGATCGAGATCCGCAAGGAAGGCAAGCTCGGCCGTGTCTACTACCCGGCTGCGTTCATGACGAACGACAACCTGGAGTACTACCAGGACGCGTACGAGATCGGCTACGAGAAGGTCATCGACACGTATGCCGCGGCGACGCAGCACGTCGACCAGGGTCTATCGCTGACGCTCTTCTTCAAGGACACCGCGACGACCCGCGACATCAACAAGGCGCAGATCTATGCGTGGCGCAAGGGCATCAAGACGATCTACTACATCCGCCTTCGGCAGATGGCCCTCGAGGGAACCGAGCTGGATACTTGCGTGAGCTGCACGCTTTAGCCTGAAGACTTGATTAGGACAAGAACAATGACTCCCGAACCGCTCAAGCTGCTCTCCCACGTGCAGGCGATCAACTGGAACCGCATCGAGGACGACAAGGACCTCGAGGTGTGGAACCGCCTCGTGAACAACTTCTGGCTGCCCGAGAAGGTGCCGCTGTCCAACGACATCCAGTCGTGGAACACGCTCACACCCGACGAGCAGCTGCTCACGATGCGGGTGTTCACCGGGCTCACCCTGCTCGACACCATTCAGGGCACGGTCGGCGCGGTCTCGCTCATCCCCGACGCGATCACGCCGCACGAGGAGGCCGTCTACACGAACATCGCGTTCATGGAGTCGGTGCACGCCAAGAGCTACTCCTCGATCTTCTCGACGCTCTGCTCGACGAAGGAGATCGACGAGGCGTTCCGCTGGTCGGTGGAGAACCCGAACCTTCAGAAGAAGGCTCAGATCGTCATGGAGTACTACCGCGGTGACGAGCCGCTCAAGCGCAAGGTGGCCTCCACCCTGCTCGAGAGCTTCCTCTTCTATTCGGGCTTCTACCTTCCGATGCACTGGTCGAGCCGCGCCAAGCTCACCAACACGGCCGACCTCATCCGCCTGATCATCCGCGACGAGGCCGTGCACGGGTACTACATCGGATACAAATTCCAGAAGGGCCTGGAGAAGATCAGCCAGGCCGAGCGCGACGACCTCAAGGACTACACCTTCTCGCTGCTCTACGAGCTGTACGACAACGAGGTGCAGTACACCCAGGATCTCTATGACGGCGTCGGCCTGACCGAGGACGTCAAGAAGTTCCTGCACTACAACGCCAACAAGGCCCTAATGAACCTGGGCTACGAGGCGATGTTCCCGTCGTCGGTGACCAACGTGAACCCCGCGATCCTGTCGGCGCTCTCTCCCAACGCCGACGAGAACCACGACTTCTTCTCGGGCTCGGGCTCGTCGTACGTCATCGGCAAGGCCGAGGCGACGGAAGACGAAGACTGGGACTTCGACTGAGTCCCGGAAATGTGACACCAGGAGAGGGCTGACTTGGAGCCCCCAACGAGACCAGGCCGACGTTAACGATAAGACGGCCCAGCGCGACGATGAAGATTCCGAGGCAGAGCAGGACACTCACTGGAGTCTGAACGATCCGCTCCTGCGTGCTGCGGGGGACTGCGTTGCCTGCGGCGCTGAGGGCGGAGTATGCGAACATCACCCAGGATGCGCCGATGACTAGGGCTGTCTCCCCGCCAGGCAGGATGCCGGCCCGGCTCATCAGTACTGCCGCGAATACCGCGTAGATCGCGATGGCGGCGATGGAGGCGATGCGCAAGCGCTGAGGAAGGACGGGATGCTGGCCTCCCCACGCGTAGCGACCCGTCGCGACCCCGAGCGGGCAGGTTGGGGCGACGGCAGAAAGGCGACTCATCCAGGGAAGGTGGGACGAAGGTCCCTGTCCTCACCTCAGCGCGTGACGGACGATGGGTACCCTGAGCAACCGGGGGAATTCCTAGGAGGCAACATGCGAGCGTTGGTATACGAGGGCCCTGAATCGATTGCCTGGGAGGAGGTGCCGGCTCCGCGGATTCAGAAGCCGACGGACGCGATAGTCAAGATCGAGACGACGACGATCTGCGGGACGGATCTGCACATCCTCAAGGGGGACGTCGCCACGGTTCAGCCCGGGCGCATCCTCGGTCACGAGGGGGTTGGCGTCGTCACGGAGGTCGGTGAGGCCGTGACCGAGATTGCCGTCGGAGACCGCGTCATCGTCTCGTGCATCTCGGCCTGCGGCAAGTGCGCCTACTGTCTCGAGGGCATGTACTCCCATTGCCTCGCAGACGAAGGGGCATCGGGGATCGGCTGGATCCTCGGACATCTCATCGACGGCACGCAGGCCGAATACGTGCGGGTGCCCTTCGCCGAGACCTCGTTGCACAAGGTGCCGGAGGGGGTTGCGCCCGAGGACGCCGCGATGATCAGCGACATTCTGCCCACGGGGCACGAGATCGGCATCAGGTACGGCGCGGTCAAGCCGGGCGATGTCGTCGCAGTCATCGGCGCGGGCCCGGTCGGCCTCGCCGCGATGACGACAGCGGCCCTCTACGGGCCGAGCCGGGTCATCGCGATCGACATAGACGCCAACCGGGTCGAGCAGGCGAAGCGGTTCGGCGCAAGCGACGGCGTGGTGTCGTCGGACTCGGACTGGAAGGATCAGGTGATCGCCCTCACCGACGGTCTCGGCGTGGATGTCGCCATCGAGGCCGTCGGGGTGCCGGCGACCTGGGACATGTCGCTGGCCATCGTGCGTCCGGGCGGCCACGTCGCCAACGTCGGCGTGCACGGCAAGCCCGTGAGCTTCCCACTCGAGACGGCGTGGATCCAGAACCTCACGATCACGACCGGACTCGTCAATACCGACACCTCGCGCATGCTCATCAAGCTGCTCGCGCAGGGAAAGCTCGACGTGGGCGGCTTCATCAGCCACCGCTTCGCGCTCGACGATGTCATGAATGCTTACGACACCTTCGGCCGCGCGGCCGAGACGAAGGCGCTCAAGGTAATCCTCACGGCCTGATGGCCTGTCCCTTGTCGTGGATCACCTCGCGACATTCGGACCGGGCGAACGCTCAGTGGGCCGTGCTGGCGGCTCGTGTGCCCACTCTCGCCACGCGAAGGCGAGCAGGCTGATCGCGTCCGCTGTACGAGCCTTGGAGCGGAGGACCATTGGCCCTACCCAGACCAATCAGCGTGACGAATCATGGAGTCATGGTGGCGACGCAGCGTCTGGCCTCGGTCGACGAGGCGAATCTCGTGCTCGACCACACGGGCCAGGTGAATGTCTTCCTCGTCGCCGGTCTGCTCTCCGTGGGTGGTTTCGTCGGTCCCGGTGGCGTCCCTGACATGTCTGCGCTGCGCACCGCAATCGGTCAGCGGATCGTTGCGGTGCCGCAGCTTCGCCAGGTGGCGGTGAGGCATGGTCGCGGACACCGTTGGGCGGAGATCTCGCCCGATCTCGACGACCACGTTCGGCTGGTTGGCTCCGTGGCAGGGCGGGCTGGGTTCGAACGGTTGTGTGGGGAGCTGATGTGTGTGCCGTTGCCGCCGGGTCAACCGATGTGGGAGCTGTTGATCGTCCCGGGCGCGAGCAGCGGGGGACTTGGGTTGGTTCTGCGCATACACCACGCGCTGGCTGACGGAATGGCGGCAGTCTCGATCGTGCAGCACCTCCTCGATCCGAGTGGAAGGTCTGCGCCACCGGCCGCGGATCGCCGACCGACCGCGAGGGCAGATTCACAGCGCGGTGTAAAGAGCATCCTCGGGAGAGTCGGCTTCGGTTTGGACCGCATCCGGCTGACCCTGAGTGGCCGTGAGATCGGGTCAACCGTGCTGCTGGGGGAGCGTGGTCCGCACCGCGGTGTCGCCTTCGTGAGCGCTGAGCTCGCTGGGCTCGAGTCGCACGCGCGATCGTTGGGAGGCACGGTGAACGATGTCCTGCTTGCCGCAGTAGCGTCGGGTTACCGGGCTGCTCTCCGCGCTTCCGGAGAGGAAGTCCCCGCCCGGCTGCCAGTTTCGGTTCCGGTGGCTCTCCCGCGTCGAGGCACGTCGAAGAATCAGGTCGGGGTGATGCTCGTGCGACTTCCCCTTAGCGAATCGGACGACCCGGACGAGCGCCTTCGGCTCATCGCCGCCCAGACCCGCTCTGAGAAGGTGAAGGCGCGGCAACAGGGCACTCTCGAGTTCATGCGCGGGCCGATCGGGGCGCGCATCATGGACCGTGTCGCTCGCCGCCAGCACCTTGTGGCCGGCTTCGTGACCAACGTTCCCGGTCCGGCCGGAGCGCTCCGCCTCGCCGGCGCAACGGTGGTGCAGATCTGGCCGGTTGCCGTGCTCGCTGCGAACGTTCGGCTCGGCGTTGCGGCGGTCTCCTACGATGGCCGGCTGTGCTGCGGCATCCATTTCGACGCAGGGAGCGTGCCGGGTGCCGACTTTTCGCGCGCCATGGGGGAGGAGCTCGGCCGCATGGCCAGCGGGAGTCTGCACGGCCTGGCGGAAAAATGACAGGTCCTCGACGACGATCGGTGTGACGCGGCAGCCGGTCACGGGACGTTAGACCCTGCCGGAAACGACGATCCGGAAGTTGGATGTGCGTATGGAGCTCATCGAACAGGCGTCGGTGACGACGTCGCGGCAGACAAGCCGTGGCCGCCGCGCGTCAGCCGCGCCGTGGGGATGGGTCGTGTCTTGCGTCGTTGGCGAGGCGATCGGGATGACCGCATCGGCGTCAGCGGCCCGCGCGTCGGAGGGCTTGCCCGGGTACGCGGCGCTGGCAATCGTTGTAGCGGGCGGGTTGATCGAGGGGACGGCGCTCGGAGTACTGCAGGGGGCTTGGCTCGCGCGCAGGTTCCCCGGTCTGTCGCATCTCGGCTGGATCGTCGCGACCGTTCTGATCGCCGGCCTGGGGTGGGCGCTCGCGTCCGCCCCCGCTGTCCTGTCCGACCCGGACGGCGGCGAGCCTGGTCCGGTGATCATTGTCGTGATGGCCGCGGGCCTCGGCCTGGCGATGGGCGCTCTTCTGGGTGCCGGCCAGGCGTTGGTCCTGCGTCATCACGTCCGCCACCCGTGGCGCTGGATCTGGATCAGTGCGCTTGCGTGGGCACCTGCCATGGTCGTCATCTTCGCCGGCGCTACCGTTCCGGACGGGTCATGGCCCAGGGCGGCGGTCATCGTCCTGGGCGCGCTGACTGGTGTCGTCGCGGGCGCCATCCTGGGCCTCATCAGCATCGCGCTCATGCGAACGCTCGGGGGTCGATCGGGAGATGTGAGGCAGAAGGTTGCGGAACACTTCTGACGCCGAACTGGCACCACTGGCCGTGCCGCGCCGAGCGGCGGAGACGATGCCGCAACACCGCGGTCATCGGCGCCCTGTGCGTGTTCGCGTGCTGATCGCCCTCACAGCGACACTCGCGGGTTGGCTCGTGGTATCGATCGGGTTCGGCGTGGCGATGCCGCGGGCGGGCGGAAGCGTGCTGGGTGTGACGTTCGCGGTGATTGCGGTGGCGGCTGGGGTGGCCCTCATCGCCATCGCCGGCGCGCTTCTGTTTCGCGCCACGCGCGGATCGGCTCGTCTGATAGTCGTGCCGTGGTTCGTCGCCGTCGTGGTCGGGGCTTACGGTCATTCGATCGCCCTCGCGGCGGTGTACCCGCCACACCCGTTATCAAGCGTTGCTGCGCCGTTCGGGGCGATAAGGGTGGACATGACGACGGCCGACGGGGTGCGATTGTCGGGCTGGTACCTCCCCTCGCGCAACGGCGCCGCCGTGGTGCTCCGCCATGGCGCAGGTTCCACGGCAGCGGACACGATGGCCCACGCGCAGATACTTCACGATTCCGGGTACGGCGTACTCGCCACGGATGCGCGCGGTCACGGGGACAGCGGCGGACAGGGGATGGACCTGGGATGGTACGGCGAGCTGGACATACGTGCCGCGATCGACTCGCTGGCCGAGCGGGCTGAGGTCGACCCGCGCCGGGTCGGAGTGGTCGGATTGTCCATGGGCGGAGAGGAGGCCATCGGGGCGGCGGGTGTCGATGACCGAGTCCGAGCCGTTGTAGCGGAGGGTGCGACGGGCCGGACGGCGGCGGACAAGGCGTGGCTCGCCGACGAGTACGGCGCAGCCGGCGTCCTTCAGGGTGTGCTCGACACGATCACCTACGGCATCGTCGACACACTCACTCCAGCGGAGCCGCCCCCAACCCTCGAAGAGTCGGTGCGCGACTCGACGCCGACGCCGTTGCTGCTGATTGCGGCCGGTGACGTCCCCGACGAGGGATCCGTCGCTGCGCGACTCGCCGCCGTCGATCCGGCACGCGTGCAGGTGTGGGTCGTTCCCGGTGCCGGACATGTGTCAGCGCTGCGCACCGCGCCCGCCGACTGGCGGACGCGTGTCGTCGGTTTCCTGAACGGCGCCTTAGCAGAAGGCGGTGCATCGTGAGTCCAGACGTGCGGGTGCCGAGCCGCTGATCGCCAAACCCTGCTAGGCGACGCCTGTCGTACCGAGGAGAGTGCCGATCAGGAATGTGGTGGTCAGCGCCGCCGCCCCACCGATCAGTACGCGAAGTGTGGGCCGAAGCAAGGGGCTGCCGCCGAGGCGTGCTCCGAGCGCCCCCGTGAACGCAAGTGCGATGAACACGACGAGAAAGGTCACAACGATTCGCGCCTGCGAGGGAAGCAGAATCGCGGTGAACGGGATGACGCCGCCCATGAGGAACGCGACCGCCGATGCCAGGGCCGCACGCCATGGGCTCACCAAGTCGTTGCGGTCGATGTGCAGCTCTGCCGAGAGGTGGGCGGCGAGTGCATCGTGCGCGGTGAGTTCTTCGGCGACCGTTCGGGCAGTGGCGGGTGAGATCCCCTTCGCCTGATACAGTCGCGCCAGTTCGTCGAGCTCCTGATCAGGCATCTCGGCCAGTTCCTTGGTCTCCTTCGCGATGAGCGCCTTCTCGCTGTCGCTCTGGCTGCTGACGGAGACATACTCGCCCAGGGCCATGGAGATCGCACCGCCCACGAGCGCCGCGGTTCCCGCCGTGAGAATCGGGGCGATGTCGTTCGTGGCACCCGCCACACCCACCACGATCGCCGCGACGGACACGATCCCGTCGTTCGCGCCGAGCACCCCAGCACGCAACCAGTTCAGCCGCCCGGAGACTCCGCCGGTATGTGGTTCGCCTGGATGAGATAAAAACGCCGCCATGTCAGCGAGCCTCTCCTGAAACGGCAGTGCCGGTCCAGACGATCTTTGTCGGGTAATGCTGAGCCGGCCAGTGGGCATCTTCGACCTCCTATCCTCCGCTCGCCAAGCGGGCGGACAAGGGGGTCACGAGCCGAGTGAGGATCAGGGCGCCGAGCAGCTTTGCATAGGCTGACGAGATGACTGCGCCCGTTGAGGGAGAGGAGTTCTTCGTTCGGAACGACCCACGGATGGGCCCGGAAGAGAGTGCCTTCGTTCATCGAACCTCCGCACCAAATCGCTGTATTCGAAGGGGCTTCGTAGGGTCGTTGGTCCCGCGGGGGCTGCGTGCTTTGCGCGGGGCCCTATCCGGCCCGGGTTGCGCGGAGCGCCCAGAGGATCACGATGACGTCGATGGCTTCCTGCAGCCATGCGCCCACGATGGCGGGCACGAACCCGAACGCGGCGAGCAGCATGAGGATCACGCTGAGGGTGAGTCCGATCCATATGCTCTGCAGGGCGATGTCGACGGTTTGGCGGCCGATGGCCAGGCTGTCGGCGACCCGAGAGATGTCGTCGCGCAGGATGACGATGTCGGCGGCCTCACTCGCGGCGGTGGCGCCGCGTGCGCCCATGGCGATGCCGACGTCTGCCGCGGCCAGGACGGGTGCGTCGTTCACCCCGTCTCCGACCATCGCGACCGGTCGCTGTGCGGCGGTGGAGACGATCGTCACCTTGTCGGCGGGGAGGCAATTCGCGTGGACGTCGTCGATCCCGAGCTCGGCGGCGACGTGCTCGGCCGTCGGCCGGTCGTCTCCGGTCAGCATCATAACGGTGCGCACGCCCTGCGCTCTGAGCGCGTCGACGGTTGAGGACGCGTTGGATCGGACCTCGTCTCTGAAGACGAGCGTGCCGGCGAATGCGCCGTCGACGGCGACATAGACTGCCATCTCGCCGCTCGCGAGGGGGGTTCGCGCCACATCCTGACCCAATTGCTGCGCGATGAAGGCCCGTTTGCCCACCGCCACCGCGCGGCGGCGGACCGTGGCGGCCACGCCGTTCGCGGTCGTCTCGATCGCGTTCTCCGATCGCGCCACCGCCAGGCCGCTCGCGATTGCTCCCTTGACGGTCGCGGCTGCGAGGGTGTGCGTCGAGTTCGATTCGACGGAGGCCGCGAGACTCAGCAGGTCGTTTGGGCTGAGCGCCCCTGCGGGGCGAACGCTCACCAGGCTGGGTTCGCCGCGGGTGAGGGTTCCGGTCTTGTCGAAGGCGAACGTGCCGGTGCGATGCAGTTTCTCGAGTGTGGCGCTGCTCCGGATGATGATGCCGTCGCGGGCGGCGCGGCTCATTCCCGCCATGAACGCGACCGGTGCGGCGATGATCAGCGGGCACGGTGTGGCGACGACGAGGACCTCGGCGAACCGGACCGGGTCGCCCGACAGCCACCACGCGAGAGCGGCGATCGAGTATGCAGCCAGCGCGAAGGGCAGGGCGAAACGGTCGGCGAGCCGGACGATCGGAGCTTTGCTGTTCGCGGCGCTCTCCACGAGGGCCACGATCTGCTGATACTGGCTGTCCCTAGCGGCGTGTTCGACGTCGAGGACGACGGCCGCTGACCCGTTGACGGTGCCGCTGAGCACCCCATCGCCGGCTGACTTAGCAACGGGCATGCTCTCGCCGGTGAGCGAGGACTCGTCGAAGGCCCCGTCGGCGCTGACGAGTACACCGTCTACCGGGACCATCTCGTTCGTCTTTACGAGGATCCGCTCCCCAGGGGAGATGGCATCGACGGGAACATCCTCGACCGTGTCTGCACTCAGGAGGCGGTGAGCAGTCTCGGGACGACGTGCGAGCAGGGCGGTGAGGTCGGCCTGTGCGCGATTGGTCGCGTAGACCTCCAGCGCTTGACCGGTGGTGAGCATGAGCACAACGACCAACGCGGCCCACAGTTCCCCGACGAGCACGGCAGCGACAATGGCGGTGACCGCGATGATGTCGACGCCGAACCTGCCGCTGAGCAGCGCACGGATCATCGTCCAAGCGGAGCGGGCCCCCATGAAAAGGATGTACCCGGTCAGCAACCACTCGCCGGCCAGGCCATACCCTATGGCGTGCAGGATGATGGCCGCAGCCCCGACGCCCAGTGTGGCCGCAACCCAGGGAAAGCGAAGTACCAGGGACGCGAAGCTTCGCATCACGCGCCCAGGTCGAGACGGGCGTGTTATGTCCTGGGATCCGGCCCGGCGGCCGGTCGGCGTGAGCGCAGCGTCGAGTGGGTCGGGCTCCGTCGGCACGAGCGACTGCTTCTCCTGACGGTCACTCATCGATGATCGAGTACCGATCCGGTTCGGGAGCGCGCGGGAATCGTCGCCCGGTGACGGAGCGTGGGGAGATCCGCACCCACCGATACTTCAGCGTCGGGATCCACGGTGTCAGTGGTAGGGCATCGGCGGCATCGATGTCACTCTGCGTTTCGACCCGCTCCGCGTCGCCCTTGACCACGACGCTGGCGGCGAACGTGTCGTCGTACTCGTCTGCTTCGAACGCGACGCGGGGGTTGACGGACAGCTCGAGGAGTTTAGAGCCGGGTGCGGTTCGGAACATCAGCGATCCGTCGCTGACCACGAAGTTCACCGGGAAGATGTCGATCTCACCACCGACCGCGACGGCCAGGCGGCCCAGCCGTGCCCGCGAGAGCAGCTTCCAGCAGTCGTCGACGCTCATTTCCTCGACGACGGTTTCCTCGTTGATTCCCACGGCGCCTCTCCTGTTCGGGGTGCGAACGACCGGATGTCGTTCCGTGAAACCACACAACTCGGTGTGCGGCCTGGCGTCCAGGGCCGAAGGTCCCGCCGTCAAATGGTCCTGACCCGACTCGGCCGGCGACTCGGATGTGACGCCGGGTCGGGCATACATCCGGTCGGTGAGGACGACGACCACCGCAACGAGCAGCAGCACAATCGTCAGGCCGGGGTTGACGGGGAGCCAGTAGCCGGACGTGTTGTTGACACTGGTGTGCAGCAGGATGACCACGATCAACCCGCCGCGCGCCCTGTTGTACAGCCAGGTGAACAGGACGGCGAGCAGGCAGCTGCTGGCGATTCGCAACCCGACCCCGGCAACGCCGCTGCCCATGTCGGCCTCGTACACTCCGCGCAGGTGGAGGGGGAGGTGCCAACAGCCCCAGATCAGGCCGACGAAGAGGCTGGCCAGCAGGGGGCTCACCCGACGCTGAAGACTCGGGAGCAGCCATCCGCGCCACCCGATCTCCTCACCCAACGGACCCCCGAACAGGAGAGTGAGCGCGAAGACGAACGGGACCCCGGTCCACGAGCTCTCTGCGATCGCCTGAGGCGGTGCGCCGAGGTCGCCGCCGACGAGGGCGATGAGCCCGGTGCCGAGCAGGCTGGCGGCGGGTATCAGGAGGAGTGCGACGGCATACGTCCACCAGGGCGAACGGGGGGCGAGGATGCTGCCCAGCAGTCCACGCAAGCGAGTGCTTCGGCTCGCAGCGCCCCACACCAGCGCGGCGGGCGTGACGGTGAGCACGGCGAGCAGGCAGATGGCCAGGGGCGAGCCGGCATCCGTCCATTGCGGCGCGAGGAGCAGAGCCGTCAGCAGCAAGGTCACGGATGCCGCGCCGATGGCCAGCGTGCGGGAGGGCCGGATGTTTGCCCGGTGATCTTGGGCGACGAGTAAGGCCGCGACGGCGGGTCCGAACGTCGCCAGCTCGTCGATCGCGAGGGCCGCAGCCGGGTTAGCGGACAGCAGCGGGCTGAGGAACCATAGAGCCCAGGAGACCCCGAAGGCGGCCGCTACGAAGAGCGCCAGCCGACCGTGAAGCGGCGGGTCGTGCACTCTCACCGCGTCCGTCGTTTCAGCGCGACTTGCTGGGATCACACAAGCGGACGATCAGGATGATCAATCCCGCGATCGGAAGCAGTAGCCAGAACAGCTCCGTCCAGGCACGGCCGGCATCCCTCAGCCGACGCACTGCCACGGCGAGGCTCGGCAGGAGGATGGCAAGTCCCCAGACATAGGCCAGCGCGTTGCCCAGTTGGAATGGCCCGTCGAGCGTGAGGATGTTGAACCCGTTGAACGCCATCGACACCAGCGTGGCGAACAGAGCGAACCACCAGAACTCGGCTCGCGTGGCGGTCCCTTCGAACTCGGCGTACTTCCGGAAGACGGAGGTGATGGATTCGTCGAACGTCATCCGATGTCCGGCGGGTTGGTCGGTGTACAGCGGTGTGCCGGTCATGGCCGTTTCCCTTCAATGTCGGGGGCGATGCGTTCAGTGATTCCGAGGGCGAGCAATACAAGTCCGATCTCGGCGAGTCCGGCCACGAAGTAGATCGCCTGCAGGAAGCTGAACGGGATGAAGACCATCTGGACGAAGATCCAGATCAGCAGTGCGAAGCCGGCTGTGGCGGCCGCGATGGCCCGCCAGCTGCTGCGGGACAGCTCGAGCACGAAGGCGGCTACGTGGATGCCGCCGACCACGACGGCGAGCACCATGCCCGGAATGAGATAGGTACTGAACGGGGTCCCGAGCAGGAAGTCGTCGGGCGGGGTGACGGCCGTCGCTGTCTGCGGGAGGAGTGACCCGATGACCAATGCCGAACCGCCTGCGATGGCTGTGAGGGCGACGAATGCCTGAACCGCCAGCAATCCGGTTCGCGCCAACTGCCGCCCGTTGCGGGTCTGGTCGCGGCCGCGCCGTGCAAGCGGTGCGGAGGTCGAGGATCGCATCAGCGATATTCACCCCTTACCGGATGTGACGGGGGTCAGCCGCGCGGCCCATTCCTTGGCGCGCAACTCTTCGCCGGTGACGAGATGGCTCTCGAGGTCGACGAGGAAGTCTGCATGCGCGTCCACCTTCACGTCGCGCTTGTGCAGCCGCCGCTTTATCGCGGCGGCGGCGTCGCCGGCGAAGATGCGGGGGATGTCCGCCCTGGTCGAGAAGGCGGCGAACCGTGGTTGCGGCTCGGTCAAGAGGAGACGGTCGAGCCACTCCCGTACTCCCGGCTCCTGTGCACCCGCCTCGAGTGCCAGCGCCTTCTGGGGATCGTCGGCCCACGCGGCTGCTTCTTTCCGTGACGAGGTTTGCGGGAGTGTGTGGGCGTGCGTTGGAGCGCCGACCACGACCAGGTCGAAATCTGCGACGTCGGCCGGGGCATCAGCGGCAGTGGTCACGGTGACGCCAGCGCCAGCTGACTGGAGTGTCTCGGCAATCGCTTCGGCCAGCGTTCGGGTGTTGCCGAACATGGATTCGTAGACGATCAGTGTGTTCATTGTCCTTTGCCTTTCGATGGCTTGCGAAGGAGTCTCCACCGACCTGGCAGACTGCGCATGGGTCGAACGTCCCGTCGTTCCTTACGCCGTGGGACCAAATGCCCTATTGAGCGGACCGGACCAAGCGGATGCTGAAGCTGAAGAAAGGGGCTTCTGATGGTTGCCGCATCTGTTCTTGAATCACGCTCGACCGCGACGGATTCTGAGCCGCGGGTGGAGGCCGCTCGACCCGATGTGGGCGTCTTCGTGGGTGCGGGCGACTCGCGCCAGGCGATGACCGTCGCGATGCGAAAGGCGGCCGCCAGCGGCGGGACCGTGTGTGTCATTCGATATGTCGACAACATCGGCATCCGGACACCTGATCCGCTGATCCGCAGGTCCGAGGCCGCGCGGTCGCAGTTGGCGCGGATCGTTTCCGAGCAGCTCGCCCAGAACCCTGAGACACATATCACTGAGCGCCTTCACGTCGGCACGCTGGAGTCCCTTCTGACAACGCTGGAGCCGTCCATCGGCGCGATGGTCATCGAGGGAGTGAAGGGTCCGCTGTTGCACCAGATCGTCTCGCTGTGTCCGGTGCCCGTGTGCGTCGTCGACGCAACAGGGTCGACGATCACCTACGACCCGGCAGCGGAGTGAAACGACACGTGCTCCTAGCCTGAGCGGTGCTTGCGTTCTGCACCGTAGACGGCCGCTTAGGTCCGGCGCTCCATGCCGAGTTTGGCGAGCAGTGCGCTCACCTAGTTCGTCACGGCGATCAGTGAGAGCACCTGGCTCTCGCGAAGCGACAGTGAGGGGGCCGTGGGGTTCTGGCGGTCGGAGGATTCGGGATGCAGCGCGTGCGCGGCTCGCAGCATGACTTCCGGTGCCTGAACCGTGCCGCCCGAGGCAGCGCGTCGGATCGCTTGCACGAGCATGCCACTGCGCACATCTTTCAGGTCGTATCCGCTCGCGCCGGCCAGGACCGCGGAGCGAAGGGCTTTGTCGTCGTCGCCGGTGGGGATGAGGCAGAAGGCGTCTGGGCGCAGATCTACGCGTGGCGCAAGGGCATCAAGACGATCTATTACATCCGCCTTCGGCAGATGGCCCTCGAGGGAACCGAGCTGGATACTTGCGTGAGTTGCACGCTTTAGCCTGAAGACTTGATTAGGACAAGAACAATGACTCCCGAACCGCTCAAGCTGCTCTCCCACGTGCAGGCGATCAATTGGAACCGCATCGAGGACGATAAGGACCTCGAGGTGTGGAACCGCCTCGTGAACAACTTCTGGCTGCCCGAGAAGGTGCCGCTGTCCAACGACATCCAGTCGTGGAACACGCTCACACCCGACGAGCAGCTGCTCACGATGCGGGTGTTCACCGGGCTCACCCTGCTCGACACCATTCAGGGCACGGTCGGCGCGGTCTCGCTCATCCCCGACGCGATCACGCCGCACGAGGAGGCCGTCTACACGAACATCGCGTTCATGGAGTCGGTGCACGCCAAGAGCTACTCCTCGATCTTCTCGACGCTCTGCTCGACGAAGGAGATCGATGAGGCGTTCCGCTGGTCGGTGGAGAACCCGAACCTTCAGAAGAAGGCTCAGATCGTCATGGAGTACTACCGCGGTGACGAGCCGCTCAAGCGCAAGGTGGCTTCCACCCTGCTCGAGAGCTTCCTCTTCTATTCGGGCTTCTACCTTCCGATGCACTGGTCGAGCCGCGCCAAGCTCACCAACACGGCCGACCTCATCCGCCTGATCATCCGCGACGAGGCCGTGCACGGGTACTACATCGGATACAAATTCCAGAAGGGCCTGGAGAAGATCAGCCAGGCCGAGCGCGACGACCTCAAGGACTACACCTTCTCGCTGCTCTACGAGCTGTACGACAACGAGGTGCAGTACACCCAGGATCTCTATGACGGTGTCGGCCTGACCGAGGACGTCAAGAAGTTCCTGCACTACAACGCCAACAAGGCCCTAATGAACCTGGGCTACGAGGCGATGTTCCCGTCGTCGGTGACCAACGTGAACCCCGCGATCCTGTCGGCGCTCTCTCCCAACGCTGACGAGAACCACGACTTCTTCTCGGGCTCGGGCTCGTCGTACGTCATCGGCAAGGCCGAGGCGACGGAAGACGAAGACTGGGACTTCTAAAGCCCCCGAAATCCGACAGCCCGTACGGGCTGACTTTGAGCCCCGAATCTGCAGAGAACTGCAGGTTCGGGGCTCTTTTCGTGGCTCCGCAGAGACGACCTCCGGCATCTACCTTCGCGCCGACCCCCAAGACCTCCACCTGCTCGACCAAGCGCCCCCCGAGGACAGAGCGAAACTCATCGAGTCGGAGGAGCTCTGCTGCGGGTGCGTCGCCGGGGTCTACGAATCGGACGATGCGTCCCAGGGGTGTGCCGTCGAGTCGTCCGACGGTGACGAGTAGTGGCGTGGGCGCGTTGGTGATCTCGTTCAGGGTTCCCGCACTGGACTCCGCAGGTGGGGAAGAGGATGATGGGCGACGAGGTCGGATCCCGCGATCGGCGCCCTCGCGGTCACGATCGGGGAACGCGCTGGCTAGACGGCGCCCGGCCCGGTTCACCCGTCGAGTGGGCAGGTCCCGACGAGTGCCGAAGGAGCCTGAGATGAGCACCGAAGCAGCGGCGTCGATCGACGCGGAGCGGATCCAGCAGTTCGCAGCGGGGGTGCGCGGCGGCGTCCTCCAGCCGGGCGATGCCGCCTACGACGAGGCTCGCGCCGTACGGAACGGGCTGATCGACCGGCGCCCGGCGCTGATCGTGCAGTGCCATGGAACGGCCGACGTGGTCGACGCTGTCGGATTCGCCCGTGCACACGGCCTGCTCGTGTCGATCCGGGGCGGCGCGCACAACGTCGCCGGGAACGCCGTCAACGACGGAGGGATCGTCATCGACCTCTCCGAGATGCGCAGCGTGCACGTCGATCCCGAGCACCGCGTCGCGCGCGTGCAGGGCGGTGCGACGTGGGGCGACGTCGACCGTGAGACGCAGCTGTGGGGTCTCGCCGCGCCGGGCGGCCAGGTGAGCACCACCGGCGTCGCCGGCCTGACCCTGCACGGCGGTCTGGGCTCGCTGCATCGCAAGTACGGGCTGGCGCTCGACAACCTGCGATCGGTCGAGATCGTCACGGCCGACGGTCAGGTGCGCACGGCGAGCGAATCGGTGAACCCCGAGCTCTTCTGGGCCGTGCGGGGTGCCGGGAGCAACTTCGGCGTCGTCACGTCGTTCGAGTTCGCGCTGCATCCGGTCGGACCCGAGATCTACCAGGCGGCCCCGATCTTTTCGCTCGACGATGCGCCGGCCGTGCTGCGCAAGTACCGGGACTTCTGCGCGACCGCGCCCGACGAGTTCGGGCCGCAGGCGATGTTCTGGAGCGTGCCGGCGGTCGACGATTTCCCAGCGGAGCTGCACGGGATGCCGATCGTCGTCGTCTTGGTCGTCTACTCGGGCGACCCCGACGAGGGAGAGCGGCTGCTGGCGCCGGTTCTCGACTGGGCGACGCCGATCCTCGACCTCAGCGGGCGTGCGCCCTGGGCGTTCGCCCAGAGTTCGTTCGATGCGTTCTTCCCCTTCGGCGGCTACTACTACTGGAAGTCACTGCTCGTGGGCGAGCCGAGCGACGACCTGCTGGACGCGGTTATCGAAGCTGCCGCCGACCGGCCGTCGCCTGACGCGATCGTGAACTTCTGGCAGCTGGGCGGCGAGATCGAACGGGTCGCTCCGGATGCCACGGCGTTCGCCCAGCGCGACGCGAAGTACCTGCTCAGCCTCGACACCTCGTGGTTCGATCCCGACGCAACCGAGCGGTGCATCGACTGGACCCGAAGGACCTGGGCGGCGATGCAGGAGCGATTCGCCACGGACCGTCCGTACCTGAACTTCGTCGGCTTCGGCGAAGAGAAGGAGGCGCTCGTGCGCGCCTCGTACGGTGCGAATTACGACCGGCTGGTGGCGGCCAAGACGACGTACGATCCCGGCAACCTGTTCCGGATGAACAACAACATCCCGCCGCGCGGTTGAGAAAGCCGACCACAACCACGCCATCGCCTGAGCTGTCCGCCGTACACCCGGCGGAGGCGACGGGCGGGTTCGGCGGACGGCTCCCGGATGGCAGTTTCGTCAGCCTTCACCTCCGTGCGAACACCGTCGATGTTCTTGTCCACCACCCGCAAACGGCTGACTGAGTCCGAGACGTCGCAGACACGGTCGCCCACGGAGAAAGCCGACTTGCCTCGCGCGAACCGTTGCCACGACGACAGCAAGGTCGTGATTCGACGACGTCGGTTGGGATCCACACGCGGGCAGCGCACCCCAGGGCGTCACCAGCGGGCAGCGCCAGGTGAGTTGTCGGTTCGGTTCTAACGCGATGCTTTCACTTGGCGGCGACGTTGAGTTCCACTGCCTCTGCGACGAGCACCTTGACCGCCACTTCGTCCACGAGGCTTCCCTCGGTGTAGTCGATCGCTCGGACGGCCTTGCTGTCGAGTCGGGTGTTGAAGAGATCGCTGCTCTCCATGCGGGCGCCCTTGGCGAACGTCAGCCTCACTGCGCCCTTGAGCACATCGACGAAGCAGACGTCTCCGTCATGCGTCCAAAACGGAACTCCCTCCGGTTTGGACGGCTTCTTGTACTTGACCACCTCGATGGCAGCCGGGTCGGCGGCTCTGATCGCAGCTCGAAGCGCGATTAGTACGTCGCGCTTCCAACCACTCTGCTGCGCGATGATGTCGTCGATCTGCTCGGATTCGGACTTGTCACTCATGCGCGAATAATCGCGAAAAGTCCCGACGAAATCAATGACCAATGTCGGGTAGCGCTTGGCCTCCCTGTGCACCGGTCCCGCCGGTTGTCCACCTCCGCCCATTTCGGTCTGATCAGCCGGTCGATGGACGGTGACGTCGCGCCGTTGATTGACTCAGCCGGATTGCCCCGTCGGTGCCCGGTACAAGTCCCGAACTGCAACGTCTATGTCGTCGTCGCCGGAATCGACTGGTTCCATGTACAGGCGCATCTGGACGACTAAACCCGCATGCGCACGCGAGATCACCACTCCGCGCATCGCAAAGGGGGAGCCGTCTGTGTACCGCCCGCGCCAATCCCACTCGCCCCACTCCACCTCGCCCTCGACCACGGACGACACCAGATCGGCGGTGAAGTTCGGCACCCCCTTGAATACCGACGTCCAATTCGTCAGCACCTGGGCCCGTCCACTGAAACCCCGTGCGGGGTGCAAAGGTTGATCGCTTTCGTAGTCGTCCGCGAACAGCGCCGCCATTTGCCCAGCATCATGGGAGTTCATCGCATCCCTCAAGCGTTCGAGCATGCTAGTCATGCCACAGAGGGTAGTTCCGCACCTCCAGGCGCGGAAAGTCCTCGCTGTCCTACCTCAGCGGGGCGCCGGCCGGCCCGCCCGGCGATCCGTGTGCGCAACCGACGACGGCGGTTGGCACCCGAAGCAAGCGATCATTGACGGGCCGTTTCGAAGACTACTGCCGCGCCGGGACATACCAACGAACCTCGCACGGCGCCCGGAAGCCGGTCCTGCTGCGGGCAGACTCGGTACGGCGATCAGTGTCGGGCCTGCGCCGGTGATGGTGTCGAAGTCCATACTGTTCCGCCCCGCGGCTACCATCCCAGGACTCAGCCCGCAAGCGTGGAGTAGTAGGCCTTCATTTCCGGATAGTAGGCGTCCCACCGCACCGCAGCGACGTCGCCGCCGGCAAGTGCTGCGTCGAGGCGATCGAGGTAGTACTCCCATCCAGGGCCGACGTCGCCGACATCGTCAACGATCGCCTGCGCGAACAGAAGCGTCGTGACCCCGGCCTGCTCGCTCAATTCGAACCTCAGGCGCCATTGGTCGTCGCCCACCGCGGTCGTGCCCGCAAAGCGGTGCGGCGGTTCGCACACCTCGATGCGGTACTCCTCGGCGGGCGGATCCTCGCCCTCCGCCGTCATGAAGAAATTGACTCGCCCGGTGCGTGGGTCGCCCTCCCAGCGACCGATCCAACGCTCGAGACGCTCGGACTCGGTCATCGCCGCCCAGACCGCGTCGATCGGCGCCCGAAACTGCCTGGTCAGCTGGATCTCCCGCCCCAGCGGACCTTCGGCTACCCTGCCGGTCGGGACAGGGGCGGAGGTTGGTGCGTCGTTCGTCATGCGATTCCCTCTCGTTCTGCGTGGCCACTTTCACGAGCCGCGCGGCGCACCTCAAGGTCCAGCGCGTCGAAGCGTTCGGGCGCGATGGGCGCAAATGCAGACGACGAACGCCGTGAGCCGACGTCAGCGGCGGCACCCATACCCGTCTCGAGCTGTTCGAGCATCTCGCGCACAGGGGCGAGTGCCGTGGGGTCGAGCGAGTAGACCCGAGTGCGACCTAAGGACTCGGCACGCACGAGCGCCGACTCCCGCAGCACCCGCAGGTGCCGGCTCACCGCTGGCCGGCTGTGTGCCTCGTTTGCGGCGAGCGCGCCGGCGGTGCGCGGCTGCTCGGCGAGTGCCAGCAAGATGCGCCGTCTCGTCTCGTCGGCGAGCGCCTCGAATGCATCCACGGGAAAAGCGTAACACTCTGGTTACGCTTTCAGTATGTGGAGTCCCGTTAGCCTCGCCCGGGAATTGCCCGCTGGTGGTGGGACTAGCGAACCAGAGCGCTCCCCCCGGAAGTCATCGATAACTCATCTCAATCGACGGGCAAGTACTGGGATTTCTAGAGTCTCCATCCTCGGACGGCCCTGACCGGCCGGGTTCTGAGGTCCGTTCATCGATCCAAAAACGGGCGCTCGGCAGTCACTGAAGGGGTGCGAGCGCCGGCTGTTCGAGCCGGGTGATGGCGGCTGTGGTGATCGCGTGGGTGATCGTTGCGATGCAGGGGTCGGCGCTCATGCTCATGCGATGGGCGACGTGGATGTGGCGGGAAAGCGGCTGCGTCGCCCTGCGCGACCGCACGCCCGTTCGGTCATCTCGAAGCAGGTCAAGTCGCGGGTGGGCGCGACCCATGGATGTTGGGCGAGGTCGGACAGGTCGACGGTGCCATGCGCTGCTGCTGGGTCATCATCGCCGCGTATCGCGACCCAGACGGGCTCGGACCCCCCGTCGCCGTGTTTCATCGCGTGGGTCTGGCTGGGCGAGGTCCCACTCCCGTCCGAACTGCTCGGCGGCGCGATCGTGATCGGCGGCGTCGGCATCATCTCGCAAGGCCCCCGACTGCTCGCCTTGCTCCGAAGACGGGAGCCGTCACGGCACGGCGAACCCCCGGCGAAATCAGCCGAACGGACAACTCCGGTCAAGCAGTGACCGCGGCGCTCGCTCGCATGTTCATCCGCCCAGGCGACGCTGGTTCGCCGCCGACTACGGTTCAGGTATGGGCATTGCGCGCGTAGATTTCGACGGCTGAGTATGCCCGGTAGCGGCGCGACCGAGGCTCGAATCGACGTGTGGTGGTTGCCCGTGGGCGCCGGCGGGCATGTCGTGATCCACACCAGCAGATGGTGGGAGTTGATCCAGGCCCGGAAGGGGCGACGCGCTCCGCGCCCGTTGTTCCATGCGGCGTTGGAGGTCTTCGTCGGTGACGTGCCTCATCTCATCGAAATGGCACCCGCCTGGGGAGTGCCCGGTCCCTCCCGCGGGGTGGTGGCGACGGGCCCGGTGGGAGTGCGCTGGCTGGGTAGGTCTCGGTTCTTCCGATCCGAAGTGCGGTGCTGGGCCGACGGCATCCTTCCCGATCGGGCGTCGGCCGTCGACTCACCGGTGTCATTCCCGCTCGCCGAGGGCGAGGCACAATCCCTGCTTTCCCGAGTCGGGCACCGTTCCGCGGTTGACCTGGGGCCGTGACACGCTCGGGTGTGGCGACATGTGGAACTCCAACTCGCTGGTGTCCTGACTGCTGATGGCAGCAGGCGTCGACGCGACGCAGATCAGCCCACCCAAGGGGCGGGCGGGCTCCCGGCTGGGCAGCAGGAGTGGCCGCGGCGCAACACGCGGCACCCACCGAGGAGACGCCACGGTAGCTCGCTGATCGGATCCGCACGAGCCGGGCCTAGTCCTGCGATGACTGCGGGCATATGGTTGCGACAGGTCCGCTATCGCCGATCGTTCAAGAACGAGGAGCACATGCGCGCACTAGTCGTCTATGAAAGCCTGTGGGGCAACACCGAGAAAGTCGCCCGTGCGATCGGGGATGCACTCTCGTCTCACGGCACGGTCGACATCTTCGATTCGGATGCCGCGCCCACCTCGACGGACGGATACGAACTCCTCGTCGTGGGCGCTCCCACTCATGCGTTCTCGATGTCACGCCCGTCGACGAGAGCAGATGCGGTGAAGTCCCACGCCGCACCCCATGCCCCGGTCAAGGGTGTCCGCGAATGGTTAGCAGACCTTCAGCGGCCCCCCGCGAAGACGCCGACCCTGGTGTTCGACACTCGAGTCGACCAGCCTCGCCTGCCCGGATCGGCAGCGAAAGCCGCTCGACATGACCTGCACGTTCTCGGCTTCGACACCTCCGTGCTGCAGCAGACCTTCAGAGTCCACGGGTACGAGGGCCCCCTCCTCGAGGGTGAGATCCAACGAGCCATCGCCTGGGTCGCGGAGAACCTGACATCCCGCAACGCGCGCCCACGCGCCGCGTAGCTCACAGACGCAACTCAGTCTCAACCGCGGATCCTGGAGCGGGCATTGGTCACGCAATCGTTGACGATCGTTCCGTAGAGGGATGGGCTTACGGAAAGACCACAAATGGTAGGTCACCCCTGATGTCTGCCTGCAGCTTTGCTCCAGCGTGCTCAAACCGGAGGCCGTCAGCGTGGATGTCCGCATCCGCGCTGACGCCGTCACGCCCACATTGCCCGGAGCCAGTGCCCGCGGCCTTCGCGAGCACTCGAGAGCCGAGAGGAATGACAGGCATCCGCAGCCTTGCACCTCGTCCGATCGGTTCACCGCTTGTCGCCGTGGAGATCTGGCTGTACCGTGACGTCAAGTTGCCCTGGACCCCGGTGCCCCGTCGCTACACCGCGAATGCGCGAGTTGGGAGTCTGATGAGCTCCACCGACGAGATCTCACGCGTCGTGTCCACATCACGTGCACGCCGCGCTGTGACAGCGTGTGCTCCCGCGCGATCCGGTCCCGCGAACAATCCACGCGCCACCGTCGTCGCGGCGCCGGGTTTGTCCTTGGGACAGACACCTTCATCAGCAGACCGTTTGGCGAAAGGACGAGATGAACATGAACCCTCCTGAGAAGGACAAGGAAATCGCTGCCATCATCGACCGGCTCGAGAGGGAATTCCCCGGCGTACCCCCGCCCGAGGTGGTGGCCATCATCCTCGAGGCGCATGACGCCTTCCACGACTACCCGATCAGCACCCATGTTCCGGTAATCGTGGAGCGCCACGCCAAGGATCGCCTACGAGGACGGGTGGGATAGCCGTTCCACCCCTGATCCAGGGGTATCAGCAACCTCTATAGAGGTACGCCGAGGGCTATCGGATGCTTCTCGAGGAGCCGGGGCAGTCTCCCATCGCGGTGGTGTAGGGTCCGGAACACAGCGCGGAGCCCGCTCCAGGCGGGTCGCGTGAACCGGACAACGGCAGCGAGGGCGTCGTCCCACGGGGGATGCCGCCGGCAGACGTCTCGAAACAGTCCGAAGTCATTTGACCTCGGTCGAATGAGAGGTCGCCATGACCCACTTCGGTTTTCTGTCCACCTACCCGCCGACCCGCTGCGGCCTCGCAACCTTCACCGAAGCTCTTGCCGGAGGTCTCGCCGTGAGCGGCGCTCGAAATTCCACCGTCGTGCGCGTCCTCGACGAGCCCGACGACCAGCACGATTCCATCATCGTCGGCCGGGTGCCCAGCACATCGGAGCTCATCTCCGGCGATCGCGCGAGCGTGCGCGGCGCGATCCGCGCTCTCGACGCGACCGACGTCGCGATCGTGCAGCACGAGTACGGCATCTACGGCGGCCGCGACGGAGAAGAGGTCGTCGAGCTCCTGCGAGCGCTTGAGACCCCAGCAATCGTCGTGCTGCATACGGTGCTGGCCTCGCCCTCCGCGCATCAGCGCTCGGTGCTCGAAGCGGTGTGTGGCCTGGCCGCCGTCGTCGTCGTGATGACCGAGAACGCCCGCGAAATCCTGCTGCGTTCGTATCATGTGAACGCCGCCGATGTCCGCGTGATCCCGCACGGCGTGCCGGTGGCGCACAGCGTGTCGACACCGTTTCGTCGCGCGTCACCGAACACCGCGAAGCGCGTCGTGACGTGGGGCCTCATCTCCGCCGGCAAGGGCTTGGAGTGGGGCATCCGCGCGATCGCCCAGCTCAGTGACGTCACGCCGTCTGTCGAGTACGTCATCGCCGGCCAGACGCACCCGAAGGTTCTCGCCCACGAGGGCGAGCGGTACCGCGAGTCACTCCAGCGACTCATCGATGAACTCGGTCTGAGCGACACAGTGACCCTCGATGATCGATACCTCGACGCACGCCAGCTCGCCGACTTGGTCGCGACCGCCGACGTCGTGCTGCTGCCCTACGACTCGCGCGACCAGGCGACCTCGGGAGTCTTGGTCGAGGCGATCGCAGCCGGCGTCCCCGTCGTGGCGACGGGCTTCCCTCACGCGGTCGAGCTGCTCGCCGGCGGCGCCGGTCTGATCGCGCTCCACGAGGATCCGAACTCGATCGCCGACAGCATCCGAACGATCGTGGTAGCCGAGGCGACCCGACAGGGCATGCACGAGGCCGCGTTGCGCGACACACGGGCCACGTCTTGGCCCGTCGTGGCCGAGCAGTACCGCTCGCTGGCGCGCGGCATCGCCGCGGCGAGGGCGGCATGAGCCTCGTCGACGTATCACCGTCCTACGCCCACCTCGCCGCACTGAGCGATGAGCACGGTGTCTTCGAACACGCGCTCCTCGCGATCCCCCGTCGCGAACACGGCTACTGCGTCGACGATGTCGCTCGCGCGCTCATCGTGCTCGTGCGCGAGCCCGACCAGACACCGCAGCTCGCGGCGCTGGCAGAGGTCTGCCTGCGCTTCGTGGAGGATGCCGTCACCGCGGACGGCCGGATGCACAACCGCATGGCCGCCGGCGGCACGTGGACGGACGATGCCTCACTCGGCGACTGGTGGGGCAGGGGCGCTGTGGGCGCTGGGCGTCACCGCCGCTCGGGCCGGCTCCGTCGACACTCGCCAGCGCGCGCTCACCGCATTCCATCTGGCCGCGAACGAGCGCTCAGCGTTCGGTCGGGCGATGGCCTTCGCGGCCCTCGGCGCAGCCGACGTGCTCACCGCGTTTCCCACCGATCCGTCGGCTCGGGCGCTGGTGCTCGACGGAGTGACGGCGATCGCACTGCCCAGCGACGCAGCCTGGGAGTGGCCCGAGCCTCGACTGCGATATGCGAATGCGGTCGTGCCGGAGGCGCTGATCGCGGCCGGGGTCGCGATGGACGACCCGCGGATGCTTCGCCATGGGCTTTCGATGCTACGTTTCCTCGTCGACCTGGAGACCGGTGATGGGCACCTATCCGTCACCGGCGTCGCAGGCCGCGGCCCCGCGCAGCGGTCCGCTCAGTTCGACCAGCAGCCGATCGAGGTCGCGGCGTTGGCCGACGCCTGCGCGCGGGCATTCGACATCACATCCGAGCCCGAGTGGCGCGACGTCGTGGCCTCCGCCTGGGCCTGGTTCGAAGGCGACAACGACTCCACCACCGCCATGTTCGACGCGACCACCGGGGCCGGCTTCGATGGTCTCGAGAGCGATGGCCGCAATGAGAACCGCGGGGCCGAGTCCACCCTTGCCGCACTCAGCACTTATCAGCAGGCTCGGCGGCTGCAAGTCTCCCTCCGCGTGACGCGCGCGCCGATGCGGGTTCCGGCATGACCTGCGGTCACTCGAGCTCCCCTTAGAGCCCTCTTTCCGCCGTTTCTTCACATTCCGTGTCTCTGGCCGTAATACGCCGGGATTAGGCTCCACGAAAGGTCGCGCCCTGATGCCGGGCGCGACCTTTTGCGTTGGATGCGATGAAACGGGGTGTGAGATGAATGAATGCGAATCCTGCGGCCGGCAATACCCCTCGCTCCTGGAGGCGGCGTTGTGTGGTGAGAGGGACTCGGCCGAGGCGGAAGACCGAGCTCAGGGGACGGTGTATCGCCCGGCGGCCTGACTTTCCGACATTCGCGCGAAGGGTGGGAACCGAAGGTCGATCGCGCCTGCAGATCACTCGATGAGGGTGAGGGCCACCGGGGCACCGCGTTCCTAGACTGGGCGCGTCGTCGCCAACCCCGCAACTCCACCGCGACGGCCGAGCGCCGAGACGAGAGAGCACCACCATGAGCGATGGTCAGAACACGCCGAGCACGCCGCCGATCACGCGCCCTCCCGCCGGCCCACCCGCAGGGAGCACCGAGGCACCCGCGAGTGCCGGTGTCAGCCGTACCGCCCTCATCTGGATCGGCATCGCGGTCGTCGTACTGTCGTTCGTGGCATCTTTCCTCGGAGCGACGCTCGCTCGTTCGACGGCGGAGCCGGAGACGGCGGCTCCGGTCGCGACTCCCGATGCCACGACACCCCAACCCAGTTCCGAGGACTACGAGGAGGCGCTCCAGGAGATCCTTCCGGCCGGCGCGGCCGTGCGCGCCGGAGACGGCGTCCCGGAAGCCGGCAAGGGCTACGACGGCGAGATCTACATCGACTTCTCGACGTCCGACGTGTACTTCTTCCAGGACGGCGAGTGGGTCAAGGTCGGCAACATCCGCGCCTCGGCGGCAGCGAACCTGACCGGCGAGACCGGCGAGGCCGGCGCGGCGGGCGAGACCGGAGCGACGGGTGAGACCGGCGCCTCCGGCGCCTCCGGCGCTCCAGGAGCCTCCGGTGCGCCGGGAGCACCCGGCACGCAGCTGTCTCTGGGCCTCGGCGCACCCGACGACCAGACCTGCGAGGCGAACGGCGACATCTACATCGACACCGAGGTGGTCGCCTTCTACGAGTGCACGGACGGGCAGTGGACTCTGTTCGGGCCGGTCGAATCTGACGGCTGACGCGCCGTCTCAGGTGCGCTTTCGGTCCTCCGCGAGCAGGTCCTCCCAATTCGCGGGGACGCGGTCCGCCGGCCCCGGGACCGACTGATCCGCGGGGTGGCTTTCGGGCGGCGCGAGCCGCGGTCCGAAGGAGAACACGCCGGTCAGGTAGTCGAAGAACCACTCCTCGCCCGGCTCGTAGGTGCGGATGACGCGGTGTCCCGTCGACTCGAAGTGCTGCGTGGCGTGTTTGAGCAGTGATTCGTCGCAGCATCCGACGTGTCCGCACAGCGCGCATCGACGCAGGTGCACCCACCACCCGCCGTGCTCGTCGCACTCGACGCACCCATCCCCGCTGGGCGCGACGCCGGCGTCGATGAACTCGGAGGATTCGGCCACGGGAGGTGCTCCTCAGTCGGAGGCTTTCGGGGGACTCCTCGTGATGCTACCCACCGACGCCCGTGCTCGGAAACCGGCTGGGAATACGCTCGACGCTGGCTCGTTGAACTTGATACGAGTCCACTCAAGTGCCTAAACTTGACACGTACGGACTCAAGTTTCACGAGAAGAGATCCTGAAGAAAATGCCCGATGACTTCACCCCTCAGGACGCCGAGAACGGCTCGAGCGCCTTCGACGAGTTCCTGGCGCGCTACCTCGACGGTGAGCGCGCTCGCGCGTCGCGGTCGATCGACCTGACGCGCTTCCTCAGCATGCGCACGCAGGAGTTCCTGCAGCAGGCGGGGGCCTTCGCGCTCGAGCGCGGCCAGCGTGAGCTCGACGCCCTCCACGTCCTGCGCATCCTGGTGGGCGCGTCTCCGGCCAAGGACGCCGTGGAGCGCCTCGGCGCCGATCCCGCCGCGATCGCCCGCGCCGTCGAGCAGCGGCTGCCTCAGGCATCCGACCCTGCCGACGTCGAGGGTGCGGTGATCACGCCTTCGGTCCAGCGCGCGCTCTTCCACGCGTTCCAGGTCGCACGCTCGTCAGGTTCGACCTATGTCGATCCCGAGCACCTGTTCTTCGCCCTGGTCCTGGGTCAGGACTCCCCGGCGGGTCAGATCCTCGCCCAGGCGGGCGTCACTGCCGACGCGCTCCTGCACGGGGCGCGCGAGACCGTCACGCCGAGCGGCGCGACCGCGACCGAGGAGCCGCCGGATGCCGCGGCATCCGAGACTCCGATGCTCGACCGCTTCGGCAGCGACCTGACGGCTCTGGCGCGACAGGGATCTCTCGACCCGGTGATCGGGCGGGAGGACGAGATCGAGCAGACCATCGAGATCCTCAGCCGCCGCACGAAGAACAACCCCGTGCTGGTCGGCGAGGCCGGTGTCGGAAAGACGGCGATCGTCGAAGGACTTGCGCAGGCGATCGTCGCCGAGGCCGTGCCCGAGCAGCTTCGTGACAAGCGTGTGATCGCCCTCGACCTGCCCGCAATGCTCGCCGGCACCCGCTACCGCGGCGACTTCGAGGAGCGCCTGACGGCCACGATGGACGAGGTCTCCGCCCGAGCCGGCGAGCTGATCCTGTTCATCGACGAGGTGCACACCGTCGTCGGAGCAGGCGGCGGCGGTGAGGGCTCGATGGATGCCGGAAACATCCTCAAGCCGCGACTGGCGCGCGGCGACCTCCACCTCGTCGGCGCGACCACCCTCAAGGAGTACCGCGTCATCGAGAAGGATCCCGCGCTCGAGCGTCGCTTCCAGCCGGTGCGCGTGGGCGAGCCGAGCATCGAGGATGCCGTGCTGATCCTGCGCGGGCTGCGCCCGGCGTACGAAGAGCACCACGGCGTCGCGTTCACAGACGACGCGCTGCGAGCGGCCGTCGAGTTGAGCGACCGGTACCTGTCCGAGCGCGTCCTGCCCGACAAGGCCATCGACCTCATCGACCAGGCCGGAGCGCGCCTGCGCCTGCGGCTCGGCGTGAAGGTCGACGTGTCCGGTCTCATCTCGCGGCTCGCCGAGCTGGAGGCCGACAAGAACTCCGCCGTCGGCGCCGAGAAGTACGAGGAGGCGTCGCGCATCCGCGACCAGATCTCCGACGTGCAGGCGCGTCTGGACGAGGCGACCTCGCGGCCGGACCCGTCCGCCGTGGTCGACGAGCCGGAGATCGCCGCGGTCATCAGTCGCGCCACCGGCATCCCGGTCAAGCGCCTCACCGAATCGGAACGCGAGCGTCTGGGCGTTCTCGAGGATGAGCTGCACGCACGCGTGATCGGCCAGGAGGACGCGGTCACCGCCGTCGCCAAGGCGGTGCGTCGCAACCGCACCGGCATGGGCGATGCCCACCGACCGGTCGGATCGTTCCTCTTCCTCGGCCCGACCGGCGTCGGAAAGACCGAGCTCGCGAAGGCGCTCGCGGCGAGCCTCTTCGAGGACGAGAGCGCCGTCATACGGTTCGACATGAGCGAGTTCGGCGAGCGGCACACGGTGTCGCGCCTGGTGGGCGCCCCTCCGGGATACGTCGGATACGACGAGGCGGGCCAGCTGACCGAGCGCGTGCGCCGCAACCCCTACTCGATCGTCCTGTTCGACGAGATCGAGAAAGCCCACCCCGACGTGTTCAACCTGCTGCTGCAGGTGCTGGACGACGGCCGGCTGACCGACGGCCAGGGCCGGACCGTCGACTTCCGCAACACGGTGATCGTCATGACCTCGAACATCGGCAGCGAGTTCCTCGCCTCGCGCTCGGGTGCGATCGGCTTCATCGCGGACGGGGGCGGCGAGACGGGCTTCGGCAGCGAGAAGGATCTGCGCGACCGCGTGATGGGAAAGCTCCGCGAGGCCATGCGTCCGGAGTTCCTCAACCGCATCGACGAGATCGTGCTGTTCCGCAAGCTGGCTCGCGAGCAGCTGCGTGAGATCGTGCGGCTGATGCTCGGCGCGACCATACAGCGCCTCGAGGGGCGCGAAGTTTCACTCGAGACGACGGATGCTGCTCTGGACTGGCTGGTCGAGAACGGCTACCAGCCGGAATACGGCGCGCGCCCGCTCCGACGGCTCATCCAACGCGAAGTGGACGACCGGATCGCCGACCTGTTCGTAGGCGGCGAGCTCGTCGATGGCGGCGCCGTGACCGTCGACGCGTCCGGCGGTGCGATCACCGTTGTGAGCCGGCACGCTCTGGCACACGCCGCCTGACCTCGGCCCGATCGGAAGGGGCGCCGCTTCGTGCGGCGCCCCTTCTGCACGCCGACGCGCTTTTCGGCACGGGAAGTCCGGATCAGCCGGACGGAGGTGCGGGGGCGAGCAAGGAACGGGCGAGCGCTGTCGACCCGGCGACGGCGGCCGGCATCGTCGCGACCGCGCCGAGGGGAATCATGAAGCACAGCTGCGTCGCGACGCCGAATCCGAGAACACGGGCACGATGCCCCCGCAGAAGTCGGCGACGGGTCGCGGGGGTGAGGCCGCGGCCGCTGAGCGCGCGCGACGACAGCTCGTCGGCGAGCAGCCACCCGGTGAACGTCACAGCGAAGACGGTGCCGAGCACACCGCCGACCGCGGGGATGAGCCCGAGCAGAGCGGCGACGACAGCGATCACCACGCCGCGCAGGAACAGCCAGATCCCGTCCCCGATCGATCGCCAGAAGCTGTACCCGACGTCGGTCTCCCCATCGCCCAGGTCGCGCTCGACGGATTGCCAGATCCGGTCGTAGAACGGTTCGCCCACTGTCAGTGTCAGGGCGGTGAACGAGACCGCGACCAGCACCAGTGCCGCGCCGACCATCGCGGTGCCGAGCGTGACACGGATCACCGTCGCCCAGACGCCCCACCCCTCGGCGAAGGGGGTGATCGCAACGGTGATCGACGGCAGGGAGACGCCGAGCGCCACGAGCCCGCCGAGGAACAGCAGCCCCACGATGGCGGCGGGGATCAGCCCGAGGGCCATGAGGCCGGGTCGGCGCCGCCAGTAGGCGAAGCCGCCCGCCAGCAGGGCCATTCCTCGAACGAACTCGCGCATCGGCTCAGCCTAGGCGGCCGACCGCGGAGTCCGGGGAGCATTCAGTCGCGCGGAGGAAGCTCCTGCAGCGTCCACGTGTTGCCGTCGGGATCGTCGAAGGTCACGAACCGGCCCCACGCCTGCTCGTCGACACCGTTCGCCTCGGCCCCGACCGACCGGAGGTGGGCGAGGGCTTCGTCGGCGTCGGGCACGACGACCTGAATCGTGTCCTGCTTGCCCGGTTCGAGTCCGAGCCCGATATTCGTTCCGAAGGCGATCGAGCATGCGGAGCCCGGCGGGGTCATCTGCACGAATCTCAGTCCTTCGAACGGCACCTGGTCGTGATCGGCGTGGAAGCCGATCCTCTCGTAGAAGTCCTTCGCGCGGTCGACATCCGTGACCGGCACGAAGATGAGTTCGATCTTCCAGTCCATGGGTTCCTGCCTTTCCTCGGGGTCGTTCTTCCACTGCTGCGGCCAGAATACGAAGCGTTGCGGACATATCGAGTCCGCGATTCTCACCTTGTTCTGCGATAGCGCCGAATCGCCTCTGCGACGATGGCGTGATCCACGACGTCCGGCTCGCCCGACATCGTGATCGTGCCCACGACCTCGCCACCGACGAAGATCGGCACCGAGCCGCCGTGGGCGCGGAAGACGTCGTGATCGATGTCGGCCCGGTCCGCGAAAGGTGTACCGGCCGCTTCATGCCGGCGTCGTACGAGCAGCGAGGGCTCGGCAAACCGCTCGGCGACGGCCGCCTTGCCCGCGAGCCACGGATCGTTGCCGGGACCGGTCGTTCCCAGTTTCGCGACGAACACGGCGTCGCCGTACAGCACGATCCGCACGGCGAGGTTGGCGTCATGCTTGCGGACGACCTCGACCGCGATCGTGCCGAGCGCGACGGCGTCGTTGTTGTCGAACGACTCCTGGTCGAAGGGAGCTACGGCCTCGAGATCCGCGACGGTGAAGACAGGCAGGTCGGCCATGTCAGCGCGTCATTTCCAGGGCCGCGATGCCCGGCATCCCGAACCACGTACGACCGTGGTCGCCGTCGACGAACACCGCTAGGACGCTGTCGCAGTGCGCGCATCGTGCGACGGTGCCCATCGCGCTCGCGTAGACCACCGCGAGCGCCACGGCTCCATGCTTGCCGCAGTGCATGCAGCGCGCGTCGGCGCCGGTCGCGTCCCAGCCGAGGACGTCGGCGAGGTGCCCTGCCAGCACGTTTCCATCCAGCTTCTCCATCACGAACCTCCGAATCGTTCGGTGCGCACATTCCCCGGCTCGTGGCCGGCGTCGATCAGCCATCCGGCCACCACCTCGACGAACGGGGTGGGGCCGCACACGTACACCAGAGGCTCGGATGCCGCGGCCAGCGTTGCGGCATCCAGCAGGTCGCGGGTGATCCGGCCGGGCGCCGCCGGCCAGCCCGCCGGCGCGCGCCTGGTGTAGACGAAGTCGACCGGCAGCGCCGGCGTCCCCGCCGCAAGCGCCGTGAGCTCCTCGCGGAAGAACACGTCTTCGGGCGTGCGCACCGAGTACAGCAGCCGGAATTCCGCCGCATCGGAGGACGCCGCGTGCGCGGCGGCCATCGCGTACAGCGGCACCACGCCCGACCCCCCGGCGATGAGCTGGACCGGCGGTGGAATGTCGCCCGGTGCGGGGGGTGACCACACGAAGAAGGCGCCCAGCGGGCCGTGCAGCTCCAGCTGGTCGCCGGCGCGCAGGTCGTGCACGAGGAAGGGCGAGACCTCCCCATCGGGAAGCTCGTCGACCGCGAGCACGACGTGCGTCCCGTCGCCGGCGGATGCGATCGAGTACGACCGGGTGGCCTGGTATCCGTCCGGCGCGGTGAGCCGAACATCGAGGTGCGACCCGGCGTCGTTGCCGGGCCAGGTCGGCACGTCCAGCTCGATGCGCCGAGCCGTCGGCGTCTCCGGTCTCGAGTCGACGACGGTCGCCACGTGCCATGCTGCCGGGCGGCGGGAGCTCACCAGTACCGCTCCTCCTGCCACGGGTCGCCGTGCAGGTGGTACCCGTTCTGCTCCCAGAACCCGGGCTCGTCGGTCGGCATCGTCACCAGGCCCTGGATCCACTTCGCGCTCTTCCAGAAGTACAGGTGCGGCACCAGCAGCCGCGCGGGACCGCCGTGCTCGGGATCGAGCGGCTCGCCATCCGCCTCGAACGCGATCCAGCTCTTGCCGTCCAGCAGATCCTCGAGGGGGACGTTCGTCGTGTACCCGCCGTAGGAGTGCGCCATCACGTACTCGTGCTCCGTCTCGACGCTCTCCCAGATCCGGTCGAGCGAGACTCCGCGCCACGGCATCTGCAGCTTCGTCCAGTGCGTCACGCAGTGGATGTCGGTCGTGATGTCCTCGATGCCCAGGGCGCGCAGCTCTTCCCAGCTCCACGTGCGTGCGCCGTTCTCGGTGCGGACGACGAACTCCCAGTCGGCGGTCCCGATGTGCGGCGTCGGACCGGCGGAGAGCACCGGCCAGTCGTGCACGAGCGTCTGTCCCGGGGGCAGGTGCGGATCGCGGTCGCCGCGGCGGCCGGAGAAGCCTCGAGTGATGAACGACATGACGTCCCTTTCTTCCGCGGAGCTTCCCGTTCCAGACCGTCAGCCGGCTGACGAGGCCCTTGTGGGGGCTCCGCTCCAGACCCCGGCCCGCAGACGTGCGGGCCTCTGTGGCTCCGCCTCAGACCCCGGCCCGCTGACGCGGACCTCCGCTCCGTTCACCCTAGTGACGCGCTCGTGTTCCTGCCACGGTGCAGCTGTCGCACGCGGCCGCGCCGCACCGCGGGCGCTTAGGCTGAACTCATGTCGACGCTCCTGCTCGGGATGCCGCGGATCCACCGCGATCCTTCGAGCGCGCCCGACACCACCGGGACGTCCCGACACGGCCGGACTGATCGATCGGTTCGGCCGCGTCGCACGCGACCTGCGCATCTCGGTGACCGAGAAGTGCTCGCTGCGCTGCACCTATTGCATGCCCGCGGAGGGGCTGCCCAGCATCCCGAAAGGCGACCTGCTCACGGCGGCGGAGATCGCTCGCCTCGTCGGTATCGCCGGCCGCGATCTCGGTGTGCGGGAGGTGCGGTTCACCGGCGGCGAGCCGCTCACCCGCGCCGATCTCGTGGACATCATCGCTCGATCGGCCGCGGTCGCGCCGGCGCTCGATCTCTCGATGACCACGAACGGCATCGGCCTCGACAAGGTCGCCGACCGGCTGGTGGCCGCCGGCCTCGGACGTGTGAACGTCTCGGTCGACACGATCGACCGCGAGCACTTCGCCCGCCTGACCCGACGCGACCGCCTCCCCGCGGTCCTCGCCGGCATCGACGGCGCGGTGCGTGCGGGACTCGGGCCGATCAAACTCAATGCGGTGCTGATGCGCGAGACGCTCGAGGACGCGCCGGCTCTGCTGGCCTGGGCGGTGGAGCGCGGTCTGCGGCTGCGGTTCATCGAGCAGATGCCGTTGGATGCCGATGCCGCTTGGCGCCGCGCGAACATGGTGCCGGCGGCCGAACTGCTCGAGCAGCTCTCGCGCCGGTTCGTCTTGACCGAAGCCGGGCGCGAGGACCCCTCGGCTCCGGCGGAGGAGTGGCTGGTGGACGGAGGTCCGGCGACGGTCGGCATCATCGCGTCGGTCACGCGCTCGTTCTGCTCGGCGTGCGACCGCACGCGCATCACCGCCGAGGGGACCGTGCGGTCATGCCTGTTCGGCGACGACGAGACCGACCTTCGCGGGCTGCTGCGCGGTGGCGCGGACGACCGCGAGATCGCTGACCGGTGGCGTGCCGCGATGTGGGGCAAGCAGGCCGGGCACGGCATCTCGGATCCCGGATTCGTGCCGCCCGAGCGCTCGATGGGAGCGATCGGTGGCTGACGTTCGAGTGCGCTATTTCGCGGCAGCGGCGGACGCCGCGGGCCGCGCCGACGAGACTCTCGACGTGGCGGGGGCAACCGTCGGCGATCTGCGCGCCGCGCTGGTGGCGCGCTACGGAGAGCCGATGGAGCGTGTGCTGCGGTCGGGGTCGATCCTCGTGGACGGCATCGTGAGCCGCGACCCGCAGCGCCAGCTCGGCACCGGCGCCGACGTGCTGCCCCGCTTCTCCGGCGGCTGACACTCTCCGACCCGCGAGACTGCATCCGCAGGTCGAGACAGCGGGTGGACCCCGCAGTCTCGCGTCGCCGTTGCGGTCTCGCGGGGGTGGGGAGCGGCTAGAGGCCGACCCACTCCGTCGTTCCCTCGGCCAGGTGCTGGCGCTTCCAGATCGGCGTGCGCTCCTTGACCAGGTCCACCAGCTGCCCGCACACCGCGAACGCCTCGGCGCGGTGCGGCGCAGCGACGGCCGCGACCAGCGCGACGTCTCCGATCGAGAGGGCGCCGATGCGGTGGATCGCCGCGACCCGCAATCCCGAGGCATCCGCGATCTCCGCGCACACCGCCTCGAGGAAGGCCCGCGCGTCGGGGTGCGCCTCGTAGTCCAGGGCGTGCACCGACTCGCCGTGATCGTGATCGCGCACGACCCCCTCGAACACCACGAGCGCGCCGTCCGCGGCGGTCGTGACGAAGGCCTCCGCCGCCGCCCGGTCGATGGGTCGGTCGGTGATCAGCGCGAGAAAGCGGTTCTGCTCAGCCATGCCCGCCGCCTCCGACCTGATCGAGCACGTGTGCCAGGAGGGGCTCGAGGACCTCCAGGCCGTCGCGCACTCCGCCGGAGGATCCAGGTAGGTTCACGATCAGCGTGTTGCCCGCCATGCCCGCCACCGCCCGGCTCAGCGAAGCGGTCGGAACTGCTGCGCGACCGGCAGCGCGGATGGCCTCGCCGATGCCAGGCAGCTCGAAATCGACCAGCGCGGAGGTCGCGTCGGGCGTGCGGTCCTGCGGATGCAGACCGGTGCCCCCCGTCGTGATCACGACGTCGGGGGCAGCCAGCATGATCGCCGTCAGCGCGGCGGCGATGTCAGCGTCCGCTGCGATGATCGCCTCGCCGACGTCGAAGCCGCGCACCCGCAGCCACTCGACGATGAGCGGCCCCGTGGTGTCTTCGCGGGTGCCCGCGGCGGCCGCCGTCGACGACACCAGCACACTCGCGGCACGGTCGACGCCGAAACGTACTGGTTCCGACGGCGATTCCGGATGCTGCGCCCCCCCGTTGCGCGTCCACTCTCCGTGTTTGCCGCCCGATTTCTCGAGCAGCCGGATGTCGCCGAGCACGGCACGCGGATCGACCGCCTTCACCATGTCGTGAAGCGTCAGCCCCGCGATCGCGACGGCGGTCAGGGCCTCCATCTCGACGCCGGTCCTGCCGGTCACCGACACTGTGGCATCGATGAGGATCGCGTCGCCCTCGAAGGCGAAGCCGATGGTGACGGAGTCCAGCGGCAGGATGTGCGCCAGGGGGATCAGCTCGCTGGTCCGTTTCGCCCCCGCGATGCCGGCGATCCGAGCGGTGGCCAGTACATCGGCCTTGGGGAGGCCGTCAGCCCGGACGAGCCCGATCACCTCAGGCGTGGTGGTGAGGCGACCCGCGGCGTGCGCGACACGGCGCGTGACCGGCTTCGCGCCGACGTCGATCATGCGTGCGCGGCCGTCGTCGTCGAGGTGGCTGAGCGAGCTCATAGGTCAACGGTATCGACCGCGGCGGCCTCCGGCAGCGCGGTGACATCGGCGGGCACGTCGAGAAGGACGTCCGCCGCGGCGAGCCCGGCGACCAGATGCGACCCCGGGCCAGCGACGGTCTCGACGCTCCCATCGCCGGTCAGGCGTCCGCGCAGGAACTGCCGGCGCCCAGCTACGGATCGCAGGGGGTGGGCAAGCGGGCGCGTCGTGCGCAGAACCGGCGGCTGGGCCGCGAGTTCACGCAGAACCGGGGCGACGAAGAGGGCGAAGCTCAGCTGGCTGCTGACCGGGTTTCCGGGGAAGCAGATGACGGGCACGCCGCGATATCGCGCATACGCCTGGGGTCCGCCGGGCTGCATGTCCACGGTCCCGACGGTCGCCCCGAGGGGTTCGAGCAGCTGACGGACCGGTTCGTGCGCGCCCATCGAGATGCCGCCGCTCGTGAGGATCAGTTCGGCACCCGCAGCGATCGCCCGGTCGAAGACGGTGGCCAATCGCACCGGATCGTCGCCCGCCAGCTGGACGTCGATGACGTCGGCGCCGACCGCCGAGGCTGCAGCGGCGAGCGCGATGCCGTTCGCATCGGGCAGGCGGCCGTTCTCGAGGGGCGTCCCGGGTGGGACGAGCTCATTGCCGGTGCTGACGACGGCCACGCGCACGCGCGAGCGGACGGCGACGTCGATCAGGTTGGCCGCCGCGAGTGCGGCCAAGTGCCGCGGGGCAAGGCGCAGGCCGGCCGGCAGCAGAACTGCTCCGGCGGCGATGTCGGATCCCGGCTCGCGCACGTATTCCCCGGCATCCCGTCCGCGGGCGATCTCGACCGAACCGTCGACCATCCGGGTGTCTTCGATCGGAACCACGGCGTCGGCGCCGCGCGGCACGGGGGCTCCGGTCATGATGGCGACCGCCGACCCTACCGGCAGGGGAGCAGGGTCCCTGCCGCCGGCGGCGATCTCGCCGACGACCGGCAGCAGCACCGGGAGCTCCCGAAGATCGGCGGCATGCACGGCGTACCCGTCCATCTGCGAGTTGCGGAAGATCGGCAGGTCGATCGGGCTGACGACTTCGCCTGCCGTCACACGCCCGGCGGCGAGGGCGATCGGGACCGGTTCGTCCGGCCGGTTGCGGAGCGGTTCGAGAAGCTCCCGGATAATGGCGGCGTAGTCCTCGACGGCGATCCGGTGCATGGCCTCAGTATCGCCGCAGAGTCGGGTCGACCGTCCGCGACCAGGCGTCGATCCCGCCGGTGAGATGGCACACCCGCGAGAATCCACGCGCCTCCAGACGTGTGAGCGCCGCCGCGGATCGCACCCCCAGGTGGCAGTAGACGACCGTGAAGGCATCCGGATCCAGCTCGCCGATCCGGGCGTCGAGTTCGCCGAGAGGGATGGTCACCGCCTCAGGCAGCGCGACGAGCTCCACCTCATGAGGCTCCCGCACATCGAGCAGCACCGGCCGATCCATCGCGTCGTCGGTCAGCAGTGCGGCGAGGTCGCGCGCCGACATCGAGCGATCGGATGCCGTGCCCGCCGCCTCGGCCGCGGGAGCCGCCGACGCGGTCCGCGCCGGGTCGCGCGCGTAGTGCACCTCACGGCTCGTTCCGGTCAGCGCGTCGAACAGGACGACGCGCCCGATGAGCGGCTCACCGATGCCGGTGAGGAGCTTGAGCGTCTCCGTCGCCATCAGCCCGCCGATCACCGTGCAGACGCTCGGCAGGATGCCGGCGATCTCGCACGTGTCGGCCTCCGCATCCGGGCCGTCCGGAAACAGGTCCCGGTAGTCCGTGTCGCCCCACGCGGTGCCGACCTGGCCCGACCATCGCAGGGCCGATCCCCACACGAGGGGGATGCCCGCGGCGACGGCGGCATCGTTCGCGGCGAAGCGCGTCTCGTTCGTGTCGGAGCCGTCGATCAGGATGTCGGCTCCGGACAGCAGTTCGGCGGCCGTCGCGCGGGTGAACCGTCCGCGATAGGTGAGGACGCGCGTGTCGGGGGACTGCAAACGCACGGCATCGGCAGCGGAGTCCACCTTCGCGCGGCCGACGTCGGCGGGGCCGTGGAGGATCTGCCGGTGCAGGTTGGTCTCGTCGACGAGATCGTCGTCGACGATCGTGATGGTGCCGACGCCCGCGGCGACCAGGATCGGCACGACGGCGCTGCCCAATCCACCGGCGCCGATGACGACGGCGTGGGCGGCGGCCAATCGTGCCTGCGCCGCGTCGCCGAAGCCGGGCAGGATCCTCTGTCGCGCATACCTCGCGGCGTCGGAGCGCACGGTGTCGGCCATTCCGCGATTCTTCCACCGATTGACGGGTGCGGGCCGGGACGACCTCGCGGCCCGCGGATGCGGCTACCTTTGGAGCATGAGAACGCGGATGCGGAGATGAGAGACTTCAGCGTGCGTCAAGCGGCCGCGCTGCTCGGCGTGAGCGACGACACGGTCCGGCGTTGGGGCGAGAGCGGACGAGTGACTCTGCAGAGGGGCGAAAACGGTCGCACCACCATCGCGGGAGCGGAGCTGGTCGGGGTGATGCGCGAGAGCACGGCGGCCTCGGCGCTGTCGGTCGAATTCCCGGCGGCGCGGTCGTCGAGCCGCAACAAGCTGACCGGCCTGGTCACGCGAATCCGAGTGGACGCCGTCATGGCCCAGGTCGACATCCAGGCCGGGCCCTTTCGGGTGGTCTCGCTGATGAGCCGCGAAGCGGTCGAGGAGCTGGGCCTCGAGGTCGGCATGCTGGCCGTCGCCTCGGTCAAGGCAACCACCGTCAGCGTCGAGCTCCCACCGGGTGGCGGGTGAAGCTCCGCCGCGGTGCCGTGCCGCTCGCCCTGGCGCTCGCACTCACCGCCCTGGTCGGCTGCGGGGCGCAATCCGACGCGGACCCGGCCGCGAGCGAGGCGGCGACTCCCGATGCAACACCGACCGCCGAGCTGTCCGGAACGCTCACCGTGTTCGCCGCGGCGTCGCTCACCGAGACGTTCGACGCCCTCGCCGACGACTTCGAGCGGCAGCATCCGTCGGTCGAAGTCGTCCTCAACTACGGCGGCAGCTCGGCGCTCGCGCAGCAGATCGTCTCCGGCGCCCCGGCCGACGTGTTCGCCGCGGCCAGCGAGGCGACCATGCAGACCGTCGTGTCGGAGGACCTCGCCACCGAGGCGGTCGTGTTCGCCACGAACACGCTCGAGCTCGTGGTGCCGCTGGGCAACCCCGGCGATGTCACCGGTCTCACCGACCTCGCGCGGCCAGAGCTCGCCATCGCGCTGTGCGATCCGGTCGTCCCGTGCGGTGCGGCCGCCGAGAAGCTCCTTGCCGCAGCGGGAGTGACGGCATCCCCCGACACGCTCGAGGAGGACGTCAAGGCCGTCGTGACGAAGGTGCTGCTGGGCGAGGCGGACGCCGGGCTCGTGTACGTCACGGATGTCCGGGCGGCCGGCGCCGAGGTCGAGGGCATCCAGGTGCCGGATGCCGACGGCGCGGTGAACCTGTATCCGGTGACGGCACTCGCGGACGCTCCGAGCCCGCTCCTCGCGCAGGCCTGGATCGCCCTTCTCACCGGACCGGACGGCCAGGCGGCGCTGGCCGAAGCAGGTTTCGGTGCGCCCTGATCGTCAGCGCTCGATCTCGCCGATCGTCGTCGTGCTGGCGGGGATCGCGCTCGCGCTGCTGGTGCTGCCGCTGGTCGCACTGCTGATCCGGGCACCGTGGGGCGACATGGCGCGCCTGCTGACGAGCCCGGGGGTCGGGCAGGCACTTCTTCTCTCGGTCGTCACGGCGACCCTCGCGACCGGCATCTGCCTCGTGCTCGGCATCCCCCTCGCCATCCTGCTCGCACGTGCGGAAGCATGGCCCGTCCTGCCGCGCCGGCTGCTGCGGGTCGCCGTCACGATCCCGCTGGTCCTCCCGCCGGTGATCGGCGGCATCGCGCTGCTGATGCTGCTCGGCCGGCGCGGGGTGCTCGGCGAGATGCTCGCCGCGCTGGGATTCGGGATCACCTACACGACGGGCGCCGTCGTGCTCGCGCAGACGTTCGTCTCCATGCCCTTCCTCGTGTTCGCCGTCGAGGGTGCGCTGCGTACCGCCGACCGCCGGGTCGAGCTCGCGGCAGCGACGCTCGGGGCGAGCCGTGGACAGGTGTTCCGGCTGATCACGCTGCGCCTCGTCGCGCCTGGCGTCGCGGCCGGGGCAGTGCTGTGCTTCACGCGTGCGCTGGGCGAGTTCGGAGCGACCATCACGTTCGCCGGATCGCTGCCGGGTGTGACCCGCACGCTGCCCATCGCGAGCTACCTCGCCCTCCAGCGCGAGCCGGGCGAGGCGATCGCGCTCGCGATCATCCTGCTGGTCGTGTCGGTGGTCGTGCTCCTCGGCCTGCGCGACCGTTGGATGCCGGGGGTCGGCCGATGACGCGGCGGGGGCTTGCGGCATCCTTCACCGTCCGCCGTCCATCGCTGCACGTCACGGCCGACTTCGACGTCGCTCCCGGAACGACGCTCGCGCTGGTCGGCCCCAACGGCGCGGGCAAGTCCACTGTGATCGCGGCGGTCGCCGGTCTGCTCCGTCTCGAGTCCGGCCGCATCGCCATCGACGACCGGATCGTGGCGGATGCCGAAGGGGGAGTGGACCTGCCGGCGCCTGGTCGACGCGTCGGCGTCGTCTTCCAGGACTACCTGCTGTTCGCTCACCTGGACGTGCGCGACAACGTGGCGTTCGCCGCGCGCGTCCGCGGGGGCGGCAAGGAAGCTGCGCGCCAGGCCGCGCAACCGTATCTCGACCGGTTCGGACTGGGCGAGCTCGCCGGACGCTATCCAGGAAGCCTGTCCGGCGGGCAGGCCCAGCGCGTCGCGCTGGCGCGTGCGCTCGCCGCCGAACCCGACGTCCTGCTGCTGGACGAGCCGATGGCGGCCCTGGACATCGAACTGCGCGGCGAGGTGCGCGTCGACCTCGCACGCCACATCCGAGGCTTCGCCGGCGCGACCCTCCTGGTGACGCACAGCCTCGCCGACGTGGAGGCCGTGGCCGACAGCGTGGCGGTGATCGAGGCGGGTCGCATCACGCAGCGCGGCACGCTCGATGAGCTGCGTGCCGGCGATGGCCGGGGCTACGTCCGGCGGCTGCTCGCGTCCCGCGAATGACCCGGAGCGGCGGCGCGGCCGGGTAGCGTCGGAGCATGACCTCGCAACCCGACCGCACCCCTGTGCTGCGGGGGATCGCCCGCTGGGGACTGACGGGGCTGCTGGCCGCCGCAGGCGCGTCGCACCTCACCTGGGGTCGGCGCGGCTACCGGATCGTGGTGCCGGACTGGGCAGTGAGGCTGACGGGATTCGACAAGGATGCGATCGTCGTGGCATCGGGGGTGGTCGAGCTGATGCTCGCCGGCGCACTGGTCGTGCTCCCCGGGCATCGCGCGGCCGTCGGCGGGCTGGTTGCGGCGTTCTTCGTCGCGGTGTTCCCCGGCAACTTCCATCAGTGGCAGACCGGCCGGTCGGCGCCGCTGATGCGGACCGACCGCGCCCGCTTCGTCCGCCTGCTGCTGCAGCCGGTGCTGATCGCCTGGGCGGTGTGGAGCACCCGTGTCCGATGACACGAGCGTCAGCTTCCGCACGTTCGGAACTCCGGGCGCCGAGCGGCTCGTGATGCTGGTCGGCACGCCGATCGCGGTTTCGCTCGACCCGCTGCCGACCGAGACCGCCGCGCGCGACATCTGCGTCCTGGCTCTCGCTGTGGAGGGCGCGGCAATCGAGGATCCGGGCACCTTCGGCAGCGAGACCCCCGCCGAGCAGACCGCTTCGTCGCTGGTCGGCCTCATCCGCGCGTCGCTTGAAACACTGCGCCCGCGGCTCGACGCGGGCACGCCGCTGACGGTTGGGCTCGTCGCCTACCGGGAGGCGGCGGATGTCGCACTGCACGCCGCGGCCGTGCTCGGTGAGACGGTCGACCGACTGGCGATGGTCGCCGTCGCCGCCCCCGAGACACCGCTGGATCGAGACGATCTCGGCGTGCTGATCGAGCGGGTCACCGCGAAGACCCTGATCCTCAACGGGCAGCACGACGAGCCCGCCGCATACGCGGCGGCGACCTGGTACAAGGATCACCTCGCCTCCGCGCGGGTCGAGATGGTTCCCGGCGACGGCGAGCTCGGCCTGCCCGCGGTGTGGGCGCGGGTGCTGGCGCACGTGGCACCGCACACGAAGCGCTGAGCCCGGCGCGCGAAATCGGGGCTACGCGCGCCGTGAGCGCATCGCGCGCGTCTGGGCGAGGGCGGTATCCGCGGCGAGACGCGCGTACTCTTCTGTTCCGACGGGGACCAGGGCGACGCGCCCTCGGCTGTCGTGATGCGTCCCCCATCCGTAGCGCTTGCCCAGCGGCGACGAGCGCAGGCAGGGCGGACCTTTGGAGAAGAAGGCCTGCCACGCGGCATCCCGCTCGTCGTCGGGGATGCCGGAACGGATGGCGTGCGTCTCGAAGATCACCTCATCGGAGGTCAGGGCGTACGGGGCCGCGGCGATCAGGTCGTGGTGGAGCGATGCGATGGTCGGTGCAGCTTTCGCGACGGGGATCTCGGCGGCCGGGGCTGGGCAGTCCTCGGCGACCGCGATGAACGTGTCGGTGTAGTTCGTCGTGTGCACGGGCGCAAGCTTACGGAGGGCCCCCGACATCCACCGCGCGCCTGTCGGCGGCGAGTGGGAGAATTCGGGGATGCTGCTGCACGAGGTCGTCGTCACCACCGAGGCGGTCGCATCCACCTCCTCGAGACTTCTGAAGATCGATGCGCTCGCGACGCTCCTCCGACTGCTCGATCCCGACGAGATCGTCCCCGCGATCGGATTCCTCACCGCGAGGCCCCGGCAGGGACGCATCGGCGTCGGTTGGCGGGGCGTTGCGGCGCTCGAGGTCTCGCACGCGGCGGAGCCGACGCTGACGGTGCTGGATGTCGACGCTGCTCTGGACCGGCTGGCCGGCGCGTCGGGCACCGGTTCGGTCGGGGCGCGCCGCACCGAGCTGGACGACCTGGCCGCCACGGCGACGGCCGCCGAATGGGACTTCCTCACGCGCGTGATCCTCGGCGAGATGCGCACCGGCGCCCTCGAGGGAGTCCTCCTCGACGCGGTCACGCGCGCGTCGGGCCACGACGCCGCCGTCGTGCGCCGCGCGTCCATGCTCTCGGGCGACCTCGGCGTGGCCGCGCGGATCGCCCTGGCGGGTGCGCCGGGTGAGCTCGCCGAGGTCGGACTCGTGGTCGGCCGGCCGGTGCTGCCGATGCTGGCCTCGACGGCGGGTTCGGTGGCCGAGGCGGTCGCGACGGTCGCGGGCGAGGCGTCGGTCGAGTTCAAGCTCGACGGCGCCCGCATCCAGGTGCATCGTTCGGGAGCTGCCGTCGGCGTCTACACGCGCAACCTCGCCGAGATCACCCATCGGGTGCCGGAGATCGTGGAGGTCGCCCGGGCGCTGCCCGTTCAGAGCGTGATCCTCGACGGAGAGACGCTTTCGCTCGATGCCGACGGCGGGCCCCGACCGTTCCAGGACACGATGGCCCGCTTCGGCTCCGAGACGATCAGCAGCACCGCCCTGCGGCCGTGGTTCTTCGACGTGCTCCACCTCGACGGGCGCGACCTCATCGACGAGCCCCTCGATGTCCGGATGGCCGAGCTCGACCGCATCGCCGGCGAGTGGCGCATCCCCGGACTCGTGACCTCCGATGCGGCGGCCGCCGAGCAGCTCTCGCGGGACGCGCTCGCCGCCGGACACGAGGGTGTCGTGGTGAAGGACCTGAACTCGGTCTACGCGGCCGGCCGCCGCGGCAAGAGCTGGATCAAGGTCAAACCCGTGCTGACCTACGACCTCGTGGTGCTCGCCGTCGAGTGGGGGTCGGGCAGGCGCACGGGCCAGCTGTCGAATCTGCACCTGGGCGCGCTCGACCCCACCGGCGAGTTCGTGTCGCCGGGCGGGTTCGTCATGGTCGGCAAGACGTTCAAGGGCCTCACCGACGAGCTCCTGCGCTGGCAGACCGAGTACTTCCCGTCGATCGAGACGCACCGCAGCAGCTACGCCGTGCACGTGCACCCGGTCACGGTCGTCGAGATCGCCATCGACGGCGTGCAGCGCTCGACGAGATACCCGGGCGGCGTCGCGCTGCGCTTCGCACGCGTCAAGGGCTACCGGCCCGACAAGCGACCCGATGAGGCCGACACCATCCAGACGCTGCGCGAGCTGCAGCGGTGACACCGCTCCCGGCTGCCGCGCCGCGCGTCGTCGTGCTGACCGGCGCTGGGATCTCGGCCGAGAGCGGAGTGCCGACGTTCCGCGACTCCGGCGGGCTGTGGGAGGGTCACCGCGTCGAAGACGTCGCCACGCCGGAAGGGTTCGCGCACGACCCGGACGCGGTGCTGCGCTTCTACGACGCTCGACGCCGGGCCGCTGCGTCCGCGCTGCCGAATGCGGCGCACCGGGCACTCGCCCGCCTCGAAGGAGCACTGGGCGCGAGCGTGCTGGTCGTGACCCAGAACGTGGATGACCTGCACGAGCGCGCCGGCAGCCGCAACCTCGTCCACATGCACGGCGAACTGCGCCGGGCTCTGTGCGTAGCGTGCGACGCCCGGCCGCGATGGAGCGCCGATCTCGAAGACCGACCGCCGTGCCCGGTCTGCGGCCAGCGGATGCTGCGCCCCGACGTCGTCTGGTTCGGCGAGATGCCGTACGACCTCGACCGCATCGAGAACGCTGTGGTGGCGTGCGATGTGTTCGTCTCGATCGGCACCTCCGGCGCGGTCTACCCCGCCGCCGGCTACGTCGCGCTCGCCGCGGCGTTCGGCGCGCGCACCGTCGAGCTCAACCTCGTGCCGAGTGACGCGGTCGTGCCGTTCGACGAGTCGCGCGCCGGTCGCGCGACCGACATCGTCCCCGCCTGGGTCGATGAGATGGTCGGCCGGTCCTGAGCCGGGTCCGCGGGAAGCGGCCGGCGGCTTGAATCGACGGGTCAGCCGCGCGTCGACACCGTCACCGTGAACTTCGCGTTCCGCGCAACCTGACGCGTCCTCCCGACCAGCCGCTCGAGGACGGGACGGTACTGCAGCGGCGAGTTCCAGACCGTCCACAGCTCGCCCCCGCGCGCGAGGACTCGACCGGCTTCGGCGAAAAGGGGCTCGGCGACGCCGTTCGGAACGGCGGCGCCGGCATGGAAGGGCGGGTTGAGCGCGATGAGCGTCGCGCTCGCATCCGCGCGCGACGCGAGCCCGAAATCGCGGACGACCTCGACGCGGTCGGCGACGTCGTTCTGCCGAGCAGTCGCCTCGGCAGAAGCCACCGCCCCGGCGGATTGGTCGCTAGCGACGACCGAGACGTCGGGATGCCGCAGAGCCAGCCAGGCGGCGATGACTCCTGTTCCGCAGGCGAAGTCGATCACATCGCCCTCACCCTGGATGCTCGCCGAATCGAGCTGCTCGACGAGGAACCGGGTGCCGATGTCGATCGACGTGCCGGCGAAGACGCCACCGTACGCGCACACCGTCAGCGGCGCGGCCAGCCCCGGCAGCTCGTGCTGCTTCGACCGCGGCTGCGGGTCGTGCCCGGCGAGTGGATGACGGGCGACGATCACCCGCGACTTCTGCCGCGCGTGCGTCACGTCGAGCACGTCGAAGGAGCGGCGGAGCACATCGTTCATCCCGAGCGTCATGTGCTTGATCCGGCCCCCGGCGAAGACGACGACCTCCGGGTCGGCATGCGCGGCGATGAGGGCCGAGATGTCCTCCAGAGCGTCCAGTGCTCGCGGCAGCCTGAGCAGCACGACCCGTGCGCCGGTGACGAGCTCAGGACCGAGAGCGAGCGACCGGAACGCGCTCTTCAGTTCGAAGCGGCGTGCGTTCTCCTCGAGAGCCCGCTCGGCGGAGAGCGGATCCTGATGCACACGGATGCCGGTGGCTCCGGCATCCGCAGCGCCGAGGGTCAGCGCACCGTACGAGTCGCCGATCACGACGAGAGTGCCGGCGGGTGCGGCCGAGCGTGCCGCGGCGGACTCGTCGAGGATCAGCCGGTCGGCGGCATCGACGGCGAAGAGCTCGTCGGCTTCGAGATCGGGCCAGCGCCGCAGGGCGTCGGGGGAGTAGGAGGGCATGTGAACAGTCTCGCGCAGTGCCCTGGCCGAGGTCCGGCGAGCGGTGCACCGCCGGTGCAATCCGAAGCGAGCCGGGTGTGCTTGTGGCGATGCGTCGCCACGCAGTTGAGGCCGAATCGGCTTGATGAGGGAGGACGGGGAGTTCTCGAGCCCGTGGGACCGCAAGAACTCCCCGTCGCCGAGCCTTGCTACGCGCGGACGCGCGCTGCGGGTGCTTCGGCCAGCCGCTCCTCGTCGATGCGGTCGAGCTCGTGCAGCGACGAGCCCTTCGTCTCGCGCAGCGAGATGACCGCGATCAGCGTGATCGCAGCGGCGACCGCGAGGTAGATCGCGACCGGCACCCACGAGTCGAACCTCTGCAGCAGAGCCGCGGCGATGATCGGGGCGAGCGAGCCCGCCACGATCGAGGTGACCTGGTAGCCCAGCGAGACGCCCGAGTAGCGCATGCGGGTCGGGAACATCTCGCTCATGATGGCCGGCTGCGAGGCGTACATGAACGCGTGGATGACGAGTCCGATGCAGATGGCCAGCAGGATGACGACCGGGCTCTTCGTGTCGAACATCGGGAAGGCGAAGAAGCCCCACGTGCCGGCCAGCACCGCGCCGATGAAGTAGACCGGCTTGCGGCCGATGCGGTCGGCGAGCCCGCCGATGAGCGGGATGACGATCATGTGCACGATGTGCGCGATCACCATGTAGCCCAGGATCTCGGCGGTGTTGACCTCGTTGACGACGAGGTAGGTGATCGAGAACGTGACGACGAGGTAGTACATGATGTTCTCGGCGAAGCGCAGGCCCATAGCGGTGAAGACGCCACGCGGGTAGCGGCGCAGCACCTCCAGCACGCCGTACCGCACGTGCTCCTCCTCTTCGACCTTCTTCTGCACCTCGAGGAAGATCGGGGCGTCCGTCACGCGGGTGCGGATGTAGTACCCGACCGCGACGATGACGACCGAGAGCCAGAATCCGATGCGCCAGCCCCACGAGAGGAACTGCTCCTCCGTGAGCGTGCGGCTGAGCACCAGCAGCACGATCGTCGCGAGCAGGTTGCCGATCGGGACGGCGGCCTGCGGGAACGAGGCCCAGAAGCCGCGTGACTTGTCGGGGGAGTGCTCGGCGACCAGCAGGACGGCGCCGCCCCATTCGCCGCCGACGGCGAAGCCCTGCGCGAAGCGCAGTGTGACCAGCAGTGCGGGGGCGAGGAAGCCGACCTGTTCGTAGGTGGGCAGGCATCCCATCAGGAACGTGGCGACGCCGACCAGGATGATCGCGACCTGCAGCAGCTTCTTGCGGCCGTACTTGTCGCCGAAGTGGCCGAACACGATGCCGCCCAGCGGACGCGCGACGAATCCGACGGCGTACGTGACGAACGCGGCGATGATCGGGGTGAGCGGGTCTTCGGACGGCGGGAACATGATCTTGTTGAAGACCAGGGTCGCGGCAGTGGCGTAGAGGAAGAACTCGTACCACTCGACGACTGTGCCGGCCATCGAGGCCGTGACGACGCGGCGGAGACTCGATTGCTTCGGTGGGTTTCCGGGCGAGCGGGGAGACGTTGCTGTGCTCATGCGCTGGTACCTCCTTGTAGGGCGCTGGAACGGCTGGGGGATGCCGCTCCGTGACCTTACCTGAGAATTGATTCAGGTTTCAAGTCGTTAGCCGAACCGATACTGGGCGATGCTCTTGGGGCGAGGCCGCCCAGCTATTCACGGAGCCGGACGAGGCGCTCGTGCCCGGTCTCCTCGAGCTCGGCGATTGACTCGCGCGCCTTCACGAAGTCGTTGAACGACCGGTACCCGAGGGCCTTCTCGCTGAACGACGGATCCATCCGCCGCATGTGGGTCTTGACGGCCGAGCTGTGCAGCCACTCGGAGTCGTCGTCCTTGTCGTGCCCGAGTCGCAGCGCGCGCTCGAGAAGGCGTGTCGCGACGTCCTGCGGATCCTCCGGAGTCTCATCCGCGACCGGTGCCGGCCCGGGTTCCTCGGCGGCCGTGGCCACCGTCGTCGACGATGCGCGACGGTTTGTGCGCCGGGCGGGCGTGGGCGCGGCGCCGAGCGCTTCGATGAGGGATGCCTCGACGACTGCCGCGGTCGGGGCCTCGACCGCGGCGTCCCGCGTCGCTGCGGGCGCGTCGCTGCCCCCCTCCGGCGTGGACTCGCGAGTCTCGCCGACGGCCGCCGCGGCATCCTTCGCCGGTGACTTCTTCGCTCCGCGTCCACTGCTCGAGCGGGTCTTGGGGGCTGCCTCCGCGGGCGCGTCGTCGACGGGGGTCTTCGCCCGCGATCCGGCTGCTCTCGACGGCGCGCGGGAGCCCGCCTCTCGCGGCGCGGCGCGGGCGACCCGGGGAACGCCCGGAAGGGAGTCGTAGGCCTCGAACTCGTCGCAGGCGGCCGCGAGCGACTTCGCCGTCGATCCGGCGACGCCGACTCCCACGACGTATCGGCCCAGGCGGCGACAACGCTGCGCGAGGGGCACGTAGTCGGAATCTCCCGCGACGATCACGACGTGCGTGAGGTCGGGCAGGCGGAACATGTCCTCGACGGCATCGACGGCGAGGCGGATGTCGGCCCCGTTCTTGGCATACGCCGCGGCTGGGAAGAGCTGCACGAGATCGACCGCCCGCGCGACGAGCTGGGTGCGGTAGACGGCGTTCACCGGCGACGACCAGTCCGCGTAGGCGCGCGTGAGGACCAGGGTCCCGAAGGATGCCGCGTAATCGATGATCGCGCCGACGTCGATGGTGGCGGCGCTCAGACGCTCCGCGATCTCGGGGTCTTCGGGCGTCTCGATGATCCGCTGGCGGTCGCGACCGTATGAGTTGCGCCCGTGCACGCGGTCGTACCAGGAGATGACGATGTTGTCGAAGTCCAGGTAGACGGCGACGCGGGAGTTCTGCGAGTCGGGCATGAGTCCAGTCTGACACCGGGGTTCGCGAGGACGAACAGGGGACCGGGCTCCCGTCAGCGCTCGCTGGGGTATACCAGCCCGAACTGCCGGCGCACCTCGTCCAGCGTTCCCATGATCGCGACGGTCTCATCGATCGGCAGAATGTCGCTGTCGTTGCGGCCCTCGCTGACGTAGCGCTCCGCGGCCATCGCCTGGTACTGCATCCCGCGGCCGTCGACGCGCGATTCGTACGAGTCGAGCACGGTCCCGTCCGGCGCCACGACGCGGAACGTGGTCGGGCTGTACCAGACCTGATCGATGTCGATGCGTGCCTCGGTCCCGACGATGTGCGCCGTGTTCGGTCCGGCGGCGTGGGATGCCGAGATCGACGTCGACAGGGCGCCGGAGGCGTGCGTGAAGATCGTCGCGACCTCGGCGTCGACCTCGGTGGGGCCGATCGTCGCCGACGAGACCACCGTCGTCGGCGCACCGAGGATGTCCCATGCGAACGAGATCGGGTAGATGCCGAGGTCGAGGAGCGCGCCGCCGCCCAGCTCCAGCTTGTTGAGGCGGTGGTCGGGGTCGCTCGAGATCTTCTGCGTGTGGTCGGCGAGGACCGCCCGCACGTCGCCGAGCGCGCCGCTGCCGACCAGTTCGCGCACGCGGATCATGTGCGGGAGGTAGCGCGTCCACATCGCCTCCATCGCGAGCAGCCCGCGTTCGGCCGCGACATCGCGAACGGCGGCCGCCTCGGCGCCGGTGAGCGTGAACGGCTTCTCGACGAGGACGTGCTTGCCGTGCTCGAGCGCGAGGATCGCGTTCTCGGCGTGCAGCGGATGCGGGGTCGACACGTAGATGATGTCGACGTCGGGGTCCGACACCAGGTCCTCGTACGAGGCGTGCACGCGCGGGATCCCGAACTCCGCCGCGAACCGCTCACCGGACTCGGGGGACCGCGATCCGACAGCGGCGACGTCGAGTCCCGCGGTGCGAAGATCACGAGTGAAGGCATGGGCGATTCCGCCCGTGGCGAGGATTCCCCAGCGCAGTCCGGTCATTCCTCGAGAGTATCGATACTCGCGACCGTCCAGGTGGGTGTGGCGCGTGCGGCCCTCTGCAGCCGTCTCTTCAACCGGAACGGGCGTCCTCGGTCAGCGCACCGACGAGAGGCGCTGATCGGATGAGATGGCGGGAACCGCCTTGGCGAGCGGCGCCAGCGCTCGCTCCAGGTCCGCGATGACGTCGGCCGAGTCTTCCAGTCCGATCGACAGCCTGATCGTCGTCGGTGTAATACCGGCCTCGGTCAACTGGGACGGCGACAGGTGGCTGTGCGTCATGGATGCCGGGTGGGCGATCAGGCTGCGCGCATCGCCGATGTTCGCCACGAGACGAACGACCTGGAGGCGCGAGATGAGCTCTTCGACGCGGGCGAAATCGCCCTCGGCGTCTCCGGCGGAATGCACGTCGAACGAGAAGACGGATGCCGCGCCCCGCGGCAGATACTCGAGGGCCAGCTCGTGCCAGGGGCTCGACTCCAGGCCGGGGTGGTTCACCCGTGACACTGCGGGATGCGCTTCCAGGAAGAGTGCGACCTGGTATGCGCTGCCGCTGTGGCGCGTCATCCGCAGATCGAGGGTCTCGAGTCCCTGGAGCAGCTGGAACGCGTTGAACGCAGGCAGGGAGGGTCCGAGATCGTGGATGTACTTCGTCTTGACGAGCGCGATGAACGGCGACCCGGTCGCGCCGAAGCGGTCGATGAGGCTGCCGCCGGGCACGCGCCGGTAAGCCTCGGTGAGCTGGGGCCAGCGGCCCGGCTCGAGCGAGAAGTCGAACGTGCCGAGGTCGACGATCACACCGCCGAGGGACGTGCCGTGGCCGCCGAGGTACTTGGTCGCGGAGTGGACGACGATATCGGCGCCGAAGTCCTTCACACGCTGCAGGTAGGGGGTCGCCACCGTGTGATCGATGACCAGCGGCACGCGCGCCTCGCGCGCGACCTCCGCGACAGCACGGATGTCCAGCACCTGCGCGTTGGGGTTGGTGATCGACTCGGCGAACAGCGCGCGGGTCTCCGGACGCACCGCGGCCGACCAGGCGCGCAGATCGTCCTGGTCGACGAACGTCACATCGATTCCCCAGTCCGCGAATGTGTCCTGCAGCAGGTCCACTGTTCCGCCGTACAGCTGACGAGCGGCGACGATGTGCTCACCTTGCTTCGCCAGCGCCAGCAGCGCGATGGCCACCGCGGCCTGTCCGGACGCGACCGCCGCGCCGGAGACCCCACCCTCGAGCTCGGCCATGCGCTGCTCGAACACGAGGACCGTCGGATTCGCCGCTCGACTGTAGATGTTGCCGTCCCGTCGCAGCGCGAAAAGGTCCCGCGCCTCGCTCAGCGAGCCGAATTCGAACGCGTTCGACTGATAGATGGGCGGCACGGCGGTGTTTTCGGCGACGCCGGGAACATATCCCGCCTGCACCTGCGCCGTTGCGAACGAACGGATGGTGTTGGACATCCGTTTATTGTCGACGAGAACCCCGCGAATGCGCGCCTTTCTGTGTCGAACTGTTGCGGGTGACGGGCGCGGGTCTCAGGGTCTGGTCGAGCTGGCCGCGACGGGCGGAACCTCCGATGTGCCCAGCAGGAACGCGACGATCTGCAGAGCGGTGCCCTCGAGCAGCGGCCCCCATCCGAATGCCCAGTCGGCATCGGTCGCGCGAATCGTGTGGCCCGCAACGACGGCTCTCCGCTCAAGCGGTGCCGTCGTTGCGGCGTACAGCGCCACGGCACCGGACGTCGTCGCCGTGAGCCGCGGCTCGAGGCTCAGCGCGTCCGCGAGCCTGAGGATGGCGCGCACGCAATGCGACAGCGCGCGCACATTGCGGCGGCGGCCAGAGCGAATCGCCGCGCCGAGTTCGGTGAGACCCGAAACGGAACCGAGCCCGGGCGAGCGTGCGGCGTCCTCGCTGATGCGAGCATCAGCAAGGAAGCTGTTCAGGAGCGCGGCGCGCGCGACTTCATCGACTGAAGCCGCCGCAAGGAGCCGTGCGGCCTCCTCGATCACGGTCGCCATCTCAAGGCGCCGGTTGGAGGTGACCGTGGACTCGTCCTCGCGGCGTCGGTTGCTCAGCGGCAGGTTGTGTACGAAATCCGCCATGAGCTCAGCGTACGCGCGCGAGCGCATGTGACGGCAATGTGACAGGCGCGGCGCGTGCCGGGTGGATCACCGAGTCGGTGCGACCCGATGTGACAGTCACATGGCTCACCATCGCTGCGGCATCGAGTCGTGCATAATGTCTAGGAGCGATGTGACCGTGCGCATGCTTACCGTGACTCGTCGCGAAGGGCTCGCACCGATGAAGGCGGAGACGCTCATGACAGAGGATGCCGGCGGCCGAAGGCCGAGCATCCGTGACGTCGCCCGCATCGCGGGCGTCTCCCACCAGACGGTGTCGCGCGTGCTGAACGACCACCCGAGCATCCGACCGGAGACCCGCGAGCGCGTGCTCGCGGTCATCGCGCAGCTGCAGTACACGCCCAACCGCGCAGCTCGGGCGCTGGTGACCAGCAGGTCCCGAACGATCGGCATCCTGTCTGCGTCGAGCACACAGTACGGGCCGGCATCGAGCATCGCTGCGATCGAGACGGCAGCGCAGGCGCGCGGCTACTGGGTGAGCACCGTGAACATCGTGGCATCCGAGCCGGACTCGATCCGAGCCGGTGTCGCGCACCTCATGGCGCAGTCTGTAGAAGGTCTCGTCGTGATCGCACCGCAGATGCGCGTGTTCCGCTCGCTCGCTGCGCAACACATCGATGTCCCCTACGTGACCTTGCAGTCGACCGGTTTGGATCCAGATCACACCCTGACTGTCGACCAGATCGCGGGCGCCCGCCTGGCCACAAAACACCTGATCGACCTGGGACATCAGAGGATCTACCACCTTGCCGGTCCCCAGGACTGGATCGAGGCGGAGTCGCGGATGCGGGGCTTCCTCGAGGAGATGTCGGCGAGCGACATCGCGACCACGGCCCCGGTGCTGGGGGACTGGACTGCCGAATTCGGGTACTACGCCGGGAAAGAACTGCTCCAGGTGAGAGACTTCACGGCGATATTCTCCTCGAACGACCAGATGGCACTCGGACTGATCCACGCAATCCGGGATGAAGGCCTCGATGTGCCGCGCGACATCAGCGTGGTCGGTTTCGATGACATTCCCGAGGCTCCGCACTTCTGGCCCCCCCTCACAACCATCCGGCAGGACTTCCCGGAGCTGGGCCGCCGATGTGTCGATCTGCTGCTCGGTCCTGCAGATGGCGCGTCCGGGGTGCCGGCAGCGGTCATCATGCCGGAGTTGATCGTGCGCGCCTCGACGGCCAGTCCGCCTCGCTGGGGCTGATCGATCTGTTACCAACCCGAGACATGTCGCAGTTGACAGTCCATGTTGCTTCGCCGCTATAGTTGCGCAATGTGAACGGTCACATTGACCGAGTCGCGTGCAGCGCACTCAGACGAGGGAGTCGATCGGTGGTTGAGGCTAACGACGCCGAGACGCGTGACCGCTATGCGGCAAGCGTGAGGACCGAGGTGGCCGTTGCCCGGGTCCGTTCGGAGATCGCGTCACTTCACGCCGAGCTCGTGCGCTACGGCCTCGTGGTATGGACCGGTGGGAACGTTTCGGGCCGGGTGCCCGGTGCCGATCTGTTCGTGATCAAGCCGTCCGGGGTCTCGTATGACGACCTCGCACCGGAGAACATGATCCTCTGCGACTTGAACGGCGACGTCGTACCGGGAACACCCGGGTGCGAGCGTGCACCCTCGAGCGACACGGCCGCGCATGCGTACGTGTACCGGAACATGCACCACGTCGGCGGGGTTGTGCACACGCACTCGACCTTCGCGGTGGGGTGGGCTGCGCGCGGGGAGGAGATACCGTGCGTGATCACCGCCATGGCCGACGAGTTCGGCGGGGCGGTCCCGATCGGACCCTTCGCGACCATCGGCGACGACTCCATCGGTCGGGGGATCGTCGAGACACTCTCCGGTCACCGTTCCCGCGCCGTGCTGATGCAGAACCACGGCCCGTTCACCATCGGCGCGACACCGACTGACGCCGTCAAGACGGCGGTCATGCTCGAAGACGCCGCACGTACGGTGCACCACGCGCGTCAAGCAGGCCCGCTGATCCCTCTTCCGCCGGAGGCCGTCGACATGCTCTTCGACCGCTACCAGAACGCCTACGGGCAGTCGGGCGAAGAGCGCCTTCCGGCGCACCGGAAGGAAGCCCGACGATGAACCGTGCCGACCTCGACCTCCAGCGGGTTCACCGCTGGAACCACACCTGCAACCGTCTCAGCCACCCGTTCGAGGCGAGCAGGCCACAACCGAACATCGCTACCAAGACGACGATGTCCGCAACACGAAAGGAACCACAGTGAAAGCCAAGAAGACACTGCTCGCGGTCATCGCCGCGAGTGCTCTCCTGCTGTCCGCCTGCGCGGGCGGCGGCAACTCCGGCGACGGCGGCGGCGAGGGCGGGGGAGGCGGGGGCCTCATCGGCGTCGCGATGCCGACGAAGAGCTCCGAGCGCTGGATTCAGGATGGCGACGCCGTCAAGGCTGCGCTCGAGGACGCGGGTTACACCGTCGATCTTCAGTATGCAGAGGACGACATCCCCACGCAGGTCTCACAGGTCGAGAACATGATCACCAAGGGGGCCGAGGCTCTGATCATCGCGGCGATCGATGGAACCACGCTCTCGGAGGTCCTCCAGAACGCTGCCGACAGCGAAATCCCGGTGATCGCATACGACCGCCTTATTCGTGAGAGCGAGAATGTCGACTACTACGCGACGTTCGACAACTTCCTCGTCGGCCAGCAGCAGGCGTGGTCGGTGCTCAACGGTCTCGGTCTGACCGAGCTCGATGGCACGCCCATCGAGGGTGCTCCCGCCGGTCCGTTCAACATCGAGCTCTTCGCTGGCTCACTGGATGACAACAACGCGTTCTTCTTCTTCGACGGTGCGATGGACGTGCTCCAGCCGCTGATCGACGACGGCACGCTGGTGGTCAAGTCGGGTCAGACCGACATCGAGCAGGCGACGATCCTGCGCTGGGATGGCGAGGTTGCGCAAAGCCGGATGGAAGACATCCTGACGTCGAGCTATTCAGACGGCTCGCAGGTCAACGCTGTGCTTTCGCCCTACGACGGCCTCTCGCGTGGCATCATCTCCGCTCTGACCGATGCCGGTTACTCGGTCGGCGAGGATTGGCCGATCATCTCCGGGCAGGACGCGGAGGTCGACTCGGTCAAGGCGATCCTGTCGGGTGAACAGTACGCGACGATCTTCAAGGACACGCGCGAACTGGCCAAGGTCGCGGCCGACATGGCGATCGCGATCCTCGCCGGCGAAGAGGTCGAGGTCAACGACGAGGAGACGTATGACAACGGCGTGAAGGTCGTTCCGTCGTACCTGCTCGGACCCGTACCTGTCGTGAAGGACAACGTCGAACCGGCGTTGGTCGACACGGGCTACTGGACTGCGGAGGAGCTCGGACTTTAATCAGTCCGTTCCGCCGTCGACCTCAGGCGACGGCGGTGGGAAGCATTCGCTTCCGCCGCCGTCGCCTCCGATACGCTTCCACTGTCAGTCCCGCAACAAGGAGGTCGGAGACAATGGCCCAACACATCCTGGAGATGCGAGGCATCACCAAGACGTTCCCCGGTGTCAAAGCTCTCTCGAACGTCAATTTCGAGGTCGAGCGGGGCGAAGTCCATGCGATCTGCGGCGAGAACGGCGCCGGCAAGTCCACTCTCATGAAGGTGCTTTCCGGCGTCTATCCGCACGGCACCTACGAAGGAGACATCGTCTACGCGGGCGACGAGGTCGCGTTCCGCAACCTCCGCGAGAGCGAGGCCAAGGGCATCGTCATCATCCACCAGGAACTCGCGCTCAGCCCCTACCTCTCGATCGCCGAGAACATCTTCCTCAACAACGAGCAGCGCGGCACCGCCGGCCTCATCGACTGGAACAAGACCAACTTCGAAGCGGGCAAGCTCCTCAAACGCGTGGGGCTTCGAGAGAACCCGACGACGAAGATCAATCAGATCGGTGTTGGCAAGCAGCAACTGGTCGAGATCGCCAAGGCGCTCTCCAAGGAGGTCAAACTTCTGATCCTCGACGAGCCCACGGCCGCGCTGAACGACGAGGACTCCGATCACCTGCTCGATCTGATCCTCAGCCTGAAGGAAGAGGGGATCACGTCGATCATCATCAGCCACAAGCTGAACGAGATCAAAAAGGTCGCCGACACGGTGACGGTCATCCGCGACGGCAAGACGATCGAGACGATCGCCAAGGCCGAGGTGACCGAAGATCGCATCATCAAGGACATGGTCGGGCGGGACCTCGAACATCGGTATCCCGATCATGAACCGCACCTGGGTGACGAGCTGCTTCGAGTCGAAGACTGGACCGCATACCATCCGTCCGACCCGTCCCGCGTCATCGTGGACTCGGTCTCCATCAACGTGCGCGCCGGCGAGATCGTCGGCATCGCGGGACTCATGGGGGCTGGACGTACCGAGTTCGCAATGAGCCTGTTCGGGCACAGCTACGGTTCGCGCATCTCGGGCAAGGTCTTCATGCGTGGCAAGGAGATCAAGACCCGTACGGTCGGCGAGGCGATCGACAACGGCATCGCCTACGCCACCGAGGACCGCAAGACGTACGGGCTCAACCTGATCGAAGACATCAAGCGCAACATCTCGATGGCTTCGCTCGACAAGCTCACAAAGGGCGGCCTCGTCGACGACAACGAGGAGTACAAGATCGCCAACGAGTACCGCCGGGATTTGAACATCAAGGCACCGAACGTGCTGGTCAAGACCGGCAAGCTGTCCGGCGGCAATCAGCAGAAGGTCGTCCTGTCGAAGTGGATCTACGCCGATCCGGACGTGCTCATACTCGACGAGCCGACCCGGGGCATCGACGTCGGCGCCAAATACGAGATCTACACGATCATCAACAAGCTGGCCGCCTCCGGAAAAGGGATCATCGTGATCTCGTCGGAGTTGCCAGAACTCCTCGGCATTTCCGATCGGGTCTACGCGCTCTCCGAAGGGCGCATCACCGGCGAGCTCCCGATCGGCGAGGCCACGCCCGAAGCCGTCCTCAAGCTCATGACCATGGAAAAGCCGCGCTGACGCGGCGGCAGGAGACACGCACATGTCGGAAAACCCCAACACCGCCGTCGGCGCGACAATTCAGCCGAGCGAGAACAAGTTCACGGATTGGCTCAGCCACGTCCTCGCCGACCTCGGCAAGAACGGCATCTTCATCGCCCTGATCGCGGTCGTGGCGTTGTTCACGTTCCTCACCAATGGCATCTTGCTGCGCCCGCAGAACATCTCGAACCTCGTCGTCCAGAACGGCTACATCCTCGTTCTCGCGATCGGCATGGTCATGGTGATCATCGCCGGCCACATCGATCTCTCGGTCGGCTCGGTCGCCGCTTTCGTCGGTGCGTGTTCGGGGGTGTTCGCCGTGAGCTGGGGGCTCCCGTGGTGGCTGTCGGTCGTCCTGTCGCTGGTCATCGGAGCACTCGTCGGCGCTTGGCAAGGGTTCTGGGTGGCGTTCGTCGGGATTCCCGCGTTCATCGTGACGCTCGCAGGAATGCTGATCTTCCGCGGGCTGGCACTCGTCGTTCTCGGGAACGCGAACATCGGCTCTTTCCCCACTGAGTACCGCGCGTTGGGCAACGGCTTCATTTCCGGTGTGTTCGGCGAAAGCGACCTGGATCTGTTCACGCTGCTGATCGGGGCGGTCGCGATCGCCGCGCTGGCCGTACAGCAGGTGCGCACCCGTCGCGGACGGCAGAAGTACGGTCAAGACGTCGAACCGGCTACCTGGTTCATCATCAAGCTCGTACTCATCGCGGTCGTCATCGGCTTCTTCACGTGGGCGCTCGCGTCGTACAAAGGCATTCCGGTGACGCTGGTGATCCTCGCCGCACTCGTGCTGATCTACGGCATCGTGATGAATCGCACGGTGTTCGGCCGTCACATCTACGCCATCGGCGGCAATCGCCACGCCGCTGAGCTCTCGGGTGTCAAGACCCGCGGGGTCGACTTCTGGCTCTTCGTGAACATGGGCACCCTGGCGGCGCTCGCCGGGCTGATCTTCACGGCCCGCTTGAATCTGGCGGGGCCGAAGGCGGGCGATGGCTTCGAGCTGGAGGCGATCTCGGCGGCGTTCATCGGTGGTGCGGCCGTGCAGGGTGGTGTCGGCACGATCGGCGGCGCGATCATCGGTGGTCTCATCATCGGCGTGCTCAACAACGGCATGTCGATCATGGGCATCGGCATCGAATGGCAGCAGGCCGTGAAGGGTCTCGTGCTTCTGTTCGCGGTCGCGTTCGATGTCTACAACAAGCGGCGGTCGGGCGTTTAGGAGGGATGGGTCAGTGCCGGATTTGGACCCCCAGCGGGAACGTATCTCTCCGACGCGCGTCGGCATCTGGATCGTCGTCTCCGCGATCGGCCTGTACATGGTCGCATCGGGACTCATCGGCGCGTTGACCAGCGGAGGCTGACGCGCCGTCACCAGGATGACGATCAGCGAGCAGCGCGCCGGTCGCCGCGCACTGCGGATCCGGCGCTCCGGTCTGACGCCGTCGGGAAGCGTGAGTCCGGCAGACAAGGGTCAAGGAAAGAGCGTGACCTTGCCGTCCGCGCCGTCCTGAACGGCCTGATGAGCGGCGGCCGCCTCGGCGAGCGGGTACGACGCCCCGAGCTCCACCGAGAACGCGCCGGCGGCCATCAGCGCGATCGTGACCGGGATCGCCTCGCGTCGCCACGCCAGCTCGCGCGGGCCGAGGGGGATCGGGCTGCCACCGGAGAAGGCGCGGATGCCGAAGGAGGCGGCATCCTTCCCACGCACCAGGGTCACGATCCGGTCGCGGTCGTCGACCAGTTCGAGCGAGGTCTCGATCGCCTCGTCGGTGCCGGCGACGTCCAGGGCGACGGTGACACCCTGCGGTGCGGCGGCACGGACGCGGTCGGCCAAGCCCTCGCCGTAGGCGATGGGAATTGCGCCGAGCTCGCGCACCCGGTCGAACCGGCGCTCGGACGACGTGGCAAGGACCGTCGCGCCCCACAGCGCCGCGTACTGGATCGCGGCCTGTCCGACGGATCCGGATCCGGCATGCACGAGCACCGTGTCCCGCCTGCCAACGGCCAGCGAGCGGAGCGCCTGATAGGCGGTCCCGACCGGGATGCCGAGGGCCGCCCCTTCCTCTGCGCTCACCTGCGGTGGACGCGGCTGCGCCTTCTCGACCGGCACGACGATCTCCGAAGCGTAGGCGCCGGTCGCTCCGAACACGACGACGTCGTCGCCGATGCGGAAGCCGCCCGCGTCCGCACCGACGGCGGTGACGACACCGGCGGCATCCGCGCCGATGCGGCGAGGCCCGGTCAGCGGGTCGGACGCGCGCGCGCCGCTGCGGATCTTCCAGTCGATCGGGTTGACGCCGGCCGCCTCGATGCGGACGACGATCTCGTCGGCATCCGGTGACGGCGTGGGGACCTCGATCAGGGTGAGGACGTCCGGTCCGCCGAACTCGGTGTATGCGATCGCTGTAGCCATGTGTGGGGCAACCTCTCGTTTCGTGGACTATTCCCGCACGATGCCAGGACTATTCCCGGAGCGACTTCTGGATTCGCTGCAACGAGACCGGCTCCGCCGTGCCCAGGTGCTGCGCGAACAGGCTCACCCGATACTCCTCGAGAAGCCAGCGTGTGCGCACGAGTTCCGCCGGCGCATCCGGTGGCACCGGCATCGATCCGCCCGCCTCGGTGTAGAGCGCGGCGGCGCGCTCGAATTCGGTCAGCCGCTGGCGATCACGGCCGGGGTTGTCGACAAGCCCCTCGACCCGCTCCTTCGCCGCCTGCAGATAGCGCGGCAGGTGTGCGAGCCGGGCGACGCCGATGCGGGAGACGAACCCGGGGAAGACGAGCCCGGCGACCTGGCCGCGCACGTCGTTCAGCGCTCCGAGCAGGGTGAGCGAGTTCTGCCCCCGCACAGCACGATCGACGTCGCGCACGGCGGTCAGGATGCGAGCGGTCAGCGACACGGTCTGGAACGTGTCGTCGACCACGGCGGCTGACAGCGCGTCTCGCACACGCTCGAAGTCGGCGCGCGTGCGGACCACCGATGATCCTGCGATGCGCGCCAGGACGGCATCCGCCACGGCGACTCGCGCGTCTTCGACGAGGCTCTTCGCCGACGGGTACGGGGATGCCGCGAGTGCGAGCTTCTCAGCCGATGTGAGGTGCTCGAGCACATACGACGCCGGCGACGGGACTGCCAGCAGCAGCAGCCGCCGCACGCCGGCGCGCGTCGACCCCTCAGCGGCCTCGGGTGTCGCCTCCACGCGGAGGGCGACGCCGGACCCTTCGTCGATCAGCGCCGGGTAGCCACGCACGACGCCGCCCGCGACCCTGGTGTCGACGACGACCGGCAGGTTCGCGAAGTCCCAGTCCGTGAGGCCGCTGCGCTCTGCGAACCCGCCCCCGCCGCCGACCGTCGGCGCCGCTGGGCCCGGATCTGCGGTCGCCGAGCTTGTCGAGGCGTCGCGACCCTTCGACGAGCTCAGGGACCGGTCCGTCGTCGCGCGCGCGACGGATGCCCGCGCGCGGTCCGAGAACCGCTGCTGCAGCATCCGCAGATCGCGATCGGAACCCAGCGCACGCCCGCGCTCGTCGACGACACGGAACGACACCTGCAGGTGCCCCGCCACTCGGTCGAGCTCGAAGTCGGCGGGAGTCACCGGCTGGTTCGCGACGCGCTGGATCCGCACCGCGAGCGCATCCAGCAGCGCGATGGGTGGCATCCCGTCGTGGAACTCGGGACCCTGCCCGCTGAGCTCCTCAGCGAACCGCGCGGCCCAGTCCGCCGCGGGCACGACGTGACGGCGAATCGCCTTCGGCAGCGCGCGCAGCAGCGCCGTGATCAGCTCGTCCCGCATTCCCGGGACCTGCCAGTCGAAGCCGTCGGGACGCAGCTGGGCCAGGAGGGCGAGCGGGACGACGGCCGTGACGCCGTCGTCATCGGCTCCCGGCTCGAACCGGTACTGCAGCGAGAGCACCTGGTCGCCCTGCGTCCACCGGGCCGGAAAGTCGCGCTCGTCGCCGCGCGCTGCATCGTCGAGCAGGTCGGCCTCGGTCATGTCGAGCAGCCGCGGCGTCCGACTCGAGGCGTCCCGCCACCAGGCCTCGAACGACCGGACGTCGTACACGTCACGGGGGATCCGCGCGGCGTAGAACGCGTACACCGCCTCATCGCCGACGAGGATGTCGCGGCGGCGCTCGCGCTCCTCGATCTTCTCGAGCCGGCGCCGCAGCTCGAGGTTGCGCCGCTCGAAGGCGGTCAGTCGCTTGTCGAGGCCGGTCGGATCCCAATCGCCCTCGACGAGGGCGTGCCGCAGGAAGAGCTCGCGAGCCAACGGCCGGTCGAAGCGCGCCAGCTGAGCACGACGCCGCGGCACGATCTCGACTCCGAACAGCGTCACCTTCTCATAGACGGATGCCGCGCCGGCCGCTTTGGACCAGTGCGGCTCGCTGAGCTGGCGCTTGGCCAGGTCGCCTGCCGGCGACTCAGCCCATGCCGGGTCCACGGCGGCCACCGTGCGCGCGAACAGTCGCGAGGTCTCCACGAGCTCGGCGGCCATCACGGCCGAGGGACGCTTCTTGCGCAGTCCGGAACCTGGGAAGATCGCGAACCGCGCTCCGCGCGCGCCGATGTATTCGCCCGCGGGCTGGCGCTTGGACTCCGCGCGGCCGCTCTGGGCGGTCGCCCTCGGTGAGGTGCGCTCGTCGAGGATGCCGATGTGAGACAGGAGTCCCGACAGGATCGCCTTGTGCAGGTCGTCAGGGTCGGCGTTGCTCTCCTGGCCGCTCTTCTCGGTGCGCGGCGCGCCGATGAGCATGCGCAGCTGCCGGTGCACGTCGACCCATTCCCGCACGCGCACATAATTGAGGTGCTCCGCGCGGCAGAGGCGCCGGAACGCGCTGGAGCCGAGCGCGGACTGCTGCTCCTGCAGGTGATTCCAGAGATTGAGCAGCGTCACGAAATCGCTCGTCGGGTCGACGAAACGGGCGTGCAGGCGGTCGGCCTCCTCGCGGCGCTCCTCGGGTCGCTCGCGCACGTCCTGTATCGACATTCCGGCGACGATCGCGAGCACGTCCCGCTGCACGCCGAGCCGCTTGGCCTCGATCAGCATGCGCGCGAAGCGCGGGTCGATCGGCAGACGGGCGATCTCGCGCCCGAGGTCGGTGAGCTTTGCGGCGCCGCCACCGGTCCCTGAGCCTGTCGTACCGCGTGTCTCGCTGCGCGTGGAGGTGCGAACCGCGCCGAGTTCGAGCAGGAGGTCGAACGCTGCCTTCACGCCGCGCGAGTCGGGCTTGGTCAGGAACGGGAACGAGGCGATGTCGCCGAAGCCGAGCGAGAGCATCTGCAGAATGACCGAGGCGAGACTCGTGCGCAGGATCTCCGGCTCGGTGAACTCCGGGCGACGCTCGAAGTCCTCCTCGGAGTAGAGCCGGATCGCGATCCCCGGCGAGGTGCGACCGGCGCGGCCGGACCGCTGCTGCGCCGACGCCTGCGAGATCGCCTCGATCGGCAGCTGCTGGATCTTGGTGCGCGCGCTGTAGCGCGAGATCCGGGCGGTGCCGGTGTCGATCACATAGCGGATGCCGGGCACCGTGAGGCTGGTCTCGGCGACGTTCGTAGCGAGGATCACGCGCCGTCGCACGCCCGCAACGGTCGATCGTTCGAAGACGCGGTGCTGCTCGGCCGCGCTGAGACGGCCGTACAGCGGGAGGACCTCGGTGGGGGCTGCATCCTTTGCGTACATGCCGCGAACGGCATCCGTCGCGTCGCGGATCTCCGCCTCGCCGGGCAGGAACACCAGCACGTCGCCGGGCGCCTCGTGGTCGAGCTCCCGCAGGGCCGCGGTGATGCCGTCGACCTCGTCACCCTCGTCGTCCGCCGCGCGCTTCGTCCCACTTCCGCCCTGTTCGGCGGCCAAGGTCTCGCCGGGACCCCGGTAGCGGATCTCGACGGGATACGTGCGGCCGGACACCTCGATGATCGGTGCCGGGTGGCCGGCGGCATCCGAGAAGTGCTTCGCGAAGCTCTCCGGGTCGATCGTCGCGCTGGTGACGATGACACGCAGGTCGGGGCGTCGAGGCAGCACCTGGGTCAGATAGCCGAGCAGGAAGTCGACGTTCAGCGAGCGCTCGTGGGCCTCGTCGACGATGATCGTGTCGTAACGGCGCAGCAGGCGATCCCGGTGGATCTCGTTGAGCAGGATGCCGTCGGTCATCAGCGCGACGCGGGTGTCTTCCTGGACCTTGTCGGTGAAGCGAACCTTGTAGCCGACGGTCGTCCCGAGCGGCACCTGCAGCTCTTCGGCGACGCGCTCGGCGATCGTTCGTGCCGCGATGCGCCGCGGCTGCGTGTGCGCGATGCGGGTGCGGCCGAGCTCCAGGCAGATCTTCGGCAGCTGCGTGGTCTTGCCCGAGCCCGTCGCGCCGGCGACGATGACGACCTGATGATCGCGGACCGCGCGCGCGATCTCGTCCCGGGCGGCGCTGACGGGCAGCTCCGGCGGGTACGAGATCACGGGTTCGGGCGCGGGCATAGCCTTCGATCGTACCCACCGCTGCCGCTCGATCGAGTTCGGCAGACCTCTTGACCGGTCAACCTCCTCTGCCTCGTCTGGGTGCGCGGGCTCCTGCGCCGAGAGGGGCGTGGCCTGCAAGACCTGCTCCGCTTCTCGTGGCGACGTCTGGGCGTGGACATCCTGTTCGGGGTGCTCTGGGTGGCAAGGCGCCCAGCGCGGGCGCAGAGGACGGCAGTCCAGCGCGCCAATCGCGAGCGAACGCGACCAGGGGTGGAATCGGAGCTTCTAGGCTGGAACGATGACGATCCCCACGGTTCAGCTCAACGACGGCTACGACATCCCCCAGCTCGGCTACGGGGTCTTCCGGGTTCCGGCGGGCGACACCGAACGCGCGGTCTCGGAGGCGCTCGAAGTCGGCTATCGCCACATCGACACGGCGGCGATCTACGGCAACGAGGAGGGCGTCGGGGCAGCCGTGGCGAACAGCGGGATCCCGCGCCGCGAGCTCTTCGTCACGACCAAACTCTGGAACGACCGCCACGACGGGAACGACCCCGACGACGCGATCCGCGAGAGCCTGGACCGCCTGGGGCTCGAGCAGGTCGACCTCTACCTCATCCACTGGCCGACACCGGCGAAGGACAACTACCTGCATGCCTGGGAGAAGCTGATCGAACTGCGCGCCGCCGGCCTGACCCGCAGCATCGGGGTCTCGAATTTCCTCGTGCCGCATCTCGAGCGCATCGTCGCGGCGACCGGTGTCGTTCCCGCCGTCGACCAGATCGAGCTGCACCCCGCGCATCAGCAGCGCGACGTCACGGACTGGGCAGCTGCTCAGGATGTGCGGATCGAAGCCTGGGGGCCGCTGGGTCAGGGCAAGTACGACCTGTTCGGCATCCCGGCGGTGCAGGATGCCGCGTCCGCCCATCAGAAGTCCTCGGCTCAGGTGGTGCTGCGCTGGCACCTGCAGAAGGGCAACATCGTCTTCCCCAAGTCGGTGCGGCGCGAACGTCTGGAGGAGAACATGGACGTGTTCGACTTCCAGCTGTCCGATGCCGAGGTCAGCGCCATCGACGCCCTCGACCCGGGCGACGGCACCGGCCGCGTCAGCTCGCACCCCGACGAGGTCAACTGACCCGCAGCACCGCGCCGTGTGTGACGCCCCGTGTCACCTCGCCGGGTGGCACGGGCGCGGCGCGCCTAGCCTCGGACCATGACCCAACCGCTGCGCATCGTGGGCGTCTCCGGATCGCTTCGCGAGCCGAGCAAGACGACGGCGCTGGTGCGCGGACTCATCGAGGAGGTCACGGCGCGCGACGAGGTCGAGACCCGGCTCATCGAGGTCGCCACGCTCGGCCCCCTGTTCGCCGGCGCGCTTCGCCGGGAGGACGTCGAGCCCGAGGTCGAGGACGCGCTCCGCGCGATCGAGACGGCCGACCTGCTCATCGTGGCGAGCCCCGTGTACCGCGCATCCTTCACCGGCCTGTTCAAGCACCTGTTCGATTTCGTCGGGCAGTACGCGCTCGTCGGCACCCCCGTTCTGCTGGCGGCCACCGGTGGCGGCGAGCGTCACGCCCTCATCCTCGAGCACCAGCTGCGTCCGCTCTTCGGCTTCTTCCAGGCGCTCACCCTGCCGGTCGGCGTCTACGCGTCCGATGCGGATTTCGCCGGTTACGAGCTGACTTCGCCGGATGTGAAGCGCCGCATCGATCAGGCGGTCACCCGCTCACTCCCGCTCGTGCGGCAGGCGGCGGCGCAGCGCGTGTCGGAGTACGTCGCCACCTGGTGATCTGAGGCGCTGGGGGCCTGCCCCTGAGCACGAACCCGACGTAGCGTGGAATCGTGAACCCACGCCTCGAGGCATCCGCGAGCCCCTACCTGCGAGCGCATTCCGGCAATCCGGTCGCCTGGTACCCGTGGGGCGACGCTGCTTTCGCCGAAGCCCGCCGACGCGACGTCCCTGTCATCGTGTCGATCGGCTATTCGACGTGCCACTGGTGCCATGTCATGGCACGGGAGTCCTTCGCGGATGAGCGCACGGCCGACGCGATGAACCGCGATTTCGTCGCCGTCAAGGTCGACCGCGAGGAGCACCCCGAGGTGGATGCCGCCTACATGTCGGCCGCCGCCGCCTTCACCCCGCACCTCGGCTGGCCGCTGACCGTCTTCACCACCCCGAGCGGCCGCCCGTTCTACGCGGGAACCTACTTCCCGCCCGAACCGCGCGCCGGCATGCCGTCCTTCACGCAGGTTCTGACTGCCGTCGAGGAGGCATGGACGCAGCGCCGCGAGCAGGTCGACGAGACTGCCGCCGCGGTGGCGGCGGCGCTGACCGATGCCAGGGCAGCAGCGACGACGGACTCACGGGTGCCCGACGTGGACGATCTGGCCGCCGCCGCGGACGCGATCGCCGCGCGCGAAGACCGCCAGTTCAGCGGGTTCGGCTCCGGCGACCTCGCCGTTCCGAAGTTCCCGATCGCGACCGCCTTGAGGTTCCTCCAATCGCCGGCCGTTCGCAGCGCAAACCCCGCGGCGTCCGCCGTCACCGACCGCGCGCTCGCGGCGATGGCCTCGTCCGAGCTCCGCGATCCGGTGGAGGGAGGATTCTTCCGGTACACGACCCGCGGCGATTGGACCGTCCCGCACTACGAGCGGATGCTGACCGACAACGCCCAGCTGCTCGACGTGGCCACCGACGCGGGTGATGAGCAGACCGCCCGCGGGATCGCGCGCTTCCTTCTCGACGTGCTGCAGCAGCCGGGTGGCGGGTTCGGCGCGGCCCAGGACTCCGAGTCGTGGATCGACGGTGCCCGCAGCGAAGGCGGCTATTACGAGCGGGATGCCGAGGCCCGATCCACTCTCCAGCCTCCCGCCGTCGACGGAAAGGTCGTGACGGGCTGGAACGGGCTGGCCATCGGCGCGCTCGCGCGCGCCGGCGCACGCCTGGACGAACCGAGCTGGATCGAGGCGGCGCGCTGGGCGGCCGACGCGGTGGTCGGTGCCAATGCGCGAGCGGACGGAGCGCTGGTGCGGGCATCACTCGACGAGATCCCCTCCACCGCTGCGGCCACGCTGGCCGACTACGGCCAATTCGCGTCCGGTCTCGCCGCGCTGGCCGCGGCGACCGGCGAAGCCGCCTACGCCGAGCGGGCCCGGGACCTGGTCCTCGCTTGCGGCGGCCCGGACGGAGAGCTGCGCACGCCGGGCGGCGGCGATCCCGTGCTTGCCGCGCAGGGCATCGGAACCGCGGATGCCGCATCCGACGGCGACGAGCCGTCCGGTGCAGCCGCGGTGGCGGGGGCGGCAACGGCGCTGTGGCTCTTCGGTGCGGGGGAGGAGTTCCGGGTGATGGCCGAACGGGTCGTCTCAGAGCACGCGAGCGCTGCTCTCGCACAGCCGCTCGCGTACGGCGCACTGCTGCGCGTCGCAGCCGAGCTGGCGCAGCCTCCGCGGCAGCTCGTGGTCGTCGGCGGCGACCCGGCGGCCCCACTGGTGGCGGCTGCGCGGCGCATGCCTGCGGACGTCCTGGCGATCGTCACCCCGGAACAGTCTTCGCAGTGGGCGGCGGCGGGTTTCAGCCTGTTCGAGGGGAAAGGGCTGCTGAACGGCGTGGCGACGGCGTATGACTGCCGCGATTTCGCCTGCCGGCTGCCCGTCACCGACGTCGCCGCGCTCGCCGGCTGAGCGTCAGATCCAGCCCGTCATCCAGCTGTGCGCGTGCCAGAAGTCGTAGGGCACGCGCGCGCCGATGAGGATCGGGTACCAGAACGCCGACAGCGCGAGGGCGACCAGCAGGAAGACGAGCACCACACGCTGTCCGGTCAGGCGTCGGTGGTTGTCAAGGTGCCGGGCGCCCGAGATGTCTTGCAGTGCGAAGGTCAGGGCGAGCAGCACGAACGGCAGAACCGCGATCGTATAGAACTGGAACATGGTGCGCTCGGGATACAGCAGCCACGGCACGTACGTGACAGCGACGCCCGTCAGCACGAACGCGAAACGCCAGTCGCGGGTCCGCACGAACCGGTAGACGAGGTACAGCACCGCGGCCACTCCCGCGAACCAGATCAGCGGGTTGGGCATGCTGTAGACGTTCTCGATGCAGCCTTTCGCGGTATCGCAACCCGCCTCCCCGAGCGGCGTCGACTGAAAGTACATCGAGGTCGGACGCAGCAGGAGCGGCCATTGCCACGCCGGGCTCGCATATCCGTGGGACGCGTCGAGTCCGACGTGGAAGTCGTAGATCGACTTGTGGTACATCCACAGGCTCCGCAGCGCGGGCGGCACCCACGACCAGAACGCACCGCCCGGTCCCGCCCCGGAGCCCGATGTCGGGTCGGCCGCGTGCCTGTCGTACCCGCCGTCCGTCACCAGCCAGCCGGTCCAGGTCGTGAGGTAGACCACGAACGCCACGGGCACGAAGAGCAGGAATGTGGCCGGGCCCTGACGGATCGCGGCATCCGCCGGCCAGAAGCCGACGCCGGCCCGCCGGCGGACGAGCGCGTCGGTGACGACGAGGTAGACGCCCAGCCCGGCGAGCACGTAGACACCCGACCATTTCACGGCGGTCGCCGCCCCCACGGCGGCGCCGGCCGCGATGATCCACGGCCGATTCCACAGCACTGGTCCCCACGCGGGCGCATCGCCGTTCGCGGAGCGCGACTCGACGAGCGCGGTGAGCCGGTCCGGGTATCGGCGGCGATCCAGGAGCACGAACCAGAACGCGACCAGCACGAAGAAGGCCAGGAAGATGTCGAGCAGGGCGACCCGGCTGAGCACGATCGCCAGGCCGTCGATCGCCATCAGGAAAGAGGCGACGGTCGCGAAGACCAACGATCCGCTCAGCGCTTTCGCGACGAAGAAGAACACGAGCACCGTCGCCGTGCCGAACAGAGCAGTGGTGATGCGCCATCCGAACGAGGAATCGGCGCCGAAGACGGCCATCCCCGCTCCGATGAGCAGCTTGCCCAGTGGGGGATGCACGACGAAGCTGCCGTTCGGCGTGAAGACGTGGGTGTCACCGGCCAGGAAGCTCGCGTTCGCGTCCTCCGGCCAGCTCCCGGCGTAGCCGAGCAGCCATTGGCTCCAGGCATCCTTCACGTAGTAGGTCTCGTCGAACACGAAGGCGTGCGGATGCCCTACATTCCACAGGCGGAGGACACCCGCGAGCAGGGTCACCAGGGTCGGCGCGAGCCAAGCCCACCGCCGGGCGAGACGCGGATTCGCGGCCACTCGCGAGGTCCATCGGTCGTAGACGGACGGCCGCGTCTCGGGCAGGAGGGGAGCCGTCGCCGTCACAGGCACCAGCCTAAGGTGGGACCGTGATCATCCTGGCCGCGACCCCGATCGGCAACCTCGGCGACGCGTCGCGGCGCTTGGTGGAGGCGCTCGAGGCGGCGACCGTGATCGCCGCCGAAGACACGCGTACGACCCAGCGGCTGCTCGCCGGACTCGGAGTCTCGAACCGTCCTCGGCTGATCGCGCTGCACGACCACAACGAGAAGGAGCGGGCGGGCGACCTGGTCGCCCTCGCGCGGGACCAGGACGTCCTGGTGCTCAGCGACGCGGGCATGCCGACGGTGAGCGATCCGGGCTACGGACTGGTCGCCGCGGCGGCTGCGGCGGGTGTGCCGGTCACCGTGATCCCCGGCCCGAGTGCGGTCCTGGCCGCGCTCGCCGTCTCCGGGCTGCCGACGGACCGGTTCACGTTCGAGGGCTTCCTGCCCCGCAAGGCAGGGGATCGCCGCGGCGCGCTGGCCGCCCTCGCGGCCGAGCGTCGCACCATGGTGTTCTTCGAATCGCCCTCGCGCCTCGCGGCATCCCTCGCCGACATCGCCGCCGCGCTGGGGGCCGAGCGTCGCGTCGCCGTGTGCCGCGAGCTGACCAAGCTCTACGAGGAGGTCGTGCGGGGGACGGCATCGTCGCTCATCGACTGGGCCGCGGCCGGCGTGCGCGGAGAGCTCGTCGTCGTCGTGGAGGGCGCGCCCGCCGCGCAGATCGCCTTCCCCGACGCCGTCACGCAGGTGCTCGAGCTCGTTCGCGGGGGAGCGCGGTTGAAGGATGCCGCCGGCGAGGTCTCGGCGCACACGGGTCACTCGTCGCGCGAGCTCTACCAGGCTTCGCTCGCCGTGCGAGGTTGAGGGACTGTTACGGAACCGGCCCTGCGCCGGCATCTCCGCCGCCCCTCCGACACACGGCCGGGCGTCTGATCGCGCCCAACTAGAATTCTCGGGTGAGAACCGGCGAATCCTTCTACATCACGACGCCGATCTACTATCCGAGTGACGTGCCCCACATCGGGCACGGCTACACGACGGTGGCGGTCGACGCCCTTGCGCGATGGCATCGCCAGGCCGGCGACGACACCTGGATGCTGACGGGCACCGACGAGCACGGGCAGAAGATGCTGCGGGCCGCCGCCGCCAACGGAGCGACCCCGCAGGAGTGGGTCGACCGGCTCGTCGCCGAATCATGGCTGCCCCTGCTGAAGACCGTCGACGTCGCGAACGACGACTTCATCCGCACGACGCAGCTGCGCCACGAGGAGCGCGTGCAGCAGTTCGTGCAGGCGATCTACGACCGCGGATACATCTATGCGGGCGAGTTCGAGGCTTTGTACTGCGTCGGCTGCGAGGAGTTCAAGACCGAGTCCGAGATCGTGGACGGGACAGGCCCGTTCGAAGGCCTGAAGGTCTGCGCGATCCACTCCAAGCCCCTGGAGCTGCTGCAGGAGAAGAACTACTTCTTCAAGCTGAGCGAGTTCCAGGACCAGCTGCTCGCGCTGTACGAGACCGACTTCGTTCGGCCGGAGTCGGCGCGCAACGAGGTGATCTCGTTCGTGAAGCGAGGGCTCAAGGACCTGTCCATCTCGCGGTCGACATTCGACTGGGGCATCAAGGTGCCCTGGGACGAGTCGCATGTCATCTACGTGTGGGTCGACGCGCTGCTGAACTACGTGAGCGCCGTCGGGTACGGTTCGGACCCCGAGGAGTTCGCGCGCCGCTGGCCCGCGCACCACGTGGTCGGCAAGGACATCCTGCGCTTCCACGCCGTGATCTGGCCCGCGATGCTCCTGGCCGCGGGGGTCGAGGTTCCGCGAGGCGTGTTCGCGCACGGCTGGCTGCTCGTCGGCGGCGAGAAGATGTCCAAGTCCAAGCTCACCGGCATCGGTCCGAGCGAGATCACCGACGTGTTCGGCTCGGACGCCTACCGCTTCTACTTCCTCTCGGCGATCGCGTTCGGGCAGGACGGCTCGTTCTCGTGGGAGGACCTGTCGGCCCGCTACCAGGCCGAGCTCGCGAACGGCTTCGGCAACCTCGCATCGCGCACGACCGCGATGCTCGAGCGGTACTTCGAGGGCATCGTGCCTCCCGCCGGTGAGTACAACGAGGCCGACGTCGCGATCCAGCAGACAGTGTCGGATGCCGCGGCAGCCGCCGACGCAGCGATCGACCGCTTCCGCATCGACGAGGCGATCACCGAGATCTGGACGATCGTCGATGCGCTGAACCTCTACATCACCGAGAACGAGCCGTGGGCGCTGGCGAAGGACGACGCCCAGCGCGCCCGGCTCGGAACGGTTCTGTACACCGCCGCGGAAGGGCTTCGCGCGCTGGCGGTGCTGCTGTCGCCGGTCATGCCGATCGCCACCGAGAAGCTGTGGATGGCGCTCGGCGCGGCCGAGACCGTGGGTCCGCTCTCCGATCAGCCGATCCGCGAGGCGGGAAGGTGGGGCATCCTCCCCGCGGGCGCAGCCGTGAACGGCCTGGCACCGCTGTTCCCGCGCGTCGAACAGAGCGTATGACCCGCTCGAGCGCCCCGGATCCTGAGCATGTCGATGGGTCGGACCCGAGCCAGTACGTGCGAGAGCGCACGCAGGAGGGGCGCCGCGACGTGCGGTGGCCCGCCGCACCCGAACCGCTTCGGGTGCCGGTCTACGACAACCACGCACACCTGGAGATCGCCGATGGCGACGAGCCGCTGACGGTCGGCGAGCAGCTCGCCCGCGCGGCCGCGGTCGGCGTTGCCGGGGTGGTCCAGGCGGGCGGCGATGTCGACTCGAGCCGGTGGTCGGCGTGGGCCGCGGCATCCCACCCCGGCGTTCTGGCGGCGGTCGCCATCCACCCGAACGAGGCGCCGGCGTACGAGGCGGCGGGCGAGCTGGACGCCGCGATCGCGGTGATCGACGAACTCGCGGCGCAGCCGCGCGTCCGCGCGATCGGCGAGACCGGCCTGGACTTCTTCCGCACCGGCCAGGACGGCTTCGCCGCCCAGTTCCGCTCGTTCGAAGCTCACATCGAGCTGGCCAAGGCGCACCGCATCGCGATGCAGATCCACGACCGCGATGCCCACGACGCCGTCCTCGACACCCTGCAGCGGGTGGGTGCGCCCGACCGCACGGTGTTCCACTGCTTCTCGGGTGACGAGCACATGGCCCGCATCGCCGCCGATCGCGGCTACCACCTTTCGTTCGCCGGCAACCTCACGTTCAAGAACGCCCAGAACCTGCGCGATGCACTCGCGGTGATCCCGCTCGAGCGGATCCTGGTGGAGACGGACGCCCCGTTCCTCACGCCGATCCCGCACCGCGGGCGGCCGAACGCGCCCTACCTCGTGCCGCTCACCGTGCGATTCATGGCCGCCGAGCTGGGCTTCGAGCTCGACGAGCTGTGCGCACAGCTCGCCGCCAACACCGTCGAGGTCTACGGCGACTTCTGAGCTTCGGCAGTGTCGCTCATCGACTCGAGCGTGCGTCCCTTGGTCTCGTGGACGAACCTGATCACGAAGAAGATCGCGACGAAGGCGAAGAACGTGTATACGCCGTAGGCCAGCCCCAGGCCGACCGCGGCCAGCGCCGGGAACGTCGTGGAGATCACGAAGTTGGCGGCCCACTGCGCCGCCGCGGCAACCGACAGGGCCACCGCGCGGATGCGGTTGCTGAACATCTCGCCCAGGAGCACCCATACGACCGGGCCCCACGACGCGCCGAAGAACACCACGTAGAGGTTCGCGGCCACGAGCGCCGTCGTGCCGGCAGCGCCCTCGAGCACGGGCTGCCCGTCCACGACCGTTGCGGTGGCGAACATCAGCGTGAGCACCGCCAGGCAGACGAACTGGCCCATGGCACCGACGAGGAGCAGTGGTTTGCGGCCCACCCTGTCGATGAGCATGATCGCGACGATCGTCGTGAGGATGTTGGTCACCGAGGTGATCACGGTGATCGTCAGGGAGTCCTGCTCGGTGAATCCGACGGCCTGCCACAGCGTGGTGGAGTAGTAGAAGATCACGTTGATGCCGGTGAACTGCTGCAGCACCGACAGGCCGATGCCCACCCACACGATCGGCAGCAGGCCGAATCTGGGTCCCCGGAGGATCGCGAACCGCGGGCGGTCGGACTTGCCCTCGACGGTCTTGAGGATGTCGGTCGTGGTCTTCTCGACGTTGCCGCCGACGTAACGCGTGAGCACCTCTTTGGCGCGCGCCATCTTCCCGCTCGCGATGAGGTACCGCGGCGACTCGGGGATGGTCAGCGCCATCACCCCGTAGATCAGCGCAGGTATCACGGCGACCAGGAACATCCACCGCCAGGCGGCGAGCCCCAGCAGCCACGGCGCGGTCGCGGTTCCGGCCGCCGCCACGATGGCGGCGTCGCTGAGCAGCGCGACGAAGATGCCCGAGACGATCGCGAGCTGCTGAAGTGACCCGAGGCGGCCGCGATAGGCCGGCGGCGAGACCTCGGCGATGTAGGCCGGGGCGATGACGGATGCCGCGCCGACTCCGAGACCACCCACCACGCGCCAGAACGACAGGTCCCAGACGCTGAAGGCGAGTGCGCAGCCGATCGCGCTGATGATGAAGAGGAGGGCTGCGATGAGCATCACCCGGATGCGTCCGTAGCGATCGGCGATGCGTCCGGCGAACCAAGCGCCGACCGCGCACCCGATGAGCGCGGATGCCACCGCGAAGCCGAGCAGGAACGGGCCGGTGTCGAACTGCTCGCCGATCGCGCTCACCGCGCCGTTGATGACCGCGGTGTCGAAGCCGAACAGGAACCCGCCGAGGGCGGCGGTCGCCGCGACCAGAATGACCCGTGTGATCGGCACCGAGATGTCGGCGTCGTCGGATGTCGGTGCCGAAGTCATTGGCGGTCCTCCTCGGTGAAGCCCCCTCGGCGGGCAGAGCTGCCCGCCGAGGCCCACCCTTTCGTGACCCGCGCGACCCTGTCAAGGAGGCGCGCGTGGCGCGGCCGGATGCCGCGGCTACAGTGAACACATGCCCGTGACGCTTCTCGGCGCGGCCGAGATCCGCGCGCTCGCCTCCGAACTCGAGGTCACCCCGACCAAGAAGCTCGGCCAGAACTTCGTCGTCGACGGGAATTCGGTCCGTCGCATCGTCCAGGTCGCCGGCGTCGCAGCCGGAGAACGCGTCGTCGAGGTGGGTCCCGGTCTCGGATCGCTCACCCTGGCGATCCTCGAGACCGGCGCATCGGTGGTCGCCGTCGAGATCGACCACCGGCTCGCCGCGCGGCTGCCGCGGACGGCCGCCGCTCACGGCGTGTCCGAGTCCGCCCTGGTCGTGGTGGATGCCGACGCGCTGCGCGTCTCGGACCTGCCGGGCGACCCGACCGTGCTGGTGGCCAACCTCCCGTACAACGTCTCGGTCCCGGTGCTCCTCCACTTCCTCGAGACGTTCCCGTCGCTGCAGCGTGGAGTCGTGATGGTGCAGGCCGAGGTCGGCGAGCGGCTGGCGGCGCCTCCCGGCTCGAAGATCTACGGCGCGCCGAGCGTCAAGGCCGCGTGGTACGGACCGTGGCGTCTGGCGGGCACCGTGTCACGGCAGGTGTTCTGGCCGGTGCCGAACGTCGACAGCGTGCTTGTGGCGTTCACGCGGGACCCGCAGCCGCGGGGCACCGAGGCGGAGCGGGTGCGCACGTTCCAGATCGTGGACGCCGCGTTCCAGCAGCGTCGCAAGATGCTCCGCCAGGCGGTCGCGGGTGTGTTCGGCGGCTCGTCGGCCGCGGCATCCGCTGTTCTCGAACGAGCCGGGGTCGCGCCGACCGCCCGCGGCGAGGAGCTGGGGGTCGAGGACTTCCTGCGCATCGCGCGGGCATCCTGACGTTTCATTTCGTGTCTGTTCGCGCGCCGGTCCCACGGTGTTCACGAAACACGCCTGTAACATTCGTGTTGGTCCGCCAGCGTGGTGGTGAGGCGCTCGCGGCGCCGGAGGGAAGAAGGTCCCGATGCGCACCGCCGAGTATCCGGCAGCCGAACGCGTGCTCCTGCATCTGAGCGACACGCACCTGCGGGCGGCGCGGTCGCGGCTGTTCGACGTCGTCGACGCGAGCGAACGACTCACGCGTGCGCTCGCGGTGATCGAGGCCACAGGAATCGCTCCGGACGGCGTGGTCTTCACCGGCGACCTGGTCGATCTGGGCGAGGGTGACGCGTACTGCGAACTGCGGGGTCTGGTGGAGCCGTTCGCCGAGCGACTGGACACACGCGTCTTCTGGGTGATGGGCAACCACGATGATCGATCGCAGTTCCGTGCCCGCCTGCTCGACGAACAGCCCGCCGCCGACCCGATCGACCGCGTCGACGAACTCGACGGGCTGCGGCTGGTCACGCTCGACACGAGCGTTCCCGGATCGCATCACGGCGAAATCCGGCCCGAACAGCTCGGATGGCTCGCGGGCATCCTTCGGACCCCCGCGCCATTCGGCACCATCCTTGCGATGCACCACCCGCCGGTGCCGAGCGTTCTGCCGCTCGCGGGCAGCGTCGAGCTTCGCGACCAGTCCCGCCTCGCAGCGGTCCTGCGCGGCACCGATGTGCGCACGATCATCGCCGGGCACCTGCACTACTCCACCTTCGCCACCTTCGCCGGCATCCCGGTGTCAGTGGCGTCTTCGACCTGCTACGCGCAGGACCTCACCGTCCCGACGGGCGGCACTCGCCCGCAGGACGGCGCGCAGGCCTTCAACCTGGTGCACGTCTACGACGACACCGTGGTGCACTCGGTCGTGCCGGTGGACGCTCCCAACACGCTCGAGCACATCGAGGCGAGCGAGGCGCGCCGACGCCTGGCCGACGCCGGCGTCGCCCCGCTCAGTGCCCGACGGCGGATCGCTCCGCCGACGGAGCCGATTCCCGTTCTGCACTGACCTCGGCGCGCTCCCACGGGGCGCGCACCGGGAACATGCGCTCCAGCGTCTCGGTGACGGTGCGCACGCGCAGCTCTTCTGGCATCTCGCCCTCCCCGCCGTCATTGAGGCAGAACATGTCCACATCGCGGCGGCGCGCGAGGCGCTCCATGCCCGCGAGGGACGCCGCGAGCGTCGTCTGGATGTAGCGCACGCGCGGCACACTGCTTGACAGCGCACGACCGGTGAACTGCGCGTAGTAGTGATACAGGCTGTTGGTCACCGAGATATCGGTGGCGGAGCGGAAGCGCGACGCCGCGGTGCGGGCGAAGTCCTGCGGGAACTCGCGCTCGAGCTCGCTCATCACGCTGCGGCGAAGGGGAGTCGCGCAGTGCTCGAGGTCCCGCGTGATGGTGCGCCCGAACCGCTTTCGCAGCAGGTCGCGATTCACTCGCAGGGCGTTGTCGTGCCCGCTGCGGTGGCGTGTCGAGCCGCCGGTGCCGATTCGCACGCCGCACTCCACGAAACGGGTGATGCCCGCCGGGGAGAAGAACAGCTCCGGCTCGACCGATCGCCCGAAGAACATGTCGTCGTTCGAGTACAGGAAGTGCTCGGCCAGCCCGTCGATGCGATGCAGCTGCGCCTCCACGGCATGCGAGTTGTGGATCGGCAGCACGGACGTATCGGCGAAGAACTCCTCGCTGCGCACGATCGTGACCCGCGGGTGCTCGAGGAGCCACGCCGGGGCGGGGGAGTCGGTCGCGATGAAGATGCGGCGAACCCACGGGGCGTACATGTGCACGCTGCGCAGCGCGTAGCGCAGTTCGTCGACGTGCCGGTAGCGTGCCGGCCCATCGTCGCCCTCGCCCACGACGTACTCCTCCAGCTGCGCGGCGCGCTGACGCTGGAACTCGCTCGACGAGCCGTCGACCCACGAGAACACCATGTCGACGTCCGCGGTGAACTCCGCTGGATGAACGTCGAACATGCCCGAGAGCGTCCGCCAGCGTCGGCCGAAGCGCTCCACGTCGGTGAAGCTGACATCGCTCGTCGGCGTGAGCCGGCGAGTGAGCGCGTTCTCGTGCGGAGCTTCGATGAGTTGCTCGCCGAAGCGCCAGAACTCGACTCGGATGCCGACCTCGTGGTTGTAGCGCAGCTCACCGTGTGCCGAGATCCGGGGGCGGTACACGCGGATCGACGCCGGTGCCGACGGCGGCACCGCGAGCTCGGCGGCGAGCATCGCCGGGCGCGCCTTGCGCTTGACGTACACCGGCTCCGGGAGCTCGCGGAGCGCCGCGACGGCGGCCGCGGCATCCTCCAGGTCGATCACCAGAGCCGGGATGCGCACATCGTGGCGGACGAGCAGCACGGCGATCCCCGCCGACTGGAGCGCATTCGCGGTCAGCAGCAGGTCTTCGACGCGGGCTTCGGCGGGCGTGGTGAGCTCGTGTCGAAGCCGCAGCACACCCTGATCGAGGACGATGTCGTCGCGTTCGAGCAGAGCGGCCCAGCTGCGGGGTTGTGCGGGCAATGCGGACAGCGTCGCCATAGGGCCTCCTCAGTGACAGAACGCAAGACTACGTCCTGCGCATTTCGCCGACATTTCGCGCGCGGGCCATCGACTTCGGCCCCCGAAGTGCGCTTTGCGCGGGCGACCGCCGAGGACGGAGCGGGCCGTGACCCCGTCGCGCCGCCCGGGCTAGGCTCGGCACGTGACCGATGCACCCCGTTTCCGCCCCGACGTTCAGGACATCCACCGCCCCTACACGGCCGCCGCCGACCGGTACTCCGCCACGGAGTATCGCCGGGTCGGCGCGTCCGGACTGTATCTCCCACCGCTTTCGCTCGGACTGTGGTGGAACTTCGGCGACAACATCGCATTCGACCGTCAGCGCGCGCTGCTGCGCCACGCGTTCGACAAAGGCATCACGCATTTCGACCTGGCGAACAACTACGGTCCGCCCTACGGGTCGGCCGAGACCAACTTCGGCCGCATGATGCGCGAGGACTTCCGGCCCTATCGCGACGAGCTCATCATCTCGTCCAAGGCCGGCTGGGACATGTGGCCCGGGCCGTACGGCGACCTGGCCTCGCGCAAGTACATCCTCGCCAGTGCCGAGCAGTCGCTCACCCGGATGGGCCTGGACTACGTCGACATCTTCTACTCGCACCGCGTGGACCCGGTCACCCCCATCGAGGAGACGATCGCGGCTCTGGACACGCTGGTGCGACAGGGCAAGGCGCTCTACGTCGGCATCTCGTCGTACAGTGCCGAGCGCACAGCGACGGCTGCCGCGGTGGCGCGCAGCCTCGGCACGCCACTGGTGATCCACCAGCCGTCCTACTCGATCCTCAATCGCTGGGTCGAGGACGGATTGACCGGCGTTCTGAAGCAGGAGGGCATGGGGGCGATCGCCTTCACGCCCCTGGCCCAGGGCCTGCTGACGGCGAAATACCTCGGCGATGGCACGGCCGAGCGGGCGCAGAACCGCTCGTCGCTGCCGCAGAGCACGCTGTCGCCGAACGGACTGAAGACCCTGCGGGGACTCGATGTCATCGCCAACGAACGCGGGCAGACCCTTGCGCAGATGGCCATCCAGTGGGTGCTGCGCGACCCGGTCGTGACGTCGGCGCTGATCGGAGCGTCGCGCATCGAGCAGCTCGACGAGAACATCGCAGCACTGGCGGGCCCGGCGTTCTCGCCTGAAGAGCTCGAAATGATCGACACGCTCTCGGACGGCATCGACGTCGACATGTGGGCGGAGTCGGCGCAACTGTGAGCCATTCCGTCGTCGCCGACCGCATCCACGTGCGGGCGCCCGGCAAGCTGAACCTCTTCTTCGAGGTGGGCGACGTGCAAGACGACGGGTACCACGATGTCGCGTCCGCCTACCAGGCGGTCTCGCTCTACGAGGATGTGTGGGCCGAGCACGCCGCGGACTTCTCCGTGACGGTCTCCGGAACCGTCGACGTGTCCGGTGTCCCGGCAGACGACCGCAACCTGGCGATGCGCGCGGCCCGCCTCGTCGCGCAGAAGATCGGGCACCCCGGGGGAGTGCATCTCGATATCGTCAAGCACGTCCCGGTGGCGGGTGGAATGGGGGGCGGTTCGGCGGATGCCGCGGCCGCTCTGGTCGCGTGCGACGCGCTCTGGGGCGCCGACCTCGGAGCGTCCCAGCTGAGTCAGCTCGCCGCCCGATTGGGTGCCGATGTGCCGTTCGCGCTCATGGGCGGCACCGCGATCGGGACCGGCCGCGGCGACGAGCTGAGCCCTGCACTCGCGAAGGGCCGCTTCGACTGGGTCGTGGTGCCCTCCGACGTCGGGCTGTCCACCCCCGAGGTCTACGCCCACCTGGACGCGCTGCGCACGCACCCCGAGATCGTGCGCGCTGCGCGCGCGCCGACCGTGCACCTCGGGGTGCTACAGGCTCTGCGTGCGGGCGACCCGATCGCGCTCGCCGAGCGCGCGCGCAACGACCTGCAGGCGGCAGCCCTGTCTCTTCGACCACAGCTGCGGGAGGCGCTCGAGCTCGGCGAAGAGGCCGGAGCGCTCGTCGGCCTCGTTTCGGGATCGGGACCGACCCTGGCGTTCCTCGCGAGCGACCCGGAGTCCGCGCTCGAGCTGCAGGTCGTCCTGTCGGCGGCGGGTTATCAGGCACTGCACGTGCACGGCCCGGTGCACGGCGCGCGGGTCCTCTGAACCCTCGCGTCAGCGCGGACGCCCGCGGCACGATAGCGCGCGGCGCAACGTGGCGCAATGATGGGACTTTTCGGATCCCCTGTCCGGGGGGTTCGCTACGCTCGAATGCGGTCGGAGCACCCGGCTGATGTGACGAGGCGAGAAGTGCCCTCCCGAAGATCGGGCGCTCTCCGGAGGAATCCATGCAGGCGCGACCCAGCAGGACTCTCATGCCGAACGCGCGATTCAAAGCGGCCGAGAGCAGGCCCGGGCGATGATCGAGTTCACCTCCGTCACGAAGGAGTTCCCCGACGGCACCCGCGCCGTCGAAGACTTCAACCTCGTGCTCCCGTCGCACAAGACCACGGTCTTCGTGGGATCGTCGGGCTGCGGCAAGACCACGCTGCTGCGGATGATCAACCGGATGGTCGAGCCGACCGGCGGCGACATCGAGATCGACGGCGACAGCATCCTGCGCAAGGATGCCGTCAAGCTGCGCCGCAGCATCGGCTACGTGATGCAGAACTCCGGGCTCATGCCCCACTTCACCGTGATCGACAACGTCGCCACGGTGCCCGTACTCAGCGGCGTCTCCAAGAAGCAGGCGCGCGAGCAGGCCCTGGCGCTGCTCGACACCGTCGGGCTGGATCGATCGCTCGCCAAGCGCTACCCGAGTCAGCTCTCCGGTGGACAGCAGCAGCGCGTCGGCGTCGCACGCGGGCTCGCCGCCGACCCCAACATCCTGCTCATGGACGAGCCGTTCGGCGCCGTGGACCCCATCGTGCGCGCCGACCTGCAGCAGGAGCTCATCCGGCTGCAGCGCGAGCTCGGCAAGACGGTGGTGTTCGTGACCCACGACATCGACGAGGCGTTCCTCCTCGGCGACCAGGTCGTGATCCTCCAGAAGGGCGCGCAGATCGCCCAGGTCGGGTCCCCGAGCGAGATCATCGAGGATCCGGCCGACGACTTCGTCGCGAGCTTCATCGGCTCCGACCGGGGGCGCCGCGCGCTCTCGCTCAAGAAGACCGACAACGGCACCGTTGTCGTGGACAGCGACGGCCGCACCCAGGGGGCGATCGTGGGGACCAGCCCGTGAACTGGGTCGCGAACAACCTCGATCTGATCTGGGAACTCACGCTCGTCCACCTGCGCCAGTCGATCATCGCGATCATCCTGGGGTTCGTGCTCTCACTCCCGCTCGGCTGGCTCGCGTGGAGGTATCGCGCGGCACGCGGCGGCATCCTGACCGTCACGGGTCTGCTGTACACGATCCCGTCCCTCGCGCTGCTTCCGATCCTGCCGGTGCTGCTCGGCACGCCGATCTTCAGCGAGGTCAACCTGATCCTCGCTCTGACGATCTACGCGATCGCACTCATGGTCCGGTCGGTGGCCGACGGGCTCGGATCCGTCGACACCTCGGTGCGGCTGTCGGCCACGGCGATGGGCTACGGAGCGGGCCGCCGGTTCTGGGCCGTCGACTTCCCGCTCGCCGCGCCCGTCATCCTCGCGGGACTGCGCGTCACCGCGGTGAGCACGATCGCCCTGGCGACCGTCGGTGCGCTGATCGGCGTGACCAACCTCGGCTACCTCTTCACCAACGGCTCGCAGCGCCGCATCATCCCCGAGGTTCTCGCGGGGATCGTGGCGGTGCTGCTCATCGCACTCGTGATCGACGGTCTGCTGATCGCCGCGGGCCGCGTACTCATGCCGTGGACGCGCGCCCAGCGACGGCGCGTCCGGCGCGCGGAGCTTCCGCTGGAGGTGCGTGTCGCATGAACCTCATCGTCCAGGCGATCGCATGGATCTTCTCCGGTGACACCGGGCGGCTCGCACCCATTCCAGTGGCGCTGCTCGAGCACCTGATCTACACGTTCTCCTCCGTGCTGGTCGCGGCCCTGATCGCCGTCCCGCTGGGCTGGCTGATCGGGCACACCGGCAAGGGGCGCGACTTCGCGGTGGCGATCTCGGGTGCGGCGCGGGCGATCCCGTCCTTCGGCCTGCTGATCCTGCTGGTGCTGCTCTTCGGCGTGCTGCGCACGTTCGAAGCGGCCTTGATCACCTTCGTGCTGCTGGCCATCCCGTCGATCCTCGCGGGTGCCTACACCGGCTTCGAGGCCATCGATCGCAAGGTCATCGATGCGGCCCGCTCGATGGGCATGACGGAGTGGCAGATCCTGTGGCGCGTCGAGGTGCCGCTCGGGCTGTCGCTGCTCGTCGCGGGCGTCCGCTCGGCAACGCTGCAGGTGGTGGCGACCGTCACGATCGCGGCGTACGTGAACCTCGGCGGTCTGGGACAGTACATCCTCGCCGGTATCCCGCTCCGCCGCTTCGACATCGTCCTGGGCGGCGCCATCCTGGTCGCAGCGCTGGCGCTCGTCCTGGACGGCGTCTTCGCGCTTCTCCAGCGCGCATCCGTTCCGCACGGCGTCCGCGTCGGCGCAATCCGAACATCGCCCGACTCCGAAGAGATCGGCGGCCGCTCGCACGGCGGCCGCCGCTCGCGCATGACACTCGATATCCCAACCCAGAGGAAGAGAATCCCATGTTCACAGCAAAGAAGACCCGGCTCGCGCTCGCCGCGGCCGTCCTGACCGGCGTCGCGCTCGTGGCCGCCGGCTGCGCGTCCGGCGACCCGCTGGCGACCGACACCGACGCGCCCGCCGCAGACGGCGAGACGATCGTCATCGGCTCGCAGGCGTACTACTCGAACGAGATCATCGCCGAGATCTACGCCCAGGCGCTCGAGAACGGCGGCTTCGAGGTCTCGCGTGACGCCTTCAACGCCGGCCAGCGCGACGCGTACATCCCGGCGCTCGAGGCGGGCGAGATCACGCTGTTCCCGGAGTACTCGGGCAACCTGCTCCAGTTCTTCGACCCCGAGACCCCGGCGCGCACCGCCGACGAGGTGTACGCGGCTCTGCCGGACGCACTGCCGGAGGGCCTCAGCGTCCTCGATCAGTCCACCGCGACCGACCAGGACTCGTACACCGTCACCGCCGCGTTCGCCGATGAGAACTCTCTCGTCGAGATCGGCGACCTCGCCAACGTGACCACGCCCCTCACGCTCGGTGGCAACGCCGAGCTCGCGGAGCGTCCGTACGGGCCGACCGGCCTGCTCGAGATCTACGGCGTGACCGTCGGCTTCGACGACACCGGCGACACGACGGTCGAGGCTCTCGTGGCGAACGAGATCCAGGTCGCGAACGTCTACACCGCCGACCCGCGCGTCCAGACGCAGGACCTCGTCGTTCTCGAAGACCCCGAGGGGCTCTTCCTGGCGTCGAACGTCGTTCCGGTCGTCAGCGGCGAGCTGCCCGACGGCGCGGCCGAGATCATCAACGCGATCAGCGCAGCACTGACCCCGGAGGGTCTCGTGGCCCTCAACGTGCAGAGCACCGAGGACCAGGAGTCGACGCCGGACATCGCGAAGGCGTGGCTCGAGGAGAACGACCTGCTCTAAGCCGGTTTCTGGCCCCACCGGGGCTGACCTGACTGACCTGACCGCGAGACTGCAACGGCACGTCGAGACTGCGGGGTTCACCCGCTGGTTCGACCACCCGTTGCAGTCTCGCGGTCGTTCAACGGTCGTAGCATCGAGGGATGCCGCGCGCCGAGGACATCGTCCGATTCGAGGACGCGCCCACACCGCCGGGCGAGAGCCCCTGGGTCGCCGGTGCGGCGCCGGCGGGCGAGATCGCGCTCGTCGACGCGGATCCGCGCTGGCCGCAGGTGTTCGGCGAGCTGAAGCGGCGCATTCGCACGGCGCTCGGCGACCGCGCTCTCAGCATCACGCACGTCGGCTCCACATCGGTGCCCGGCCTGCCGGCCAAGCCCGTGGTCGACATCGACCTGATCGTGGCCGATTCCGCCGACGAGCGCGCCTATCTTGCGCCGCTCGAGGCCGCGGGATTCACCCTCACCGTACGGGAACCTTGGTGGTACGAGCATCGCTGCCTCGTTCTCGCGGATCCGCGCTGCAACCTGCACGTGTTCTCGCCGGACAACCCCGAGGCGGCGCGGCATGTGATGTTCCGCGACTGGCTGCGCCGGCATCCGGAGGATCGTGACCTCTACCGTGACGCGAAGCTGCAGGCAGCGGATGCCGCCAACAAAGCCGGCGAGCACGTCATGCAGTACAACGCCCGAAAGAAGGCCGTCATCCGCGAGATCTACGCACGCGCGTTCCGGGCGGCGGGCCTCCTCGGCTGACGCGTTCCCGACGGCGAGTTCTGCGACCGCGAGACTGCAACCACGCGTCCAGACTGCGGGGTTCACCCGCTGTCTCGCCGTCCCGTTGCAGTTTCGCGGTCAGGGGAAGCGCACCCAGCGGTGCCGGATCAGTGCCCGAGCGACTCGCCCACCTCGAACCAGCGCTCCTCGAGCGACGCGACATCCTTCTCGAGGGTCTGCAGTTCGGTGTTGAGCTTGCCGATCCCGATGTAGTCGGACTGGTCGTGGGTCGCGAGGTCGTCGTGGGCGGCTTTGATGCGCTGGCTGAGCTTCGCCAACTGCCTGTCGATCGCGCTGAGCTCCTTCTCGGCGGTCCGCCGGTCGGCGCCGGTCAGCCCGTCGGCGAGAGGCGCCGACGCCGCCGCGACCGCGACGACGACCGGAGCCTCTCGCGCCACCGCACGCCGACGCAGGTATTCGTCGACGCCGCCGGGAAGATGCCGCAGCCCCCGACTCTCGATCGCGTACTGCTGGTCGGTGACGCGCTCGAGGAGGTAGCGGTCGTGCGAGACGACGAGCAGGGTGCCCGGCCACGAGTCCAGCAGGTCCTCGAGAGCGGCCAGCATGTCGGTGTCGAGGTCGTTGGAGGGCTCGTCGAGGATGAGCACATTCGGCTCGCCCAGCAGCACGAGCAGCAGCTGCAGCCGCCGCTTCTGTCCGCCCGACAAGTCCCGGACCGGGGTCGACAGCTCCGACGACCGGAATCCGAGGCGCTCGAGCAGCTGGGTGGGGGTGAGCTCCTTGCCGCCCGTGACGTATGACGTCTTCTGCAGCGCGAGCACATCTCGCACGCGCTCGTCCGCGTACTGGTCGAGCTCGGTGAGGCGCTGACTCAGTACGGCGACCTGCACCGTCTTCCCGCGCTTGACGCGCCCCGACGTGGGCTGCACGTCACCCGACACCAGGCCGAGCAGCGTGGACTTACCCACCCCGTTGGGTCCGAGGATGCCGGTGCGCTCGCCCGGCGCGATGCGCCATTCGACGTCCTCCAGGATCGGGCCTGCGCCGTAGTCGACGCCCGCATCGAGCAGGTCGACGACGTCCTTGCCGAGGCGCGCAGTCGCGAGCTTGGCGAGCTCCACGTTGTCCCGCGGAGGCGGCTCGTCCTCGATGAGCTGGGTCGCCGCGTCGATGCGGAACTTCGGCTTCGACGTGCGCGCCGGAGCGCCGCGGCGCAGCCAGGCGAGCTCTTTGCGCAGGATGTTGCGGCGCTTTGTCTCGGCGAGGTTCGACTGCCGCTGGCGCTCGACGCGCTGCAGGACGTACGCCGCGTAGCCGCCTTCGAACGGATCGACGGTGCCGTCATGCACCTCCCACATGCGTGTGCACACCGCATCCAGGAACCAGCGATCGTGCGTGACGAGCAGCAGACCGCCGGCGTTGCGCGCCCATCGCTCGGCGAGGTGTGCGGCCAGCCAGGCGATTCCCTCGACATCGAGGTGGTTCGTCGGCTCGTCGAGCGCGACCACGTCCCACTCGCCGACGAGCAGGCGGGCAAGGCCGACCCGGCGGCGCTGCCCGCCCGATAAAGACGAGACGACCGTGTCCAGCGGCACGTCCCGCAGCAGGCCGTCGAGCACGTCGCGCACGCGCGCATCCCCGAGCCACTCGTGCTCGGGGCGGTCGCCCACGATCGCGTGCCGCACGGTCTCGTCGTGGGGCAGGTCGTCGTCCTGGGCCAGCATCCCCACGCGAACTCCGCCGCGGGAGGTGACGCGTCCGGAGTCGGGCTCCAGGCGGCCGGTCAGCACCTTCATCAGCGTCGACTTGCCGTCGCCGTTGCGACCGACGATGCCGATGCGGTCGCCGCCGTCGACCCCGACGGTCACGTCATCGAGGACGACTTTCGCGGGGAACTCGACGTGCAGATGCTCTCCGCCGAGGAGGTGGGCCATCCGTCAAGCCTAAGCGCGGGTGCTCACGCCCCGAACCCACGCCTTCCCTTCGAACCCATGCACTGCATTGCCGATGAGCGTATGGGCTCGCGGCGGAGGGATGGCGCAACGAGCGTCCAGGTCCGTCGCCTCACTCGGCGGTCCGGCGCGATCGCGGCGGGGGAGGGGGCGGGACTTCCTTCGCTGCGATCACCGTTGCCAGCGCCACGGAATCGAGCCCGCGCCTGGTCTCCACGACGACATGCCCGGCATCCCGCGCGCGGAGGTGGCCCAGGGCATCGGTCGCCCGACCGTCGTCGAGCCGGTACCGCACGACGACGCGTGTGCCGATCGGGATGCTGCGCAGGAACTCGTCCGGTGTCACCAGCTGCCGACCGAATAGTCCTTCAGGAACACCCCGAACACATCCTCGCCCGCTTCGCCGCGGACGATCGGGTCGTAGACCCGCGCCGCCCCGTCGACGAGGTCGAGGGGAGCGTGGAAGCCCTCCTCCGCCAGCCGCACCTTCGTGGGATGAGGTCGCTCGTCGGTGATCCACCCCGTGTCGACGCTCGTCATGAGGATCCCGTCGGTCTCGTACATCTCCCGCGCGCTCGTGCGCGTGAGCATGTTGACCGCCGCCTTCGCCATGTTCGTGTGCGGATGGCCGGGGCCTTTGTAGCCGCGCCCGAAGACCCCCTCCATCGCGCTGACATTCACCACGTACGTCCGGCGCGCAGCACTCGCGGCCAGCGACGGTCGCAGGTGCGACACCAGCAGGAACGGCGCGGTCGTGTTCGCGAGCTGGACCTCCAGCATCTCGAGCGGATCGACGTGCTGGACGTGCTGCGTCCACGAGTTCGAGTCGTGCAGATCGGGAAGCAGGCCGCCGGCGTCGATCGCAGTACCGGCCGCCAATCGATCGAGCGAGCTGGATCCGGCTGCCATCGCCTGCTCGGTCAGCTCCTCGGCGCGCGATGCGGCCGCGGCCAGAATCGGATGCGCGCTCACCGCCTGCGCGAGCGCGAGCGGATGGGCGTCGTTCGTGTGACCGAACGTGACCAGCTCGGGGAGCGGCCCGTCCGGCAGCGGCGCGAGCTCGGCGTCGACGAGAGGCTGGTACGCGCCGGGCGAGCGGCGCACCGTCTGGGTGGCGTTGTTGATGAGGATGTCGAGCGGACCCTGGGCGGCCACCGATTCGGCCAGCCCGATCACCTGGGCGGGGTCGCGCAGGTCGATCCCCACGACCCGGAGCCGATCGATCCACTCCGGCGAGTCGGGCAGGCTGGTGAAACGGCGCACCGCGTCGCGCGGGAAACGAGTGGTGATCGTCGTGTGCGCCCCGTCGCGCAGCAGTCGCAGCGCGATGTACATCCCGATCTTGGCGCGACCGCCCGTGAGCACCGCACGGCGTCCGGTCAGGTCGGTCCGCGCCTCGCGCTTGGCATGGCTCATCGCCGCGCAGGATGGGCACAGCTGGTGATAGAAGGCGTCGACCTGCGTGTAGGACTGCTTGCAGATGTAGCACGGCCGCGCCTTGATCAGCGTTCCCGCGGTCGCGGCGCTCGCGCGTGTACCGAGCGGGATGCCGCGCGTCTCGTCGTCGATCCGGTCCGGTGCTCCCGTCGCAGTGGCCGCGACCACCGAGCGGTCGGCGTCGGCGATGATCGCCCTCTTCTCGAGCCGCCGTTCCTTCTTGGCCGACTTGAACATCTTCGCGGTCGCTCGACGCACCGTCGCATAGTCGGGATGCTGCGGGTCCACGACGTCCATCTGGGCGAGGACCTTGAGGGTGATCTCGAGCTCGAACGGGTCGATTCCGCTCGCGATCAGGGGGCGGGGATCGTCGGAGGGCACACAGGATTCTACGCCAGGGGAGGTCTCAGCCCACTGTCAGGCGTCGAAGCCCAGGCTGAGCTTGCGCAGCAACCCGGCCAGCCGCTCCCGATCCGATCGCGAGAGCGTGTCCAGCAGCAGCGCCTCCGCATCCACGAGGCGCGTGATGGCGGCATCCACTCGTGTGCGGCCATCGCCGGTCAGCGTGACCAGGATGCTGCGCCCGTCGTCCGGGTCGGCCTCGCGCCGCACGAGCCGGCGGCCGACGAGCCGGTCGATCCGGTTGGTCATGGTTCCGCTGGAGACGAGGGTCTGCTGCAGCAGTGCCTTGGGACTGAGCTGGAACGGCTCGCCGGCGCGGCGGAGCGCGGACAGGACGTCCCACTCCCAGGGCTCCAGGTCGCTGCGCCGGAAAGCGTCGCGGCGCGCGCGGTCGAGGTGGCGGGAGAGCCGGTCCACGCGGGACAGCACTTCGAGGGGCGAGAAGTCGAGGTCGGGTCGCTGCGCCATCCACGCCTCGACGATCCGGTCCACCTCGTCCGTCTCCTGCGCCATGGGCCCATTATCGCGGTCGGCGAAATTCGTTCGCACCACGTCGAGAGGACTCGAAGTGCCGCATCGAACGCAAGGCTTGCGGCGGTTGCGACCGTTCACCATCGACGCCGCGAACGCTGGGCTGCCCTGACGAAGTAGCGGCAGGGCGCGGGCGGCCGTCTGGCAGACTTGTCGGGCGGCCGCTCCCTGTGCAGGCGGGGGCCGTGGTCCGCCGTGGTGTAATGGCAGCACGACAGCCTTTGGAGCTGTTAGGTCTAGGTTCGAATCCTGGCGGCGGAGCATGTCTGAGAACATCACCGAATCCCAGTTGGCTGTCGTCATCCTCGCCGCGGGCCAGGGAACGCGCATGAAGTCGACGCTTCCGAAGGTGCTGCACCGCATCGGCGGCCGACCCCTTCTCGGTCACGTGCTCGACACCGCGCGGGCCCTGAACCCGCAGAGCGTTCTGGTCGTCGTCCGGCACGAACGCGACATGGTCGCCGACGTCGTCCTGGACATCGCGCCGGAGATCGTCGTCGTCGACCAGGACGAGGTGCCCGGGACGGGGCGCGCCGTCGAGATCGCGCTCGAGCAGGTTCCCCACTTCACCGGCGACGTGCTCGTGCTCAGCGGCGATGTCCCGCTGCTGGACGGCGACACGCTGTCCCGCCTCATCAGGCGCCACCGCGAGAGCGGGGCGGCCGCGACCGTCCTGAGTGCCGTCGTGGACGACGCCACCGGATACGGCCGCGTCATCCGCGACTCCGCCGGCGGCGTCCAGCGGATCGTGGAGCAGAAGGATGCCACGGACGACGAGGCATCCATCACCGAGATCAACGCAGGGGTCTACGTCTTCCAAGCGGCGCCGCTGCGCGCTCACATCTCGCTGGTGGGAACCGCGAACGCCCAGGGAGAGCGGTACCTCACCGACGTGGTGGCGCTGCTGCGAGATTCGCGGCTCGCGGTCGGGGTCTCGCAGGCGACGGACGCCACGGCGGCACTGGGCGTGAACGACCGCGTTCAGCTGTCCGAGGCGGCGCGACTGCTCAACGCGCGCACGGTGCGCCGCTGGCAGCTCGAAGGCGCGATGATCCTCGACCCGGCGACCACATGGATCGACGTGACCGCGACGCTCGCGCCGGATGTGACGGTCCTGCCGAACACCCACATCCTGCGCTCCACCACGATCTCGGAGGGCGCCACCGTAGGCCCCGACACGAGCCTGGTGGACTGCGAGGTCGGCGAGAACGCCACAGTCACGCGTACCGACGCGACCCTCGCCGTGATCGGCGCGGGGGCAACCGTCGGGCCGTTCGCCTACCTGCGGCCGAACACGATCCTCGGGAGCCGCGGAAAGATCGGGACCTTCGTCGAGACGAAGAACTCGACGATCGGCGACCGCAGCAAGGTGCCGCATCTTTCGTACATCGGCGACACGACCATCGGGACGGGCGTGAATCTCGGAGCCGGCGCCATCACCGCGAACTACGACGACATCGCCAAGCACCGCACCGAGATCGGCGACGAGGTCCACACCGGCTCGCACAACGTCTTCGTGGCGCCCGTTAGGATCGGAGCAGGCGCGAAGACCGGGGCTGGCGCGGTGATCCGCAAGGATGTGCCCGCCGGTGCACTGGCGCTCAGCGTGGCCCCTCAACGCAACGTCGAGGGTTGGGTCGAGACGAACAGACCGGGGACCGGCGCGGCGGAGGTCGCGGCGAAAGCTCGGTCCGCACAGAAGGCGGACGATGGCGCGCAAGAGGAAGACGGTTGATCTCGACCGCGAGAACGACATCGCCCCCGGACTTGTAGCCAAGACCAAGAAACGGCTCGTCGTCGCCGGCGGACGATCTCACCCGGCCCTCTCGGCAGACGTCGCCGCCGCCATCGGCACCGAACTGGTGCCCACCGAGTACCGCACGTTCGCCTCGGGCGAGATCCTCACGCGATTCGAAGTCTCGATCCGAGGCTGCGACTTCTTCCTGATCCAGAGCTTCGGTCCACCCGTCAACGAGTGGCTGATGGAGACGCTGATCATGCTGGATGCCGCCAAGCGGGCATCGGCCAAGCGCATCACCGTCGTCGCGCCGTACTATCCGTACTCCCGCCAGGACAAGAAGAGCCGTGGACGCGAGCCCATCAGCGCGCGGCTGGTCGCCGACCTGTTGAAGACCGCGGGGGCGGACCGCGTCATGAGCGTGGACCTGCACGCGGCGCAGATTCAGGGATTCTTCGACGGGCCCGTCGACCACCTGTTCGCCAAGCCGGTGCTCCTGGAGTACTTCGAACGGACGCTGACGGCCGACGACCGCGCGAAGCTCACCGTCGTCTCGCCCGACACCGGCCGCGTCCGGGTGGCCGACACATGGTCGGACAGTCTCGGGGCGCCGCTGGCGATCATACACAAGCGCCGCGACCCGAACGTGGCGAACCAGGTCACGGTCAATGAGATCGTCGGCCAGGTCGACGGACGCGTGTGCCTCCTCGTCGACGACATGATCGATACGGGCGGCACGATCGTCAAGGCGGCGGAGGCGCTGAAGAACAACGGCGCCGAGCGGGTCATCGTTGCGGCGACGCACGCGATCCTCAGCGACCCGGCCCCGCAGCGCCTGCAGTCCGACGCCATCGACGAGGTCGTCGTGACCGATACCGTGCCGATCCCGGAGAACAGGCGATTCGCATCGCTCACGATCCTGCCCATCGCACCGCTGCTGGCCAGGGCGATCCACGAGGTCTTCGAAGACGGCTCGGTCACCAGCATGTTCGACGGCGCCGCGTAGTCCTCTCCAGGGCGCAACGGTTCATAGATTCTTCATAGCCGACACCGGCGAGTCGCCGGGATTCGGCGTTTAGCGTGGAGGCAGACCTCGCAGCGAGGCACCGCAGAAGGAGGACCATCGTGATCCGCACCGCCGCAGTACCCCGCCCCATCCGCATCGGGGCAGCCGCCGTGGGAGTGGCCGGGGCGCTCGCCCTGGCCGGATGCGCGGCATCCGACACCGCCGCCGAAACCGAGACCGAGACCGAAACCACGACGGCCCCCGAGCCGAGCGCCACGACCACCCCGGACTCGAGCGAGACCGAGTCGTCCGCCGCCCCCGCCTCGGACAGCACCTACGTCGACGGCACCTACTCCGCGGAGGGCTCCTATGCGACTCCCGAGTCGGTCGAGACGATCAGTGTCACCGTCACGCTGGAGGACGACATCGTGACGGCCGTGGAGGTCGTCGGAAACCCGCAGAAGAGCGAGTCCGAGCGGTACCAGGGCGAGTTCATCGGGGGAATCGCCGATGTGGTCGTCGGGCAGGACATCGACACCCTTGCCGTGAGCCGCGTCGCCGGGTCCTCGCTCACCAGCGGCGGCTTCAACGAGGCGATCGCGACGATCAAGTCCGAAGCGACGGCCTAGCGAGCCGTCGTGGCCGCCTCGACCGACGCGCCCCCGTCCTCGCTGTGGCGATTCGACGCCATCGGCACCGTCTGGCAGATCGAGACGACCACGCCACTGGCTGACGCCACCCGGGCGGCGGTCGCGGACGTGATCGACACGTTCGACCGCGAGTGGTCGCGGTTCCGGCCGGACTCCCTGGTCATGGCACTGGCACAGGGTGTCGGCGCAGTCGCGTCGCCGTCGGATGCGGCAGACATGCTGAACGCCTTCGTCGCTCTCGACCGCGCGACCGCAGGAGCGATCAACCCGCTCGTCGGGGCCTCGCTCGAAGCGCGCGGCTATGACGCGTCGTACGCCTTCGTCGACCGCGGTGCCGTCCCCGCGCCCTGGGATTGGCAGGAACGCGTCCGATGGAGCGACGATCGTCTGACGCTGACCGAGCCGGCGGTGATCGACATCGGCGCGCTGGGCAAGGGCCGCCTCGTCGACCGCGTGCTCGCAGTCGTCGCCCCGGCGACCGAGGGCGATGTCGTCGTCGACGCGAGCGGCGATCTGGCGGTGCGAGGAGGTGCTCAGCGCATCGCGCTCGAGCACCCGTACGACGCACGGCGCGCGATCGGCGTCGCAGAGGTGACGGATGCCGCGCTCTGCGCGTCTGCGACCAACCGGCGCGCATGGGGGAACGGGCTGCACCACGTGCTCGATGCGCGCACCGGCGAACCGGTGCGCACCATCGCGGCGACGTGGGCGATCGGACCGGACGCGATGCACGCCGACGCGATCGCCACGGCGCTGTTCTTCGACGGCGGACCGGAGCTCGCGCACGACTGGGGTGTGGAGTGGGTCCGGATGAGCACGGACGGCCGGGTCGAGTGGTCGCCCGGGAGTACGGCAGAGTTGTTCGTGTGATCGGAACCTTCACCTCGCTGTGGAACCGCGTCTTCGCGGTGCTCGGCCGAGTCTCGATGTATCGCCTGATGCTCCTCGCGCTCGCGACTCTCGCGCTCGTCGCCTTCGTCCTGTCGTTCTTCGGGCTCGTCGTTCCGGGGCCCTGGGATCTCCTGGTCAGCGCCGCGGTGCTCGTGGTGGTGTGCGCGATAGCGGATGCTGCGGCGCAGCGGATCATCCGGCTGCCGTGGCGGCTGGAATCCTCGTTGATCACGGCGGGCATCCTGCTGTTCGTCCTGCGCCCCACGCTCGAGCCGCTGGGGCTCGTCGGGATCGCTCTCGCCGGTGCGGCGGCATCCCTCTCGAAGTACGTGCTGGCGTGGCGCGGCCGTCACGTCTTCAACCCCGCCGCGGTCGGAGCCACAGTCCTGACGCTCGTCAGTATCGCCGTCCCCGCCCTGGGCGCGTCGGCGTGGTGGGTGGGCAGCCCTGTTCTGGCCGGGCCGGTGATCGTGCTGGGGCTCGCGGTGCTCGTGCGGACCGAGAAGGTGCGGGTCATCGCGGTGTTCGTGGTGACCGCGGTCGCCGTCGGTGTGCTGCGCACTTCGGCGCAGTACCAGGCTGCGGGGCTCGCGGTGGAGGTCGGCGACGTCGTGTGGCCGGTCCTGCTGTCCTCTCCCATCCTGTTCCTCGGAGCTTTCATGCTCTCCGAACCGCTGACGATGCCGCCCCGACGGTGGCAGCAGTTCACCGTGGCGATCGTCGTGGGCGTCCTGGTCGGCTGGCCCATCGACCTCGGCGCGATCAGCCTGGGTCAGGAGCGAGCGCTGCTGATCGGAAACCTCCTGGCTTTCGCGTTCGCCTTCTCGGCGCGCGCCGCGGTGGGGCTCACCCTCGAGTCGCGGGCCGATCTGACCCCCACGGTGAAGGAGCTGACCTTCCGCGCACGCCGTCGGGTGGCATTCACCCCCGGGCAGTACCTCGAGCTGGACGTGCCGCACCGTCATCCCGATGCCCGCGGAACGCGTCGCGAGTTCAGCATCGCATCGGCGCCCGAGGACCTGCCCACGCTGAAGGTCGCGTTCCGCGAGAACCCCGCAGCCAAGACGCACAGCTCCTACAAGAAGGCCCTCGCCCAGGTGTCCGCGGGCGACGCTCTCGCCGTCACGGGTGTGTGGGGGGACTTCCTCCTGCCGAAGAAGCCGGTGAACCCGGTTCTGATGGTCGCTGCCGGCATCGGAATCACACCGTTCGTGTCGCAGCTGCGCCACCTGCGGCTCGCCGGCGAGGAGCGCGACATCATCCTGGTGTACGTGGCCTCGGAGGCGTCGGAGCTGGCGTTCCGCGACGAGCTGGAGGCCTCGGGTATTCCCGTCGTGGTCTTCACGCGCGACCAGCCGCGGGATCTGCCGCGGCACTGGCTGTGGGCGCGCGGCGTGCGCCTGGACGCCGACGGCCTGCTGCAGGTGGTGCCCGACATCGCCGCCCGCCACGCCTACATCTCCGGTCCGGCGGCGCTCATCGCCGATCTGGCCCCCGCGCTGGAACGCGCGCGCTCCATCACCACCGACGCGTTCAGCGGATACTGAGCGTCACACGCCCGGCGTAGTCGGGGGAGCGGGCAGCCGCACTTCGAAGGTCGTGTCTCCCGGCTCGCTGCGCACGGACAGGGTTCCCCCGTGGGCGGTCACGATCGCCTGCGCGATCGACAGTCCGAGGCCCGTGCCACCGGTCTTGCGCGCGCGGGACCGGTCCGCTCGCGAGAAGCGCTCGAACAGCTCGTCTGCCACGGCCGGATCCACACCGGGTCCGTCGTCGCGCACCCGGAGCACGGCGTCGCCGTCCTCCCGCGCGACGCTGAGCGTCACGTGCGTGCCGGGCGGAGTGTGGAGGCGGGCGTTGGCGAGCAGGTTGCCGATGACCTGATGCAGCCGGGCCGCGTCGCCCGCGACGACGACGGGCTCTTCGTCGAGGTCGAGCTCCCAGTCGTGCTCGGGTCCGGCCGGACGCGCATCGGCGATCGCCTCGATCGCAAGCCGCGAGAGATCGACGGTGCCGTAGACGAGCTCCTGTCCCTCATCCAGACGCGCGAGCAGCAGAAGGTCCTCGACGAGGCCGGTCATGCGGATCGACTGCGCCTGGATGCGCTCGAGTGACGACTCGGTGGTCTCGTCGGTCTCCGATCCCTCAGCCTGTCGAAGGGCGCGAAGCGACAGCTCGGAGTAGCCGCGGATCGAGGCCAGGGGCGTGCGCAGCTCGTGGCTGGCGTCGGCCACGAATCGCCGCATCCGCTCTTCATTGCGCTGTCGGGCGTCCAGGGACTCGCCGACGTGATCGAGCAGGGTGTTCAGCGCGTGGCCGACGCGTCCGATCTCGGTGCGCTCGTCGGTCTCGTCGTCCGGTACGCGCTCGGTGATCGAGACGACGCCCTCGGCCAGGGGGATCGAGGCGACGCGGGTCGCGGTGTCGGCGACCGCGCGCAGCGGCTTGAGTCCGGCCCGGATCACGAACGCGATCGCGGCGGCCAGCAGCAGCAGGCCTCCGGCGGTGACGAGCGCGATGGTGGTCAGAGTCGCGCCGATGGTGCTTCGCACCTCGGAGACGGGAAGTCCCGCGATTCCCACGAAGGTCTCGCCCTGCACAAGTCGGATCCGGTAGTCGCCGATGCCGTCCCCGAGCGACACTGTGCTGAACGCACCCTGGCTGACGGCGTCGCCGACCTCCGTGATCTGAGCGTCGGTGAGCCGGACGACCTCGCCGTCGCCGTCGATGTAGGCGCCGGAGACGGCGCCGTTCACCGACTGGACGATGAAGAGGAAGCCCGGCTCCTGAGGCCCCTCGCTGAGCACGTCGAACGCGTCCCGCGAGGGGTTCGGGAACTGGCCCATCTGCAGCGCGCGACCGGCCTGGCCGGCGGCGTCCTCCAGCCGATTGTCCAGATTCTGCTCCAGCACCCTGCCGAGGGCGGCGCTCGTGGCGATCGCGACGATGACGAGGATGAGCGAGACGATTCCGATCACCGTCCCCATCAGGCGGGTCTGCAGACTCCAGCGATGCCGCGATCGTCGTCCGGAGCGGGCGGAATGCTCTGCGCTGGCCTCAGGGGCGGCATTCGTCCTCGCATCAACGTCCGCAGCCGGGTTCGTGGGGGGTGCTGCGGTCACTGCGGCGCCTTGATCATGTAGCCGACGCCGCGCACGGTGTGGATCAGGGGCTCGCGGCCGGAGTCGATCTTCTTGCGCAGATACGAGATGTACAGCTCCACGACGCTGGAGCGCCCGCCGAAATCGTAGTTCCAGACGCGGTCGAGGATCTGCGCCTTGGACACCACGCGGCGCTGATTGCGCATCAGGAAGCGGAGGAGCTCGAATTCGGTGGCCGTCAGCTCGAACTGGTCGCCGCCGCGCTGGACCTCGTGACTGTCCTCATTCAGCGAGAGGTCGCCGACCCGGAGGATCGGCTCGGCGTCTGCGGACTGCGCCGTGCCGGCGCGCCGCATGAGGCCTCGGAGGCGCGCCACGACCTCCTCGAGGCTGAACGGCTTCGTCACGTAGTCGTCGCCGCCGGCGGTCAGACCCGCGACGCGGTCGCCGACGGCATCCTTCGCGGTCAGGAAGAGGACGGGCACGTCGTTGCCGGAGTGACGCAGACGCTGCAGCACGGCCATGCCGTCGAGATCGGGCATCATGATGTCCAGGACGATGGCGTCGGGCTCGAATTCGCGCGCGGCCTGCAGTGCGTGCAGCCCCGAGCCTGCGGTGCGAACCTCCCACCCTTCCATGCGCAGCGCCATCGACAGGAGGTCGGTGAGCATCTGCTCGTCGTCGACGACGAGGACCCGGAGGGCGGAGCCGTCCGGGCGACGGAGCGACGGGGCGGGAGCGGTGGCGGTCATGCACCCATTGTGCGCGACTTCCTATGTGCTTCCTATGGAGCGAGCTATGTGCTCGCTGTGAGATCCGGCCCTCCGGTGATCAGCCGGCGGAGCGCGCGTAGGCGGCCAGCCGGTCGAACAGCGCGTCGCGGCTCGCGTCGACCTTCTGGTCGGCTGGGTGTGCGTCGAAGTGCTCGACGATCCGGCGCGCACCTTCGTCGAAGGTGATCGTCGTGCGGAACTCGGGCACGAGCGCCAGCACCTTGCTCACATCGAAGACCACAGAATGCGACTTGTCGCCGACCAGGCCTGGGCCCAGCTCCGGCGAGAACGCGGCGATCGTCTCCGACGCGACGTGCACGAATTCGGGTTCGGACACGCCCGCGGCATCCGCCACCCAACCGTAGATCTGATTCCAGGTCGGAGCATGCGTGCCGGTGATCGTGAAGGACTCCCCGATCGCGGCGGGATTGCCGAGCAGGCCCGTGAACGCGACGGCGAAATCGTCGCTGTGGGTGAGGGTCCACAGGCTCGTGCCGTCGCCGTGGATCACCACGGGCTTGCCCTGACGCATCCGTGCGACATCGGTCCAGCCGCCCATGGTGGGCAGCATCCGCTCGTCGTAGGTGTGCGACGGACGCACGATGGTGATCGGGAAGCCGCGGTCGCGGTACGCCTCGACGAGCAGGTCTTCGCAGGCGATCTTGTCGCGGGAGTACTGCCAGAACGGGTTGCGCAGCGGAGTGGACTCGGTGATGGGCAGTCGCTGCGGGGGCTTCTGATAGGCGGATGCCGAGCTGATGAACACGTACTGACCGCAGCGCCCGTCGAACTGCGCGAGATCGGCCTGCACATGCGCGGGAGTGAACGCGAGGAACTCCGCCACGACGTCGAATTCGGCCGCGCCGATCGCGTCGCGCACCGCCGCCGCATCGCGGACGTCCGCCACGAGCTCCCGGACCCCGTCGGGGAGTGGTCGACGCGACGACCCGCGGTTGAGGACCGTGACGTCGTGCCCGAGTGCGCGAGATCGTCGCACGCTCGCCGCGCTGATGGTTCCGGTGCCGCCGATGTACAGGATGCGATGATTCGTCACGGAACCGACCCTAGCCGCGTCCGCGTCGGCGGACGGCAGCGGACCTATTGTGGGCTCATGCCGCTCGTCGATGCCGCCGTGTACATCCAGGGAGAGCGCGTCGCCGGCGGTTCAGTGGCCGACGTCATCACCGACGCTCGATCGCGAGCCGGAATGGCCTGGATCGGGCTCTACCGTCCGACCGAAGCCGAGATGCGCGACATCGCGCACCTGCTCGGGCTGCACGCACTCGCCGTCGAAGACACCCTGAAGGGCCATCAGCGGGCCAAGCTCGAACGCTACGGCGACATGACCTTCATGGTGCTGCAGCCGGCCCGCTATCTGGACGAGTCCGAGACCGTCGAGTTCGGCGAGGTGCACGTGTTCCTCGGGCCCGACTTCGTCATCACCGTCCGCCACGCCGAGAATCCGGATCTCGGCGCCGTCCGCAGAAGGCTCGAGGAGCACCCGGAGATCCTGTCCCAAGGCCCGTACGCCGTCGGGTGGGCCATCTGCGACGACGTCGTGGACCAGTACACCCCGGTCGTCGCGGGACTGGAGAACGACATCGACGAGATCGAGGACCAGCTGTTCTCGGGTGATCCGGACGTCTCCAAGCGGATCTTCGGACTGCAGCGGGAGGTCGATGGACCTGCAGCACGCCACCTCGCCGCTGGTGGACATGTTCGATCGCATGCAGGCCATCGTGATGGAGTCCACCGGCAAGACGGAGGCTCCCGCCTTCCGTGATGTCGACGACCACGCCCGCCGGGTCGTCGACAAGGTCGACACCTTCCGCTCGACGCTCGCCAGCGCCCTCACCGTGCACGCGATCCTCGTCGAGCAGGAGAGCAACGAGGAGATGCGTCGCATGACCGAGTTCGGCCTCCAGCAGAACGAACAGGTCAAGAAGGTCTCGGGCTGGGCGGCGATCCTGTTCGCGCCGACGCTGGTGGGCACGATCTACGGCATGAACTTCGACTACATGCCCGAGCTGCACTGGACGATCGGGTATCCGCTGGCCGTGCTCGCGATGCTCGCAACGAGCGTCACGCTGTACGTCGTCTTCAAGCGGAGAGGATGGCTGTAGCGGCCCCGGCAGGGTCTCGACCGTGTCGGCGCCCTCGGGTAGCGTCTGTGCGATGCAGATCGATGAACTGACTTCAGAGATGCCCGGGCGCGTGGTCGCACCGGGAGACGACGGGTGGGATGCTGCGCGCCACTTCCACTCCGGCATCGGCGAGCCCGATGCGATCGTGCGTGCGGCATCCGTGGCAGACGTGGCGGGCGCCGTGCGGTGGGCGGCAGGAGAGGGCGTGCCGATCCTGGTGCGCAGCGGCGGGCACAGTGCGTGGGGAACCGTGCCGGGCGGGCTCACCGTCGACCTCACGGCGCTGAACGACATCGAAGTCGACGGCACGCTCGTTCGCGTCGGAGGCGGTGCCACGTGGGGGAACATCGCCGAGGTGCTCGCCGACCACGGTCTCGGCATCAGCTCCGGCGACACGGCCTCGGTCGGTGTCGGCGGGCTGACGCTCGGTGGCGGCATCGGATGGATGGTGCGGTCTTGGGGTCTGGCCGCCGATCAGCTCGTCGGTGCGCAGCTGGTGACGGCCGCGGGCGACGTCATCGAGGTGACGGAGGCCTCGCACCCCGATCTCTTCTGGGCGCTGCGCGGCGGCGGAGGCAACTTCGGTGTGGTCACCCGATTCGACTTCCGCGCCCATCCGCTCGATGCCGTGGTGTTCGCGACGCTCGGCGTGACGGGTGATGCCCGGCCGATCCTCCGCGCGCTGCGCGACACCCTGCAGGTTGCGCCGCGCGAGCTGACGGTGACCTTCATGGACGTGCCCGCGATGGACCCGAGTGCACCCGCCGGGGCGACGATCGCGGCCGTCTGGATCGGGGACGACGAGGCGGCTGCCCGGTCGGCGCTGGCTCCGCTTCTCGAGCTCGACGACGTGCAAGAGACGGACATCTCGGTCACGAGGTATCCCGATGTCCTCGAGGAGATGCCCGCGGCCGACCCCGACAATCCGATGCCCGGCTTCGTGGGCGGGAACACCCTCCTGCGGGAGCTCACCGACGACGCCATCGAGCGCCTCGTCGCGTTCCGCGAGGCCAATGAGGCGTCCGTCCTCTTCCTGCGCTCACTCGGCGGAGCATTCGGAGACGTGCCGCAGGAGCGGAGCGCCTTTCCGGCGCGGGATGCGACGTGGTTCGCGATGGCCGGTGCCTTCGACATCCCGGGGCTCGTCGACGACGAGAGCCGGCCGGGCATCCTGACCGAATGGGACGCCATCGAGGCGCTCGGAGCCGGCATCTACGGCAACTTCTCCATGTCGACCGACGCGGACTTCGCCGACAAGCTGTACCCGGCCGCGACGATGGCCCGGCTACGGCAGGTCAAGCGGGAATGGGACCCCGCGAACGTCTTCTCACGCAACCACAACGTCCGGCCGGGCTGATCCGCGGGGCCGGGCCGCTAGTGCGTGTCTTCGGCTTCGATCTCGGTGCGGTCGCCCGACCAAAGGGTGTGGAAGGTGCCTTCCTTGTCGACGCGCTGGTACGTGTGCGCGCCGAAGAAGTCGCGCTGGCCCTGCACCAGGGCGGCGGGGAGCCGGGTGGCGCGCAGGCCGTCGTAGTACGACAGCGAGGACGAGAAGGCGGGCGCGGGGATGCCGGCCCCGGCCGCCGACGATACGATCCGGCGCCAGGACCCCTGGGCACGACCGAGCGCCTCGACGAAGTACGGCGCGGTGAGCAGCACCGGCAAGTCGGGGGTCGCGGCGTAGGCGTCGGCGATGCGGTTGAGGAACTGAGCGCGGATGATGCAGCCGCCGCGCCAGATCTTGGAGATCGCTCCGAGGTCGATCGACCAGTCGTACTCGGCGGCGCCGGCGCGGATCTCGTCGAAGCCCTGCGAGTACGCCACGATCTTCGACGCGTACAGCGCGAGGCGCACGTCTTCGATGAACGCGTCGGCGTCGGGTACGTCGAGCGCCTCGACGGGCCCGGGGAGGTCGGCGGAGACCGCTCGCTGCTCGGGATGGCTCGACAGCGAGCGCGCGAAAACCGCCTCGGCGATGCCCGACACCGGCACACCCAGGTTCAACGCGGTCTGCACGGTCCAGGCGCCGGTGCCCTTGGCGCCCGCCTGGTCGAGGATGACGTCCACCAGCGGCTTTCCGGTGGCGGCGTCGACCTGCCGGAGCACCTCGGCGGTGATCTCGATGAGATACGACTCCAGCTCGCCCTTGTTCCACTCGGCGAACACGTCGGCGATCTGGGCAGGACTCTTTCCGGTGCCGCGACGGATCAGGTCGTAGGCCTCGGCGATGAGCTGCATGTCGGCGTACTCGATGCCGTTGTGCACCATCTTGACGAAGTGTCCGGCGCCGTCGTGCCCGACGTGCGTGACGCACGGCTCGCCCTCGGCGACCGCGGCGATGCTCTTGAGGATCGGGCCGAGCGTGACCCACGACTCGTCGGAGCCGCCCGGCATGATCGACGGACCGTGCAGGGCCCCCTCCTCGCCGCCGGAGATGCCCGCGCCGACGAAGTTGATGCCGGTCTCGCGGACCGCCTTCTCGCGGCGGATCGTGTCGGTGAACAGCGCGTTGCCGCCGTCGACGATGATGTCGCCGGGCTCGAAGACGTCCACGAGGGCGTCGATGACGGCATCCGTCCCTGCGCCCGCCTTGACCATGATGATCGCGGTTCGCGGCTTCTGCAGCGAGGCGGCGAACTCCTTGTAGTCGAACGTGGGGACGAACTCGGCCTCGGGATGCTCGGCGAGCAGGGTGTCGGTCTTCGACCGGCTGCGGTTGTGGATGGCGACCGTGTTGCCTTCGCGGCTCGCCAGGTTGCGGGCCAGGTTCGAGCCCATGACCGCCAGTCCGACCACGCCGATGTTCGCGGTCGGCGCGGCGGCGCCATCCGGTCCGCTCGGAGTGGGAACCGGGCGCGCGACATCCTCCGGCGCGGGCGCCCCCTCGTGGGCGGGTGCGGAATCGGGAGCGTCGTCCCGATCGTGCGAGATGTTCGTCTGTGCCGGGTTCTCGTTCGAGGACACGCCTGCTCCTTGCGTCTACGGGGGTTCACTTCAGCCTAGAGTCTGCCGGATCCGAGTTACGGGGCCGCGGCGGAGTGCGCACAGGAGTAGCCGAAGTGTTGTGAGCGTCCCGTCGCGGGCGTGCAAGCCTCTGGAATCGACACGGCCGATTCGACGGGGTGGCGGATCAGTCGTCGCGGTAGCCCGCGCGGCCCATCGACCAGAACGCGAGCACGGTTCCGACGAAGCCCAGCGCGGCGATGGCGCCGATGACACCCAGGAGCAGCATCGAGATGGTCTGGCTGTCGAGCATGGGTCCTCCGTGTGCAATGGCGGGCGTCTTCATCGTAGCGGGGCCGCTGGTAGACTTGGCGATTGAACTTCGGCGAGGGATGCCTCGCACCGGCTGAGACGGCTGGGTGCGGCATCCGTGATCGACGCAGTGATGCAGGCTCACGGCTTTCCTCACGCGCTCGCGTTCGAGTCGAATGCAGACCCCATACCTGGGCCCGTGGGCCCGAGATCAGAACGGGCCGCGTGCCCGCAAGGAGAAACACCATGTCTACCGACACCAAAGAGATCGACTCCAAGGTCCAGGCCGAGGTCCGCGAGAACTTCGGCAAGGGCTTCGCCCGCCGTCTGCGCGCCGCCGGCAAGATCCCCGCTGTGATCTACGGGCACGGCACCACCCCCGTGCACGTCGCGCTTCCCGGACACCAGGTGGCGCTGCTCATCCGCCGCGCCAACGCGGTGCTCGAGCTCGACGTCGAGGGCAAGCAGCAGCTGACCCTCGTCAAGGACGTGCAGAAGGACCCGGTGCACCAGATCATCGAGCACATCGACCTGCTGGTCGTGCGCAAGGGCGAGAAGATCCAGGTCGACGTGCCTGTTTCCATCCTCGGCGAGCCCGCGCCGGGCACCATCGCGGCTCAGGACGCGAACACCGTGCTCCTCGAGGTGGAGGCCACTCACATCCCCGAGCGCATCGAGTTCGACGTCGAGGGCCTCGAGGAGGGCACCCACATCACGGCTGCCGACCTGGTGCTGCCTTCGGGCGCGTCGCTGGTCGTCGACCCCGAGACGCTGATCGTGGCCATCTCCATCCCGTCGTCGACGCTCGCCGCCGAGGACGAGATCGCCGAGGCGGATGCCGCTCTGGCCGCCGAGCAGTCCGAAGAGGCCGAAGAGACCAAGGAGTCGGAGTCCGACTCCGAGTAAGCACGTCTGGCAGAAGGGGGTGCGGATTCCGCGCCCCCTTTCCGTTTCCCGTCACCTTTCCGATGCTCCCGGCTCGGGCCTTCCGGCAGGATGGAACGCATGGCAGACACGTGGTTGATCGTCGGCCTGGGCAATCCCGGCCCCCGCTACGAGCTCACCCGGCACAACGTGGGCCAGCTCGTCCTCGATGAGCTGGCGGAGCGCCGCGGCGAGACCTTCCGTGCCCACAAGGCGAACGCCCGGGTCTCGGAGACGTGGCTGCGACCGGGCGGACCGAAGCTCGTGCTCGCCAAGCCGAACACGTTCATGAACACGTCGGGCGGTGTCATCGCGGGTCTCGCTCGCTTCTACAGTGTCGATCCGCAGCGCGTGGTCATCGTGCACGACGAGCTCGACATCCCGTTCGACGCGATCAAGCTCAAGACCGGTGGAGGCCACGGAGGCCACAACGGCGTGCGCGACGTCGCCAAGGCGCTCGATTCCACCGAGTTCGCGCGTGTGCGGGTGGGAATCGGCCGTCCCACCGGACGGCAGGATCCTGCGGACTGGGTCCTGGATCCGTTCGGCGCGACGGAACGCAAGAATCTGCCGATCCTCCTGGCGGATGCCGCGGACGCGGTGGAGCAGCTCATCGACGAGGGGCTGCTCGCGGCGCAGCAGAAGCACCACGCGCCCCGCGTCTGACGCCGGCGCGCGAAACCCTCTCACTCGACCGAAGCCCTCTGATCCGTGCGCCTTTTTCGGAGGGTCTCGGTCGGCGCGGAGGGTTTCGGCGCGCGCGTCAGCTTCCCGTCGCGCCCGACGCGAATCCGGCGACGAGGAAGCCCAGAACGCCGGTCGCGAAGGCGATGGGCCCGAGGACCGCGAGAACGACGGCGGCGACGGCCCAGCCGCGCCCGCGGCCCTTGACGATGGCGACGATGCCCTGCACGAGAGCCCAGATTCCGAGGACCGTGCCGACCCAGAAAGCGACCTCCCCGACGAGCACCCATTCGCGGACGGGCGCGAGGATCGACCAGTCGAAGTCGATGTCCAGAGGGCGCAGCGCGATCTCGCGTCCCGTCCCGAGCCCGATGCGATACGCCGCGATCGAACCGAGGATCGTCGCACCCACGGCGGCGAGCACCGCCAGCAGGAACGCGACCACGCCCAGTCCCGAGCTGCCGGCGGCGCGTGCGACGGGAGCGACCGGCACGTAGGGACCGTAGCCCTGCGGGGGCGCAGCGTATCCCGACGGCGGAGCGTAGACATGCGGCGGCGTCGCGTCGCTGTGCATCGCAGGGTCGTAGGCGAGCGGAGACTGCGGCTGCGCCGCAGGCGCATAGACGGCGGTCGGATAGGCGTCCGTCGGGTAGACGTCGGTCGCGAACACCTCCGTCGTGGACTGCGAATCGGCGATGCTCGGCGGCTGCGGCGTTCGTGCGCGCGCCGCAGCCGCGACCGCCGCGGCGTAGGGCGGCAACGGCGGTCGCGGAACTGCCGGGGAACCGTTCCCACGGGCGGCGGGCGGGGTGATCTCGCCGCGGTCGCTCACGGCACTCATCCTAGGAGTCGGCCAGACCGCTCGTCCGAGCTGCCCCACGTGTTCTCTCCGGCGACCGGGTGTCGCCGGGCGCCCGTAGACTCGTCCGGTGACAGTTCCCGGGATCGTGCGCGCCCTCGAACAGGCGGACTCTTTCCGGGATGCCGCCGCCGCGGCATCCGTCGACGCCGACTTCTCGCTCGTCGAGGGGCTCGACACCCCGCTCCTCGCCTCGCTGATCGAGAGGCGCCGCGCCGCCGGTCGCGGCGGAGCGCTGTTCGTCATCGCACCCACCGGGCGCCGCGCCGAATCGCTCGGCCCCGCGCTCGAGGCGCTCCTCCCCGGAGCCGAGGTCATGCACTTCCCGGCGTGGGAGACGCTTCCGCACGAGCGTCTCAGCCCGAGCCCCGAGACCGTCGGCCACCGCCTCGACGTGCTCGGGCGCATCGCGCGCTGGACGGGCGAGGGCCCGCTCGTGGTCACGGCATCCGTTCGCGGCGCGCTGCAGCCGCTGGCGGCAGGCCTGGCCGATGCGGTCGAGGTGCATCTCGCTGTCGGCGAGCGCGGGCACGATCTCGCGGACGTCGCGGAGCGGCTCGTCGAACTCGCGTACCACCGCGTCGACATGGTGTCCCGCCGCGGCGAGTTCGCGATGCGCGGGGGCATCCTCGATGTCTTCCCGCCGATCGCGGATCACCCGTACCGTGTCGAGTTCTTCGGTGACGAGGTCGATCAGATCCGCGCCTTCTCAGTCGCCGACCAGCGCTCCCTCCCCGGCGAGGTGTCCGCGGTCGATCTTCCGGCGAGCCGTGAGCTGCTCCTGACCCAGGCGGTCCGCGACCGCGCGAGGCAGCTGAAGGACGAATTCCCCGGCATCCGGGGGATGCTCGAGAAGATGGCCGAGGGCATCCCGGCGGAGGGCATGGAGTCGCTGATCCCGGCACTCGTCGATGACATCGTCACGGTCGTCGACTACCTTCCCGAGGGATCGGCGATCGCGCTGGTCGACCCCGAGCGGTCCGTGACGCGGGCGATCACCCTCCTCGAAACCAACCGCGAGTTTCTGGAAGCCGCGTGGAGCGCGGCGACCGCAGGGGCGGCCAGCCCCGTCGACCTCGGCTCGGGCGATTTCGTCAGCCTGCCGCAGCTGCGCGAGGCAGCCGTCGAGCGCGGCATCGCGTGGTGGACGCTCAGCGCGTTCGATTCAGGTGCGGCGGATGCCTCGGCGGAGGGCCTCCTCGACGACTCGGGCGTGAGCGACACGGCGATCCGCGTTCCCGGCTCGTCCGTCCCGTCGTTCCAGGGCAACGTGGACGGTGCCACCGCGCACGTGGGCGGGCTGCTCGCGGACGGGTGGCGCGTCGTCGTCACTGCCTCCGGCACCGGACTGGTCGAGCGCGCCCGTGACGTGCTCGCAGAGCGGGGCATCGCGGCGCGGCGGGTCGACGCGGTCCTGGAGCCCCCCGAGCCCGGCGTCGCACACGTCGTGCTCTCGACCTTGGAGCGCGGGTTCGAGGTGCCGGAGGCGAAACTCTCGGTCCTCACCGAGGCCGAGTTCTACGGGCGGACCATCGGCGGCGATCAGCGCCTGGTCAAGAAGCTCGCGTCGCGGCGGCGCAACGTCGTCGACCCGTTGCAGCTGAAGATGGGCGACTACGTCGTGCACGTCACGCACGGCATCGGAAAGTTCGTGGAACTGACCCAGCGGGAGGTCTCCAGCGGCGGCCGCAACCCGGTCAAGAGCGTCCGGGAGTACCTGGTGCTCGAGTATGCGCCGTCCAAGCGTGGCTATCCCGGTGACAAGCTGTTCGTGCCGACCGATCAGCTCGACCTCCTTTCGCGCTACGTCGGCGGCGAGGCGCCCACCCTCTCCAAGATGGGCGGCAGCGACTGGGCGCAGGCGAAGGGCAAGGCGCGTCGCGCCGTGCGCGACATCGCCGTCGAGCTCGTCAAGCTCTACTCCGCCCGGATGGCTGCCAAGGGCCACGCCTTCGGCCCGGACAGCCCCTGGCAGCGAGAGCTGGAGGAGGCGTTCCCGTTCGCCGAGACCCCCGATCAGCTTCAGACGATCGACGAGATCAAGGCCGACATGGAGAAGGCGATCCCGATGGACCGCCTCCTTTCCGGCGACGTCGGGTTCGGCAAGACCGAGGTGGCCGTCCGGGCCTCCTTCAAGGCCATCCAGGACGGCAAGCAGGTCGCCATGCTGGTGCCGACGACGCTACTGGTCAAGCAGCACATCGAAACCTTCACCGAGCGCTTCGCGGGATTCCCGGTGCAGGTGCGGGCGCTTTCGCGGTTCCAGTCCGACAAGCAGGCGCGCGACGTGCTGGCGGGTCTCACCGACGGCACCGTCGACATGGTGATCGGCACCCACCGCATCCTCACCGAGAAGGTGATCTTCAAGGATCTGGGCCTGCTCATCATCGACGAGGAGCAGCGCTTCGGCGTCGAGCACAAGGATCAGCTGAAGAAGCTGAAGACCAACGTCGACATCCTCGCGATGAGCGCGACACCGATCCCGCGGACGCTGGAGATGGCCGTGACCGGCATCCGCGAGATGTCGACCCTCCAGACCCCGCCGGAGGACCGGCATCCGATCCTCACCTATGTCGGCGCCCGCAACGACAAGCAGATCGCGGCCGCGATCCGCCGCGAGCTGCTCCGCGAGGGGCAGGTCTTCTACGTCCACAATCGTGTGCAGTCCATCCAGCGGGTGGCCTCGCACCTGGCCGAGCTCGTCCCCGAAGCGCGGGTGGCCGTGGCGCACGGGCAGATGGGGGAGCACCAGCTGGAGCAGGTCGTCGACGATTTCTGGGAGCGCCGCGCCGACGTGCTGGTCTCGACGACGATCATCGAGACGGGTCTGGACATCGCAAACGCGAACACGATCATCATCGACCGCGCCGACAAGTATGGCCTCTCGCAGCTGCATCAGCTGCGGGGCCGCGTCGGCCGCGCCCGCGAGCGCGCGTACGCCTACTTCCTCTACGACGAGAACAAGCCGCTGTCCGAGACGGCGGCGGACCGACTGGAGACCATCGCTGTCAACAACGACCTGGGCAGCGGCATGCAGGTCGCGCTGAAGGACCTCGAACTGCGCGGCGCGGGCAACCTGCTGGGCGCGGAGCAGGCGGGGCACATCGCCGGCGTCGGCTTCGACCTCTACCTGCGCATGATCGGCGAGGCGGTCGCGACGTTCCGCGGCGAGGAGACCGAGGGCCCGACCGAGCTGCGGCTGGAGCTGCCGGTCCAGGCCCGCATCCCCGAGTCGTACATCGACAGTGAGCGCCTGCGGCTGGAGGCATATCAGAAGCTGTCGGCCGCGGCATCCATGACCGCGAAGGAGGACGCGATCGACGCCGTCGTCGAGGAGCTGCGCGACCGGTACGGCGAACTGCCGGCTGAGGCGGAGGGACTGCTCGCCGTGGCCAGGCTGCGCCGGCGCGCAGCCCAGGCCGGACTCGCCGATGTCGTCGCGATGGGTCCGAACCTCCGCATCGCGCCCGCCAACCTCGCCGATTCGATGCGGGTGCGCCTGCAGCGGCTGTACCCGACCGCGAAGGTGCTCGCCGGCGGCGAGGCGCTGGTCATCCCGCTCCCGCGCGCCGAAGGGGAGCGGGTAGCGGATGCCGACCTCATCGAGTGGGTGCGCCAACTGCTCGATCAGCTGTTCCCGTCCGCGGTGCGCCGTGCCGCAGACGCCGCGCCGGCGTCCTGACGGCGAGCTGATACGCAGCCGCGGCGTGCCGGGAGCGCTCCACTCGCCTTGACCGGCCGCGAGGCCTTAGAGTCACGACATGGGTCAAGGGGCGAGCCGACGCAGGCTCGCCGAGGCGGGAGCGGCCTTCACGAGCAACTGGCGCAACCCGAACCTGCGTCGCGCCCAGCTGAGCTTCCTCGGGGCATGGACGGCCGAGTGGGCCTTCACCGTCGCGCTGGGCGTCGTCGCCTACAACGACGGCGGTGCGCTGGCGCTCGGGCTGGTGGGTCTCCTTCGCATGGTGCCGTCCGCGCTGCTCGCGCCGCTGCTGTCGCCCTTCGCCGACCGAGGACGACGAGAGCGCGTGCTGGTCGTGGTGTCCACCCTGCGGGGCCTCGCCACGGCAGTCGCGGCGGTGACGGTGGCCCTGTCGGGTCCCGTGATCCTGGTCTACGCCCTGGCGGTGCTCTCCACGATCGCTGCCACGCTGTTCCGGCCCGCGCACTCCGCCCTTCTGCCGACGCTGTGCCGCACCGGTCACGAGCTGGCCAGCGCGAACGTGGTGCGCGGTCTGCTCGACTCCATCGCCACGCTGATCGGCCCGCTCCTGGCGGCGGTGCTGCTGGCGTTCACCGACGTGTCCATCGTGTTCGCGGTCGCGGCAGCCGCGTCGTTCTGGGCGGCGCTCCTGCTCCTGCGGATCCGCTACGACGCCCCGCCTCGACCCGGCGGCATCGCGTCGCCCCGACCTGCGTCAAGGAGGCGGTCGAGGGCGTCCGCGCGGTCACGCAGAGTCGTGATCTGCAGCTCATCCTCGGTCTGGCGGCAGCGCAGTCCCTGACCCGGGGCGCGCTCACCGTGTTCTCCGTCGTGGTCGCGATCGAGCTGCTCGGCACCGGCGACTCGGGGGTCGGGGCGCTCATGGCGGCTGTCGGCGTCGGCGCGGTGATCGGGTTCGCTCGGGGCGTCGCTGCTGGTCGGCACCGGTCGACTGGGTGATCTGGTTCGCGGCCGGGGTCGCGCCTGTGGGGATCTGCCGATCGCGCTGGTCGGCGTCTTCCCGCAGGAGGCGGCGGCACTCTTCCTGCTCGCCTTCGTCGGAGTCGGCAACGCGCTGATCGACGTCGCCGGTTTCACGCTCATCGGCGCGGCTGGCTCCGGACGCGGTGCTCGCCCGCGTCTTCGGCGTGCTGGAGAGCCTCGTCGCGGTGTCCATCGGGCTGGGTGCGATTCTCGCCTCGACCGTGATCGACTGGCTCGGAGTCGAGGTCGCGCTGATCTCGATCGGACTGGTGTGCCCCGTGCTCGCGGTGCTATCGCTCCGACGCCTGAGGCGTCTCGACCGCTCGGTCGACGTGCTCGACGTGGACATCGGCCTGCTCCAGCGGGTGCCGATGCTCCACCCCCTGCCGCTGCCCGCCATCGAGCAGCTGGCCCGCGGCCTCGAGAGCGTCACGGTGCCGGCCGGTCAGACCGTGTTCACGCAGGGCGACATCGGCGACCGCTATTACGTGATCGAGTCGGGTGCGGCCGACGTCGTGGGAGACGGGCGGGTCGTGGCGACACTGGGCCCCGGAGAGGGCTTCGGCGAGATCGCGCTCCTGCGTCGCACCCGGCGAACGGCCACGGTGGTGGCCAGGACGGCGCTCGAACTGCGCGCGCTCGGCTCGGAGCGATTCATCACCGCGGTCCTCGGCTACACCCCGAGTGCTCAGGCGGCCGAGGCCGGAGTCGACGACCAGCTCGAACGCTACCGGCCGACGGAATCGGTGGAGGAACCGCCGGAGCCCTCACCGTCGTGAGGAATCTGCCGGTTGAGATGCGCAGTCGTAGATGCGAGTGTGAGGCATGACATCCGAGCGGGCCTCCCTGCTGATCGCTGACATCGGCGGCTACACCGAATACATGGGCTCGCATCGGATGAGTCTCGCGCACGCCGAGGTCAACACGGCGCGGATGCTGGAGCGGATGATCCAGGCCGCTCGGGGATTCGACCTCATCGAGATCGAAGGAGACGCGGCATTCCTGTCGCGACCCTCGCGCAAGCGCGACCCCGACCCCACCGTCACCGAGATCCTCCAGGTCGCGGTCGCGATGCATCAGGCCTTCCACCTCGAGCGCGAGTACGTCGCCAAGAACCTCTGCCCGTGCGGCGGGTGCAAGGAGGCGGGCAATCTGAAGCTGAAGTTCGTCGCGCACGTCGGCGAGGTGGCCACGCAGAGCATCCGCGGGCGCACCAAGCTCGTCGGCATCGACGTGATCCTCGTCCATCGCCTGCTGAAGAACTCGGTGTCGATCCCCGAGTACGTCCTGGTGTCCGAGGAGCTCTACCAGGTCGATGAGACGTCGATGCCCGCGCCCGTGCATGAGATCACGCCCGAACTGGAGGGCATCGGAGAGGTTCGCGCGTACTTCGTCGACGTCGCCGACCTCGACGGCCTGCTCCCGCCGCCGGGCAAGCCGTCGTGGGGTGCACGACTGGGCAACACCTTCGCTGCCGTGGGCCAGGGTATGCCCTACATGCTGGGCATGAAGCAGCCCCGCAAGGTGCGCTAGCCCGAGGAAGAGGAAGCGAATGAGATTCGAGCACCTCGGGGCGAAGCCCCGCATCCATCCCGGCGCGGTCGTCTCGCCGACGGCGGTGATCAGCGGGGACGTCGAGATCGGCGCCGACTGCCAGATCCTGCACGGCGCCGTGATCACGGCCGAGGGAGGGCCGATCACCCTCGGGGAGAACGTCATCGTGATGGAGAACGCCCTCATCCGCGCCAGTTCGACCAACCCCGTCCACATCGGCGACCACACGCTGGTCGGTCCGATGGCCAGCGTCTCGGGAGCCACCATCGGCGACGAGGTGTTCCTCGCGACCGGGACGCGGATCTTCAACGGCGCTCGCATCGGCGAACGCAGCGAGGTGCGCATCAACGCCGTCGTCCACCTGCGCTCGGTGCTGCCGCCGCAGAGCGTGGTTCCGATCGGCTGGGTCGCCGTAGGAGATCCGGTGCAGATCCTTCCGCCCGAGCGTCACGAGGAGATCTGGGCGGCGCAGAAGGAACTGGACTTCCCCGGCTACGTCTTCGGCATCGACCGCGAGACGCCCGACCTGATGGTCCAGCTCACCGAGAGGTACGGCCGCAGTCTCGCGCGGCACGAGCGCGACGTCCAGCTCGACTGATCGTCGACCAGGCGCGCCGTGCGCCGCCGGCTCTTCAGCGGCGCCAGGCCGTCCCGGTGGGGTGGCGCTCAGTGCCAGTGCGAGCCGCACGCGCGGCAGGCGAACTCGACCTCGACGTCGCCGGCATCCCGGCGCACCTCGTCACCGCGGTCGAGCTCGAGCACGAACCAGTCCTGTTCGATGTCGCTCACGTCGACCGACTCGCAGACCGGACAGATCTCTGCCGACCTGAGGGCCACGGCGCTGTCATCCCATGTCCTCGTCATGGCGCCCAAGGTACCCGCGTCCCGCTCCGACGGACGCAGCGACGCGCGTCAGCCGGTGTTCTGAAGTCCGGCGGCGACACCGCTCACCGAGAGCAGCAGGAGTCGCTGCTGTTCGGGATCGGTGGGACGGCCGGCCGCCGCATCGTCGCGCAGAGCGCGCAGCGCACGCAGCTGCAGCAGCGACAGCGCGTCGACGTACGGGCTGCGCATCTTGACCGCGCGCTGGAGCACCGGCTTGTTGTCGAGCACGTCCGCACCGGCGGTGACCCGCAGCACCCACAGACGTGTCAGCGCCATCTCGTCCATGACGATCTCGGCGAGATCCTCGCGGTCGCCCAGGTCGAGATACCGCCGAGCGATGCGCGGGTCGGCCTTCGCAAGGCTCATCGCGACGTTGTCGACCATGGTGTGAAACAGCGGCCACTCCTGGTATGCGCGGCGCAGCAGATCCTCGTCACCGACCGCGTCCAGCGCGGTGCCGAGCCCGAACCACCCGGCGAGGTTGATGCGCGCCTGCGTCCACGCGAACACCCACGGGATCGCCCGGAGGTCTTCGAGCGACTCCACCGAGAGCCCCCGACGTGCGGGACGAGAGCCGAGCGCGAGCAGTCCGACCTCCTCCATGGGCGTCACCTGCGCGAACCACGGAGCGAATCCTGGCGCTTTCACAAGCTCGAAGAACCGCTCTCGGGATGACGCGTCCATCGTCGCGGCGACCGCCCCGTACCGCGCCGCCGCGTCGCTGTTGCGCTCTTCGATGGACGGTGCCGAAGCCATCAGCACGGCCGCGGCGACCTGGTCGATGTGCCGCATCGCGATCGCTGGATCGCCGTAACGGGCGAAGATCACCTCGCCCTGCTCGGTGAGCTTGAAGCGCCCGTCGACCGAGTGCGGCGGTTGCGCGAGGATCGCGGAGTTCGCCGGCCCGCCGCCGCGTCCGAGCGCACCGCCGCGCCCGTGGAACAGCGTCAACTCGATGCGGTTCTGCTGAGCCCACGCGGCGATCGCGGCCTGCGCCTCGTACAGCGCGAGGTTCGCGGCGACCGGTCCGACGTCCTTCGACGAATCCGAGTAGCCGAGCATCACCTCCAGACGCCGCCCGGTCGCGTCGAGTCGGGCCGAGAACTCGGGATGCTCGACGATCTCCGCGAGGATGCGGGGGGCAGCCTGCAGGTCGGCGAACGTCTCGAACAGCGGGATGACATCGAGCACCGGCGCGGCGGCGCCAGGGCCCCCTGCGTAGCGGGCCAGACGGTGCACGTTCGCGAGGTCTTCGGCCGACTGTGTGAACGAGACGATGTAGCGGCCGGCGGCGCGCGGGCCGTAGCGCTCCTGGAGGAACGCGACCGCGCGGAAGACGTCGAGGACCTCCTCGGTGAGCTCGGTGCGCGGCGCGCCCGAGTCCAGTTCCGCCAGCACCTTCGCGTGCACGGCCGAGTGCTGGCGCACCTCGAGCTCGGTCAGGTGGAAGCCGAACGTCTCGACCTGCCACAGCAGCTGCTGGAGATGCCCGTACGCCTGCCGCGGCGCGCCCGCTCGGACGAGCGAGTCCTGCACGATCCGCAGATCGGCGAGCAGCTGCTCGGGGTCGCGATACGCCAGGTCGGCATTTCGCGCTCGGGTCGCGGCGATCCGACGGGCGAGAAGCAGCAGGATCCGCCGGTGCGGCTCGTTGGGCGAGCGCTTCGCGACCTCGGTCGCGGCGTCTTCGTCGGCGGCCTTGAGACGCTGCCACAGCGCCAGCAGTGCGGGGCTCGGCGGGGTGGTCGAGGCATCGAGCGTCAGACCGCGCCCGATGCGGTTCGCGGTGCGCTCGAGGCCCAGCAGGACGTGCTCGCTCGCGATGGCCGCCGCCTTGCGGGTGACGGATGCCGTGACGAACGGGTTGCCGTCCCGATCGCCCCCGACCCACGAGCCCACCCGCACGAACGGTCGCACGACCGGCGCCCGCCCGCCTGCGGCTGGGCCCTGCAGCGCGTCGTCGACGCGGCGGTAGACGTGCGGGATGGTGGTGTACAGGGTCTCGTCGAAGACCGCCATCACCGCCCGCACCTCGTCGGTCGGGGAGGGCTTCTCCGGCCGCAGCGGAGCCGTGCGCCAGAGGGTGTCGATCTCCTCGAGCATTCGCCGCTCCGCGCGGCGCTGGTCCGCACCGTTGCGCAGCGATGCGTCGTGCTCCTCGAGGAACGCGGCCAGACGCCGGATGCTCGTCGAGATGGCTCGGCGCCGCGCCTCGGTCGGGTGGGCGGTGAAGACGGGGTGGAAGCGGAGGCTCTGCAGGCGGGCGAGCGCCGTGTCGTCGCCGACCTCCGCGGCGAGGCGCACGAAGGCGGCGGCGACCGAGTCGGTCGCGTCTTCGCGATCGGGCCGCCCGTCGCGCTCGCGCAGGATCCGGACGCGCTGATGCTCCTCGGCGAGGTTCACGAGATGGAAGTAGCAGGTGAACGCGCGAGCCACCTCGTCGGCGCGTTCGACCGTGAACGCGTCGGCGATGTCGGCGGCCTTGGCGAACGCCTCCGGCGACTCGTCGGTATACGCGTGAATCGTCGCGACACGGAGCCGCTCGACGTCCTCGTACAGCCCGGGTGAGCCGCTCTCGCGCAGAACGCGGCCCAGGAGCGCTCCGAGCATGCGCACGTCGGCGCGCATCCGCTCCGGGATCTCCTGCCCCGCCTCGAATCGCCCGACGAGGTCGATCGTTTCGGTGTGGGTAAGCTCGCGCATGCGCTCAACGCTAATGCCGTGGTGTTTCGCGGATGTCACGTGTTTCACGGATGCCGCAGGCCCTCGTCGTTAGCATGGAGCACGGTGTTTTCCCGGGCGTGGATCAGGCCTTCTGAGCCGCCTGAGCGGTGCGGCCGACGACGCGAGCGGATGCGAGCATCCGGACAACTGATGGAGGGATATGTCGCTGCTGCGCTCGGCCCGATTCCCGGCGATCCTGCTGCTGGTCGCCGCGATCGCGGGTCTCGCGGTCGCCAACTCGCCGATCGGCGAAGCCGTTCTCGAGTTCTCGTTCACGCATCTCGGCATCGCGGGCACCGCCGTGGATCTGTCCCTCGCGCACTGGGTGTCGGACGGGCTGCTGGCGATCTTCTTCTTCTCCGTCTCGGTGGAGCTCCAGTTCGAGCTGACCCGCGGGGAGCTGCGCAGCTTCCGGCGCGCGATCCAGCCGGCGATCGCCGCGGCGGGCGGTGTCGTCGTGCCGATCGCGGTCTACCTCGCCGTCACCGCCGGCAGCGGCGTCGAGGCGGGGTGGCCGGTGCCGACGGCCACCGACATCGCCTTCGCCCTGGGCGTTCTCGCCGTCTTCGGGCGCGGCCTGCCCGCCTCCGTCCGGGTGTTCCTGCTCGCACTCGCGATCCTCGACGACATCGTCGGCATCGTGTTCATCGCCGTGCTGTTCGCCTCCGACGTGAATCTCGGGATGCTGGCGCTCGCGCTGCTGGCGGTCGTGGCATTCGCGATCCTGAGCCGGATGCTCGACACGCGCGCGCGGGGCCTCATCGCGGTGGTGCTCGTGCTCCTCGCCGTCACGACCTGGGTGCTGGTGCTCGCCTCCGGCGTGCATGCGACGATCGCCGGCGTGCTGCTGGGGCTGGCGATGGCTCAGAGCCCGGCGCTGGTCGTGCGCCACGCCATCGAGCCATGGGTGAATGCGATCATCCTGCCGGTGTTCGCGTTCGTGGCGGCTCTCGTGCCGATCCCGCAGGTGGCGGCATCCGATCTGTCACCGGCCTTCTGGGGGATCCTGCTCGCCCTGCCGATCGGCAAGGTGATCGGCATCGCCGGGGCGGGATGGATTGCCCAGCGCTTCGGTGCCGGCGGGGGCGACCAGCGGCTTGCGCTCGGCGACCTGCTGGCCGCGGGTGCTCTCGGCGGCATCGGCTTCACCGTCTCGCTCCTCCTCGCCGACCTCGCGTTCGACGACGCACCCTTCGTGCGTGATCAGGCCATCCTCGGCGTGCTCGCCGGGTCGCTGATCGCACTCGTGCTGGCCGGGGCGCTCGTATCGTGGCGGGCACGACACCATCGGCGGCTCGCCGTCGCAACCGCAGCGGAGGTTCGCGCGTGACCGATCCCGACCCCACCTCCAGCGCTCCCGACCCGCGGGATGCCGGTGGCGATCCGCTGCGGGCGGCCGCCGAGACGATGCACGCGGTGCGCGACCGGTGCGTGTGGACGCAGCGCATCGACCACCGCGCGCTCGTGCCCTACCTCGTCGAGGAGAGCGCCGAGCTCATCGACGCGGTGGAGTCGGGCACGCGCGCCGAGCTGCGCGAAGAGCTCGGCGACCTGCTGTGGCAGGTGCTGTTCCACGCCGAGATCGCCTCACGAGACCCGGACGATCCCTTCGACGTCGACGACGTCGCCCGGGGCCTGACCGACAAGATGGTGCGCCGGCATCCGCACGTGTTCGCCGGGGAGGTCGCCGAGACGCCCGAGCAGGTGCTCGTCTTGTGGAACGCGGCCAAGGCGCACGAGAAGCGCACGCGCACGAGCGTGCTCGACGGGGTCTCCGAGCGGATGCCGACGCTCGCCCTTGCGCAGAAGGTGGTGGGCAAGGCGGCCCTGGCCGGCGTGGACGTCTCGTCTCGCTTCGCCCGCTCAACGACCGATGACGAAGATGCCTGGTCGTTGAGTGAGCCCCCAGGGCGAGACGAAACGCCCGTTCCTCAGTCGGAATCCGAGCTCGGCGCCGCCCTCCTGGCCCTCGTCGCGACCGCCCGTGCGCGCGGATGGGATGCCGAGCGGGCGCTCCGCGAGCGCCTGCGCGCTCTCGCGGCCGACATCCGTTCCGCCGAGTCCGCGGCCGGATCAGGAGATGCGGCCGGATCAGGATAGATCGGCGACTGATCGTCCTGATTCGGGCGCATCTCCTGACGTCGCCCTCGGACGACGCGAGCCGGCGGGGCGCACCTGGAACAATGAGTCCGTGGCATCCGTGAACCCGCCGCGCGGCATGCGCGATTTCCTCCCTGCTGAGAAGGCCCGCCGCGAGCGGGTCCTCGCCGTCATCCGCCGGCGCTACCGCGCGCACGGCTTCGACGAGATCGAGACGCCCGTGATGGAGGACTACGCACGACTGCACGCCGGCATCGGTGGCGACAACGAGAAGCTCGCGTACAACGTGCTCAAGCGCGGCCTCGACGCCGACGCCATCCGTGCCGCCGCGGACGACCCGGCCGAGCTCGCCGATCTGGGGCTGCGCTACGACCTGACCGTGCCCCTGGCCCGCTTCTACGCGAGCCACCGCGCCGAACTGCCGGCCGTCTTCCGTGCCGTCCAGATCGCGCCCGTGTGGCGCGCCGAGCGCCCGCAGAAGGGCCGCTACCGCCAGTTCATGCAGTGCGACATCGACATCGTGGGGGATGCCTCGCCCCGCGCCGAAGCCGAGCTCATCGTGGCGACGCTCGACGCTGTGGACGCACTCGGCCTCGACGGAAGCAGCGTGCGGATCAACGATCGCCGCGCTCTGGACTGGATGCTGGAGAGCTTCGGATTCGGCGCGGACGAGCGGCCCGGCGTGCTGATCACGATCGACAAGCTCGACAAGGTGGGGCCCGCCGGGGTGGTCGCGGAGCTGCGCGACCGCGGGGCGACGCCCGCCGCCGTCGACCGCTTCGGGGCCTTCCTGGTGCGCCCGCAGACGCTGGAGCATCACCCGTTCGGCGAGCGCCAGATCCGCAAGGCTCTCCCGGAGGGCGCCCCCGACGACGTCGTCGCGCACCTCGTCGGCATCGGCGAGGCCGTCGCAGCGAGCCGCCCGGCTTCGATGGAGCCGGGCGGACTGCCACTCGTGTTCGACCCGTTCCTCGTGCGCGGCATGGGCTACTACACGGGGACGATCTTCGAGCTCGCCCACCCGAGCGTGGACTACTCGCTCGGCGGCGGTGGCCGCTACGACGGGATGATCGGACGCTTCCTGGGACAGGAGGTGCCGGCGGTCGGGTTCTCGCTCGGATTCGAGCGGCTCGTCGACCTGATCGCCGACTCCGCGGACGGCGACGAGCGCGCGGTCGTCCTGGTCCACGACCGCGACGTTCCGCTGGGCGAGCTGCTCGCTCTCAAGGCCGCGCTGACCGGCGACGGCGCGCGGGTACGCCTGGAGCAGCGACCCAAGAACCTCAAGGCGCTGCTCGAGCGGGCGGCATCCGATGGGTATACGTCCTTCGCAACGGTCTCGGCCGGGTCGACGGTCGACGCGCTCGAACTCAAGCCCCTCACCTAGCGCCCGCGCCGATACCCGCGAGACTTCATCCGCAGGTCGAGACTGCGGGTGAACCCCGCAGTCTCGACGCCCCAGTGCAGTCTCGGCGATCTTCGGCGGGTCGCGCGGTGGTTGACGCGCCGGTTCGGGCGGGATTGGCTGGGGTCATGGACGCACCCACTCCCGACACCTGGCGACGCGTCGACGCGTACCTCACCAAGACGCTCGTCGGACATGACGATGCGCTCGAGACCGCGGTCGCCGAGCAGTACGCCGCCGGGCTGCCGCCGATCGAGGTGGCACCGGTGTCGGGCAAGCTGCTGCACCTGCTGGCGCGCATCTCGGGAGCGCGGCGAGTGCTCGAGATCGGCACGCTGGGCGCCTACTCGACGATCTGGATGGCTCGCGGCATCCCGGACGACGGGATCGTCGTGACGATTGAAGCCGAGCCGCGCATCGCCGCGGTCGCCCGGGCGAACCTCGAGCGTGCGGGGGTCAGTCGCAAGGTCGACATCCGCATCGGCCGCGGCGAGCACGTTCTGCCGACCCTCGAGAATGAGGAGCCGTTCGATCTCGTGTTCATCGACGCCGACAAGGAATCGAACACGATCTACCTGGATTGGGCCGCGCGGCTCGGGCATCCCGGCACGGTCGTCGTCGTCGACAACATCGGGCGCGGCGGCGAGGTGGCCAATCCCGCGACGATGAACCCGCAGGTGATCGGCACACAGCGCGGCCTCGAGCTGCTCGGGCGCGATCCGCGGTTCGACGCGACCGCGCTGCAGACGCTGGACCTCAAGGGCTGGGACGGCGTGGCGATCGCGATCGTCCTGTGAGCGCCGCTCCCGCGATGCCCGGGCGCCGTCTCCTGTGGCGGGGGCATCCGCGTCGATAGACTGACGGGCGGACCGAAGACGCTCCCGACCCACCCTCCACCACACAAGGAGTCCCCTGTGGCACTAATCGAGGCTGTCAACGCGCGCGAGATCTTGGATTCGCGCGGAAACCCGACCGTCGAAGTGGAGGTCCTCCTCGACGACGGGATCGTCCAGCGGGCGGCCGTCCCCTCCGGCGCGTCCACCGGGGCCTTCGAGGCGTACGAGCTGCGTGACGGCGACAAGACCCGTCACCGGGGCAAGGGCGTCCTGAAGGCCGTCGCCGCCGTCATCGATGAGCTGGGCCCGGCGATCGAAGGCGTCGATGCGAGCGAGCAGCGCATCATCGACGAGATCCTGATCGAGGTCGACGGAACGGACAACAAGGGACGCGTCGGCGCGAACGCGATCCTCGGCGTGAGCCTGGCCGTCGCCAAGGCCGCCGCCGACTCGGCCGACCTGCCGCTGTTCCGCTACCTCGGCGGTCCGAACGCGCACATCCTGCCCGTGCCGCTGTTCAACGTCATCAACGGCGGATCGCATGCCGACAACGGCATCGACATGCAGGAGTTCTTCCTCGCGCCGATCGGTGCGTCGACGTTCGCCGAGGCCCTGCGCTGGGGGACCGAGACCTACCACGTCCTGAAGGCAGAGCTTCTGCAGGCCGGGTACGCGACAGGCCTGGGCGACGAGGGCGGCTTCGCCCCCGATCTGCGCAGCAATCGCGAGGGCCTCGACTTCCTCATCACGGCCATCGAGAAGGCCGGCTTCACCCCCGGCGCCGAGATCGCACTCGGCATGGACGTCGCGGCCACCGAGTTCTTCAAGGACGGCTCGTACGTCTTCGAAGGCAAGGACTGGACGGCCGAAGCGCTCACCGACTACTACGTGGAACTGGCGGACGCGTACCCGATCGTCACCATCGAGGACGCCCTCGCCGAGGACGACTGGGATGCCTGGAAGCACCTCACCGAAAAGCTCGGCTCGAAGATCCAGCTCGTCGGCGACGACCTGTTCGTCACGAACCCGACCCGCCTCGCGGACGGCATCAAGCGCGGCGTCGGAAACTCACTGCTCGTGAAGGTGAACCAGATCGGCACGCTGTCCGAGACCCTGGATGCCGTCGACATGGCTCATCGTGCCGGTTACACCACGATGTTCTCGCACCGCTCGGGCGAGACGGAGGACACCACGATCGCCGACCTGGCCGTCGCGGTGAACTCGGGTCAGATCAAGAGCGGCGCGCCCGCCCGGAGCGAGCGGGTCGCGAAATACAATCAGCTTTTGCGCATCGAAGAAGAGCTGGGCGATGCGGCGGAGTTCGCCGGCCGCTCGGCGTTCTCCCGATACGAGGGATAGCGGACCGCAGACGCGGGGGAGGGGGAGCCGTGGAAGACACGACGGCTCCCCCTTCTCACACTCCTCAGGAGCTCGCCCGCCCGCCGCGCGAGCGTCCGGCGCGCCGTCCGCCGCGGCGACCCGTCGACGTGCGCGGCTGGCTGGGCGGCATCCGTCTGTCGGGCTTCATGGTCATCATGCTCGGACTCGTCGTGCTCGCGGCGTTCGTCCTGGTGCCGACGATCGGCACGTACGTCGATCAACGTCAGCAGATCGCAGCCCTCCAGGCGTCGGTGGAGGTGAGTCGGGACGACGTGGCCGACCTGGAAGCGCAGCGCGACCGATGGACGGATCCGGCGTACATCACGACGCAGGCCCGCGAGCGGCTCTACTACGTCCGGCCCGGCGAGGTCGTCTACCTCGTCGACAACGACCTGCCGCCCGCGCTCGTGCCGCAGGAGCAGGCGCCGGTCAGCGACCAGGTCGAGCAGACGCGCACCGACTGGATGGCCCAGTTCGTCCGCTCGGTCACGGTGGCCGGCATGGCCCAGACGGTCAAGGCCCCGGTGATCGGCGTGCCCGACACCGCGCCGTCCGGGTCACCGTCCGAGGCTCCTTAGCGCGACGGACGCGACGCGCCGGTCCAGCCTCGGCACAGCCGCCTGGCGGTACCCTGGCGGCGTGACCACACCGCCGTTCCCGCCTGTCAGCGAGGCCGATCTGGTCGTGCTGCGCTCGCAGCTCGGCCGTCCGGCCCGCGACGTCGTCGGCATCTCGGCACGCTGCGTCTGCGGCAATCCGACGGTGGTCTCCACGGCTCCGAGGCTCGCGGACGGGACGCCGTTCCCCACGTTCTACTACCTCACGCACCCCGGCGCGACGGCGGCGATGTCGGGACTCGAGGCGGGACAGGTCATGCGGATGCTGAGCGACGAGCTCGCCGCCGACCCGGATCTCGCCGCGGCGTATCAGCGTGCACACGAGGCCTACCTGCGCGACCGTGCCGGGTACGGCGACGTCGACGAGATCGACGGCATCTCGGCCGGAGGGATGCCGACCCGCGTCAAGTGCCTGCACGCGCTGGCCGCGCACTCGCTCGCGGCCGGCCCCGGGGTCAATCCGATCGGCGACCGCGCGCTCGCGCTCTCTTCGTGGTCACCGGAGCGCTGCGTGTGCGCCGAACCCGGAGCGGCCGGATGAGCCGCCGCGCCCTCGCGGCAGCGGCGGCGGTGCTCGCGGCGGTGCTCCTCACGGGCGCGGCGGCCGCGCCGGCCGTGCCCGCCCCGGCCAACGCCGATCCGGTCCGGGCGGCGGAGTACTGGCTGGACGAGTACGGGATCGAGTCCGCCTGGACCACGACGCGTGGCGCAGGCGTGCGGATCGCGATCATCGACACCGGAGTCGGACGCGGTCCGGTCGAGTTCGAAGGCGCCGTCGTCGGCGGCACAGACGTCTCCGGCGTCGGTTCGTCCGACGGGCGTACGCCGGTCGGCGCGGTCGACGCCAACCACGGCAGCTGGGTCGCCTCACTCGCCGCGGCGCGCGGCACCGGTCCCGGCACCGGCATGATCGGCGTCGCGCCTGAAGCCGAACTGCTCGCGGTGTCGGTGGGCTTCGGCTCATCCACCAAAGTGCCGTTCAGCGAGCAGATCGCGGAGGCCATCCGCTGGTCGGTCGACAACGGTGCCGATGTGATCAACCTGTCGCTGACCACCAACAGCCCGGATTGGGACGAGAGCTGGGACTCCGCCTTCCTCTATGCGTTCGAGAACGATGTCGTGATCGTGGTCGCCGCCGGCAACCGAGGCGCGGGCACGTCACGTGTCGGCGCTCCTGCGACGATCCCGGGCGTCCTGACCGTTGCCGGGGTGGACCCGGAGGGGAGGGCGAGCCTCGAGGCGTCGACGCAGGGGATCACCATCGGCGTCTCAGCGCCGAGTGAAGACCTGGTGGGAGTCTCGGCAGACGGCAGGCTCGTGCTCTGGAACGGCACGAGCGGTGCCGCCCCGATCGTCGCGGGCATCGCCGCCCTCGTCCGTGCCGCGCATCCCGATCTGGACGCCGCGAACGTGATCAACCGCATCATCCGGACGGCGCGGCCGTGGCCGTCGGCGACGGGGGCTCCGGATCCGGACGAGCCCGATCTGCTGTACGGGTACGGTCTGGTGGATGCCGCGGCTGCGGTATCGGCAAGCGTCCCGTCCGTATCGGCGAACCCGATGGGGAGCCTCGAGGACTGGATCCGCCTGTACCGAAGGGCGCAGACGGACCCCGAGCCGGCACCCACCACCGACCCCGTGGAGGTCGCACCGCTGCCTCCGGCGGACGCGGCGACCCGGATCGCCTCACCGCTGCTGCCGTCCGTCGAGACGCTGCTCTACGGCACGCTCCCGCTGATGGGTGCATCCGCCACCGCTATACTGGTGGCGCTCGGCGTCATCGCAGCTGTCCGACGAATCCGATTGGCGTCCAGGACGCCGAGCCGCTGACACCCCAGGAGTTTTCCCCACCGTGACCAACACCGTGCCCAAGATTCTCATCGTCGGTGGCGGCTACGCGGGCTTCTACACGGCCTGGAAGCTCGAGAAGCACCTTCGCAAGCGGGAGGCCGAGGTCACGATCGTCGACCCCCTCTCCTACATGACCTACCAGCCGTTCCTCCCCGAGGTCGCTGCCGGATCGATCGAGGCGCGTCACTCCGTCGTCGCGCTGCGACGCCACCTCAAGCGCACCAAGGTGGTCGCGGCCAAGGTCACCGGCATCAACCACGCGAGCAAGGTCGCCACGATCACACCGATCGCGGGCGACCCCTACGAGCTGGAGTACGACCAGATCGTGGTCACCGCCGGTGCCGTGTCGCGCACGTTCCCGATCCCCGGCATCGCCGACAACGCGATCGGACTGAAGACCATCGAAGAGGCCGTCGCCATCCGCGACCGCCTGATGTCCAACTTCGACAAGGCGTCGACGCTCCCTCCCGGTCCCGAGCGCGACCGCCTGCTGACGGTCGTCGTGATCGGCGGCGGCTTCGCGGGCATCGAGGTCTTCGCCGAGTTGCGTTCATTCGCGTCGGCGCTGGTCGGCCGTTACCCCGAGATCACGTTCGATGACACGCATTTCCACCTGATCGAGGCGATGAGCCGCATCATGCCCGAGGTTTCGCTCAAGACGAGCGAGTGGGTGCTCAAGGATCTTGCCAAGCGGGCGGCGTACGTGCACCTCGACACGCAGGTGACCGGTGCCGTCGGCGGCAACGTGGAGCTGTCGACGGGCGAGGTGATTCCGAGCGATCTGATCATCTGGACCGCCGGTGTGATGGCCAACCCGACCGTCGTCCGCGGCGGTGACCTGCCGGTTGAGGAGCGCGGCCGCATCCGCACGCGCGCGGACCTGCGCGTCGGCTCGGAGGACGAGATCGTCGAGGGTGCGTGGGCGGCCGGCGACGTGTCCGCCGTTCCCGATCTGTCCGGTGGCGGCGTCGGCGGCTACTGCGTGCCGAACGCCCAGCACGCCGTCCGCCAGGCCAAGCTCCTCGCGAAGAATCTGGTTGCGGTGCTGCGCGGTGAGCTGCCGCACGAGTACTACCACAAGAACCTCGGCGCCGTCGCGGGGCTCGGCCTGTACAACGGCGTCTTCCAGTCCGGCAACATCGCCCTGAAGGGTTTCGTCGCGTGGGTCGCCCACCGCGGATACCACGGCCTGGCCATGCCCTCGTGGGAGCGCAAGTTCCGCGTCGTGTGGGGCTGGTGGAACAACCTCTGGCTCGGGCGCGACCTCGTGAACCTCCAGGCGGTTCAGGATCCGCGCTACGTCTTCGAGGAGTTCGCCGCGCGTCCGCGTCCGCCGCAGCCCGTCGAAGCGGCTCCGGCGAAGGTCGCGATCGCGTCCGAGATGCCGCAGAAGGTCTCCGCCCGAGGCTGACCGGTACCGTGGAGGCGTGCGTTCTTCGCGTGCGCCCCCGTAGCCCAACCGGCAGAGGCAGGCGACTTAAAATCGCCGCAGTGTGGGTTCGAATCCCACCGGGGGCACGGCGTCGGCCCGCGCCGCCTGCGTCGTAGGCTGTTCGGCATGTGTGTCCACCCCCCGGCGAGCCCGCCGCGATGACGATCGACCTTCTCGCCGGTGAGGGCTCGGCGACTCCGTGGACCGAGCCCGCCGGCTACTGGACCGCCATGGACGAAGCCCTGGCCGGGGTCTCGGGACCGGTCGCAGCGCTGAGCATTCCCGCGCTGCGCTACAACGCGCTGGACATGCTCGTGCGGTCGGCGGGAGTGCCGATCCGGATCGCGAGCAAGTCCGTCCGCGTGCGCGAGGTCATCGACGCGACGCTGGCGCTGCCCGGGTACGCGGGGATCCTGGCGTTCACGCTTCCCGAGGCGCTGTGGCTCGCCGATACGCACGAGGATGTCGTCGTGGGCTACCCGACCGTGGACCGAGCCGCGCTCGCCGCCCTCGCGATCGACGAGCGCGCCTCGGCGCGCGTGACGCTCATGGTGGACGACCTCGCCCAGCTGGACGTCGTCGACGCCATCGCCCCGCCGGCTCGGCGTGCGACGATCCGGGTCGCGATCGACGCGGACGCCTCATGGCGCGCACCCGGTCTCGGCCACATCGGCGTCCGCCGCTCTCCGGTGCACGAGCCCGGCGAGGTCGCGAGCCTGGCTCGAGCCATCGCCGCCCGCCCCGGATTCCGCCTGGTCGGGCTTCTGATGTACGAGGCGCAGATCGCCGGTCAGGCGGATGCCGCGGGCTCCGGCGACAGGGTCATCCGCTGGATGCAGCGCCGGTCGGCCCAGGAGCTGCTCGACAGGCGTGCCGCGATCGTCGGCGAGCTGCACGACATCGCTCCGCTCGAGTTCGTCAACGGCGGGGGGACGGGGTCGCTCGAGCTGACAGCATCCGACCTCGCCGTGACAGAGCTCACGGCCGGGAGCGGACTGTTCGCCGGACATCTCTTCGACGGCTACCGGGCTTTCTCGCCGGCGCCCGCCGCGGCATTCGCGCTCGAAGTCGTCCGCAAGCCGCTTCCCGAGGTCGCGACGGTGCTGGGCGGTGGATGGATCGCGTCAGGGCCACCGGTCGCCTCGCGGCAGCCGCTGCCTGTCTGGCCCGTCGGGTTGAAGACCCTTTCGCGCGAGGGCGCCGGCGAGGTGCAGACGCCGGTGCAGGGCGAATCGGCGCGGTCGCTGAAGGTCGGCGATCGGGTCTGGTTCCGGCACGCCAAGAGCGGCGAACTCGCCGAGCGCGTCGATCGGTACCACCTGGTCGACGGCGACCGGCTGGTGGGCGAGGCCCCCACCTATCGCGGCGAAGGGAAGACGTTCCTGTGACCCGTCCCGGCGGCACGTGGCAGAACTGGGGCCGGACAGCACGAGTGCGTCCGCAGCGCATAGAGGCGCCGGACTCGACGGCCGCGGTGCAGCGCGCTGTGCGAGCCGCGGCCGCGCGGGGCATGCAGGTCAAGGCGGTGGGAGCCGGCCACAGCTTCTCGGGGATCGCGGTCGCTCCCGGGGTGCTCCTGGATCTCACCGACCTCGCCGGGCTGGTATCGGCCGATCGCGAGCGCTGCCGGGTCACGCTGCGCGCCGGAACCCGTCTTCACCGGATCCCGAAGCTGCTCGCCCCCTACGGTCTGGCGATGCCGAATCTCGGCGACATCGACCGCCAATCGATCTCCGGTGCCATCTCGACCGGGACCCACGGGACCGGTGCAGGCTTCGGCGGCATCGCGACCCAGGTGACGGGCGCGACGCTGGTCACCGCGGACGGCGAACTCCTCGTGGTCGACGAGAGCCAGAACGCCGAGATGCTTCCGGCCGTCGCGCTCGGGCTCGGAGCGCTCGGCATCCTCGTCGAGGTCACGCTGCAGTGCGTGCCGGCGTTCGTGCTGCGGGCCGAGGACGGCCCGGAGGACCTCGCGGCGGTCCTCGCCTCGCTCGAGACCCGGGTGGAGTCCTCGGATCATTTCGAGTTCTATTGGTTCCCGCACACCGACGGGGCGTTCACCAAGACGAACACGCGCCTGCCGGAGAGTGCCGTACGGACCCCGCCGCGGCCGGTGCGCCGGTGGGTAGACGACGTGGTGATCGGCAGCGCCGCCCACCAGGTCGGATGCAGCGTGGCGTGGGCCGTGCCGGCGACGGCGCCGGCGATCAACCGCCTCTCGGTGAGGCTCTGGGGACCTCGCGCACTGACAGATGCCTCCAATCGCATATTCGCGACCGGACGATCGGTCCGGTTCCGCGAGATGGAGTACGCGCTTCCCGCCGAGAATGTACGGCCTGCGTTCGATGCCGTCCGCAACCTCATCGCCGAGCGGGGGTGGCGCATCGCGTTCCCGCTCGAAGTGCGGTTCGCCGCGCAGGACGATCTGTGGCTGTCCACCGCCCATGGCCGGGCGTCGGGATACATCGCCGTGCACCGATACTGGCGCGAGGACCCCACCGAGTACTTCGAGGCGGTCGAGCAGATCATGCTCGGCTTCGACGGGCGCCCGCACTGGGGCAAGATCCATTTCCTGGATGCCGCCGACCTGCGCCTCCGGTATCCCCGGTTCGACGCCTTCATCGCGCTGCGCGACCGCCTCGACCCGGACCGCATGTTCCGGAATCGATACCTCGACCGCGTGCTCGGTGAGTAAGGGCTGGGAGTCGGGAGAAGGCTCTCATCGGCGGACGTGCCCGCGGTTAGTATGAACTCAAACCTCGAACGGAGTCACGCGTGATGTGGGAATGGCTGATCCCGGTACTCATCGTCGTGGCGCTCGTCGTCATCGTCGGCATCTATCTGTGGGCGACGTACAACTCGCTGGTCGCGCTCAACGTGCGCGTCGACGAGGCGTGGAGCGACATCACCGTTCAGCTCAAGAGGCGAGCTGACCTGCTGCCGAATCTCATCGAGGCGGTCAAGGGATATGCGGCGCATGAGAAGGCCGTGTTCGAGAACGTCACGAGGGCGAGGGCCGAGACGTTGACCGCGGCCGGGCCCGCCGAGGCGGGGGTGGCGGAAGGGCATATGCAGCAAGCGCTCAAGTCGCTCTTCGCGGTCGCCGAGGCCTATCCGCAGCTTCAGGCGAGTCAGAACTTCCTTCAACTGCAGCAGTCCATCGTCGACACCGAGGACAAGATCCAGGCGTCCCGCCGCTTCTACAACGGCGGCGTGCGAGAGCTGAACACGAAGATCAAGGTCTTCCCGAACAATCTGTTCGCGCGCAACCTCGGCTTCACCGAGCGGGAGTTCTTCGAGGTCGTGGACGGCGCCGCGATCTCCGAGCCGCCCAGAGTCCAGTTCTGACCTAGCCCGTGTATCGCGCCATCGCGCGCAACAAGCGCAACACGTGGTTCATCCTCATCGTGTTCGTGCTGTTCCTCGGTGCGATCGGGCTGCTCGCGGGTTGGCTCGCGGGCAACAACTGGTGGATCACCGCGTTCATCCTCGTATTCGCTGCGGGGTATGCGACGTTCCAATACTTCTTCGCGGATCGCGAGGCGATCGCGATGGCGGGAGCCGTCGAGGTGGGCCGCGCAGACGCCCCGCGGTTCTACCGTCTGGTCGAGAATCTGTGCATTGCGACCGGCACGCCCATGCCGAAGCTCTACGTCGTGGATGATCCCGCGCCGAACGCGTTCGCCACAGGCCGCAAGCCCGACGAGGCGTCGATCACCGTGACGACCGGCCTGTTCGAGGTCATGACCGACCGCGAGCTCGATGGTGTCCTCGGCCATGAGCTCGGGCACATCCGCAACTATGACATCCGCGTCTCGCTCGTCGTCTTCGGACTCGTCGTCGCCGTCGGCATCCTCGCCGATCTGTTCCTGCGGTTCGCATTCTTCGGCGGCGCCCGGCGCGGCGGCAGCGGCCCCGCCCAGCTGATCTTCCTGATCTTCGGGGTCGTCGCCGCACTCATCGCCCCGCTGCTCGCAGGTGCGGTGCAGGCGGCGATCTCGCGCCAGCGCGAGTACCTCGCCGACGCCACGAGTGCGATGACCACGCGCGACCCCGACGGGCTCGCGTCGGCGCTTGGCAAGCTCGGCGAATACGGGCGTCCGCTCCAGAAGGCCAACACCTCGATGGCTCACCTGTGGATCGCCGACCCGCTGCGGTCGAACGGTCTGGCTCGCATGTTCGCCACGCACCCGTCGATCCCGGATCGCATCGAGCGGTTGAAGACCATGGGCGGCGCGTTCTAGCGGGTGACATCTGCAGCGGCCGACGTCCGGCGTCGCCGGTAGCCTTCGCACCATGGTCCATCGGCTGACCCGCAAGGATGCCCGGCGAATCGCTGTCCGAGCCCAGGTCCTGACCCGCCGGCGCCCCGCAGGCATCGTCGAGGCGGTCGACGCGCTGGCCATCGTGAACATCGATCCGACGGCGGCGGTCGCACCCAGCGCCGACCACATCCTGTGGAGCAGGATCGGGTGGCCGTACCAGCCGGCTGATCTCACCCGCGCCGTGGAAAAGGACCGCGCGATCTTCGAGTGGGCGGGCTTCTACCGTCCCATGGCCGATCTGCCCCTCTATCGTCCGCTGATGCGCGCCTGGCCGCCGTGGGTCCGGCACCGCGAATGGCTCACGGCGAACGACCGGTTCCGCCGGGACGTACTCGCGCGGCTGCGCGCCGAGGGACCCTTGCGCACGAGTGGGATCCCCGACACGAGCCAGGTGCCGTGGGCATCGACGGGATGGACGAACAACCGCAACGTCAGCCAGATGCTCCAGTTCCTCGCGATGCGCGGCGAGGTCGCGGTATCGGCACGCAATGGCAAGGAGCGAGTGTGGGATGTCGCCGAGCGGGTGTACCCACGCGACATCGCCTCGCTCCACGGCGACGACGCAGCGCGCGGGCGCGCCGAGCGTCGGCTCGGCTATCTGGGGATCGCCCGGCCTCGAGCCGCAGATCAGCCCATCGAGCCGATCGACGTCGGCGCGATCGGAGAGGAGGCGACGGTGGACGGAACCGATGGCGCCTGGCGGATCGACCCGACCCTGCTCGAGCCGGCCGAGCGTTTCGAGCCGCGCGCCGCGCTCCTGTCGCCCTTCGACCGCCTCGTCTTCGACCGCGCCCGAGCGCATGACCTGTTCGGCTACGAATACATCGTCGAGATGTACAAGCCCGCGGCTCAGCGGCGCTGGGGCTACTTCGCACTGCCCATCCTGTACGGCGATCGGCTGATCGGAAAGCTGGATGCCGCGGCGGACCGCAAGGCCGGACTGCTGCGGGTCGCCGCGATCCACGAGGACGAGCCCTTCCAGCCGCGGGTTGCTGATGCGGTACACGACGAGATCCGCGACCTCGCGGCGTGGCTCGGACTGGAGGTCTCCGGCATCACCGGGTCGTGAGCGAGCGGCCTCGCTCGCGGCCGCTCAGCCCACCGCGAGCAGCATCGAATCTCCGGTGAACCACACCGAGCCGCGCAGCGCCCAGTCGTCCGCGCGGTAAGTGAAACTCCCGGCGCCGCCCGCCCGGGTCGTGCCGGTCGCCGTCGCGACGATCGCGCCGCCCGTCGCCGCGAACGTGCGCAGGTCGGGGGAGAGCGTGAGGGCGGGGCTCTGGTCGATGCGAAACGCCACGGAGGTCAATGTCGCGAGGTCGGCCGCCCACGGCACGCGCAGTCCGCAGTCCGCTGGGACGACCTCGGCGGGCTGTGCGCAGGCCTCGGCGTACGCGTCCAGCTGCTCCTGTGCGATCACGGTCGCTTCGGGACCGATCGACGCCTCGATGGCGACAGCGGAAGGTTCGTCGTTGCTCACAGCCACCGAGGTCGTGCCGGTGAGCAGTCCACGAGGCGCCGTCTCCAGCCCGTACTCGGCCGGCAGCAGCGCGAGGGGGGTTCCCGTCGGCGCGAGCGCTCCACCCACCCAGACCGAATCGCCGATGGGCTCTCCAGTGCCTGAAAGAACCGTCGACGCCTCCAGCGATGCAAGATAGTCGCCGACCAGCGTCCAACGGGCCCCGTCTTCTCCCAGCACGAACATGATGTCGCGCCGGGCGCCGGCGATGTCCGCCGATGCGCGCACACTGGTCGTGCCCCGCGCCGGTCGGATCTCCTCGATGCGCGGATCGGCGACGAAGGACTCCGCCCCCCGGAACGCTTCGGCGAGTATCCGCTCCGTCTCGGCATCCAGACGTGTCCCGCGCATCGCGTCGATCGCTTCGAAGTCGCCGGCCGCGAGCGCATTCAGATAGCCCTGGGCTGCGTCCTCGGCGCTCGAAGCCGGGTTCAGGAGCCACCAGCTGAGACCGCCGCCGATGATCAGCGCGGCAGCCGCGCCGGCGGCGATGCCGACGATCGCTGCGCGCTTCACGCGTCTACGCTAATGCCCGCCGGTTCTTCGATCGCGGGTTCGTCCAGGCCCGGCGCGACCGCCTCGGCCTGCGTCCTGTCGTGCCGGAGTGCCTCGGGGAGCGCGCCCGACAGGTCGTCGGTGGCATCGCCCCAGCGCGAGACCGAGATCGACTCGAGCCCCTGCCAGCGTGCGGCGGCCCGAAGCTCGTCGGCCAGTCGTGACGCGGCATCCGCGGGTCGCCCGTGCTCCCACCACGCCGACTGCACGAGCAGAGTCGAGGTGGCGCGGTCGGCTTTCAGATCGACACGCCCGACGATGTCGTCGCCGATCAGGACCGGCAGGGAGTAGTACCCGAACCGCCGCCGGGGTGCGGGCGTGTAGATCTCGATCCGGTACTCGAAGCCGAACAGCCGCTCCGCCCGCTCGCGGAACCACACCACCGGGTCGAACGGGGTCAGGATCGCCGCCGCGTCGACCCGGCGCGGGAGCACGGCGTCGCGATGGACCCAGGCCTTGGCCGCGCGACCCCCCGACGTCCAGCCGTCCACCGTGACAGGACGAAGCTCGCCCGAGTCCTGCAGATCCTCGATCGCGGCGAGAACCGCCCGCCGGTCTTTGAGGCGCCAATAGTCGGCCAGATCGGATGCCGTCCCCACGCCGTTCGCCTTCGCCGAGCGCGCGACGAGTTCGCGGATCGCCGCGTCGCGCGGTACCGGAGCACCGAGCGCGTCGACCGGCAGAACGTGCTCGGCGAGCCCGTAGCGTCGCTCGAAACCGCGCCGGCCCGCGATCGCGACCTCTCCGAAGAGCCACAGGTATTCGAGCGCGTGCTTGACGACGTCCCAGTCCCACCACGGCCCGCGGGCCGCCTGCTTCGCGTCGTGCTCGATCTGGGCCGGTCGGAGGGGACCGCGGTCGGAGAGTTCGGCACGCACCCAGTCGACGATCTCTCGGTGCGTCTGGAACCAGCCGTCGGGCTCGGTGCCGTACTTCGCCCGCATCTCATGCATCCGGAAGCGGAACAGGCCCCAGTCGTTCGCGGGGATGAACGACGCGACGTGCGCCCAGTACTCGACGTACGCGGGGCGGCCGGCGAACACCAGTCTGTCGAGAGCGGCGGTGTCGTAGGGGCCCAGGCGGGAGAACAGCGGCATGTAATGGGATCGCGCGAAGACGTTGACGGAGTCGATCTGCAGTGTGCCCATTCGCCGCATCGCCGAGTTGAGCTGCCGCGTCCCGGCCAGGGCGGGCCTCGACTGCGCGAATCCCTGCGCCGCGAGAGCGATCCGCCGTGCTTCGTCGAGGCTCAGGGACTCCTTCACGGCGGCAAGCCTAGCCGCGGGGCCCGACAACGGATTGCGTTGAGATCGCGGTGAAGATCTCGACTCTAGACTGGCCTGATGAGCGACCCTGAAGACAAGCCCCGCGGCTCGCTCTTCGACGCTCTGCGCGACCGCAGCCGGGTGGTGACCTCGGAGTTCTCCGGCACGGTCCCGCGCGGTCTTCGAGTCGCGACCGCCTACTCGTGGCGCTTCCTGGTCGTCGCTGCCGCGATCGGCGTCGCGATCTGGCTGGTCATCCAGCTCAAGCTCCTCGTCATCCCGCTTCTGGTCTCCATCCTCATCACCGCACTGCTGTGGCCCGTCTTCACCTGGATGCTGCGGCACCGCGTGCCGCGCTGGGCGGCCATCACCATCTCGCTGATCGGAGCCCTGGCGATCGTCGCCGGACTGCTATGGCTCGTGATCTGGCAGGTGGCCCGGCAGTGGCGGTCGGTTCAGGCGAGCACCGTCGAGGCGGTCGAGCAGTTCCGGCAGTACCTGATCGACGGACCTCTGCATCTGACCGAGGCCCAGATCGACGATCTGCTGGCGCAGGGGCTCAACCTCGTCCAGGAGCAGGCCTCGATGCTCTGGTCGGGCGCTCTGGCGCTGGGCAGCACGCTGGGTCACGTCGCCGTCGGCGCCCTGCTTTCCCTGTTCATCCTCCTGTGCCTGCTGGCCGACGGCGGAGGCATCTGGCGGTGGACGACGCGACTGTTCCCGATGAAGGCCCGGCCCGCAGTGGACGGCGCCGCGCGCGCGGGCTGGGTCATGGTCGTCAGCTATGCGCGCACGCAACTGCTCGTCGCGACGATCGATGCGATCGGCATCGGCCTCGGCGCATTCCTTCTCGGGGTTCCTCTGGCCATCCCGGTCGCGGTCCTGGTGTTCCTCGGGGCGTTCGTGCCGATCGTCGGAGCGGTCTTCACGGGCGCGCTGGCCGTGTTCCTCGCGCTCGTTTACAACGGCCCGTGGATCGCGCTGTGGATGCTGGTGGTCGTCCTGGGCGTGCAGCAGATCGAGGGCCACGTTCTCCAGCCGCTGCTGATGGGGTCAGCCGTCAAGGTCCACCCCCTCGCCGTGGTGCTCGTCGTGGCCGGCGGCGCGATGATCGCCGGAATCCCCGGTGCTCTGTTCGCCGTGCCGCTGGCAGCCTTCGTGAACGTGGTCGCCGTGTACATCGGCGATCGGGCCTGGGAGGGCGGCAGCCGGCGACCGGCGAACGACTACATCTGGACGACCGTTCCCCGCCCGAGGAGGGTGCGCGCGTGAGCATTCCCACCCTGGCGGAGTTCGAGGACGCCGCCGCCCTGCTCGACGGCGTCATCACCCGCACGCCGGTCGACCAGTCGCAGCACCTGTCGGACCTGCTCGGCGTCCCGGTGCACCTGAAGCTGGAGAACCTCCAGCGGACGGGATCGTTCAAGATCCGCGGTGCGACCTACCGCCTGTCGCGGCTGACCGCCGAGGAGCGTCGGCGCGGCGTGGTGGCGGCATCCGCCGGCAATCATGCGCAGGGCGTGGCGCTGGCCGCCCAGGCGCTGGGCATCTCGGCGACGATCTTCATGCCGCTGGGCGTGCCCGTGCCGAAGCTCCTCGCAACTCGCGGCTATGGTGCAGAGGTCGTCCTCGAGGGTGCGACGGTGGAGACTCCGCTGCGTCTTGCCGCTGAGTTCGCCGAGCGCACCGGGGCGGTCCTGATCCACCCGTTCGATCATCGAGACATCATCATCGGCCAGGGCACGCTCGGGCTCGAGCTGTTCGATGCCGTGCCCGACATGGATACCGTGCTGCTCGGCATCGGCGGCGGCGGACTGATCGCCGGCGTCGCGGCGGCCGTCAAAGCGCGTGCCGCGGCCGTCGGGCGCACGGTGCGGGTCGTGGGCGTGCAGGCGGAGAACTCGGCGGCTTACCCGTCGTCGCTGGCCGCGGGTCACCCGATCGAGGTGCTGACGCTTCCGACCATCGCCGACGGAATCGCCGTCGCGCGTCCCGGCGACATCCCGTTCGAGATCATCTCCGAACTCGTCGACGAAGTGGTGACGGTGTCGGACGACGACATCGCCCGTGCGCTGCTCATGCTGCTGGAGCGCGCCAAACAGGTCGTCGAGCCCGCCGGAGCGGTCGGCGTCGCGGCCATCCTGGCCGGAAAGGTGGCGCCGTCGGGTCCGACGGTCTCGGTGCTGTCGGGGGGCAACATCGACCCGCTGCTGCTTCAGCGCGTCGTATCCCACGGTCTCGCGGCATCCGGTCGTTACATGACCCTGCGCATCCCGCTGCCGGATCGACCCGGCCAGCTCGCGCGCGTATCGGAGCTGCTCGCCCGTGCCGGCGCCAACGTCACCGAGGTGATGCACACGCGCCACGGCCACGGTCTGCAGATCAGTGAGGTGATCCTGCAGCTGAGCGTCGAGACGCGCGGCGAAGAGCACCGCGCTCACGTCATCGAGGTGCTGCGCGAGGCGGAGTTCGCGCCGACCGTCGTGCCGGACTGAGACCCGCGGGGACTCAGCGCCCGCTCACTGACCGGAGTAGGTCTCGACCTTCACGACCTCGACGGCGATCTCACGCCCGTTGGGTGCCGTGTACGCCGTCTTCTCGCCCTCTTTCAGACCGAGGATCGCCGCGCCGAGCGGCGAGGCCTCGCTGTAGACGTCGAGTTCGGAGTCGACCGCGATCTCGCGGTTGCCGAGCAGGAAGACCTCTTCGCCGCCGGCGACGATCGCCGTCACGACGGTTCCCGGTTCGACGACGCCGCTGCTCTGCGGTGCCTCGCTGACCGTGGCGGTCTTCAGGAGGTGCTGGAGGGTGCGGATGCGCGCCTCCTGCTTGCCCTGCTCGTCCTTGGCTGCGTGGTAGCCGCCGTTCTCCTTGAGGTCGCCTTCTTCGCGCGCGGACTCGATACGCTTGGCGATCTCCTCGCGGCCGGTCGTCGAGAGTCGCTCGAGTTCGGCGGCGAGCCTGTCATATGCGTCCTGGGTGAGGAACGTCACCGGGGCATCTTCTGCCACGTCTGCCTCCTTCGGTCGGCGGTGGCTGGTATGTCAAAACGCCCCGGCTCCGGCCAGGGCGTCTGTCGACTGTGTCAGGTCAGACTACGTCACCCAGCAGGCGTTGACCAAACCTGTCGTGGCCTCCGCCGTGGTCGGAATCAGCTCGCGGAAGGCGCGCGTGCGCAGGTCTGACTCCGAGTATTCAACGATCTTCCAGCCGACGACACCGTGGTCCTCGTCCTGCGCCTCGAGTGCGCAGGCAACGGTGCGTCCGGTCGGCGCCGTGATCTGGAAGGCCAATTCGACCGTCCGCTGGTCCTGCACGGTGAATCCCGTGGTGTCGACGCCGACATCGTCGAGCGTGCTCGAAATCGTCATCCACGCGAACAGGCCGACGAGGATCGCCGCGATCACGGAGAAGATTCCGATCGTCCAGCGCCGCGCGGGCGAACTCGTGCGACCGTAGCGCTCGTCGAGCATGTCCTGCGTGGTCATCGGGCCCCGTCGAAAGTGCGTGCACCGCCTGGAGATTAGGCTGGAGTACCCAGGCTATGCGCTCCCGCGCGGAACGAGGACACCATGCACGATGCGCTCAGCGCCCTCGCGTACGCCGCCGCCGCGACCCCCACTGCGGAGCCCACCGTCGACCCCGCACTGGTCTCGCCCGGCCCGTGGGGCTTCGTCGTCATCGCCCTGCTCGCATTCGCCGTCGTGGGTCTGGTGTGGGACATGATGCGCCGCATCCGCCGCGGTCGGGTCCGCGCGGACATCAACGAAGAACTGGATGCCGAGCAGCAGGCCGGGGCGGCGATCCGGGCAACAGAGGTCGACGACCAGGACATCGACGCCGGCGGGCCGGAGGACGGGTCGCCGGACGACGAGGCGACGCCGAACGCGCCGAAGCGCTGAGCGCCGGCATCCGAATCCGCTCCGACTGAAGCGACCGCGCACTCGACCGGATCAGGCGTGGTAGGCCGGGTTCACAGCGATGAGCAGGCACGCGGTCCAGTGGCAGAGGAACGCCAAGACCGTGCACACGTGGAAGATCTCGTGGAACCCGAAGTGCCCGGGCCACGGGTTGGGCCTCTTCAGCGCATACACGACCGCACCGCCGGTGTAGAGCAGCCCGCCCGCGATCACCAGGATCATCATTGTGGCGTTGGCCTGGAACAGATCGACCATGTACATCACGGCTGCCCAGCCGAGCACGAGATACAGGGCGACGTACAGCCAGCGCGGAGCATCGATCCAGAACACGCGGAACAGGATGCCGAGGATCGCGCCGCCCCAGACGAGCGACAGCAGGATGATCGCCTTGTCGGTCGGAAGGGCGAGCACGGCGATCGGCGTATAGGTCCCGGCGATCAGCAGCAGGATGTTGGCGTGGTCGACCCGCTTCAGCACGGCCCGTGTTCTGGGGCCCCAGTCGAAGCGGTGGTACAGCGCCGAGTTGCCGAACAGCAGCAGGGAGGTCGCCATGAACACCGCGCACGCCCATTTCGCCGGTGCGCCCTGGGCCAGCACGATCAGGACGATGCCTGCGGCCATCGCGATCGGGAACGTCGCGGCGTGGATCCAGCCGCGCCAGCTGGGACGGATGTCGATCTTCGCGTCGAGCTCGGCGACCTCGAGGAGTGGCAGCTGGGGCATCTCCGCGCCCTCGTCTTCGGTGGGGTCGGAACTCGTGCTGCGGGCCACGCCCTGAGCCTACGCGTCGCCGTATGCCGGGGCGGCACTCGGGTCGCGGACCGACGGTAGCGTAGGCATGTGAGTGCGTCGAGCGAGGGGAGAGGCCCTCTCTACCGGCTGTACATCAATCGGCTGCGCCGCCAGCTCGCGACCGCCGCGGTCCCGCGCCACGTCGCCATGATGATCGACGGCAACCGCCGCTGGGCACGCCAGCTCGGGTATGACTCGGCCGCCCACGGCCACCGCGCAGGCGCCGCCAAGATGCGCGAGTTCCTCGGCTGGTGTGACGACGTCGGCGTTCAGGTGGTCTCGCTTTACCTGCTCTCCAACGACAATCTGCGCAAGCGGGACTCGCAGGAGCTTGCGGATCTCATCGAGATCATCGCCGAGCTCGCCGACGAGCTGTCGCGCGAGCGCGACTGGCGGGTGCAGCATGTGGGCCGAGCGCACCGGCTGCCACCCGACCTCGCACGGGTGCTCGCGGACGTCGAGGAGCGCACGAAGGATCACACCGGACTGCACGTCAACCTGGCCGTGGGGTACGGAGGACGCGGCGAGATCGTGGACGCCGTACGCAGCATCATCGCGAAGCACGACGAGGAGGGCGGGTCGCTCGAAGAGCTCGCTGCGAGCCTCACGCCGGAGCAGATCGGGGAGCACCTGTACACCGGTGGCCAGCCCGACCCCGACCTGGTGATCCGCACGTCGGGGGAGCAGCGGCTGAGCGACTTCCTGCTCTGGCAGTCCGCGCACAGCGAGTTCTACTTCGTCGAAGCGCTCGGACCGGACCTGCGCGAGGTCGACTTCCTCCGCGCGATCCGCGACTATTCGAGCCGCGATCGGCGATACGGCAGCTGATCACCGGCGCCCACGGCACGGCATCGTGCCAGAATTGAGCGGTGACCGACCTGGACGAATTCATCGCATCGTTCGACGGCGAAGCGGGATATCTGGACTGGGCCGCCTTCGGCCCGCTGTCCCCGGCAGTGCGCAGCGAAGTGCACGCCGACGCCGAGCTGCTCGGGTCAGGGCGGCGAACCGGCATCGACCTCGTCGGCGAGCACGTCGGCGAGGCTCGCGAGATCCTCGCCGAACTGCTCGATGCGGATGCCGGGCAGATCGTCCTGCAGCCTTCCACGACGTACGGCCTGATGCAGGCCATCTACGGCCTCGCCGGCGGACTCATGCTGTCGAGGTCGGAGTTTCCGAGCCTGACCGTGACGGCGACGCGCGCAGCGGACGCACTCGGCTCGATCGACCTGCAGTGGATCGAGCCGACGAACGGCTTCGTCACGCCCGAGGTCGTGCGCGAAGCACTCACGGACGACACCCGCGCGCTCGCCGTCAGCCTGGTCGATTTCCGTACGGGCTACCGAGCGGATCTCACGGCACTGCGGGAGGTCATCGGCGACCGCCTGCTGATCGTCGATGCGATGCAGGGGTTCGGAGCGGTCTCCGCCGACTATGCCGCAGCCGACGTCGTCTGCGGCAACGGCTACAAGTGGCTGCGTGCCGGCCGCGGCACCGGATTCGCGTGGTTCGGCGAGCGTGCCCTCGAGCGCGTCGCCCCCGTCCTGTCGGGCTGGGCGGGCATCGACGGCGACCTGCCGGTCGACCTGGTGCCCCTGCCCGCGGCATCCGCTCAGGCGTTCTCGGTCAGTCGTCCGGACAGTCTGGCGGTAGCCCGCCTCGCGAGCGCGCTGCGAGATGTGCGCGACGTCGGCGTCGAGCGCATCGACGCCGAGCTCTCGGAGCGCTCGCGTGACGTGATCTTCTTCGCCGACCGCTACGAGGTGCCCGTCCTCACCCCGCGCGAGCCGGAGCGCCGCGCGGGGATCGTCACACTCGCCCCCGCGCCGCAGGACGCCGGTCCGCTGGCCGCGTCGCTGGCCAACCACGGGATCACCGTCACCGTCCGCTCGGGCCTCATCCGGGTCGCGCCGCACGTCGGAACCGGCGCCGACACGCTGCGCCTCTTCGGCGACGCGCTGGCCGCGTTCTCCTCTGCTCGCGTGTGGTGAGAACGCCCATTCCTCAGGAATTCACCAGCGCGTAACATCCGCCAGCGTGTCGGTAACACGAGTGTCGTTTGCCAGTCGTAGCGTCATGTCATCGGGCACGGTGTCCGGTCGGGTCGGCCTTATGGATCGCGACTCGTGACCACTGGTCGACTCGTGACTGCCGGGTGATGACACCCGGGTCGGGAGTGGGTTGTGATCACACGAGCACCACAGAAGCAGCACCGTCAGGATGCCGCGGAGATCGTCGAGCAGGACCAGGACCTTCGCACCTACGTCCTTGACACATCCGTGCTGCTGAGCGATCCGCGAGCGTTCTTCCGCTTCGCCGAGCACAGTGTCGTGATCCCCGTCGTGGTGATCACCGAGCTCGAAGGCAAACGCCACGACCCCGAGATCGGCTACTTCGCCCGCCAGGCACTGCGGCACCTCGACGAGCTGCGCGTCGAGCACGGCAGGCTCGACTTCCCCGTTCCGGTCGGCGACGACGGCACCCTCCGGGTGGAGCTGAACAACACCGACGCGGGAGTGCTTCCGTCCGGCATGCGGCTGGGCGACAACGACAGTCGGATCCTCGCCGTGGCGATGCATCTCGCCCAGGACGGCCAGGACGTCACGATCGTGTCCAAGGACCTCCCGATGCGCGTGAAGGCGGCATCGCTCGGCATCACCGCAGAGGAGTACCTGGCCGAGCAGGCGGTCGACTCCGGCTGGACCGGGATCGCCACGATCGACGTCTCGGGCGATGACATCAGCGACCTCTACGAGACCGAGATCGGCACCGGAGAAGACGTACTCGGGCTGCCGGTGAACACGGGCCTCATCATCCACTCCGAGCGCGGCTCGGCCCTCGGCCGTGTCACCGGCGACGGCGACTACCGGCTGGTGCGAGGCGACCGGGAGGTCTTCGGGCTGCACGGGCGCTCCGCCGAGCAGCGCATCGCGATCGACCTGCTGCTCGACCCCGAGGTCGGCATCGTTTCGCTGGGCGGTCGCGCCGGCACCGGCAAGTCGGCGCTGGCGCTGTGCGCTGGGCTCGAGTCTGTACTCGAGAGGCAGCAGCAGCGCAAGATCATCGTCTTCCGCCCACTGTTCGCCGTGGGCGGGCAGGAGCTCGGATACCTTCCCGGCGATCAGGGCGAGAAGATGAACCCGTGGGGTCAGGCCGTGTTCGACACGCTCGGCTCGGTGGTCTCGGGCAACGTCGTCGAAGAGGTCATCGAACGAGGCCTCCTCGAGGTGCTGCCGCTCACCCACATCCGCGGGCGGTCGCTGCACGATGCTTTCGTGATCGTCGACGAAGCGCAGTCGCTCGAGCGCAACGTCCTCCTCACGGTGCTGAGCCGGATCGGGCAGAACTCCCGCGTCGTGCTCACTCACGATGTGGGTCAGCGCGACAACCTGCGGGTGGGCCGTCACGACGGCGTCGCGTCGGTCATCGAGACGCTCAAGGGCCACGATCTGTTCGGACACGTCACGCTCGTGCGTTCGGAGCGTTCGGCCATCGCAGCACTCGTCACCGACCTGCTCGAGGCCGGCGAGATCGGCTGATCACAGACCTCAGGACGCGAAGAAGGGCCGGGATGCCGCATCCCGGCCCTTCAGCATGAGAAGAGTCTCATGCGCATCTCCTCTTCTGCTCATGGAGGTCTGACACCATGGAAGAGGTGCGCATACGCGCGCGTATCGAGAGGACATTCGTGGAAAGTCGGACGCGTCTTGCAATCGGTGGCATGGCCACCGTCGCAGCCAGCGTTGCCGTCGTCTGCGTAGTGGCCATGACGAGCAACGCCGCGCTGGCCGATGTCACCGGCGCGCCGACCGGTTCCCGTCCGGTCGTCCTCCCGTCCGCACCCGTTCCGAGCATTCCCGCACCCAGCGCGTCGGCGATCCCTCCTGCCGCTCAGGCGCCCGCACCGGTCGAGCCCGAAACGGTGCCGGCGCCTGAGCCTTACGACGTCACCGCGCCGCCGAGCTCCAGTCCGGCAGACGATCCGTCCGCCGCGACGGAGGAGCAGCTCCTGGCCGAGGCGCTCGCCACCGGCACGTGGGACGGGGTCCGCGCCTGGGCCGTGGAACGGGGTTGGGACTCGGCACGCGTCGACGCCTGGATCGCCAAGCTGCAGGTCAGGCTCGCCGAACGCGGCGATCTGCCCGGCGGCCTCACTCTTCCGGATTCGAGCCCTTCGGCTCGGACCGGATCACAATCTCCCGCATTGGCGGGTGCAGCGTCCGGACGCGACCTATCTGGGTCGTCGCTCGGGTCGAAGAGAGAGCAATCGCGCGTTCCCCCAGGCTGACGCGATTGCCATGGCCGGCAACCCCCAGCCCGGCCTCTCGCAGCCCCCGGTGTCCCCCAACACCGGGGGCTTCTTCTTGCGCCGGTGCGGACAAGCGCCGGGCGCACGAGCGCTGTCGCCCAGGCATGCAGCCGTGGGCCTCGCGCCGCCGCTCGTTCACTCCCAGCGATACCCGGCGCCGCGCACGGTGACGATGTGGTGCGCGCCGAGCTTGCCGCGGAGATAGCGCACGTACACGTCCACCACGTTCGAACCGGGGTCGAAATCCAGCCCCCATACGCTGCTCAACAGCTGCTCGCGACTGAGCACGCGTCCGGGACTGCGCAGGAACTGCTCGGCCAACGCGAACTCGCGGGCGGACAGCTCGACCTCGCGACCGTCGACCGTAGCCCGCCGACCGAGGATGTCGAGCATCACCTCGCCGTGCGACACTGCGACGCCGGCGGTCGTCGTGCTCTCGCGCAGGCGCGAGCGCACGCGCGCGAGCAGCTCCTCGAAAGTGAACGGCTTCGAGACGTAGTCGTTCGCCCCGGCATCCAGTCCTTCGACGGTGTCGCGGGTGCTCGACCGCGCCGTCAGCATGATGACCGGGACGCCGGACCCCTGCGCGCGCAGCTGCCGCAGCACTTCGAAGCCGTCCATCGTCGGAAGGCCGACATCCAGCAGCACGAGGTCGATGTCGTCCTCGAGCGCCCGGTCGAGACCCTCGGCGCCGTCATCGACGATGACGGTCGAGTAGCCCGCCGATTCGAGGCCACGGCTGACGAACTCGGCGATGCGCGGCTCGTCTTCGATGAGGAGGATCTTGCTCATCCCGCGGCCTCGCGCTGCAGCACGACATCGCCGGCGCGCACCGGTGCCGGCAGCTCGGTCGTCGGAAGGGGAAGATGGATCGTGAAGGTGGCTCCGCCGCCGGGTGTGTCGGTGACCGCGCAGTGGCCGCCATGCCCTTTCGCGATCGCGTCCACGATCGCCAGCCCGAGCCCGGACCCGCCCACCGACCGCTTGCCGTGGGCGCGGTCGAAGCGACGGAAGATCCGGTGCCGCGCGGCGGGCGGGATGCCCGGGCCGTGGTCGCTCAGCCACAGCTGTGCGCCGGAGTCGTCCAGCCGGCTTCCGAGGTGGATGGCGGAGCCCTCAGGGGTGTATTTCGCCGCGTTGTCCGCCAGCTGCAGCCACGCCTGCAGGAGACGGTCCTGATCGCCGAGGATGCGTCCGTCCGCGGTCTCGTCCACGGCCCACACATGCCCGGGGATGACCGAGACGAGCTCGCCGAACCGAGAGGTGAGCGCGCGCAGATCGACCTGGGCCATCGTGAATCCGTCGCCCTCCACCGTCGCGAGCAAGTCGATGTCGTCCACGAGGCGGTTCAGGCGGTCCAGCTCCGCAATCCCGATCTCCCTGGTGGCTGCGACGTCGGCAGCATCGCGCGGGTCCATCATCTCGAGGTGACCTCGAACGATCGTGATCGGCGTCTTCAGCTCGTGGCGCACATCGTCCAGCAGCTGTCGCTGCACGTCGACCGAGCCCTCCAGCCGGTCCAGCATCGAATTGACTGTGCGAGTCAGGTCGGAGATGTCGTCGTTTCCCTGTGGGGACAGGCGCGGGGACAGGTCTCCCAGTGTGACCGCGTCGGCGGCATTGCGAAGGTCGCGGATCGGCGACAGGAGGCGGCCGGCGACGAACCAGCAGACGACGCCGATCGCGACCAGCACAGCGACGGCCGCGATCGAGTATGTCGTGATGGCGGCGGTGACCGGGGCGAGCTCCGCCTCGAGATCGGCTGCGCGCACGTAGATGCCGGTCTGCGAATCCTCGGTCATCGAGACGGGTATCGCGATGTACCGGAGAGACCCCTGATCGGTCACGGCCGTGCCCATCATCGTCTCGCCCGTGCGTTCGGTCTCCTCGACGGCGCGATCGATCAGCTGCTCGTTCTGGGAGATGTCGAAACCCGACAGTGTCCCGGGGCGGTAGCGTGCCTTCCCGTCCAAGATGGCCACGGACCCCTCATTTCGCGCCGGGACGAGACGAGCGACGGCTGCCTGGAGGAACTCGCTGACGGTGGCGAAATCGTCGATGTCGACGTCCTCGCTGGCGGTCGCCGCACCGGAGGTTCCGCCGTCCGCAGCATCCGCGTCGGCTCCCGCCACGGCGTGCAGACGGTCCACCTGCGTTCGGAGGCGGTCGTCCACCTCGGAGAGCACTCGCTCGCGCTGCGCCAGAAAGGTCACGCTGCCCACGATCGCGAGGCCGATGCACGCCACCGCCAGGATCGCCCCCATGATGCGGGCGCGCGCCGAGATGGGGCGGGACTTCTGAGTCACGTCCCGTCTATCGCGGCGGAGGGACATGGGGAGGCCTCCGGATCAGCCCGGATGGGTCATCGACAGCAGGTCGAGCTTCTCGTCCAGCTGTTCGGTGGTGATCTCGCCACGATCGACATAGCCCAGGTCGAGCACGGCTTCGCGGACGGTGATGCCCTTGGCCACGGAGTGCTTCGCGATCTTGGCGGCCGCCTCGTAGCCGATGATCTTGTTCAGGGGCGTCACGATCGACGGCGACATGCCGGCGTATGCGGCCGTCCGCTCGATGTTCGCCTCGAGACCGTCGATGGTCTTGTCTGCCAGGATGCGCATGGTGTTCGCCAGCAACCGGATGGACTCCAGCAGCGCGGTGCCCATCACCGGAATCGCGACGTTGAGTTCGAACGAGCCCGACGCGCCGGCCCACGCTACGGTGGCGTCGTTGCCGATCACCCGCGCGCACACCATGAGGGTCGCCTCCGGCACGACGGGGTTGACCTTTCCGGGCATGATCGACGAGCCCGGCTGCAGGTCGGGGATGTGCAGTTCGCCCAGCCCCGTGTTCGGGCCGGAGCCCATCCACCGGATGTCGTTGTTGATCTTGGTGAGCGACACCGCGATCGTGCGCAGCGCGCCGGAGGCCTCCACCAGTCCGTCGCGGTTGGCCTGCGCCTCGAAGTGGTCCTTGGCCTCGGTGATCGGCAGCTCGGTGTCCTGGACGATGATCTCGAGCACCTTCTGCGGAAATCCGAGGGGAGTGTTGATGCCGGTGCCGACGGCGGTGCCGCCCAGGGGGACTTCGGCGACGCGGGGCAGGACCGCCTGCACCCGCTCGATACCGAGCCGCATCTGGCGTGCATACCCGCCGAACTCCTGGCCGAGTGTGACCGGCGTCGCGTCCATGAGGTGCGTGCGTCCGGACTTCACGACGTCCTTCCACGCCTCGGCCTTCGCTTCCAGCGCCACGGCGAGATGGTCCAGAGCCGGGATGAGGTCGTCGATGAGCTCCTGTGTCACCGCCAGGTGGACGGATGTCGGAAAGACGTCGTTCGAGGACTGCGACGCGTTCACGTGGTCGTTGGGGTGCACCAGCGATCCGAGGTCGCGCGACGCGAGTGTCGCCAGCACCTCGTTCATGTTCATGTTCGACGACGTGCCGCTGCCGGTCTGGTACACGTCGATCGGGAACTGGTCGGCGTGCTCGCCCGCGATGATGCGGTCCGCCGCCCGGGCGATCGCGTCGGCGATGATGGAATCGAGCGTGCCGAGTTGCTTGTTGGCGAGGGCGGCGGCCTTCTTGATGCGGGCGAGGGCGACGATCTGGGCCGGGTCGAGTGCGTCGCCGGAGATCGGGAAGTTCTCCACGGCGCGCTGCGTCTGCGCGGCATAGAGCGCATCCCTGGGCACGCGCACCTCGCCCATGGTGTCGTGCTCGATGCGGTACTCGATGTCGGTCACGTCTTCGTTCCCCTCCACAGATCGGGATGTGTGCTCAGGCGTCGTCGGTCGCGACGCCGAGGATGATGTCGGGCACCGCGGTGCCTTCGGCGAGCCGGTAATTCGCGCCGACGATCGCCAAGCGTCCCTCGGCGACGGCGTCACTGATCAGCTCCGATGAGTGAAGCAGATCGGCGACCGTATCGCGCAGATGCTCGCGTCCGACCAGGTCGGCGTCGATCTCATCGGGAGGGCTCCCGTCGACTGAGGTCTCGCGCTGCACGCGACGCACGGCGGGCACGATCGGCGCGATCTGCCGCCAGATGTGTGGTGGGAGGGCGGGCGCGTCGATGTCGAGGCTGTGGATGGCGGCACCCACGGCCCCGCACTCGTCGTGGCCGAGCACGACGATCAGGGGCACACCCAGCACCGCGACGGCGTACTCCAGGCTCCCCACCACGGAGTCGGAGATCACCTGACCAGCGTTGCGGACGACGAAGAGATCGCCGAGTCCCTTGTCGAAGATGATCTCGGCGGACAGGCGCGAGTCCGAGCAGCCGAACAGTGCGGCGCGCGGCTTCTGGCCGAGCGCGAGCTCGGCGCGGCGCTCGACGTCCTGACGCGGATGCCGCGGCTCGCCGGACACGAAACGCGCGTTGCCGCGCTGCATCTCCTGCCACGCCTTGAGCGGCGTAGGTGCGTTCACGGCGTGCCCTCGCGGAGCTCGAGCACCTGGTCGGCGAGCGATGCCGCGGCCAGCTCCAGCGTCTCGTCGTCCGTCGAGCCGTAGACCAGGATGGTGTCGGCGCCGGCCGACGTGCTCAGTGCGGCGGAGATGTTCCCCGCTCGAGCGGGATCGGGGATGTCATAGCGATCCCACTCGACCCCGTCGATCGTCACGGTGCCGTCGACGGAGGCGCCGCTGAGGACACGCGTCGTCCAAGCGGGGTCGGCGTCGAAGCCCTGGGCGACGCGCAGGAAGCCCGCCTCCTCGTCGGGGACGTACACGATGGTCCACGCCGCGGTCGAGTCGCCCTCGATCGACGCACGATTCACGATCCACTCGTCCGGAACGTCGGGGACGACGACGGTGCGGCGCTCAGCGGTCTCGATCTCCGCGGCAACCGCGGCGACGTCGATCGGCTCGGCCGGCGGCAGCTCACCGCGAGGCACCGCGAGGACGATGATCGCGACGACGGCCAGGGTCACGAGCAGGGCGGCGATGAGGTTGCGGGTGTTCTGGCTCGCGCGGTACACCCGCGATGATTCCGCCTTGCGGGCAGCGGCTTCGTCGGGCGTCTCAGGGCGGCCGAGCTCGGCGACGACTCGAGGTCTCTGTGCCATCAGCGGGCCGTCATGCTTCCGTGCTCTCGTCCGCGGCTGCCGGGGCGGACCTGGCCGCCTCCAGACGACGCTTCGCGCCCAGCAGCCACTCCTCGCATCGGGCGGCGAGGGCCTCGCCGCGCTCCCAGAGTGCCAGGGAATGCTCGAGCGTGGGAGCACCCTGCTCGAGTTCAGCGACGACCCGGACGAGTTCGTCGCGTGCCTGCTCGAATGAGAGGCCTGCGACGTCGCCGACGGCTTCGCTCGATGCGCTCATCCCTCCATCCTAGATCTGCTCGGCTGGGGAGACTGTGGCGGGCGGACCGTCCCCGTCGGGCGTGCGCGGACTCTCCGGCACCTCGCCGTCGGAGCGCGCGGCGAACGATCCGCGACCCACGGTCACGAGTACCGCGGAGCCCGCCGGGGCCTGCGCGGCATCGCGCACGATCACGCCGTCGGTCAGGTGGGCGATGGCGTAGCCGCGCGCAAGGGTGGAGGCGGGTGACAGGGTTCGCAGCGCAGCCCGCAGCTCGGCGGAACGGCGCGACTGCGACTCAAGCCGGCGATCGACCACGTCCCGCCCGCGGCCCACGAGGTGCCACAGCTGCTGCGCGCGGGCGTCGATCATCGACTCGGGTGCACGAAGGACCGGACGCGAGCGCAGCTGCTCGAGCTGGGCGATGTCGTGGCTCACCCGCTGTGAGAGCCGCATCGTCAGGCGAGAGCGCAGCTGGGCGACCACAGCGCGCTGCTCGACGACGTCCGGGACGACGCGCTTGGCCGCGTCGGTGGGGGTCGACGCGCGCAGATCCGCTACGTCGTCGAGCAGAGGATGGTCGTTCTCGTGGCCGATCGCGCTGACGACCGGAGTGGATGCCGCGGCCACGGCGCGCAGCAGCCGCTCGTCGCTGAACCCGAGAAGGTGCTGCGGGTCGCCGCCGCCGCGGGCGATGACGATCACGTCGACGGTGGGGTCGGCATCGAGCGCCTTGAGGGCACCGATGGTTTCGGGTACGCACCGGTCGCCCTGCACCGATGCGTAGGCAGCGCGGAACCGGACCTGCGGCCAGCGCAGCTCGGCGTTGTGGCGGACGTCCTTCTCGGCGTCGGACTTCTGGCCGGTGATCAGCCCGATCACCTGGGGCAGGAACGGGATCGGCTTCTTGCGCGCCGGATCGAACAGGCCCTCGGCGCGCAGCGCGGCGCGCAGGCGCTCCAGCTTCTCGAGCTGATCGCCGAGTCCGACATGCCGCATGGACGACACCGAAAAGCTGAAGTCGCCGCTCTTGACGAAGTAGTCGGCCTTGACCGATGCGACGACGTGATCGCCCACGGTGAGGTCGGCCGGCAGGCGCTGACGGGTGCTCGACCAGATGCGGAACGAGATCGTGGCGTCGGTGGACAGGTCCTTCAGGCGGCCGAACACGTTGCCGGTGCGGACGTTCCAAGATGTGATCTCGCCCTCGACCCAGACCGACCCCCATGTCTCGATGAATCCTCGGATGGTGTCGTTGAGACGTCCGACGGAGGTCGGAGCGTGAGGCGTCGAGTCCCGTGGCCGCACGGAGTCGGGAGGCGGCGGCTGACCCGGAACGGGGTCGGCGTGGAACGTCGTCATCCGGTCCTTTCGATTCGGGGTGTGTCGGACTGCGGGCGGGCGCGGGCGCCTGCGGCGTACGGCCCGCGTACAGACCGCCCCCGTAGACTCCTGGTGTGAGCACTTCGGCTGTCCGTATGCCCGTTCCCCGCATTCCGCGGCGGCGCGAGCGCCTCCAGGATATCCCCGTCACCGGACACAAGAAGGTGCTGCTCGCCGCTCCGCGCGGCTACTGCGCGGGGGTCGATCGCGCCGTCATCGCGGTGGAGAAGGCGCTCGAGCGTTTCGGCGCGCCGGTGTATGTGCGCAAGCAGATCGTGCACAACATCCACGTGGTCACCGAGCTCGAAGCGGCCGGCGCGATCTTCGTCGACGAGGTCGACGAGGTCCCGCCCGGCGCGCATGTGGTGTTCAGTGCGCACGGCGTATCGCCGGCGGTCGTGAATGCGGCATCCGATCGTGGTCTGCAGGCGATCGACGCGACCTGCCCGCTCGTGACGAAAGTGCATCGCGAAGCCGTACGGTTCGCCCGCGACGACTTCGAGATCCTGCTGATCGGCCACGAGGGCCATGAAGAGGTGGAAGGCACCGCAGGTGAGGCACCCGACCACGTGACCGTGGTGAACTCTCCCGATCACGCCGACCTCGTGGAGGTGCGCGACCCGTCGAAGGTCGTGTGGCTGTCGCAGACGACGCTCTCGGTCGACGAGACGATGGAGACTGTGCGGCGTCTGCGCGCCCGCTTCCCCCAGCTGCAGGACCCGCCCTCGGACGACATCTGCTACGCGACCCAGAACCGCCAGGTGGCGATCAAGAAGGTGGCGAAGGATGCCGACCTGGTGATCGTCGTCGGCTCGGCCAACTCGTCCAACAGCGTGCGGCTCGTCGAGGTCGCGCTCGAGTACGGCGCCAAGGCCGCGTACCGCGTGGACTACGCGGACGAGGTCAAGCAGGAGTGGCTGGATGGCGTGCAGACCGTCGGGGTCACCAGCGGGGCATCCGTTCCTGAGGTGCTCGTGCAGGAAGTGCTCGCCGACCTGTCCGGCGCGGGCTATCGCGACGTCGAAGAGGTCAAGACGGCCGAGGAGGACCTGCTGTTCTCGCTGCCGAAGGAACTGCGCCAGGACTCCTCGGGCAAGCGCGACGCGCGGGCTCTCGGAGGGCGGGTCAGCCCATGAGCGATCCGGCGGAGCGTCCGCACCCGCAGGGTGCGCAGGACTCGCGAACCCGCCCGCACGACGCCGACGAGCGACCGAGGCCGCAATACGGCGAGTACGCCACGCCGGAGGAGCAGCGCGCGCGCATCCAGCAGCCCGACATGACCTGGCTGCTGGAGACCGGTCAGGATCCGGATGCCCTGCACGGCGCGCCGGCGAAGTCCGCGGCCTCGGTGGCCGCGCCAGCCGCGGCGGTTCCGAAGAGCGGTCGTTTCGCGGATCGTGTCGCGACGATCGCGCTGCTGGTCTACGGTCTCGTCAACGTCGTGACCAGCATCCCCAGCATGATCGGCTACGAGGCCTATGCCAGCACCCTGCTCGGTCTGCTCGGCGTCGACACTCAGCTTGCCGATCCGGCGGCCGGACGACCGTGGGGTGTGGCCGCTGCTCTGGTGATGGCGATCGGCTGGCTCGTGACCGCCTACGTATCCTGGCGCAGCCTGAAGGCCGGGCGCGTCACGTGGTGGATCCCGCTCGTCGCGGGGATCGTGTTCCTCTTCGTGTCAGGCACCCTGCTGATGGTGCCGATCGTGTCGGATCCGGCCGTCTGGAACGCGATCCTCGACACCGCGCGCTGACGGTCGACCCGCGTTCGCGATCCGACGAGTCAGGCGAGCCCGCCCCACACGGCGCGGGCGCCGGATTCGCCGATCAGCGCCACAACCACCACCGCCCCCACGGCGGCGATCACGGCGATGACGCCGATGACGATCGAGATGACGGATGCCCGGCGTGCATGCTCCGGCTGCATCCGGGGAACGCCCCACCGGTACCACGTCCACTGAGCCGCACTCGCGACGAACAGCGCGAGCGCCCAGGGCAGCAGCATGCGCCCGAGGGCTTCGTGCTGCGCGACCCCGGGAAGCGGGCCGACCACGTCGCGCAGGGATTCGCCCGCCACGACGGTGACCGGCACGAGAATCACGACGACCAGCGCCGCGAGCGGTGTGACGATGCCCAGGCGCCGGCGGGCCGCCGACCATACCGTTCCGAGCATGACGGCGAGCGCCGTGAGCGGCACCAGGATGACGGTGGCATGCACGATGAGCGGATGAAGCGGCAGCCCGCCGATCTGCAGGGTGCCGGCCGAAAGCAGAGCGTTCATACTGGGAGAACGACAGAGCGCGGCGTGAGGTTCACGCGGTGAACCGCCGCGGCATCCTTCTCGTGTCTTCAGTGAGGGAGGTGCGGGATGCCGGGGGACGACGGTGCGCGCCTGGGTGCCCTGTACGACGCTCACGCCGCGCCCGTCTGGCGCTACGTCGTCCGCCTCACCGGCGATCGGGCGGGGGCCGACGACATCGTGCAGGAGACCCTGCTGCGCGCGTGGCGGAACCCCCGCATGCTGGAGCAGGATCCGGCCACGATGCGCTCGTGGATGATGACCGTGGCCCGCAACCTCGTGATCGACGATGCTCGAAGTGCCCGCCGTCGTCACGAGCACGTCGTCGCCGAGGTCCCCGAGCGGGTCGGCGCCGACGACACCGATGCCCTGTTCGAAGCGCTGCTGATCGAGGAGGCGCTCGCAGTGCTGAGCCCCGAGCACCGCGCCGTGATCCTCCGCTGCTACTACGGAGGTCGCAGCGTCGCGCAGGCCGCCGGCGAGCTCGACATCCCGGAAGGCACCGTGAAATCGCGATTGCACTATGGCCTGCGCGCGATGCGACTGGCTCTTCAGGAGAGAGGAGTGACGCGATGAGTCCCGATCACGCGCACTTCGCCGAATGGGACGCCGCGTACGTGCTCGGCGCACTGTCGTCCACGGAACGCCGCGAGTTCGAGGAGCACCTCGCCGGCTGCGGTGAATGCCGCCGCGCCATCGCGGAACTGAGTCCGACGGTGGGGCTGCTGTCACGCGTGAGTGCGGACCGCGCGGCGGGTATCGATGCGGAGCTCGCTGAGGGAGCAGTCGCGGAGGGACCGGATGCGTCGGTGCGCGACGAGGTGGTCGTGCTGGCCCGCCGACGCACCGTCCGCCGCCGTCGCAACTGGTGGGTGGCTGCGGCCGCCGCCGTCGTCGTGTTGATCGCCGCGATCGCGATCCCCGTCACGATCGTGCGTTCGGCACCCACGGCGGCGTTCGCGCTGGAGGCCGTCGCCGACGTGCCCCTCGAGGCGAGCGTGCGGCTCTCGAGCGTGGGTTGGGGAACGCGCATCGAGTTGGAGTGCCGCTACACGTCGAGAGGCGATGCGGACGGTCCCGCCCAGGGGTGGCCGTACGCGCTGACCGTCGTCGGGGTCGACGGGGTGGCGTCCGACGTGTCGACGTGGCGAGCGCTGCCCGGCTCGACCGCTCGGCTCAGCGCGGGTTCGGCGCTCGCGGTGGCGGACATCGGCGCGATCGAGATCCGGGCGATCGAGTCCGGCCGCATCCTGATGCGCTACGAACTCGACAACGCACCCGACCCCTGATCCGGTCGGTGGCCGCGCCTTCGCAGATCCGGTGAACCCATCCCGCTCCGGCACCGTGTCACCAGTGACCGCCGTTCGCGGTCGCCACCGGAAGGATGCGTCATGAAGAAATCGCTCGCCGCGAGCGCTGCGGCGTTCGCCCTCCTCCTCGGCCTCGCCGGGTGCACCGCTGGTTCTCCCCCCGCGAACCTCGAGACGAGCGCTCCGCCGGCAGCCGAGGAGTCGACTGCTGCGCCCGACGCTGCCGATGCCCTGCTGATGACGGCCGACTCGTCCCTGGGCGAGATCGTCGTCGACGGCGAGGGCATGACCGTGTACATGTTCGACAACGACACGCAGGACGCGACTGCGAGTTCGTGCTCGGGTCAGTGCGCGGCGAACTGGCCCGCGATGACGACGGACTCGGAATCGCCCACGGTCGATGGCGTGACCGGTGAGGTCGGGACGATCACGGGGATCGACGGCGCCCTGCAGGTGACCCTCAACGGCTGGCCGCTGTACTACTTCGTCGGCGATGCGGCAGCCGGCGATGTCAACGGTCAGGGTGTGAACGAGGTGTGGTGGGTCCTCACGCCCGCCGGGGAGCGGATGGCTGGCTGAGGAAAGGGCGGGCAGGTTGGGGGACCTGCCCGCCCGAGCAGCGCGGAGGGCCGTCGGCCGCTGGTGCGGCCGTAGGATGACCGGATGCCTCGCCTCCTGGCCGTCTGCGTCGTCCACCAGCTGCGTCCCGATCCCGGCAACGGGGTGACCGCGATCGACAAGCGTCCGGTCGACGGACGCGTCCGGATCGGACGCTACGGCGTGCGGGCCGACGTACAGGCCGATCGCAAGCATCATGGCGGACTCGACAAGGCGCTGTACGCCTACTCACAGGAGGATGCTTCGTTCTGGGAGGGCGAGCTCGGCCGCCCGCTCGCGCCGGGCTTCTTCGGGGAAAACCTGCGCACGGAGGGGATCGACGTGAACGCGGCCCGCATCGGCGAACTGTGGCGCATCGGCGAGACGGTGATCGTCGAGGTGACGATGCCGCGGACCCCGTGTCAGACCTTTGCGCGGTGGGTCGGCGGTGCCGATCAGCGGGGGTGGGTGCGGCGCTTCTCCGCCGAGCGGCGTCTCGGCCCGTACCTGCGGGTCCTCCGCAACGGGTTCGTCCAGGCGGGCGACCCGATCGAGGTGCTCTCGCGGCCTGAGGGCGCGCCGGGGCTGCTCGACGGTTACGTCGCGCCGGCCTGATGCTGGCGTCTGCTGCTCGAGTCTCGATTCGTCGTCTGCGACGGCTGCTCGACATCGACCCGAACCCGCATCAACGCGAGCCGCGCTCGGATTGCTGCGGGTCGCGTCAAGACCGGGACTTGCCCGCCGACCCGAGCTGCTGCGTCGCCTGAACGACGCGCGCGGCCATCGCGGATTCGGCGATCTTGCCCCAGGCGCGCGGGTCGTAGGCCTTCTTGTTGCCCACCGAGCCGTCCACCTTCAGCACGCCGTCGTAGTTGCTGAACATGAACCCTGCCACCGCCCGCGTGAAGGCGTACTGGGTGTCGGTGTCGATGTTCATCTTGATCACGCCGTTGGACACCGCGAGCGCGATCTCCTCGTCGGTCGAGCCGCTGCCGCCGTGGAAGACGAGGTCGAGCGGCTTCGGGTCGGTGCCGAACTTCGACGCGATCCCCTCCTGGATCTCGCCGAGCAGGTCGGGACGGAGCTTGACGTTGCCGGGGGCGTAGACGCCGTGCACGTTGCCGAACGTGAGCGCGGCGATCCACCGGCCCTGGTCGCCCAGCCCGAGAGCCTCGACCGCCTTGGTGACGTCTGCGACGGTCGTGTACAGCGCCTCGTTCGACCCCTCGTGCTGCACGCCGTCCTCCTCGCCCCCGACGACGCCGATCTCGACCTCGAGGATCGCGTTGATCGCCTTCATGCGGGGGAGGAGCTCCTTCGCGATGTCGACGTTCTCGTCGAGGGGTACCGCAGACCCGTCCCACATGTGCGACTGGAAGATCGGGTTGCCCCCTTCAGCGACGACCTTCTCGGACTCGGCGATGAGCGGCAGCACGAAGTCTTCGAGGGCCGGCTTGGGGCAATGGTCGGTGTGCAGAGCCACAGTGATCGGGTAGCTCTTAGCGGCCTCGTGGACGAACCTCGCGAACGCGAGGGCACCGGTGGCGCGAGCCTTGACCGTGTGACCGGCGAAGTAGTCCGCGCCGCCCGTCGTGACCTGGATGATTCCGTCCGAGCCGGCCTCGGTCAGACCTTGCAGGATCGCGTTCACCGTCTGCGAGCTGGACGCGTTGAATGCCGGATAGGCGAATCCGCCGGCCTTCGCGCGGTCCAGCATGTCGGCGTACTGCTCGGGGGTGGCGACGGGCATGACAGCTCCTTGGTCTGGTTCGGGGTTCCAGGGTCACTCTATCGAAGGGGCAGGGCGCCCGAGCGGGCTGCCATGTGCGGGGACGCCAAGCACCGGCGTCTCTGCCGCCCGAGTAAGAATCGTGAATCCTTCAGCCGGACGGCAGCCGAGAGCCCGGTCCGCCGCCCGAGCCGTGGCTAGGCTGGCTTCATGGTGAGCCTTACCGCCGACATGAGTCCGCTGCATCCCGACCGCAACCTCGCGCTGGAGTTGGTCCGCGCCACCGAGGCGGCGGCGATCCGTGCTGTGCCGTTCATCGGAAGAGGTGACAAACTCGCGGCCGACGGCGCGGCCGTCGATGCGATGCGGGCCTTCTTCACAACGGTGAACTTCGACGGCACCATCGTCATCGGCGAGGGTGAGAAGGACGAAGCGCCGATGCTCTACAACGGCGAGAAGGTCGGCAGTGGCCGCGGTCCTCAATGCGACGTGGCCGTCGATCCGATCGACGGCACCTCGCTGACCGCCGCCGGCCGCCAGAACGCGCTCTCCGTGATCGCCGTGTCGGAGCGCGGGACCATGCTGGATGCCTCGACGGTGTTCTACATGGACAAGCTCGTGACCGGCCCCGCCGGGGTCGGCGTCGTCGACATCCGACTGCCGATCGGCGAGAACATCCGTCTCCTGTCGAAGGCGCTGGACAAGCCCATCGACGAGATGGTCGTCTCGGTACTGAACCGTCCGCGTCACGAGCAGCTGATCGCCGACATCCGTGCGGCCGGCGCGGGCACCCGCCTGATGTCCGACGGCGACGTCGCCGGTGGCATCAATGCCGCGCGTCACAACGCCCGCACCGACATGTGCGTCGGCGTGGGCGGCAGTCCGGAAGGCATCGTCACGGCGTGTGCGATCAAGGCGCTCGGCGGTCACATCCAGGGCATCCTGTGGCCTCGTGACGACGACGAGCGGCAGAAGGGCGCCGACCACGGTCTGAAGACCGACGGCCACGTCTACGAGGCAGACGAACTCGTGACCGGCAGCAACACGATCTTCGTCGCCACGGGAGTGACCGATGGTCAACTCGTCGCCGGGGTACGCAGAGAGGGCGACTTCATCTACAGCGAGAGTGTGGTGCTGCGCGGCCGCTCGGGCACGCTTCGGCGGATCGTCTCGGAGCATCTCACATCGAAGTGGCTGTAGGACAACCGCAACTTGGGTGACGGAAGGTCGCGGTGTGACCAGAGTTGCAGATGTGACTGAGTCGTGATCCTGCGAGCCGGCTGACTCTGGCACAATCGAACAGGTGTCAACGAGGACGCGTATGTGTTCTCGAACCCGAGGGGGTTGCCATGCCGGGACAGGCAGGCGGTGCCAAGCCGCAGACGGGCGCGATCGCCGTGGTCGCGAACGCGACAGACCCCGCGCGGCGGCCCGATGTGCTCTTCCGCGTTCGCCGCGATGAGGATCATCAGATGTCCGCGTGGTGGCCGATCGGCGCCTTTCTCGTGGTCTCTGCCGCGGTGATCGCGCTCCTCAGCTTCGTCCCCGGCGGCGCGTGACCTGATCTGCGCCGATCGCGGCTCCCGTGACCTCAATCGGCGAGCGGCGCGATGCGCTCTCGCAGGTCGCCCAGGTCTGCGGTCAATAGCCCGCCGTCGGATGCCGTTCCCGCCGCATCTGCGATTCCGGGGTGCTCATCCTCTCCGTCGAGTGCGGCGTCGAGCAGTTCGGGGGCGATGAGCCGGCGCGGGGTCTTCTCCACGAGCGCCGGCTCGCCCAGTGCGTCGAGCTTGGTCTGATCGATTCCGGGGAACCGGCGGGCGGTGACGAGCACCCGTGATTCGAGCGATCCGGCGAACCGGTTGTAACTGTCGACGGTGCGCTCGAGCGCTCGTCGCAGGTCGTCGGCGTGGCCGGCGAGCTTGCCCAGCCGCTCGTAGAGCTCGTTGCCCAGCTCGAACAGTGCGCGCGCCTCCTGTGAGACATCCTGCTGCGTCCAGGTGTAGGCGACCGTCTTCAGCACCGCCCACAGGTTGACCGGCGAGGCGAGCGCGACCCGCTTTCCGAAGGCGTAGTCCAGGAGCGACGGATCCTCTTCGAGCGCGGCGGCCAGCAGCGACTCGCTGGGCACGAAGCAGACGACGAACTCGGGGCTCGAGGCCAGGCCGGCCCAGTACGCCTTCTTGGCGAGTGAGTCGACGTGCGCTCGGACGGCCTTGACATGCCGGTCGAGGAGGGACTTGCGGCGCGCGCCCTCGGCCCCGGGCGCCGTCAACGGGATGGCGCTGGCCTCCAGATACGCGTCGAGCGGCACCTTCGCGTCGACGGCGATGGCCTTGTCGCCGGGAAGCCGGATGACCATGTCGGGGCGGCCCGCTCCGGCATCCGAGATGATCGACGTCTGCGTGTCGAAGTCGACATAGCGGGTGAGGCCCGCGGCCTCGACGACCCGTCGCAGCTGCGTCTCGCCCCAGACGCCCCGCGTGCTGCCGGAGCGCAATGCGCTGGCGAGCGATTCGGTGGTGGCGCGGAGGGCGTCGTCGGACTGCTGCGCCCGTCGAAGCTGCTCGGCGAGGCTGCCGAACTGCGAATGGCGGTCGCGCTCGAGGTCGTCGACCTTGGTCTGCATGGACTGCAGCGTCTCGTGGACGGGCGCGAGCGCGCGGAGCACCGCCTGCTCGCGCCGTTCGCGCTCTTCGCGGGATGCCTGATCGGCGCGGGCTTGAGCGGCGAGCTCGCGATAGAGCAGCTGCTGGTGATCGAGCTGCGCCTGCACCCCCTGACGGCCGGCCTCGCTTGCCGCCAGCCGCGCCCGCAGGTCGGCGTGGGACCGGGTCGCGCGGGCCGCCACGCGGGCGGCGCCGGCGAACCACCCGGCGAGCATGCCCGCGGCGAGGCATCCGATCACGATGACGGAGAGGGTGAGTGCATCCATGTGCTCAGGATGGCCGGGGCGTCCGACATGGGCCTGGTGCTAGCGTCGGATCATGACCCCGCAGGAGATCGAGAATCTCGCTCACCTGCGTCGTGCGCGCGATCTGATCGACCGTGAATACGCCAAGCCGCTCGACGTGCCCACCATGGCGGCGAAGGCGCTGATGTCGCCCGCGCACTTCTCCCGTCAGTTCCGCGCTGCCTACGGCGAGACTCCGTACGCCTACCTGATGACGCGTCGGATCGAGCGCGCGATGGCCCTGCTTCGCGGGGGCACGAGCGTGACGGACGCCTGCATGGCGGTCGGCTGTACCTCGCTCGGCTCGTTCAGCTCGCGCTTCGCGGAGATCGTCGGCCTGACTCCGTCTGCGTACCGCAGCCGCGAGCACGAGGCGGTCAAGGCGATGCCGTCCTGCGTGGCCAAGTCCAACACGCGCCCGACCCGGGAGGCATCGAGCAGAATCGGAGAAGTGCGCGAGCACACCGCGGCGTAGCGTCGCCGGCATGACAATCGCACTCCAATACACCAACGTCACCGTCACGGACGTCGACGAGTCGATCGCCTTCTACCGCGATGCGCTGGGCCTCGAGGTGCACAACGACGTGAAATCGGGCGACCACCGCTGGGTGACGCTCGGAACGCCTGCCCAGCCGGGACTGGGCATAGTCCTGTCTGATCCGCATGCCGGCCGCTCGCGGGCCGACGGCGATGCCATGCAGGAGCTGCTCACCAAGGGCGTCCTGCCGATGCTCGTGTTCAACACCGACGACCTCGATGCGACTTTCGAGACCGTCCGGGCATCCGGCGCCGAAGTGCTGCAGGAGCCCATGGACATGGGCTGGGGTCAGCGCGACTGCGCCTTCCGCGACCCGTCCGGCAACATGGTCCGCGTCGCCCAGGCGGCTTGACGGGTCAGACGACGCCGCTCGGCCGACCCGAACGGGTCAGGCCACGGTCGCGAACAGCTCCGGCGCCAGCGTCGGCTGCGGCACCGGCGCCGGCTGCGGTACGAAGATGCGTGACGTGCGCACGCCCGCGGACTCCGCCAGGCCGGCGATGTCGCCTGCGCCCACCAGCTGCGCCGCGTGGATCATGATGTGCGCACAGGCCAGCGCATCGGCGGTCGGGTCGTGGTGCGGGAAGTCGATGAACCCGGCTGCCGCTGCCACCGAGGGCAGTCGATACGACTCGAGATCGTAGAGCTTGCGCGCGACCTGCAGGCTGCACACGTACCGGTAGGGCGGGTAGAGGTCTCCAGTCGCCTCGCACGCCCGCCGCAGCACCATCATGTCGAAGCCCGCGTTGTGCGCCACCAGCACATCCGCCCGCGCGAAGGTCGCGAGATCGTCGAGCTGCTCGCTCCACGTCTTCGCACCGACCACGTCTTCGGCCCGGAGCCCATGGATGCGGGTGTTCAGTTCGAAGAACCGGTCATGACCGGGCGGCGGCTGGATGAGCCACCCCGCAGTCGCCACCACGCGACCGTCTCGTACTCGAGCCAATCCGACCGCGCACGCGGACGCATTGCTGGAATTCGCCGTCTCGAAGTCGATGGCGGTGAAATCCAGGGGCACGACTCCAGAGTCGAGGGGAGGGCGTGCGAGGAGACGGAGGCGCGCCGGGAAGGGCGGCATAGGACTGCGTCTCAACCGCCCCTCTGTTCGCGTCGCAGCGCGGTTAGTGTTTTGAGCATGGCCAGCAACGAAGAGATGTCGACCTCCTTCGGGTCGGCCGCCGGAACGTACGAGGCCGGTCGGCCCGACTACCCCATTCAGGCCGTCGACTGGATGCTGCAGCCCGTCGTCGGCGGCGAGCGCAGTCTGCGGGTGGCGGACGTCGGCGCCGGAACCGGGAAGCTGACCCGGGCGATCGTGGAGCTGGGCGCCGAGGTCGTCGCGATCGATCCGGACGCGAAGATGCTCGCGGCTCTCCGAGAGCATGTCCACGGCGTGCCGACGTTCGTGGGCTCGGCCGAGAGCCTTCCCCTGCCCGACGCGAGCGTCGACGCCGTCCTCCTCGGTCAGGCGTGGCATTGGGTCGACGCGGCATCAGGGTCCACCGAGGTCGGTCGGGTCCTGCGCTCTGGCGGGGTGCTCGGCGTGGTCTGGAACATCCGCGACGATTCCGTGGGCTGGGTGCAGCGCTTGACCGAGATCATGCACGGCAGCCACGCGGAGAAGATGCTCGCGGGGGGCGACCCGTCTATCGAGCTGCCGTTCGGCGACGTCGAGAGTGCGCAATGGCGATGGACCCGCCCGATGACGCGCGACTCGCTCCTGGCGATGGCGCGCTCGCGCAGCTACATCATCACGGCGACGCCCGAGGACCGCGCGGCCATCGAGACGGGTCTGCTCGAGCTGTTCGACGAGATCGGAGCAGTGGGCGACAAGGTCGTCGAACTGCCGTACGTGACCCACGCGTACCGCGCGGTACGTCCGTGAAAGCGTCCGCGGCTCGGTGAAGCTCCGGCTGAGCCGGCGTGTGGGCCCCACGTACACTGGACTCCCGTGGCTCTCACTATCGGCATCGTCGGCCTGCCCAACGTCGGCAAGTCCACCCTCTTCAACGCGCTGACCAAGAACGACGTGCTGGCGGCGAACTATCCGTTCGCGACGATCGAGCCGAACATCGGCGTGGTGAGCCTGCCCGACCCCCGGCTCGAGACGCTCGCCGATGTCTTCCATTCCGAGCGCGTGCTGCCGGCGACGGTCTCGTTCGTCGACATCGCGGGCATCGTCCGCGGCGCGAGCGAGGGGGAGGGGCTCGGCAACCAGTTCCTCGCGAACATCCGCGAGGCCGATGCGATCGCGCAGGTCGTGCGCGGCTTCACCGATGACGACGTCGTGCACGTGGAAGGCGACGTCAACCCCAAGAACGACCTCGAGACCATCAACGCCGAGCTCATGCTCGCCGACCTGCAGACGCTCGAGAAGGCCGTCCCCCGCATCGAGAAAGAGGTCAAAGGCAAGAAGTCCGACCCTGCCGTGCTCGAAGCGGCCGTCGCGGCCAAGGATGCGCTGGAGCGCGGCATCCTGCTGTCGCACTCGGGTGTCGATCTCGCGCGAATCCGCGAACTGGGGCTGCTCACGGCCAAGCCGTACATCTACGTCTTCAACGTCGATGAGGCCGTACTGACGGATGCCGCGGCCAAGGATGCACTCGAGGCGCTGGTCGCGCCGGCACACGCCGTGTTCCTCGACGCGAAGATCGAGTCCGAGCTCATCGACCTGGAGCCCGACGATGCCGCGGAGCTGCTGGCCTCGACGGGGCAGGACGAGTCGGGTCTTTCCCAGCTCGCCCGCATCGGCTTCGACACGCTCGGACTGCAGACGTACCTGACCGCCGGTCCGAAGGAGGCGCGCGCCTGGACGATCGGCAAGGGCTGGAAGGCACCGCAGGCCGCCGGTGTGATCCACACTGACTTCGAGAAGGGCTTCATCAAAGCGGAGGTCATCTCGTTCGGCGACCTGGTGGACGCCGGTTCGGTCCTCGAAGCGCGCTCGCGCGGCAAGGCGCGCCTGGAGGGCAAGGACTACGTGATGCAGGACGGCGATGTGGTGGAGTTCCGCTTCAACGTCTGAGCGGGCGGTTGCCCGATCCCGTCCGAACCTGCAGGTAACGCCGGACATCGCTCGGCTGCACTGTCGGATGCGGACTTGAACGCGGTCGTGGCGTCGGCGACACTGGCCGCATGGATCGTGACCGGAGTGCGTCGCCCCTGTGGCGGTGTCCGGTTTGCGGACGGACTTTCGCCGCCCGCAACCAGACCCACACCTGCGCCGAGCTCGGCGACCTCGACCGGCACTTCGATTCGTGCGCGCCCGAGGTCCGTGCCACCTTCGACAGGATGGTCGACGTGGTGCGGGACATCGGTCCGTTCACGGTCCTGCCCGAGAAGACCCGGATCGCCTTCCACGGGCGGATGACCTTCGCGGCCGTGATGCCCCGCCGGAATTGGCTGAACGGGCATCTCGTGCTGGACCGGCGCGTCGAAGCCGCGCGGTTCACCCGGATCGAGACCTACTCGCCCCGCAACATCGTCCACGCCTTCCGGCTCGATTCGCCGGCCCACGTGGACGATGAGTTCGCCGGGTGGCTCGAGGCCGCGTACCGGGTGGGTGAGCAGCGGCACCTGGCATCGTGACGTAGCGTCGGCTTATGACGACGCGGCTGCTCCTCATCTCCGACACGCACATCCCCGGGCGCGCGCGGACGCTGCCCGCCGCAGTCCGTGCGGCGGCGGACGACGCGGACCTCGTCATCCACGCGGGCGATTGGGTCTCGGCATCCGTGCTCGACGACCTGGCGCAGCACGCCGAGATGCTGGGCGTGTACGGCAACAACGACGGGCCGGACCTGCGCGCGATGCTGCCCGAGATCGCCCGACGCGAGATCGAGGGCGTTCATTTCGCCGTCGTGCACGAGACGGGCGACGCTCAGCGGCGGAGCGTGCGGATGGATGCCGCATTCCCCGACGCGGACGTCCTGGTGTTCGGCCACAGTCACATCCCGTGGGACACCGTGACGCCGCGCGGACTCCGGCTGCTCAACCCGGGGTCGCCGACCGACCGGCGCCGTCAGCCCCGCTGCACGATGATGACCGCGGTCGTCGACGGGGGCGCCATCCGCGAGGTGGAGCTGATTCCGCTCTGAGGCCCCGCGCCGGGTGGTCGATCGGCGACGGCGTCCGGCCGCTCAGTCGACGCCGCTCGCGGGCTCTGTCGCCATTGCCCGGGCGAGCTCCGTCCGCGAGCGGAAGCCCCGCTTGCGGAACACGCCCGCGAGGTGATGCTCGATCGTCTTGGGACTGAGGAACAGCGCAGCGGCCACCTCCTTGTTCGACAGGCCCCGGGCGACCAGCAGCGCGACGCGGGTCTCCTGGGACGTCAGCGGCTCGGTGGTGGCATGGCCCGCGGTCCGCAGGCTGGCGCCCGTGGCGGCCAGCTCGGCTGCGGCGCGCTGCTGCCACGCCGTCAGGTCCATCGCAGTGAACGCATCGACCGCTGAGCGGAGCTGCTCGCGGGCCGCGACCCGCCGACCGGCCCTGCGCAGGCGAGCGCCGAACAGGAGTCGGGTGCGCGCCGCCTCGAACGCGTCGTACGCCTCGTTGTGCGCCGCCAGAGCGGCCTCGAAGGCGCTTTCCGCTTCCTCGAGCGTGTCGGCCGTGAGCGCCAGGGACCGGGAGATGAGTGCCTCCGTCGACTTCGGGGCAGGCTGAGGGGTTTCCGCGGCGTAACGCCGAGCGAGCGCGGCCGCGTCGGGCAGCCGGCCCATCCCGACGTAGGCCTCGATCAGGTCGGGTGCGATGCCGAGCGGTTCGCCCATCGAGCCGACCCCGCCGTCGACGGCGATGCGCTTCTCGAGCACCGCCACGGCCTCCGCCGGATCGCCGCGCGAGAGCGCGCAGAAGCCGGCGGTGATCGCGTGATGGGCATGATACGCGGTGGTGCCCGCCCGGTCGGTGAGCGCCGTGGCCTGTGCGAGTGCACGTCGAGCGTCGTCGTGGAGACCGCGGGCCGCGGATTGCCACGCCAGCATCTCCACGGCGACGGCGGTGTCTGCCACGTAGCCCAGCTGTTCGCCGAGTTCGGCCGCTTCGCCGGCGTCCGCGAACGCCCGACGGTGGTCGCCGAGTATCGCGTGGCCGGCGGCCATGAGCGACAGTGCGGGCACCAGGACCCCCAGGGCACCACGCTCGCGCGCCAGCGCCAAGCGCGTCTCGGCGGCTGCCTCGATGACGAGAATGGCGTCGATATCGCCCCGGAACGCCGCGACCAGCAGCAGGTGCGTCAGGTAGCGAGGATCGTCGCGCAGCGGCGGGGACAGCAGAGCCTCCAGAGCCCGGGTCAGCAGCGGGCGCCCCGCGGCCGGTTGGCCCAGCACGGTGGATGCGAAGCCGCCCATGAAGTCGACCAGCATGCGCTGCTCAGGGTCGTCCAGGTCGGCGACCGCTGCGATGCGATCGGCGCATTCCGCGAGGCCGGCCAGATCGTTGAGGCGGAATCGAGTGGCGCCGAGTTCGCTCAGAGCCCACACCCGCTGCGCACCCCGGGCGAGATCGGCCGCGGCGGCGAGTCGGTCCGCGGCGCGCGGCACCGAGCCGGCGTACTGCTCGAGCACCCCGAGAGTGGACAGCACGGAGGCGCGTGCAGCGGCGCTCGCGGGTCCGGCGAGCACCCGGTCGGCCAGCATCCTGGTTCGCTCCAGGTCTCCGGCCAGGAACGCGTCGCCGGCGGCGGCGGCGAGGCGGTCGGCGGCTCGCTCCGGATCCCTGGTCAGCAGCGCCGCCCGCTCGAGCGCTGCGGACCCGGATGCGAATCCGCGTCGTGTGCGCTCTTCGTCGGCGACGTCTTCGAGATCGTCGGCGAGAGCGTCGTCCGGACCGCTCGATGCCTCGGCGAGGTGCCAGCTGCGGGCCGCGCGAGCGGCGTCGCCCGGGAGCGCGGCTGCCAGCGCGCGATGCGCCGCCCGGCGCTGGGCAGGAGCTGCCATGGCCCACGCGGCGGATCTGAGCAGCGGGTGCCGGAAGCGGATCCCGCCGCGGTCGCGCACCAGCACGCCGCGCTCCTCGGCTTCGTCGAGGGCGGAGCCGGCGTCCTCGGCGTTCTCGCGCAGTGCGGCGATCGGGGCGGCGGCGACGGCATCCTGCTGGGCGGCGGCGAACAGCAGCACCGCCCACATGGCGGACGGCGACAGCTCCCGCAGCAGCGGTTCGTAGGCGAGTTCCAGTCGCGCATGAACCGGCAGCGGGTCCGGCAGAGCAGATGCACCCAGCCGCTGGGCGGTGTTCAGCCGTTCAGCGATCGCCGACAGCGCGAGCGGGTTGCCGTGCGTCTGGTCGACCAGGCGAGCCAGCACACCGGACGCCAGAGTCTCCGGCAGCATCTGCGCAGCAGAAGCCGACGTCAGGCCGGTCAGCGAAACGACGTCCAGACCGCTCAGCGGCATCGTCGGCTCGGATCCCGTCCGCACCGCGAAGAGAAACGCCACGGCGTCGTGCCGCATCCTGCGAGCAGCGAACAGCAGAGCGGCCGCCGATTCGCTGTCTGCCCAGTGCAGGTCGTCGACGACCACGAGCAGCGGCTTCGCATCCGCGGCGGCGGCGAGCAGCGACAGGGTGGCCGCGGCGATCAGATAGCGGTCACCCGGGGTTCCGGCGGTCCCTGTCGCCGGCCCCCAGCCGAGTGCCGCTCTCAGCGCATCCGCCTGCGGGTCGGGCAGGTCGGCCATGAGGTCCTGCACGGGCGTCAGCATCTCGAGCAGCGCGGCATGGCCGAGAGCGGCCTCGGACTCGACCCCCCGTGCCCACAGACACGTGAACCCATCCGCTCGATCTCGCGCTGCTTCGAGGAGGGTCGTCTTGCCGATGCCGGGCTCGCCCTCGAGGACGAGCGCACCGGTCGCACCGTCTCGGGCGCCGTCGATGAGCCGCTGGATCCGGCTCAGCTCCTCAGCCCTGCCGACGAACCGGACCCGTGCCGCATCGGCTGCTCCTGTGGGGATTGAGGGATTTCCCCGACGCGATGCCTGGCCGGGCGGACCACCGTAGACATATGGAGCCGCAGCGGCCGAGGTATCGGAGGGGGGAAGCCCTCCCTCCTCTCCGGCGTGGACCTGTTCCGCGTCGCCGGTCGATGCGGACGGGTCTGGAGGCGGTCCTGGTGCGGACATTTGTCCGGAGTATAGAGCAGCGCTCGAGGGGAGGAACGTCGTGAACGCGCACATCGAGATCCTGGGGTTCGCGGCATCCGTCGTCTCGTTCGTGCTGTGGTGGCCGCAGGCCGTCCGCGTGTGGCAGTGCCGCCGCAGCGTCGAGCACCTCAGCGGCGTGTCGATCTCCTCTCAGGTGCTGCTGCTGACCAACGCGTCTCTGTGGGGTGCGTATGCCGTCGTCACGGGCTCGCTCTGGGTGGGGGCGCCGGGACTGGTCAACGCGCCTGTGGCTATCCTCACGATCGTCATCCTGCGCAGGGCGCGCCGGGCCCAGCTGTCGCGCACCGGCGGTGTCCGAGCAGTGCTGCAGGCCCGACCGCGCTGACCCGGAGCACCCTCGTACGGCAACCTCGCTCCGCACAGAGCGATCGTGAAGCCCGCCGCTGCGACACCCGAGCTGCTGCAGCACGTCGGCCCTGCTGTCGTGTTCGACAGCGTCGAGGACCTGCGGGCCCGGATCGACGATCCCGACCCCGAGGTGACCGCCGATTCGGTGCTGGTGCTGCGCGGCTGCGGGCCCAAGGGGTACCCGGGTACGCCCGAGGTCGGCAACATGCCGCTTCCCCGCAAGCTGCTGGAACAGGGCGTGCGCGACATGGTGCGCATCAGCGACGCGCGGATGAGCGGCACAGCCGATGGAACGGTGATCCTCCACGTGGCACCGGAGGCCGCCGCGGGAGGCCCGCTCGCAGCGATCCGCACCGGCGACACCATCGCGATCGACGTGGAGAACCGGATCTTGAGCGTGAACGTGACCGACGAGGAGCTCCGGGCCCGCGGCCAGGCCGCAGCGAGCGAGGCCGTCTACGCGGCACCCGTGCGCGGCTGGCCCAAGCTCTACGTCGACCATGTGATGCAGGCCGATGCCGGTGCCGACCTGGACTTCCTGGTGGGGTCCAGCGGAAACGCGGTGAGTCGCGAGTCGCACTGATCAGCACCGGTGCCCGCGATCGATCCGGTGGCGCCTTGCCCGCTCGGGGCAGCCCGCCTGAGAAGATAGCCGGATGCAACCCCCTCACGAGCGGCCGGATCTCTCGCGGCTCACCCCGCTGATCGTCGGCGCCGCGGCGGCCATCGTCGCGATCATCCTGCTGTGGGTCGTGACCTCGGTCCGCCGCGATCAGCCCTTCCCGGTCGATGTCTGGTGGCATGACCTGATGGACGCCAATCAGACCGATGCCGGTCTCGTCCTGGCGTGGATACCGGGCCACCTCGGCGGGCCGGTCATGAGCTTCATCTTCGCGGGCGCGATCGTTGCGACGCTGCTGATCCTGCGCTGGTGGTGGGCCGCCATCACCGTCACCGCAGCGCTCGCGCTGTGCATCGGGATCGCTGCGCCGCTCGCTGCGGTCGTGGCCCGGATCCGGCCGGAGGACTCGCTCGCCGAAGTCGTCCCCACGTCATTCCCGTCGGGGCATGTCGCGTTCGCGGCCGCCCTCACGACGGTCCTGGCGCTGCTGTTCCGACACTGGCTGTGGTGGGTCCTCGGCGCGGTGTGGGTGGTCTGGATGGCATGGAGTCGCACATACCTTCAGGCGCACTGGCTGACCGACGTCATCGGCGGCGTCTTCCTCGGCATCGCCGTGGGGCTGCTGAGCTGGGCCGTCGTGGAAACGATCCGTCGACGGCGTGCGGCCAACTCGGCGGACTCCGCCGCCCAGCCGTCGACCGCGTCGCCCTGACCTGCCCGGCCTGCCTCCGACGCCGCCCGACGTCCGGCCTCCGTGGAATCATGGGGCCATGCCCGAGTCACCAGAAGTCCAGGAGCTCGCGTCCTTCCTCACGGGCCACACCGCGGGTCGCGTGATCCGCAGCGCGGACGTGGTCCTCGCCAAGGCGCTCAAGACGCAGCATCCGAGCCCTTCCGAGCTCGTCGGACGGCGCATCACCGGCGTGACCCGGCTGGGCAAGATGATCGACATCGCGACGACCGACGACGGCGGCGGCCTCCTTCACGTCGTCGTGCACTTCGGGCACGACGGCTGGGTGCTGTGGCACGACGTGGCGCCCGACGACCTTCGGCGCGCGGGGGATGCGACCCTGATGGCCCGCATCCGGCTCGACGACGGCTCGGGCTTCGATCTGACGGATGCCGGCCAGTGGAAGGCGCTGACGGTGCATATCGTGCCGGATGCCGCCGACGTGCCGGCCGTTGCGAAGCTCGGCCTCGATCCGATGGGTCCGCAGTTCGACTCCGCCCGGTTCGCGCGCATCCTGGCCGGTCGGCGCAAGCAGATCAAGGCGCTGCTGCAGGATCAAGCAGCGCTCGCAGGCATCGGCAACGCGTACTCCGACGAGATCCTGCACGCCGCGCGGATCTCACCGCACACCCATGCCGCCAGCCTCTCCCATCCCGAAGTCGAGCGTCTTGCCGAGCAGACGCGGGCGATCCTGAACGATGCGACCGCAGCGCGCCGCGGCATCCCGCCGTCTGAGCTGCGCGCGGCCAAACACGCTGCACTGCAGGTCCACCGCAACACCGGCGCGGTGTGTCCGGTGTGTGGAGACACGATCCGTGAGTTCACCTTCTCGGGCGCGGCCGCTCAGTACTGCCCGACATGTCAGACCGGCGGTGTGCCCCTTCCGCGATCGTGAACGGCACACCGGCGGGGTCCGGTTAGGCTTGACCGCATGACCACGTCGCAGCTTCCGTCCCCCGCCATCCTCCAGCCGACCGGCGATGAGAACAACCTCCTGACGGTGGTCGAGTCGGGAGCCTCGTGCTGCGGTGGTTCGGCCTGCGGCACCGGCCTCTGACACAAAGCTCGCCATGGCCGATGGCGACGTCTGGACGATTGACAGGCATCTCGCCGGTCAGCCCGACTTCGCCGTAGACCTCTACCGCCGATTCATCGACGTCGTCGAGGCGATCGGCCCGTTCACGTATTCGGTCGGCAAGACGACGATCACGCTCAAGGGCCAGCGGCGCGGCTTCGCCGGCGCGCGACCGACTCCCGCCGGACTCCGTGGATATTTCGACGTGCAGCGGGTCATCGAGGATCCGCGCATCATGCGCGTCTCCCCGTACACGAAGCGGCTCTTCGTGCACCAATTCCGCCTGCACACCGCGGACGAGCTGGACGACACCTTCGCCGACTGGCTGGCCGAGGCTTACGCCGTCGGCGCCGGGGCGCATCTCGGCTGAGAAGCACCGTCCGTTCTGCCACTCTGTAGGGGGAGGTTCGATGAGCGACGAGCAGGTGGGCACGAAGCCCTCAGTCAGACGGATCCTCATGTCCGAGGAGGCGATCTACGGGCTGATCCTCGTGTCGGGCATGATCGTGGTGAGCTACGACCTCACGGGCACCTCGCTCAGCGCCCTGGTCACCGTCGTGGTCACGCTGATCGTCTTCTTCGCCGCCCATGTCTACTCGGGCACGCTGGCCCGGCTTGCCGAGACGGACGGGAAGGCACGGCTGCCGGAAAGCCTGCGTGGGGCCGTCTACCACTCGCTCGGCATGCTGCTCGTCTCACTCGCCCCGATCGCGGTGCTGCTCCTGGGCGTGACCCGAGCCGTCGACGACGATGTCGCGGTGTGGTTCGCCCTCATCATCGACGCGGTGGCACTCGGCATCCTCGGCTGGCTCGCTGTCGCGAAGTGGACCCGGCACTTCTGGCTCCGGCTGGGCAGCGCCCTGCTGACGGCCGCATTCGGCGGCGTGATCATCCTGCTGAAGGCGTTCATCCACCACTGAAGCGCCGTTCGGCGCGGCGCGCGGTCGCGGTCAGCGGCTCACCGGCGACAGCAGCGCGGCGACCAAGCGTGGGCTCAGCCCCGGTACCTCGTCGACCGGGACGGCGAGGGCTCGCAATGCGCGGCTGAGGTAATTGCGGGCGGCGGCGGCCAGCGCGATGTCGACGATCTGCCGGTCGCTGAAGCCGGAATCCCGCAGCTCTTGGGAATCGGCATCCGTCATCGCCGCGGCATCCGTCGAGACCTTCTCGGCGAAGCGCATGACCGCGACGTCCGAGTCGCTGAGATCCGCGCTCCGGTAATCCATTGCGACCTGCTCCAGCTCATCCTCGTCGAACACATCCGCGCGCAGCGTCTTGCGTCCGTGCGCGAGCAGACAGTGCGGCGATGGGATGCCGCGTGCCGCAGCGAGCGTGACCAGCTCGTATGTGCGCACTCCGATCGACGGCTGGATCGCGCCGATCAGGGCTTCGAAGGCCTGGTGCGCCTCGGGATTGATGGCCATGACCCGGGTGTGGGCGTACACGAATCCGTCGTCGCGGAGGTCTTCCTGGTACATGTCGGCGGCGTGGCCGGCCGCGTCTTCGACACTGGGGGGATTCACGATCATGCCTGCGCTCCTCGTCGATCCGCGCGGACGCGATCCGGCGGTCGCGCCCCAGCATGCCACGCACACCCGGTCCGCACGACGGGGAGATCCCCCCTTTCGCCGCCGAGGGGGACGGGTTCGCTCAGTGCCCGGCGTGCGCGGGGAACGGCTGATCGGCCGGCTTGCGGATGAAGAACGCCCCGACGATGAGAGGAAGCGACACCAGCGCAGCGATCGTGAAGGCGGCTTGCGCGCCCATCGCGCCGGCGGCGACCTCGGAGGCGCCGCTCTCGACGTTGGTGGTCGTGACAGCCGCCATGATGGTGACCATGAGCGCGATGCCGGCTGCGCCGGCGACCTGCTGCACCGTGCCGAGGACGGCGGAGCCGTAGGAGTAGAACCGCGGGGTCAGCGATCCGAGGGATGCCGTGAACAACGGCGTGAAGGACAGCGCGAGACCCAGCGAGAGCGCCGTCTGCGCGACGGCGATCACCCATACCGAGGTGAACTCGTCGAATGTCGTGTAGATCCACAGCATCCCGCTCACCACGATCGAGCCGGGGATGAGCAGGACCCGGGTGCCCCAGCGGTCGTAGATCCGGCCGATCAGCGGACCGGTCAGCCCCATGGCGAGCGCGCCGGGCAGGACCACCAGCCCGGTGTCGAGCGCCGAGACCTGCAGCACGCTCTGCATGTAGAGCGGCACGACGGTGATCGCCCCGAAGAACGCCAGCGACAGCAGGCCCATCTGCGCGATCGACAGAGAGAAGTTCAGCGACCGGAAGACCCGCAGATCCAGCAGCGCGCGGTCGGTTCTCTGCAGCAGCAGCTGCCGCCAGATGAACAGGCCCAGCGCCACGACGCCGACGCTGAACGAGGCGATGAGGGTGATGGTCGACATCGCGTCGGCAGCCGCCACCTCGGATGCGCTGCCGTGCGCGGCCGCACCGCCGATCTGGCTCAGGCCGAAGACGATCCCGCCGAAGCCGAGCGCCGACAGGATGATCGACGGGATGTCGATCGGCGCGTCAGTGGGCTCGCCCAGGTTGTGGATCCACCGGGCACCCACACCGAGCGAGATGAGCGCGATCGGCAGGACGATGCCGAAGATCCACCGCCAGCCGACGGTGTCCAGGAGCAGGCCCGAAAGCGAGGGACCGATGGCCGGAGCGAGCGACATGACGATGCTGACGCGACCCATGATGCGGCCGCGGGAGTGGGACGGCACGAGCGTCATCAGCGTGGTCATGAGCAGCGGCATCATGATCGCGGTGCCCGATGCCTGCACGACACGGGCGACCAGCAGCAGCGGGAAGCCGGGCGACAGGAACGCGATCAGGGTGCCCAGCGAGAACAGGCCCATAGCCGCGATGAACACCGCGCGGGTCGTGAAGCGCTGCAGGAGGAATCCCGAGATCGGGATGACCACGGCCATGGTCAGCATGAACGCGGTGGTCAGCCACTGAGCCTGAACGGCAGTGATGCCGAGGTCGCCGATGAGGTGCGGAATCGCCACGCCCATCGTGGTCTCGTTGAGGATCGCCACGAAGGCGGCACCCAGCAGCAGCCAGATGATGCGGCTGTCTTTGCGGCTGAGCACCGCGCCTGACGCAGAGGGCACGCGGATGCTGTCGGTGCCGGGCGTGGTGTCGGTGGCAGCCATCAAGTCGTCTCCTCGGGGATCGGCGTGCACGACAGCCATCCCGTAGGCGGGGTCACACGAAACAGGGCAAGCCCTCACAGTAACGGCCCTGTCGGACAAGGCATTCCCGAATCGCATGGAAACATTCAGCTATGGCCTTGACTCCCGTTCGGATGGCCGCGCTCGTGCGGTCGATCGTCGCCGTGGGCGTGGGTGTGGCGATCGCGGCGGTGGTGGCGCCGTTCCTGGGCTTCGCGGCCGCGCTGCTGGCCGGTTGGGGGGCGGCGGCCTTCACGAGCATCACGTGGATCGCGGTCCTGATCTGGCCGATGGATGCCGCGCAGACACGGTTCCACGCCACCGGAGAGGACCCCGGTCGATCGGTCGCGCGCCTCGTCGCTCTCATCGGCAGCGTCGCAAGTCTCGGGGCCGTCACCGTCGTGCTCATCCAGACGCGCAACACGTCCGAACTGGAGTCGTACCTGCTCGCTGCGATCGCGGTGCTCAGCGTCGCGGCATCCTGGACGCTGATCCAGGTCGACTATCTCCTGCGCTACGCGCACATCTATTACGGCGACCCGGTCGGCGGCATCGACTTCAATCAGGAGGCAGAACCGTCGTACACGGACTTCGCCTACTTCTCGGTCGGTATCGGGATGGGCTACCAGGTCGGCGACACGAGCGTGCGCACCAACGAGATCCGGCGCATCGTGATCGCCCAGGCGCTGCTGGCGTACCTCTTCGGCGCTGTCATCATCGGCACCGTCGTGAATCTCGTCATCGACCTGGGCTGAGTCCGGCGGCGTCCGAGCCGCGTCGTGCTGCGGCAGGTGCCGCGGGCGGTCCGGCCCCGACGTGCGGGTCGGAAAGTAGGCTTGCGCCGTGAGCATGGGCGGTCGTGGCGGCGGGCCGGGCGGGGGATTCCGCCCGGTCGACATCGAGGCGCAGAAGAAGCTGAACGCCGACGCGCCCCGCATCCCGAACCTCGGCCGCCGAGTCGTCGCGCTGTTCCGCCCATACCGCTTCCGCATCTTCGTGACCGGCCTGCTGGTGATCGCCGGGGCGGCGATCGCCGTCGTCCCGGCGCTGATCGTGCAGCGGATCTTCGACGAGGCGCTGTTTCCGGTCGACGGCGGGCCGCCCGATCTGTCACTGCTGCTGCGGCTCGTCCTCATCATGGTCGGTCTCTTCGTGCTCTCGTCGGGCCTCGGTGTGCTGCAGACCTGGTTCACCTCCACCGTCGGCAACCGCGTGACCGGCGACCTGCGCGTCAAGCTCTTCGAACACCTCCAGGCGATGGAGCTCGGCTTCTTCACGCGCACCAAGACGGGGGTCATCCAGTCCCGCCTGCAGAACGATGTCGGCGGGGTCTCGGGCGTCCTCACCAACACCGTCACCAGCATCCTGGGCAATGTCGTCACGGTGATCGCGTCGCTGGTGGCCATGATCATCATCGACTGGCGGCTCACGATCATCGCCGTCGTGATGATGCCGTTCCTCGTGATCGTCCAGCGACGCGTCGGCCAGGTGCGGGCGCGCATCGCCGGCGAGACGCAGGAGTCGCTGTCGGAGCTCACCTCCATCACCCAGGAGACCCTGAGCGTCTCCGGCATCCTGCTGTCGAAGTCATTCAACCGGCAGCGCACCGAGTCGGCCCGCTACGGCGCCGAGAACGTCAATCAGGTGCGCCTGCAGGTGCGCCGGGCCATGAGCGGTCAGGGATTCTTCGCGGTCGTGCAGGTGCTGATGGCGAGCGTCCCCGCCGTCATCTACCTCGTCTCGGGCTACCTCATCACCGGCGGGAACGATGTGATCACCGCCGGCACGATCGTCGCGTTCACCACCGTGCAGGCGCGTCTGCTCATGCCGCTCATGGGGCTCATGCGCGTCGCCCTCGACGTGCAGACGTCGGCTGCCCTGTTCGCCCGCATCTTCGAGTACCTCGACCTCGTGCCCGCGATCAGCGACGCGCCCGACGCGATCCCGGTCTCACGCGCACCCGGCCCCGTCGGGCGCATCGAATTCCGGGACGTCGTCTTCCAGTACCCCGACGCCTCGGCCGACGCGCGTCCGACGCTGCGCGGCATCTCGTTCACCGCCGATCCGGGCCAGCATGTCGCGTTCGTCGGGCCGTCCGGGGCGGGCAAGACGACGGTGCTGTACCTGACGCCTCGGATGTACGAGGCGTCGGGTGGCGAGGTCCTCTTCGCCGGTGAGGATGTGCGGCGGCTGACGCAGGAGTCGATCATCGACCACGTCGGTATCGTCTCGCAGGAGACCTACCTCTTCCACGCGACGATCCGCGAGAACCTGCTCTATGCGAAACCGGAGGCGACTCAGGAGGAGCTGGAGGAGGCGTGCCGGGCCGCGAACATCCACCACATCATCGCCGGGTTCGAGGAGGGCTATGACACGATCGTCGGCGAGCGCGGTTACCGGCTGTCGGGTGGCGAGAAGCAGCGGATCGCGATCGCGCGGGTCCTGCTGAAGGACCCGCCCGTGCTGCTGCTGGATGAGGCGACGTCGGCGCTGGACACCGTCTCCGAGCGCGTCGTGCAGGAAGCGCTCGACGCTGCCGCGCGGGGACGCACCACTCTCTCGATCGCGCACCGGCTGTCGACCGTCATCGGCGCCGATGTGATCCACGTGATCGATGCGGGTCGGATCGTCGAGTCCGGCACGCACTCGTCGCTGATCGCCGCGGACGGGCTGTACGCCGAACTGGCCGCGCAGCAGCTCGCCGCATCCCGGATCCTCGAGGTCGAGGCGACCGAGCCGCCCGGAGCCCTTCCCGTCCGGCGCGCGGACCGCGCGCCGGACGACCCGCCGCCACTGCCGGCCGACGACCCGGCCGTGGTGCTCACCGGCACCCTGTCACTGACCGCCCCGCTGACGGTCCTGGCCGATGACGCCCCCCACGACGAGCGCACCTGGCCGCACCTCGGCGAGCACTAGCCCGCCTCGTCCGACTCGAGTTCCCGCCGACTTGCGGTGAACGGTCGGCTCCGCACGCGAATCACCGACCGATCTCGCGCAAGCCGACGGGCGAGCACCATTCGAAGGTCGGTGAGGAAGGCGCGGGGATCCGTCAGATCGTCCTGCGTGACGCTCAGATAGACCCACCCCAAGGCCTCCAGCCGTCGCCGGCGTGCGAGATCGGCTCGCCACCGGGACTTGTCGCGATGATGATCGCCCTCGTATTCGATGGCGATCTTGAGGTGCGCGTAGGACAGGTCGACGCGCGCGACGAATCGCCCACCCGCATCGAAGACTGACGCATTGCATTCGGGTCGCGGAAGTCCGGCCTCGATGATCACGACCCGGAGCTCTGATTCCTTCGGTGATTCGGAGCCTTCGTCGAGCAGGTCGAGCGCTCGGCGCAGCTTCACAAGCCCGCGCCGGCCGGGGTAGCCGGCTACCGCTGCTGCGAGTTCGTCCACAGTGAGGGTGCCCGCGCCACGCCGGACCAAGTGGTCTCCGACGGCCACGAGTTCGGCGAGCGTGAGGGTCGACGCGAGGTCGCAGAACGTGCGCGCCGGAGTGGTGGACGGGATCCCATGTCTCTCGTCGACGTCCTCCGCTCTCAGCACGACCTGATGGCCGCAAGTGAATCTGCCTTCCGGTGCCCGCTTGCCGACGGGCACGCTGACGTGCAGGACCTGTTGCCGGGCGAGCCTCAACGGCAGAGGCAGCGTGTGCAGCCGGGCTGCCGTGACGTGGCTGAATGCCGCGACGGGTGGCAACCGAGTCAGTCGCGCCCGGCAGGCCGAGACGAGATCGAGCGGCCCTGCCGCAGTCCGCACACCGTGGAACGGCGCCTGGAGATCGGCAGCGCGGGTGCGGCTCCGACTGACGTCGGCCGTGGTTGCCTCGGCGACCGAGAACGCGCGACCGTGCAACCGGGACGGCAGAGGCGAGGCGGTCTACGTGGCATAGGTGCCAGCATCCGTCGTCGCCTCCGCTCGAGCTGCGGGATTCTGCAGCCTGGAGAAGCGTGTGCCCTTTCCTCGAGCTGTGGAGGAGCCGACGCTGGTGCTGGCGACTTGCGTCAACCGGCGGTCATTGCACCTCCGATAGGCGCCAGATCCCGCAAGTCGTCAGTCCGGACGGTCACCAGAGGCGGGTGGCGGCCACGACCGTCGCGGTCGCCTCGTCCAGCCCGGCGCGCGCGGTGCCGGCGCGGGTCCAGATGTCGCGCGTGAAGGCTCCGAGCGTCCGGCGGTACGCGGCATCCGGGTGAGTCCGGGCGATTTCGGCCAGGCGCGGGACGTCCATGCGCAGCATCTGGCCGATGCGTGCCTGGACCGCGAGGGGGTGGCCCGCGGATTCGAGTACGCGCAGGCCCGCGTCCATGGCGCCGAGGCAGTCGCGCAGGACGTCGAGGTGCGCTTCGCGCTGGGTGATCGACGAACCGTCGGCGCGGACGCGCCAGTGCGCCACGACGTCTGGGACCGTGTCGAAGCGGCGGGCGCGCGCGTACATCTGCTGCGCGACGATCTGGTCCTCGTAGAGGCGCCCCTCCGGAAAGCGGATGCCGGCCCGGTGCCAGAATTCGGTGCGGCTCACCTTCGACCACGCGACGATGTTGCCCGACGCCTCCGGGTGCTCGTCGATCGTCGTGCCACGGCGCTCGGGCGCCGACGCCGCGGCGACCCACGGCTGAACCTCGCCCGCGCTGTACCCGCCGGCGGCCTCGGGCCGCAGACGGACGTAGGCGCCGACGGCGAAGTCGCTGCCGGTCTCGTCCAGGAGACCGACGAGGCGCTCGAGCGCGTTCGGCGTCAGCACGTCGTCGGCGTCGAGGAAGCCGAGGAACGGCGTATCGACGAGATCGAGCCCTCGGTTGCGGGCCGCGCCCAACCCGGCGCGCTGCCCGTGCCGAACGAGGCGGAACCGCGGATCCGAAGCCGCGGCGTGCGCGAAGACATCGGCGGTGGAATCCGTTGAGAAGTCGTCGATCAGGATCGCGGTCCACGCCTGCAGGCTCTGCCGCCGCAGCGAGTCGAGCGCTTCATCGGCGTACGGGGCGACGTCGTGCCCGGGCACGATCACGGTGATCGCGGCGGGGGTGGTCACCCGCCCGATTGTACGGCGACGACGGATGCCGCGACCGCGTCGGCGACGGCATCCAACGGTTGGACGAGCGAGGAGGGAAATGTGAAACGCACCGCCGTCTGGGCGACCTCCGGCGACACCCCCATCGCGGTGAGCACGTGCGAGGGCTCGTCGCTGCCCGCGGCGCACGCCGATCCGCTCGACGAGACGACGCCGCGGCGCTCGAGTTCCAGCAGCACGGCCTCGCCGCTCGTCCCGGCGAAGGTGAAGCTCGCCGTCCCCGGCAGCCGATGCACCGGGTCGCCGGTCAGGCGCGCGGTGGGCACTGCCTCGAGGACGCGGGAGATGAACCGATCCCGCAACTGCGTGACGCGGGCCGATGCATCGACGCGCTCGGCTTCGGCCAGCTCCAGTGCCGTGGCGAATCCCACCGCGCCGGCGACGTCCTCGGTGCCGCTGCGGCGCCCGCGTTCCTGCCCGCCGCCGTGCAGAAGCGGTTCCAGGGGCACGCGCCCACGGACCGCGAGCACGCCGGTGCCCTTGGGTGCACCCAGCTTGTGCCCGGCGAGCGAGATCGCGTCCACCCCGAGGGCCGCGGCGCTCAGCGGGAGCCACCCGGCCGCCTGAACGGCGTCGACGTGAACCGGCACGCGCATCCCGGACGCGGTCACGGCTTCGGCGATCGCCGCGACATCCTGGATCGTGCCGACCTCGTTGTTCGCGTAGCCCACCGTCACGAGCGCGGTGTCACCTCGCACCGACGCCGCGACATCCGCCGGATCCACGCGGCCGAACTCGTCCACCGGCACGTACGTCAGTTCGAAGCCGTGCACCCGGGCGAGGTAGGCGGCGGACTCGAGGATCGACTCGTGCTCGATCGGCGTCAGGATCAGATGCCGTGCGCCGTGGCTCAGCGCGGCCGCGATGGTGACCCCCTTCACCGCCAGGTTGTTCGCCTCCGTGCCGCCCGACGTGAAGATGACGTCGCTCGCCCGCATGCCCAGGACGCGCGCGACACGCGTGCGCGCGTCGGTCAGGGCATCCGCCGCCGCTTCGCCGACCGTGTGGTGGCTCGACGGGTTGCCGAACCAGCGCGTGAGGAACGGCATCATCGCCTCGAGCACCTCCGGGCGCACGGGCGTGGTCGCCGCGTTGTCGAGGTAGAGCATGCTCACGGCGCGGACCTCAGGAGATGCGGATGTCGAGGCCGAGGTCGAGCGCTCGTGCCGAGTGGGTGAGCGCTCCCACCGAGATGACATCGACGCCTGTCTCGGCGATCGCGCGCACGGTTTCCAGGCCGACCCCGCCGGATGCCTCCACCGTTGCTCGGCCGCCGATCTGCTCGACGCCGCGGCGCAGGTCGTCGAGCGAGAAGTTGTCGAGCATGATGGTGCCGATTCCGGCCGCGAGCACGGCGTCGATCTGGTCGAGGCGGTCGACCTCGACCTCCACGTGCGTCGTGTGCGGCAGACGTGCGATCGCCCCCTGCAGGGCCGCCGTGACCGATACGCCCTTCTGTGCGAGCACGGCCAGGTGATTGTCCTTGGCCATCACGGCATCCGAAAGCGAGTAGCGGTGATTGTGGCCGCCTCCGTTGACGACCGCATGGCGTTCGAAGGCGCGCAGACCCGGTGTGGTCTTGCGGGTGTCGGCGATGCGCGCACCGGTGTGGGCGACCTCGGCGACGTATCGCGCGGTGAGCGTCGCGATGCCCGACATGCGCTGCACGAAGTTCAACCCGATCCGCTCGGCCGTCAGCACGCCGCGGGCCGGGCCGGAGACCACCGCGAGCACGGCACCTTCGTCGAACGCGTCGCCGTCGTCGACGACCCGCTCGACGTCGATGCGGGGGTCAGTGAGCCGGAACGCCGCCGAGAACACGTCTCCGCCGCTGAACACGCCCGGCTCGCGGGCCACGAGGTCCGCGCGGGCGGCGGCGGACTCGAGGATCAGCACCTCGCTGGTGAGGTCTCCCCACGGCGCATCCTCTTCGAGCGCCGCGCCGACCACCCGATCGATCGTCGTCCTGGTGAGCATCAGGCGACCCCGCTCGAGACCGAGACCTGGGCGGCGGCATCCGCTCGGTCGTCGTCGGGGGCGTCGAGTGTGGGATCGTCGCGCCGGAAGTGCGCCCCGACCGACCCGCGTCGCCGCAGGGCTGCCGCGACGAGCTGCTCGGCAACGACAAGCAGGTTCTCGTCCTCGAACTCGGACTCGGTGCGCGGGGTGCGCTGATGCGCGCGCCACGCCGCGAGGACGGATGCCGCGTGGCGGAGTCCCTCGGGGTCGCGCACGAGTCCGGCGTCCTCCCACATGAGCTCCTGCAGAGCGGCCCGCGTGAACGGCAGCGCCGACGGGTCGCCGCCCGCAGCGTTCGGCTCGGCGCCTGGCCGGCTCGGCGCAGGAAAGACGTTCGGCCATCGACCGGATGCCGCGTCCCCCGCGATCGCGTCGCCCGCGCGGGCGCCGAAGACCGCGCCCTCCAGGAGCGAGTTCGACGCCAGCCGGTTCGCGCCGTGCACACCCGTGCGTGCCACCTCACCCACCGCGTACAGTCCGGGAAGCGTGGTGCGGCCGTCGAGGTCGGTGGTGACCCCGCCCATCAGGTAGTGCGCGGCAGGGGTCACCGGGATCGGCTCGCGCGACCAGTCGAGTCCGCGTTCGCGGACGGCACGGTCGATGGTCGGGAAGCGCTGCGCGAGGAACACTGCGACCTCCTCGGGCGTCGAGCGCAGGTGCGTCGCGTCGAGGAGAACCGGCCGTCCGTCCTGCGCCTCCATCTGGCGTGCGATCGCGCGGGCGACCACATCACGCGGGGCGAGCTCGCCGTCGGGATGCGCGTCGAACGCGAATCGGCGGCCCCGCTCGTCGATGAGGGTCGCGCCCTCTCCGCGGACGGCCTCCGAGACCAGGAACGATTCGCCGGCCGCGACAGCCCCGCCGCCCGGACTCGCAGTCGTGGTCTTGCCTGCCAGCACGGTCGGGTGGAACTGGAAGAACTCGAGGTCGGTGACGTCCGCACCGGCGCGCAGCGCAGCGGCGATGCCGTCGCCGGTGGCGACCGCGGGGTTCGTCGTGTGCGCGTACAGCTCTCCGGCGCCGCCGGTGGCCAGGACGACCGCGTCGGCGTCGATCCGCTCCCGTCGTCCGGCGACGTGCGGCGCGGTGGCGGACGACGCCGCATCGCCGACGAGCAGATCGACTCCGGTGACCCGCCCGTCGTGAAGGATCAGATCGATGAGGAAGGCGTGCTCGACGACGCGGACGTCGCTCTCGCGCAGCCGTGACACGAGCGCCTTCTCGATCGCGGTGCCGGTGGCATCGCCGCCCGAGTGCAGGATGCGCGGGTAGGAGTGCGCAGCCTCGAGGCCCTTCACGAAGGAGCCGTCCGCGCGGCGGTCGAACGCCACTCCGAGGGCGATCAGCTCGCGGATGCGGGCGGGTCCCTCGTCGACGAGGACGCGCACCGCCTCGGGATCGCTGAGGCCGGCCCCCGCGGTCAGGGTGTCGCGGATGTGGTCTGCGGCGCGGTCGTCGTCGAACATCACGCCGGCGATGCCGCCCTGGGCGTAGCGCGTGTTCGCGTGCTCGAGAACGTCCTTGGTCACCAGCGTGACGCGGCAGCCGTGCTCGACGGCGTGGAGGGCGACGGTCAGCCCGGCGATGCCGCTGCCCACGACGACGGCGTGCACCGCACCCGAGTCCGGCCGAAGAGCTCCTGTCATGACGCGTGCTCCCATGCGGCGGCGGGCGCCGCCGGCGGCTTGGCCGCCAGCATCCGCTCGAGGGCGAGGCGGGCCGGGTCGGCGACATCCTGCGGCACCGTGATGCGGTTGAGGACCTCGCCCTCGACCAGCCCTTCGAGCACCCACGCCAGGTAGCCGGGGTGGATGCGGTACATCGTCGAGCACGGGCACACGACCGGGTCCAGGCAGAAGATCGTGTGCTGGGGGTTGGCCGCCGCGAGGCGCTGCACCAGGTTGACCTCGGTGCCGATCGCGAACGTCGTGGGCTCGGTCGCCGCCTCGATGGCGCGGCGGATGTAGTCGGTCGAGCCGGATTCGTCGGCGGCGTCGACGACGGCCATCGGGCACTCGGGGTGCACGATCACGCGAACGCCGGGGTGCTCGGCGCGAGCCTTCTCGATCTGCTCGACCGTGAAGCGGCGGTGCACCGAGCAGAAGCCGTGCCAGAGAATGACGCGGGATGCCGCGAGCTCGTCGGCCGTCGCTCCGCCGAGCGGCTTGCGGGGATTCCACATCGGCATCTGGTCGAGCGTGATGCCCATCGCCTTCGCGGTGTTGCGTCCCAGGTGCTGGTCGGGGAAGAACAGCACCCGGCGCCCGCGCTCGAACGCCCACTCCAGCACGGTCTGGGCGTTCGACGACGTGCAGACGATGCCGCCGTGCCGACCCACGAATCCCTTGATCGCCGCCGAGGAGTTCATGTAGGTGACGGGGATGACCGGGACGAGCCCGTCCGCATCCGGCGTGTCCATGTCGCCGTAGACCTCAGCCAGCTGCTCCCAGCACTCCTCGACCTGGTCGATGTCGGCCATGTCGGCCATCGAGCACCCGGCGGCGAGGTTCGGCAGGATCACGGCCTGCTCCGGCTGCGACAGCAGGTCGGCCGTCTCGGCCATGAAATGCACGCCGCAGAACACGATGGCCTCGGCTTCCGGGTGCGCCTTGGCGGCATTGGCGAGCTGGAACGAGTCGCCCACGTAGTCCGCGTGGCGGATCACCTCTTCGCGCTGGTAGAAGTGGCCGAGGATCATCACCCGGCCGCCCAGGTTCGCTTTGGCCGCGCGGATACGGGCGTCAAGCTCTTCGGGGGATGCCTCGCGGTACTCCCCGGGAAGCTCGCCCTGCCGGGGCGAACCGGTCGGGATGACGTCGCCCATCGACGAGCCCGGGCCGTAACCGGGTCGATCGTCGAAATTCCACGGCCCGGCCGCGAGGTCGGTGTTGCAGGTCTCGGCGGTCGAGGCGCCCGTGACGATCGCCTGGATCGCGTGGTCGACCGACGGGTCGGCTGGGCGGGGCTGAAGGGTGAGGATCGTTGCGGACATGGCGTGCTCGATTCGGTGGGAAGGCTCAGAGGCGGACGACGAGGGGCCCGCGATCGGCGAGCTCGACGTCCTGGTTGTAGCGGTAGAGGCGGGCTGGCCGGTGGCTGCCCGTGCGGAAGCGCTCGGTGGGGATGAGGGTCCCCGAATTCTCGACCTGGCGGCGGAAATTCGCCGGGTCGAGGCGCTTCCCGAGGATCGACTCGTACACCTCGCGCAGCTCGGCGAGCGTGAACTCGTCGGCGAGGAGGCCGTGCGCGATGCGGCTGTAACCGACTTTGTTACGCAGACGCCACAGCGCGTAGTCCACGATCTCGTTGTGGTCGAACGCCAGTCGTGGGAGCTGCGCCGCATCGAACCATGAGACGTTCTCGACGTCGTCGGAGGGGATCTGGTCGGGTCGCACCAGTGCCCAGTAGACGATCGACACCACGCGGGAGGGCGATCGATCGATCGCTCCGAAGGCGTAGAGCTGCTCGAGGTAGCTCGGCGCGATCGCGGTCGTCTCCGCGAGCGTGCGCGAGGCGGCGGCATCCAAGCTCTCCGCTGAATCCAGCCAGCCGCCGGGCAGGGCCCACAGTCCCTCGTGCGGGTCGCGTGTGCGACGCACGAGGGGGAGGACGACGGCCGCGTGGTCGTCGTCCGGATCGCGCCGCAGCGTGAAGATCACGGTCGACACGGCGACACGCGTGACGTCTTCGGACGCGGAGTCCGCTTCCGGGATGCCGGGGCTGAGAACTGTTTGTGTCATGATGACCATTACCTCGTCCTCGATCTTAGTGTCACTGTGACCTGAAGTGCAACTCGGACCGTATCATCGCGTTTCGAAGCCAGACCACAGGATCCAGTGCCTACGCTGGCGTGCGGGGATACCGGCGGGAGAGGGGGAGCGCGTGCTCATCGTCGACGTCGTGCTGGTCGGGCTGCTGGTGCTCGCGCTCGTGGTCGGCGTGCAGCGCGGCCTTCTCGCGAGTCTCGGCGTACTCATCGGGGTCGTGGTCGGGGGGCTGGCCGCCTATCTGCTCGTGCCCCTCGTCAACAGCGTATGGCCGTGGCCGGACACCCGTGTCATCGCCGTGGTGCTCCTGGCACTGTTCCTGCTCGTGGGCGGGGGGATGGCGGGAGGCGCGATCGGAACCGCCCTGCGCCGAGGCGTAGACCGCGGCCCCCTGCAGGTCCTGGACCGGCTACTCGGCGGAGTGCTGGCGGTGCTGGCCGGCGCGCTCTCGCTCACGCTGATCACGCTGAGTGTCGGCAACACCGGAGCACCCGGGCTGTCCACCGCGCTGAAATCCTCCGGTGTGATGCGAACGATCGAGTCGATCACGCCGCGACCCGTCGCGGACGCCCTGGCGCAGGTGAGCTCAGTCGTCACGCAGGACGCGCTCCCGGAGCTCGGCAAGCTGCTGGCGCTCGATGGGCAGCCCAGCGCTGAGCCCGTGCCCTCCGACGATCCCGAAGTGGCCGTCGCAGCGGCATCCGTCGCTCGCGTGTCGGGCATCGCGTTCGAGTGCGGGATCAGCGCGACCGGTTCTGGGTTCGTGCTGGCGCCCGACCGCGTCGTGACGAACGCGCACGTGCTCGCGGGTGTGGAGACGGCGATCGTTGAGCTTCCCGGCCGGCCGGCGCGTGAGGGGCGGATCGTGTACTTCGACCCGATCGACGACCTCGCTGTGATCGCCGTCGACGGGCTCGATGCGGCGGTGATCCCGGTCGCGGACCCGTTGCCGGTCGGCACGGCCGCTGTCGTCGCGGGCTACCCCTTCGGAGGGCCGTTCACGACGGCGCAGGCCGAGGTGCTCTCGACGGGCGAGGTGTTCGTTCCGGACATCTACGGTGATTCCAGCGCGCTGCGCAGCATCTACGGGCTGGCGGCCGCGGTCAACCCCGGCAACTCCGGCGGCCCTCTGCTCACCGGGGACGGGGCAGTCGCCGGAGTCGTGTTCGCGCGAGCGGAGGACGAGACCGATCGCGGCTACGCCATGACCACGACTGAGCTTCAACCGGTGCTCGCGGCTGCCGCCGAGTTGACCGAGCCCGTCCCGTCAGGAGTCTGCGGCCGCTGACTTCCTCCTCGGGATGCGAACGCTATGCTTGCAGCGCAAGTCCATAAGGCCAACAACCCGGACGGGAGAGCCTCGGCAGCACGCAGCCGAGCACCGAAGGAGCAAGCCTCCCCGCCAATCTCTCAGGTATGCGTACCGCTCGGGCTCGGCCGCTCTGAAAAGCGACCCTTCGGGGTCCGCCGACGGTGAAAGTCCCGGCATCCGGATCGAATCAGGATGCCGAGGCGAAACTCTCAGGCTCATGACAGAGGGGGAGTTCACAGACGCCGACCCGGCGCCTGCCCGCACGAGACCGGGAGAACTCATGACGGACCCCCGCTATACGATCCTGCGTGATCGCCACGAGGCGCTCGGAGCCTCATTCACCGACTTCGGGGGCTGGGCGATGCCCGTCCGCTATACGTCCGATCTCGCCGAGCACCACGCCGTCCGCTCCGCCGCGGGCCTGTTCGACATCTCGCACATGGCCGAGTTCTTCGTGTCGGGAGGCGGTGCGGCCGACTACCTCGATTACGCCCTGGCGGGCCGTCTCTCGACGCTGCCCGTGGGGCGGGCGAAGTATTCGCTTCTCCTGGCCGGGAGCGGGGGGATCGTCGATGATCTGATCGTCTACCGCCTCGCAGACGAGCGGTTCCTCGTCATCGCCAACGCCGGCAATCGTGACGCCGTGGCTGCGGCGCTGGTCGACGCGGCGCAGGATCGCGAAGTTCGCGTGGTCGACGCGACGGACGCCTACGCGCTCATCGCGGTGCAGGGCCCGGCCGCGCGGGCGATCCTCGATGCCACCGCCGGTCTCCACGACTTAGCCCACCCGCTCGACGGGTTGAGGTACTACGCGGCCGTCTCCGCGAGGTTCCACGATCGGCCGGTGCTGATCGCCCGCACCGGCTACACGGGGGAGGACGGATACGAGCTGCTGATTCCGAACGACTCCGCCCAGGCGCTCTGGGACGCGTTGCTGTCCGCCGGCGGCCCGCACGGCCTCGTGCCGGCCGGCCTCGCCGCCCGCGACACGCTTCGCCTGGAGGCCGGCATGCCGCTCTATGGCCACGAGCTTTCGCTCGACATCGTGCCGGCTCAGGCGGGTCTGGGCAGGGTCGTCGCCGTGGACAAGGAGGACTTCGTCGGCCGAAGCGGACTCTCCTCCGTCGTGGCGGCGGATGCGCCGGTGCTCGTCGGCCTCGTCTCGGAGGGCAGGCGCGCCGGCCGCGCCGGATACGCAGTGCTGGATGGCGACGTGGCCGTGGGGGAGATCACCAGCGGCGCGCTGAGCCCGACGCTCGGACATCCGATCGCCATGGCGTTCGTCTCACCGGCGGTGAGCGCGCCCGGAACCGAGCTGTTCGTCGACGTGCGCGGAACCCGGATTCCCGCGACCGTCAGCCCCTTGCCGTTCTATCGTCGTGCCACGTGACCTGCGCGGCGCGCCCCGGCATCGACCCGACCACCCACTGGAGGAAACCGTGACCGACCTCAACAGCCTCAAGTACACCGCCGAGCACGAGTGGATCGCCCTGGAGGGCGACCCTTCGGCAGGCTCAGGGCAGGCGATGACCGGCACGGTCATCGCGACCGTCGGCATCACCGACTACGCGGCGGACAAGCTCGGCGACGTGGTGTTCATCGACCTGCCCGACGTGGACTCCGGCGTCTCGGCGGGCCAGGTCGTCGGCGAGATCGAGTCGACCAAGTCGGTCGGCGAGCTCTACGCCCCGCTCACCGGCGATATCGTCGCCGTCAATCAGGCCGTCGTCGACGACCCGTCGATCGTGAATGCCGACCCGTTCGGTGACGGGTGGCTCGTCAAGCTGCGCGTCGACACCTCCACCACCGGGGAGCTTCTCGATCGGGAGGCCTACGTCGCGCTCACGGGCGGCGAGGAGTGAGCGGGGGCTCGACCGCGCTCGGACTGCGACGCGGCTTCGCCGACCGTCATATCGGGACGGATGCCGCAGCCCAGGCTCTCATGCTCCACGCGCTGGGGTACGACACGGTCGACGCGCTCGTGCAGGCCGCGGTGCCGGCATCCATTCAGGCGAACCCGCGCGAGACCTCCGACATCCTCCCGGCAGCGACCGAAGCCGAGGCTCTCGCAGAGCTGCGCGAGCTCGCCGCGCAGAACCGCGTCGCTCGGCCGATGATCGGTCTCGGGTACTACGACACGTTCACACCGTCGGTCATCGCCCGGAACGTGCTGGAGAACCCGTCCTGGTACACCGCCTACACGCCCTACCAGCCCGAGATCTCCCAGGGCCGGCTCGAGGCGCTCATCAACTTCCAGACGATGGTCACCGACCTGACCGGCCTGTCGACCGCGAACGCGTCGATGCTCGACGAGCCGACGGCGGTCGTGGAGGGCATGCTGGTCGCTCGCCGCGCCTCCCGATCGGGATCGCCGGTGTTCGTCGTGGACGTCGATGCTCTGCCGCAGACGAAGGCGCTGCTGCACTCCCGCGCCGCCGCGGTCGGCATCGAACTCGTGGAGCTCGCTCTGGCAGACGGAGCGACCCTGCCGGACGAGCTCTTCGGGGTGTTCGTCCAGTACCCGGGCGCCTCGGGACGCGTGTGGGACCCGTCCGGCGTGATCGACGCCGCGCACGTCGCCGGCGGCCTCGTCGTCGTCGCGGCGGACCTCCTCGCGCTGAGCCTGCTGCGCTCACCGGGCTCGCTGGGTGCGGACGTCTCGGTCGGCACGACCCAGCGCTTCGGCGTGCCGCTCGGCTTCGGCGGTCCGCACGCCGGGTACATGGCCGTGCGCTCCGGCCTGGAGCGCCAGCTGCCCGGCCGCCTGGTCGGAGTGTCGCAGGATGCCGCGGGCAACCCCGCGTACCGCCTCTCGCTGCAGACGCGCGAGCAGCACATCCGCCGCGAGAAGGCGACGTCGAACATCTGCACCGCGCAGGTCCTGCTGGCCGTGATGGCCGCGATGTACGCCGTGTACCACGGTCCGGAGGGGCTGCGGGGGATCGCGACGGACGTAGCCCGCAAGGCGGAGGCACTCGGGGAGCGGCTGCGTTCCTACGGGCTCGCGCTGCGGTCCGACTCCTACTTCGACACCATCCGCGTGGTCACGCCCGGGCCGTCGAAGCGCATCATCGAGCGTGCCCGGTCTCGCGGCTATCAGCTGTTCTGGGTCGACGACGCGACGGTCGGCGTCTCGGTCGACGAGACCACGACCGCCGACGACCTCGCCGCCGTCGCGTGGGCGTTCGGCCTGCCGACGGCCGACGAGCGCGGTGAGCGCGACCTGCCGTTCGCGGATGCTGCGCCCCTGGCCGGAGTCGCCGAGACGCTGCATCGCGACGACGAGTACCTCACGCATCCGGTGTTCAACACCCACCACAGCGAAACCGCGATGATGCGCTACCTCAAGCAGCTCGCTGATCGCGACTATGCGCTGGACCGTGGCATGATCCCGCTCGGGTCGTGCACGATGAAGCTCAACGCCGCGACCGAGATGGCGGCGGTGTCTTGGCCGGAGTTCTCGCGGGTGCACCCGTTCGCGCCGGAGGTCGACGTGCACGGCTACCTGGCGATGATCGAGCAGCTGGAGACCTGGCTCGCCGAGGTCACCGGATACGACGCGGTGTCTCTGCAGCCGAACGCCGGCTCGCAGGGTGAGCTGGCGGGCCTGCTGGCGATCCGCGGCTACCACCGTTCGAACGGCGACTCCGGCCGCACGGTCTGCCTCATCCCGTCGTCCGCGCACGGCACCAACGCGGCATCCGCTGTTCTGGCCGGGATGAAGGTCGTCGTCGTCGCCTGCGACGAGGCCGGCAACGTCGATCTCGACGATCTGCGCGCGAAGATCGCCGCGCACGCCGACGAGCTGGCGGCGCTCATGATCACATACCCGTCCACGCACGGGGTGTACGAGCACGACGTGCTCGACATCACGCAGGCGGTGCACGATGCGGGCGGGCAGGTGTACGTGGACGGCGCGAACCTCAACGCGCTACTCGGATACGCCCGGTTCGGCGACCTCGGTGGCGACGTATCGCACCTGAACCTGCACAAGACGTTCGCGATCCCGCACGGCGGCGGCGGTCCGGGTGTCGGGCCGGTTGCGGCGAAGGCGCACCTGGCACCGTTCCTGCCGGGGCATCCGTTCTCGCAGCGCAAGGATCACGCGCGCGGCTTCGTCTTCGACGGCGGTGCGGTGTCGGGCGCGCCGCACGGGTCGGCCGGCATCCTGCCGATCTCGTGGGCGTACGTGCGGATGATGGGCACGGAAGGGCTGCGCGATGCGACGGCGGCCGCGGTCCTCGCGGCGAACTACATCGCAACGCGGCTGAAGGATCACTACCCGGTGCTGTACACCGGCGACAGCGGGCTGGTGGCGCACGAGTGCATCCTCGACCTGCAGACCGCTGCGCGAGGCGACCGGAGTCACCGTGGACGACGTTGCCAAGCGTCTCATCGACTACGGGTTCCACGCGCCGACGATGTCGTTCCCGGTGGCGGGCACCCTCATGGTCGAACCCACCGAATCGGAAGACCTCGCCGAGATCGAGCGGTTCATCGAGGCGATGATCGCGATCCGCGCCGAGGCCGACGCCGTCGCGGCGGGGGAGTGGCCTGCGGACGACAACCCGCTGGTCAACGCGCCGCATACCGCGGAGGCCGTCGTGGCGCAGGAGTGGACGCACCCGTACTCGCGCGAACTGGCGGTCTACCCCGTGCGCGCGCTGGTGCGCACCAAGTACTGGCCGCCCGTGCGCCGGATCGACCAGGCGTTCGGGGACCGCAACCTCGTGTGCGCGTGCCCGCCGATCGAGGCCTTCGCATAGCCCAGACCGCGAGACTGCAGCCGGACGTCGAGACTGCGGGCTCTACCCTCAGCTTCGACGTGCCGGTGCAGTCTCGATGCCGGTGCGCTGTGGCCGGCGCAGAAGCGCGCTGAGCGTGTAGAGCTCTCGAGACGACTCGGGTCCGATCGGACGAAGGCCCGTGGTGAACAGGACTTCGCGCAGCGGGTCGATCTGCCAGAGGTCACGCCACCCCCAGTGCGCAAGCCCCGACGTGTGGCGGCGGAGCCGCCGATCCCGGTCCTTCTCCTTCGCGATCGCCGTCGTCGGGGGCTCGAGCGATCCGTCGTACTTGAGATCCCCGTCCGCCTCGCCGACAACACGGCCTCCGTTCCACCACATGTCGACGCGATCAGTGAACCCGTCCGTGCGGAACTCCACCTGGAGCTCGGGCTCCTCGAACCCGAGCCACTCGATCGCAGCGCGACTGACGGATTCCAGGACGGTCTCGGCCACCGGCGTGGCGCGGTGCAGCGCCCAGCGCGCCCGCCGCCTGCCGCGACTGTTCGAACGCCGCTCGTTCTCCGCCACGAGTGCCTCGACCGTGAGGAGCGGATCCGCCCGCATTGCGGCATCCGCCACGGCCAGCGCGATCGCGCCGTGTCGCGAGCGTGCCAGATCGATCACGGTGTCGGCGGCGGACGTGACGCGCACGCCGCCGACGTCGGCGATCGCCCGATCGGCCGAGGTCGTGTGCAGACGGATGCCACCGCTCAGCCGAGCGGTGGATTCGGGGGAGTCCAGGACATGAACCTCGAGCGGGTCGCCGAACAGCGGCAGGGAGCGCATCGCGGCTGCGGACTCGAGGCAGAAGACCACGCCCGGATGAGTCATCGCGACGGCATGCACGCGTGCCTCGTAGCGTCGCCACGGCGGAAGCGCCCACCACAGGGATGCCGGGGCGAGGACGCCGCGTCGAACCCGCACCAGGTGGCCCGCTGCGATATCGCGCTCGGCGTGCGAGATCTCTGCGGAGTGGAAGAGCGGCAGGGGTGGCGGCACGGCCCGGGATCGCGGGGAGGCGGTGTCGAGGCTGAGGGTCATCCCGGCACTCTGACCCGGCTCAGCGGCTTGCGGGCGCCGCCCAGGGAGACTGTGGACGGCCGCGACACGCCTCGCGTTGTGGAGGAACCGCGCTGGTTCCGCCCGCCGCCCCGTCGCCCCGACCGCGAGACTGCAACCGCAGGTCGAGACAGCGGGTGAACCCCGCAGTCTCGCCGTCCCGTTGCAGTCTCGCGGAAGAGGCGGGAGCTGCGGCAGGTTGCGCGGCGGGCTACGCGGCGGGCGAGGGGGAGGGCGTCGGCGTCGGCGTCGGGCTCGGCGCGGGGGCGAAGACGCCCGGCCACAGGGCCGCGGCGAGCGGATACCCGACGAAGGCGACGATGTCGAGGAGGGTGTGGGCGATCACGAGCGGCATCACGCGGCCCCAGCGGCGGTAGCACCAGCCGAACACCACGCCCATCACGAAGTTGCCGACGATCGCGCCGACGCCCTGATACGCGTGATACGCGCCGCGCAGCGCAGCCGTCGACAGGATGATCGCCCACCACGACCAGCCGAGCCGCCGCAGCCGGTCGAAGAGGTACGCCACGAGGATGACCTCCTCGGTGAGTCCGGCCCGCAGCGCCGACAGCACCAGCAGCGGGATCGTCCACCACGCGGCATCCAACGGCGAAGCGACCACCGCGACGTTCAGGCCCAGCACGCGGGCGACCACGTACAGCCCCAGACCAGGGATGCCGATCACTGCGGCGAGCAGGATGCCGCGGCCCAGGTCGCCGCCGAAGCGGGTGAAATCCAGCCCGATCCGCCGCAGGGCGTTCTGCCCGGGCTCCCACAGCAGGAAGACGACCAGCGCCACCAGCGCCAGCGCGAACACGACAGCAAGGAACTGGTAGAGGACGTTCCACAGGATCTCGGCGTCCCGATCAGGATTCAGCTGCGCCTGCTGCTGGCTGATCGGCGTCGTGCGGAGCGAGGCGCGCACCAACGAGAGCACCGAGTACAGAGCAGACTGCCCGACGGTGATCGCCAGGACGATGCCGATCTCCCACCGCAGGCGAGCGCGGGCGCTCGGGTCAGTGGCAAACCTCACGTTCACAGGGTGGTTCGGCGAGGTCATCTTGTCAGATTGCCACATTCAACCCCTGTTGAGTTAAGGCTCTGTAACGTTTTCGGGCTACGTCTCGACCATTCCACACCACGTGCTTAGGGTTTCACTATCCGCGCCCCGGTCAGGTTCACTCCTGACGTGTGCGCATCATCCCTTGCACAGGAGGAATACGTGTCTGACAAGACATGGCGCAAGCGCGCCCTTGTAGTCGCGGCGGGGGTCGGCGTCTCAGCCGTCGTCCTGGCCGGCTGCACCAGCCCCGGAGGCACCGACGGTGGAGATGCGGCGCCCGAAGTCGTCGATACCCAGATCATCCTCGCGGAGACCAACGAGACCACGAGCTTCAACGCTGCGACGCCGCAGAGCAACCTCGACATCAACGGCAAGCTCTGGTACGCGACGCACGAGACCTTCGCGTACATCAACGACCAGATGGAGGTCGTCCCGAACGAGTCGTTCGGCACGATGGAGAAGACCTCGGACGACCCGCTGACGGTCAAGTACACCCTCAGCGACAACGCCCAGTGGTCCGACGGCACGCCGGTCACCACCGACGACCTGCTGCTGGGCTGGGCATCGGGCTCCGGCTACTACGACGACGCGACGCTCGACGAGGAAGGCACCGTCACCGCCGGCACGCAGTACTTCACCATCGCGGGGTCGACCTCCGGTCTCGAAGACACCGAGGTGCCGGAGGTCAGCGAGGACAAGAAGTCGCTGACGCTCGTCTACGACACCCCGTACGTCGACTGGAACCTGCAGTGGCTGCTCGACCAGGACGCCAACCCGGTGCCGTTCCACGTCGTCGCCGAGAAGACCGGTGTCGACCGCTGAGGAGCTTCATCGAGGCCCTCACCAGCACCCCGCGTGGAGACGCCGCCGCTCCCGCCACGCCGAACGAGACGATCAAGACGGTCGCCGACTTCTGGAACACCGGCTTCGACGTGACCTCGCTGCCCGACGACGAGTCGCTGTACCTCTCGAACGGTCCGTTCATCGTCGACTCGTGGGAGCCCACGCAGTCCATGACGCTCAAGGCCAACGAGAACTACAAGGGCGACCACAAGCCCGCGTACTCGACCCTGGTCTTCCGCTTCGTCGGTGACTCGCAGGCACAGGTGACGGCCCTCCAGAACGGTGAGGTCGACATCATCAACCCGCAGGCCGGTGGCGACACGCTGCCAGCTGCTGGAGAGCATCGAGGGCATCCAGATCCTCACCGGTCCTCAGCTGTCCTACGACCACGTCGACCTGTCGCACCGGGGCGACTGGGCAGACCCGACCGTGCGTGAGGCGTTCATGAAGATCATCCCGCGCCAGCAGATCGTCGACACGGTCGTGAAGCCGATCAACCCTGACGCCGAGGTGCTCAACTCGCAGACCTACGTGACGTCGCAGACCGAGCCGTACGAGAAGACGATCCAGACGAACGGATCGGACGCCTACGCCGAGGTCGACATCGAGGGCGCCAAGGAGCTCCTCGCCGGTCGCACCCCGACGGCGCGAATCCTCTACAACATCAACAACCCGAACCGCGTCGCGGCGTTCGAGGCCATCCAGGCCACGGCGACCGAGGCCGGCTTCGTCGTCGAGGACATCGGCCGCGAGGACTGGAGCGCGCAGCTCGGCGAGCGACATCTACGACGTGTCGATCTTCGGCTGGATCTCGCCCGGTGTCGGCAACGAGGACATCCCGCAGATCTTCGCGTCCGACGGCGGCTCGAACTTCACCGGTGCCAGCATCCCCGAGGTCGACGAGCTCGCCGCTCAGATCCAGCACGATGACCGATCCGGCTGACGTCGAGGAGGCCCGCATCCAGGTCGACCAGCTCCTCTTCGAGGACTACTACGGCCTGCCGATCTTCCAGAGCCCTGGTGTGGAGGCGCACACCGACCGCATCTCGGGTGTGACCTTCATGGCCAACCAGACCGGTCCGATCTGGAACTTCTGGGAGTGGACCGCGGAGGACGCAGCTGAGTAATCAGCCGCTCGTCTGACGCACACATCACGCTTGGGGCGTCGGGTACCGACCCGGCGCCCCAAGCGCGTGTTCACCCACATTTCCAGTACGGGATCAGCCCGTCCGCCGCGCGGCCACAGGCCCTAGGGAAGCGGTTATGCGGCTGGTACCGTTTGTCCATGAAGGGGACACCCAGTGCTTAGTTTCGTCCTTCGGCGCATCGGGGTCTCGATCCTCATCCTCATCGCCGCGTCCTTCATCATGTACACCCTGGTGTCGTTGGCGAAGGATCCGCTCGACAGACCTCTACGCCTCCAACAGCCCGAACAAGGACGCGCTGATCGCCCAGCGCATCGAGTGGCTGCAACCTCGACCAGCCGATTCCGGTCCGCTGGCTCGGCTGGCTCGGCGGCGCTGCCCGCTGCGTCATCCCGTTCGGCGGTTGCGACCTCGGCGTCACGATCCAGAACCAGCCGGTCAGCGTCCTGCTCGGCCGTGCCATGTCCTCCACGCTCCAGCTCGTCACCGCCGCCACGATCCTGGCCATCGTCCTCGGCATCACGGTCGGCATCATCTCGGCCCTCCGCCAGTACAGCGCGGTCGACTACAGCTTCACCTTCGCCAGCTTCTTCCTCTACTCGCTGCCCTCGTTCCTGATGGGCGTCATCCTCAAGGTCTTCGTGGCCCTCGGGTTCAACAACTGGCTGCGCGACCCCGTCTTCACGTGGGCGTGGATCATCAGGCCTCTCGCTGATCGCCGGCATATTCTGGCAAGCCGTCATAGGCGGCCCAGCGCAACCGCCGCCTCGTCGTCTTCGCGGCATCCGTGCTCGTCACGGGTCTCATGCTGTACGGCATGACGGTGACGGAATGGTTCCTCGACCCGTCGCTCGGCCCGATCATCGCACCGCTGCTTGATCGCCGCCTTCGGTGCGGCCATGGTCCTGCTCATCGCCGGGCGCGAGGGCGCGCTACGCGTGGCGGACCGCCGGAGCGACCGTGATCGTCCTGATCGTCGCGTTACTTCCTGCTGCAGCGCTTCCTGCCGCTCTTCGAGCGTGTGGGGCGTGATCGTGCTGTTCTGCCTCGCCGGCATCGTCGGCGCCGTCGCCGGCTTCTTCCTGGGCGAGTTCGACAAGGGTCCCGGCCATCCGGATCGGCGTCCTGACGGGCATCCTCGGCATGGGCGTGATCATCGTCGATCAGTACATGCACACCTGGAACTCGTACATCAACAACCCGCGGATCAACGGTCGCCCGATCCCCACCGTCGGGTCGGAGACGCCGAACCTGCAGGGTGACTTCTGGATTCAGAGCACCGACACGTTCATGCACCTGCTCCTGCCGACGATCAGCCTGATGCTCATCTCGTTCGCCGGCTACACGCGGTACGCCCGCGGCGGCATGCTCGAGACGCTGAACCAGGACTACATCCGCACGGCACGCGCGAAGGGCCTCCCGGAGCGCACGGTCGTCGTGCGGCACGCCTTCCGCAACTCCCTCATCCCCATCACGACGATCGTGGCAGCGGATGTCGGCGCCCTCATCGGCGGTGCGATCATCACCGAGCGGATCTTCGCGTTCAGCGGCATGGGAGCGCTGTTCAACAGCGGCCTCAACAACTCCGATCCGAACCCGGTGATGGCCTACTTCGTCGTCATCGCCGTCGTCGCGATCACGTTCAACTTCCTCGCCGACCTCGCCTACTCGGCGCTCGACCCGAGAGTGAGGGTCAAGTGATGACCATCCCCATGGGCGCCAACTTCGAAGCCCCCTCCGAACCCGCAGCCGAACCGACGACGGTCGTCACCGCCGACGAGAAGGGCTTGAGCCAGGGCCGGCTCATCTTCAAGCGGTTCATCCAGCACAAGCCGGCTCTCGATCAGCATCGTGCTCTTCGTGCTGATCGTCGGCTTCGCCGATCTCCGCGACGGGGATCTTCGGCATCCCGGGCTGGTGGCAGTGGAACTACACCTCGCTGCTGCCGATCCAGAACAACGGGAAGCCCACGCTGACCCTGTGGCCGTTCTCGCTGGGCGATCACCCGTTCGGCCAGAACAACGTCGGCAAGGACTACTTCGCGATGGTGATGCGCGGTCTGGTGAACTCGGCGTACATCATGTTCATCATCGGCGGCATCGCGGCGTTCATCGGAGTCGTGGTCGGCGCGATCGCCGGGTACTACCGCGGCTGGGTGGACTCGGTGCTGATGCGACTCACCGACATCGTCATCGTCATCCCGATCATCGTCGTCGGCGCCGTCGTCGGTTCCGCGGTCGGCGGCCTCGGGCCGCTCGTGCTCGCGATCTTCCTGGGCTTCTTCGCATGGACCGGCATCGCCCGCCTGGTGCGGGCGGAGTTCCTGTCGCTGCGCGAGCGCGAGTTCGTCGAGGCGGCGCGCGTCGCCGGTGCCTCGGACGCGCGCATCATCTTCAAGCACATCCTCCCCAACGCCATGGGTGTCGTGATCGTCTCGACGACGCTGCTGATCGCGGCCGCGATCATCCTGGAGACGTCGCTGTCGTTCCTCGGCTACGGCGTCCGCAGTCCCGAGGTCTCCCTCGGCCTGCTGATCAGCCAGAACGAGGCGGCGTTCCAGACCCGGCCGTGGCTGTTCTGGTGGCCGGCGGCGTTCATCGTGATCCTGTCGCTGCTGGTCAACTTCGTCGGCGACGGCCTCCGCGACGCCTTCGACCCGCGCCAGAAGCGCATCCGCTTCAGCAAGGTCAAGGACCTTCCGGAGGATGCCGTCGTGGAATCCGGGCTGTCAGCGGATGTGCCCGAGGGCGTCGTCATGACCCGCACCGGCGCGGCCAGCAACAGCGGTGTCTCCAGCGAGGAGCCCGACGAGCAGTCGTTCGAGCCGGAGACGCGGCGATGACGAGGCGAGCGTCCCGGCGGGCGTCAGCCCGTCATCGCGAGCGCCCAGACGGTCGCCAGGACGAGCGCCGCCGAGACGGCCAGCACCGGGATGTCCCAGCGGCGCGTCACGTTCACCTCGTCCGCCACGCCGACGGTGACCAGTCCCGCATCCAGGCGTCGCTGCCACTCGTCGCGGATCATCATCGCCGCGTCGCCGGAGTCGCTGCCCAGCAGGTCGCCCGTGCGGGGCGCACCACCCACGGCCCGAGCCTCGCGGTTGAGCGCGCGACGGCCGATGATCTGAGAGGTCATGATCCCCGGTGCCGGCGCGGACCAGGCCGTGAACCGCTTGCCGGGCGTCAGCAGCGTCAGCGCATGCTTGGTGTCGAGGTGGATGAGCGCCTCCCACGGGATGTCGACGCTGTGACGTGACGTTGCGTACGGCGATGCCCGCCTCGCTCACGCCCACGCTGGGGCGCCAGAGCGCCGCCCATGCCGAGGAACGCCGCCAGCGCCGCTGCGGGGTACACCCAGGTCAGCCTCGGGTCGGCACCCCACAGAGCCGAGACCCGCGACGAGCGCCGCCACCGCCCAGACGATGATCGCCATGATCCGGTTGAAGCGGGAATGCAGCACTCTGCTCGCGTGATCCACGCCTCCATTCTCACCCTCAGCCACGTCAGGAACCCCCGATGAACCCGCCACGGACGCGCGAGCCCTACGACAGCCATCTCCTCGAGGTCAGCGGACTCTCGGTCGACTTCGCCGTCGACAACTTCTGGGTGCCGGCGGCCAAGAACCTGGACTACTTCGTCGACGCCGGCAAGGCCCTGGCGATCGTCGGCGAGTCGGGCTCCGGCAAGAGCGCGAGCTCGATGGCGATGCTCGACCTGCTGCCCTCGAACGCCCGCATCAGCGGGAGCGTGAAGCTCGGCGGCCGCGAGATCATCGGCTTGAAGAAGGACGAGCTGCGCCGGGTGCGCGGCAGCGAGATCGCCGTCATCTTCCAGGAGCCGATGACGGCGCTGAACCCGGTCTACACCGTGGGCTCGCAGATCATCGAGACACTGCGCATCCACTTCGGCATCACTCCGAGCGCGGCGAAGGAGCGGGCTCTGGAGCTGCTCGACCTGGTCGAGCTGCCCGATCCCCTGAAGGCCTTCAACTCGTACCCGCACCAGCTCTCCGGCGGCCAGCGTCAGCGCGCCATGATCGCCCAGTCCATCTCGTGCGATCCGTGGCTCCTGATCGCGGACGAGCCGACCACAGCGCTCGACGTGACCGTGCAGGCCGAGATCCTCGACCTCATGCGCGACCTCCGCCACCGTCTCGACTCGGCGATCCTGCTGATCACCCACGACATGGGCGTCGTCGCCGACCTCGCCGACGACATCGTGGTGATGCGCAAGGGCGAGATCGTCGAGCGCGGCACGGTCGAGGCCGTCTTCGCCGACCCGCAGCATCCGTACACGCGCCAGCTGCTGGCCGCCGTGCCGCGCATCGACCAGGTCGGCGATGAGGCGATCGACACGACCGCCGCACTGACCGGCGATGCGACCGAGCTCCGCCTCGCCGAGATCGCGGCGCGCGAGGATGCTGAGCGGCGCGAGGCGCTGCTGAACCCCGTCCTGTCGTTCGAGGACGTCGCGATCGACTACCCCAAGCGCGGCCGCGTCCCCGCTTTCCGGGCCGTCGAGCACGCGACCTTCTCGATCTTCCCCGGTGAGGTGACGGGCCTGGTCGGCGAGTCGGGCTCCGGCAAGACCACCGTCGGTCGCGCGGCCATCGGCCTCCTGCCGATCGCAGACGGCCGCGCGACGGTCGTCGGCACCGACATCTCCAAGGCCGACCGCCGCCTGCTGCACAAGGTGCACAAGGACGTCGGCATCGTCTTCCAGGACCCGTCGTCGTCGCTGAACCCGCGACTGCCGATCGGCGCCTCCATCGGCGAGCCCATGCTGCTCGCGGGCGAGGCCAAGGGTCGAGACCTGGACAAGCGGGTGCAGGATCTGCTCGATGCCGTCGAACTGCCCCGGGCGTATCGCAACCGGTACCCGCACGAACTGTCCGGCGGACAGAAGCAGCGCGTGGGCATCGCACGCGCCCTCGCGCTCCAGCCCAAGCTGCTCATCGCCGACGAGCCGACATCGGCCCTCGACGTGTCGGTGCAGGCCACGGTCCTGGAACTGCTGCGCCGCCTGCAGAGCGACCTCGGCTTCGCATGCCTGTTCATCAGCCACGACCTGGCAGTCGTCGACTCGCTCGCCGACCGGATCATCGTGATGCACCACGGGAAGATCGTGGAGCAGGGCGCCACCGGGCAGATCCTGCGTGCACCCGAGAAGGAGTACACGCAGCGCCTCATCGCCGCCGTGCCGATTCCCGACCCGGCCGAGCAGCGCGTGCGCCGCGAGGCTCGCGCCATCCTCCTCGCCGCCGAGTCACCGGAGTAGGGCGCCGAGCGCCCGCTGAGGTGCCGGGGCAACGCCCAGGCGCCTCCCGTAGACTGGGAGAGCCCGGCTCCGGGCGCTTCCCCGTTCTCTGCAAGGATTCTTCATGGCGCGCGCCCTCCGTTCAGACCTCCGCAACGTCGCGATCGTTGCTCACGTCGACCACGGCAAGACGACGCTCGTCGACGCGATGCTGCGCCAGACCGGCTCCTTCGGCTCGCACGAGCACATGGAAGAGCGCGCCATGGACTCGAACGATCTGGAGCGTGAGAAGGGCATCACGATCCTCGCCAAGAACACGGCGATCACGTACAAGGGCGAGCACGCCACCGAAGGCCCGGTCACGATCAACGTCATCGACACCCCCGGGCACGCCGACTTCGGCGGAGAGGTCGAGCGCGGCCTGTCGATGGTCGACGGTGTCGTCCTCCTCGTGGACGCGAGCGAGGGACCGCTGCCGCAGACGCGCTTCGTGCTGCGCAAGGCGCTCGAGGCGAAGCTGCCCGTCATCCTCCTGGTGAACAAGACCGACCGCCCGGACGCCCGCATCGCCGAGGTCGAGGAGGAGGCCCACGACCTGCTGCTCGGGCTCGCAAGCGATCTGGTCGACGACGTGCCCGACCTCGACGTGGATGCCCTGCTGGACGTGCCGGTCGTCTATGCCAGCGGCCGCGCCGGTGCGGCATCCCGCAATCGGCCCGCCAACGGCTCGCTGCCCGACAACGACGACCTCGAGCCGCTGTTCGAGGCGATCCTCGAGCACGTTCCGGCTCCGTCCTACGACGACGATGCGCCCCTGCAGGCGTGGGTCACCAACCTCGACTCGAGCCCGTTCCTCGGGCGCCTCGCGCTGCTGCGCGTCTTCAACGGCACCCTGAAGAAGGGCCAGACGGTCGCATGGGTGCGCCACGACGGCACCGTCAGCAGCGCCCGCATCACCGAGCTGCTGAAGACCCGCGCTCTCGAGCGGTACCCCGCCGAGATCGCCGCCCCCGGCGACATCGTCGCGATCGCCGGGTTCCCCGACATCACGATCGGCGAGACCATCGCCGATCCGGAGGACGTGCGCCCGTTGCCGCAGATCCACGTCGACGATCCCGCCATCTCGATGACGATCGGCACCAACACCTCGCCACTGGCCGGCAAGGTCAAGGGACACAAGCTCACCGCGCGTCTGGTGAAGGACCGCCTCGACCGCGAGCTCATCGGAAACGTCTCGCTCAAGGTCGTCGACATCGGACGACCGGATGCCTGGGAGGTTCAGGGCCGCGGCGAGCTGGCCCTGGCGATCCTGGTGGAGAACATGCGGCGCGAGGGCTTCGAGCTGACCGTCGGCAAGCCCCAGGTGGTCACCAAGAAGGTCGACGGCAAGACCTACGAGCCGTTCGAGCACCTCACCATCGACGCACCCGAGGAGTACCTCGGCGCGATCACTCAGCTGCTGGCCGCCCGCAAGGGTCGCATGGACAACATGACCAACCACGGCACCGGCTGGGTCCGCATGGAGTTCATCGTCCCTTCCCGCGGTCTCATCGGGTTCCGCACCGAGTTCCTCACCACCACGCGCGGCACCGGCATCGCCAACGCGATCTCGCACGGCTACGAGCCGTGGGCCGGGCAGATCGTGACCCGCCAGAACGGCTCGATCGTCGCCGACCGCACCGGAGTGGTCACGCCGTTCGCGATCATCGCCCTCCAGGAGCGCATGTCGTTCTTCGTGCAGCCCACGCAGGAGGTCTACGAGGGCATGGTCATCGGCGAGAACTCGCGCAACGACGACATGGACGTGAACATCACCAAGGAGAAGAAGCTGACCAACATGCGTCAGTCCACCTCCGACACGTTCGAGTCGATGACCCCGTCGCGGCAGCTGTCGCTGGAGGAGAGCCTCGAGTTCGCCCGCGAGGACGAGTGCGTCGAGGTCACCCCCGAGATCGTGCGCATCCGCAAGGTGAACCTCGATGCCACCGAGCGCGCCCGCGCTACTGCTCGCCTGAAGCGCCAGGACGCCAACGTCTGATTCCCCCGCAGGGCGGGCCACGGATGCCGCATCGGCACGCTGACCGGCGAGGCATCCCTCGGTAGGCTCGGGCGGGTGACTGCCGAGCCTCCGATCCCGGATGCCGAGAGCCGGCGTGCCTGGCGCCAGGGGCTCGGCGTGGCACTCGCCACGAGCGCATACGGGATCTCGTTCGGCGCACTGGCCGTCGCTGCCGGCCTTGATCTCTGGCAGACCTGCGTGCTGAGCCTCCTGATGTTCACGGGAGGGTCGCAGTTCGCCTTCGTGGGGGTCATCGCGGCCGGCGGCCTCGCCCGCGGCGCCTGCCGCGATCGCATCGGCATCCCTGCTGGGCGTGCGCAACATCGCGTACGGGATGCGGATGTCACCGGTGATCGGCGCGGGCTTCTGGCGGCGCGCCGCCGCCGCGCAGTTCACGATCGACGAGTCCACCGCGGTCTCGCTCGCCCAGACGACGCCGCGGGCGCGCACCCTCGGGTTCTGGGTCACGGGCCTTGCGATCTATGTCGGCTGGAACCTCTCCACACTCGCCGGCGCGCTGCTGGGCGATGTCCTGGGCGACCCGAAGGCGTACGGGCTGGATGCCGCTGCCGCCGCCGCGTTCCTCGCCCTCCTGTGGCCGCGGCTGCGGCACCGTCAGCCGATCGCCGTGGGCATCGCCGCGGCCGTCGTGGCGACCGTGCTGACGCCTGCCCTGATGCCGGGCGTGCCGGTGCTGGTCGCCGCGGTGGTCGCCGTCGTGGTCGGCTGGTTCAACTGGCTCGGCGCCGACGACGAACCGCCGGAAGAGCCCGAGGACGTGGCCGAGAGGGTGGGGCTCCCGTGACCGGAACGCAGGCAGGCGGCCGCCTGCTGCTCACGCGACGGTGCGACGCATGACGCTGTGGAACGCGGTGCTCGTGGCGTCCATCGTCTGCGTCGCCCTCAAGACCCTCGGCTACCTCGTGCCGCAGCGCTTCCTGGAGGCGCCGCGACCCGCGCGGATCGCCGATCTGCTGACGGTTGCACTTCTCGCCGCACTGGTCGCGGTGCAGACTCTGGGCGCGGGGCAGGCGATCGTGGTCGACGCCCGCATCCCCGCCCTGCTGGTCGCGGCGGGGCTGCTGCTGCTTCGCGCGCCGTTCCTCGTCGTGGTCGTGGCCGCCGCGCTCGTCGCGGGGCTGCTGCGCCTATGGGGTCTCGCCGCGTGATCGCCTCCGGTCAGGTGGGGGAGAACCAGGACATAAACTGACCGCCGTGAGAACCGCCCTTCCCCGCGTCGCCACCTGGGTCGTCGCGTTCGTCGTCGGAGCCGTGTACGGACTTGCAGGGACGATCGCGCACTCCTTCCAGCTCGGCTGGTTCCCCCTCGGGCTCGTGCTCGCGATCATCGGGTCGGCGGCTCTGCTGGCCGCCGTCCGCCTTCTGACCGCCGACCGCTGGGCGGCGCTGGCGACAGGTGCCGGCATGATCCTCGCGACGCTCGTGTTCTCCGGCCGCGGCCCGGGCGGCTCGGTCATCGTCCCGCAGACCCAGCTGGCGGTCGCGTGGACGCTCGCCGTGCCGATCCTCGTGACGGTCGTCGTCGCGTGGCCCTCTCGGCTGCGGCCGGTCATCGCCGACACTGCCGCCCGGGGCGAATTAGACTGAACCCGTGACGTATGTGATCGCTCTTCCGTGCGTGGATCTCAAAGACCGCGCCTGCATCGACGAATGCCCGGTCGACTGCATCTACGAGGGTGATCGGATGCTGTACATCCACCCGGACGAGTGCGTCGACTGCGGGGCCTGCGAGCCGGTGTGTCCGGTCGAGGCGATCTACTACGAGGACGACCTGCCCGACGAGTGGCAGGACTACTACAAGGCCAACGTCGAGTGGTTCGAGGACGTGGGCTCGCCCGGCGGCGCCGCCAAGGTGGGCGTCATCCACAAGGATCACCCGATCATCGACGCGCTGCCGCCGCAGGCTCCGTAGCGCGGTCATGGGCGTCGCCGATCTCGCCGACTACCCCTGGGATGCCGTCGCACCGTACGCGGAGCGGGCGCGCGCCCATCGGGACGGAATCGTCGACCTCTCGATCGGGTCGCCCGTCGACCCGACGCCGCCGGTGGTCGCGGACGCGCTGGCCGCCGCGACGGATGCGCACGCCTACCCGCAGACGGTCGGCACGCCCGCGCTGCGCGAGGCGATCTCGGACTGGTACGGCCGCCGCCGCGGCGTGCCCGGATCTCACCCCGGCCCACGTACTGCCGACGATCGGCTCGAAGGAGCTCGTCGCGCTCCTGCCGCTGCTGCTGGACCTCGGGCCCGGCGACATCGTCGTGCACCCGCGCGCGGCCTACCCGACCTACGAGGTCGGGGCGCGGCTGATCGGCGCGATCCCGGTCGCGGCGGACGACCCAGCGAGCTGGCCCGATGGCACCCGCCTGGTGTGGCTCAACTCGCCCGGCAACCCCGACGGCCGCGTGCTGGATGCTGCCGCTCTGGCGCGGCGGTCGCGGCGCGCGCGTGAGCTCGGCGCGGTGCTGGCATCCGACGAGTGCTACGCCGAGCTCGGGTGGGAGTCGCCCTGGGATGTCGAGCCGATCCCGTCGGTGCTCGACCCCCGCGTGACCGCCGGCGATCTGCGCGGCATCCTGTCGGTGTACTCCCTGAGCAAGCAGTCGAACCTCGCGGGGTACCGGGCGGCGTTCCTGGCCGGCGACCCCGAGATCGTCGCGCGACTGGTGACGGCACGCAAGCACCTCGGCCTCATGCTTCCCGCCCCCGTGCAGGCGGCGATGATCGCCGCGCTCGGCGACGATGCGCACGTCGCCGCGCAGAAGGAGCGCTACCGAGCGCGGCGGGCGATGCTCAAGCCCGCCGCTCGAGGCCGCCGGCTTCCGCGTCGACCACAGCGAAGCGGGTCTGTACCTGTGGGCGACCGAGGGGCGCGACGCGTGGGAGAGCGTCGCACGGCTGGCCGACCTCGGCATCCTGGCGGGGCCGGGCCACTTCTACGGCGAGCACTTCCCGCAGCACGTGCGGCTGTCGCTGACGGCGACGGATGAGCGCATCGCCGCAGCCGCCGAGCGCCTGCGCAACGGAGCGTGATCGGAGGTTCGCTCCAACGGATGCCGCGCCCCTTTGGCGATGTCCGCAGTATGCCGAAGCGCCCATTAGGCTGTAAAAGCGTCGTGGCGCGGCATCCCTCGTCATCACGCCGGCTCTCGGAATCGCCCACGGTGCAATCCGCTGGCCCTCGAACCCCCAGACCGACCAGGAATCGCGAGGAGGCGCCGTGAGCGACGCGGGCACCCAGCAGGACAGAGCCATCCTCACGATCGGCGATCGGACCGCCGAGTTCCCGCTCATCAGCGGCACGGACGGAACACCGAGCGTCGACGTCTCGACCTTCACCCGCCAGACCGGTCACACGACGCTCGACTACGGATTCGTCAACACCGCCGCGACGAAGTCCGCGATCACGTTCATCGACGGCGACAAGGGGATCCTCCGCTATCGCGGCTACCCGATCGAGCAGCTGGCGCAGAACAGCACATACCTCGAAGTCGCCTGGCTGCTCATCTACGGCGAGCTTCCCTCGGCCGACGAGCTCGCCGCCTTCGACGACCGCATCCGCCACCACACGCTGCTGCACGAGGACCTGAAGCGCTTCTTCTCCGCGCTTCCGCACACCGCTCACCCGATGTCGGTGCTGTCCTCCGCAGTGTCGGCTCTGTCGACCTACTACGAGCGGCGAGTCCGACCCGCACAATCCCGAGCACGTCGAGCTGAACACGATCCGGATGCTCGCGAAGCTGCCGGTCATCGCCGCCTACGCGCACAAGAAGAGCGTCGGTCAGGCTTTCCTCTACCCCGACAACTGGCTGAGCTTCGTCGACAACTTCCTCAAGCTCAACTTCGGCGTCCTGTCCGAGCTGTACGAGATCGAATCCGGTGATGTCGCGGGCGCTCGAGCGTCTGCTGATCCTGCACGAGGACCACGAGCAGAACGCGTCGACCTCGACGGTGCGTCTGGTCGGCTCGACCGGTGCGAACCAGTTCTCGTCGATCTCGGCCGGCATCAACGCCCTCTACGGTCCGCTGCACGGCGGCGCCAACGAGGCCGTCCTCGAGATGCTGGCGCGCATCCGCGATTCCGGCGAGAGCGTTCAGCGCTTCGTCGAGCGGGTCAAGAACAAGGAAGACGGCGTCAAGCTCATGGGCTTCGGGCACCGCGTCTACAAGAACTACGACCCGCGCGCCAAGCTCGTCAAGGAGTCGGCCGACGAGGTGCTCGTGGAGCTCGGCGTCCACGATCCGCTGCTGGATCTCGCGAAGGAGCTCGAGGAGCTCGCGCTCGAGGACGACTACTTCAAGGAGCGCCGTCTCTACCCGAACGTCGACTTCTACACCGGGCGTGATCTACAAGGCGATGGGCTTCCCGACGCGCATGTTCACCGTCCTGTTCGCGATCGGGCGTCTGCCTGGATGGCTCGCGCACTGGCGCGAGATGCAGGCCGACCCGCAGACCAAGATCGGCCGCCCTCAGCAGCTGTACGTCGGCGCGCCTCAGCGCAACTATCCGGGTACACGCTGATCGAGCCCGCCGCGCGGGGCGGCAGGCACAGGCGAGTGACCGCCCGAGGCGCAGGGCGGCCTCCTAGTTGTTGTCCTTCGCCTCTTCGCGGTCGGCGATCTTCGCGGCGTCCTTCTCCCGCTTGCGCTTGCTCTTGGAGCTGTCGACGCGCTCCTCCTTCAGGCGCTGCTCGACCTCTCTCGAATAGTCGGGAACATGTGAGGTCATGTCGCGCGGCGGGCGTTCGTAGCCGCCCGATGGCGGGCGCGGCGGGATGATGACGTCTTCGCGTTCGACGACCTCGTACGGGACCTGCGAGAGGATGTGCGCGATCGTGTTGATCCGCCCGCGTCGCTTGTCGTCGTTGTCGACCTCCCACCATCGAGCCTCGGGGATGTCGGTGTGGACGAACATCGTGTCCTTCGCGCGCGAGTAGTCCTCCCACTTGGTGATCGAGAGCACGTCGTTGGGGCTCAGCTTCCACCGGCGCATCGGGTCGTCCGCCCGGTCGATGGAAGCGCTGCTCCTGCTCCTCGTCCGACACGCTGAACCAGTACTTCAGCAGGATGATGCCGTCCTCGACGAGCATCCGCTCGAAGATCGGTGCCTGGTGCAGGAAGCGGTGGTACTCGATGTCGGTGCAGTAGCCCATCACGTGCTCGACGCCGGCGCGGTTGTACCAGGAGCGGTCCATCAGCACGATCTCGCCCGCCGGCGGGCAGGTGCGGGACGTACCGCTGGAAGTACCAGCGGGTCTTGTCGCGATCGCCCGGGCGCGGGCAGCGCGACGATGTGCGTGACGCGCGGGTTGAGGTACTCCGTCACCCGCTTGATCGTGGAGCCCTTGCCCGCGGCATCCCGGCCCTCGAAGATGACCACGATGCGGGCGCCCGTCGCCTGCACCCAGGCCTGCATGTCGACGAGCTTCGCCTGCAGGACCATCAGCTCGGACTCGTACAGCTTCTTCGCCATGCGACGGCTCATGAGAGTTCCTTCTGCCCCAGGTGCCCGCGATCGATTCGCGGCATCCTCCGACCTTACGCGTGCAGCGCCTCGTTGAGCGTGACTCCCACGCCCGCGCGCCGAACGGCCTCGATCGCGCCGGTCAGCGAGTTGCGCCGGAACAGGATGCCGTCACGGCCCGGACAGCTCGCGCGCCCTTGACGGTCGCGCGCGCGCCGTCGGCGCGCGGCGGCTCGTCGGCGAGCACGATCTTCGAGCCGGCCGTGACGTAGAGGCCGGCCTCGACGACGCAGTCGTCGCCGAGCGAGATGCCGACGCCGGCGTTGGCGCCGAGGAGCGTCCGGGCGCCGATCGAGACGCGGTGCGCGCCGCCGCCCGAGAGCGTGCCCATGATGGACGCGCCGCCGCCGATGTCGCTGCCGTCGCCGACACGACGCCCTGCGAGATGCGGCCCTCGACCATCGATGCGCCGAGCGTGCCCGCGTTGAAGTTCACGAACCCCTCGTGCATGACCGTGGTGCCGGGGGAGAGGTAGGCGCCCAGACGCACGCGCGACGCGTCCGCGATCCGCACGCCGGGCGGGGTCACGTAGTCCAGCAGGCGCGGGAACTTGTCCAGGCCCTGCACCTGGATGCCGTCGCGCGCGAGGAACGGGCGCAGGCGCGTCGCGTCGTCGGGATGCATCGGCCCGGCGTTCGTCCACGCCACGTTGGGCAGGTGACCGAAGATGCCGTCGAGGTTGACGCTCGTTCGGGGCGCGACGAGCCGGTGCGACAGTGCGTGCAGTCGCAGGTAGGCGTCCGAAGTCGAAGCGGGCGGCGCATCGAGGTCGACCTCGACGACGACGACGTCGACGGTGACGGCGCGGCGCGGGTCGGGGACCGCGTGACGGTCGAGCTCGTCGGGCGGCATCGCCGGATCGAATCCGAGCGGGATCCGGCCCTGCTGCGGGAGACGGGAACCACGTGTCGAGTACCGTGCCGTCCGCCGAGGTCGTGGCGAGGCCGACGCCCCACACCCACCGCTGGTCGCTCATCCCTCCACGCTACCGAACCGGCGGCGGAGCGTCTGCCCGAGTGCCGTCACTAGACTCGGGGGATGCCGGCGCTCGATCTGACCGCGACCTCCGTCGACCTCACCCGGACCATCTGCGACATCCCGAGCGTCTCCGGCGACGAGGCCGTCCTGGCCGACGCGATCGACGCGGCGATCCGTCCGCTGCCGCACCTGGAGGTCTACCGGGACGGCGACACGATCGTCGCCCGCACCCAGCTCGGCCGGCCGCAGCGCGTGGTGATCGCCGGTCACATCGACACGGTGCCGATCAACGACAACGTGCCGACGCGCGACGTCGCGATCGACGGTGAGCCGTACCTGTGGGGTCGCGGCACGGTCGACATGAAGGCCGGCGTCGCGGTGCAGCTGAAGCTCGCCGCCGAGCTCACCGAGCCCCGCGTCGACATCACGTGGATGTGGTACGACCACGAGGAGGTCGACGCCGACCTCAACGGACTCACCCGTCTCGCCCGCACGCGCCCCGATCTCTTCGCAGGGCGACTTCGCCATCCTCGGCGAGCCCTCCAACGGCGCGGTCGAGGGCGGCTGCAACGGCAACATGCGGGCGATCGTGCGCACGCACGGCGTCCGCGCTCACAGCGCCCGCGCCTGGGTCGGCGAGAACGCGATCCACAAGGCGGCTCCCGTCCTCACCCGCCTTGCCGAGTACCGGCCCCGGCGATGTCGCCGTCGACGGCCTCGTCTACCGCGAGGGGCTCAACGCCGTTCGTATCGGGGGCGGGGTGGCCGGGAACGTCATCCCCGACTCTGAACGAGATCGAGGTGAACTACCGCTTCGCACCGAGCCGGTCGGCCGAGGCCGCAGAGCGCCACGTGCGTGACGTCTTCGCCGGGTTCGACGTCGACGTCGTCGACATCGCGGTCGGCGCCCGGCCGGGCCTGGACGCACCGCTGGCCCAGGAGTTCGTCGCGGCCGTGGGCGGCGAGGCGCGACCGAAGTACGGGTGGACCGACGTCGCGCGTTTCTCGCGCCATGGGCGTGCCCGCCGTCAACTACGGTCCGGGCGACCCGCACCTCGCGCATCACGACGAGGAGCGGGTGCCGCTCGCACAGATCGAGGACGTGGAACGCGGACTGCGCGCGTGGCTGACCACGCCCTGACGCGGCCGGCGCCGGCGCGGGTGGAAGGCCCTCCCGGCGGCGCTGCGGATCGGCATCCTGTACCTCGCCGCACGCGCGGTCACGACAGGCTTCCTGCTTCTCGCGGCGGAGCCTGGCAGCGCCCGACTCGCGCTTCGGCAAGAGCGCGACGCTCGGCAGCTTCGCGATGGGCTGGGACGCGTACTGGTACTGGCTGATCGGCCAGCAAGGTTACCCCGCAACGCTGCCGCTGACCGACTCGGGGGAGGTCGCGGAGAATCAGTGGGCCTTCATGCCCGTCTATCGCATACCTCGCCAAGGTCGTGGGGCTTCCCTTCGAAACGGTGGTCTGGCCGGGTGCGCCGTCGTGGGGGATCGGCGCCTTTCTCGTGTCGATGGTGGCGGGCTACCTCGCGTGTCTGGTGCTGTACCGCATGCTCCGGATGCGCATCGATACGACGGCGGCGACGTGGGCGGCGCTGTTCTTCGCCGCCGGTCCGCTCGCCGCCCTCTTCCACGTGGGCTACGCCGAGTCGCTCTTCCTGCTGTGGCTGTTCCTGTCGCTCTGGTTGCGTGCAGCGCCGGCGAATACGGCTGGCTGTACGCACTCATTCCGCTGATGGGATTCACTCGACCCGGCGTGCTCGCCTTCGCACTCTTCCTCGGCCTGTACGGAATCTCGCGCTGGGTGCGCGACGCCGCGAGCCGCTGCCGATGCGCGAGATCGTGCACATCGTCGCGCTCGGGCCTGCTGGCGGTGATCGTCGGGTTCTCATGGCAGGTGATCGCGGGCGTGGTCACCGGGCGCGCCGGACGCATACCTCGCGACCGAGCTCGCATGGCGGCAGGCCGCGGTGCCGGGTGACCGGCTTCGTCCCCTTCGAAGGCTTCATCCAAGGCGCCGCGCTCTGGTTCGGGCGCATCTGGGGAGCTGGGCGAGGTGACCGGCTACATCGTGCTGGCGGCATCCGTTCTCGCGGTCGCCGCACTGCTGCTGTTCGAACCGCACGTCAAGCGGCTGGGGGTGGAGGTCCGGCTCTGGGTCGCCAGCTACCTCCTCTACCTGCTGGCCGTGTTCTTCCCGCAGTCCAGCGTGTTCCGGCTGCTCGTGCCCGCTCTCGCCGCTCTGGGGCGCCGTCGCGCAGCCGCGGTCCGTCGCGTATCGGGTCGGCGTGCTCGCGCTGTGCCTTCTCGGCCAGTGGTGGTGGATCTACAACATGTACGCGCTGGCGAATACGGCGTTCTGGACGATTCCTTAGGACGCTTTCATCGCCGGGCGGATACCGCGCCGGCGCGCGGATTATCCGCTGTCGTAGGCGGCGGGATAAACTTGATCCGCAGACCACGACGAAAGGGAGAGCCACGATGGCAGCCATGAAGCCGAGAACCGGAGACGGGCCGATGGAGGCCGTGAAGGAGGGTCGACTCATCATCGTGCGCGTACCGCTCGAGGGTGGGGGACGCCTCGTCGTCTCGGTGAACGACGCTGAGGCCAAGGAGCTCTACGACGTGCTCGGCGGCGTTGTCAACGCCGCCTGATCACACCTCACACGTTGACGGCCGGTCTTCGGACCGGCCGTTTCGTGTTTCCGCCGTCGCCGACCGCGGTCGCGCTCAGTCGCGCGGTCGCGTGGTGAGCTGCAGCAGACCCTCGCCGACGATCGACAGCGCTCCGATCACGGCGGGCGAGGCCTGCGTCTCCTGGATCAGCGAGCGGTAGGCGGTCGTCACCGGCTCGCGACGCACCGGATCGGCGACACCGCACCGTTGCCGAGCACACGCGGAATCAGAACGGTCCCCCCGGCGCGAACCAGTCGCAGGCCGTGCTCGACGTACTCGATCACACCGTCGGCGTCCGCGTCGACGAGCACGATGTCGTAGGAGGCCTCGTTCATGCGGGGAAGGACCTCGGATGGCGCGTCCGGTGATGAACCGCGCACGCGCTGGAAGGATCTTCGCTTCAGCGAAGGCCTGGCGCGCCGCGCCGAGGTGCTCGGGTTCGCTGTCGATGGTCGTCAGCGTCGCACGGGGCGACCCGTGCAGCAGCCACAGCCCGGACACGCCGGCGCCGGTGCCGATCTCGACGATGTTCAGAGCCTGCGATGCGGCCGCGATCACCGCGCACTGCGCGCCGACCGCCGGGCTGATCGGCGCCGCCCCGAGCTCGAGCGCATGAGCGCGCGCCCGCGAGATGTGGTCGGGTTCGATCGTCGCCTCGTCGGCGAAGCGGTAGTTCGCGTCCTGTTCGCCCATCGATGCTCCTTCGCGGCCAGCCTATGCGGACGGGCGGCGCCGAAGCGCCAGGCGCGGCGGTAACCTGAGTGCATGTTCTTCGGGCTCACGATCGAGAAGCTTCTGCTGATCGGTCTGGTCGCCGGGCTGCTGATCGGACCCGAGCGGCTGCCTCGCTATGTGGAGACTCTCACGAGGTTCGCACGACGCGCGCGAGACTACGTCACCACGGCGAAGACCCGCATGAAGGAGGAGATGGGCCCGGACTTCGACGACGTCGACTGGCGCACGCTCGATCCTCGCCAATACGATCCGCGCCGCATCATCCGCGAGGCCCTCCTGGACGACGCGCCCGTCCCGACCGTACGCGCCGCGAGCGTCGCGGCCGCGGTCACCTCGACCAGTGCGTTCAAGCCACAGAGCCCCTCGGGGGCGCCGTTCAGCGCGGAGGACCCGCCGCCGTTCGACAACGAGGCCACCTGACGCGGAGTCACTCCGGCCGCAGCGGCAGCGAGCGACCTGCCAGTCCGCGTTGCGCCGCAGCGAGGATCTCGGCAAGCGCTCTGATCGCGACCGCCGCCGGGTCGTCCGGGTCCGCAACGACGACGGGGGTGCCGACATCGCCGTCCGCTCGCAGGCGCGTGCTCAGCGGGATCGATCCGAGAAGTCGCACCGGCTCTGCAGCCGTCGAAAGTGCATCGGCCACCTCCGCCCCGCCGCCCGCACCGAACAGCTCGAGCGACGTGCCGTCGGGCAGTGTCATCGCGGACATGTTCTCCACCACTCCGGTCACGCGCTGGCCGGTCTGTCGCGCGACCAGTCCGCTGCGCACGGCGACATCGGATGCCGCGGGCTGGGGAGTGGTCACCACGAGGACTTCGGCGTGCGGCAGAAGCTGGCCGACCGAGATCGCGATGTCGCCCGTGCCGGGCGGCATGTCGAGCAGGAGGACGTCGAGGTCGCCGAAGTACACGTCGGTGAGGAACTGCTGCACCGTGCGATGGAGCATCGGGCCCCGCCACGCCACCGCGCCGACCGGAGCCTCGCCGTGAGTGCGGCGCAGGAACATCCCGATCGAGATGACCTTCACCCCGTACGCGACCGGCGGCAGCATCAGGTCGTCGATCCGCGTGGGCTGCGGCACGTTGCCGTCCGCGTCGATCAGCCCCAGCAGCCCGGGGATCGAGAAGCCGTGCACGTCGGCATCGACCAGCCCCACGGACAGACCGCGCCCGGCGAGGGCGACGGCGAGGTTCGCCGTCACCGTCGACTTGCCCACCCCGCCCTTGCCGCTGGTGACGGCGATCACGCGGGTCAGCGAGCCCGGGCCGAACGGCATCTCGCGGGCCGGGCGACCGCCGCGCAGGCGCTCGGTCAGCGCTCGCCGCTCCGCGGGCGACATCACGCCCACCTGGAGCGCGACATCCGTCACGCCCGGAACGGATGCCGCCGCAGCGCGCACGTCCGTCGAGATCCGGTCCGCAGCAGGGCAGCCGACGATCGTGAGCACGATTCCGACCGAGGCGACACCGTTGGCGACCGAGACGTCGCGCACCATGTCGAGTTCGCGCGATCGGACGCCGCAGCTCCGGGTCGACGACCGCGCCGACCGCACGCCGGACGGCGTCATCCGTCGCCGAGGTCACCGTGAGGCGCCGTCCTTGTCCTCGGCCGCGTCACGTTCGTCCAGCTGCTCGAGCAGAGTCCTCAGCTCGGCGCGGAGCACGTCCTTCGTGACGACATCGGCGGCGACGTCGGTGACGACCATGCGCAGCGCGACGATCTCGCGCGCGAGGTACTCGGTGTCGGCGAGGTTGCGCTCGGCACGTTGGCGGTCCTGCTCGATCTGCACGCGGTCGCGGTCGTCCTGCCGGTTCTGGGCGAGCAGGATGAGGGGCGCGGCGTAGGACGCCTGCAGCGACAGGATCAGTGTCAGCAGCGTGAAGTTGGTCGCCCTCGGGTCGAACTGCAGGCTGGTCGGCGCGAGCGAGTTCCACAACAGCCAGACCGCCACGAACACGGTCATGCCGATCAGGAACCCGGAGGTGCCCATTCCCCGCGCGAACGCCTCGGAGAACCGTCCGAACCGATCGCGCGAGGGCTGCGGGTTGCGGCTGAGCATGCCCGAACGTCCGCGGGGCGCGTCCAGCGAGGGCTGGCGTGATGACCGGGCCATCAGCGCCTCCTTGGGATGCTTGCGGTCGTCACCGCAACCGCCGGCGGGCCAGGCTCGTCCTCACCGCCGTACGAGCGCCAGTCCTCGGGCAGCAGGTAGTCCAGCACATCGTCGACGCTGACCGCGCCGACGAGGCGCCGTGCCTTGTCGACGACCGGCAGCGAGACCAGGTTGTAGCTGGCCAGCATGCGCGCGACCTCCGCGGCGGATGCCGTGGCCGGAACCGGGTCGAGCGTGTCGTCGATGATGGCGCCGAGCCGCTCGTGCGGGGGATAGCGCAGCATCCGCTGGAAGTGCACGGTGCCGAGCAGGCGGCCGGTGGGCGTCTCGTACGGGGGGAGGGTGATGAACACGGCCGCCGCGAGCGCGGGATGAAGCTCGTGGCGACGGATGAGTGCAAGCGCCTCGGCGACCGTGGCGTCGGCGGACAGCACGATCGGCTCGTTCGTCATGAGTCCACCGGCGGTGTCGGGCCCGTACTGCAGGAGCGCGCGGACGTCCTCGGCCTCTTCGGGCTCCATCAGGTCGAGCAGCTGCTCCGACCTCGCGTCCGGCAGCTGGCCCAGGAGGTCGGCGGCGTCGTCGGGCTCCATCGCGTCCAGGATGTCGGCCGCGCGCTCGTCGCCGAGCTGCTCGAGGATGTGCACCTGCTCGTCCTCGGGCATCTCCTCGAGCGCGTCGGCCAGCCTCTCGTCGGAGAGCTCCTCGGCGACCTCGATCATCCGATCGTCGGGCAGATCCAGCAGGGTGTTCGCCAGGTCGGCGGGCTTGAGGTCGGCGAATGTGGCGACGAGCTGCTCGGCGGACTGCGCCTCCCCGGACTGCTGCTCGCGCACGTCGGCCCAGTTCGCGAACGTCGTCGGACCCTTCGCGAACGGCGAGGCGCTGGTGCGGGGGCGGCGCAGGAAGAGCTGACCGACATCCCACTCGCCGAGCCGGTTGCGCTCGATCGCGACGTCCTCGATCACGGCGGTGCCGCTCCCGTCGTCGAGGAAGACACGACGGCCGAGGAGCTCCGCCATGACGCGCACCTCGCCGCCGCGCTGCTGGAAGCGCCGCACGTTGATGAGTCCCGTGGTGATGACCTGGCCGGTCGCGATGGACGTCACCCGTCCGATGGACACGAACACGTGACGGCGGCCGGGGATCTCGACCACCAGCCCGACCACGCGCGGGGGATCGTCCTTGCGGTAGATGACGACGACGTCGCGCACCTTTCCGAGCCGATCGCCCGCGGGGTCGAAGACGGAGCACCCCGACAGGCGTGCGACGAAGACCCTCTGCGTGCTCACGCGTTCCAGCGTAGCCCGGTGCGCTGGACGGGGCGGGGAGGCGCCCGCGTGGGAGGATAGGACGGTGAGCATGAACGCCGGGAGGTTCCCGCAGAGTCTCGAGGACGTCGGGCAGTCCGTCGCGAGCTTCCCCACCTACGAGGCCGCGCAGAAGGCCGTCTCGACGCTCATCGCGGCCGAGGTCCCGGCTCGCGACATCGCGATCGTGGGCCAAGGCCTCCGTTCCATCGAACGGGTCACCGGCCGTCTCGGCTACGCGACAGCCGCACGCTCGGGCGCCATCAACGGCGTGCTCCTGGGCCTCCTGTTCTCCGCGATCCTCGTCATCGGCTCGCCCGCCGTCCCGATTCAGGCGTTCGTCGGCGTCCTGTTCGTGGGAATCGCGATCGGCATGCTCCTGAGCATCGTGACCTATTCGTTCGTGCGCCGCCGCCGGGACTTCGCCTCGGTCATGCAGGTCATGGCGGAGCGCTACGAGATCACGGTCGCGAACGACAGCGTCCAGCGTGCGCGTCAGGTCCTGGGGCGGTCGGTCCCGGAAGACCGCCGTCCGGCCGCGACCGGCAGGCCCGCCGCCCCGGTCGCGCCGCCCGCTGCTACGCCGACGGATGCTGCTGCCGAGCCGCCCCGCTATGGCGAGCGGGTCGCGCCTACCGCCGGCGACGCGTCGAGCACGCCGCCGCCCGAAGGTTCCTCCGCCGACGAGCCGTCGGACACGCCCGACGAAGGCGACGCCTCCGATACGCCCAGGCCGTGACGGGCTTCGACGAGACGGATGAGGCGTTCGCCGTCGAACTCCCTTCGGGCAGCGTCGACGTAGCTGCGTCGTACGGTCGCCCCGACGGCGCGTGGGCGACGATCGCGATCGCGCACGGCGCGGGCGCAGGATACGCCCACCCGTTCCTCCTCGGATTCGCGCGGGCGATGCGCCGGGAGGGCGTGGCCACACTCCGCTTCAACTTCCCGTACATGCAGGCGGGGCGACGGATGCCGGGGCCTGCGGCGCACGCGATCGCCGCGTGGACAGCAGCCGTCGCCTTCGCCGCCGAACGATCCGGCGCCGGGCCGGTGTGGGCGTCGGGCAAGTCGTACGGCGGCCGGATGGCGTCGATGGCCGCGGCGGATGGGTCGATCGCGCCGGCCGGACTGGTGTACCTGGGCTATCCGCTGCATCCCCCGGGCGACCCGGCGAAGGCCCGGGTCGCTCATCTGCCCGCCGTTGCGCGGCCGCAGCTGTTCCTGGAGGGCACGAACGACCCGTTCATCGATCCGCGCTCGCAGCTCGAAGAGGCAGTCGCGTCCTGTCAGAATGCCTCGATCGTGTGGATCGAGGGCGGCGGCCACTCGTTCGAGGTGAAGGGCCACAAGCGCGCGGCCGATGATGTGGGCGCCGGACTCGCGCCGCTCGTGGCGGATTTCATCCGCGCGCACGCCTGATTCCCGACCCGCCGGGTCAGCGGCCCGCGGCGTAACCCTGCATGCCGCGCGGGTTGGCGGCCGCCCAGACGCCGCCGGTTGCGGCATCCCGCCCCACCGCCGACACCCGACCCAACGCCCAGTCACCGGATCGCGCGACCGCGTGGCCGCGCCGCTCGAGCCCCGCGATCACCTCATCGCCCAGCCGGTCTTCGACGACGACTCCGGCGGGAGTCCATCCGCGCGGCCAGAACGAGTCCAGGAGCGCAGTGGTGTGGAGCGAGGGCGCGTCGATCGCCTGCTGCGCGGAGTAGCCGCCCACGAGCATGCGCAGGAGCACCGGCACCTGCCACTGCTCCTGCTGATCGCCTCCCGGAGTGCCGAGCGCCATGACGGCACGTCCGTCGCGCAGGACGAGCGTCGGGGTCAGTGTGGTGCGAGGACGCGCACCCGGTCGCAGGGCGGCGGGGGAGTCGGCATCCAGCCACATCATCTGCAGGCGTGTGCCGAGGCAGAAGCCGAGCTCGGGGATGGTCGGAGAGGACTGCAGCCACCCGCCGGACGGCGTGACGGCGATGATGTTGCCCCAGCGGTCCACGACGTCGATGTGGCACGTGTCGCCGCGGGTCTCGCCGGGTCTGCCGCGCGTCAGCAAGCCGGGGGGCGGGGCGGAGCTCCACTGGGCGTCAGCGTCGGCTCGCCCAGGCCGTCGATCGCCTCGCCGGCCGGCGTCCGCAGCGCCGGGTGGAACGGCTCGTGCCCGGGCACGCTCCCGGGGCGCCAGTCGTGCGATGCGACGTCGCCGATCAGTTCGCGGCGGGCGTCGGCGTATTCCGCCGACAGCAGCACCTCGAGCGGGACCTCCGCATCGCCGTAGTACGCGTCGCGGTCGGCGAGGGCGAGCTTCAGGGCCTCGATGATCGCATGCGCACCTGCTTCGGTGGACGGATCGAGGGCGGGGCGACCGTCGAGGATGCGCAGCGCCTGGAGCAGGGCCGGTCCCTGGGTCCAGGCGCCGGCCTTGGCGATGGTGTGGCCGCGGAACTCGATCGTGACGGCCGCCTCATAGCCGGCGTCGAAATCCGCGAAGTCATCCGCGGTGATCACCCCGGCGTGATCCCCGCCGCCGGAGTGGCGATGCGTCGTCGCGAGGAACGCAGCCGCCGCCTGCGCCACGCGTCCGGTCTTCCATTCCCGGCGGGCGGCGCTGATGCGCTCCTCGCGGCCGATGGGTCCGTCATCACGGATGCCGTGTCCGGCGTCGATCAGGGACTCGAGCACGTCGGCGTAGCCGGCGTTGCGAACGATCGTGCCCGGCGCGGGTACCTGCCCCTCCGGCATCCACACCGCTGCGGACGATGGCCAATGCTCGTTGAACAGGTCCGCAACGCGGGCGATCGTGGCGCTCGCCTGCGCGAGCAGCGGGTGCCCCTCGCGTGCGTACCCGATCGCGTAGGAGAGGATGTCGGCCAGCTCCCACGTGCCGTGGTCGTGAAGGAGTGCAAGCCAGGCGTCCACCGCGCCGGGTACGGCGGCTGCGAGGCCACCCGACCCGGGCACGAGGTCAAGACCCTCGGAGCGGTAGTGCTCGATCGTCGCGGCCCGAGGCGCGGGACCCTGACCCATCAGCACGACGGGGGTGCCCGGGTCGCCCGCGGTCGAGAAGATCCCGACCAGATCGCCCCCGGGTCCGTTGAGGTGCGGTTCGACGACGTGCAGCACGAATCCGCCTGCGACCGCGGCGTCGAACGCGTTGCCGCCGCGCTCCAGCACTGCCTGCGCGCTCGCCGTGGCGAGCCAGTGGGTGGATGCCGACATCCCGAAGCTGCCCGTCAGGGTCGGCCGCGTGGTGAAGGCCGGCGGCGCGGTGAACGTCACTTCTTCACGACGACGTTGCGAGCCGCGCGACCCAGGCCTCGACCTCGTCCGCGGTCCGCGGAATCGCCGACGAGAGGTTCACGGGCCCGTCCGCGGTCAGATGGATGTCGTCCTCGATGCGCACGCCGATTCCGCGGTACTCCTCGGGCACGGTCAGGTCGTCGATCTGGAAGTACAGGCCGGGCTCGATGGTGAACACCATGCCCGGCTCGAGGGTTCCGCCCGCGTACAGCTCGCGGCGGGCCTGGGCGCAGTCGTGCACGTCGAGCCCGAGGTGATGGCTCGTGCCGTGCACCATATAGCGACGATGGTGGTGCCCGGTTTCGGGGTCGAGCGAGTCGGCCGCGGGCACCGGCAGAAAGCCCCACTCCTCGATGCGGTGGGCGATGACATCCCACGCCGCGGCGTTCAGGTCGCTGAACCTCGCGCCCGGTCGCGCCGCGGCGAACGCAGCGTCGGCCGCCTCGCGCACCGCCTCGTAGACGCGGCGCTGGACCTCGCTGAATCGGCCGCTGACGGGGATGGTCCGCGTGATATCGGCGGTGTAGAGGCTGTCGACCTCGACTCCGGCGTCGATCAGGATGAGGTCACCCGGTGCGACCGCGCCGTCGTTGCGCGTCCAGTGCAGGTAGCACGCATGGGGCCCGGATGCCGCGATCGTGTCGTAGCCCTCCCAGTTGCCGTCGCTGCGTGCTCGCTGGTGGAAGACCCCCTCCACGATCCTCTCGCCCCGAGGGTGCTCGATGATCCGAGGGAGGTTCGCGACGATGTCATCGAAGCCGTCGGCGGTGACATCGACGGCGAACTGGAGCTGCGCGACCTCGTACTCATCCTTGAGCAGCCGCAGTTCGGAGACGAACCGGGTGAGATCGGCATCCTCGTCCACGACGAGGTCGGCGTCGGTCGCCTCGAACGAGTCGATGTGCGTCGTCGCGATCCCGAGCTCGGAGGCGACTCCGCCGAGGGCCGGACGGGGTCCGATCCAGAATTCGCCGATCGACGGGTCGGCGTAGAACTCCGGCGTCGTGCGGTCTGCGCGCTCTCGGAAGTAGAGGGTGACCTCGTGACCGGTGGTGCCGGTCGGCTCGAAGACGAGCAGCGAGTCCGGCACCGAGTCGGATGCCCACCCGGTCAGGTGCGTGAAGGCGGAGTGCGCGCGAAACGGGTAATCGGTGTCGTTGCTGCGAACCCGGTACGGGCCCGCGGGGACGACCAGGCGCTTGCCCGGGAACGCGGCGGATACGGCATCCCGTCGCCGGCCCGTGTGAGCGGACTGCTCTCGCGGCGGCGGCAGGATGTCGGGGCGCTCGGCCCAGCCCGTCGAGATCGTGTCCAGGAAGCCGGTGCCGAAGCCCTGACGACGATTCACGGTGCTGTCTGGCGGAATCTCGGTGGATGCGGCTTCCGGTGCGAGTTCGGTTGTGCCGGTGGTTTCGCTATGGCCTGCGGTGCTCATGCAGACAAGTCTCGCACTCCCGCGCGATCACGCGCAGGTTCGCCCGACCGGGTGCTGAGCGGTGGACTGAGCGGGCTCCGCGGGCGGAGGATGGTCAGTCGACGGGCTCGAACTGCACGATCAGAGGACGGTGGTCGCTGCCCGAGCCGTCCATCGACCGCAGCACGAGGGAGCCGGTCGGCTTCCAGTGGCTCGAGGCCATCACGTGGTCGATCGGTGCGCCGAGGATCGCGGGGATCTCCGCCGACCACGTGCCGATGCCGCCGTTGCCCGTCTCGGTGGCGCTGTCATGGCAGCGCCCGAGGGTTCCGCCGTCCACGCCGAGGTTGCCCATGTGATCGACCGTCGCATTGAAATCGCCCGCCATGATCACGTTGTCATCGGCGCACTGGTCGGCGAGCCACTGCAGGTCGTCGCGCCATTCCTGCATGTAGTTCTGGCGCGGAGCGACCGCGTGGGCGGCCACCACGATCGGCCCGTCTCCGGTGGTCGGCATGGCGACGGCGCTGGGCACGGTGGAGGTGTTGCTCGTGCCGTTCTGCGACGACTCGATCACGGCGTAGTCGCCCAGTTCGGGCGAGATCAGCAGCGTGGTGGAGCCGGCATCCCACTCGGTGGACGGGTAGTCGGCGTAGTGGGCCCACATCGGGTGGCCGAGATCGCGCATTGCGAGAGCGACCCGCTCGCCGGTCTCGATCGTGGTCTCGGGAAGGGTGACGACGTCGGCATCCATGGCCACCGCGATCTGGGCGACCGTCTCGGGCGGGGTCGCCGACCCGGCGGTGTTCCAGGTCATCACGCGGATGCCGCTGTCGGTCTTGGCCGGCAGGGTCTCGGTGCCGACCCCGCGGGTCGCGACGATCGCGACGTTCGCGACCATCGCCACCGCGGCGATCAGGGCCAACGACAGCGCGAAGGCGCGCAGCGGGCGGGCGATCACGACCAGAAGCGCGACGACCAGCAGCACCGCGAACGCGACCGCCAGCACACCTCGGAACGACACGATCTGCGCGACCGGGAAGGAGCGCTCGAGCCGGAAGAACGCCGGCCACGTGAGGACCGCGGCGGCGATCGCACAGATCACGGTCGCGAAGATCCCCAGCAGGCGTAGCACCCGGCGACTCTATGTCAGCAGGCTGGGAGATAGGTCAGCGGGCACGCGGATCCGACCGGCAGAACGCGGGTGCTGACGGGCTGCGCGCTACGCTCGATGGATGCCGGAATCGCGTCGCTTCGAGGGGCCCAGCGACCTGCACCTGCACTCCATCCACTCCGACGGCACGGAGTCCCCGGCCCAGGTGATGGCGGCCGCGCACCGGCACGGCCTGCGCACGGTGGCCCTCACCGATCACGACACGACCTCGGGCTGGGCGGAAGCCGCGGAGGCGGCATCCTCGCTCGGGATGACCTTTCTCCCGGGCATGGAGCTCTCCGCGAAGTACGAGTGGCGCAGCGTTCATGTGCTGGCCTATCTGATAGACCCCGACGATGCCGATCTGCGGGCGATGACCGACCGGATCCGCTCGTCGCGGCTCGAACGCGCGCGGACGATGGCCGACCGCATCGGCGAGGACTTCGATCTGCACTGGGACGACATCGTGGCGCAGACCTCCGACGGCGCGACGGTCGGCCGACCGCACATCGCGGATGCTCTGGTCGCCAAGGGCCTCGTGCGCGACAGGGCCGAGGCCTTCTCGCAGATCCTGAGTCCGCGCGGCGACTACTACATCGCCTTGTTCGCACCGGACCCCGTGGTCGCCGTCGAGCTCATCGTCGGTGCCGGCGGCGTGCCGATCATCGCTCATCCCGCCGGTCGGGCAGGCGTGCTGCCGACCAGTCTGATGGAGCGGATGTTCCGGGCCGGGCTCGCCGGGTTCGAGCTCGGACATCGCGAGAACCTCGACGCCGGCATCCGCACCCTTCGCCGGATCTGCGACGAGCGCGATCTGATCGTGACCGGCTCCAGCGACTACCACGGACTCGGCAAGCCGAATCAGCCGGGTGAGAACACGACAGCGGATGAGATGGTGGCCCGCATCATCGATCGCGCCACGGGCAGCGCGCCGGTGTACGCCTAGAGCGGGTTCTGGCGTTGCCGCACGCGGAAGGTCCCGCCGCGATCGCGACGGGACCTCCGGTCAGGACGCGGTGCATCAGCTGAGCGCCCTGGATTTGATGTGATCGAACTCCGCCTGGTTGATCGCACCCGCGTCCAGGAGCGACTTCGCCTTCGCGATCTCCTCCGACGGGCTGGAACCGGCGACCGACTTGATGTACTGATCCTGCGCCGCCTGCAGCTCCTTGGCCTGTGCCGCGCCACGCTCGGCCATGCCCTTGCCGCGGGCGATCAGGTAGATCAGCGCGGTGAGGAAGGGGACGAAGATCAGGAAGATGATCCAGATCGCCTTCGCGAAACCGTTCAGCTTGTGGTCTCGGAACAGGTCGCCGATGATCGCGAACAGTGCGAACAAGTACGCGATGAAGATGAAAGCCACCAGGAACCACCAGATGAGGTCCCAGAATGATCCCCAGAATCCCTGGTATTCCACTGCGTCGAGGAATGTCATCTCTGCCTTTCCCGGGCGAAGTACGCGCCGCGATCCCGTCGCGCCGCTCACACTAGCGGTTTCGCCGAAGCCTGACGTGGTGGTCGCGGGATCAGGAGATGCGCTGAGATCAGGACGCTACAGGGGCGAGACGACCTGATTCGGGCGCATCTCCTGATGTGGCGACAAGCGGATGCCGCTGCTCAGGCGCCGGTGACGGCAGCTCCACCGCGCGACCCGCGGCGGCGACGACGGCGGCGCGGGGCGGCGTTGCCGTCGTGGTGCTCCTTGCCTCCGCCGTCGTGCGTTCCCGCGCCTTCGGCCGCGTCGTGCGCGCCGTGCTCGGCGGGCACCTCGGGCGCTGCGGCGCGCTGGGCGGAAGGCCTGGTCCCGTTGCCGTTCGTCGACTCTCCGGTGCGGCGGCGGCGACGCGAGGTCCCGTCCCGCTCGACCGTGCGAGCCGGAGCGGCATCCTGCGTGCGGACCGTCTGGGTGCGCGGCGCGGTGGTCAGGCGTCCCTTGGTGCTGGACGGGATGTCGAGATCGCTGAACAGGTGCGGGCTCGACGAGTAGGTCTCGGTGGGCTCGGGCTGGCCGAACTCCAGGGCGCGGTTGATGAGCGCCCACTTGTGCAGGTCGTCCCAGTCCACGAACGTGACCGCGATGCCGGTCTTGCCCGCGCGACCGGTGCGGCCGGCGCGGTGCAGATAGGTCTTCTCGTCGTCGGGGATCGTGTGGTTGATCACGTGGGTCACGTCGTCCACGTCGATGCCGCGGGCCGCCACGTCGGTGGCGATCAGGACATCCTTCTTGCCTGCCTTGAACGCGGCCATCGAGCGCTCGCGCGCCTCCTGGCTCATGTCGCCGTGCACGGACGCGGTGTTGAAGCCGCGGTCGCCGAGTTCGTCCGACAGCTTCTGGGCCGCGCGCTTGGTGCGGGTGAAGATGACGGTCTTGCCGCGGCCGTCGGCCTGCAGGATGCGGGCGATGACCTCGTCCTTGTCGAGCGCGTGCGCCCGGTAGACGAGGTGGCGGATGTTCGCCTGCGTGAGTCCCTCATCGGGGTCGGTCGCGCGGATGTGGATCGGGTTGGTCATGAACCGGCGGGCCAGCGCCACGATCGGACCGGGCATCGTCGCCGAGAACAGCTGTGTGTGCCGGATGGGGGGGACCTTCGAGAAGATCTTCTCGATGTCGGGGAGGAAGCCGAGATCGAGCATCTTGTCGGCCTCGTCGAGCACGACCTCGGTGGCGTGCGAGAGGTCCAGGAGCCGCTGGTTGTTCAGGTCGATGAGCCGGCCGGGGGTGCCGACGACGATCTGCGCGCCGGCCTTGAGCTGGTCGATCTGGCCTTCGTAGGCCTTGCCGCCATAGATCGCGACGACGCTCGTCGACCGGCCCGACGTGAGCATGTCGATGTCTTCGTACACCTGCACGCAGAGCTCGCGCGTGGGCACCACGATGAGTGCCTGAACGCCGTGGGCGGGGTCCAGGCCCAGCCGCTGCACGACGGGGATGCCGAAACCGAACGTCTTGCCGGTTCCGGTCTTGGCCTGGCCGATGATGTCCTGGCCGGGAAGGCCGAGGGGGATGGTCTGCTCCTGGATGGGGAACGCGTCGACGATGCCCTTGGCGGCAAGGGTTTCGACGATGTCCTGGTCGACGCCGAGTTCGGCGAAGGTCGTCACGATTCGAGCCTGTCCGGCAGTGAGATGCTGCCTTGTGGGTGCCCTGGCGCGATGCGGAGGTCGCCGCGCGGGCGGGGGGTGGGATCCACGCCCTTTTCTCTGCCACAGGCGCGGGAGCCCCGATCCGATGCCGGGGACAGCCTCCAGGATACCGGCTCAGGCCGTGGCGCGCGGCATCCCGCTCGGTCACGGACGGGGGGTGCCGCACACCTAAGCTGTAGGGCGTGGTGAAGTGGTTCTGGCAGCAGCGCCCGCAAGGGCGGAAGCTGCAACTGCGATCGCGCGATGAAGCGAGCGACGCTCACCGCGTCGACTTCGAGGAGCTCGCCCCTGAGATCGACACGTTCCTGGGTCAGGCGGCTTATCTGCAGCTCGGGTATTTCGAGACGCTGTCGGAGCTCATCGCCTCCACTCCGGAGCTGGCGGAGAAGGAATCCCTCTCCCGGGCTGCCGGCGCGGCGCTGCAGAAGCACGAGGAGCTCGTCGCGCTCATCCGCGAGCGCGGCGACGACCCGACGAGCCTGATGCTTCCGTTCCGTGAGCCGCTGGACGCGTTCCGCCGCGCGACGCACGGCGTGCGACCCCAGGAGACCATGCTGTCGGTGCACATCACCGCGGGAATGCTCGACGACTTCTATCTGGCGCTCTCCTCCAGCTACGGCGACACCGGTCGGCGCGTCGCGCGCATCCTTCAGGCCGACGACGACCGGGAGGCGATCGTGGACATCATCGCCGAGACGATCCAGAGCGATCCGGAGTGGAAATCCCTCCTCGCGATGTGGGGACGGCGCCTGGTCGGCGACACGCTCCTGATCGCCCGCGCGGCTCTGCGTCCCTCGACGCTGCGGATCGCGGACGAGCAGAAGGTGGAGCCGGTCTTCACCGACCTCATGGGCGCTCACTCGCGCCGCATGGACGCGATGGGGCTGGCGGCGTAGCCCGCTCTGGCCACCGCGGTCCAGGCCGCGGCATCCGATCGTCTCAGCCGATCTTCAGTCGCGCGCGCTCGCGCGCGTCGTGGGCCGTGCGCGTGCGGGCGAGGATGACGAGGACCGGGTAGGTCACCACGATCGGCGCGACGAACGCCGACAGCCAGAGCCAGAGGCTGTCGAGCCCGACGCCCGCCCACGTCAGGATCATCCACACCAGTCCCGAGGCGAGGGCGCCCACGAGCGGGCCGAGCGCGACGCCGCGAGTGGGGCGGCTTCGCACCAGGAAATGGATCGCGGCGCCGATCGCGGCCCCGATCAGGAACGCGAGGAGGATCTGCACAGACGGGGTGGCGTCAGGCGACGAAGCCGACGCGGCGGGACTCTTCGGTGCCCAGCTCGATGTAGGCGAGGGTGGCCGTCGGGACGATGTAGCTCGTGCCCTTGGAGTCGGTGAAGCTCACATGCGTCGCGCCCGCGTCCAGAGCGCTGGCGACCGACTTCTTGATGTCGGCGGCCGGCTCGCTCGACTCGAAGTTGAGCTCACGGCCGGTGTTCGCGATGCCGATGCGGATCTCCACGGAAATACCTCCTGCGACGGGGCTCTGCCCCGGGCCCTCTGCGCCCGGATGCCCGAGCGCAGAGCAACTCTACGACACCCGCCGCAGGGCCTCGCTCGCAGGGCGCACGCTCTCGGCGAACGCCGGAGGGCTTCGGGCCGATGCCGGGCGGCGGGCGATGCGATCGCTCGATGTCGGCTCTGCCGAACGGTCGATGTCCGCACCGCGCGCTACCGTCGAAGCCATGGACTCCGCTGGCGGCTCGGGCGCGGCACCCGTGCTGGACCCTCAGCAGCGTGCCGTGGTCGGGCTGCCCGCGCCGGCATCCGGGGTCGTGGTCGGGGCGCCGGGAAGCGGCAAGACCGCCACGCTGGTCGCGCGGGTCTCAGCCCTCGTCCAAGCGGGCATAGACCCCGACTCGGTACTCGTGCTGACCCCGTCGCGGCAGACGGCGACTGCGCTGCGAGATCGCCTCGCGCTGGCGGTGGGCCGCGCGACGGCGGGTCCGCTCGCCCGGTCGGTGGCATCCTTCGCCTACCAGGTCGTGCGCGCCACTGCGGTTGCCTCCGGCGACGAGCCGCCCCAGCTGCTCACCGGCGGCGACGAGGATCGGCTCATCCAGGACCTCCTCGAGGGCGACGCCGACGACGAGGCCGAGGGGCGCGGTCGCTGGCCGGAGTGGCTCGGTCCGGACATCCGCTCCACGAAGGGCTTCCGCACGGAGGTGCGGACGTTCCTGGCCGAGTGCACGACGCTGGGCATCGAGCCTGAGGGACTGCGGGCGCTGGGGCTCGCTCACGCCATCCCGGTGTGGGAGGCGATGGCCTCGTTCTTCGCGGAATACCTCCAGGTGCGCGCCGACATGCGCGGTGCGCACCGGGATGCCGCGGGGCTCGTCCGCGAGGCTGTCGGAGTGCTGCGCACCGCCCCTCAGGGCGCCGAGACGGTCGGCCGCGCCGCGGTCATCCTCGTGGACGATGCGCAGGAGCTCACCCTCGGCGGCGTGGAGCTGCTGGAGGCGTGCGTCGACCGGGGTACGGCGGTGCTCGCGTTCGGCGACCCGGACGTCGGGTCGGGAGCCTTCCGCGGCGCCACGCCCGAGAACTTCGCCCGTCTCGCGACGAGCCTGGGCCGGGTGTCGGTGCTCGGCGTCCCCCACCGCGGCACCGCTTGGCAGAACGAGCTGGTCCGCCAGGTCACGCAGCGCATCGGCGCCGTCGGCGTGGTCGCGCACCGCTCGGGCGGCGGCGGCACGGCACCCGACTCGTCGGTGCGCGCACTCACGCTGCAATCGGCCGCCGAGGAGTTCGACGCGATCGCGCGGCTGCTGCGCGAACGGCATGTGCACGATGGCGTCCCCTGGTCCTCGTGCGGCGTCATCGCGCACGACACCCGCCAGGTCGCGACGCTCGAAGCCGAGCTCGCCGCGCGCGAGGTGCCCACCCGGTCCAGCGGCCCGGGGCGGCCCCTGGGCACCCTCGCGCCCGTGCGCGATCTCCTGCGGCTCATCGACCTGGCGGCCCGGGACGAGTGGACCTCCGAAGACGTGGCGGACGCGCTGCTGGGGACAGGCGGACGCCTGGACCCCATTGAACTGCGTCGGCTGCGATCGGCGCTGCGCCACATCGCGCTCCGGCAGGCTCAGGAGCCGGGCGCCGACCCGGCGCCCTCCGGACGCGAGCTGCTGCTCTCGGCGATGCAGCAGCCGCTCGAGTTCGACCTGATCGACACGCGCGAGGCGCGGCGCGCGGCAGTCGTCGCCCGGACGCTCGCGGTGCTGCGAGACGAGTTGGTCCGCGGCGCGACGGCGCACGAGCTGCTCTGGACGGCGTGGGACCGCAGCGGGCTGCAACGGTCCTGGTCCGAGCTCGCCCGCGGCTCCGGACCGCTGGCCGACCAGGCGAATCGCGATCTCGATGCGGTGGTCGCCCTGTTCCAGGCTGCCAAGCGGTTCGTCGAGCGATCGCTGGACGCCGACCCGCGCGTATTCGTGCGCGGCATCCTCGACAGCGACGTCGCCGAAGACCGGCTGGACGCTCCCGCAGGCGGCGACGTCGTGCGGATCCTGACACCCGCCGGTGCGCTCGGCACCGAGTTCGACACCGTCGTGATCGCGGGCGTGCAGGACGGGGTGTGGCCGAACACGCGACTGCGGGGATCACTGCTGGACACGTGGCGCCTGGCGGATGCCGCAGCCCGCGCCGACGGCGGGGCCGCGTCCACGCTGGATCGTCGCCGTGCCGCGATGCACGATGAGCTCCGGCTGCTCGCGCGCGCGCTGTCGCGCGCCACCGATCGGATCGTCGTCACCGCCGTGGACGACGACGACACCGGGCCCAGCGTCTTCTTCGAGTTCCTGCCCGACCCGGATCGGCACACCGTCGAGCACCCGCTGTCGCTGCGCGGACTCGTCGCCCAGCACCGCCGGGCGCTGACCGACCCGTCCGCACGCGGCGATGCCGAGCGATCCGCACAGCAGCTGGCTCTGCTGGCCGATGCTGCGGTTCCGTGCGCTTCGCCGACCGAGTGGTTCGGTGTGCCCGCGCCCACCTCCGCCGGGCCGCTGCGCGATCTCTCGCGTGAGGACGTGCGTGTATCGCCGTCGCGCCTGCACGCGCTCGAGGAGTGCGAGCTCAACTGGGTCATCGGCGATCTGGGGGGCGATCCGGGGGGCGCGACGGCGGGGCTCGGCACGATCATCCACGCGGCGCTCGAGCATTCCACCGGCTCGGACGAGGCGAGCCTGTGGGCCGAGGTCGAGTCACGGTGGGGCGAGCTGACGTTCGAAGCGGCCTGGCGCGATCGGGCCGAACGGACCCGAGCCCGCGATCTCGTGCGGCGGCTGCATCTGTATCTGCGCCGCTTCGAACAAGCCGGTGGCGCACTCATCGGCGCGGAGCCCCATTTCGAGGTCGCGATCCCGTTGGCGGATGCCGAGGCATTCGAGCACGGCGCGATCCTGTCGGGTTACATCGACCGCGTGGAGCTCACGCCCGAGGGCACGGTCGTGATCATGGACCTCAAGACAGGCAAGCGCGAGCCGCAGACCGATGCGAAGGTCGTCGACAACCCGCAGCTGGCCGCGTACCAGCTCGCGTTCGAGTCCGGCGCGATACCCGCTGCCGCCGGACTTCCGCCGGGCGGCGCGAAGCTGCTCGTGCTGCGTCCGACGGCGACGCGCTCGGAGTACGCGACGCCGTGGCAGCCACCGTTCGACGACGAGCGGCGACAGCTGTTCCTCGCCCGCGTCCGGACGGCCGTCGACGTCATGCGGGGTACGTCCTTCACCGCGCCGTACGAGGATCACTGCCGCGACGAGTACTCGTACGGTCTGTGCCGCATTCACACGATCGGCGCGGTGAGCGCATCGTGACGGCATCCCTCTCGCTGGCGACTCTGTCGGCCGACGTGATCGCGGCTGCGCTCGGCCAGTTCCCGCCGACCGACGAGCAGACCGCCGTGATCGAGGCGCCGCTCGCTCCCGCCCTGGTCGTCGCCGGCGCCGGCAGCGGAAAGACCGAGACCATGGCCGCGCGCGTCGTGTGGCTGGTCGCGAACGGGATCGTCCGCCGCGATCAGGTGCTCGGCCTCACCTTCACCCGCAAGGCGGCGGGCGAGCTCGCAGAGCGCATCCAGCGCCGACTGCAGCGGCTGGCCGAATTCGAGCACCGCGGGCTGCTTGCGGCTCTGCCCGCACTGCACGCCGACGGCCGGCTCGAGCTGTTCGGCGAGCTCGAGCGTGCGGGGGGCGACGGGGCGAAGGCATCGGCGGCGCGTCACGCTGCCATAGACGCCCTCGCCAGCGAAGTGGGCGCCACGCCCGAAGCGCCCGACGACGACGCGCTGCTGCACCGCCCCACGGTCGCGACGTACAACAGCTTCGCCGACCAGATCGTGCGCGAGCACGCGGTCCGCATCGGTCGCGACGCCGAGGCCGTTCTGCTGTCGGAATCGGCGGCGTGGCTGCTGATGCGGCGAGTCGTGTTCGCCTCGGATGACCCGCGGCTGGAGACGCGCGGCGAGGCGGTGCGCAGCATCGTCGACGCTGCGCTGCGGATCGCCCGGGACGGGGCCGACAATCTCGTGTCGTTCGACGAACTCGCCGCTTTTCCGAGTCGGTTCAGCGACGTGCTCGACCGGCCGTCGACCCGCAAGGGCACCGTGGTCTACGGCGATGTCGCGGAGGCCGAGGAGAAGGTCCGCGCGCTCGCTCTGCTCGCCGACCTCGCGCGGGAGTATGCGGCCGAGAAGCGCCGGATCGGAGTGCTCGACTTCTCGGATCAGGTCTCAGGAGCGCTCGATGTGGTGCGCACCCACCCGGTCGTCGCCGTCGAGGTGCGCGACCGGTACCGCGTCGTCCTCCTCGACGAGTATCAGGACACGTCGGTGGTGCAGACCGATCTGCTCGCCGCGCTCTTCGCGGACACCGGCGTGATGGCAGTGGGCGATCCGCATCAGGCGATCTACGGCTGGCGAGGGGCGAGCGCGGGCAACCTCGGCGGCTTCCCCGCGGCATTCTCTCCCGAGAGGGCGTGCGCGCACTTCTCGCTCCTGACCAGCTGGCGCAACAGCTCGAATGTGCTGATCGCCGCGAACGCTGTGCTGGCACCCCTCGCGGCCTCGGCATCCGTCTCCGTCGAGGCGCTGCGTGCGCGCCCTGCTGCGCCCCGCGGCTCGGTCGGACTCGTCTTCGAGGCCGATCTCGACACCGAGGCCGACCGTGTGGCGGAGTGGTTCTCCCGCATCCGCACCGCGCGCACGGCGGACCTTCGGTCCACGACCGGCGCGATCCTGTTCCGCAGCAAGAAGCACATGGTTCGCTTCGGGGATGCGCTCGGGCGGCGCGGCATTCCGCACCGCATCCTGGGGCTCGGGGGATTGCTCTCCACCCCCGAAGTCGTGGACGTCGTGTGCGCACTGCGGGTGCTGAGCGACCCGAGCGCGGGGTCGGCGCTGATCCGGCTGCTCGCGGGACCGCGATGGGCGATCGGGCTGCCCGACCTGCGCGAGCTCGCCGCCCTCGCCCGACGCATCGCGCGGCACGATGCGGCGCTGCAGCCACTGGCCCCCGAAGTGGTCGAGCGCATTCGCGGCAGTGCCGGAGACGACGACGGCTCGCTCGTGGATGCCCTCGACTTCGTGCTGCGCCATCAGCCGGATCACGGCTGGCTGAGCGGATTCACACCCGAGGCGAGGGACCGGCTGCGCGACGCAGCGTCCGTCTTCGCCGGGCTGCGCCGGGCAGTCGGAATGCCGATACCCGACCTCGTGCGGCTCGTCGAAGTGGAGCTGCGGCTGGACGTCGAGCTCGCGGCCAACGAATCGCGCGGACCCGCTCGGATCGCCTCGGCCCAGCTGCGCGCGTTCGTCGACGAGCTGCATGCCTTCCTCGCCGCCGACGAGTCGGGGTCGATTGCGAACCTGCTCGCTTGGCTCGACCATGCCGAGCAGCTCGATGAGTTCGCACCCCGCACCGAACCGCCCGAAGCCGACGTCGTCCAGCTGCTGACCATCCACGGCTCCAAGGGCCTGGAGTGGGATGCCGTGGCGGTGGTGCGTCTGGTCAAGGACGAGCTGCCGAGCATGCCCCGCGACACGAAGGGCTGGCTGGGCTTCGGCGTCCTGCCATACTCCTTCCGCGGCGACGCGCGCTGGCTGCCCGCGCTGCAATGGGAGAGGGATGTCGCGCCGACGCAGCAGGACCTGAAGGCTGCGTTCGACTCGTTCGTCGCCGCTAACCGGGCTCGTCAGCTCGACGAGGACCGCCGGCTCGCGTACGTCGCGGTCACCCGTGCGCGGGACCATCTGCTGCTTTCGGGAGCGAGCTGGTCGGGCACCAAGCGCCCCCGTGAGCGCAGTGTGTTCCTGAGCGAGATCGCTGTCGCGCTCGGGATCGAACTGGCCGAGGACGATCCCGGCGACGACCCCTACCTCGGCGAGCGCCGGGTGCTGCAGTGGCCCATCGATCCGCTCGGCGCACGCCGCGAGGCCGTGCAGCGCGCCGCCGCCGCGGTTCGCGCCGCTGCGGCACTGCCGCGCGCGACCCCCGATCGCGATGTGGCCCTGCTCCTCGCGGAGCGCGACGAGCGCCGGCGCCCGGCGGCGGATGCCGCTCCGACGCGCATCGCAGCCTCGCGGTACAAGGAGTTCGTCTCGGATTACGCCGGCACCGTCGCGCGGATCGCACGGCCGCTGCCCGAGCGGCCTTTCCGCCAGACCCGCCTGGGGACGCTGTTTCACGCGTGGGTCGAACAGCGCTCCGGCAGGATCGGCACCGCGCGCTCATTGGACGATGCGCTCTGGGAGCTGGACGAGGACGCGGCGGCAACCACCGCGTCGGCCGAGGACGCGGAGGTGCTGGCGAAGCTGCAGGCGAATTTCGCCGCGTCGGAGTGGGGAGCACTGAGCCCGATCGAGGTTGAGACCGAGATCGACTTTCCCATCGCGGAGGGCGTGGCCGGGCTTGACGGGCGGCCGCACGTGGTCATCTGCAAGCTCGATGCCGTCTACCGCCGCGACGACCGTGGGGGCCGCATCGAGATCGTGGACTGGAAGACCGGCGCCCCCCCGCGCACCGCTGCGGAACGGGAAGAGCGGATGCTGCAGCTGCAGCTGTATCGCCGCGCCTACCACGAGAAGCACGGCGTTCCGCTCGACCAGATCGACGTGGCGCTGTACTACGTGGCCGACGACCTGGTCCTGCGCGGCTGACGCGACGCAGAGGACAGCCGAGTGCTTCCGAGCCGCGCTCGCGCCGGCAGCTACTCCGAGAGCCAGCGACGCAGCGCCGCGTCCGATGCGCGCTCGGCGTCCGCTTGCGCGTCCGAGTCGTCGGCGCCGGTCGCCGACGCCGCGTCGGGCGCGTCGTCCTTGCGCTTCGCCCACGCGGAGATGTCGATCGGTGCAGTGGAGAGGTCGTCGTGCGGTGCTTCCGGAGTCTGCGGTGATGGGCCCGCAGCAGCCTCCACTGAGCCGGTCGATTCGTCTGGCTTCTCAGCGTCGTCGGCCCCGACCCACAGTGCCAGCTCTTCCGGGTCGTACGCGTCGGTGTGCATAGACGTGTCGACGGCGGCGGACTGCGCCTCGGGCACCCGATCGAGCAGGGCGATCGCGTCGTCGACGCTGAGCGCGGCATCCGAGACGATGTCGTCATCGGCCACACCCGCCGCCAGCGACTCCAGCAGGCGCACGGCGTCGTCGACGATGTCCTCGCGGCCCGTCTCGGTACCGTGCATGAGCCATTTCGCGAACTCGAGCTCGGCGTACAGGCGGGCGCGCGACCGCACGAGCGCGTCCGGCGCTCGGCCGCTGCGCGCAACGTAGGAGGCGTAGACGTCGGCCGCGGCCGCCGGTGCAGAGGCGAGCCACTGGAGGTCGGTCGCCGGATCGCCCACCGACAGCCCATGCCACTCGAGTACGCCCGTGACGTGCGGGACGGCATCCACGTCTTCGAAGAGGAACGATGCTGCACCCGCTCCGCCGAGCACCACGGCGGACTCGAAGCGCCAGAGCTCCTCGGCGGCGACGGCGCGACGCCAGCGGTTCAGCAGCGCGGGCGGGGCGGAACGCGTCGCCTCGACCCGATCGACGAGTCGCGAGACGTCGTTGCGGACCTGCTGTGGAGTGCGCACCGGGAGCCCTTCGGTCCGGACGATGGAGAGGGGGAGAGCGTGAAGCGCGGCGAGAGCCTCGCCGATCGAGGTCGCGGCGCCCCGCCCGGAGGGCAGATGAGCGGCGTCCACACGGTAGCCCGGAAGGAAGTCAACGACCACCGCGCGGGCGTCGCCGATGCCCGTCTCGCCGAGGAGCTCCGGTGCGCGGAAGGGCAGCAGGCCCCGCACGCCGGGAGTCAGTGCGCGGAGCGCCCGAGCCTCGGCGGCCAGCTCGGGGGCGGCATCCGCGTCCGCCGGGGCACGCACGACGACCCGGCGCCCGTCGTCGAGTTCGGCGAGGGCGGCGTCGTACCGTCCGGCCGCGCCCTCGGTCAGGACGCCGACGCCGACGACGCCCACGCGGGGCAGAGCCGACGTCACCGACGCGGCTAGAGTGAGGGGAGAGCGTGCCATGTGCCCAGGGTAGGTCGGGTGCGCTCGTGCGCCCCCGCGCCACGCCCGGCTTGTCCTCCAGCGGCAGAGAGGTCCTGATGACGGCGCCCGACAGCACGCAGCCTCCTGCGCTCGCCCGCTCCGGGCTGGACCGCGCTGCCGAGGAGCGTGCGACGCCCGGCCTGCTCGACGCGGCCCGGGCGGATGCTGCGACCCTCGTCCTCGTGATCAACGGAGACGCCGCGCCGCTGGCCGCGCCCGACGCTCTTCACTGGTCATCGCCGTCGAACGTGCCGAGCGGCGCGGAGTGGGCGTTCCTCGGTCGCGGCGAGGACGGCGCCGCCGTCCTGGCCGCCGTCTTCCTGCGAACCGACGAGGAGCTCTTCGCCGCTCCGGGAGGGTGGGCCGCGCTGCGCACCGTCGGCGGCTCGCTGCCGGCGTGGGAGGCGGGTGCGTTCGTCGAAGCCCTGAGCCTCGGCCGCTGGCTGATCGAGGCGCCGTTCTGCCCGGCGTGCGGCGCGCGCACCGAGGTCCGCACCGCCGGCTGGTCGCGGCACTGCCCGTCGTGCGGCCGCGAGCACTTTCCGCGGACCGATCCGGCGGTGATCGTCGCCATCACCAGCGCGCGGCATCCCGATCGCCTCCTGCTCGGGTCGAACGCGCTCTGGGCGGGCAACCGGTTCTCGTGCTTCGCCGGTTTCGTCGAGGCGGGCGAGTCGCTCGAGGCCGCCGTCGCGCGAGAGGTGCGCGAGGAGGCGGGGGTGGACGTCGTCGATGTGCAGTACCGCGGGTCGCAGGCCTGGCCCTATCCGCGATCGCTGATGCTCGGGTTCCTCGCGATCGCCGAGGACGACGCCGCCGCGGAGGCCGACGGCGAGGAGATCGTCGCGGTGCGCTGGTTCGAGCGCGCAGAGATCGGCGCGGGGCTGGCCGGCACGAGCGACCTGCTGCTGCCGGGGTCGGCCTCGATCGCGCATCGGCTCATCACCGACTGGTACGCGAGTTCGGAATGAGCGACCGCGTTCTCTCCGGGTTGGACGATCGCCAGCTCGAGGCCGTGACGGCCCTGCGCGGGCCGGTCGTCGTGCTTGCCGGTGCCGGCACCGGCAAGACCCGCGTGATCACGCACCGGATCGCGCACGGCGTCGACACGGGCGCGTACTCTCCCGGTCGGGTCATGGCGGTCACCTTCACCGCCAAGGCGGCCGGCGAGATGCGGGGGAGGCTGCGAGCGCTCGGCGTCGAAGGCGTCTCGGCGCGCACGTTCCACGCCGCCGCGCTGGCCCAGCTGAACTACTTCTGGCCGACCGTCGCCGGCGACACCGCCCCCGGAATCGTGGACAACAAGGTCCGGCTTCTCGCGCACGCCGCCGACGGGATGGGGATCGAACCCGATGTGGCGACACTGCGCGACGTGGCCGGCGAGATCGAGTGGCGCAAGGTGACCATGCGCAGCATCGAGGCGTACGCGACTGCGCGCCCCGGGGGCGTCGGCCGTCTCGACGTGTCGCGGGTGGCCGACCTGCAGCGGGCGTACGAGAAGCTCAAGGATCAGCGGCGGCAGCTCGATTTCGAGGATGTGCTGCTCGCGTGCGCGGGCATGCTCGAGGCAGAGCCGCACGTGGCGGCATCCGTTCATGAGCAGTACCGCCACTTCACGGTGGACGAGTTCCAGGACGTGTCGCCGCTGCAGCATCGGCTGCTCGAGCTGTGGCGGGGCGACCGTCGCGACATCTGCGTCGTCGGCGATGCGAGTCAGACGATCTACTCGTTCGCGGGTGCCGACGCGCGCTTCCTCCTCGACTTCGAGAGCGCCCACGAGGACGCGCGGGTCGTGCGCCTCGAGACGAACTACCGATCGGATGCCGCCATCCTCGCCGTCGCGAACGAGCTGATGCGCGGCAGGCCGGGTGCCCTCAAGCTGACGGCATCCCGCGGACGCCCGCCGGCGGACCCGAGCGCGAATGAGACGCCGCCGCGGAGGCGACCGCCGGGCAGGCCTCGGACGCACCCACCGTGACCGGCTACGACGACGATGTCGCCGAAGCTCGCGGTGTCGCCGCTCAGGTCGCGGAGCGGATCGCTTCGGGAGTGGATCCGCGCAGGATCGCGATCCTCTACCGCGCGCATGCCCAGTCGGCGGAGCTGGTTCGAGCTCTCGCCGACCACGGCATCGCCGCGACCGTCCTGGGAGGACGGCGCTTCTTCGATGTCCCCGAGGTGCGGCAGGCGGTGATGGCGCTGCGCGGCGCTTCCGTCGCCCCGCTGGAGTCCGGGTTCCTCGATGCCGTACGCGATGTGCTGCGCTCGCTCGGACTCACCGACGACCCGCCGCAGGCGGGCGGCGCGCTGAGGGATGCGTGGGAGGCGCGCGCCGCGCTGCTGCGGCTCGCGGAGGAGTCGCCTCCGGAAACGACCCTGCGGGGCTTCACAGATGAGCTGCAGGCGCGCGCACGGTCGCAGCACGAGCCGGCGATGCGCACCGTGACCCTCGCGACCCTGCACGCCGCGAAGGGCCTGGAATGGGACCACGTCCACCTGCTGGGGGTCGCGGAAGGCCTCCTCCCGATCAGCTATGCGACGACTTTCGAGCAGGTGGACGAGGAGCGGCGCCTGGCGTACGTCGGCATCACGCGGGCTGGGCGAACACTGACGCTGTCGTGGTCGCGGGGAACTCGAGAGCGCCAGCCGTCCCGGTTCCTCCGAGAGATCGGCACCGGCACTCTGCGTGCGGAAGGTGGGCGCGCATCGACCGGTGCAGCGAGTCCTCGCGCAGGGTCAGCGAGTGACCGCGGGCGCGCTGCGGGTGCCGCTCGGCCTCGATGAGCATCTTCGCCGTCGCGAACGCCGCTTCGACGGTCAGCGCGTCGCCGACCGCGGGCGCACGCCGGCCGAGCAGCTGTGCTGCGAGAGCGGGCCATGCCGCGTCGGCGTCGCGACGGTGCGCGCAGATGCAGGCGAGGCAGGGGGTGCGCCCGGGCAGCACGTAAGGGCCGACCTCGGCTGCCGAGCCCGTGAAGACGAGGGGAATGTGCGGCACGTCCCACGCCATGAGCGCAGAGACTCGACGCGGATCCACGAGGTGGTGCGCGAGCACGATGACGGGGTTCGCGCCCTCGAGGCGCTCGTTCGGCGCACCGAACCAGGTGACCTGCGACACCTGCAGTCCGGACGATGCGAGGGAGTCTGTGACCCTGTCCGCGTCGCGGCGCGGGAAGCCGTCGGGCGTCTGCAGCGCCACCGCGAGCGGGGTCGGAGCCGGGGGGACGAGCGCGCGTGCGATGCGTCGTATGAAAGAGCCTGCCGCCCGTTCGGGCGCTCCGAACGCGACGGCGATGGGGTCCAGCGCCGCGTCGGGGATGCCGTGCTCGAGTTCGCGGATCAGTCGCTGCTGCCAGGGTGCGGGATCTTCGATCACGGCGACGGCGTCCGGGCCGAACTGGAGGGTGGTGGCCGAACGCCAGAGGGGCGGGTGGGCCGGATCGAGTCGCAGCATTCCCTGATTGTGGGGCGCGGTCCGCAGCACTGCGCGTTGTCCACAGCTCCCGGCGTCCAATTCGGCCGGGCCGGGTGCTGTGGAGGAAGCGATGCTTCCCAGGCGCGACCTAGACGGGCCGCGGGTCGTCCGTATCGGACCCCAGATCCGAGCCGTCATCCTCCGGCGGCTTCGCCCCCGGGCCCGCGTCGCCGGAATCGTCCTCGGGTCCCTCGGCCGGTGCCTCGCCCACGTCTTCGCCGGCCAGCAGGCGCGCCAGGGCGTCGTCCATCTCGTCGGTCTCCGGCGCTTCGCCGCGCTGCCGCGCTTCGAGCCGCTCGACGAGCGCCGCGGGGTCGTCGATGTCCTCAGCGCCCGGCATGAGGTCGGGGTAGTCCCACAGTGCGTCGCGCCCCGCGACGCCGACGGCATCCGTGACGGCGCGCCACATCGCGGCGGCCTCGCGCATGCGCCGCGGGCGCAGCTCGAGCCCGACCAGGGAGCTCAGGGCCTGCTCCGCGGGTCCGCCGACCGCGCGGCGCCGGCGGACGGCCTCGGCGATCCGGTCGGAGGAGGGCAGTCGCGCGGTCGCCTCCTCGGTCACGACGTCCACCCAGCCCTCGATCGTCGCGAGGAGGTTCTCGAGGCGCGTGAGGGCGTCGTTCTGGGCCTCCGACCGGCTCGGCAGCAGCGCGCCGCTCTCCAGCGCGCGCCGCAGCTCTTCGGGCTGGGAGGGATCGAATCGGGAGGCGAGCTCGTCGAGCGCGTCGGTGTCGACGTGGATGCCGCGCGCGAAGTCGGTGACCTGCGAGATGACGTGCAGCCGCAGCCAGCGGGCGTGGCGGAACAGACGCGCGTGCGCGAGTTCGCGCGTGGCGATGTACAGCGCGAGCTGGTCATGCGGGATCTCGAGGTCGCGGCCGAAGTCGGCGAAGTTCTGAGGCAGGATCACCGCGTCGCCATCGGGCATCAGCGGGATGCCGACATCCCCGCCGCTGACGACCTCCTTCGAGAGGTTGCCGACGACCTGCCCGAGCTGGGACGCGAAGAGCGATCCGCCGACGGTGCGCATGAGGCGTCCCGCGCCCTGCACGAGGCTCTGCATCTCCTCGGGCGCCTGATCGCGCAGCGCCTCGGTGAGCGCATCGGCGATGCTCGTCGCGACCGGCTCGGCGAGCTCCTGCCACACGGGGAGCGTCGCCTCGACCCAGCCGCCGCGGGTCAGGGTTCGCGGAGGCGTCGCGAGCTCCGAGATCGTGGTCGCCTCGCTCAGCCACAGCGACGCGAGCGAGAACGCCTGGTCGATGTCGGTGCGCTGACCATCGGTCACGCCCAGCCCGTCCTGGTTCGCGATGTGCAGCGCCTGGCGTTGCGCCAGATCCCACGAGATGCCCTGGTCGGAGCCGCCGGCGAACGCACCCTGAAGGTGCTGCATGACCGTCTGCATCATCGCCGGATCGATGCCCATGCCGGACAGCTGAGCGAGCTGATCGGGATCGATCTGAGCGCCGGTCCCACCGAACAGCTGTCGGATCATCTCCTGGAACTGCTCCTCGGGGCTCTGGTCGTCCTCGCCGTTGGAGTCTGCCACTTCAGCCGCCTTTCAGCCCGGTCATGGGGTCGCGCTCTACGCTAGTCGCACGGATCATCGCACTTCCCGGCACGGACCCTTCCACCCTTACGCCGGTCGCGAACGACCAGGCAGAGAAAGGTCCCTCGTGGCGCTGTTCGACGAGAACGTCACTTTCACGCCCGCGCGCCGCAGACCCATGTCGCGCGGCATGGTCGCGGGCATCTGGGCATTGGTGATCGCGCTGGCAGTCCTGCTCGTCATCACCTTCCTGCCGACGTCCTACGTCATCCAGCGGCCGGGCCCCGTCTACAACACGCTCGGCACCGTGGAGGCCGCGGACGGAACCCAGGTGCCGTTGATCGCGGTAGAGGGGGCCGAGACCTTCCCCACCGACGGCGCGCTGGACCTCCTGACCATTCAGGTGGTCGGCAACCCCGAGCGAACGCCGTCGTGGTTCGAGCTGGCGACGGCGTGGTTCGACCCGAGTCGAGCCGTGTTGCCGATCGAAGCCGTCTTCCGCGAGGACCAGACCAGCGAGGAACGCAACGAGGAGAGCGCCGCGATGATGGTCGACTCCCAGAAGGAGGCGACCGCGGCCGCGCTCACCGAGTTGGGGTACGACATCGACGCCAAGCTCGCGGTCCACTCGTTCACACCCGACTCCGCCTCCGCGGGAGTGCTCGACGAGGGCGATGTGATCCTGTCCGCCGACGGCACGCCGGTCACGGAGATCGCGCCGCTGCGCGAGATCGTGAACGACGGGCAGGGGGCGCCGATCGAGCTCGTGATCGAGCGCGACGGCGAGGAGGAGACGGTCTCGATCACGCCGAAGGAGACCGAGGTGGATGGCCAGACGACCTGGCTGATGGGGGTGAACCTGACGAACGACTTCGAGTTCCCCATCGACGTGACCATTCAGCTCAACAACGTCGGCGGGCCGAGCGCCGGCATGATGTTCGCGCTGGGGATCGTCGACACCCTCACGCCCGGTCAGCTCAACGGCGGTGAGACCGTCGCGGGCACCGGGACGATCTCGGCGGACGGCCGAGTCGGTCCGATCGGCGGCATCCGTCAGAAGCTGTGGGGGGCCCGCGACGCGGACGCCGACTGGTTCCTCGCCCCGGCGGAGAACTGCGACGAGGTCGTCGGCCACGTTCCCGACGGGCTGCGCGTGTTCTCGGTCGCAACGCTCGACGACGCCATCGACGTGCTCGACGCGATCCGCGAGGACGGCGACCTGGATGCGCTGCCCACCTGTACTTCCTGAGCAGGCGTCAGAACCGTTCGTCGGAGGGCAGCGCCGACTTCGTCGAACACGGACTGGTCACGGTTCGCCCTGAGCGCACTGCGAGCTGGCCCGGCCTCCGCCGGGAGTTCGCCGTGCGCGGCATCCGCCCAGAACTGCACACCTAGGATTGAGGAGTGACCACGACCTCCGCGCCGACCCCGGCCACGCCCTCCCGATCCCGCAGAATCATCGCGATTTCACTCGCGATCATCGCCGCGCTCGTAGTGGCGTTCTTCGTCTTCGCCAACCTCTACGCCGACTGGCAGTGGTACGCCCAGCTGGAGTTCCAGTCCGTTCTGCTGACGCAGTGGGTCGCGCGTGTCGTGATGTTCCTCGTCGGCTTCATCGGGATGGCCCTCCCGGTGTGGCTGGCCATTCAACTGGCCTATCGTCTCCGGCCCGTGTACGCGCGGCTGAGCTCGCAGCTCGATCGGTACCAGGAGGTCGTCGAGCCGCTTCGTCGCCTGGCGATGTGGGGCATCCCGATCTTCTTCGGCTTCTTCTCCGGCTTCGCGGCGTCGGCGAATTGGGAGACGACCTGGCTCTGGTTCAACGGGGTCGCCACCGACACGACCGACCCGCAGTTCAACCTCGACACCGGCTTCTACCTGTTCGCCATGCCGTTCTACAGCGCGCTGCTCGGGTTCATCTCGGCCGTGCTGCTGGTCTGCCTGCTGGTGACGGCGCTGGTGGCGTATCTCTACGGTTCCGTCCGGATCGGCCAGCGCGAGCTGCGGATCTCCAAGGCCGCCCGCATCCAGCTCGCGGTGATCGCCGGCCTCTACCTGCTGGTCCAGGGCGCGAGCCTGTGGCTGGACCGCTACAAGACTCTCGTCGAGCCTGGCGATCGCATCACCGGCCCCGGGTACACCGGCGTCAACGCCGTCATCCCGGGACAGACCATCCTCGCGATCGTCGCCGTGATCGTCGCCATCCTCTTCTTCGTCACCGCGGTCATCGGCCGCTGGCGCTACCCGCTGATCGCGACCGCGCTGCTCATCGTCTCGGCGATCGTCGTCGGCATCGGCTATCCCTGGGTGGTCAACACGTTCCAGGTGCGGCCGAACCAGCTGGCCCTCGAGCGCGAGTACTACCAGCGCGGGATCGACATGACACAGGCCGCGTACGGCATCGACGGTCTCGAGAAGACCAACTTCGAAGCCGTCACCGACGTGGAGCAGAACCAGCTTCGCGAGGACGCCGCGACCACGGCGCAGATCCGCATCATGGACCCCACGGTCATCAGCCCCACGGTGCGCCAGCTCGAACAGTACCGCTCGTACTACCAGTTCCAGGACCCGCTGGACGTCGACCGCTACGAGATCGACGGCGTCTCGCAGGACACGGTCACGTCGGTCCGCGAGCTGAACATGGATCAGCTCGGTGCCGCGGCATCCTGGCAGAACACCACCCTGGTGTACACGCACGGCTACGGCGTCGTCGCGGCCAAGGGAAACGACCGCACCACCGACGGCGATCCCGTGTTCCTCGAGCGCGGCATCCCCGCCGCCGGTTTCCTGTCCAATCAGGAGAACTTCGAGCCCCGTGTCTACTTCGGCGAGTACTCGCCGACCTACTCGATCGTCGGCGCGCCGGAGGGGACCGACCCGATCGAGCTCGACTACCCCTCAGGCGCCGACGGTGCTTCAGAGACGAAGACGACCTTCACCGGCGACGGCGGTCCGAGCATCGGCAGCGTCTTCAACCGGCTGATCTTCGCGCTGAAGTTCCAGTCCGAGCAGATCCTGTTCTCCGACTACGTCAACGAGGACTCCCAGATCCTCTACGACCGCGACCCGAGCGCACGTGTGCAGAAGGCTGCGCCGTACCTCACGCTCGACAGCGACCCGTACCCGAGCGTGGTCGACGGCCGGATCGTCTGGATCATCGACGGGTACACACTCAGTGCGAACTACCCGTACTCGACGACGGTGAGCCTGCAGCAGGCGATCTCCGACTCCAACACCACGGCGCAGCGCTTCGCGCTCGACGACATCAACTACATCCGCAACTCCGTGAAGGCGACCGTCGACGCCTACGACGGCTCGGTGACGCTGTATGCGTGGGATGACGAAGACCCGGTGCTGCAGGCGTGGCAGAACGTCTACCCGTCGACGGTCAAGCCGATCAGCGAGATGTCCGGCGATCTGATGAGTCACGTGCGGTATCCGACCGACCTGTTCAAGGTGCAGCGGTACGCGCTCGGTGTCTACCACGTCGACGACGCGCAGTCGTTCTACCAGCGCGACAACGCGTGGCAGACGCCGAACGACCCGCAGCTCGATACCGTGCTGCAGCCGCCGTACTACCTCACGATGCAGATGCCGGGTCAGGAGGCCCCGACGTACTCGATGTTCACGAGCTTCATCCCGTCCTCCGAGGGCACCGCGTCGCGCAACGTCCTGATGGGCTACCTCGCCGTCGATTCGAACGCGGGCAGTGAATCGGGGGTGAAGAGCCCCGACTACGGCAAACTACGGATGCTGGTCGTGGACGCCGACACGACGATCCCCGGCCCGGGCCAGGTGCAGAACACCTTCAACTCCGATCCGCTCATCTCGTCTCAGATCAACCTCCTGAAACAGGGTCAATCCGAGGTGATCAACGGCAACTTGCTGACGCTGCCTGTCGGCGGTGGTCTGCTGTACGTGCAACCGGTGTTCGTGCAGGCATCGAGCGGCACCCAGCTGCCGCAGCTGCAGAAGGTGCTGGTCGCGTTCGGCAACGAAGTCGCGTTCGAGGACACCCTGAACGAGGCCCTCGACGTGCTCTTCGGCGGAGACTCGGGTGCCGACAGCGGCGACGCCGACGTCACGCCGACGCCGGGTCCGACGCCCACTCCGACACCGGGTGAGCAGACGCCGGAGCCGACCGACCCGGCTGAACCGCCCGCGGACGACTATCAGGCGGCGCTGCAGGAGGCTCAGCAGGCGATGCTGGACCGCCAGGCGGCACTCCAGGCCGGTGACTGGGCCGCGTACGGCGAGGCGGACGAGCGGCTCACCGCGGCCGTCGAGCAGCTCATCGAGCTGGGCGACCAGTAGCAGTCATGCACCGCAGGCCTCCTCGGCGACGAGGGGGCCTGCGGTGCGTTCACGCGGCATCAGGCGGTGAGCAGCCAGCGCCAGATCAGCAGGAACGTGACCGCGAAGCCGGCGAGCTGATTCACCCACAGGAAGCGCCGCCACCCGAGCGTGGCGCGTTCCGCGGTCTCGTCCGTCACCGAACGGAACGGCCAGACGGTCCCCAGGTACGGCACCACGACCAGCGCCGCAAGCGGGCCGGGCCAGGGGGTGACCAGCATCACCACACCCGCGGCGGCGTAGCACGCGAGTGAGAATCGCACCGTCCAGCGGGCGCCCCGTGCGGTGGCGATCGACGAGATGCCGGCTGCGCGGTCGGCGACGACATCCTGCACCGCACCGAACGCGTGCGACGCGACCCCCCACAGCGCGAACGCCAGGATCACCGCGCCCAGCTGCCAGGTCCAGTCGGCGCCCGCGAGCACGAGACCGTACACCGCAGGGGAGAAGAAGTGGATGCTGGAGGTCACCGAGTCCGCGAAGGGGACCTCCTTCAGCCGCAGCGGCGGAGCGCTGTAGAAGACGACGAAGAACAGGCTTGCGGCCAGGACCAGCCACGACGCCGGCGAGCCCACCACCACGAGATAGACCACGAACGGAGCGCATGACAGCCCTGCGGCCCACAGTGTGATCCGATGCATCCGCCGATCGAGGACGGCGCCGTGCGCGCCGCCCTTGCGCGGATTCCGCAGGTCGGACTCGTAGTCGAAGACATCGTTGATGCCGTACATGGCGAGGTTGTAGGGCACGAGGAAGAACAGTGTGCCGATCACGAGCGTCAGATCGATCTGACGGGTCGTCATGACATAGGCGGCCGCGAACGGGTAGGCCGTGTTGATCCAGCTGACCGGGCGCGATGCCACGAACAGCTGCTTCACGATGCCCCCCGGCCGCAGTGCGCCTGCGTCGCTCATGGCGTGCCCTGGCGGGCGCGGGATCGGGACAGCAGAGTGAACACAGCGGGGACGAGGAAGGCCGCACACAGCGGGTACGAGAAGTCCTCGAGCGGCGCGAGCCCGATGCGCAGCCCGCTGAGATGCTCTGCGGGATAGGTGAACAGGCCGGCGGCGATCATCACGTTGTCGAAGACGGCCGTCAGAATCAGCAGCACCGCCGCCGCCAGAGCGGATGCCGCCATGCGCTGCCCGAATGCGGGCCGCGTCAGGGTGGCGAGGGTCACTCCGAGCGTTCCGGCGACGAACGGCAGGATGATCAGCGGGTAGGTCAAATGGGGCGCTCCGCCGCGTCCGTGCTCGTCCGGGCGGATCGACGAGCGAGCATGCGAAGCGCGCCGGCCCACGTGACCAGAGCGAGATAGCAGAGGAACGCGACGAAGAACGGCTCTTCGATCGGCAGCTGCGGAGCGAGGTCGATGCCGACGAGAAGGGGACTGTCGCCCTTCACGAACACGCCCGTCGCGATGCCGACGGCATCCCAGATCAGGAAGAACGCCGTGCCGATCCCGACCGCGATCGCGGTGCGTCCCGGCGCACTCCAGGCGGCCAGTCGCCACCGCGCGTCGAGCGCGGCGATCCCGCCGGCGGAGACGAGGATCGCGAGCAGGTAGATCCCCGGCATCGTCAGACTCTGGCCGGCTCGGGTAGCGGCCCCGGGGTGCGGTCGCCACGCAGGCGCTTGAGCACCAGTTCGGCGGAGATGAGACACATCGGCAGCCCGATCCCCGGCAGGGCCGACCCGCCGGCGTACGACAGCCCGCGCACCTTCCGCGACGCGTTCCGGGGCCGGAACATGGCGCTCTGGCCGAGGGTGTGCGCGAGGCCGAGCGCATTGCCGCGCCAGGCATGCAGATCTGCGGCGAAGTCGCCGGGCGCGATCGTGCGTCGCACCACGATGCGATCGGCCAGATCGGGGATGCCGCACCACTGCGCGATCTGCTCGATCGCGCGGTCGGCCGCGGTCTCCACGGCGGGGTCGCCGTCGCCGTCGACCCCGCCGCGGCCGATGGTCGGATCGGCCGGGATCGGCACCAGCACGAACAGGTTCTCGTGACCGTGAGGCGCGACACCCGGATCCGTCGCACTCGGCTTGCACACGTACAGCGATGCGGGGTCGGGGATGCGGCTGGGCTCCCGGAAGATGTCGTCGAAATTCGAGCGCCAGTCCTCGGCGAACACGAGCGTGTGGTGCGCCAGCTGAGGAAGGTCACCCTCGACGCCGAGCAGCAGCAGGAGCGCACCGGGACTGGGTGTCCGTTTGGCCCACCACTTCTCGGGGTAGGTCTGCAGCCCGGGCGGCAGCAGCGCCGTCTCGGTGTGATGCAGGTCGGCGGTCGACACCACCAGATCCGCGGCGATCCGTCGGCCGTCGGCGAGGCGCACGCCCGTTGCGACGGCATCCGTCGTCGTGATCTGCACCACCTCGCACCCGGTCTCGATGACCGCCCCGGACGCGACGGCGAGGCGTTCGACGGCGCGAATGACCTCGGTGAGGCCGCCGCGGGGATACAGGACGCCGTCGTCGAGGTCGAGGTGGCTCATCAGGTGGTACAGGCTCGGCACGCTGTAGGGGGATCCGCCGAGGAACACGGCCGGATAGCCGAGGATCTGGCGCAGCCGCGGGTCGGTGAACCGGCGCTCGACGTGAGCTGGCGAGCGACTGCGCGTCAGCAGCGGAGCGAGCTGACCGGCGCGGCGCAGGATGACCGGGTCGCGCAGGCCCGCCGTCGTCTCGTACGTGTCGTAGAGGAACCGCGACACCGACAGCTCGTAGGCGTCGGCGGCGGAGTCGAGGTACGTGTCGAGCTTGGCGCCGGCGCCGGGCTCGATCCTCTCGAACAGCGCGGTCGCGGCATCCCGACCGGAGCGGACGTCGGTGGGCGGGAGCGGCGGCGTGGCCGTCGGCTCCGTGAAGACGCGATACGCCGGGTCGAGGCGGACCAGATCGAGCTCCTGCTCGGCGGTCGTGCCGAGCAGGCGGAAGAAGTGGTCGAACACCTCGGGCATCAGGTACCAGCTGGGGCCGGTGTCGAACCGGAACCCGTCGCACTCCCACGATCCGGCGCGGCCGCCGACCTCGTCGCGCGCCTCGAGGACGGTGACGTCCCAGCCCTCGGCTCCGAGCAGAGCGGCCGATGGCGAGACCCGCGATGCCGGCACCGATCACGATCGCGGCGCCTTTCTGGTGCGCTGTGTCCGCCATGTGTGCAACCTCCCCGGATGCTTCGCGCGCCGTCATGCGTGTGCTCGCGTCGGCTGTCGGCGCGGGGCGAATCCGAGCCACGCCCGCGCGGCGAGCGCGGCCTTGACCGGATCGGGCACGCGGACGCGCTCGTCCGATGACGAGTCGCGGCGCAGTCGCGTGGACAGCGCGGCGAACAGGTCGTGGGCTGCGGTCACCGCGCGGCGGCAGTCCGCCGGAAGCCTCGGGATGACCGACGGCGGCCGCCGCGAGATCCGCGTCGATCCGATCGAGCACATGCGAGTCGGCGTGGACGCGCCGGACGCCAGTCCGAGGTAGTCCCGGCCGAGGGCGCCCTCGTCGTGGTGCTGATCGCGCAGGAAGTTCACGTCCTGGAAGGCCGCGCCCAGCCGGCGGGCGCCGTCGACGAGGTCGGGGGCCGGGGTTGCCGGACGGACTGCGCCCGCGTTCACGAAGACCTGCAGGCACATCAGGCCGACGACCTCGGCCGAGCCGTAGACGTAGTCGTCGTGCGATGCGGCATCGTGCCGTGCGGTCACGAGGTCGGTGCGCATCGAGGAGAAGAACGGGCGCGACCAGTGCTGCGCCGATCCCGCACTCCCGGCGGTGCGGGCGAAGGCGTGCACGACGAGGTTCGAGCTGAATCCGCGGTCGATCGCCGCGAGGGTCTCCGCCTCCAGCTCATCGAGGACCGCGCGCTCCGCGGCGGGATCGCAGCCCGGCGGCCGCCGCCGGCCCGTCGACGATCTCGTCCGCGATGCGCACGAGGGCGTAGATGTTGCGCACGTGCGGCCGCGGGCGAGGGCCGAGCAGGCGGCGTGGCGAGGCGCGAACGACGTCGAGTACGCGGCGATCACGGCCGCCGCGGCATCCTGTGCCGTCCTGTCGTAGAGGGCGAGGCCGGTCGGGCTCGTGGCTCACGGGATGCGCTCCTCGACCCGGTCGGCCAGCTCGCGCAGCAGCGGACGCGCCGCGAGCGGGAAGCCGCGGTCGTCCGACGCCCGTGCGCACTGCCTCGAGCGTGTCGTCGATGAGCAAGCGCAGGCGCAGGCGGGCCCCGCTCTCCTCGAGGGCGAGCTGGGCCTCGCGCACCGCGATGGGCCCGGTGTGGGCGACCGCGAGCGCGTCGTTGACCCGCGACCAAGCCGGAGTCTGCCGGGCGAGTGCGATGAGCGGGCGTGCGCTTGGACTCGCGGAGATCGCCGCCCTCGTCGCGCCCGGCCTGCTCGGCCGAGCCGAACGCGCCGATGAGGTCGTCCACGAGCTGGAAGGCGAGTCCGAGCCGACCGCCCTCCGCGTCGAGTGCAGCGATCGCCTCGCGCGATGCGCCGGCGAGCAGGGCGCCCGCGCACAGCGGAGCGCTGAAGGAGTACACGGCCGTCTTGTTGAACGTCGCGTCGAAGATCGGCCTCGGCCTCGGCGTAGTCGGGCATCACCGCGTTCTCGACGTCGGCGAGCTCGCCGGCCGCCGAGACGTAGATCGCGTCGTCGAGCAGACCGAACAGTCCGGCTCGCGACGTCGGCCGGCGACATCGGTGAGGCGCGATCAGGCGGGACGCCTCGTGCAGCAGCAGATCGCCGGCGAGGATGGCCGCCGCGTCGCCGAGAAGGGCCGCGCCCGCGGCATCCGCACCGCGCGTGCGAGCTCGCGCACACGGAACTCACCGGCGACGTTCGGGATGCCGCGGCGCACCGTGTCGTGGTCGATCACGTCGTCGTGCACCACGAACGCGGTGTGCAGCAGCTCGAACGCGGCCGCCACGGGATATAGCGCGGGGGTGTCGTCGGGGTCGCCGCCGAACGCCGCGAAGGATGCCGCGACGAGCGCCGGTCGGAGCCGCTTGCCGCCTGCGGTCGCGCGGCAGACGGCGTCGGCGAGTGCCTCGAAGCCGCCACCCAGTTCCGCTCGCGCGGCGACGGATGCGCCGCAGCGACGCCGTCGATCGCGTCGTCGATGGCCGCGCGGGTGGCGAGCGGGATCATGACGCCCGTCGTCGCTGCAGGGCGGGCTCGGCGTCGAAGAGATGCAGCTGCTCGGCCTGCAGCACGAGCCACGGGCTGAATGCCCACGGGGTCGCGGTCAGCGATGACGCCGAGATCGGCGGGATCGACCCACTTGGCTTCGACGACCTCGAGCGGATTGAGGACCGGCTCGTCGCTGGTGCGGGCGGTGTAGACCGGGCACACCTCGTGCTCGACGATGCCGCTGGTGTCGACGGCGCGGTAGCGGAAGAGCGGCAGCGCGAGCTGCGATGTCGGTGAGCGTGATGCCGAGCTCGTACTCGGCGCGGCGGTGCACCGCGGTGAGCACCGGCTCGGCCGGTCGCGGGTGTCCGCAGAAGGAGTTGCTCCACACGCCGGGCCACGTCGTCTTGCCGAGTGCGCGGCGCGTCACGAGAACCTGACCGTCGTCGTTGATCACATGGCAGGAGAAGGCGAGGTGCAAGGCGGTGTCGGTGCCGTGCACGCTGCTCTTCGGAGCCGTGCCGATCGCTCGGCCCTCATCGTCGAGGAGGACCACGTGGTCGGCGTCGCTCATGAATCCTCCTAAATTCGCTAGTTTAGCTAGCGATATCCTGCGACCGATGATACAAGGGTGACGGAGGGAGTGTCCACATGCCACAGCCCGAGCCGAATTCGGCTAGAGCGCCTCATGATTCAGCGGTCATGAACGTGCTGCAGGCTGTGCGCGCGCTTCAGCGACGCCATGGATCGCATGCACGGCGGCATGAAGGGCGACATGGACATGAACGCCACCGACCTCGCCGCCCTGCGGATGCTGATCGTGCGGGAGGGTCGCGGCGAGACCGTGAGCCCGCACGATGTCGCCCGACATCTGCGCATCTCCACGGCGTCGACGACCAAGCTCCTCGACCGGCTGTCCGCTTCCGGGCACATCGAGCGACGGCCGCACCCGAGCGATCGCCGCGCGCGGATCGTGATCCTCACCGACGAGTCGCGCAGCTCGTTCTTCCGCCACTTCGGCCAGCGGCTGCGGGCTGATGCGCGGAGTCGCCGACCGATACGCCGACGACGAGCTGGCCGTGATCGCGCGGTTCCTGTCGGAGCTGTGTGACGCGTTGGACCCGCGGTAGGGGAGGCGCAGCGGCGAGTGGAGCGAAGGCGTGGCCAGATCCTGTCCCCGCCGTTCACCGCGCCGCCTGATCAGGGATCACTGCAACGGCCTACATGATGAAAAGAAGAAGGCACCCCCGGAGGGGCGCCTTCTTCTTTTCGTTGCGGGGACAGGATTTGAACCTGCGACCTCTGGGTTATGAGCCCAGCGAGCTACCGAGCTGCTCCACCCCGCGGCACAAGAATCAACCCTAGCATGCTTTGAAACGGGGGGCATGTCGGGGTGGCGGGTTGCCGTCCGCGGACGCGGCAGGGCGAGGATGAAGCCATGCCCTCGGAGCGAGACACTCACCCACTGGATAACCTCCAGGACGGGCGTGACGAGATCGCCGGCCGAGCGCGCGGATCGTAACTGGAGCGAGGTGCTGCAGGAGCTGCGCGTCATGCAGACGGGCACCCAGATCCTGACCGGCTTCCTCCTCGCGCTCGCCTTCCAGCCGGCGTTCGTCGATCTGGACGACGGGCAGCAGACCTTCTATCTCGTGCTCGTGGTCCTCTCGGCCCTGACGACCATCGTGGCGCTCGCACCGGTCGCGCTGCACCGGTTCCTGTTCCAGCAGCGCGCCAAGCGGAAGGTCGTGACGTACGGTCATGCAGCCCTCATCACCTCGATGGTGACCGTGTCGGTCCTCGCTCGTCGGCGTCGTGGGATTCGTCTTCGACATCGTCGTCGACCGGTCGGCGGCGATCGTCGCCGTGATCGCGCTGACGTCCGTCGTCCTGGCTCTGTGGGTCGTCGCGCCGGGCGTCATGCGGGCCCGCATCACCCGTGGAGCGGACCGGTGACTTCCCCGGCTCGCACACCACTGCGATCGCCGTCGCGCAGTTCGCTCCTGCCGCCGACAAGGCCGCGAACCTCGCCCTGATCGAGCAGCTCGTGATCACGGCATCCGGGCGGGGCGCGTCGCTGGTGGTCTTCCCCGAGTACTCCAGCTACTTCGTCGACCCGTTCGACGACTCGCTGGCCGCGAATGCCGAGGGCATCGACGGACCGTTCGTCGCGCGGCTGACCGGGCTCGCATCCGCCTTCGGCGTGCACATCGTCGCCGGCCTGCTCGAACGCGGCGCCGACGGTCGTCGCGTTCGCAACACCGTGGTGGCAGTCGACGCGTCGGGCATCGTCGCGACCTACCGCAAGCTCCACCTCTACGACGCGTTCGGCCAGCGCGAGTCGGACTGGGTCGAGGCCGGGCGACCTGAACGAGCCCGAGACTTTCGAGCTGGACGGCCTGCGGTTCGGGCTGATGACCTGCTACGACCTGAGGTTTCCCGAGGTCGGCCGTCTGCTCGCCGACGCGGGCGCCGAGGTGTTCCTCGTGCCTGCCGAGTGGGTCCGCGGTCCGCTCAAGGAGCACCACTGGCGCACGCTGGTGCACGCGCGTGCCATCGAGAACACCGTCTTCGTCGCGGCCGCCGATCATCCGCCGCCGCTCGGAGTCGGCAACTCGATGATCGTCGACCCGCAGGGGATCGAGATCGCTGCGATCGGCACCGCAACCGACGTCGTCGTCGCGCATCTCGACCGCGATGCGGTCGCCCGTGTGCGACGGGTGAACCCGGCCCTGCGGCTGCGGCGCCTGAGGGTGGTGCCCCGCAGCTGAAGGAGCCGCACCGGCTCACGCCGCGTCGCCGCGAGCGACCGCTGGGCGGGCGATCAGCCTGCGAGCGCCGTGAGGCGGGATGCAGCCTCCTCGAGCACGTCGACCCGCTTGCACGCGGCGAACCTGACGAGCGTCGCGTACTCCGACCGTCGCTGCGGAGCGACGAACGCGGTGAGCGGGATCGCGACGACACCGGCCCGATCGGGGAGGGCGCGGCAGAATTCGGCGGCATCCGTCGCGCCCAGGGGTGCGGCATCCACCACGGTGAAATACGACCCCGCTGCCACCGAAACGTCGAAGCCCGCCGCCCTGAGCCCGGAGCCGAGCAGATCGCGCTTGCCCCGCAGGGTCTGGGCGATGTCTCGGAAGAACGCATCGGGCAGGCGCAGTCCGGTCGCGATGGCGGGCTGGAACGGGGCGCCGTTGACGTAGGTGAGGAACTGCTTGACCGCGAGCACGGCATCGACCAGATCGGCCGGCCCGCTGACCCACCCGATCTTCCACCCGGTCGCCGAGAAGGTCTTGCCGCCCGATGAGATGGTGAGGGTGCGATCCCACGCACCCGGAAGGGTGGCGATCGGCACATGCAGGCCTTCGAAGACCAGGTGCTCGTAGACCTCGTCGGTCACGATGATCGCGTCGTGACGGTCCGCCAGGCGGATCACCTCGTCCTGCAGGTCGCGGGAGAAGACGGCGCCGGTCGGATTGTGCGGATCGTTGACGAGGATCACCCTCGTCCGGTCCGAGACCGCCGATCGGAGGTCATCGAGGTCCGGCTGGAAATCCGGCCACCGCAGGGGAACCGTGACCAGTCGCGCGCCGGCCAGAGCCACGACGGCGGCATACGAGTCGTAGTAGGGCTCGAAGACGACGACCTCGTCGTCGGGGCCGTCGATCAGCGCGAGCAGGGTGGCCGCGAGTGCCTCGGTGGCGCCGGCGGTGACGATCGCGTCGCGGTGCGGGTCGATCTGAAGGCCGTAGAACCGCTGCTGGTGCTCGGCGATCGCCGACAGCAGATCCGGGATGCCGCGACCAGGCGGATACTGATTGACGCCGTGCGCGATCGCCGCGCGCGCGGCCTCGAGGACCTCGGCCGGACCGTCCTCGTCCGGGAAGCCCTGGCCGAGGTTGATCGCACCGGTTCGCGCCGCGAGGGCCGACATCTCCGCGAAGATGGTGGGGCGGGTGGACCCATCGGAACCGATGAGACCCGCGCCGACTGCAGTACGGCGCCATGCGCCGGGTGTTTCTCGCATCCGGTTCACGCTACTCGCATAGTCGACGCCCATCCTCGGCATAAGAAACGCACAGAAACCGAGGGCACAGTGGTCAGTGGTCGGCAGAAGGAGCAATCATGAGCGACACACAGGGCGAGCGCCCCGCAGATCCCACCCACGAGAACCCGGTTCACACACCGGCGGCTTCCGCCGACAACGCGCCCACCCAGCCGGCCGCGCATGCAGCCCCGCAGCCGGAGCACGTCGCCTGCCGGCTCGGCGTCCCCGGCCGCGCCCTCCCAGCCGGCTGCTCCGACGTGGCAGGCGCCGCAGGGAGGCCGCCCCGCCGGCTATCCGCCGTACCCCCAGCAGACTCCGGGCTACGGGCCCCGCCCGCAGGCATACGCCGGCCAGCCCGGCCACGGTCAGCCGTACGCCTCGGCGTTCGGTCCGAGCGCCGTCAATCAGACCCAGCCGACCGTGCCGCTGGGCTCGCCGGCCACGGGCACCGTGGTCACCGACACCGCGACGAAGAAGAAGTCCGGCGCGGGCAGGGTCGTCGGCCTGATCGTCGCCGCCGCCCTCGTGGGCGGAGCCGCTGGTCTCGGCGGCGCCTACGCGGGCGTGAACATGTTCGCGCCGGAGGGCACTGTCCCTGCGGCCGGTCCAGCGACCGTGACCGTCAACAACGACGACTCGGTGAACCAGACCACTGCGATCGCCGCGAAGGTGGTTCCCAGCGTCGTCACGATCGAGGCGTCCGGCACCAACGGCGCCGGCACCGGATCCGGAGTGGTACTCACCAGCGACGGCTACGTCGTGACCAACACGCACGTCGTGACGCTCGACGGCGCCACCGCCGACGCGACGATCCGCGTCTCCACGTCCGATGGGCGCGTCTACGACGCCGAAGTGGTCGGCACCGACCCCACGTACGACCTCGCCGTGATCAAGCTGCAGGACGCCGAGGATCTCACCCCGATCGAGTTCGCAGACTCTTCCGAGCTCAACGTCGGTGACGAGACCATCGCGGTCGGTGCTCCTCTGGGACTGTCCAACACCGTCACCACGGGCATCGTGAGCGCCCTGAACCGCTCGATCCAGATCGCGTCGTCCGCGGCGCCGGACTCGAGCGAAGCGGAGGGCGACGCAGAGGAGGACGGAACCGAGCCTCCGGAGGACGGGCAGACCCCGCCGTTCTTCTTCGACTTCGGCGAGGGCGACCCGGGTCAGACGGCGACCGAATCCATCTCCATCGCCGTCATCCAGACCGACGCCGCGATCAACCCCGGCAACTCCGGCGGTGCACTCGTCGACTCCGAAGGCAAGCTCATCGGCATCAACGTCGCGATCGCGACCGCAGGCGGCAGCTCCGGCGGGTCCGGATCCATCGGCGTCGGGTTCTCCATCCCGTCGAACATCGTCGAGCGCGTGACCGGCGAGATCATCGACAGCGGTGCAGCATCCCATGGCCTGCTCGGCGCGAGCGTCCGCGACGCGGCAACCGTCGAGGAGTCCACCATGACCGGCGCGTACATCGCCGAGGTCGTCGAGGGCGGCGCGGCGCTGGGCGCGGGACTGCTGGTCGGCGACATCGTCACCGCCTTCAACGGGGTACCGGTCACCGACGCGACCGACCTGACAGCCCAGGTGCGTGCGGCCGCCGCCGGCAGTGACGCCACCGTCACCTTCGTCCGCGACGGCGAGACGCAGACCGTCGACGTGACGCTGGGGGAGCTGCAGCAGTAGGGCGCACCCCTGAGGTCGATGACGCCACCCCGCGATAGGCTCGCGGGGTGGCGTCCTTCTCGTTCGGCGCGGGAAACGCCCGGCAGATCGCGAGCATCCCGCTCTACGCGCTCGGCCGTCTGAGCACCTTGCTGATCCCACGCCGGCCCGGCACGTGGGTGTTCGGATGCGGCGTCGGCATCGGCGACGGAGCGCTCGCGCTGTGGGACGTCGTCGTCGCCGATGGCCGCCCCGCGATCTGGCTGGTCGGCACCGCCCGTGAGGAACGGGATGCCGCGGCCCGCGGCATCCCCTACGTCCGCAAACGCTCGCTCCGCGGGTTCTGGTGCACCGCTCGTGCCGGGATCGTCGTCGTCACGCACGGCTTCGGCGACGTGAACCGCTACGCGGTCTCGGGCGCCTTCGTCGTCCAGCTCTGGCACGGCATCCCGCTCAAGAGGATCGGCCTGGACTCGCCGGAGACGGTCCGCAGCGGCATCCTGCCCGGCTCGCGATTGGTGCCCGTCGCGATCGCACGGATGTACCGGGCCGCCGCACGCCGCATCCACGTGCTTCCGGCCGCCTCGCACCTCGTCCGCGGGCGACTCGAATCGGCCTTCGGCCTGCCCGACTCGCGCGTGCCGGTCACCGGCGAGCCGCGGGTCGACGTGCTCTCCCGCGGCACGGCCGAAACGCGCCGGTCAGAGGCGCGCGCGGGGATCGAAGCGGCGACCCGGCCGATGCATGCCGCGACCAGGCTGGTGCTCTACGCACCGACCTGGCGCGACGGAGCGCCGGACCCCGCCGTCCCAACCGCCGACGAGTGGAGGGTCATCGTCGACGTGCTCACCCGTCACGACGCTGTGCTGCTGATCCGCTCGCATCCGCTCGGCGCTGGAGACTATTCGCCGCCGTTCCCGACCGAGCGCGTGCTGAGCCTGGGGAGCGACGTCGTGATCGATGTGACACCGCTGCTTCCGGGTCTCGTCGCACTGGTGACCGACTATTCGTCGCTCGCCTTCGATGCGGCGCTCGTTCCGCTCCCGGTCGTATTCCTCGCGCCCGACGTCGAGGCCTATGGCCGCAGCCGCGGGTTCTACGGGGCGTACGCGGACGTCGCAGGTGAGGGATGGGCGCGGGACTGGCGGGAAGCTGCCGCGCAGCTCGAGGGCCTGCTGGGTGATGAAACCGCCCGCGCGGAGAGGGTCGCGCAGGCCGAGCGGCTGAGCGAGCGCCTGCATGCGTTCCGCGACGGGGGGAACACCGGCAGGGTGTACCGTGCGATCCTGGCGGGATCGAGTGCGACGAAGCCTCGTGGCTCGACGGCGCCCAGCGTCACGAAGGGAATCCGATGACCGACGCCCGCTTCTCCACCGACGGCGGCGCCGCGCTGATCGTCTCCGGCGTCGGACCGCGGCCCGTCTCGGTGGAACTGGTCGGGCCGCGCGCCCGTGTCGCCGGCGCGGTGTCCGGCGGCGGCAAGACGTGGAAGGCGTCGCTGCCCCTGCGCGCTTCGCGCTGGGGGGGCGCCGAGCTGCCGCTGCCGGTCGGCACGTACGAGCTGCGGATCGACGGCGCGAGCGGGCACGAGCCGGAACCGCCGGCCTCCGTGCCTCTGACCCAGCTCGGCACGCTGCGCGCGGCGCTGGACGGGTCGAGGTTGACGATCGGGCCGCCGATCGATCCCGCGTACGATTCCGGCGAGGGACAGGCGGCACTCGAGCGGCGCTATGCCACGCGCCCGTCGGCGCTGGAGAACGCCGTGTTCTTCGAGAGCTTCTACGGCCGCAACGCGAGCTGCAACCCCCTCGCCATCGACCGCGAGCTGGCCCGACGCGCGCCCCACCTGACGCGCTATTGGAGCGTCGTGGATCTGTCCGTTCAGGTCCCGGATGGCGCCGTCCCCGTGGTCGACGGCAGCCCGGAATGGTGGCGTGCGCGGGGATCCGCCCGGCTGCTGGTGGTCAACGACTGGCTCCGCCGCACGTTCGCGCGCCGGCGCGGCCAGGTCGTCGTGCAGACCTGGCACGGCACGCCGCTGAAGCGGCTGGCGCTGCATCGACCCGGGTTCAACCCCCGCCGTCTGGCCGCCGTGATCAAGGAGTCACGCCGCTGGAACGTACTGCTCGCGCAGAACCCCTACGCTGCGCGCATCCTGGGCAAGGCCTACGCCTTCCTGTCCCGTCCCGTGTGGGTGGAGGGATACCCGCGCAACGACATCCTCACCATCGGCGATGACGGTGCGACGCGGGCGGCTCTCGGCATCCGTCGCGGCGAGCGGGTGATTCTGTACGCGCCCACCTGGCGCGATGACCGCACCGAGATGGTCGACTTCGTCGATCCGGCAGCGCTCGCGAAGGCGACCGACTCGGTCGTGCTCGTGCGGGGTCACTCGCGGACCCTGCTGCCGGGGCGGGATGCCGAGGGCCCGCGCGTCCTGGACGTGACCGGCTTTCCCGACACGTCGCGGCTGCTGCTGGCGGCGGATGCGCTCATCACCGACTACTCCTCGGTCATGTTCGATTTCAGCGTGACCGGCAAGCCCATGTACTTCCTGGTGCCCGACATCGAGCACTACCGCGGTGAGCTGCGCGGGTTCTACTTCGATCTCGTCGCGCACGCGCCGGGCCCGGTGGTCCGGACGCACGACGAACTCGTCGCGGCGGTGCGGGACGGCGACCCCGCGATGTTCGCCGCGAAGTACGCGCAGTGGCGCGCCAGGTTCAATCCGCGCGATGACGGTCACGCCGCTGAGCGAGTGGTCAGCCGGATCCTCGACCAGGGCTTCGTCGACGTCGACACCCCGCCTCCCGCGGACTAGGGGAGCGGCGTGTTGCGGTCGCCGAGCCTCGACGTGTCGACGGTGTCGTGGGCACCGCGCACCACGCCGATCACGAAGCCGGTGCCCCACGAGATGTGCATCGTGGGCAGCACCGCGAGCGTCCACAGCTTGTCGCGCCAGCCGGTTCCTCCGCCCGGGCCGAGCGCGACTCCGAGGATGAGCAGCGCGTAGGCGATCACCGGCAGGTAGACGACGGATGCCGCGACCGACCACCATCCGCTGAGCACTCCGGTGGCCTGCAGGACTCCGACGATGAGGCTGAGGACGAGGATTACGACGAGGGCGGGCGGCGCGAAGAACCGCACCGAGTTGCCCCGGCCGTAGCGGCGCACGAGTTCGCCCCGCCACCGGCCCGTCGCCGAGAACTGCCGTACCAGGCGCGTCCAGCTCTCGCGGGGCCAGTACGTGACGGCCAGGGCCGGATCGAACCAGACGCGATAGCCGGCGCGGCGGATGCGCAGGTTCAGCTCCCAGTCCTCGCCGCGCCGGATGCTCTCGTCGAAGAGTCCGACCTCGTCCAGGACGTCCCGTCGCATCACGCCGAGATAGGCCGACTCCGCCTCGCCCTCCTGCGTGCCGCTGTGGTACGCACCGCCGCCGAGGCCGATGGGGGAGTTGTAGGCGCGCGCGACCGCACGCTGGAACGGCGTGCGACCGTCCGCCTTCATCACGCCGCCGACGTTCGCCGCTCGAACGCGGTCGAGCGTTGCCAGGGCACGGGTCGTGTATCCCGGCTCCAACTCGGAGTGGGCATCGACGCGGACGATCGTCGGGTACCGCCCGGCGCGGATGGCGCGATTCAGGCCGATCGGGATGTCGGCCTCGGGGTTGTCGACGAGCACGATGCGATCGTCGGCCGCGAGCTCGCGTGCCAGTTCCGTGGTGCCGTCGGTCGAGGGCGCGAGAGCCAGGATCAGCTCGGTCGGCGCCGCGACGTCCTGCGCGAGGACCGTCTCCACGGCGCGGCTGAGGTACGCCCTTTCGTTGAGCACCGGCATGACGAAGGTCACCCCGGCGCCCTCGGCGACGACCGGCGCGTCCTTGCGTCCGGGCTGCTCGACATGCATCCGTCGATCATGTCACGGGGCCCCCGTCGGTATCCTGAAGGCGTGGGTGTCGTCTCGGACGCGAAGAAGGCCGCGGCGCTGCTGCGCAAGGCGGTCGTCAGCCGCGCCGCCGTCCGCGATGTTCGGCGCACCGTCGACACTCAGCCGCGGCATCCGCTGCATCACTATCGCGTGGCCGTCTACTTCGCCGACGGCGCCGTGAACCTGTACCAGATCCGCCAGTGGTACAAGCCGCTCGCCGAGCTCGCGAAGATCTGGCCGGTCGTCGTGCTGAGCCGGGTGGCGACCTCCGCGCGGGCGATGCTCGCGGAGGACGCGCCACCGGTGGCGTTCCTGCCCACGATCCGCGATCTCGAGACGTTCGTCGCCGACCAGGACATCCGGGTCGTGCTGTACGTCAATCAGAACACCCGCAACTTCCAGATGTTCCGTTACGGGCGTCGCTGGCATGTGTTCATCAACCACGGCGAGTCCGACAAGATGTACATGACCACGAACCAATACAAGGCGTACGACTACGCGTTCATCGCGGGCGACGCGGCCCGCGAGCGCCTGGGGCGCGTGCTGTGGGATTACGACCTCGACACGCGCACCATCCAGATCGGGCGCCCGCAAGCCGATCATTACTCCGGAATCCTGCCGTATACGCCCGACGATCGCACCGTCGTGCTGTACGCGCCGACCTGGGAGGGCGACCGACCTTCTGCGCACTACGGGTCGATCCTGTCCCACGGCGAGACCCTCGTGAACGCACTGCTGGCGACCGGCCGGCATCGGGTGATCTACCGGCCGCATCCGCGCTCGGGCGTCATCAACCGCGAGTACGGCGCCGCGAACCGGCGCATCATCAGCGCGCTCGCTGCTGCCAACGACGGGGATGCAGGCGCGCACCACGTGTTCGACGACGGTCCCGAACTCGGCTGGCAGCTCGCCGCGGCGGATGTCGCCGTGGTCGACATCTCGGCGATGGTCTATGACCGGCTCGCCGCAGACCGGCCACTGATGGTGACGCGGCCCGCCGATCCGGAGGCCCTCATCGACACGCACGGCTATCTTTCGGCATGCGAGTGGCTCGAGGTGGGTCACGCCGGTGCGATCGTCGCCGAGACGGACCGGGTGCTGGGGGATGCCGACGCGGTGGCACGTCTGGAGCAGTGGGTTTCGCACTACTTCGGCGACACCGCGCCCGGCGCGGCGACCGACAGATTCCATGCCGCGGTGGGCGGGCTCATGGACTCCTGGGAGGCATGGCATGCGCGAACCGTCGACGAGGACGACGATGAAGATCTCGAGTCCGAGGACGCAGAGTTCGACGACTGATCCGCCTGCGCCGGGCGGACCTCAGGACACCGCGGCGGGCTTCTCCACGAGCCGCGCGATCGCCCGCAGCGGGATCGACACCCAGGTCGGCCTGTTGCGCGACTCGTAGATCGCCTCGTACACGGCCTTGTCCAGCTCGAGGGCGGCCAGGAGTGCGCTCTCCACGTCCAGTTCCGCACCCGTTGCACTCGAGTACCCCTCGACGAACGAGCGGCGAGCGGCGAGCGCCCAGTCACGTACCGCTTCCGCGGATCGGTCGGGGTGGTCGAGCCGGATGGAGCCCGCGACGTAGTCGAAAGACCGCAGCATCCCGGCCACGTCCCGCAGCGGGAGGTCGACGTTGAGGCGTTCGGCCATCGGCCGCAGCGGCTCGCCCTCGAAGTCCAGCAGGACCCATCCGCGATCGGGCACCTGGAGCACCTGCCCGAGGTGGTAGTCGCCATGGATGCGCTGCAGGGGCGGCCACGCGACGTCGACCGCTCGGTCATAGACCGATTCGATCGCCTGGCGCCGCTCAGCGATCGCCGGCACCTCGGCGATCGCGATTGCGAGCCGGCGCCGCCAGGTCGCCGCCGTCGACTCGCGATCGGCGGGCTGCGTCACCCGCGTCGGGAAGAGTTTCGCCAACGAGACGTGCACGTCGGCAGTGGCCGCACCGAGCGCCCGGGCGCGGTCGCGGAAGTCCTCTCCCTGGGCGGCTGCGCTCAAAGCCACGCGCCACGCATCCTCGACCCCCGGGAGGAACTCCTGCGCGAACGCCAGCGAGCCCGACACCGTGCCCTGCGCCGTGGCGAGGTCCGGCCACGTGCCCTCGACCGACCCGATCGCACGGGGGACGTGCGGCGAACCGGCGTCGGCGAGAGCGGTCTGCAGCTCGATGTCGGGGTTGAGCCCGGGATGCAGCTGGCGGAACACCTTGCAGATGATCGGCATCGAGCCGTCGTCGGAGCGGTAGATGAGCGAGGTGTTCGACTGCTCGCCGGTCAGCACCGCGGCTGTTCGCGTACCCTCCACCGGCAGGCTGTGCGTCGGATGCCCGGTCGCCACGGAGTGCGGGCCCTTGCCCTCGCCCCCGCCGGTGACGAGAGCGAGGAGCGCATCAGAGTACGCCGGATCGAACGGTCCGTCGATGAAGGTGGTGCCCGGCTCTGGGCTGCCGATGATGTGCGCGGCGGACGCTTCCACCGTCGCAGTCGCCCGCGAGACGACCGGGATCTGGTACAGCACCGGGGGAAGCGCACCCTCGTCGGCCACGAGGAAGGTCCGCACCCGCGGTGCCGAAAGCTCGTCCGCCGTGCCGTCGTTCGCGGCCTGTTGCGGCGGGTCCCACCAGGCGACCAGCCTCAGGCTGGGGGGTCGTCCCTTCGCCGCGTACCACCGCTGCCGGGGCATCCATGCCGCAAGGCACGCAAGGGTGCTGTCCATGCCTCCGAGGCTATGCCCCGTCGCCGGGGGGTGTCGAGTTGCGCCGTGCTCGTTGCGCTTCGCACTGTCTCCCCGCTCGCCTGTCACAGAGTGTGCGGCCCGTCGGCGTGTCGTGACAGGTGAGCCTCGGAAGCTTCGCGCACTGGAATGCTCGCCCGTCGCAAAGTGTGTGGCCCATCGGCGTGTCGTGACAGGTGAGCCTCAGAGGGTCGCGGGCGCGGCGCCCTCAGTCGCCTTCGGGATCACCGGTGCGCTGCTCCTGCGGCTCCTCGGTAGGCGGTATGACCACGGGGATCGCGACGGATTCGACGCCTCCGCCGAGAAACCCCAGCGAATCGGCGGACTCGACCGGCTCAGCGAGCGACTCGACCTCGGAGCGCGTGGTCAGCGGCTCGCTCGGCAGCCCAGCCCACTCGGCGGGCTCCTCGGGACGTGTCGTGAACTGACCCATCAGTCGTCGCCGACGCCGTCCTCGAGCGAACCTTCGACGGATGCCGCGGCATCCGGCCCTTCGATCGCCTTGCGCCTGCGCGGGGTGACCGCGTCGCCGACTCTGCGACCCGCCGAGCCGACGGCGGACATGCTGCGCGTCACTCCGCCGGCGATCGCTCCGCCGGCGCGACGGATTCCGCGACCGGCCGCGTGCTCGAGGCGCAGCGTGTCGGGACCCGGCTCGAGGTCGGCCGGAAGGTCGAGAGGAGGCAGCCCGAACGCCCGCCGAGACCCGACCAGCACCCGCCGCCCCAGGATGTTGTTGCCGACGCCGCCGACGGCTGCGCCGATGCCGAAGGGGAGCGCCTTGCCGAGGAAGGACGCGCCGCCCCGGCCCGCGAACTGCCGCACGAACGTCGTCTTCAGCCGATCGACCAGCGGGCCGATGGCCGCGCGGGGGAGCGTCTTGGTGATCAGCTCGCCCCAGTACTTGTCACGCGTCGGCCCCTTGCCGGCGACTTGCCCGGCGAGCTGAGCCACGAGGTCTGTGCCCTCCTTGCCGAGCATCAGCGTCAGCACGAGCGCACGCGCGCGATCGGGATCGGCGACCGGGATGCCGTGGACCTCGGCGACGGACTGGGCGAAGAGCGCCGTCGCCTCGAGGAAGGCCACCGTCTCCACGCCGCTCAACGCGAGGGTGACGCCGGTTCCGATGCCCGGTACGACGGCGGTCGCGCCGACGGCGGCACCTCCCGTGGTCACGGCGGCCAGATACCGCCGCTCCAGGATGCGGACGATCTCGGCGGTGGTGGCGTCCGGATGCCGCAGCCTGATGCTGCGGAGATGTCCGACGACGACGGGGCGCTGGATGGCCATGACGCGGTCCAGCATTCGGACGATGAGCGGGTGCTCATCGGATTGGACAGGCGGAAGCCCTCCCGTCCACGGCGAGTCGTCGGGAAGGGAGTGGATGCGGTGCACCTTGTCGGCCATCAGGCCGATCCTATTCGCGAGCCACCCAGCGGGGGCTGGGCTTGACAACGTGTCGCGGGCGCGAGCTAGACGAAGAGGTTTGCGCGCTCCAGGTCTTCGGCGAAGTCGACCTCGACGGCGTACAGATCAGAGATGTCGAGCGGCTGCAGCCGGATCGAGTCCTCCGTGATCGCGAGTTCGAGGCCGCGCTCGAAGTAGTCCTGGTCGTCGACGCGGGACAGCTGGCGGATGAAGGCCTGCTTGTCGGCGCTCGAGATGTAGTTGATGCCGACCGCCTCGCCGATACCGCCCTGGACGGTCTTGGAGAGTTCGTGGATGTATCCCTCGGCCGTGACCGTGTACTTCACCTCTTCGTCGCTCACCTTCGAGGTGTTGACGGTGACGAACGACTGATCGCGCTCGATGAGGGCGATCGCGCGACCGAGGACCCGAGGGTCGAACACGACATCGCCGTTCATCCAGAGCACACCGCCGCGGCCGCTCTTGGAGAGGGCGCGCAGGAGGCTCTTGGAGGTGTTGGTCTGGTCGTACTGGTCGTTGTAGACGTAGTCGACCTCGGGGAACGCCTCCACGATCGTCTCGGCTTTGTAACCCACGACGGTCGTGATGCGCGCTTCGGTGCCGAACGCGGCCCGGATGTTGTCATGCTGCTGCTGCATGATGCTGCGGCCGTCGTTGAGCTCGGTAAGGGGCTTGGGCAGGCTGCGGCCCAGTCGCGAGCCCATGCCGGCTGCGAGAATCACGGTCTGAAGGGTCAAAGTCTGCTCCTGGGGATGAGTGTCTTCTGTCGGTTCACCGACGCGACACTCCCTCGTGCCAAATTCATGGTAGCGATGGCACCTGTGAAGCCGCATAATGCGGGGTCCCCGTTGCAGATTCGTGACAAAACGCGGTTCGTGTCGAGAGACGTTCTCGTTGCCGCCGTCGGGGGGCCCCTTGGTAGGTTGTACCGGTGAACGCCTCCCTGCCGGAGCCACAGGACGTGCATCCGCATCAGCCGGATGGCGACCTCGGCGGTGCGCGCGGACAGCGCGCGCCGGTCACGCCGCTCCCGCCGAAGCCGAAGACTCCCGCCGGCGTGGCCGCAGGGCAGCAACCCGCGCCGGCACCTCGCGTGAAGAAGCCGCGGAAGGCGGCGCCGCGGAAGAAGCCCGCGGTCGCTCCCGGACCGCCGCCGCCGCTGCCGGCCAACCTCACCATTCCTCCCAAGCCGCCGTTGCCGCCGACGGTGGCGGCGCCCCGTGCGGACGCGTCGCACACCGCGGAAGCTCCCTGCTGTGGAAGCTCCCGTCGCTGTGGAAGCGCCCGTCGCCGTGGAAGCTCCCCGGGTCGTGGACGTGCGTCCGATCGCGGAACCGGCGCCCGATGTCGAGACTCTCCGCCCCGCAGACGAAGCGGTCGCGCCGGTTGTGCACGCCATCCAGCCGCAGCCTGCTCCTGCGTTCGTCGAACCGGCGCCGCGCATCCTTGCCGAGACACTGGTCGCCGCTCCCCTCCTGAACGGAGCCGCCGCGCTCGTGGTGAAGAGTGTGACGAAGACCTTCGGCGACACGCGCGCGGTGGACGGCATCGACCTCACCGTTCCCGCCGGCACCTTCTACGGCCTCGTCGGTCCGAACGGCGCCGGTAAGACGACGACGCTGTCGATGATCGCCGGGCTGCTGCGGCCGGACCGCGGCTCGATTCGGGTGAACGGCGTGGATGCGGCATCCGATCCGATCGGCGCGAAGCGGCAGATGGGTGTGCTGCCGGACCGCCTGCGCACGTTCGATCGGCTCACCGGACGGCAGCTGCTCCACTACTACGGCGTTCTCCGCGGTCTGCCCTCGGCCGTCGTCGAGAGCCGCACCACGGACCTCGCCCGCGCGTTCGACCTGTCGGATGCGCTCGGCCGCCTCGTGTCGGACTACTCCGCCGGCATGGCCAAGAAGGTCATGCTCGCCGGTGCCATGATCCATTCGCCGCGGCTGCTGGTGCTTGACGAGCCCTTCGAGTCGGTCGATCCGGTCTCGAGCGCGATCATCCTCGACATCCTGTCGGCGTACGTCGCCCACGGGGGAACCGTGATCCTCTCGAGCCATGGCATGGAACTCGTGGAGCGCGTCTGCTCACGCGTGGCCGTGATCGTGGCCGGCCAGGTGCTCGCCGAAGGCACCGTCGACGAGGTCCGCGGCGAGCTGACACTCGAGCAGCGCTTCATCGAACTCGCGGGCGGCCTCAGCGACGTGGAGGGCCTCGAGTGGCTGCACACGTTCTCCGACTGAGGGTCGCCCTCCTGGTGGGCGCCCTGCGCGGAGACTCCGCGCACGTCACGCGTGTTCTCCTCGGGCTGATGCTGCTCATCGGAGCCACGATCGCCGCCGGCTGGGCGCTGCTCACGCTACGGGATGCTCCGATCGACGTGGTTCTGGCCGTCTTCGTGCTCGGCGGCTCAGCCGTCACCTTGGGCTTCACCCTCGCCCCGCTGATCGCCGGGGCGACCGATCCGCTCGATCCCCGCCGGTTCACGGTGCTCGGCCTGCCCAGCGGCAGGCTCGCGATGGTCCTCGCAATCGCCGGTTTCCTCAGCATCCCCATCTTCACCCTCGCGGCGATCTCGGTGTATGCGGCGATCGTTTGGAGCGCACAGGGTGTGCCGTGGGTGCCCGCGGTCGCCGGCATCCTGCTCGGCATCGCGACGTGCGTGCTCCTCGCCCATGTGTCCATGGCGCTGACGGCGCTGTTCCTGCGCGAGCGGCGTTCGCGCGAGCTGTCGGGGCTGTTCGTGCTGGCGATGCTGGTCGTCGTCGTGCCCGTCGGCGTCTTCTTCGCGTCGCTCGAGTGGGGCGGGCGGGTGCCGACGCAGCTGACCGCCGCGGTCGACGCGCTCGCGCTGACGCCGCTGGGTGCCGCGTGGGCGTTTCCCGGCCGCGTCGCGCAGGGCGGAATGGCATCGGCCACGCCAGCTCTGCTTGTCGCGGTGGCCACCCTCGTCCTGCTGAGTGCTGTGTGGGTGCTGCTGGTGCGGCGGATGCTGTCGACAACCGAGCGCCCCGTGTCGGTGCGCGAGCGGGGCGGTCTCGGATGGTTCGCGGTCGCGCCGGGCACACCGGGCGGCGCGGTCGCCGCGCGCAGTCTCATCTACTGGCTGCGGGACCGTCGGTACATCGTCAACATCGTTGTCATTCCGATCGCTGCGGCATTGACCACCGTGCCGCTGCTGATCGTCGGCGTTCCGCTGGCGATCATCGCGCTCGTGCCCGTTCTGATCGTGGCGTTGTTCCTCGGGTGGCTTCCGCACAACGACCTGGCGTACGACTCCACCGCCATCTGGATGCACATCGCGAGCGGTGTGCGCGGAGTCTCTGATCGGGTCGGCAGGCTCGTCCCCGTCCTCGTCATCGGCATTCCGCTGCTCGCGATCGCGATTCCCGTCTCGATCTGGGTGCACGGACGCTGGGCCCTCCTGCCGGCGATGGTCGGCGTCTGCGCCTCGCTGTTCCTATCGGGCTTGGGTCTGTCGAGCATCTCGTCGGTCGTCTCTCCGTACGCGGTCTCCCGTCCCGGCGAGAGTCCGTTCCAGCAGCCGCAGCGCACCGGGGCGGCGGGAGCCATTGCTCAGACGTTGGTCATGATCGGCGCGATCGCCGTCAGCGCGCCGGTCCTGTGGTGGGGATGGCTGGCGACTGTCCGGCGACGACGATGCCGCGGTGATCGCGCTGTGGGGCGGGCTGGCGATCGGAGCGGGCGTGCTGCTCCTCGGGATCGCGGTCGGCTCGGCGGTCTTCGAACGGCGCGGCGGCCGGCTGATGGAGTTCGCCGAATCGACCTGATCCGTCGTCGATCGCGCCATCGAAGCGACTCCACCCTGCCCCCGACAGGCACGCGCGCGATACACTGACTGACCATGAGCACCCCTCTCGAAGGCCCGGATCAGGGCGGCATCGCCACGCTCGATCGAGAACTCGAAGAGCTCATCCGGGAAGAGAATCTCGAGCCCGGGGATCACGAGCGCTTCTCGCACTATGTGAAGAAGGAGAAGATCCTCGAGTCCGCAATCACGGGCAAACCCGTGCGTGCTCTCTGCGGCAAGAAGTGGACGCCCGGGCGCGACCCCGAGAAGTTTCCGGTCTGCCCGACCTGCAAGGAGATCTACGAGTCGCTCGTCGGCTGAGCACTCGCACCTCGCACGAGCGCCTATCTCCGCGAGACTGCAACCGGAGGGCGAGACTGCGGGGTTTGACCGCAGTCTCGACGTGCGGATGAAGTCTCGCGGTCGACAAGCGCTCGCGCTACTCCGCGTCGACGTAGACCGTCGGGATCGCCGGATCTGACCGACTCAGCGCCAGCGCCTGAACGGGCAGCTCTTCACGTGCCAGCGCATGGTGGACGCGCGCGGCCTCGACGCCCGCCCAGCCCACGAATGCGGCATCCGCTTCGCCGTCGACGACCAGGGCGACGTGCAGTGCGCGCGCATCGGGATGCTCGTCGGGCGTGTCGATCTGCTCGAACCCGTCCGAGACGGCGATGAGCTCGGATGTCGCGACACCCCGCTCCAGCGTGCGGAACGCCGCCTTGCGACCACCCTTGGAGGCCTTGTCGGTCGACGCCTTCGCGACGCCGACCCAGGAGCCGTCGGCCGCCTGGCGCGCGACGAGCTTGTAGACCATGCCGGCGGTCGGTGTGCCGGATCCGGTGACGACCGAGGTCCCGACGCCGTATGCGTCGACGGGGGATGCCGCCAGTGCGGCGATGGCGAATTCGTCGAGGTCGCTCGTCACGGTGATCTTCGTGCCGGTGGCCCCGAGCCCGTCGAGCTGCTCGCGGACCTGGGCCGCCATGGTCGGAAGGTCGCCGGAGTCGATGCGCACTCCGCCGAGGTCCGTGCCTGCGACGCGGACGGCCGTCTCGACCCCCTGACGGATGTCGTACGTGTCGATCAGCAGCGTCGTGTTCACGCCGAGCGCGTCGACCTGCGAGCGGAAGGCCTCCTCCTCCGTATCGTGCAGAAGCGTCCACGCGTGTGCGGCGGTTCCCATGGTCGGGATGCCCCAGCGCCTGCCCGCCTCGAGGTTGCTGGTCGCGCCGAAGCCGACGATGTGGGCGGCGCGTGCGCAGGCGACGGCGGATTCCTCAGCCGCACGCCTGGAGCCCATCTCGGACAGCGGTCGGTCGCCCGCCGCGATGCTCATGCGGGCGGCCGCCGTCGCGATGGCCGAGTCGTGGTTCAGGACGCTCAGCGCGAGCGTCTCCAGCACGACGGCCTCCGCGAAGGTGCCCTCGACCGTGAGGATCGGAGATCCGGGAAAGTACAGCTCTCCCTCGCGGTATCCGGTGATCGAGCCGGTGAAGCGGTAGCCGGCCAGGAACTCGAGCGTCGCGGCATCCACGACCCGGTTGTCGCGCAGGAATCGCAGCTCGTCCTCGCCGAACCGGAAGTCTTCGATGAGCGAGAGCAGGCGCCCCGTTCCGGCGACGACGCCGAAACGGCGGCCCGCGGACAGGCGCCTGCCGAAGAGCTCGAAGACGCAGCGGCGCTGCGCCGTGCCGTCGCGCAGAGCGGCGTCGAGCATCGTGAGCTCGTAGCGGTCGGTGAGGAGGGCGGTGCTGCGCTCGGCCATGCGGTCAGCCTAGTGAGCCGGTCCCGCGGCGCGCGTGCGACGGGGGCAGCCCGCCGCCGGCGGGCGATCGGCGCCCGCGAACGACCTCCCGGACCGGCAGGTAGGCTGGACGATCGTGAATGACGCGCCGATCGGCATCTTCGACTCCGGGGTCGGCGGGCTCACCGTGGCGCGGGCGATATCCGCCCAGCTGCCCCGCGAGTCGCTGCTCTACATCGGCGACACCGCGCGCTCGCCCTATGGGCCGAAGCCGATCGCGGACGTGCGGCGCTACTCGCTCGAGATCCTCGACACGCTCGTCGATCAGGGTGTGAAGATGCTCGTGATCGCCTGCAACACCGCGTCCGCCGCGATGCTGCGCGACGCCCGCGAGCGATACGACGTGCCCGTCGTCGAGGTCATCGGCCCCGCCGTGCGCACCGCGATGTCGACCACGCGCAACGGGCGCATCGGCGTCATCGGCACGGAGGGCACCATCGGCTCGGGCGCGTATCAGGACATGCTCGAGGTCAACGCCCGCCTGACGGTGTTCGCCGCGGCGTGCCCTCGATTCGTCGAGTTCGTGGAGGCCGGCGAAACCGACTCCCCGGAGGTGCTTGCCGTCGCCGAGGAATACCTCGCCCCGTTGCGTCACGCCGGCGTCGACACGCTCGTGCTCGGGTGCACCCACTACCCGTTCCTGGAAGGCGCGATCAGCTACGTGATGGGCTCGGACGTTTCGCTCGTCTCCAGCGACACCGAGACCGCGAAGGACGTCTACCGGCAGCTGGTGAGCCGCGACCTGATGGCGGGTCCGGATGCCGCACCGCGACACATCTACGAGGCGACGGGCGCCTCGGCGGACGAGTTCCTCTCCCTCGCCCACCGACTCATGGGTCGTGAGGTCAGTGAAGTCCAGCTCGTGCAGACCGGCGCGATCGACCTGCCGACGCCTCGTTGAGGCATCCGGTGTGCGCATATCCGACAGAATGCCCGCGACAGCCGTCGCCGGCGCCATCTCTCCGAAATGCGTTCGCCGAGTTTCCGACATCCGACCGATAGGACTCCGATGACAGACACCACCCGCGCCGACGGCCGAACCCTCGATCAGCTGCGCCCGGTCACGATCGAGCGCGGCTGGAGCAGCCACGCCGAGGGATCGGCGCTGATCTCGTTCGGCGGCACCAAGGTGCTGTGCACCGCCTCGTTCACGAATGGCGTGCCGCGCTGGCTCACCGGCAAGGGCAAGGGCTGGGTGACGGCAGAGTACGCGATGCTGCCGCGGGCGACGAACAGCCGCAACGACCGCGAGAGCGTCAAGGGCAAGATCGGCGGGCGCACCCACGAGATCTCGCGCCTCATCGGTCGCGCGCTGCGCGCGGTCGTCGACACGAAGGCGCTCGGTGAGAACACCATCGTGATCGACTGCGACGTGCTGCAGGCCGACGGCGGCACCCGCACTGCGGCGATCACGGGAGCGTACGTCGCCCTCGCCGACGCGATCGAGTGGGGCCGCGCGAAGAAGTTCATCGGCCAGAAGGCCACCCCGCTCATCGACTCCGTCGCGGCGATCTCGGTCGGGATCATCGACGGCGAGCCGATGCTCGACCTCGCGTATGTCGAGGACGTGCGCGCCGAGACCGACATGAACATCGTCGTCACCGGCCGAGGTCTGTTCGTCGAGGTGCAGGGCACCGCCGAGGGGGCACCGTTCGACAAGCGCGAGCTCGATGCGCTGCTCGAGCTCGGCCTCGCCGGCTGCGCAGACCTGCGCGACCTTCAGGCCGGCGCGCTCATCGACGCGGACGAGTGATGGATCTGTTGCCCGCTCCGGACGAGTTCGCGGTTTCGGGACACGCCACGCGGTCCGTCGTGCTGGCGACCCACAATTCGCACAAGGTCACCGAGTTCCAGGCGCTCATCGCCGAAACGCGGCCCGACATCGTCGTGCTCGCCTACGACGGCCCCGAACCGGTCGAGGACGGGGTGACCTTCGCCGAGAACGCGCTGATCAAGGCCCGGGCGGCGGCGGCGCACACCGGCCTGCCGGCGTTCGCAGACGACTCGGGCATCTGCGTCGACGTGCTCGGCGGCGCGCCGGGGATCTTCTCGGCCTATTGGGCGGGTCATGCGAAGGATGCCGCGGCCAACCTCGCCCTGCTTCTGGATCAGCTCTCCGACGTCGACGATCCGCACCGCACCGCGCAGTTCGTCTCGACGATCGCGCTGGTCGTGCCCGGCGACGCTGCCGACGAACGGGTGGTGGAAGGGCGGTGGCCCGGTCGACTGGCTCACGCCGCTTCGGGCGGCGGCGGATTCGGCTACGACCCGATCTTCATCCCCGACGGTCAGCCCGAAGGCGCGGAGCGCACGGTAGGCGAGTGGTCGGCCGAGGAGAAGAACGAGGCCTCGCATCGCGCCCGCGCGTTCGCGGCGCTCGGGCCGCTGCTCGCCGAGCTCTGACCGCGGCAGCTGATAACCGGACTCATTCCCGACTAGCCCCAATCGCCCGCCCGATCGGGCTCCGGTCGTAGCCTGAGGGCATGCACGACCACGCGTCGCCCGGCATCCGAGGCGCCGGCAATCGCCGCCTGCTCGCGATCTCACTCGCGATCACCGCGGTCGTCATGGTCGTGCAGGTCGTCGGCGCGGCGCTGTCCGGATCGCTGGCGCTGCTTGCTGATGCGGCTCACATGTTCACGGATGCCGCAGCCCTGGTGATCGCGCTGATCGCGAGCGCCGTCGCCGCACGCCCGGCCAACGACCGGCGGACGTTCGGCTTCCAGCGCGCCGAGGTCTTCGGCGCCCTCGCGAACGGCGTGATCCTCATCGCGCTATCGGTGTGGGTGGCTTACGAGGGCATCCAGCGGCTGCTGAACCCGAGCGAGGTCGAGGTCGCCGGCGGCCTGATGCTGGTCGTCGCGACCGTGGGGCTCGTCGCGAACGCCGTTGCGATGTGGCTGCTCAGCGCGGCGCAGCGGACGAGCATCAACGTGCGCGGCGCCTATCTCGAGGTGATGGGCGATCTGATCGGCTCGGCCGCCGTCATCGTCGCTGCCATCCTCATCGTGACGACCGGGTGGGTGCAGGCCGACGCGATCGCCTCGCTCCTCATCGCGGCGATGATCATCCCCCGTGCGATATCGCTGCTGCGCGAGGTCGGCTCGGTGCTCAGCGAGTCGACTCCGAAGGGAATGCACGTCACGGAGATCCGCGACCACATCCTCGAGACGCCGGGCGTGGTCGACTGCCACGACGTGCACGTCTGGCAGCTGACGCGCGGTGCGCCGGTGTTCACCGCCCACGTGGTCGTGGATGACGACGCCCTACGCGACGGACGGGCGGGCGCGATCCTCCAGCGGCTGCAGTCGTGCCTGAGCGACCACTTCGATGTCGAGCACTCGACCTTCCAGCTCGAGCCCGCCGGTCACGTCGAGCACGACGCGCACGCCTGAGGCGGCGGCGCGGGTGCGTCGCGTCGGTGCTCGCATGTCACAAGTTGCGAGGCTGCCCGGCGTGTTGTGACAGGCGAGCGCGGGTTTGGGCCGGGGCGACAGCGCCGACGGGAGGCGAACCGGAGCCCGATGCATCACGACTCCCGGACGACGTCGTCGGGCGACTTGTCGGGCCGAAGGCCGCGCCAGCGGGAGTGCCGCAGGATCCCGCCCGGCGTGAACTCGCCGAACTCGACCTCGCCGACCAGTTCCGGCTTCAGCCACTGCACGCCGCGAGTGTCGAGCGGCGGGACGCCGACCAGCGGGTTCTCGCTCGTGTGCAGCGGCGCGAGCATGCTCATGAGCGAGCGCAGGGTCGAGTCGCTGAATCCCGTGCCGACCCGCCCCGCGTACTGGAGGCCGTCAGAGCCGGGAATGCCCAGGAGCAGCGACCCGAAGGTGCGCGCGCGACCGCCCTGCCCCGGCCGGATGCCTGCCAGCACGACCTCCTGCGTGCGGGTGAGCTTCACCTTGAGCCAAGACTCACTGCGGATGCCGCGCCGGTAGGTCGACGCCGGATCCTTGACCACGACCCCCTCGAGGTTGAACTGCTCGCTGGTCCGGAGCGCCTCGTCGACGTCGTCGAAGACGGGCGGAACGACGAACGGAGCGCTCGCACCGGCCGCGAGATCCTCGAGCAGCGCCCGGCGGTCGCGCAGCGGCCGCCACGTGACGTCGAGGCCGCGCGCTCCCAGCACGTCGAAGAGGTAGTACTGCACCGGCGTGCGCTTCGCCTCCCGCGCGATGTCGCCTGTCCGCACCAGGTTCATGCGCGTCTGCAGCAGCGGGAAGCTCGGTCGCCCCCGCTCGTCGATCGCCACCACCTCGCCGTCGACGATCGCAGGCTCGTCGCCGAGCCCGGCATCCGGATGGTCGGTCAGCTCGGGGTACTTCGCAGTGATCTCGTTGCCGCTGCGCGCCCACAGCCGAAGCCTCGAGCCGTCCCACACGCCGACCGCGCGGATGCCGTCCCACTTCGCCTCCGCCCACGCCGGGTCGCCCCACTGGCGGGCGGCCAGCTTGGCGCGCTCCGGCGTGGCGCTCGTCGACAGCATCGGCCGCAGGGCGTCGGCGGTCGGCGGCCAGGGGAGCGGCACGTCAGGCGCGGGCTCGACGGGTGAGCGATCTCGCCTGCGCCGCCGCGGCGCCGGACTTCCCTCCGCAGCGCCCGGCCCGTCGGCGTCGTCCGCCGCGGCCGGGCGCGGCGTCGCGGTCGCGCGCGCGCCGTCGCGGCGCGGCATCCGTCGTTCGTCCGCTTGCGCGGATGGTTCGACGGGCACGCCGTCGGGTTGCACGTGCCCATCGATGTCGGTCTTCATGCGATGCAGCAGCCAGCTCGACTTCTCACCCCGGCCCTCGGTGCGGATCAGCGCGAGCCGCACGCGGCCGAGCGGACCACCGGGGCGCCCCTCGAGAGTCGCGATCACCTCGTCGTCGCGCCACTTCTCCAGCTCGTACCGGCCGTCGTCCCAGATGGTGACGCTGCCGCCGCCGTACTCGCCGGCCGGAATCGTTCCCTCGAACGTCGCATAGTCCATCGGGTGGTCTTCAGTCATGATCGCGAGGTTGTTGCGCTTGTAGGAATGCGGCACGCCGCGCGGCACGGCCCAGCTCACCAGCACGCCGTCGCGCTCGAGGCGGAAGTCCCAATGCAGCGCCGTCGCGTGGTGCTCCTGGATCACGAAGATCGGCAGCTCGCCGGCGGGCGTGGCGGCTGCGGCCGGATCGGACGGCACAGGTTCGGGTGTCTTGCCCGCGGTTCGCTTGGCGATGTACGTGCTGAGCGGGCCGTCGTCGACGGTCCGGCCGCCGGCGTGATAGCCAAGGGCCGACAGCGGGTCGCCGATCGTCTCGGCGCGCTCGAGCACTTCCTCGAACGACAGCTGCGTGAGGTTCGGGTCGTCCAGCTCGTCCCACGTGCGCGGCGCGGCGACGTTCGGGTACGCGCGCCCGCGTAACGAGTACGGGGCGATCGTGGTCTTGGCCGCGTTGTTCTGGCTCCAGTCGATCAGCACGCGGCCGCCGCGGATCGCCTTCTTCATGCTGCTGACCACCATGTCCGGGTGATCCGCCTCGATGGCTCTCGCCAGCTCGTGGGCGATCGCCGACGCGGCCTCGCTGCTCTGGCCGGGCGGCATCGCAGAGTAGAGCTGGATCCCCTTGCTGCCGCTCGTGACCGGCAGCGGTTCCAGCCCCATGTGGCCGAGGATCTCCCGCGCCCACCGCGCGACCTCGGCGCACTCGGCGAGTCCGACACCCGGACCCGGATCCAGGTCGAGCACGAGCCGGTCGGCATCCCCGCGCTCGCCGTCGGGCGTGAAGCGCCACTGCGGCACATGCAGTTCGAGGCTCGCGACCTGGGCGAGATATACCAGCGTCGGCACATCGCCGATGAGCGGGTAGTCCTTCGGACCCCCCGAGTGCGGGATCGGCAGCCGCCGCACCCAGTCAGGCGCCCCGCGCTCCAGATCCTTCGCGAAGAACGACTGCTCCGGGTGCTCTTCCGTGCCGACGCCTTCCGGCCATCGCTTGCGGGTGACCGGCCGACCGGTGACGTGCGGGATCATCGTCGGCCCAATCCGCGTGTAGTAGTCGATCACCTCGCCCTTGGTCGTCCCGGTCTCGGGATAGAGCACCTTGTCGAGATTGGTGATGCGCAGGCGGCGGCCGCCGATGCTGACGAGCTGGTCCTTCGCAGCCCCCGCGCTCGGTCGACGCGTCTCACCGGCATCCGCCATGCCTTCATCCTGCCGTCATCGCGGCCGGGCGCGCAGAATCCGCAGTCGAATCAACCGGTAGGCCACGCCGACCAGGACCACGATCACCCCGGCGACGATGGCGAGCACGGGCAGCGTGACCACGAGCACCGCGCACCCGATCGCGCCGAGCACCTGCAGTGCGCGTGGGTAGAGCTGGGCATCGGATGCCTGGCGGAAGGCTGCTGCGTTGGCGATGAAGTAGTAGATCAGCACGCCGAAGGACGAGAAGCCGATCGCGCCGCGCAGGTCGACGAGCGCCACCGTCGCGATGACGACGACGCCGATCACGATCTCGGCGCGGTACGGCACGTGCCAGCGCGGGTGCACGACCGCGAGGAACCGGGGCAGGTCGTCCTCGCGGGCCATCGCGAGGGTGGTGCGGCCGATGCCGGCGATCAGCGCGAGAAGGGCGCCGAGGGATGCCGCGGCCGCCCCGATGCGGACCACGGGCTGGGTCCAGCTCCATCCCGATGCGACGGCCGCGTCGGCCAGCGGCGCTGCGGACGCTGCCGTCGCCTCCGGGCCGAGCACCGCCAGGACGGTGACGGCCACGACCGCGTACACCGCCACGGTGAGCGCGAGCGCGAGCACGATCGCGCGCGGAATCGTGCGAGCGGGGTCGCGCACCTCTTCGCCCATGGTCGCGATCCGCGCGTATCCGGCGAAGGCGAAGAACAGCAGACCGGCCGATTGCAGGATGCCGTACGCGCCGCCCGCGCCGGTACTGGGCGCGCCGCGCCACCATTCCGGCAGCGCACCCGCTGCGGTTCCTGCGGCGACGACGACGGTGAGTGTGAGAAGCACCACCACGACGATCACGCGCGTGAGCTGCGCCGTGCGGGTCACGCCGAAGCAGTTGACGGTGACGAGGGCTGCGACCGCTACGATCGCGACCGGACGTTCCCAGCCCGGGGGAGCGGCGTATGCCGCGAACGTGAGCGCCATCGCGGCGCAGCTCGCGAGCTTGCCGATGACGAAGCACCAACCGGCCACGAAGCCCCACCAGGCACCGAGTTCGGCGCGGCCGTACGCATAGGTGCCACCCGAGGTCGGATGCGCCGCGGCGAGCTGGGCGGAAGCTGTCGCGTTGCAGAACGCGACCACCGCCGCGATCGCGAGGCCGATCAGCAGGGCGCTGCCCGCCGCCGCCGCGGCAGGGGCGAATGCCGAGAAGACACCAGCACCGATCATCGACCCGAGCCCGAGGAAGACCGCGTCACCCAGACCGAGCCGTCGGGCGAGGGCGGGGGGAGGAGGCACGTGCCGACTCTACGGCCGTCCCGCGGGCCGTGACGAGGAGCCGCGGGGGTATACCGACCGCGGCATTTCGCGTTCTGCGACTAGCCGCGACCGGTGTGACAGGTGTGTACTGGTGCGATGAGAGCGATCTGGAAGGGTGCGCTGACGTTCGGGCTCGTGAATGTTCCCGTCAAGGTGTACTCCGCGACCGAAGACCACGACGTGCCGCTGCATCAGGTGCACAACAAAGACGGGGGCCGCATCCGTTACCAGCGGATCTGCGAGATCGACGGCGAGGTCGTTCCGTACGCCGACATCGACAAGGCGTACGACGACGGCGAACGCACGGTCGTGCTCACCAAGGAGGACCTCGACTCGCTCCCGGCGGAGAAGAGTCGCGAGATCGACGTGGTGGAGTTCGTTCCGACCGAGCAGGTCGATCTGCTGACTCTCGACCGCGCCTACTACCTCGAGCCCGACTCCGCATCGCCGAAGGCCTACGTGCTGCTGCGCAAGACACTCGAGCAGACCGACCGCACGGCGATCGTCCGGTTCTCGCTGCGCCAGAAGACGCGGCTGGCAGCCCTGCGAGTGCGCGGCGACGTGCTCGTGCTGCAGACGCTGCTGTGGGCCGACGAGGTGCGCGAAGCGGCGTTCCCGGCGCTGGATGAGCCAGTGCGGATCTCGGCGAAGGAGCTCGAGATGTCGGCATCCCTCGTCGACAGCTTCGCGGCCGACTTCGACCCGTCGGAGTTCTCGGACGAGTACCAGGACGAGCTGCGCATCCTCATCGACGCGAAGCTCGAGAAGGGCGACGCGCTCGACACCACCGAGACGTTCGGCGACCACGAAGAGGAGTCGGCCGGCGGAGAGGTCATCGACCTCATGGAGGCGCTGCGCGCGAGTGTCGAGCGCAGCCGTGCGGCGCGATCGGGTGGCGCGAAGGATTCCCCGTCGAAGCCCGCCGCGAAGAGCTCGGCGGGTTCATCGGCGAAGTCGACGGCCACGAAGAGCGCCGCGAAGAAGGCTCCGGCCAAGAGCACGACCGCGAAGAAGGCTCCGGCGAAGAAGGCCGCGAAGGCGTCCTGACGGGTCGCCGCGGTTTCCGGCATCCGTCGTCGAATCAACTGCGGTGGATGCCGCGAACTGCGTGCGAAAGCGAGACTGCCGGTCGCGCGGCCGTCGGTCGTTCAGGCCCGGGGCGGTTCGCCGTCGCGGTGCGGGTGCTCGGGTCCGCGCTCGAACACCTCGGGGTCGAGCACGAGTTCGCGTGCCTCCTCGGCGTCCACCACGACATCAGCGCCCGCCGCGGCGAGCCTTCTTCGCCTTGCGGCGCTCGCTGAAGTAGTGCCAGATGGTGATCAAAGCGGTGCCGCCGACGGCGATCAGCAGGATGATGTCGATGTACTCGGTGACGAGATCGGCGATCCACGGGATGAACCCGATCAGGTACCCGAGCATCGTGAGCCCGAAGCCCCACAGCATCGCGCCGATGAAGTTGTAGAGCGTGTACCGGCGCCACGGCATGTGGCCGACGCCGGCAGCGACCGGCGCGAAGGTGCGCACGATCGGCACGAAGCGGGCGAGGATGATCGTCAGCCCGCCGAACCGCTCGAAGAACGCGTTGGTCCGCTCGACGTTCTTGACGCTGAAGAGGCCGGACTCCTTGCGTTCGAAGACGGCCGGGCCGCCCTTGTGTCCGATCAAGTACCCGACCTCACCGCCGATGAAGGCCGACAGCGCGATCAGCAGCGAGACGACCCAGATGTTGACGCCGAAGATGTTGCTCGTGTTGGTCAGCAGGCCGGAGATGACGAGCAGCGTGTCGCCGGGCAGCAGGAAGCCGACGAGAAGGCCGGTCTCGGCGAAGACGATGAAGCAGACGACGAGCAGTGCCCACGGGCCGGCCGCAGCGATGATCGTCTCGGGGTCGAGCCAGGGGATGAGAGCGATGGTGTGCAAGGCGGGTTCCCGTCGGTCGTTGCGGTCGGCGGTCAGAATGCGGATGCCGCGGCGATGTGGTTCGCGTGCGGAAGGTGGGACTTGAACCCACACGCCCGGAGGCACAGGAACCTAAATCCTGCGTGTCTGCCAGTTTCACCACTCCCGCGGGTCCGATCAGTCTACCGAGGCGCCTGTGCGTCGCGCTGTGGGGCTGACCCCCGTCATGCGCCGGCAGCGGCTCAGCGGTGGCGATGCACGTAGAAGTACGCGGTCGGGCCGATCCAGTTCACGAGGATCACCAGAATCCACACCGGCTTCGGCCCGCGCATCTGGTTGGCCGGCCGATGGGCCAGATCCCAGAAGGCGAGAAACGCGTACGCAGCTTGAATCACTCCGAGGATGCCGGCGACGACGCGCTTGCCCGGCGCGATGTCCTTTTCTCCGTGTTCGTCATGGATTTCCTCTCGCTCGTGAGCTCTCCATCCTGCCCCTCCGCGAGCGCATCTCCGCGCACCTGTGGATAACTTCCGGCCGCGCGCTGCGCGCTTGCGAGGATTCTCGAATGACTCTCGCGTACGCTCCCGCCGGAACCGCAGCCGCGGTGGTGGCGGAGCGCGTGCGTGATCGACTACGCGCCGAGCAGGCCGATCCCGCCCGGGATCCCGAGCTCGCCAGCCGCATCGCCCGCGCCGAGGTGCGGCGCCACAACGACTTCGCGCTGGCGCGCGGCCTGGCGCCGGTGGACGACGAAGCCTCGCTGCGTGCGCGAGGTGCTTGCCGCCGTCGCCGGCTACGGACCGCTGCAGCCGTATCTCGACGACCCGACCGTCGAGGAACTCTGGATCAACGCCCCCGACCGCATCTTCATCGCCCGCGGCGGAGTCGCCGAGCGCCTCCGCTCTCGCCCTGACCGACGCTGCGGTCCGCGACCTCGTCGAGCGGATGCTGCACGCCACGGGTCGCCGCGTCGACCTGAGTCAGCCGTTCGTGGACGCCTCGATGCCGGACGGCAGCCGCCTGCACGTCGTGATCCCCGACATCACCCGGCGCGCACTGGTCGGTCAACATCCGCAAGTTCCTGCCCGGCGTACCGCGACCTCGATCGGCTCGTCGCCAGCGGCTCGCTCGAGCCCGCGGCCGCCAGCAGGTCCTCCGCGCGGGCGATGACGACCGGCCGCAGCATCCTGGTCTCCGGCGCCACGCACGCGGGCAAGACGACGCTGCTCGGCGCGCTGATCGCCGCGTGCCCGCCCGCATCACCGGATCGTCACGGTCGAGGAGACGTTCGAGCTCGCCGTCGACGCACCCGACCTCGTCGCGCTGCAGGGCCGGCAGCCCAGCCTCGAGGGCACCGGCGAGGTGACGCTGCGGCGCCTCGTCAAGGAGGCGCTGCGCATGCGGCCCGACCGCCTCATCGTCGGCGAGGTCCGCGACGCCGAGGCGCTCGACCTGCTGCTCGCCCTGAACACCGGCGTGCCGGGCGCGGCGACGATCCACGCGAACTCCGCGCGCGAGGCGCTCGCGAAGCTGGCCGCGCTGCCGCTCCTTGCCGGACGCAACATCGACGCGGGCTTCGTGCTGCCGGCGGTCGCGGCATCCGTTGATCTCGTCGCGCACTGCGCGGCGCGACTCCGTCCGGCCGTCGCCGCGTCGTCGAGATCGTCGAGCCGACCGGTGTCGTCGGTGCGACCGTCGAGGCGCGTACCGTCTACCGAGCGGATGCCGCATGACCTTCGTGTGGGGTGCGGTGCTGGCCGCCGGCGTCCTGCTGCGTCATCTCGCCCTGGGTGTGGCCCGCGCGTGCGGCCGCCGACCGCGGCAGCGCTCGACCGGACGCCTCGCGCGCCTGCTCGAGTCGGCGGGGCTCACGCGCGTGCCCCCCGCCGGGGTGGTGGCGGCATCCGCAGCCTCGGCGGCGATCCTCGCCGCGCTCGCATGGCTCGTCACGCAGGTCGCGGCGCTGGCCGCTGGTCGCCGCCGTCGTCGGAGCGCTCGCGCCGATCGCGTGGCTGCGGGCGCGGCGCTCCCGGCTGCTGCGGTCGCGCCGCGCGCTGTGGCCCGACGTCTGCGACCTGCTGATCGCGTCGGTGCGGGCGGGGATGTCGCTGCCGGACGCGGTCGTCGAGCCTCGCGGAGTCCGCCCCGGCACCGCTGCGGCCGCCCTTCGCCGGCATTCGCCGCGCGACGTCGCGGCGTCCGGTCACTTCGACTCCAGCGCCCAGCGCCTCAAGCACGCGCTCGCCGATCCGGTCGGCGATCGCATCGTCGAGACCCTGCGCATGGCGCGGCAGGTCGGCGGCACCGAGCTGACGCCCGTGCTGCGGGCGCTCGCAACCTCGGTGCGAGCGGATGCCGCCCTGCGCGCCGAGGTCGAGTCGCGCCAGTCGTGGATCCGCGGCGCCGCCGTGCTCGGAGTCGCTGCGCCGTGGGTGATCCTCGCGCTGCTCGCGATGCGACCCGAGGGCGCACGGGCGTACGGCAGCCCCGAGGGCGTCGCGCTGATCCTCGCCGGCGCCGCGGTGTCGTTCGTCGCCTACCGAGTGATGCTCCGCATCGGGCGCCTGCCCGAGCCGAGGCGGTGGTTCGGATGAGCGCGATGGGCGGCACCGACATCGCCTTCGCGGTCGTGCTCGGCGGCGCATTCGGCCTCGGTGTCTGCCTCCTGCTGTCGCTCGCTCCGCGGTGGGGTGCTCCATCGCTCGCGCGGCGGATCGCGCCGTACATCCGGGATGTCACCGACCCGCGCGGCATCACTCCCGCCTTCGACGACGCGCGCAGCCGACTTCGCGGGCTTGTGGACGGCGATGCAGCATCGCCTCACGCGGATCGCCGGTGGATCCGCGTCGCTGGACCGGCGGCTGTCGCAGGCGGGATGGTCGATGGATGCCGCCGCCTTCCGCGGCCGGCAGCTCGGGTGGGCGATCGCGGGCGTCGCGGTGGGCGGCGCCGCTGTGGTTGCCCTCGTGCTCACCGGACGCGCCTCCGGCGCTGCCGCGCTCCTCCCGCCGCTCGTGGGAGTGATCGCAGTTTTCGCCTACGACGCGCGCCTCACGTCCGCTTCCCGCACGCGCGTCGGCGCGCATCCAGGAGGAGCTGCCAACGGTGCTCGAGTTCCTCGCACTGTGCCTGTCGGCGGGGGAGGGCATCCTCGACTCCCTCCGCCGCGTGAGCGAGGTCGGCGCGGGCGAGCTGACCTCCGAGCTGCGCGGCGTGGTGCTCGCGGTAGGCACGGGCTCACCGCTGTCCGAGGCGCTGACCCGCTTCTCGGGCCGACTCGAGATCCCCGCGCTCTCGCGCAGCATCGACCAGCTCGTCGCCGCCATCGATCGCGGTGCGCCGCTCGCGCACGTACTGCATTCGCAGGCCGCTCGATGCGCGCGAAGACGCCAAGCGCGGCCTCATCGAGCGCGCGGGGCGCAAAGAGATCTACATGCTCGTCCCGCTCGTCTTCCTCATCCTCCCCTTGAGCGTGCTGTTCGCCGTGTTCCCGGGGATCTTCATGCTTCGACTCGGAATCGGCTGACGCCGGAAGGAGAATCAGATGCTGCGTGCCTCTCTTGCACGCGCGGCCGCATGGCTGCGCGATCTCGCCCAGGAAGCCCACGACGACGAGCGCGGGGACGTCCCCGGGTGGGTGCTGATAACGCTCATGACGGCCGGGCTCGTCGTGGTGATCTGGGCGCTCGCCGGACCCGCCCTCGCCGACCTGTTCCAGCAGGCGATCGAGCGGGTCTCGGGCTTGTAGACCGTGCTGTCTTCGCGCCTCGGCGGCATCCGATCGCGCCTGGCGGCGATCGCCGCGGACGATCGCGGATCGAGTCCGGTCGAGTTCGTGCTCGTCGGCACCCTCCTGACCCTGCTGACGCTCGGAGTGCTGCAATTCGGTCTGGCGGTGTATGTGCGCAACGTCGTGCACGATGCCGCGGTGGAGGGCGCGTACCACGCGGCTCTCGCCGACACCTCGCTTCGCGACGGCGCCGACCGAACCCGCGAGATCGTCAGCCGCACGGTCGGCGCCGAGCATGCGACCGACGTCGAGGTCCGGGAATCGAGCGCCCTCGGACAGCCCGCCGTTCACGTCGACGTACGCACGACACTGCCGCTGGTCGGGCTGCTCGGCCTGCCGCGTCTGCTGGAGGTGACCGCCAGTGCTCCCGTGGAGTCCCTCGACTGACAGCTCCGAAGACGACGATCCGGGCAACCAGCGCGGATCGGCGGCGCTCGAGTTCATCCTCGTGGGCATGCTGCTGCTCGTCCCGCTCGTGTACCTCATCGTCTCTCTCGGCCTCATCCAGGGGCAGTCGCTCGGCGCCGAGGCGGGCGCACGTCACATCGCGAGGGCGCTGTCCACAGCTGAGGACGTTGATGCCGCGCGGCACAGCGCCGAGCGGATCCTTCGCTCCGTCGTCGACGAGTACGCCCTCGACCCGGATTCGGTCGGCGTGCAGCTCGAGTGCCATCCGACCGGCGGCGCGTGCCCCGAGGCGGGCGCGACGCTCGTCGTCACGATCCGGACGACTGTCGCGCTGCCGCTGGTCCCGCCCGTACTGGGGCTCGATCGGCTGGCGAGCATCCCGGTCGAGGCATCCGCGGTTCAGAAGGTGTCGCGATTCTGGGAGGCGGAATGACGAAGCGGGATGCCGCGGCCGCGCGTCGCCGTCTGACCCGGCGTCGCGCGGCCGAAGACGAGGGCAGCGTGCTCATCCTCACGCTCGGGTACGCCGTGCTGGCGATCGCCGTGATCCTCGTGTGCGTCGATGCGACGTCCTTGTATCTCGCCCAGAAGCGCCTCGATGCTCTCGCGGCTGCCGCCGCGCTCGCTGGCGCGGACGGCTTCACCCTCGTCGTCGACACCGGCGAGCCGGTCGCGGAGCTCACGACGGAAGGCGTACGCGATCAGGCCGAGTCGCTCGTGGGCGACGTCGGAGACGGTGCCGTGGTTCTGGACGCCGGAACTCCCGACGGCGTGTCGGCGCGGGTGACCGTCGCGGACACGTGGAACGCGCCGGTGATCACGGTGTTCGTGCCGGAGGGAGTCGCGCTGGAAGCCACCGCGACGAGCAGGACCGCCCTCCGCTGACCGCGCCGGCGCCTGACTAGGTGGTCGGCTCGCGGCGCGGAGCGCGACTGGCGACGATGATGCCGAAGACCGGGATCGCCCAGAGTGCGATGGCGACGATCAGCTCGATCACCGCGAAGACGACCACCGGAATACCCGTGCCCTCCGTCGCAGCGTCGAAGGTCCCCGGCTGGAGCAGCGATTCGGGCATCGGCGACAGGAGCGCCTGCAGGACGGAGACCGTCCAGTGATCGGCGCCCGCCGCGTACAGGATCAACACCACGAGCGATCCGGCCGCCAGTGCGAGCGTGACGGTGCCGCACACGATGGCTGCTCGCGTGCGGCGCGCGACGCCGTGTGCGACGCAGCCGACACCGAGAGCGGCGTAGAGCACCAGGAACACCAGCAGCATCGCTCTCCAATCGTGGTCGCAGGCACGAGTGTATCCGCGCGGTCGACAGGAGAGGAGACGTGTGGACGGGAGGAGGAATGCCGCGATCTCAACCTCCCGGCTGCGCATCCCCTTCCGTCGCGTCGCCGGCGTCGACCCACCCGAACGTGTTGAACCACTCCGCACGCTCGCCGGCTTCCGCCTCCGCCGCTGCGCCCCACGTGTCGTGTCGTACGAGCCGGTCATCCTCGTCGATCGCGACGAAGCCCAGGCACGCCCCGCAAAGCGCGCGTCCGCGTGGAAACCCGCTCGGCAGCAGCGACGCCGCGACCCCGAGGGCGTTCGAACCAGGACATTCGGGGCCGTCGGCACCGGCGTCCGTCCACATCACCGACCGGTGGCGGTGCAGCCCGCGATGGCCAAGCTCGCGAGTGCAGCGTCGCCCGGCGTTGCGGCTTCGGCAGAACCGCATCGGCTCCGAAGCGCTCACGGCCGTTCCCGCGGCACGAAGCGCGGCACCCAGCGGAGGAACGCGAACGCACCGAGGAGCCCGATGACGCCGACGGCTCCGGTCGCGATCGACAGCGACGAGACCGCCGCGATGCCCGAGACGAGCAGCGGCGAGATCGCCCCGCCCGCGTCCGTGAGCGTCCGCCACGAACCGAGGAACGGCGCCGGGTCGCCTTTCGGAGCGACATCCGCACCGAGTGTCAGCAGGATGCCGCTCGACAGCCCATTGCCGACGCCGAGCACTGCGGAGAACATCGCGAACCACATCGCCGCGCTCGTCAGGTCGTGCGTGAACGCCAGCGCGAGGAAGCCAGCGCCCATCAGCAGCATCGCCGGCAGCGCGGCCCAGAGGCGGCCGAAGCGGTCCATCACCTGCCCGCTCGCGTAGAAGAGCGCGAAGTCGATCGCGCCCGAGATGCCGACGACGAGGGCGATCGTCTGCGCGTCGAGCCCGATCGACAGGCCCCACAGCGGCAGGACGACCTGCCGTGCCGAACGGACGGCCGAGAGGGATGCCGCGGCCAGCCCGAGACGCGACAGCACGCGGCGGAACCGCCACATGGTGCCGAACACGCCCACCCGACCCGCGGTCGGGATCGAGCCGGTCACGGCTTCGCCGGTGTCCTCCGCCATGGGCGCGACGGCATCGGCGCCGTTACCTGCCGCCGCGGCCAGTTCCTTCTCGGGGTCCGGCCCGAACAGCACGAGCAGGACCGTCGCGACGAGGCACCCGCCGAAGAACCAGATCGCCGCGTGCTCGTCGCCGAACAGCCCCAGCAGGCCGGCCGCGACGAACGGTCCGACGAACATGCCGAGCCGGAACGTCCCGCCCAGCAGCGACAGCGCTCGCGCACGGAAGGCCAGGGGCACGCGCGTGGTCATGAACGAATGCCGTGCGAGTCCGAAGCCGGCGGCGCAGAAGCCGATCAGAAACACCGATGCCGCGAAGACCCCCAGCACTGGAGCGAAGACCATGCCCACCACGCCGACGAGCGACACCGTGCCCGCGATCGTCATCGTGAGCCGTTCTCCGATGCGCGCCACCGCCCATCCGGCCGGGAGGTTGCCGCAGAGCTGGCCGACGACGAGCGCGGAGGCCACGAGGGCGGCGGTCGCCACATCGGCGCCGAGCTCGGCGGCGATGATCGGGATCAGCGGGATGACCGCTCCCTCGCCGAGGGCGAAGAGCACGGTGGGTCCGTAGATCATCGGCCCGAAGCGCCGCAGCACGGGAGCGGCGCGGTCGGTCACTGCATCCACGTTAGTCTGGACTGTCATGCTTGATTTCGATCTGTCCGCCGATATTCAGGCGCTGCGCTCCACGTTCGCCGACATCAAGTCGGTAGTCGACGTCGAGGCCCTCACCGCTGAGATCGCCCGCCTCAGCGCAGAAGCCGGTGTTCCCGATCTGTGGGACGACACTGAGAAGGCGCAGAAGGTGACCAGTGCGCTCAGCCACCGCCAGTCCGAGCTCGCGCGCCTAGCCGAGATCGACAGCCGCCTCGACGATCTCGAGGTCATGGTCGAGCTCGCGAACGAGATGGACGATGAGGACGCCGCCGAGGAGGCCCGTCACGAGCTCGCCGAGCTGGAGGACGTCGTCGGCCAGCTCGAGGTGCAGACGCTGCTGGACGGCGAGTACGACGAGCGTCCAGCGGTCATCACGATCCGCGCGGGTGCCGGGGGAGTGGATGCCGCCGACTTCGCGGAGATGCTGCTGCGCATGTACCTGCGGTGGGCCGAGCAGCACAAGTACCCCGTGACCGTCATGGACACGTCCTACGCCGAAGAGGCGGGCATCAAGTCGGCAACCTTCGAGGTCGACGCCCCTTACGCGTTCGGCACGCTCAGCGTCGAGGCCGGCACGCACCGGCTGGTGCGGATGAGCCCCTTCAACTCGGCCGGCAAGCGTCAGACCTCGTTCGCGGCGGTCGAGGTCATCCCGCTGCTCGACGAGGCCGTCGAGGTGGAAATTCCGGAGAACGACCTGCGCGTCGACGTGTTCCGCTCCTCAGGTCCCGGTGGCCAGTCGGTCAACACGACCGACAGCGCGGTGCGCCTCACGCACCTTCCGACCGGCACCGTCGTGTCGATGCAGAACGAGAAGTCGCAGATCCAGAACCGCGCCGCCGCGATGCGCGTGCTGCAGTCGCGCCTGCTGATCCTCCAGAAGGAGCAGGAAGCGGCGATCAAGAAGGATCTCGCCGGTGTCATCACCGCGAGCTGGGGCGACCAGATGCGCTCCTACGTGCTCGCGCCGTACCAGATGGTCAAGGACCTCCGCACCGAGCACGAGGTCAACAACCCCTCAGCCGTGTTCGACGGCGACCTCGACGGATTCATCGCCGCCGGCATCCGCTGGCGCAAGCGTCCCGCCGACGACTGACGGGATGCAGCGGCCCGGGCCTGCGGCATCCGTCGTCTCCCTGCACCCGCGAGACTGCAACCGCGCGTCGAGACTGAGGGGTCTACCCGCAGTCTCGACCTCCCGTTGAAGTCTCGCGGAGCGCGGAGCGGCGGCATCCGGTCAGGAGTAGCGCTCGCCCTCGAGGAACTCCTGGATGATGCGCGGCGACGCGTGGATGCACATGATCTGCAGCCGGTCTGTGCCGGTGTTCGTGAATCCGTGCCATACACCCGCCTGCACGACGGCCGTATCGCCGTCGTGCGCGAGAACGACGTCGTCGCCGATGCGGATCGTCGCCTCGCCCGAGACGACCATCCAGGTCTCGCTGTAGGGATGCCGGTGCAGACCCGGGCCTTGACCGGGCTCGTTGTCGACGAAGAAGAAGGAGATCTCCGAGCCGTGGTCGGCGCCCTCGAACTTCATCGTCTGCGACGTTCCGGCGCGGAGCGCCTCCGCGGGAATGGGTAGTGCGATCATCGATCCATCGTCGCGCGCTGCCGCGCGGGCGTCCAGAGCCGGGCACGCTGCACCCGGCCGCGCCGCGCCGCCTGCCGCCCCTGCACGCCACCTCTTCTGACCCCGAGACTGCAACCGCGCGGCGAGACGTAGGGGTTCACCCGCAGTCTCGACGCGCAGTTGCAGTCTCGGGGGACAGCGCGCGGGTCTGCGTCACGCAACGCCGACGCCCACGCCCAGAAGGTCCTCGAGGAGCCCGCGCACCAGGAGCGTGCGTTCGGGGAGCGTGTCGACGAGCACGTGCTCGTCATCGGCGTGCGCGCCGCCGCCGACGGCCCCGAGCCCGTCGAGCGTCGGGGTGCCCACGCCTGCCGTGAAGTTCCCGTCCGACCCGCCGCCGACGGCGGCTGATCCCGGGACCGGATGGCCGAGTCGCTGCGCGACCGCGCGTGCTCGCTCGAACAGGTCCGCGGCGGCGCTCGACTCGAGCGGCGGCCGGTTGATCGCGCCAGCGACGGCGAGCGACGCGCCCGGCAGCACCGGTCGCAGGGCGCGGATGGCCGTGTCCACTCGCTGCTGCTCCGCCACCGTCCCCGCCCGCACGTCGATCGTGACCGCAGCGGACGCGGGCACCGTGTTGGCCGACGTGCCCGAATGGGCGACCGTCGGCGTGACGGTGGTGCCCAGCGCGCGGTCTCCCAGTCCGCCCAGTGCCAGAACCTGGTGAGCGAGTTCCACCGTGGCGTTGATTCCGCGTTCCGGCTCAAGACCCGCGTGGGCCGCACGGCCCGTGATCTCGAGGCGGTACCACGAGGTGCCTTTGCGCTCGATCTTCAGCGCCCCTCCGTCGGCCGACGCCTCCAGCACCAGGGCCGCCTCGGCCCGGCGCGCCTCCTCCTCGATCAGTCCGCGCGAAGAGGGTGACCCGATCTCCTCGTCGCCCGTGATCAGAAGGGTGACGCCGGAGAGCCCGGCGGCTGCGTGGAACGCGATCACCAGTCCCGCCTTCATGTCGAAGCTTCCCGGACCCCGCAGCAATCGACCGCGCGGGGTGTCTTCGACGACGCAGGGGCGGGCGGCGAGCGAGCCGATCGGCCAGACCGTGTCGTGATGTCCGACGACCAGCACGCGCGACGGCTCCTCGCCCAGTCGCCATCGCAGATGCGTGCAGCCGTCGAGAACGATGCGCTCCGGCGCCCAGCCGAGGCGGGCTGTGCCGAGGCGTGCAACCACGTCCGCCGACCGGGCGACGGCTTCCAGGTCGGCTGACGGCGACTCGCAGTCGACGAGCAAGCGGATGTCGTCGACCATCGTCTCGATGTCGATCATGAGAACCCCCCTGCTCCGGTCGTGTACTGCTCGAGCCAGCCCCGCACGCTGCGGCCGTTCGAACCCGCCATGACACCAGGACTGCTCATGGAACGCAAGGATACGAGGCGGCGGAGGCCTCGGCACCGGCGTCTTCCGAGCCGCAACCGACGACGGGCTCACACGACGAGGCGCCGGCCGCATTAGTATCGCCGCATGCCTCAGGTGCTTGGGGACTCCGGACCCGCCGTTCTGCTGCTCCCGGGTGGTGCCGAGGCCGTCGACGGATTCTTTCCGGGCCTCATCGAGGGCCTTCAGGCAGATCCCGGATGCCGCGTCATCCTCTACGACCGCCCGGGCACGGGCACCAACTCCGTTCGTGGCGGGCTGGCCGAGGCGACCGGGGCGATCCATGCAACGCTTGCCGAGCTGGACCTGGGGGCGGTCGTGATCATCGGGCAGAGCCTGGGCGGCGCGGTCGCGCTGCTGGTCGCACGCGATCATCCCGACGACGTGGCGGGACTGGTGCTGCTCGACCCGACTCCGGTCAACGACGTGAAGCTGGCTCGGCAGGTCGAGCGGACGTCGCGGATCACCGGACGCCTGTCGAAGCTGCGGGGCGTGCGCCGGCTGCTGAGAACGATGCTGCAGTCGAGCGCGAACAAGTCGGTGCGTCGCCACCAGATGGGTCCGGAGGCCACCGCCGCCATGCGCAAGATCGCCGATGTCGACCTGGTGACGCTGGGCCAGTCGGCGGCGGGGCTCGAGAGGATCGCCAAGGGGTTTCACGAAACCCAGCTGCCGCAGGTGCCCGCCGCCGTCGTGACCGCGGATCGCAAGGAGAAGTCCCCGGTGCGCAGGGCGCACCAGCGGCTCGCGACCGCCCTGGGCGTCCCGCTGCAGTCATGGCCGACCGCCGAGCACGGTGTTCACCTGACCCATCCGACCGAGGTGCTGGAGGCCAGCCGCGCGGTGGTGCGCGAGGTGGCCGCCGGCTGACCCCTGGCCCACGCCCGCCGGCCGCGACCGCGAGACTGCAACCGCACGTCGAGACTGAGGGGTCTACCCGCAGTCTCGGCGCCCCACTGCAGTCTCGCGGACGAAGCGGCAGGCGCGGCGGGCATGAGCGGCCATCGGATGCCGCCGCCCCGGGTGTCGCGAGGCACCTCCCGCGGACGCCCGCTTAGGCTCGAAAAGCCATGATCCGGTTCGAGAACGTCACGAAGCGCTTCCGCGGCACCGCGAAGCCAGCGCTCAGCAAAGTGGACTTCGAAGTGCTGCGCGGGGAGTTCCTGTTCCTCGTGGGCGCGTCCGGCTCGGGCAAGTCGTCGTGTCTGCGACTGATCCTCCGGGAGGAGACGCCGAGCGACGGGCGAGTCGTCGTGCTGGGCCGCGATCTCCGCTCGCTCTCGAATCGCAAAGTCCCCTACTTCCGCCGCCACGTCGGCGCGGTGTTCCAGGACTTCCGGCTTCTCCCGAACAAGACCGTCTTCCAGAACGTCGCGTTCACGCTTCAGGTCATCGGCTCGTCGCGTGGATTCATCCAGCAGGCCGTCCCCGAGGCGCTCGCGCTCGTCGGGCTCGCCGGCAAGGAGAAGCGGTTTCCCCACGAGCTCTCCGGCGGCGAGCAGCAGCGCGTCGCAATCGCGCGCGCTCTCGTCAATCGTCCCCAGGTGCTGCTGGCCGACGAGCCGACCGGAAACCTCGACCCCGCGACATCCGTCGACATCATGCAGCTGCTCGCGCGGATCAACTCCGGCGGCACGACCGTCGTCATGGCGACTCACGAGGCCGGATTCGTCGACCAGATGCAGCGGCGCGTCATCGAGCTCGTCGACGGCGAGATGGTGCGCGACGAACGCCACGGCGGGTACGGCGACACCTCGAGTCTGCCCAGCCTCGCCCCCGAGCCGGAGCGCGGGGCCGCCGCCGTCGCGGCACTGACTGCCGTCCTCGAGGTGCACCGCGAGACGGCGCTGACCCCGTCAGCCGCGGTTTCGTCCGCGTACGGTCACGAGACGGCGCCGGTCGCGGAAACCGCGCCCGCGGCACAGGTGCGAACGGATGCCGCGCCCGCCGCGGCGGAGGCCGTCGAGCACGCCGAGCCTGCTCTGGAGGCCCAGGCGCCGGAACAAGCCGAACCCGCCGCCGAGGCGCCCGCGGCGACGACCGTCCGCGAGCCCGCTGCCCCGCGCACCCAGCCCGTGCCGATCGCCGACATCGCCGAGGTGGATGTCGCCGAGCTGGGGCTCGCGGATCGGCTGGGCCTCGGCGAAACCGATCCCGACGACGAAGTGGGGCCCACGTCGTGAGGACCGGTCTCGTACTCTCCGAGGCGCTCTCGGGGCTTCGCCGCAACGCGTCGATGGTCATCTCGGTCGTACTCGTCACGTTCGTCTCGCTGACCTTCGTCGGCGCAGCGATCCTGATGCAGATGCAGATCGGCCAGATGAAGGACTACTGGGCCGACCGGGCCCAGGTCGCGATCTACATGTGCACGGCGATCTCGCAGGCCGCAACCTGCGTCGACGGGCTGGCGACGCCCGAGCAGCTCGCCGAGGTCAGCGCGAAGCTGGATGGTCCGGCGCTCGCGCCGCTCATCCGCGATCTGCGATTCGAAGACCGCGAGCAGGCGTACGCGAACGTCATCGAGTTGCTGGGTGAGGACTACGCGAGCGTCATCACCCCCGAGCAGCTCAACGAGACGTACTGGATCAACCTGGTCGATCAGAGCCAGTCCGACGTGATCGTCGAGGCCTTCAAGGGGATGCAGGGCGTGGAAGAGGTGAAGGACCAGCTCCAGTACCTCGAACCCCTGTTCTCTGCGCTCACCGTCGCCACGTACATCGCGGTCGGCATCGCGGCGCTCATGCTCGTCGCCGCCGTGCTGCTGATCGCCACCACGATCCGCCTCTCCGCCTACGCCCGAAGGCGCGAGCTCGGCATCATGAGGCTGGTCGGGGCATCGAATCGCTTCATCCAGACGCCGTTCATCCTCGAGGGCGTCTTCGCGGCACTCCTCGGGTCGCTGCTCGCCGGCGCCGCGGTGCTGGCGGGCGTGCACTTCGGCGTCGACCAGTACCTGCGCCAGCGGGTCGAGTTCGTCACCACCTGGGTCAGCGTCTCCGATGCGTGGGTGGTCGTTCCGATCCTGATCCTCATCGGGGCACTGCTGGCAGCGCTCTCCGCCGGCTTCGCGATCCGGCGGTGGCTGCGGGCCTGACCTGGGCTTCGGGTGGGGTGCGCGTGCGGAACTCCGCCAATCCAGCGTGCGACGACGCGAAATCAGCCTTCTGGAGCAGAAACCGTCGCGAATCGGCGGAGTTGTGCACGCAGCGGGCGGCCGCCACCCCCGCGATTGCTAGACTGACAGGCTGCCGCAGGCCCCTCGACAGGTTCAGGGACCACTCGCGCGGCATCCGATCGAGGAGTAGTCATGCCCAGGGAACGCGGTGAACAGGTCGTTGCGACCAATCGTCGCGCGCGCCACGAGTACACCATCGAGAAGACGTACGAGGCCGGCCTGGTACTCACCGGCACCGAGGTGAAGTCGTTGCGGCAGGGCCGCGCGAACCTCTCCGACGGATACGCGTACATCGACGGGGGAGAGGCATGGCTTGATTCGGTGCACATCCCGGAGTACTCGCAGGGGCACTGGACGAACCACGCCACCAAGCGCACTCGCAAGCTGCTGCTGCATAAGGACGAGATCATCAAGCTCTCGCACGCCGTATCGGCCGGCGGCTACACCCTCGTGCCACTGAAGCTCTACTTCTCGGACGGCCGCGCCAAGGTCGAGATCGGCATCGCGAAGGGCAAGCACGAGTGGGACAAGCGCCAGACGCTGCGTGAGCGTCAGGACAAGCGCGAAGCCGAGCGTGCCATGCGCTCCCGCAACCGCCTCGGCGAGTAAGGCTCGAGCGGCAAGATTCTCGGATGCCGCGTCGGCCCGTGTCAGCAAGATGGTCGCCCGACCATCTCTGCGCCGCAGTCTTGCAGACACGCACGTGCCTGGTCTCAGACGCGCGCGGCGAATCAGGACTGATCCGACCCCGCATGCGCCCCCGTCGCGCGGGCGAGCAGTGACCGCCGACTCCGTACCCCCGTCTTCTCGAACACCGACTTCAGGTGGTCCTGCACCGTGTACGGCGAGACGAACAGGCGTGACGCGATCTCGGCGGTCGCCGCGCCGCGCGACAGCTCGAGCACGACCTCCCGCTCGCGCGCCGACAGGGCGTAGGCGCGCGCGAACAGGTCGAGACGCTCCTCCATCGTCGTCGGCTCGATCGTGACCACGATGCCGTGCGCCGGCTCCACGCGGGCCGCGCTCACCCGCACCCACGATCCGTCGGATGCCGGCATCCGGGCCAAGGGTTCGCTGTCGTCTACTCCCGCCTCGCGAGCGAGCAGCTGCGCTGCCACGTTGTAGACGGCGGCGGGGATGGGCGTCAGCTGATCCGGCGTCGGCAGCAGCAGCCGCAGCCACGGAGCGGCATCCGCCGTCTGCCCGACGACCAACAGCGAGTCGTCGATGAGCACCACCGAGGGGCCATGGGTCGGCGGTGGCTCGGCCGGTCGTTGGAACGTGCGGCCGCGGGTGATGCGCACGGCCTGCGCGAGGCCCGGTGCGATCGCGCGAAGCGTGGCGATCTTGTCGGCCGGGAAAGGTCGCCGCGACCACAGATCGAGGAAGCCCCAGCAGTTCGCGTGCTCGCGAAGGACGACCGATGCCACGTCGACGACCCCGGCGGCGTCCTGCATCTCGCGCCACAGGAGGCTCTGCGGCGCGCGGGCGCCGAGGGATGCCGCCACATCGAGCGTCGTCCATCGATTCGTCGCGGTGAGGTACTTGAGCCTGATCGCGCGTGCGGCCTCTCGCACATCGGGGATGCGCGCGACGGGGTCGATACCCACTCCGGTGACCGGGTCGGTGAGGGCGAAGACGTACCAGTCGAAGTCCACGATCCCCCGGAGGCGCCGCACCACCTCGGCGCGGAAGACCCGCGAGTCGGGCGCATCGTATGCCGCCTCGGCGAGTGCGTCCGCTGTCAGCAGCCACGGCACATCGGAAGCCATGCGCCCACCCTACGAGCGTCGGCGGACGAATCCCAGGCGTTTCCCGACGGCGCAAGACCCCAGCAGTCTGGGATGGGATCGGCACGGTCGGGCGAGCACGCTGAGCAGCATGTACACACTGCACATCGAGCATCCGATCACTGACTACGACACTTGGCGGGCCGCCTTCGCCCGGTTCGCCTCCATGCGCGACCAAGCCGGCGTTCGCTCTCACACCGTCCGGCGCCCGGTCGACGATCCGCGCTACGTCTCGATCGACCTCGACTTCGACACGACGGCCGGCGCGGAGGCTTTCCTGCACACGCTGCGCTCCCGCGTGTGGGCGATCCCCGACAACAGCCCGGCGCTGGCCGGCGACCCGGTCACGCGCATCCTGTTAACCGAGGAGTCCGACCGGCCCTAGGTCGAGAGCGTCGTCAGGACGACGCCCCGCGTGCCCGTTGTGGGGGCACCGCAGGCGGAGGATGATGACCCGCATGGAGGCACGTGTCACGCGCGTCGTCCCCATTGTCGTCGCGATCGCGGTGCTGGGATGCGGGTGTACCCAGGGCGGCAATGAGCCTGGCTCAGTCGGCACCCAAGCCAGCACCGCGGAAGGGCTCGCCACCTCCTCGGAGAAGATCGACATCGGGGGTCGGTCGCTCTACCTGATGTGCTGGGGCGAGCCGGTTGCCGATGAACCCACGGTCCTCCTCATTGCCGGTCAGGGGCCAACGACATCGTCGTGGGAGCTCATAGCACGGGAATTCGCCGCGGAGGGGCACCACCTGTGCGCGTACGACCGGGCGGGAGTCGGAGGCAGCGACCCGGCGCCGCACGCCAGCCGGACGACCCAGGATCAAGTGGCGGACCTGGTGGCGCTGCTCGATGCCGCCAACCTGCAGGAGCCGATCGTTCTGGCCGCCCACTCCCTCGGGTCGCTTCCCGCAGTCGGGTTGGTGGCTCGTGCGCCCGAGCGGGTCACCGGAGTGGTGCTTATCGAACCGTGGTCGCCGCACGTCAACGCTGCTCGACGGGCCGCGTTGCCGCCGGAGCAGCCGGACGAGTCACCGGTGCTGGCCGAGGACCGCCGTTTCCTTACCGACTACCCCTTCGACCCGACACAGAACTCCGAGCACCTCCTGGTGAGCGCGTCCGATGAGCAGGTGGCTGCGCTGCTCGAGGAGCCCGGGCCGATATTCGGTGACATTCCGGTGGTCGTGCTCCAGCGCGCCGCTGCCCCCACCCCTGCCGGGTCTGCCGGACAGTTTCCATGAGGCCTCCATCGCGGCTTACATGGACGGGTTCCGGGAGTTCGTCGACGAGTCGACGCGTGGCAGTCTCATCGAGGTCGAAGACACGGGACACAACATCCACGAAGACCAACCGCAGGTCGTCATGGACGCCCTCCGCGACGTTCTGGCCGAATAGATCGGAGGCCGCGCGCGGGCCACAGGCGCGCAGACGCCCAACCCTACGGCACCGCGGGCTGACTCTCGGAGTCCGCCACCGCGCGATCGGTGAACGCCGTCTTCGGCACGAACGCCAGGGCCCCCGCCGCGACGAGCGCGGTCACGCCGCAGACGATCCACACAGTGAAGTAGCCCGCCAGCGACCCGGCGGTCCCCTCGGTCGCCGCGCCCGTCGCGCCGTTCAGCAGCGCGATCCCGAAGACGCACGAGGCGATCGCGCCGCCCACGGTCTTGACCGAGTTGGTGAGGCCGGTGGCGACCCCGGTCTGCGTCGCAGGTGCAGCGGATGCCGCGGCCGCGGGCAGCGCCGCGACCAGAGCACCCGAACCGAGGCCGACGATCACCATGTTGACGATGACCTGCACGTAGGTGTCGTGGAACGGCAGGAACAGCAGGAATCCGATGCCGACCAGTGTGGATGCGCCCATCAGCGTCAGCCGTGGCGCCGTCAGGCGCGCGATCAGCGGGAACAGGAGCGCTCCGGTGATCATCGCGATGAGATAGATGCCGATGATGAGCGATGTCGCAAAGCCGCTTGTGCCGAGCCCGTAGCCGTATTCGCCGGGATCGGTGCGCGCGAACGTCGACAGCGGAGCCTGGGCGCCCAGCACGCTGACGCCGAACAGTCCGGCGGTGAGGAACACCGGTCCGAGCGCGGGGGAGCGGAACATGCGCACGTCGATCAACGGGTCGGCGTGCCGCAGCTCCCACAGAGCGAACGGGATCACGAGCGCGACGCCGAGAACGACGACCGCCCACGACCACCAGTTCGCGAGCCCGTCCTCGAGACGCAGCAGGCCGAGCCCGCCGGTGAAGCAGATCAGGGCGAGCGAGATCAGGATCAGGCCGACGGTGTCGAACACCCCGCCCGTGGGCTCGGGCGACTCCTGCACCCCGAACAGGATGACGAAGAAGCACACCACGATCAGCGCCGCCGGAACGAGCAGCACCACGGTCAGCGGCAGCGTGTCGATGAGCGCGCCGCCGACCAGCGCACCGACGATGGCCCCGGTCTCGAGCGCTGCCACCAAGAAGCCCGCCGCACGCGCGGTGATCACCGCACGGCCTTCCATCCGCCGCGATCGCGACCAGATCAGCGCGATCTCCAGCGGCAGCCACACCACGTAGAACCCCATCAGCGCCCAGGCGGCCAGGAACACGCCGAACGAGTCGGTGAACGGCAGCACGAGCGCAGCTGCCGCGGTGAGCGCGGTCGAGATGAGCAGCATCCGCTTATGGCCGACCATGTCGCCGAGTTTCGCGAACGCCGGCACCACGAGCGCCGAGAGCATCAACTGCGCGCCCTCGAGCCAGTTGACGTCGGCGTCGTGGATGCCCAGGTGCCGCGCGATATCGGTGAGCATCGGCGTGTAGTACCCCTGCAGCACGCCGCTGGTGAACTCGACGAACGCGAGGAATCCGACGACGCTCGCGAGGGTGCCCAGGGTTGCGGCGCGCGTCATCGCGGCTCCTTCGTCGTGCGGGTTCGGGGTGCGATCACTGTAGTCGCTGCAGCAGCGCTCGATAGAAGACCTCGCCGCGTTCGAGCGACGCGATCTCGACACGCTCGTCCACCCCGTGGATCGACGCGCGCTGTGCGTTCGACATGCGCAGCGGAGCGAAGCGGTACACCGCGGGCGCGAAGCGGTGGAAGTGCCGCGCATCCGTCGCCGCCATCATGACGTACGGCACGCTCGAGGCATCCGGATACGAGTCCTTCACGGCATCCGCAATCAGCGCGAACTGGGCATTGTCGGTCGGCGACTCGGGGGAGGGTTCGCTCGACTCCACCACGGTCACCTCAACGAGCGGGTCGGCGATGCGTCGGCGCACGCGCCGCACGGTTCCCGTGACGGTCTCGCCGAGGGCGATCCGCAGATTCAGAACAGCGGATGCCGAGGAGGGCAGCACATTCGCCGCCGTCCCGCCGTGTTGCATGGTCGCGGCCACCGTCGTGCGCACGAGCGCAGCCGGCTCGCCTCCCATCGCGGCGAAGGCGCGAGCGGTCAACCACGGGAAGGTGGCGAGCGTACGCAGCAGCACCTGCGCGGGGCCGCGCGCGCGATCGGCGAACAGCCCCAGCATCCGAGTGATGGCGCGCGGTGTGCGAGCGCGGAACGTTCCCGGCGCGAGCCGGTCGATCGCCCGAGCGACGCGCCCCACGGCGGTGATCCGCGGGGGAGCGGACGCGTGTCCGCCGTCGCCGCGAGCCGTCAGACGCAGGGTCAGCACGCCCTTCTCGCCGACGCCGATCATCGCGGCATCCCCGAGTGCGAACGGGAGCGGGGCGTCCACGACGGCGCCGCCCTCATCGAGCACGAGCCACGGCACCGTGCCGCGCTCTCGAAGCGTCGTCGCGATGGTGGACGCCGCCGCTCCGTACGTCTCCTCGTTGCCGCCGAACGAGAGATACACGTCCCGCGCCGGCGTGAACCCGACCGCGAGCAGGTTCTCGACCGCCTCCAGGATGACCGCGAGCGGCCCCTTGTCGTCCAGCGCGCCCCGCCCGTGCACCCAGCCGTCCGCGATGCGCCCGTCGAACGGCGGACACGTCCAGGCGTCGCTCTCGTCGACCGGCACCACGTCGTAGTGGGCCATCAAGATCACAGGCGCTTCGGATGCCGCAGCCCCGGCCCACCGGAACAGCAGGCCGAAGTCGGTGATGCGCTCGAGCTCCAGGTGCTCGTGCGCGCGCGGGTAGAGCTCGGCGAGGAGCAAGACGAAGTCCTCGAACGGCTGCGGTCCGCGAACGTCCAGCTCGGCGCTGACCGTGGGCAGCTGGATCATGCGCGATACGCGGTCGGCGACTCCCGGGCGCGGTTCGACTGCGGCGGGAAGCGGTGCGGAGGACATGCCGGGTTCAGCTGGCGGCGAAGCGCGCCTCGACGGCGGCAGTCACCACGATGTCCTCCGGCTGGAACTCGACCGCGGGTGCTCCGCCCGCGGCATCCATCACGCCCATCGCCATCGCGCGCATCATCTTGGGGGCCGGCGGAGCGGGTTCCGGCGCGCGGGTGAGAAGTCCGAGATCGGCTATCTCCAGCGGCGTGAGCGTCGCGAGCCCGATCGCTCCCGCGTACGCGGTGGCGCGGTCGACGGCGACCTTCACGGCGTGCGCCGCCACCTTGGCCTCGGTTGCCTTCGCTGTGGCCGGGGTGAGGCGCCACGTCACGCCGTCCACCTGAACGCCATCGCGCTCCGCCGCGTCGCTGACCCACCAGGACAGTGCCGCGAAGTCCGTGAACGTCGCGGTGATCTCCACCGAGGCGTAGTGCACGAGCGCGAGCTGCTTGCCCTCGCTGTTCCACGGCCGGTTGGCCCAGACAGAGACGCGCTGGCTGGACCATTCACTCACTCCACCGGCATCCTTGCGGGCGGCCAGGTCGTCGCGAAGGGGTGCGGCCAATCCGGCGATCCGCTCGACGACGGGACCGCGCTCCCGTCCCTCGGCGCGAACCGTGACGTGGGCGACTGCTTCTTCCGGGGCGACTCGCGTCTCGTGTTCGCCGCGGACGGTGATGGTGACTTCGCTCATGGCTGAGACTCTACGCGGGCGCCGCTTCCCGGTTGTCGAGCGTCGGTCGTTCAGCGACGCTAGGCCTCCGCCCGCGGAATGGCCCGCTCAGTCGAACCGTTGTAGACTGTAACGCTGGGCTCTTCAGGAGCCGAGTGCTTGACAACTCCACAGCGCGTGACAGCGGCCCTCTGCAACGAGGGTTCATGGGGATGATCGGTTTCGACATCGCCTGAGCTCCTGCGAGAAGCGGGCCGAGGATGCAGGGTTATCTCGAAAACGATCTCTGCAAAAACATAATTGCCGATGCAAATCGCAATGAGTTCGCCCTCGCTGCATAAGCGAGCCTGAACTCCGTGAGACCGTAGGCGTTCCCGCTACGGACCCTCGCGTCATCTAGGGGACTTGCTGAGAGACGGCGTCTTGGACGTCTCTCGGGACTCTTTCCAGACTGGGCCTGTCGACCTAGATGCCTGTGGCAAAGGTCGGGGCCGAGCAGAACGTCAGCACAGGCTACGCCCGTAGAAGGCGCAGAGACACAGCGATGGACGGGGGTTCGATTCCCCCCATCTCCACCAATCCGCTGTCACGTGATTCGGGCCCAGCTCCCGCGTTGATTCGCGGGGGCTGGGTCTTTTTTCGTGCACTGCTGTCGCCACGTCGCTTCGTCGCCGCACCGCAGGGTGAGCCGGCCGCGCACGCGTCGCGCTGAAGGTGCGGCTCCGCCGTCGGCGAGCCGAAAACCCTACCAGCGAGGCATTGCTCTCGCTCCGTGAAATCGTGGGCCCGTGAAACTGTATTCAGACTTCGGGCCTCGTAGAACGCGACAGATTCTCGCTGACGTCATCTCTCTCGCGTTCATCGCCGGGTGGGTGTGGTTCGGAGCGACGATCTACGGTCTCCTCGCCGAGCTTGCAACGTTCGGCGAGAAGATGGAAAGCGCGGGAGCGGGCCTCCGCGAAACCATGACCGAGGTCGGGGACACCTTAGGCGGCGTCCCGATCATCGGCTCGGCCATTCGGGTGCCGTTCGAAGGTGCGAGTGGTGCGGGCGGCGCTCTCGAGGAGGCCGGTCAGAGTCAGCAGGAGCTGACTCATCAGCTCGCACTGACCCTCGGGGTCGGCGTCGCAGTTCTGCCCATCCTCATGATCCTCGTGGTCTGGCTGATGCCTCGAGTTCGTTTCGCACGCCGCGCTGGTCGCGCGAAAGCACTCGTGCGCGCCGGCGCCGGAATCGATCTTCTCGCCCTGCGTGCCCTTGCCAATCAGAACATCACCACGATCGCGCAGGTCGATCTCGATGCCATGGGCGCGTGGCGCCGCGGAGACGACACGGTCATGCGGAGACTGGCTGCGCTCGAACTAGAGTCCTCCGGCATCCGACTCCCTTCTTGAGCCCAGCGCCCCGCGCGCGCGACACCACCCGGTTGACCATGGCGAGAGGACGCCCGATCGCTGTGCGACACCGGGCGAGTGTCGTACGTATCTACTAAACTTGGACCATGCTCGAAGCCCCGTCAGCGGCAACCGCACCGCGTCCCGGCCGACTCGACGTCGTGGTCGATCTTGCGGCCACCATGGCGATGTACGCGGCCGAGACTCTGGAGCAGATCGACGAGCTTCGGCTGGCTCATCTGGCCGACGCCGAGGTGGCGGGGCGGCACTTCACCGACGTGGTGATGCGAGGACTTCGGCTCGAAGTGGCCGCGGCGATGCGGATCACCGAGCACGCGGCGGGCAACCTGATCGCACTCGCGGAGGCGCTGGTACAACGTTACCCGTCGGCCCTGCGCGCTCTGGAGCGCGCGCGGATCACCGAGCGGCACGCGGAGATCCTCGTCGGCGGTCTCGACGAGATGGAGCCCGACCTGAGGACGGAACTGTTCGATCGCGCGCTGGCGCTGGCCGAGGCGCAGCCGGCGGGGGAGTTCCGCCGGTCGCTCCGAAAGCTGATCGATTCCGCCCGGGTGGTCACTCTCGCCGAGCGGCACGAGGCCGCGCTGGCACACCGCCGGGTGTGCGTCGAGCCGGTCGGGGATGGGATGGCGTGGACGCATCATCTCGGGCCCGCGGTCGAGGCGCACGCGGCGTACGGGCGGGCGACAGCGATCGCGAAGACGATCCTGGCGCAGGACGGGGAGACCCGCACCCTTGATCAGATCCGTGCAGACGTCATGGCAGACCTGCTGATTGAGGGGACTACGACGGCGCATCCGACTGAGGCACGCGGCATCCGCGCCACCGTCGTGGTGACCGTTCCTGTCCTCGCGCTGCGCGAAGAGACCGATGCGGACGTCGCAGCGGCGGGCAGCGACCCGGCGACGGTCGAGGGAGTCGGCCCGATTCCCATCGCCAAGGCGCGGGAACTCTGCGGAGGCGACGCGGGCTGGATGCGGGTGCTCACGCACCCTGGGACGGGCATGGTCCTTTCAGTCGGACGCACACAGTACTCGCCGCCCGCATCGCTCAAGCGACTCGCGAAGTGGCGCGCCGACCGGTGCATGGGCCCGGGCTGCGGGATGCCGGCATCGCGGTGCGAGGTGGACCACACGATCGCCTGGGAGTATGGCGGCGACACCGCGCTCGAGAACCTCGCGCCTCTCTGCAAGGGCCATCACAAGGTGAAACACCACGGCGGGTGGTCTCTGAGACAACTCCCCGGGAGCGGAGGCGCCGTCGAATGGACCTCACCGACTGGCCGAAGATACGTCGTCGAACCCGAGCGCCGGGTTCCTGTCTTCACCGTGTCGGGTGACACCGCCGGCGTCCATGCGAGTAACCATCCACCGTTCTGATCGCGCATCCCCTGATCGCACGTCCCCGCCGCGCGATCGATCGCGCACCCGCGCGTGCGACAGGTCGAGTCACTCCTCGGGAATGGTGAAGTTGGGTGGGATACCGCCCGCGAGCGGGTTCGTCTCCGGATCGAGACTCCGGCACAAGAGCGACGCGTTGTTGAACGTCGCCGCCGCGCCACCCGGCGGTCGCGCCGCGGCATCGACCTGAACGAGCAGACCCTGATCGCGGTCGAAGCGGCTGACTGCGCGCATCGCACCGTTCTTCCACGCGGGTCCGCCGAACGGGAAGAACTGCGTCTGCAGCTGCCACTGCTCGCCCTGCACCTCGACGTTCAGGGCGACTCCGAACCCGATGTCGTACTCGCCGTCGGCGTTGTCGGAGTTCATGATCACCAGCTGCTGCGCGAAATGGGAGTTAGCGCTCATCAGCACGACTCGCCACGGTCCGTAGAACGTCTCGGCCATCACGCCTCCCCGCTCACGGTTCCAGCCCTCGGGCGCGGGTGAACTCGCTGCTGAACCGATCGAGACCGCCGCCGGCCGTCACCGATGCGAGCGCCGAGCGCCACGCGCCGAGGTCGCCGTTCGTCGGACTCGACGCATTGCCGAAGAGCCGCTCGATGTCGGCCGCCGTCGCATCGTTGTGCTGCCCCCAGTGCAGGATGCCGCCGATGTTCGGATTCAACGCGAGCTTGGCCGCGTAATCCACCATCTCCTGACCGCCGCTCACGTCTTTCAGGCAGGCGACCTCGACCGAGCAGGTGATGCCGTGCCGCTGCATGCCGAGTCGTGCCCGCGTCCTGCCCATGAAGCGAAGGGAGGCGTAGCCGACGCACGCCTTGCCCTGCAGCTCCTGCTTGATCTCGTAGGCGAGGAGGGCATCGACGAACGTGATCAACCGGTGGTCGAGGGAGTTGAAGAAGACCTCCACCGAGTCGACGTTCACCTCGCAGCTGATGTTGCGGTAGTCCTTCTGGTCGGTGACGGCATATCCGATCGCCTCGTAGTCGCGATCGCTCTGCTGTGCCTGGAAGCCCAGGTAGACGATGAGCTGCCAGGCGAAGAGCCCCGCGGCACGCGTGGCGGGGTCAGTCTCGTTCGGGTCGAGCAGTTCGTTCTTGATGTTCTCCATGTGCTCGCCGAAGCGATCATCGGCGTTGAAGTGCTCGAGCAGCTCGCGCAGGATCAGCAGAATCGCCAGGAGAGCGGGAATGAGGAGGAGCAGCCCCCCTCCGCCCAGCGCCACGACGCCCAAGATGCCCGCCCCGACGACGTCTCCATCCGACTCGATGAAGTCTTCGATCTCCTTGATGGCGGCGGTGATGATGCCGGCGAGGAAGCTGCCGTGCGAACACGCGAGGGCGATCGGATCGGGATCGTCCTCGCCGCTCAGCGGATCGTCGGGATCGTATCGGTAGCTGAAGTTGCGGCCGGCGTTCGAGAAGCGCGGGGCCTGGAGGCGCGGATCGAACCTGACCTCGATGTCGCCCACCCGCTCGGCGCGTCCCGGCGGGACGTCCTCCAGCTCGATCGGCCACTGCTTCGTGATGCCCGCGAGGTTGCGCTGGAAGTTGAGGTGCGGGGTGAGGCAGACCGCGACCTGCAGGAATCGCTGCGGGCCCGTGACGGGCGTCGACGGAGCAGGTCCGCCGGCCTGGATGGCGGCATCCGTGTAGAGCGGGCTGTTGTGGTCGAGGATCTGATGTTTGAAGTCCTGCCACACGTGCAGGCGCCGACGCTCCCAGCGGGCGTACTGCGGAATCGCCCGCGCGACGACGGAGTAGATGATGCCGAAGCGTCCGGCAGAGACCAGGACCGAGCGGAAGACCGCGTCGTCGGAGGTGCGGATGATCTCGAAGTTGTCGGGCCCGCCGAACTCATCACGACCGTAGAGATCCTGAAGCAGGCCGTCGTCCGTCAGCTGCGGGTAGTAGCGCTCGTCGGACGACTCGATCCAGTAATGCTTTCCGCCGTCCGCGACCAGGTGGATCGCGACCACGGAGTCGGCGAGCGGTCCGCAGTCGAAATCGCCGCCGTGGGTGCCTGTCGAGAACGCGCCGACGAAAGTCTGCCCGCCCGCGTTGCCTGCGGTCTCGAGCCCCCACGGCCCGGCGTACGCATCGGTTCCGTAGCGGTCGAGCATGAAGGCGCCGAGCGTCATCACGCCGTCGAGTGGTTGGGTGTCCAGCGGATCGGTCTGGTCGAGCTCGGCGTACAGCTGGTACACGCGCTTGCCCGCCTCGATGTGGATGAGCGACCCGTGATTCCGCGCGAAGCTCGGGTCGCTCATGCGCGAGAGAAGTTCTGGGTGCAGGCAGTGCGGCACGACGTCTTTGAGCGTGCGACCCATTGCCTGCCGCATGTTCCAGTAGTCATGCGTCTCGACGAAGGTCTCGTCGCTCAGGGCGGCCTCCGACAGTGCCCAATGACTGCCTGCCGCACGAAGCCGGCCCAGGCTCGCGTCGCTGCAGATCTCGATCAGGTCGACGAGGGCCGTGGGATAGAGGATGCGCTCCGTTGCCGGAAGAAAGCTCGTTCGAGGGTCGTCGTGCTTGCGCGTCCACGGTGCACCCTGCGTCATCTCGATCGCCATGCGAGATCCCCTCTCGGGCGGTTGCGCCGCAAGTTACCACCCGCGTGGCCGGGGCCGCTACGGTTCTGCTCGGCGAGCCGGCACCACAAGAGTCGGCCTCAGCGGTCGGCCCACACCTCATCGATCGGGATCGCCCGCTGGAGGATGTTCTGCGCCGCCCGGTGACCCGAGTGCAGCGCGGCGGTGACCGTCGCGGGGTCGTCGGTCCAGGTCGCCTCGCCGGCCAGGTGGAGAACGCCGCCGACGGGCGTGGCGAGGATGTCGTGATCTGCCGTGGTCGAGCCCACTTTCATGTACGCGTAGGAGCCGTGACTGAAGGGGTCGTCCTGCCAGTCGGTGACGTGGACGTGCGTGGGCTTCTCGACCCGGTCGCCGTACAGGCGCCGCAGCTGAGTGAGGACCGAATCGACGATCTCCTTCTCGGTCCAGTCGCGGGTCTCTCCCGCCGCGGGTCCGGCGGCGAAGGTCAGCAGGGTGGGCGTGCCATGCAGCGCGGTGAGGTCGTACCAGGAGTGCCACCAGCGGCTCTCTGGGCCCTGCTGGCGGATCGCGTAGACGCCGTCGTCCCAGAATCTCGTCGGGAACCGCAGGAAGATCTTCTCGAACGCGTTCATTTTCAGCCGGCTCAGGGCGCCGGCGACGGGCTCGGGCAGCGGCGGCACGACCACGAAGTCGTCCGACTGCAGCACGCCGACCGGCACCGTGACGACGGCGGTGTCGGCGGTGAGCGTGCCGCGGTCGGTCGTCACGGCGACGCCGTCCGCTGACCATCGCACCTGCGTCACGACATGGGTGAGACGGATGTCGAGGCCCTCCGCCATACGTGACGGCAGGCGGTCGTAGCCGTTCGGAAACACCACCTCGTCGCCCTCGACGGAATCGTCGTCGAGCCCGTGTGCCGCGAGATCTTCTATCCACGCGCCGTACTGCTCCTCCGACCGGTGCTCGAGATATTCGCGGACGCGCTGCGCGCGGTCCTCGTCCCAGCCATAGCGCGCGATCGCCTCATCGGCGACGTCGCGGTAGGAGGCGTCCGGTCCCGATGCGGCGACTACTTCGAGGAGCGTGGCATCGACCGCATTGATGTCGTCGATGAAGCTTCGGGCGGCGGCATCCGAGAGTCGTCTGCCGTCGGGACCGTAGTAGGCGATCGGGCGACTGTCGGGCTGGTAGCCGCCGACGGTGAACTCGACCATCTGCATGCCGAACGCGTCGGCCGCGGCGGCGACGGGGGAGTCGGTGATGCCGTGGATCCAGGATGCGCCGAGGTCGGTGGCGAGGCCGTGGCGGCGGTCCGTAACGATCCGGCCGCCCACGCGGTCGCGGGCCTCGAGCACGACGACGTCTTTGCCCGCATCGGCCAGCAGGTGAGCCGCGGTCAGGCCCGCCACGCCCGCGCCGACGACGATCGTGTCGAAGTGATCCGTCACTGGCATTCCTCCCGGCCGGCGCGCTGGCCTTGCGCTCTGACGCTATCGAGCGGGGCGGCGCGGCGCGAGCGTGTACGTGTTCGGTTGCCGAACGGCGGCGGCTGATCGGGTCTCCCAGTCGATGCGCGCACTGATCCACGCCACGTTCGGCGACCCGACGCACAACGCATCGCTCCGATCAACCCCCCACGTCCGAGAAACGCGCGTCATAGTGTCAGCCGCATGGAAGCCTCCGAAATCCAATGGAACGAGCCGGCGCGAGCGAAGATCCTCGAGGATGCCGACCGTGTGCTCAGGGAAGCGGTGCTTGACATCGCCCGCTCCAACGACGGTGTCTCGTCGGATGAAGCATTCGCCGAGCTGAACGCGCACCTGAAGGACCGGTTCATCGACTACGAACCCGGGCCGGATATCCGCAAATACGCCGACGCCATCGCGGCAGGCGAGATCTCGGACACCTCGGAGTAGCTCGCGCGCGGAGCCACGTCAACGCGCCGCCGCTACCCTCGAACGGTGACCCACCCGCTCACACGCGACCAGGCTCGCCGCCTCGCGGTGCGCGCGCAGCTGCTCGACGCCGAGCGCCCGGGCGACGTCGTCGAGGTCGCCGAGCAGCTCGGGTACGTCAAGATCGACCCCACCGCCACGATCGCGCCCTGCGAGCAGACCGTGCTGTGGTCGCGGATCGGGTGGTCGTACGAGGGCGGTCAGCTCGTCAAGGCGGTCGAGATCGATCGGCTCCTGTTCGAGTTCGACGGTGCGTTCCGGCCGATGAGCCTGCTGCCGCTGATGCTCCCGGCGATGCGGCGCTGGCCGCAACGCGAGAGCACGCGCCAGTGGCTCGACGCCAACGCGCGATTCCGCGACGACGTGCTCGCGCGACTCCGCGCGGAGGGTCCGCTGCTGGCCGCAGACATCCCCGACACCGCACAGGTCAGTCGCGCACCGGACGGCTGGTCGGGATCCAACCAGGTGCCGGTCATGCTCGACTTCCTGCTGCGCCAGGGCCAGGTCGCGATCGTCGGCCGCGAAGGCCGTCATCGCCGATGGGACCTCGCCGAGCGCGTCTACCCCAGCGACCTGCCGGAGCACGACGAGGAGGAGGCGAAGCAGCTCCTGCACCAACGCACCCTTCAAGCCGCCGGCATCGCGAAGGAGGGAGACCGCTGGTGGAATCGCGTCGGCAACTCGGGCGAAGCCGCGACCGTCGAAGGCAGCAGATGGAAGTTCCGCGTCGACCCCGAGGCGATCGCAACGCTGGACGAAGACGACGGCGGCCGCGTCGCCTTCCTCAACCCGTACGACAGCATGCTGTTCGACCGGCCGCGCCTCAAGGAGATCTTCGAGTTCGAGTACGTGCTCGAGCAGTTCAAGCCGAAGCCCCAGCGCCGATACGGCTTCTTCGCACACCCCATCCTGATGGGCGATCGATTCGTCGGGATGCTGGACGCCGAGGTCGACAGGGCGCGCGAGGTGCTGCAGGTGAACGCCGTGCACGAGTTCCTGCCGTTCGAGCCCGAAGAAGACGAGATGGTGCGAGCCGAGATCGCCGAGCTGGGGGAATGGCTGGGCGTCACCGTCGTCGACGCGCGCTGACGTTGCACTTCGAGAAAACTTCTCATGCGTGTGCATCCAACGCGCATGCTCGGCCGGAAGGACTTCTTGCAGGGCGGAACGAGCCGCCCGTCAAGGAGGACAACGTGCGCAAGACAATCGCAGCCGGCGTGGTAGCCGGCTTCGCTCTCGCGGCGGGTTTCATCGCTCCCGCCCAGGCCATCTCCCCAACCACCGCCGACCTCTCGGTGCTCCACGGCATCCCCGATACCCCTGTCGATGTCTACGTGAACGGCGAGCTCACACTGGACGACTTCCAGCCCGGTGACCTCGCCGGACCGCTGGACCTACCCGCGGGCGACTACGCGGTCGCTCTCACGGCGACGGATGCCGCGGACGACAGCGCCCCGATCCTCGGGCCCGCGACCCTGACGCTCGAGGCCGGCAAGAGCTACACGGCCACGGCCAACCTCGACGAGGCAGGCGCTCCGGCGCTCAACCTCTTCACGAATGACATCGCGACCACTGCGGCCGGCCAGGGGCGCCTGACGGTGCGCCACGTCGCCGCCGCGCCGGCGGTCGACGTCCTCGCGGGCGGAGCGCCGGTGATCCAAGGCCTGGTCAACCCGGACGAGGCGAGGCTCGACCTTCCGGTCGGAACCATCTCGGCCGCCGTCGCTCTTGCCGGCACCACCGAGCCCGTGATCGGACCGGCGGATGTCGCCATCCAGGACGGCGTGCTGACGATCGTGTACGCGTGGGGCAGTGCCGCAGACGGGAACCTCGCCCTCGCGGTGCAGACGGTGACCGTCGGCCACACCGCACCCGGTGGAGTGCCCTCCGGCACGGCCGGTTACGCGGCGGAGCGTGACGCGATGAACCAGGCGTTCTGGATCATCGGATTCGCGTTCGCCGCGGCCGCGGCATCCGTCGGTGTCGTCGTCGCCCGCCGGTCGCGGGCAGCCAAGATCGACGCCTGACGCAACCCCCACCGAGAGAGCTCGACGTGACGATACGCAGGATGGCACCCCTGGTGCTGATCGTCGCTCTCACGGCGTGCGCGCCCGCCCCGGCCCCCAACGGGGCGGGCGCCCCCTCCACCTCCGCGGTCCCATCTGCGGCACCGACGCCTGCTCGCGACGTCCCCGTCGTATCGAGCACCGTGCAGCCGGTGCGTGCGGCTCTGCCCCCTGTGCGGGTGCAGATCGCCGCCGCCGGGATCGACATGGAGGTGGTCCCGGTCGGGGTCGAACCGGGCGGTTTCATGGAGTTGCCGCCGAACCCAGCGATTGCGGGCTGGTATCGGTTCGGCCCCGACCCGTGGAGTCCCGATGGCAACACGGTGATCTCCGCGCACATCGACGCACCCGAGTACCCGATCGGGCCGTTCGCGCAGCTGCGCGACCTGTCTCCCGACACCGAGGTGACCGTCGTCGCTGACGACGGTTCGACGGCCGCGTACGGAGTCGTGTCGGTGACGTACTATCCCAAGCAGGAGCTGCCGACTGAGGATATCTTCGCTCGTGCGGGCACCAGGGCGCTGGTGCTGATCACCTGCGGGGGAGCCTTCGACAGCACAACCGGCCGCTACGCCGACAACGTCGTCGTCGTAGCGGACCCCCGCACCTAGGAGAACGGGATGAGCTCGTGAGTCGAGGGGAGCCTGGCGCGTCGGACATCGACGCCGAAGCGGCCTGGGACGCGCGCTTCATCGCCGGCGACGAGCGTGCCCTCGAGCACGTCTACCGCCGCTGGTCGCCCGTCGTCTTCACCCTCGCGCTGCGATCGCTCGGCGACCGCACCGACGCCGAGGACGTGACGCAGAAGACGTTCGTCTCGGCGTGGACCTCCCGCGCATCCTTCGACCCCTCACGGGCCCGGCTCTCGACGTGGCTGGTTGCGATCGCGAAGCGCCGCATCGCCGATACCCACGAGGCTCGCCGGCGGATTCGGGCACTGCACGAGCAGCTGCAGCGCGTGACGCGACCCGACGACCTCGTCACGCCCGAAGTCGACCTCGGGGAGACCCTGCTCGTGGCGCAGGAGATCGAGCGGCTGGAGCCGGATGCGCGGCGCGTCATGCGGCTCGCGTTCTTCGACGACCTCACGCACCAGGAGATCTCGCGAAGGCTCGACATGCCGCTGGGTACCGTGAAAAGCCACATCCGACGAAGTCTGGACCGCATGCGCACGCGACTGGAGGTGACACATGCCGCACATTGATCCCGAGAGGCTCGCGCTGTTCGCGCTGGGCGAGCCGGGCGCAACGCCCGAGGAGTCCGGGCATCTGGCCGACTGCGCGGTGTGCGTCGACGAACTCGCGGCGCTGCGCCACGCGGCCGTCGCGGGCCGCGCCAGCTTCGACGTCGGCGAACTCGAGAGTCCTCCCGAGGCGGTGTGGGAGCGGATTGCGGCCGAACTGTCGCTGGGCTCCACGGCTGCCAAGACGGACGTGGCCGAGGCGGCGCCGGCCGCCGCGGCGGCGCCGACCGCCGAGACAGCCGTGCGGCCGAAGCGCACCGCGTTGCGGATCTGGGCGCTCGCGGCATCCTTCGTTCTGCTCGCCGGCATCGGACTCGGTGTCTGGGCGATCACGCAGCGGGTGTCGCTGACAGAGGTCGCCGAGGCGACGCTGGCGGCCTTCCCCGAGCACCCCGACGCGGAGGGCACGGCGATCGTCGAGGAGCGCTCCGACGGGTCACTCGAGCTGCGACTTCGACTGTCGGCGGATGCTGCTCCCGACACGGTCCGCGAAGTGTGGCTGATCACCGCCGACGCGTCGGCGCTGGTCAGTCTCGGGCTGATCGACGGGCGCGAGCAGACGTTCGCCATCCCGGCCGACGTCGACCTGCGCGACTACGTGCTGGTCGACGTGTCGCAGGAGCCGGTGGACGGCAACCCCGATCACTCCGGCGACTCGATCGTACGGGGCGAGCTCAGCTTTCTGTGAGTCTTGCGGCGTCTGGTCTCCGGGTCAGGCCGGGGGCCACACCACGAGCAGCAGACCCTGCTTGGTGTCGGCGTACTTCACCCAGCCGTCGCCGAACAGGTACGTGAGCCCGTAGCCTTCAGCGTCGGTCGCGACGGTCGTCTCGGAACTCTCGGTGACGATCACGCCGTTGGCGGTATTCTCCTTGTGCCAGCCCACCTCGAGCAGATGCTCCTGCACGTCGGCGGCATCTCTTTCGGAGATGGGCGCCCAGCCGAAGATCTGCACGTGATCGGTCGCCGTGGAGAAGTCGCCCCAGATGCACTGGATGCCGTCGGGGATCTCCATCTCGCCGGCCCGGAACGGTTCGGCACGGCTCGTCCAGCCGACGTCCGCGAAGTCCTCGACGGTCTGAGCCGGAATGATCGTCTCGCACTCGGGCTCGGCGGCGGGCTCGCCGCTCGTCGTCTCGAGCGGCGTCGGCGAGGGCGAGGTCGGAGCAGGCGTCGGACTGGCGGCCCCATCGGGGGAGCCACCGGACGTGCTCGCGCAGGCGGTAGCGGCGAGCATCGTCGCAGCGAGCAGGAGGGACGCTCCGAGAACGGACGGGAAGCGTGTCATCGTGCGGCCTCCGAGCGGGCGTCGGCATGCAGGAGGTCGAGGAAGGCGGAGTGCAGGAGGCCGTTGGTGGCCAGCGACGAGCGGTCGGCGATCGAGTCGATGCCCTCGAACGACGTGAAACGGCCGCCGGCTTCGGTGATGATCGGCACGAGCGCGGCGACGTCGTACTCCTTCACGCCGAACTCCGCGACGAACTCGAGCCTGCCCTCGGCGAGCAGCATGTACGGCCAGGTGTCGCCATAGCCGCGGTCGCGCCACACCATACGCGACAGCCGGGTGAGCGCGTCGAGCTGTCCCACTTCGTCCCACTGGCGGATGCTCTGGAAGCTGACGCTCGCGTCGGCGATCGCGTCGATGGATGACACGGCGAGCCGCTGGGGCGTGCCGTCGGGCGTGTTCGTCCACGCGCCGAGGCCGGTCGCGGCCCACCAGCGTCGGCCGATCGCGGGCTGACTGGCGACGCCGACGCGCGGAACCCCACCGATGGCGAGTGCGATGAGCGTCGTCCACATCGGGATGCCCTTGAGGTAGTTCGCCGTACCGTCGATCGGGTCGATGATCCACTGGCGCGCGGCGTCGCCGGTCACACCGAACTCCTCGCCGAACACGCCGTCGTCCGGGCGTTCGACCTCGAGAATCGCGCGGATCGCGCGCTCGGTCGCCAGGTCGGCTTCGGTGACGTGCGAAGCATCCGCCTTCAGCTGAACGTCCAGATCGGACGCGTCGAAGCGGGCCATGGATGCCGCATCCGCGGCATCCGCGAGTCGAAGAGCGAGCGTCAGCTCGGGCTGGAGATCCCCTTCGAAAGGCGTGCGAAAAGACACCGGTGAGGAGGGGGAGGTCACGCTTTCCAGGATAACCGGCGGCACCTGGCCGATTTCCGAGTGTTGCAATCGTGATGGTAATGTTGACCCTCGGTTCGCCCCGGTGAACCATGCACCTCTAGCTCAATCGGCAGAGCAACTGACTCTTAATCAGTGGGTTCAGGGTTCAAGTCCCTGGGGGTGCACCGACAAGTCCCGCGGAAGTACGCCGCAGAATCGACTGAGTCCCGTTCCCGTCTACTACCGGGGAGGGGCCTCTCTCACGAGACGTGGAAACTCTCAGGATCGGCGGCTGCTACTCCGTCGATCCAACGGGCTGCACGGTGATCTCATGCCGGCCGGGCTTGCTCACCGGGGTGCTCATCGGTCGGCCTCGGTGCTGGCTGTGGTCTCGGGCATCTGTGCGTCGGCTTGCTGTGAGTAAGTCCACGCTCGCTCGAATTGCTCGCGCTCGGCGTCGGTCGGCGGCGACGGCTCGGCGTCGGGTGTCGGGGTGCTCATTCGTCGGCCTCCGAAGGTGAGGAGCTGATCTTGGAGACGACCCGAAGTTGCATACTCAACCGCAGTTGGGAACCGCTCGGTGATCTGAGGACGGTTACCCTTCGACGGCGGCGGCGAGGTAACGCACCGCCGCCTGTCGCCAGTTGAGGGTCACGTGGGCGTGGGCCATCTCGGCGTCGCGCTTCGCACGTGACACCGGGTGGTTCGGGAAACCAGCCTTCGCGCCCGTCAACGCGTGGATGCGATTCACCGACCGGAGGGCTGCCCGGACGGCCAACGCGTTGTCGCGCTGTTCCGAGGCGATCTCGTGCTCGGTGGGGACGTCGTGACGGGCCGAGCGCTCGGCAGAGAGGCGACTGCGAGATTGGACGATGAGGCGGGCCACATCGGCATCACCTGCCGCGTCGGTGAACTCCGTTGCCACATAATCCTGGTCGATGAGGCGCACCTCGCCGCCGAGCGCGTTCGCTACGCGCGTGTTCGACGCGCCCGTCTGCGCGAAATGCCGCACTGCGCCCAGGGCGGCGCCCACCGCGACTGACGAGAACGGGAAGCGGCCGTGCGAGGGCCACGGCGCGTACATGGCGTCGAAGGTCGGGTGCAGCTTGCGACGCTCCTGCAGCTTGAACACGGTGTCTTTCGTGAGTTGGGCCCGGTGCTCGGGCACGAAGACATTCTCGACAGACTTGGTGCGACTCCCCGTTCCGCGGAGCCCCGTGGGCGTCCAGTCGTCGATGGTGAGCGCCTCCTCGCGTGGGACGAGGAACATATAGCCTTCCTTCTCCTCGCCGACGGGGGCGTTGAAGATCAGCCATTCCGAGAAATCCGAACCGCTGCAGAACCCCCAGGCCCCGCTCAGGAGGTAGCCGCCGTCGACGCGCTCCGCCGTCGCCTTCAGGTTGAGGTTCGTGTTGCCTGCGAGCGTTCGATAGGTGTCATCCCCCCAGATCTCCTCTTGCACGTTTTCCGGGTAGGCGAGGATCGCCATGTTGTCCGAGCTGAGAATGGAGAACACCCACGCGGTCGAGGCGCACCCCTGCGCGAGCGTCATAGTTACCATTGCGTGGTCGTGCTCGCTCAGTTCCAGGCCTCCGAACTTCTTCGGCTTGAGGATGTGCAGGAGACCTGCATCCTGCACGGCGCGGTAGACGACTCCCGGGATGCGACGGCTGGCGTCGGTGTCGACGGCATGCTCACGCAGCAGCGGCACGAGGTCGCGCGCCGCTGCCAGGACGTCCTCGGACCTCATGTTCGGATCGGGCGGCGACGCCGGGTTCTCGAGCCGGTCGATGTCGAGGATGTCGAAGTTCGAATCGGTGATGGTCATCTCTCTATTCCTTCTCGCGTCTCCGAGCACGCCGAATAGCGTCGTGTGGACGACCGCGTACATGCGTGGGCGCCAGCTCGGCTGGTGATGTCAGCAGCTCGTGAAGCGTTTGCTCCGGCGTGACCTCGGTGACTTTCTGATCGTGCGTCGGTGCCGCGATCTCTTCCTCCGATGCTCGCAGTGGTCACCGCAGCGGTCAACTTCACACATTCGAGGTGAAACCACGGCTGACTAGTGCAAGTCATCCCAACTTGCGCACTTGTATCGTGGGTTGCTGGGTCTGAATGGATGCCGATCACAGCGAGCCCCATCCCCACTGAGAGGACTGGCCCGGGAGGTCGCTGTACTGCGTACCGCCCGCGGGGACTGGGCGGTCCGATGCCGGAGAGCCCGGCCCGTGGTTCCTGTCTTGCGCCCGGGTGATTCGCTGGGACATGCGCTCAGCGGCGCGCCGCATCCGTCGGACGAGGCGTTCGTACGATTGCTGGTCGGCCAGACGAGGAAGCCCGATGGCATACAGGGCCAGCACGACGTCTCCGTCGGCGCCGAACACCGGGACCTGCACAACGACCACCTGGTTCCAGGAGAAGCCCTCATCGGTCTCGATCTGCCGGCGCATCGTGGCGATGTCGGCCCACATCCGTGCGTATGAATCGCGGCCGGTGTGGGTTCCGCGGATAAGCCGCATGAACCGTTCGGTCATGGCGCGGTCGCCGGCGATGGCGTAGCCCCGCTCGCGGACACCGCTGAGTTGTCGTTCGATGAGATCGCGATCGACCGCGCCCGTCAGGTGACGAGACGCCTCCTCCCACGCATGCCTCTTCGCTTCCGGCGCCCAGGCGGCAAAGACAGACGCGATCGGGGCGGCCCAGGGGTGTGATGCCCCGACGTTGTCGTACGAACCGAACGGAGAGTGCGGTGCGAGGGACGCGAGGGTGACCACCGAGTCCCCGAGCTGCGTGTTGACCGTGATCTCCACATCCAGCTCATCCGCCAGTGCCTCCAGCTCGCTCTCGGCCATGGACGCCCACCGCAGACGCTCGATGAAGGCGCGCGAGTTGTAACTCTCACTCGGCGCGGCGAACGACCCATAGCCTGCTCGCCGAAACAGCAGGGGCATCTCCGCCCGTGCCGAGTCCGCGCCGAAGTCCTGAACGCGACCGATCACGAACACGTGATCACCGTGGGTCTGCGCGCTCTCGATCGTGGCGTCGAACCATACGGCAGCATCCGACAGTCGCGGCGAACCGGCCGGTGAATCGACGAAGGATGCCGTCGTCCACCGGTCCGGTGACTTCTGCGCGAACGCTCGGCACACGGCCTCATGCTCGGCGGCCAGGACACTGACGCTGAACTGACCGCTGTCGATCATCGTGGGCAGCGTGCTCGAATGCACGCCCGCGAAGAAGCCGACGAGCGGAGGCTCCTCGCTGACGGCGACGAAGCTGCCGACCACCATCCCGGCGGGCTCCGCGTCGCCCCCGCGCGATGTGATCAGGCACACCCCCGTCGGATACTCTCCGAGGACAGCCCGCCACCACGCCGATTTCTCGCGCCGCAGCTGTACGTCGTCCACCGCGTGAGACGGCATTGTCACTCCTTTGATCGGCATCCTGGATTGAGCGCTACGGGGCGGACTTCGAAACGGCACTGTCTCGGGGGTTTCAGGGAAGACGCCTCCATGGTGCTGCCGCGTGAGCGGCAACGCCACCGAGGCCCGCCCTTCACTCAGCTACTGCTACTGCAGTGTTTCGACGGGGGTGAACCCGGTGCCGTTGAACTGCTGAACGATGAGGCCTCCCATGGCCGGCAGCCCGTCGACGGTGGTGTTGATGGTGCCGCCGGGAAGGAGGAATGGCGCCTCGAACCCGTTGATGGAGCGCAGCGCCTCCATGAAGCTGTCCCGCGTCGGCTCCTCCATGCCGATGAAGGCCTGTTCGAGGACCGAGGCGCCGATCCAGCTCCAGACGCACTGCGGGAAACCCGGCACGCCTTCCTGCTTGGTGTACTCGCCGAGCGCGTCCAAGAACACTTTGCCTTCGTCGCTCGCCTGGAAGTCCGGGGAGCCTGCATTCTGGGAGGAGGCGGTGGTGTAGATGGCGGGGAATGCGTCGGCGACGCCGGACGGCGTCAGGAACGCCGCCGGGCTTGCGGACGTCGAAGGGAGGAACCAGCTCGGGGTCCAGCCGACCTGGGCCGCCTGCTGCAGCGAGCCGATCACCAGCGGCGCCAGGGATGACATCGCGTTGAAGAAGATGTCTGCGTCGGTGGATGCAAGGTCGGTGATCTGTGCTGACACCTCGGTGGCGGTCGCTTCGTAGCCGACCTCCTTCACGATCTCGACGTTGTCAGCTCCCTCGATGGCAGACTTGAACCCCTCCACATATCCGCGCCCGAAGTCATCGTTCTGATACAGGACGGCGACTCGGTGGTCTTCGGTCGAGTCAGCGAGAAGCTTTCCGAATGCCTCGCCCTCCTGCTGGTAAATCGGCAGCAGGCCGAGTTGCCACGGGCTTTCCTCGCGATCGCTGAAGATCGGGTCGCCGGTCTGCAGCAGCACTTGGGGAAACTCTTCGGCGATGGCCGCTTCCCGCCATGCACGATTCGTGGGTGTGCCCAAGCTGAAGGCAGCTCCGAACACATCGTCGGCGACCATCTGCTGGAAGTTGGCGAGCGCTCGCTGCGGGTCATAGCCGTCGTCGTAAGTCTTCAACTCGACAGTTCTCGTCTTCCCATCACCGAACTCGACACCCCCCTCAGCGTTCTTGGCTTCGAAGTACGCGACGGCCCCGTCCACCGCGCAATTTCCCACGCCCGCGGCGTTGCCGGTAAGCGGAGACGTGATGCCGAAGGTGATCGTGGTGTCGGTGATGCCAGGAGAGGCCGTGGGCGCCTGCGACTCCTCACCTGCCCCTTCGGCGGCCCCGCGGGCGCAGCCGGTTAATAGCAGAGCAGCAATGCCGATCGATGCAACCGTGACGATGGCTCGTCGCCGAGCAGTGGTGATTTTCATGGGAACAATGCCTCTCATGTTTCCGCGATGCTCAAAGCACCGGCTCGTCCCTGAGCTGGCGCCGCCCCGATACGTCGGTCGAGGACTCTGAACTAGGCCCGAATCTGTGTTCTGGGCTGACGCCAACTATCCGGGCGCTGCATACGTCGGTCAAACACAACAATTCGACGAAGAAACCCGGTCCAGGTGTGGATAGACTGGCAGAGTGCCATTTGAGGACGCCATCGGCGCCGGCGTAGCGCGCGGCGAGTTGACTTTCCGCCAGCTCTCTCACTTCGTAGCTGCAGCAGAAGTGGGAACGATCTCGGGTGCTGCGGATCGTCTTCGGTTCTCGCCATCGGCGATCTCGGCTTCCATCACAGAACTGGAGCGGGCGCTCGGGGTCGAGCTCTGCATCCGCCGTCGAGCGCAAGGCGTCACGCTGACGTCGGCTGGTCGGCTGGTGCTCACCCGGGCCAAGCGACTGCTGTCCGAGGTCGCCGAGCTCGGATGGGCCGTTCGCGGAGACGGCCAGGAACTTGTCGGGCCCTTGGTCGTGGGCTGCTTCGTGACTCTGGCGCCGTCTCTGCTCCCGCGCCTGCTGGAAGAGTACGAGAACCTGCACCCGCGCGTCACCATCGACTTCGCTGTCGGCGCGCAGGACGAACTGCTGGACGCGTTGCATTCCGGAGCTATCGACGTCGCGCTGATGTACGACCTCGGTGGATTGCACGCAACCAATAGGTTCGCGCTCTTCGAGGCATGCGGGTATGCCCTGTTCGGCGAAAAGCATCCGCTAGCGATTCGCGATGGCGACACGGTCACACTCGAGGAGCTCGCCTCGCAACCTTTGGTGCTGTTCGACCAAACGCCTAGCTCGCGCTATGCGATGTCGATGTTTGAAGCGCGCGGACTTACGCCGTACGTCCGCCACACCACTCATGCCTTTGAACTGACACGATCAATCGTCGCCCGCTCCGATTCCGCGTATGCGATCCTCGTGCAGCGCCCCGCCAACAAGCAGAGTTACGAGGGGCTGCCGGTCATCGAGAAGGAAGTCGTTCCGCCACCGCCACCGGTACCAGTTGTTCTCGCCTGGGCGGGCGAAGTCGAATTGTCGGCGCGAGCTCGAGCGCTCGCCGATATACTCCACAGCCACTATCCCGCGCTAAGTCCCACGCTCTGACTCACGCCTGCCGCCGCACGAACACCCCCGCAGTCTCATCGAGAGATCCCGAGCATTTGCTGTTCTCGGGTCAACTGTCCCGTCGAGGGACCGCCCAACGACCGCTAACGGGCTGATTAGGGTCGCTGTGACCGAGTTGCGCGGTAGGGGATTGCAACGGGAACACGGCCCTTGGCTGCTGCGAACGATGCGTGAGTGGGTTCACTGAGCGTTCGATTCAGACGCGCGCTCTGAGGCTGAGCCCTTTTGGACAACTCGCCCGAGCGCGTGCAGAATCGGGGCATGCCCGCCCTTCAGTTCTTGCCAGGCGGTCGCGGGAGGTCGGAGCATGAGCCGTTACACGGTCGCGACCGACGGTGCGTGCATGCGCAATCCCGGTCCCGCCGGGTGGGCATGGGTCGGGCAAGACGGGCGCTGGGCGGCGGGCTCGCTGGTCGCGGGCACCAACAACATCGGTGAGCTGCTGGCGGTTCTGCATGCGATCCGCGATCACGCGGATGTCGCCGACCTGTGCATCCAGGCCGACTCGATGTATGCGATCAACTCGTACCAGACCTGGATGGACAAGCACGCGCGTCGCGGCTGGAAGACGAGCACCGGTGCGCCGACGAAGAACGCCGACATCCTGGCCGAGCTGATGCGCGCTCGCGACGCTCGCCGCGCCGCCGGGCTCCCCGACGTGGCGTTCGAGCACGTGCGCGGGCACGCCGGTCATCGCCTCAACGGCTGGGCGGACGAGCGCGCAGTCCGTGCGTCGCAGCACGGCAACAGGGGGCTCGCGGCCGTCTGGTCGTCCGATCGGGGGCAGGAGCTTCTAGACGTGACGGTCGACGCGCCGAAGGCCGGCGCGGACAAGCCCGCGCGCAAGCGCTGACGGCGGCGTGAGCTTCGCGAGATCAGGAGAATCAGCGGGATCAGGATGATCCGGCAGCGCATTCTCCTGATCTGGTCGAGTCTCCTGATCTCGCCGCCGACGGAGCCTCGCGGCGGCCATGATCGCGAATCGGTAACGAGTACGCGGGACGCGGTCACTCAGCTTGACACCGCAGTGCCCGATTCCTACATTGGCAATACCTGAATCAGTTTTCAGGTTGCAAACTTCCAATGGTGAAAGGCACGCACATGCGGGTTACGAAGAAGTTGCTCCTGGGCTCCGTGGTCGCCACGGCAGCGCTCGTCCTGGCGGCTTGCGCGCCGCAGGCCGGGGCACCCACCGGCGACGCGTCGGAGACGCCGAGCGGGCCGGCCGAGATCACGGTCGGCATCGTCACGAGCGAGACCGGCCCCCTCGCCGGCTACGGCGCGCAGTACCTCGAAGGGTTCAAGGCCGGGCTGGATTACGCGACGGACGGCACGGGCGAGATCGACGGCACTGCCATCACCGTCGAGTACAAGGACGATGCGGGCGACCCCGACAAGGCCGTGACCGCCGCCAAGGAGCTCATCGGCGCGGGCGTCAACATCATCGGCGGCAGCGCATCCTCGGGTGTCGCCCTGGCCGTCGCGGAGCAGGCCGCCCAGAACCAGGTGCTGTTCGTCTCGGGTCCGGCTGCGGCCGATGCGATCACCGGCGTGAACGAGTACACGTTCCGCTCGGGTCGCCAGAGCGCGCAGGATGTCGCCACCGCGGGCACCTTCCTCGATGACATCGAGGGCAAGACCATCACGGTGTTCGCGCAGAACAGCGCCTTCGGTCAGGGCAACGAGGCGGCAGTCAAGGCGATCCTCGGCGCCAAGGGCGCCACCGTGAACTCGGTCCTCGTGGCTGAGGACGTGACCGAGTTCACGCCGTTCGCACAGCAGGTGCTGGCGGGCGACCCCGACCTGGTCTTCGTCGCGTGGGCCGGTGCGACCTCCGGTGCGATGTGGCAGGCGATGAGCCAGCAGGGCGTCCTCGACGAGATTCCGGTCGTGACCGGCCTCGGCGACGCGGCGACCTTCGGGGCGTATGGCGAAGCATCCGAGAAGATCAGCTTCCTGAACCACTACTTCCCCGGAGCCAACGAGAACGAGGTCAACACCGCGATGATCGACCTTCTCGACGAGGCAGGCGCCACCCCGGACCTGTTCAGCCCCGACGGCTTCAACGCGGCGATCATGATCGTCCACGCCATCCAGGAGGGCAAGGGCGACGTCGATGCGATGATCGCCGCGCTGGAGGGGTTCGAATTCGATGGGCCGAAGGGTGCGATGACCGTGCGCGAGGGCGACCACGCCCTCATCCAGGAGATGTACCAGGTCAAGCTCGTCGCCGACGGCGGGACGTTCGTCCCGGAGCTCGTCGACACGGCTGCGGCCGACGAGGTCGCGCCCGCCGAAGTCGCCGAGTAGCACCTGGCTGATGAGCACCCCCGTCCCGTCCGCGCTCCGGATCGAAGGCCTCGGCCTGCAGATCGGCGGCGCGACGATCCTCAAGGATGTCGAACTCGATGTCGCCGCCGGCTCGCTCGTCGGCGTCATCGGACCCAACGGAGCCGGCAAGACCACGCTGTTCAACGTGATCTCCGGCCTGATGAAGCCGACCTCAGGACGCGTCCTGATGAACGGCGACGACATCACCTCGGCGTCCGTGCCCGCTCGGGCGCGGGCGGGACTGGGACGCACGTTCCAGACCTCGAGCCTCTTTCCGAGGCTGAGTGTTCTGGAGAACGTGCGGCTCGCGGCTCAGGTCTCGCTCGGCGGCGACTACTCGCTGCTGCGTTTTCCACGACGAACGGATGCTGCCACCGAGCTCGCTCTCGCAAAGCTCGAGGCCGTCGGCCTGAGCCACAAGCTCGACACGGCGGCCGGCGACATCTCTCACGGCGACAAGCGCAAGCTCGAGATCGCTGTGCTGCTCGTGGCCGACGCGAGCATCGTCCTCCTCGATGAGCCGATGGCCGGCGTCGGCTCCGGCGATGTCGCGGGGTTGGTCGAGAACATCCGCGACATGCAGCGCGAGAACGGCTGCACGGTGCTGATGGTGGAGCATCACATCGACGTACTCATGGGACTCGTGCAGAAGGTCGCGGTGATGTACTTCGGCAGCATCATCGCCTACGACACACCGCAGAACATCATGAACGACCCGCTCGTGCAGAGCGCCTACCTCGGAACAGCGGCCGCATGAACTCGAACATCCTCGAGGTGCGCGGCCTGCGCTGCTCGATCGCCGGGCAGCAGGTCGTCGAGGACGTCACGTTCTCGGTGCCCGCTACCGGCATCACGGCGGTGCTGGGCCGCAACGGTGTGGGCAAGACCTCGACGCTGCGCGGCATCCTGGGTCTGATCTCCCGGCGCGGAGAGGTCACGCTGGCGGGCGAGCGCATCGACGGTCTGCCCACCCACCGCATCGTGCAACGCGGCGTGGGGTACGTGCCAGAAGACCGCGAAGTCTTCGCCAAGCTCACGGTCGCTGAGAACCTTTCCCTCGCGGAGCGCCAGAAGAACCCGCGCCGCGAGTTCGTCGACGCGCTCTTCCCCGATCTGGTGCAGCGCCGTGATCAGATGGCGGGCACCCTCTCCGGTGGACAGCAGCAGATGGTGTCGGTCGCCCGGGCGCTGCTCAACGAGAACCAGCTGCTGCTCGTCGACGAGCCCACCAAGGGCCTTGCCCCGAGGATCGTGACCGAGGTCACCGACGCCCTGCTGGAGGCATCCAAGATCGTCCCGATCCTGCTCGTGGAACAGAACCTCGAGGTGGTACGCCGGCTCGCCGACGGCGCGATCGTGATCGGCGGCGGGCGCGTCGTGCACACCGGCGTGGCGCGCGAGATCCTCGACGACGACGATCTGACCCGTCGCCTGCTGGGCGTGCATGCGGAGGTGGGCGCATGAGCATGCTCGTCCTCACACTCATCACCGGCGTCGGGCTCGGGGCGCTTTACTTCCTCGTCGCGTCCGGACTGAGCCTCATCTACGGCCTCATGCACGTGCTGAATTTCGCGCACGGTGCGTTCCTCACCCTGAGCGCATTCATGGGCTGGCTCGTCGCGCAGGCGCTGGGCACGGCATCCTGGGGGTCGTTCCTGCTGTCGATCGTGGTGGGTGCGCTGGTGGGCGCGGCCTTCGCCACCCTCACCGAACTGGTGCTGATCCGTCCGCTGTACGAACGGCACATCGAGCAGGTGCTCGTCACCGTCGGCCTCTCGTTCGCGGCGGTTGCGCTCTTCGAGGGCATTTGGGGAACCGACCCGATCAACATCGCCGGCCCGCCGTGGCTCAAGCAGACGACCGAGGTGCTCGGCGCACGCATCCCGAACACGTACTGGGTTCTGATGATCGCCGCGGCGCTCGTCCTGGCCGCGCTCGTGCTGTTCCTGCAGAAGACGCGTTACGGCATGATCATCCGTGCCGGAGTCGAGAACCGCTCGATGGTCACGGCACTCGGCATCGATGTGCGCCGCTCGTTCACGCTCGTCTTCGCGATCGGCGGCGCGGCAGCGGGCATCGGGGGTGTGCTCGCGATGCACTACACGACGTTCGTCTCGGCGCACCTGGGCTCCACCCTGCTGATCTTCGCGTTCATCGTGACGGTGATCGGCGGGCTCGGATCGCTCACCGGCGCGGCCATCGCCTCAGTGCTGGTCGCTGTCCTGCAGCAGTTCGCCAACTCGTACCTCAGCGGAACGGGCGACTTCATCGTCGTCATCCTGCTGGCGCTCGTGCTGCTCGTGCGGCCCTCCGGGATCCTGGGGAGGAAGGCATGATGCGGCGCTGGGCGCCCGTCGTCGTCGGCGTCGCCCTCGTGGTCCTGATGGCGGTGCTCCCGCTGCTGAACCTCTCGCTGCCCGGCATCCTGCCCACGCCCACTTACATGCCCGGCACGCTGGCGCTGCTGTCCCTGTGCATGGTGTTCGCCGCGCTGGCGCTTTCGTACAACCTGCTGCTGGGGTCGGCCGGGATGCTGTCGTTCGGCCACGCACTGTACTTCGGCGCGGGCGCGTACGGTCTCGGGATCGCGCTCGAGCACTTCGGCGTGCCGCTGTTCCCGGGTATCTTCGTCGCTCTGATCGGCGGCATGATCATCGCGTTCCTGACGGGAGCAGTGGCGATGCGCGTCTCCGGAATCCCGTTCGCGATGGTCACGCTCGCCTTCGCGCAGGCCGGGTCCGTGATGGTTCGCCGCAACTCCGACATCACCGGCGGCGAGGAGGGGCTGGGGCTGGCTACGGAGCAGGTGCCAGACTTCCTCATCGGCGTCGTCAACACGCGCAACCTGTACTGGTTCACGCTCGTCGTGCTGGTGATCGTCTATCTCGTCGTCCTATGGGTCGACACATCGCGCCTGGGGCATCTCGCCCGCGCGACCCGGGAGAACGAGCAGCGCGTGCGCGTGCTGGGACTTCGTCCGTACCGCGCGAAGCTCATGGTGTTCGTGATCGCCGCGGTGCTCGCCAGCCTCGCCGGAGTCGCCTACATGCTGCTGCAGTCGGGCACTGTGCCGCGGGCGGTGTCGGCCGACCTGACCATCACCATCCTCGTCATGGTCGTGCTCGGTGGCGTGGGCTTCCGCTGGGGTGCCATCGTGGGAGGCGTGCTGTACACACTGCTCGATCAGCGCCTCACCGTGCTGGCCGGCTCGGAGGCGATCGCGGGCCTTCCCGACTTCCTGCGCATCCCGCTGTCGGAGCCGCTGTTCCTGCTCGGCGTGCTGTTCATCCTGGTCGTGATGTTCCTGCCGGGCGGCATCGCCGGCACGATCGACGCGTGGTGGCGCCGCCGCCGCGGTGAGAAGGTGCGCCTCTCGCTGCGAACGATCGACGACGCGGATGCCGACGCCGACGCGCCCGTGGAGGTGCGCGCATGAGCTGGGAAGCCGCGCTGGAGGACGGTTCGCACACGGTCGGCCGCTGGCTGACGGACCGCGCCGCGCAGTCTCCTCGGCGCATCGCGATCGATGACCGCGGTGTCACGATCGACTACGCCACCCTCGCGCGGCGCGCGATCGAGCTCGCGGACCGACTGCGCACGGCCGGCTACGGACCCGGCCACCGTCTGGCGACGATCTCGGGCAATTCGACCGACCACGTCGTCGCGTTCTTCGGCTGCGCGCTGGTCGGCATCGCCTTCGTGCCGCTTTCGTGGCGGCTGACGCCTCGTGAGCTCGGCGACGTGCTGCGACGCTCGGGTCCCGCGCTCGTGCTCATCGATGACGAGTACGGCTCGCTCGCGGACGAGGCTCTGCGTGGGCTCGACGTGATGCCGCCGGTGGCGCAGCTCGGTTCCACGGGAGTCGAGGCGTCGGTCCCGTCCGCCCGCGAGCACCGCCCGCCCCGGCACGTCGACGACGACGATCCGCTGCTGATCATCTTCACGTCGGGCAGCGAGGCGGCGCCGAAGGGCGTCGTGCTCACGCACGCCAACTGCTTCTGGAACAACCTCGCGCTCGCGCAGGCGCTGCCGCTGAACTCCGACGATGTGGTGCTCGCGATGCTGCCGCAGTTCCACGTCGCCGCGTGGAACTGCCAGCCGTTGCTGGCCTGGTGGGTCGGTGCCACGGTCGTGCTGGAGCGATCGTTCCAGCCCGCGCGTGCCCTGCAGCTCATCGGCGAGCGGAGGGTGACGGCGATGATGGGCGTGCCGACGCAGTACGCGCTGCTGGCCGCCGATCGCGCCTGGGCGTCGACGGACGTGTCGTCGCTGCGCCTCGCGCTGGTCGGCGGAGCGACGATGCCCTCCGAGCTGCCGGCGGCCTGGGCCGCGCGCGGAGTGGCGCTGACCCAGGGATACGGCCTCACTGAGGCCGCTCCGAACGTTCTGCACCTGCCGCCCGACGAAGCGTCCGCGAACGTCGGCGCCGTGGGACGCCCGTATCCGCACGTCAGCGTTGCGGTCGCCGACCCCGACACACTCCTGCCGCTCGAGGGTGAGGCGACCGGAGAGCTCTGGGTGCGCGGCCCGAGCGTCTTCGCGGGGTACCTCGGCGATGAGGCGGCCACCGCCAGGGCGATGGCGGGGGACTGGCTGCGCACCGGCGACCTCGTCCACCGGGACACCTCAGGTGTGTTCCGCGTGGTCGACCGGCTCAAGGACATCTACATCTCCGGCGGGGAGAACATCGCCCCCGCCGAGGTGGAACAGGCACTTCGCCTGCACCCGCTGATCGAGTCGGCGGCCGTCGTCGGCGTGCCCGACCCGGTGTGGGGCGAGCGCGGAGTCGCGTTCGTCGTCCCGGTCGCCGGCTCGCTGCTCTCGGCCGACGAGGTGCTCGCCCATGCGCGACGCAACCTCGCGGCGTTCAAGGTTCCCGTTCGCGTGGAGTTCGTCGAATCCCTCCCGAGGTCGACGATCGAGAAGCTCGCGCGCTCCCGGCTCCGGGATCGCGCGCGAGCACTCATGGAAGGCGTGCAGCATGACCATTCCCGATGAGCTGCTCGACGACGACGCCGCCCTGATCTCACCCGCCACGGGACGCCCGCTCACCAAGCGCGGCGAGGCGACCCGACGGCGCCTGCTGGAGGCCGCCGAAACAGTCTTCGCAGAGCAGGGCTACCACGAGGCGTCCATCGTCAAGATCACCGAGCGCGCCGGCATCGGCCTGGGCACGTTCTACCTGTACTTCGACAGCAAGCAGTCGATCTTCGAGGCGCTGGTCATCGACCTCAACCGTCGCGTGCGCCACTCGATGTCGGAGGCGATGGCCGGCGCCTCGTCCCGGCTCGAAGCCGAGCGCGCCGGATTCACCGGATTCTTCCGCTTCACCGCCGCGCACCCGGCCCTCTACCGTGTCGTGCGCGAGGCCGAGTTCGTCTCGCCCGAGACCCTTCGCCTGCACTACACGCGCATCGTCGAAGGCTACGAGGCGGGGCTTCGCGCCGCACAGGATGCCGGTGACGTCGACCGTGCGCTCGACCCCGAGGTCACGGCGTGGGCGCTGATGGGCATGGGCGAGTTGATCGGCATGCGCTTCCTGCTGTGGGAGCGTGACGGTGCGGGCCGACCGCCCGCGGTACTCGACCCGCGAGTGTTCGACGACATGATGCGGTTCATCGACAACGCCCTGGCGCCTCGGCGAGCCGCGGCAAGCAGTACGACGGAAGGCAGGGACGCATGACAGACCAGGATCTCGCGGGCAAGCGCGCGCTCGTCACCGGCGGCGCGAGCGGCATCGGCCTGGCGTGCGTGCGCGAGTTCGCCGCGCGCGGCGCACACGTCGTGGTCGCCGATCACCACCAGTACCTCACCGAGTCCATTGCGGATGAGGTCGGAGGAGACGCGTGGCTCATCGATCTCGCCGACGTGAAGGAGCTGGAGTCGGTTTCGCTCGACGTCGACATCCTCGTGAACAATGTCGGCATCCAGCGGGTGAGCCCCATCCCCGATTTCGATCCGGAGGACTTCCGGCTGATGCTGCGGCTCATGGTCGAATCGCCGTTCCTGCTGATCCGCGCGGCGCTGCCCGGCATGTACCGGCGCGGCTGGGGTCGGATCCTCAACGTGTCCAGCGCGCACGGCCTGCGCGCGAGCGCGTTCAAGTCCGCCTACGTGACTGCCAAGCACGGTCTGGAGGGACTCTCGAAGGTGACAGCGCTCGAAGGGGCGGAGCACGGAGTGACGAGCAACTGCATCAACCCCTCGTACGTGCGCACCCCGCTCGTCGAGCACCAGATCGCCGATCAGGCGCGAGTTCACGGCATCGCCGAGGAGGAGGTGCTCGACAGGATCCTGCTGACCGAGAACGCGATCAAGCGCCTCATCGAGCCGGAAGAGGTCGCGTCGCTCGCCGGATGGCTGGTCTCGGACCAGGCCGGAATGGTCACTGGAGCGTCGTACACGATGGATGGCGGATGGACCGCACGGTGAGCCGCTACCGCACCATCGATGTGCCCGTCTCAGGCGGCGATCTGCGCGTCGGCCTCTGGGACGCTTCCACGGGCCGCAGCGACCGCGACGAGACAGCCGATGCCGCGCCCGCCGTTCTGCTGATCCACGGGGTGACGGCATCCCACCTGTCTTGGCCGTTGGTGGCGGAGCGCCTGGATGGCGTGCAGGTGATCGCGCCCGACCTGCGAGGACGGGGTCGGAGCAACGGGCTCAGCGGGCCCGCGGGACTGGATGCCCACGCGAAGGACCTGGTCGCGGTTCTCGACGCCCTCGAAGTGGAGCAGGCCGTCGTGGTCGGGCACTCGATGGGCGCGTTCGTCGCCCTCGTGCTGGGTGAGCTGTACCCCGAGCGCGTCTCGAGGCTGGTGCTCGTGGACGGCGGTCTGCCGCTGGACCTGCCCGAGGGGCTGTCTGCGGAACAGGTCATCCAGCTCGTGCTCGGGCCGACCGCCGAGCGGCTGGCGATGCGCTTCGAGTCCGTCGACTCGTACCTCGACTTCTGGCGCTCGCATCCCGCGTTCCGGCGTGACTGGTCGCCGGCGCTGGAGGCATACCTTCGCTACGACCTGGTGGGGGAGGCGCCCGATCTACGTCCCGCGACCAGCTACGCGACGCTCGAAGAGGACTCGATCGACCAGAACACCGGCACCGCGATCGTGGACGCGCTCGCGCGACTGCGGCATCCGACGGTGCTGCTGACCGCGGAGCGCGGGCTTCTCGACCAGGTGCCGCCGCTGTATGCCGATGAGCGGCTGCCCGAGCTGCTGGCCGCCTACCCCGGCCTCGAGCACGTGGCCGTACCCGACGTGAACCATTACACGATCGCGCTCTCCGAGCGCGGCGCGGATGCCGTGGCTGGGGTCGTGCGCGAACAGCTGGTGGTGCACCCCGGTCGTTGAGTGAAACGCCCGCACGCCTCAGCGGTGGGTCGCGGCCACCCGCGTCGTCAGCTGATGCGCATGTGCGAGCAGGGTGCGACCCAGGTCTGCCAGGCGATCCGGGCCGAAGCGGAACTCCACGCCCGTCAGACTCAGCGCCCACTGCGGATGACCCTCGCGCGTGAAGACCGCAGCGCCCAGGCCGAAGCTGCCCTCCACGATCAGTCCCGGGTTCAGCGCGTACCCGCGCGCCTGGGTTTCACGCAGCCGCACGCGCAGGCGCTTCTCGCCGTGCGCCGCACCCCACTCGGTCGGCAACTCGGGGTGACGCTCGAAGTACGCGTCCACATCGTGAGGTGGAAGGAATGCCAGGATCGCGAGTCCGGCGGAGGCCACTCCGAGTGGAAACCGCACCCCCTCCGACAGCACGAACGACCGGATCGGAAAGCTTCCCTCTTCGCGCAGGAGGCACACGGTCTCGTCGCCTCGACGCACCGAGAGGAACGCGCTCTCCTCAGTGCGCACCGCGAGCGAACGCACGATGTCGCGTGCGATCCCGGTGATGTCATAGCGGGATGCCGCGACGCTGCCCATCAGATAGAGCTCCGGCCCGGGCATCCATCGTCCGGTCTTGTCGTCCTGATCGACCAGACCCTCGTGCCGCAGCGCGGCGAGCAGGCGATGCGCGGTCGGGCGGGTGAGCTCGGCGCGACGCGCCAGGTCGGCCACCGTGAGCCCGTCATCGCCGGCCGACGTCACCAGCCGCAGCAGCCGCGCGGCGCGCGCCACGGATTGCGCACCGGGCACGGTTCGTTCGCGTGGAGCGTCCATCATATGGACACTATGGCGCGCGGCATCCACATGGCAACAGCGTCCGTAGCACGGGCGCCGAACCGGGCGCAGGATGGATGTACTGATCCCCGGACACAGGAGTCGCCAGTGATCGACAAGACATATAGTTCCGCCGCCGAGTCCGTCGCCGACATCCCGAACGGCGCATCGCTCGCCGTCGGCGGATTCGGCCTCTCAGGCAACCCGATCGCGCTGATCGAGGCGCTGCTCGCGCAGGGCACGACCGACCTCAGCATCGTCAGCAACAACTGCGGCGTCGACGACTGGGGTCTCGGCATCCTGCTGAACGCCCATCGCATCCGCAAGATGACCTCGTCGTATGTCGGCGAGAACAAGGAGTTCGAGCGCCAGTTCCTCTCCGGTGAGCTCGAACTCGAGCTCACGCCGCAGGGCACGCTGGCCGAGAAGCTGCGCGCCGGCGGGTCCGGCATCGCCGCCTTCTACACGCAGACGGGTGTCGGCACGCAGGTCGCCGAAGGCGGTCTGCCGCGCAGGTACGACGGATCGGGCGGCGTTGCGATCGCCTCGCCGGTGAAGGACGTCCGTACCTTCGACGTGACCGGCGTCGACCGCGAGTACGTCCTCGAAGAGGCGATCGTCACCGACTTCGCGCTCGTGCACGCCCTCAAGGGCGACCGGCACGGCAACCTGATCTTCAACAAGGCGGCCCGCAACTTCAACCCGCTTGCCGCGATGGCCGGGCGGATCTGCATCGCCCAGGTCGAGGAGCTCGTCGAACCCGGCGAGCTCGACCCCGACTCGATCCACCTGCCGGGCATTTACGTGCACCGCATCCTCGAGGTCGGCACCGACATCGAGAAGCGCATCGAGCGGCGCACCGTGTCGGTCTCCGAGGCGCTGAGCCGCGACATCCCCGAAGGAGCATGACGATGGCCCTGACCCGCAATGAGATGGCCGCCCGCGCGGCCGCCGAGCTGTCCGACGGCTCGTACGTCAACCTCGGCATCGGCCTGCCGACCCTCGTGCCCAACTACGTGCCCGAGGGCATGACCGTCGTGCTGCAGTCCGAGAACGGCATCCTTGGTGTCGGTCCGTACCCCACCGAGGAGAACGTCGACCCCGACCTCATCAACGCCGGCAAGGAGACGGTGACCACGCTGCCGGGGACGGCGTTCTTCGACTCCGCGACCAGCTTCGGGATGATCCGCGGCGGCAAGATCGACGCTGCCATCCTCGGCGCCATGCAGGTGTCGGCATCCGGGGACCTGGCGAACTGGATGATTCCCGGCAAGATGGTCAAGGGTCCCGGCGGCGCCATGGACCTGGTCCACGGAGCCGGCAAGCTCATCGTGCTGATGGAGCACGTCGCCAAGGACGGCACCGCCAAGATCGTGAACGAGTGCTCGCTGCCCCTCACCGGCAAAGGAGTGGTCGACCGCATCATCACCGACCTCGCCGTGATCGATGTGACGGATGCCGGTCTCGTGCTCGTCGAGACCGCCCCAGGCGTGAGCGTCGAGGACGTGATCGCCGCGACCGAACCGCCGCTGACGGTGTCGGACCACCTCACGACCGTCGCGCTTAAGGTGGACGCATGAACACCGACGACGTCGTCATCGTCGCTGCCGCCCGCACACCGCAGGGTCGCCTGAAGGGCCAGCTCGCGCCGCTGACCGCCGTGCAGCTCGGCAGCGCCGCCATCCGGGGTGCGCTCGAACAGGGCGGCGTCGCACCCGAGGCGGTCGATGCGGTGCTCGTCGGCCAGGTGCTGCCGGCCGGCTCCGGGCAGAATCCCGCACGTCAGGCCGCGGTGGGTGCCGGCATCCCGTGGGATGTGCCCTCGGCATCCGTCAACAAGGTGTGCCTGTCGGGTCTGACTGCGATCATCGACGGCGCGCGCATGATCGCCGTCGGTGATGCCACCGTCGTCGTCGCGGCGGGAATGGAGTCGATGACCCGTTCGCCGCACCTGCTGATGGGCTCGCGCGACGGGTGGGCGTACGGCTCGGTCGAGGTGCTCGACCACATGGCGTTCGACGGCCTCACCGACGCGTACGACCGCGAGAGCATGGGCGCGTCGACCGAGCGGCACAACGGACGGCTCGAGGTCACCCGTGAGATGCAGGATGCCGTGGCCGCCCGCTCTCACCAGCGCGCCGCCGCCGCAACCGACGCCGGCGTCTTCGAGGGCGAGATCGTGCCCGTCGAAATTCCGCAGCGCAAGGGCGACCCGCTCGTCGTCACGAGGGACGAGGGCATCCGCCCCGACACGACGGTCGAGACGCTCGGCAAGCTGCAGGCCGCGTTCGCCGAGGGTGGCTCGATCACCGCGGGCAACTCGTCGCAGATCTCGGACGGGGCTTCGGCGGTGGTCCTGACCACCCGTTCGCACGCCGACGAGAACGGCTGGCCCGTGCTCGCCGTCGTCGGAGCGTCCGGCCAGGTCGCCGGACCCGACAACTCGCTGCACTCGCAGCCCGCGCGCGCGATCGAGAAGGCCCTTGCGAAGCAGGGGATCGCGGCATCCGCCCTCGACGTGGTCGAGATCAATGAGGCCTTCGGGGCTGTAGTCGCCCGCTCGCAGACTGAGCTCGGCCTATCGGACGACGTGGTGAACATCCACGGCGGCGGCATCGCGATCGGACATCCGATCGGGGCCTCGGGCAACAGGCTCGTCGTGCACGCGGTGCACGAGCTGGTGCGTCGGGGTGGCGGCACGGCCGCGGTCGCGCTGTGCGGCGGTGGCGGGCAGGGCGACGCGCTGATCCTCACGCGCTGAGTCATGCCGGTGGCGGCTTAGGGTCGGAGCCATGACCACGCTCGCAGCGCTCACCGCCGATGATCGCGAGGACTGGGTCACGTTGTGGCACGGCTACCTCGAGTTCTACGCGGAGGAACTTTCGCAGGCGCAGACCGAGCTCACTTTCGCGCGGCTGATCGACGCCGCATACCCGATCCACGGAGCGCTCGCGCGCAACGACTCCGGCACCGCGGTCGGCCTCGTCCACTGGCTGACCCACCCGGCCACCTGGTCGGAGGGACCGTACTGCTACCTCGAGGATCTGTTCGTATCAACCGATGCGCGGGGCGGCGGCGCCGGTGCCGCTCTGATCGAGCACGTGCGCGCGTGGGCGCAAGGCGCGGGGTGCTCCAAGGTGTACTGGCTCACGCAGCATGACAACGACACCGCACGCAGGCTCTACGATCGCGTCGCGCGGCATTCCGGCTTCGTGCAGTACGAGATCGAACTCAGCGGGTCCGGCGCAGACGCTTCTTGAACAGCTTCTCGGACTTGCCGGCCACCGGCGAGTCGGTGTCGATCAGCTTGCCGATCTCGGCCCGGCGGGTGTCGACGATCGTGCCGATCACGAGGGCGAGCGAGATGCCCCAGCTCACCCACGCGAGGGCGATGCGCCACGTGAAGCGCTCCTCGCTGCGCAGCCCACGCAGCAGCGTGATGCCACCCATGATCGCCGTGATGAGCCCGGTGCCGAAGAGGTACTTGCGCATGTGCTCCACGCTACCGCGCACGATGCCGGTGGCGCCCCGCTGTTAGCCTGGAGTTCCCGGATCAGGAGCGTGCGTGGATAAGGCAGAGTTCATCGTCGTCGCCAACCGCCTCCCGGTCGACCGGACGGTGGACGCGGATGGGACGGACGCCTGGCGGGGCTCGCCCGGCGGCTTGGTCACTGCTCTCGAGCCCGTCATGCGCAAGGCCGACGGCGCCTGGGTCGGCTGGGCCGGCCAGCCGGATGTCGAGCTGGAGCCGTTCGAGTTCGGCGGCACGCTGCTCGTCCCGGTCAGGCTGAGCGCCGAAGATGTCGAGCTGTATTACGAGGGCTTCTCCAATGACACGATCTGGCCGCTGTACCACGACGTCATCGCCGAGCCGCGGTACAGCCGCCCCTGGTGGGACGCGTACGTCAGGGTCAACCGGCGTTTCGCCGAAGCCGCCGCCGCGGCTGCCGAGGACGGCGCGACGGTGTGGGTGCAGGACTACCAGCTGCAGCTGGTGCCACGCATGTTGCGGGATCTCCGACCCGACCTCGTCATCGGCTACTTCCACCACATTCCCTTTCCCGCATACGGCCTGTTCTCGCAGCTGCCATGGCGTCGTCAGGTGCTCGAGGGGCTTCTGGGTGCCGACGTCATCGGCTTCCAGCGCGTAGCGGATGCCGGCAACTTCGCCCGCGCCGTGCGTCGGCAGCTGCGCTACGAGACGAAGGCGTCCGGCATCGCGGTGCCGACCCCGGAGGGTAGGACGCGACTGGCGCTCGCGCGGGCGTTCCCGATCTCGATCGACGCGTCGGCGTACATCGAGCTCGCTCATCGCGAAGACGTGAAAGCGCGAGCACGGGAGATCCGCGAGAGTCTCGGCAACCCGAAGCGGATCTTCCTCGGGGTGGACCGGCTCGACTACACCAAGGGCATCGGGCACAGGCTGAAGGCATACGGCGAGCTGCTCACCGAAGGCCGACTGAGGGTCGAGGATGTGACCCTCGTACAGGTCGCGAGCCCCAGCCGGGAGCGCGTCGCCGCATACATCCAGCTCCGCGACGAGATAGAGCTGACGGTCGGGCGCATCGACGGCGACTTCGACACGATGGGCCACACCGCGATCCGCTACCTGCACCAGGCGTACCCGCGCGAGGAGATGGTGGCGCTGTTCCTCGCCGCCGACGTGATGCTGGTGACCGCGCTCCGCGACGGCATGAACCTCGTCGCGAAGGAGTACGTCGCCTCGCGCGTCGACAACCGCGGCGTGCTGATCCTGAGTGAGTTCGCCGGCGCCGCCGATGAACTGGGCACGGCGGTGCGGGTCAACCCGCACGACATCGAAGGGCTGAAGGACGCCATGATGCGAGCGGTCGAGATGAGTCCCGGCGAGCAGGGCAGGCGCATGCGCGCCGCGCGCCGGCGCGTTCTCGAGCACAGCGTGGAGGACTGGTCGCGCGAGTTCCTCGAGGCGCTGGACTTCTTCCAAAGCAAGCGCAGGCACATCGCATGAGCGCGGTCGACAGCGCGGACGCGCTCGAGAGCGCGCTGACCCGACTCGCGGCATCCGATCGACTTCTCGTCGCGCTCGACTTCGACGGCACGCTGGCTCCGCTCGAAGACGAACCCATGAACGCCCGTGCGATTCCGGATGCCGCCACCGCGGTCGCCGAATTGGCCGCCCTGCCCGACACTCCCGTCGCGTTCGTATCGGGTCGCAGCCTGCACGATCTCCGCGAGATCTCCGAGCACGCCGACGAGTCGCTGATTCACCTCGCCGGCTCGCACGGCGCGGAGTTCTGGGTGGCGGGTGAAGGACTGCTGCCCACCGACGACGACGACGCGGCCCACACGCTGCGCGACGAGCTTCGTGAGGCCATGACCGAATGCACCGCCGGCCTCGAGGGAGTGTGGGTCGAGCCGAAGACCTTCGGCTTCGGCATCCACACGCGTGTCGCCTCGCCGGAGGACGCCCAGGCCGCGCGGGAGGCCGCCGACCGGCTGGTGGCCGAGCGCGCACCGCACTGGCGTCGCCGGACCGGCCACAACATCGTCGAGTACTCGTTCCGCCACGAGGGCAAGGACTCCGCGATCGCAGCCCTCCGCGAGCGACTCGGCGCCACGGCTGTGCTGTTCGCAGGCGACGACGTCACCGACGAGGACGCTCTCGCGAGCCTCGGCGAGGACGACCTGGGGATCCGTGTGGGCGACGGCGAGACGGCTGCATCCGTGCGCGTCGCCGGCATCCCGGAACTGGCCGCCGCACTGCATCGGCTGGCACGGATACGTGCTGCCGCGCGGGAATAGGACCCCTCGGGGAGCGGCCGCCGCGCGGGAATAGACTTCAAGAATGCCTCAGCCGGACAGCATCGATATCAAGCCCCGCAGCCGCGTCGTCACCGACGGCATCGAGGCGACGACCTCCCGCGGCATGCTCCGCGCCGTCGGAATGGGCGACGACGACTGGGACAAGCCGCAGATCGGCATCGCGAGCTCGTGGAACGAGATCACGCCCTGCAATCTGAGTCTGGACCGCCTCGCCCAGGGCGCCAAGGAGGGCGTGCACTCCGGCGGCGGATATCCGCTGCAGTTCGGCACGATCTCGGTCTCGGACGGCATCTCGATGGGGCACGAGGGCATGCATTTCTCGCTCGTCTCGCGCGAGGTCATCGCCGACTCGGTCGAGACCGTGGTGATGGCGGAGCGCCTCGACGGCACCGTCCTGCTGGCCGGGTGCGACAAGTCCATACCCGGGATGCTGATGGCCAGCGCGCGTCTCGACCTGTCGAGCGTCTTCCTGTACGCCGGCTCGATCGCGCCGGGATGGGTGAAGCTCAGCGACGGCACCGAGAAGGACATCACGATCATCGACTCGTTCGAGGGCGTGGGCGCGTGCCTGGCCGGTCGCATGACCGAAGCCGACCTCAAGCGCATCGAGTGCGCGTTCGCGCCTGGTGAGGGAGCCTGCGGCGGCATGTACACCGCGAACACGATGGCGTCGGTCGCCGAGGCCCTCGGCCTCAGCCTGCCGGGCTCGGCGGCACCGCCCGCGGCCGACCGCCGCCGCGACTACTACGCTCATCGCTCCGGCGAGGCCGTCGTCAACCTGCTGAAGCTCGGCATCACCACCGGCGACATCCTCACCAAGGAGGCGTTCGAGAACGCGATCGCCCTGGCAATGGCGCTCGGCGGTTCCACGAACGTGGTGCTGCACCTTCTCGCGATCGCGCGCGAGGCGCAGGTCGATCTCACGCTCCACGACTTCAACCGCATCGGCGACAAGACGCCGCACATCGCCGACATGAAGCCGTTCGGGCAGTTCGTGATGAACGACGTCGACCGCCACGGCGGCATCCCGGTGATCATGAAGGCGATGCTCGACGAAGGGCTGCTGCACGGCGATGCCCTGACAGTGACCGGCAAGACCCTGGCCGAGAACCTCGCCGACCTGAACCCCGATCCGATCGACGGCACCGTCATCCACTCGTTCGAGACCCGATCCACGCCACCGGCGGCATCACGATCCTGCACGGCTCGATCGCGCCCGAAGGCGCCGTCGTGAAGTCCGCCGGCTTCGACGCGAACGTCTTCGAAGGCCCGGCGAGGGTGTTCGAGCGGGAGCGCGCAGCGATGGACGCCCTCGAGGCGGGCGACATCGCCGCGGGCGACGTCGTGGTCATCCGCTACGAGGGTCCGAAGGGTGGGCCGGGCATGCGCGAGATGCTCGCGATCACCGCCGCCATCAAGGGCGCGGGGCTCGGAAAAGATGTACTACTCTTGACGGACGGCAGATTCTCAGGCGGCACAACCGGCCTGTGCATCGGCCACATAGCTCCCGAAGCGGTGGACGCAGGTCCGATCGCCTTCGTGCGCGATGGTGATCTGATACGGGTCGATATCGCGGCTCGCACTCTCGACCTACTCATCGACGAGGCCGAGCTGGGCTCCCGCCGCTCTGGCTGGGAGCCGCTACCTCCGCGCTATACCCGTGGCGTCCTGGCCAAATACTCGAAACTCGTGCGCTCCGCTGCGGAGGGTGCGGTTACGGGATAGGCCGGCCCTTCGTTCTCCCATCTCTGCGAAAGAGGATCATTCTCATGACCGCCGAATCCGCCACGGCCATTCCAAGGCCACCCGCTCGCACCGCGCCTGCGCCCGTGCTCACGGGCGCGCAGGCGGTCGTCCGCTCGCTCGAACTGCTCGGCGTGACCGACGTCTTCGGCCTGCCCGGCGGCGCCATCCTGCCGGTCTACGACCCGCTGATGGACAGCTCCGAACTCCGTCACATCCTCGTGCGCCACGAGCAGGGCGCCGGCCACGCGGCCGAAGGCTACGCCGCCGCATCCAACAAGATCGGCGTCGCCATCGCGACGTCCGGCCCCGGCGCGACCAACCTCGTGACCGCGATCGCCGACGCCTACATGGATTCGGTGCCGATCGTCTGCATCACCGGCCAGGTGTTCTCCAACCTCATGGGCACGGATGCGTTCCAGGAGGCGGACATCGTCGGCATCACCATGCCGATCACCAAGCACTCGTTCCTGGTGAAGAGGGCCGAGGACATCCCGGGCGCGATCGCGTCCGCGTTCGCGATCGCGGGAACCGGCCGCCCCGGCCCGGTGCTGGTGGACATCACCAAGGACGCGCAGCAGGCGGAGGCGGCCTTCGTGTGGCCGCCGCGCATCGACCTGCCGGGTTATCGTCCGGTGACGAAGGCTCACGGCAAGCAGATCCAGGCCGCAGCGCAGCTGCTGGCGGACGCGAAGAAGCCCGTGCTCTACGTCGGCGGCGGCGTCATCCGCTCCCAAGCGTCGCGTGAGCTGCTGACGCTCGCCGAGACGACCGGCGCACCGGTGGTTACGACGCTCATGGCCCGCGGCGCGTTCCCCGACTCGCACAGCCAGCACCTCGGCATGCCCGGCATGCACGGCACCGTGCCCGCTGTGCTCGCACTGCAGGAGGCCGACCTGCTCGTCTCGCTCGGAGCGCGGTTCGACGACCGCGTCACAGGCAAGGCCGCTCTCTTCGCGCCGCACGCCAAGATCGTGCACGTCGACATCGATCCGGCCGAGATCGGCAAGATCCGCGCCGCCGACGTGCCGATCGTGGGCGACCTGAAGGACGTGCTCGTCGACCTCGACGCCGCCTTCCGCAGCCAGATCGAGGGCAAGACGGTCGACACCGACGAGTGGTGGTCGTTCCTGGACGGCCTGCGCGACGAGTTCCCGCTCGGCTACTCGCAGCCGACCGATGGGCACATGTCGCCGCAGTATGTGATCTCCCGCATCGGTGAGCTGACCGGACCCGAGGGCGTCTACGCCGCGGGAGTGGGGCAGCACCAGATGTGGGCGGCGCAGTTCATCAAGTACGAGCGCCCCAACGCGTGGCTCAACTCGGGCGGCGCGGGCACGATGGGCTACTCGGTGCCGGCGGCGATGGGCGCCAAGGTCGCCGAGCCCGACCGTCACGTGTGGGCGATCGACGGCGACGGCTGCTTCCAGATGACCAACCAGGAGCTCGCGACCTGCGCGATCAACAACATCCCGATCAAGGTCGCGATCATCAACAACTCCTCGCTGGGCATGGTGCGCCAGTGGCAGAGCCTGTTCTACAACGGCCGGTACTCGCACACCGACCTGAACACCGGCCATGGCACCGTCCGCATCCCCGACTTCGTCAAGCTCGCGGAGGCGTACGGCTGCCTCGCGATCCGCGTCGAGAAGGAAGAGGACGTGGATGCAGCCATTCAGACGGCGCTGGAGACCAACGACCGGCCGGTCGTCATCGACTTCGTCGTGAGTGCCGACGCCATGGTGTGGCCGATGGTGCCCCAGGGCGTCAGCAACAGCTATGTGCAGTACGCGCGCGACCACTCGCCCGCGTTCGAAGAGGAGGCGTGAGCCCATGTCTACTCATGTGCTGAGCCTCCTGGTGGAGGACAAACCGGGTCTGCTGACCCGCGTGGCAGGCCTGTTCGCCCGCCGCGGGTTCAACATCGAATCGCTCGCCGTGGGTGTGACCGAGGTGCCGGGACTCTCGCGCATCACGGTCGTGGTCGACGTCGACGAGCTCCCGCTCGAGCAGGTGACCAAGCAGCTGAACAAGCTGATCAACGTCATCAAGATCGTGGAGCTCGACCCCACGGCATCCGTTCAGCGTGAGCACGTGCTCGTCAAGGTGCGCGCCGACAACGCGACCCGATCGAACGTACTCGAGGTCGTCAGTCTTTTCCGCGCATCGATCGTCGATTACGCCGCCGACGCGCTCGTGGTCGAGGTGACCGGCGACAAGGGCAAGGTCGAAGCGTTCCTGCGCGCTCTCGAGCCGTTCGGCATCAAGGAGCTCGCGCAGTCGGGCCTCCTCGCCATCGGGCGCGGCGGCAAGAGCATCACCGAGCGCGTCCTGCGCAATTAGCAAAGACCGGTTGTCCAGTAGCGGCGAAGCCGCGTATCGAGACACGCATTCCCAACCGCAAGGAGAAACAATTCCCATGGCCGAAATCTTCTACGACGCCGACGCCGACCTGTCGCTCATCCAGAGCAAGAAGGTCGCGATCGTCGGCTACGGCTCGCAGGGCCACGCCCACGCCCAGAACCTCCGCGACTCGGGCGTCGAGGTCGTCATCGCCCTGAAGGACGGCTCGAAGTCGACCGCCAAGGCGCAGGAGGACGGCTTCGAGGTCAAGAACGTCGCCGATGCCACCGAGTGGGCCGACGTCATCATGATCCTCGCGCCCGACCAGCACCAGCGCGGCATCTACAACGACAACATCAAGGACAAGCTGACCCCGGGCAAGACGCTCGCGTTCGCGCACGGCTTCAACATCCGCTTCGGCTACATCGATGCGCCTGAGGGCGTCGATGTCATCCTGGTCGCACCGAAGGCGCCGGGCCACACCGTGCGTCGCGAGTTCGTCGCGGGTCGCGGCATCCCCGACATCATCGCCGTCGAGCGCGACGCGTCGGGCACAGCGTGGGACCTCGCCAAGTCGTACGCCAAGGCGATCGGCGGCACCCGGGCCGGCGTGATCAAGACCACCTTCACCGAGGAGACCGAGACCGACCTGTTCGGCGAGCAGGCCGTGCTGTGCGGCGGCACCTCGCAGCTGGTGCAGTACGGTTTCGAGACGCTGATCGAGGCCGGCTACCAGCCCGAGATCGCATACTTCGAGGTGCTGCACGAGCTCAAGCTCATCGTCGACCTCATGTGGGAGGGCGGCATCGCCAAGCAGCGCTGGTCGATCTCCGACACCGCCGAGTACGGCGACTACGTCTCGGGCCCGCGCGTGCTCGACGCGCACGTCAAGGAGAACATGCAGGCGGTGCTCGGCGACATCCAGTCCGGCGCGTTCGCGAAGCGCTTCATCGCAGACCAGGATGCCGGTGCCCCCGAGTTCCTCGAGCTGCGCGAGAAGGGCGCCAACCACCCGATCGAGGCGACCGGCAAGGAGCTTCGCGCTCTGTTCGCATGGCAGCAGCAGGACTCCGACTACACCGAAGGCTCCGCCGCGCGCTGAGCCTGACCCAGACCAGTCGTCCGATCCGGAACGGCTTCGGCCCGGTCGCCTTCCTCCCAACCCGAGGACCGGCGGCCGGGCCACCTTCGTTTCCCTGGCGTCAGGACGCGAGGGCGGCGCACGTGTCGACGCGCTCCTCGCCAGGGAAGTACGTCGACCACTCCTCCTCCGTCAGCTCGCGCCCGGCCAACGCGCACGCCCGAGACGCCTGCTCGGCGGGGCGCAGATCCCAGACGCGGATGCCGTCCGGCAGCGTTTCGAGCAGCGTCTCGCCGTCGGCGGTGAGGTATCCGCCTCGAAGGTAAGGGCCGAAGACATCGCCATCCAGTGGGGTGCCGAGCGCGATGTCCGCCGTGAGGTCGTAGATCGTCAGCGCATTGTTGTAACCGACGTTGAGGAGAGTGCGACCGTCGGTGCTCACCGAGAGCAGCTGGCTGCCGCCGATCGCGCGGGCGAGTGCTGAGATCGGCTCGAGGGTGTGGATGTCGTAGCGGCGTGCATAGTCCCGGGCGACGCCGATCAGCTGATCGCCATCGAGCGCGTGGCTGGAATGGAGGTCGCGAAGCCCGCGAACGAGGAGCTCTCCGCTCGCGATGTCGAATACACCGGTCTCGGAGATGTCTGCCGCCTCGTCCCACCAGGTGATCACCGCGAGCGCCGAGTCGGGTGTCTCGCTCGCAGAGACCCCAGCGAACCGGACGTCTGGCAGCGTCATGACAGGCCCCAGAGGCTCGCCCGTCGACGGGTCGAAGGCGACGACGCCATTCCGCCACCAGGCGAATGCCGTACCACCCCATGCGCCGGGCACGACGTTGAAGGAGTCCGGCAACCCGGGGATGCGAAGCGCGATCTCTTCGCCCGTCGAGAGGCGCTCCAGCCGCGGCTCACCCGACTCAGCATCCGGGTCGTAGCGCGCGTAGCGGGCGACGACGCCGGAGCCGAGCGGAACGATCAGATCGTCCTCCGCACCCACGGGCGCATCGCGCTCCAGATCCCACAGGCGCATGGGCCCGCCACCGACAGGCCGGGTGACGACGAGCGATCCGCCGTTTTCCGGCCCGGCCACGAGTTCGTTCCCCATTGCGACGACATGCGAACCGGCCCCGCCGCCGTCGATCTCGCCAGCGCATCCAGAGAGCAGGTTGGAGGACGGAGACGAGAAGGGATTCGTCATCGATCGTTTCGAACCTCGGAAACTCGTCCAGATGGAGCGCGACCGGTGCGCCCCTCGTCTCGCCCGTCGCGAGATCGATGAGGGCGACTCCCTCGTAGGACCCGCACGCGAGCGTCGTGTCCGTAGCGAGGTGCAGGCTCTCGCAGTTTCGGGTCGGATCGACGAAGCGGCGCCACAGGATCTGCCCCGTCGCGACGTCGACGCGCGTCGTGCCTTCCCATCCGGTCGTCACGATGCCGCCCTGGCCGTCGGCGACGATATCCAGGCTCGCCACGTCGCCCTCCAGCGGGATCGTTCGGGTGAGCGCGAGCGTCGCGCGATCGTACAAGTGGACACGGTCGCCCGCGCCCACGGCGACCAGGCGGTCGTCGACCAGCGCGACACCGAGGTCTTGATCCTTGAAATCATGGTCATCGAATGCCCGCGGCGCTCGACGTGCGCACATCACCCGTCGTCGTATCGACCGCGATGAGGTCGGCGGAGTCCGCCTGCGCGGCGTACAGAATGCGCCCCGATGCATCGAGGGTCGAGTGCGCCGAGAGCGGCGCGCGAACCACCCCTGATCCGGGCAGCGTCTCACCCGTCGCGAGATCGAAGAAGACGAGATGCGTCCACTGGTATGCCTCGGGGATTCGATGAATCCGGATCGACAGGCGACTGGATCACCGCCGTCGAGCCGTCGGCGCTCACGTCGACGGCGCGCATCGCTTCCGGCTGCTGTTCCGGTATGTCGAGGTCGAACGTGCGGACGACTTCGCCCGTCCCGACGTCTACGACATCGGCCGTGGCCTGATCCGCGCGGTCCTGGGGGGCCCAAACGCGGAGCGCCGTACGTCGTGCCGGGAATCATGTCCATCACCGGGAACGCGTGCTTCCTCGTCGTGGTGCGTGTCGATGAGACCGCCCGTATTCGTCATGATCCCCCAGAGCGCCGAGCGCACCCGGGGATCGTCGGGCCAGCGCCGGTACGTCTCCGCCGCGACCAGCGCGGCCGTCTCCCGGTCGTTGTCGAGCAGTGAGAGCGACGTCGCCACGAGCGCCTCGACGCGCGCGTCCTCTGCAGCGCGCTCGGCATCGCCGCCCCGCACCACGGCAAGTCCGCCTCCGACGATCGCTGCGACCAGAAGCACGGCCGCACCTCCGACCGCCCACCGCAGCCGGCGGTTGTTCCGCTTGTCGCGGGCCGCGCGCTCGGCGAGGTCGCGGATCTCATCCCGCTCCCGTGCGGCGGACACATCGAGCAACTCACGTTCCACCGCGGTGAGGTCCGGCTCCGACCCGTCTCGCCAATCCAGCGCAGCCTGCAGACGGGCACCGCGCAGAAGGTCCTCGTCGCGGCGACCCGACCCGTTCCACAGTTCGGCCGCGGTCGCGACGGTCGCCACCAGTCGAGCGCCCTCGGCATCCTCTTCCAGCCATTGGTCCAGGCGCGGCCACGCCGTCGCGAGGGCTTCATGGGCGACCGTGACCTCGTCGCCGTCGGTCGTGAGGAGACGGGCAGCCACAAGACGCTCGAGAACTCTGCGACGGGCCGGATCGGCGACAAGTGGCGCAAGAGAGGCGGTGCGTCGCACTGAGGCGCCGTCTGCGCCGCGGTGCACCAGACGGAGCAGAAGCGAACGGCACGCATCCGCGTCGTGGGTGTCGAGGGAGCGGTACAGCGTTTCGGCCGACTGGGCGATGGCGCCGGCGATGCCGCCCGATGCCTCATACCCGGCAACGGTGAGCGTCGCTCCTTCTCGTCGGATCCAGGTCTCCACCAGAGCGTGCGAAACATGAGGAAGCGTGGTGCGCCGGTCGGCGGCATCCCGCACGATCAGCTCGACCAACCCGGGCTCGAGCCGCAGGCCTGCTCGCGCCGCCGGGCGCTCGATCGCCTCACGCAGACCATCGGCGCCCAACGGGCCGATGGCATAGACGCCGCGGCCGATCAGAGTTCCGATGCGGGGCAGGCCCGCCGCCCGGTCGAGGAAGTCGCTGCGCAACGTCATCAGCACGGCCGCGCCGGCGGCGAGCACCTCCGTGAGCGCTTCGCAGAGTTCGTCGCGCTCCCGGTCGGCAAGCTGAAGAATCGCTTCGGCCTGATCGACGACGACGATATCGGCGCCGCCGCTCTGCTCGACCCGGCCGCGGAGTTCGATCGCGGCATCCCGGCCCGCCGTCATCACCGCGACGCGTCGCCCCTCAGCGACGCGCGGCAGCACTCCGGCCAGCACGAGCGACGATTTGCCCGATCCGGAGGCCCCGACGACGACCGTGATCGATCCCTCCAGCACGCGGGAACGGATCACCTCGATGTCGGCATCCCGTCCGAAGAAGTCCTCGGTGTCCGAAGGCGAGAAGGGCTGGAGTCCGCGGTAGGGGCACGTCTCGCTCACGCGATGGACGGCCTTGGGCGGCGCGAGGGTCGGGATCCTGCTGCAGCATCGACGATTCGAGCGCGCGCAGGCGGTCGCCGATATCGATGCCCAGGTCGTCGGCGAGTCGCGCCCGCGCCGCCCGGATGCTCGACAGTGCCTCGGCCTGCCGGCCCGCGCGGTAGTTCGCCATCGCCAGGATCGCCCACCGGTTCTCGCGCAACGGCGACTCGCGCACGAGCCGCTCCGCGTCGGCGATGACGGCACGATGCTCGCCTTCGGCAAGCCGAGACTCGAGCAGCTCCTCCTCGACGCTGCGGCGGATCTCGACCAACCTCTCGGCCTCGACGGCAGCGGGTTCCCAGTCGGCCAGCTCGGGGTACGGTGAGCCGCGCCACAGCGCGAGCGCGCGGCGGTACTCGGCTATCGCCCGGTCGTGCTCGTCGTGGAGGGCGTGCTGGCGGGCCCGGGAGACGAGGCGCTCGAACTCGAACGCGTCGATGGTCGCAGGGTCGAGGCCGAGGGTGTACTCCGAGCCTCGCGTGAGCACCGCGCCGGATCCGAGGTCGGCACGGATGCGAGCGACGGCCGTCTTCACCTGCTGCGGCCACGTGCGCGGCGGGTCCGCTCCCCAGTACGCCTCGGCGAGCTCGCCGGTGGCGACGGAGCGGCCCGCCAGCACGATGAGCGCGGAGAGCACGACGCGCTCTCGGGGACTCAGGGCGTGCTCGTTGCCCGTCTCGAGCGGCCCCAGGACTCTGATGGCCATGTTCTGCAGTGTGATGCGCGCTGAGTCGCAGGTCAACGGTGTCACCCGCGGACGGATACCGGATGAGTACCGCGCAGCCGTCGATCGGATACCGGGCGCTGCCAGCGTGAGAGCTGGTCGCACCGCCGCGGCCCCAGTTTCGGAAGGACCGGACGATGAACCACCAGACCTACACCTCGTACCGTCTGTATCAGGCCACTGCCGCCCACGAGGAGCGGGAGCGTGAGTTGCGCCGTCAGATCTTGGAGCGCAAGGCGCTCGACGCGCCCGCGCCGGCTTCGACACCCCGACGCGGGGGCGCGTGGCGTCGACTGCTGATCCGCACGCACCTCGTGCATCGGACCGTATGAACGGAGTTCACGCTGAGCGCGATGGTGTATCAGCACGGCGAGCGCCTGCTCCTCCCCAGTGACCCGGATCAGCGAAGATCCCGGGCTGATCAGGAGGAAATCATGAACGCCAACTCGAAGGGCCGTTCGCAGACCGCCACGTCTCGTATGACGCGAGGCATCGGCGTGGCCGCGCTCAGCACCATCCTCGTCGCCGGTCTCGCCGGTTGCATGACCGGTCGTACCGACGACGATGGTCCTGTGTCCCTGAACCGCAACCCGGCGGCACCCGCAGGCGTCAGCCTGTCGCAGACGGCAGACCGGATCGAGGCCCAACTCGCGCAGCAGGCCGCGCAGACGAACCCCTACCCGGGGGTGCCCGCCGACCGCATCGCTGAGCAGCTCGCGCGCCAGTCGGACGGCAGTGCGCAGGCCGCGCCGACCAACCCCTACCCGGGTATGCCGGCTGACCGGATCGAGCACCTGCTGCAGCAGTGAGCGCGGTCATCAAGCGCATCGTGAATGTGCCCGGCTGACGGCGGAATCGGATCTTCCAACCTCCGCCACCAGCCGGGCACATTCACGCGTGCGTGCGCGTACATCTCCCGCGCGCAGCAGCATCGCATCAGCGCGTCATCCGTCCGATCAATGGGCGGATACCGGCTCAGTACCGCCGAATCCGGCGTCGATACCCACCCGCGGGACTCTCGTCTCAGCCCCATCTCAGGGCTGTGACGAGAGGAATGATCATGTACGCACGAATCAGCGCCGAGCCCGTATCCGCCCGCACGCGCGTTGCTCGCCATGTGGGCGCGGCTCTTGCGGCCGTCGCCCTCGCGGGCGGTCTCGTCGCCTGCGAGTCAGGCGCGGCTTCGACCCCGTTGGCGCCGGAGGTGCGCCGGAACGCTCCCGGCGTGGACCGCACTGCACCGGCCGACAGCATCGAAGAGCAGATCCACCGCTACCGGTCGGAGCTCGATGGCGGCGCGCCTCGCGCAGCCGGCGGCAACTGGCGATTCAACTGAGCAGGCTCTCGCGGTGCAGCCGCCCGATGCGGTCCAGCGCCGCCTCCTCCGACGTCGACCGCTCACCCAGCAGCGACCGCGCGGTGCGCAGCACCGCACTGGTCGCGGCAACAGATGGGAAGACCGGCTTGGTGAGCCCCAGCATCCGGCGATGTTCGGGGTCCAGCGACATGACCGCGCCCGCGAACATGATGCGGTAGGCCGGGATCATCCCCTTCGCCAGCGGCGGACGACGGATGAAGCGAACCACGTCCAAGACCCGAGCGTCGGTCTTGAGGAGGCCGGCATCCGCCACCGCGCGAATCCGGCCACGCAGTTCCGCGGCTGTCGCCGGCGGATCGGCGACCCCGACGAGGGCGCCAGCGGTCGCCCATTCGCGCACGTAAGCGTCGGGACCACCGGGGATCTCCGCCTCCCAGATCTCGTGGCACGTCAGGAACGAGTCGGTGAAGGCGAGATGCACCCATTCGATCAGCTCGGGGTCGCTCGCACGGTAGGTGCGCGGCACCCCGAACGCGTCGACGTACTCGCCCTCCACGCGGCGATGCAGACCGCGCACCATCGCCGAGGAGCGTTCGGCGGTCGCGCGATCGCCGAACGTGACGGTCATCAGCCAGCGGATCGTGCCGGCAAGCCGCCCGAGCGGATCCTCCCGATAGCGCGACCAGTCGTGCACACCCGCCATGGCGCCCGGATGCAGGGCTTGGACGAGCAGGGCGCGGATGCCGGCCACCAGCGTGGCCATGCCGCCGTGGACGGCCCACGACGCCGAGCCGGGACCGAAGAAACCGGCATCGTCACCACGGGTGAGTTCACGCACCCACTGCGGTGACCCGTCGTCGGTCCCCGAGAGGGTCTGCAGCAGGTGCGACCGCCAGCGATCGCGCACCTGTGCCATACCGCCAGTACATCACGCGTGCGAACGCCCGGGGCCGACGACCCAGGTCGCACGAGACCCTCTTGCGATGACATCCGGCGTCTGGAACGGTGTCGGTATCTGCCTCCCCGTCGCGGGTGGGCAGGGGGGAGATCTCCGCTGCGAAGGGATCTGCGATGAACGTCGAACCGTGGGGCACGACCGGGCTCGGAGCCTCGACTCCGGTGGTTCCCGGCATCCAATTCCTGCTGCGGGCCCACGGTCACCCGGTCTTCGTCGACGGCGACTACGGGCCGGCGACCGCGGCCGCGGTGACAGCTGTTCAGAGCGCAGCCGGGCTTCCGACGGACGGCGTCGTCGGCCCGCAGACGTGGCCCCATCTGGTGATCAGCACGCAGAACGGCGACTCTGGAGACGCCGTCCGCGCCGTGCAGCAGTTCGGGCTCATCTCATCGCCCGGGCTCGACCCGCTCGTCGTCGACGGCGACTTCGGGCCGGTCACCGAAGAGCGCGTGCGATTCTTCCAGGAGTCGTGGGGGCTCACGCAGGACGGCATCGCCGGCCGCGAGACCTGGTCGTTCTTCAGCACCTTCCAGCCCGGTCCGCGCCCGTGGCCGTTGGTCAAAGTCGGCGCGACACAGGCGACGAACTGGCGCGTGCTGGCCGCGCAGCACCTTCTCAACTTCCGCGGCGCGAGCCTGATCGTCGACGGGCTCTACGGTCCGGTCAGCGGCGAGGCGACGCGCACCTTCCAGATGACCCTGCGGGCGACGTTCATCAGCACCACGATCGGTCAGCTCGACTGGCCGTCGCTGATCGAGACCGTCCGGCTGGACGACCACAACGACGCAGTGCGGGCCGCACAGACCCTTCTGCCGGGCGCGCTGGCCGTCGACGGCGACTTCGGTCCGCTGACGGATTCCGCGACCCGCGACTACCAGCAGATGTTCGCGCCTCCGGCCGACGGCGTCATCGGCCCGGTGACCTGGCAGTCGCTGACTCTGCGCAAGTTCGAGTGAGCCGCGATCGCGCGGCCGACCGCTCCGGCGATCCCGCGAGGCTACGCTGGCCACATGGCCCCCGGCAGAGACGACGACGCACTCGCGTGGGACGGTGACGACGATCCCACCCTCGATCTCGGCACGACCTCCAAGGCGCTGCCCGATGGTTACACCGCGGTCGGCAAGGGGAGCGAAGAGGTCGGACGTGTCCACGCCGACGGCTCCGTCACGATGCCCGGGGATCGCGTGCCGATGGGCAACGCGGCGCTCATCAGCCTCGGCATCCTGGGCGGTGTCTATCTCATCTACGCGATCGGCTGGCTCATCGGCGGCCTGCGCCTCCAGGGCCGCGCGCAGTATCTGGTCACCGACATCATGTACCAAGGGAGCCTCTGGCTCGCCGTCCTCGCGCCGCTCCTCTGGTTCGCCACGGTGTTCCTGCTGACGTTGCGCGCCAAGCCCTTGATTCGCTTCGCGTGGCTGATCGCGGGGGTTGTGCTGCTTCTGCCCTGGCCGTTCGTCATGATCGGGGCGGTGGGACAGTGAGCGACGCGGCGACGGATGCCGCGGCATCCGCTGATCGGCGGAACCCCACGTGGCTCGTCGCCACGATCGCCGGAGCGTTCGGCCTCTTCTACGCCTATGCGGTGTGGAATGCGCTCGGCAACCTGATCCAGGCCGCTCAGCTGCCGACCGGGATGAACGGCCTCGGCTGGTTCATCTGGATCTTCGCCACGGTCTTCCCGATCCTGGTGTTCGGATTCGCGTTCGCGCTCGGATATCGACGGGCGGCGCACCATTTCATCCTTGTGATGATCACGGGACTGGCGCTGGTGGCGGTGTTCTGGCTCAACGTGGTGGCCTATACGACGCTCAACACGGCGTCGCTGCTCGCCTGAGAACCCGCGCTCGAGCGTCATGAGAACGATGCCGTCCGACGCGAGCAAGTAGAGTGTCAGGTGAATGCGCCCCCCGATGGCGTGCGGCGCAGCATCCCACTCTCGTCTTTCGGCCGCAGCCCGCGTGCCCACCGCTCCAAAGGATCCGCTGTCGTGCCGAAGCCCGTCGTGCTCATCGCCGAAGAACTCTCTCCTGCCACGATCGACGCCCTCGGGCCGGACTTCGACGTCCGCCAGGTCGACGGCACCGACCGTCCGGCATTGCTCGGCGCTCTCGCCGACGCCCATGCGGTGGTCGTGCGCTCGGCCACCAAGATCGACGCCGAGGCACTCGAAGCGGCGCCGCTGCTGAAGGTCGTCGCACGGGCCGGCGTCGGGCTCGACAACGTCGACATCAAGACCGCGACCACCGCAGGGGTCATGGTCGTGAACGCGCCGACCTCCAACATCATCTCGGCCGCCGAGCTGACCATCGGGCACATCCTGAGTCTCGCCCGCCGCATCCCTGCGGCGCACGGATCGCTCTCGCAGGGACAGTGGAAGCGCTCCGCGTTCACCGGCACCGAGCTGTTCGAGAAGACGGTCGGCATCATCGGCCTCGGTCGCATCGGTGCGCTGATCGCCGCGCGCCTGAACGCCTTCGACATGCGCGTGGTCGCCTACGACCCGTACGTCACCAGCGCCCGGGCGCAGCAGCTCGGCGTTCAGCTCGTGAGCCTCGACGAGCTCGTGGAGCAGAGCGACTTCATCACGATCCACATGCCCAAGACGCCCGAGACGACCGGCATGATCGGCGCCGAGCAGCTCAGGCGCATGAAGCCGACCGCGTACGTGGTGAACGTCGCACGCGGCGGGCTCATCGACGAATCCGCTCTGTTCGACGCGCTGACCGCGGGCGAGATCGCCGGCGCGGGGCTGGACGTGTTCAGCGCCGAGCCGCCGGCATCCGACTCGGCGGCCCAGCGACTCCTCGACCTCCCGAACGTCGTGGTCACCCCGCACCTCGGTGCGAGCACCGAAGAGGCGCAGGAGAAGGCCGGCGTCTCCGTCGCCCGTTCCGTGCGTCTCGCCCTCGGCGGTGAGCTCGTGCCCGATGCGGTCAACGTCGCGGGCGGGATCATCGACCCGTACGTGCGGCCCGGCATCCCGCTCGTCGAGAAGCTGGGTCAGGTCTTCGCCGCCCTGTCGCACTCTCCGCTGACGAGCCTCGACGTCGAGGTGCACGGCGAACTCAGCCAGTACGACGTGAGCGTGCTCAAGCTCGCGGCGTTGAAGGGGCTGTTCACGAACATCGTGAGCGAGAGCGTCTCGTACGTGAACGCGCCGCTCCTGGCCGAGCAGCGCGGCGTCGACGTGCGTCTCATCGTCGACGACATCAGCGACGAGTACCGCAACGTGATCACGCTGCGCGGCGCCCTGTCGGACGGCTCTCAGCTGTCCGTCTCGGGAACATTGACGGGCACGAAGCAGATCGAGAAGCTCGTCGGCATCAACGACTACGCGCTCGAGCTGCCGATCGAGAAGCACCACATCGTGATGCTGTACACCGACCGGCCCGGGATCGTCGCGATCTACGGGCAGAAGTTCGGCGAAGCCAGCATCAACATCGCCGGCATGCAGATCGCCCGTAAGAGCGCCGGGGGCCAGGCGCTCAGCATCCTGACGCTGGATTCGCCGGTCGGCGACGCGCTTCTGGACGACGTGCAGAGCGCGATCCAGGCCGACCTGTTCCGGCAGATCGAGATCACCGAGTCCTGACCCGAGCGTCGGGCGGTCAGCGCGCGGCACGCCCGTCGTCCTGTGGGCCTGGCCCGTCCTGTTCGTCGGGCTCGGCATCGACTTCCTGCTCGCCTCGCTCATTCCGGGCGGCGTCGCGAATCTGGTGGTGGGAATCGTCTTCATCGCGATGGGCCTCATACCGCTGATCATCGTGCTGCGGGTCGGCGCCGCGCGTCTGCTGGTCGGCACCACGAACGCGCACGACCGGCCGTTCCTCGACGCGCGCGGTCCGGTGCCCCTCTTCCAGATCGGCGCGCGGGGGCAGGACGCCGCCGCTGCGCGAGCGACGACGGGGGACTGGGCCCGCGCCCTGGGGATCTCGGTGCCGTCGATCATCGTCGGCGTGTGGCTCGGCATGCTGCTGTTCGGGGCGGCCGTCGGCGCGCGGTAGCGCCCCGGCCCTGGGTTGCGACCGACGTCAGCGACCGGCTGCCTGCAGCACCATCGCGATCAGTGCATCCAGGTCTGCTCCGGTGGGCACAGGGCCGGGGATCGACCCGCCCTGCAAGGCGTTGTTGAAGTAAAGGCCGTCGCTGACGAGCATGACGAGGTCGAGGGCCGCGGCATCCTTCGTATGAGGGCGCAGAGCGTCCTCCCAGCGCTCACGTATCTCGCGCAGCGCCGAGCTCGCCGCGGCGTTGCCGCCCTGCGCCAGACGCGAAGTGGCGATGATGGCGCGGTCGAGGGGATCGTTCTGCATCACGGAGGAGCGCAGGAAGTACGCGATGGGGCCTTCGTCGGCGGTCGTGATGGCTTCGATGTCGACATCCACGAGTCGTCCGAGACGCTCGATGAGCCCGGACTCGAGCGCCTCCTTCGACGCGAAATGGTAGAGCAGACCGCCCTTCGACACGCTCGCGCGACGAGCGGTTGCTTCCAGGGTGGCGCTGCGTTCGCCGCCATCCACGAGGATCGCCTCGAACGCGTCGAGCACGCTCTCGCGGGCACGGGGAGGTCGGCTCATGGCCTGATCGTACTCAGGTGTCGACCGCTCGCGTCTGATACTATACCGGCTGGACGGTTTATATATCCCGACCGCCTGATCGAGACGACTGAGGACGACATGACGAACACCCTGACCCGCACCCCGACGAGCGCGACTCCGCGCGTCGGATGGCGCGGCTGGGCAGCCCTGATCGTGCTGATGCTGCCGGTGCTGCTCGTCTCGGTCGACAACACCGTTCTGAGCTTCGCGCTGCCGCAGATCGCCCTGGACCTCGAGCCGACCGCGACCCAGCAGCTGTGGATCATCGACGCCTACCCGCTGGTGCTCGCGAGCCTGCTCGTCACGATGGGGGTGCTCGGCGACCGCTTCGGCCGGCGACGGATGCTGATCATCGGCGCCGCCGGCTTCGGTGCCGTCTCTGCACTGGCCGCGTTCGCACCGAGCGCCGAGTGGCTCATCGCCGCCCGCGCCGCGATGGGTGTCTTCGGCGCCATGCTGATGCCCTCGACGCTGTCGCTGCTGCGCAGCATCTTCACCAACCGCGACCAGCGCCGCCTGGCGATCGCGGTGTGGGCGTCGGCCTTCTCCGCAGGCGCCGCGCTCGGACCCGTCGTCGGCGGCATCCTGCTCGAGCATTTCGCCTGGGGCTCCGTGTTCCTGATGGCTGTTCCGGTGCTCATACCGCTGCTGGTGCTCGTCCCGATCCTGGTGCCCGAGAGCCGCGACCCGAACCCGGGCCGGTTCGATGCCGTGAGCGTCGCGCTGTCGCTTGCGACGATGGTGCCGATCGTCTACGCGATCAAGGAGTTCGCGGTGCACGGTGGCGAGAGCGTCCTGCCCGCACCGCTTGCGATGCTCGGACTGGTGTTCGGCGTCCTGTTCGTGCGACGGCAGAACCGGCTCGAGACGCCCATGCTCGACATGGCGCTGTTCCGCCGCTGGACCTTCTCCGGCTCGGTGCTCGTCAACCTGCTCAGCGTGATCGGGCTCGTCGGTTTCCTCTACTTCGTCGCGCAGCACCTGCAGCTCATCGTCGGGCTGTCGCCGCTCGAGGCCGGACTCGCGCTCGTTCCCGGACTGCTCGCGATGATCGTCGCGGGTATCGGCGTCGTGCCGATCGCCAAGCGCGTCGCCCCGCGCATCGTGGTTCCCGTAGCACTCGGCTTCTCGATCCTCGGATACCTCCTCGTCGCGGTGAGCACGAGTGCGGGCGCGCTGCCCCTGCTGATCGTCGCGTTCGTGGCTCTGGGCGTCGGAATCGGCGCGGCCGAGACCGTCTCGAACGAGCTGATCCTCGCGAGCGCGCCGCCTGCGAAGGCGGGTGCGGCCAGTGCCGTGTCCGAGACGGCCTACGAGCTCGGTGCGGTGCTGGGCACGACGATCATCGGCGGACTTCTCGCGGCGTTCTACCGCGCGAATCTGGCCCTACCCGCCGGGCTGCCGGACTCGGTGGCGGGTGCCGCCCGCGAGACCCTCGCAGGCGCCGTCGCGGAATCGCACACGCTCGAGGTGACACTTGGGCAGGCTCTGCGGGATGCCGCAGCTCACGCCTTCGACGCGGGTGTCGGCGTGACGGCGCTGATCGGCGCCGGCCTGATCGTCGTCGCGGCTGTGATCGCGATGCTCACGCTCGGCGGCCGCACGAAGGCGGAGCGGCTCGATCACTGATGAGGCGGGGCGCCCATCCCTTCGCCTGTCACAACACGCCGGCCTCAGCCGCAGTTCGTGACAGGCGAACCGTCTCAGGCCGCGGGACAGGCCGCATTCCGCCCGCCGCTACGCTGGCACGGACAGAAGGAGAGCAATGTCGCGCGTAGTGAGACTGGCCGTGATCCCCGGCGACGGGATCGGCCCTGAGGTCATCGCCGAGGCGGAGAAGGTTCTGGATGCCGCGACGGCGGGCTCCGGCATCCGCTTCGACAAGACGCGGTTCTCGTTGGGCGCCGCTCGGTTCCTCGAGACCGGCGACACGCTCACCGACGACGACCTGGCCTCCATCGCTGCACACGACGCGATCCTGCTCGGGGCCGTCGGGGGAGTGCCCGGCGATCCGCGTCTGAAGGACGCGAACATCGAACGGGGACTGCTGCTGAAGCTGCGGTTCGAGCTCGACCACTACGTCAACCTGCGCCCGTCGAAGCTGTACGCCGGCGCACCCGGACCCCTCGCGGATCCGGGCGACATCGACTTCGTCGTCGTCCGGGAAGGGACCGAGGGTCCCTACGTCGGCAACGGCGGGTCGATCCGCAAGGGCACGCCGCACGAGATCGCGAACGAGACCTCCGTCAACACGGCCTACGGCATCGAGCGGGTGGTGCGGTACGCCTTCGATCTCGCAGAGCGGCGCCGCCGCAAGGTGACGCTCGTGCACAAGACCAACGTTCTGGTGCACGCCGGTGGCATGTGGCAGCGGATCGTGAACGAGGTGGCGAAGGAGCACCCCGGAGTCGCCGTAGACTATCTGCACGTCGACGCGGCGACGATCTTCCTGGTCACAAACCCGTCCCGGTTCGACGTTCTCGTCACCGACAACCTCTTCGGCGACATCCTGACCGACCTGGCCGGCGCCGTCACCGGTGGCATCGGCCTCGCAGCGTCCGGGAACATCAACCCGGATGGCGCGTTCCCGTCGATGTTCGAGCCTGTCCACGGTTCGGCGCCCGACATCGCGGGGCAGCAGAAGGCCGACCCCACGGCCGCGATCCTGTCCATCTCGCTCCTGCTCGATCACCTCGGGCTGCACGACGAGGCACAGCGCGTCACCCGAGCTGTGGAGGACGACATCGACGGCCGCGGCGCCGACGCTCGCACGACCGCCGAGATCGGCGACGCGATCGCGGAGCGACTGCAGGCGTAACCTTGAATCTCGCTCATATCGTGAGCGCAATACCTCCTTGGACGTGACATGACACTCATCGGAACCGACCCCGACACCGGACTCAAGCCTCTCGAGTTCGCCGTTACCAAGAACCTCGCGGCGAAGAACCCCGCTCAGCGCGAAGAGATCCTGGCCAGCCCCGGCTTCGGCGTCCACTTCACCGACCACATGGTCGACATCTGCTGGTCGGTGAACGGCGGGTGGCACCGCCCGCGCGTTCAGCCGTACGGACCGATCACGCTCGACCCCGCCGCGGCCGTGCTGCACTACGGGCAGGAGATCTTCGAGGGGATCAAGGCCTACCGGCACGAGGACGGGTCGATCCACACCTTCCGCCCCGACCAGAACGGGCGTCGCCTGCAGCGGTCGGCTCGGCGTCTGGCGCTGCCCGAGCTTCCGGTGACGTACTTCATCCAGTCGCTGCGCGAGCTGATCGCCGTCGACGGCGCGTGGGTGCCGTCGGGGCAGGATCAGACCCTGTACCTGCGCCCCTTCATGTTCGCCAAGGAGGCCTTCCTCGGGGTTCGCCCGGCGCACAAGGTCAATTACTACGTGATCGCCTCGCCTGCGGGAGCGTACTTCCACGGCGGCATCAACCCGGTGTCGATCTGGCTCAGTGAGGACTACGCGAGGGCCGGCAAGGGCGGCACGGGCGCGGCGAAGACCGGCGGCAACTACGCCGCTTCGCTGCTGCCGCAGTCGGAGGCCTACGAGAACGAGTGCGACCAGGTCGTCTTCCTCGACCAGGACCGCAACGTCGAGGAGCTCGGCGGCATGAACGTGGTGTTCGTCTTCAAGGACGGCACGCTCGTGACCCCGCAGTCGCCGTCGATCCTCGAGGGCATCACGCGCGATTCGATCCTGCAGCTCGCTGCAGACCGCGGCCACAAGGTCGAAGGTCGGGCCGTGTCCCTGACCGAGTGGCGCGCCGGCGTCGCGTCGGGCGACATCGTCGAGGTGTTCGCGTGCGGAACGGCCGCGGTCGTCACGCCGATCGGAACTCTCAAGGGCAAGGACTTCCTCGACGAGCAGCCGATCGGCACGCTCGCCCTGGAGCTGCGCCAGGAGCTCACCGACATCCAGTACGGCCGAGTCGAAGACAAGCACGGCTGGCTGCTGCGGCTCGACGCCTGACCCCGAACTCCTTTCCGCGAGACTGCACCGGCACGTCGAGACTGCGGGGTAACCCCACGGTCTCGACGTCCGGCTGCAGTCTCGCGGTGTTTGCAGGCGCTGAGCCCGGTGACGGATGCCGCGCCCTGAGTAGGCTGGGCCGGTGAGGATCGCACGCTTCATCCACCAGGACGCCATCCGCTTCGGCATCGTCGACGACATCGATCTGGTGGTGCTCGAGGGCGACCCCATGTTCGCGGGCTTCGACACGACGGGGGAGCGCGTCCCCCTCGGCGACGTCACGCTCCTCGCGCCGGTGATCCCGCGCTCGAAGGTCGTGTGCGTCGGGCGCAACTACCGGGCGCACGCCGAGGAGTTCGGCAACGAGGTGCCGGCCGAGCCGATGCTGTTCCTCAAGCCGAACACGGCGGTGATCGGCCCCGGCGACGTGATCGTGCGGCCGCCGCAGTCGCAGTTCACCTCGTTCGAGGGCGAGCTCGCGGTCGTGATCGGGTCGATCGCGAAGAACGTGGCGGTCGAACGCGTCTCGGAGGTCATCTTCGGCTACACGATCGCGAACGACATCACGGCCCGCGATCTGCAGAAGACCGACGGCCAGTGGGCGCGCGCGAAGGGCTTCGACACGTTCTGCCCTCTCGGGCCCGCGATCGAGACCGAGTTCGACGTCGCCTCCGCGACCCTCGAGACGCGACTGAACGGCGAGGTCGCGCAGAGCGCCCCACTCACCGACATGATCCACTCGGTGGCCGACATCATCGCCTACGCGTCGGCAGCCTTCACGCTGCTTCCCGGCGATGTCATCCTCACCGGAACCCCTTCGGGCGTCGGGCCATTCGTCGCCGGAGACACCATCGAGGTCGAGATCTCGGGTCTCGGCACCCTTCGCAACACTGCGCGAGATGGCTGACACCGAGGCGGATGCCGGGACCGGCAGCATCCCGCCGGAAGAGCTCGCGCGCGTCCGGCGTCGCACGATCTGGGTCCTGTCCATCGGGCAGGTGCTCGGCGGCATCGCGTTCGGAGCGACCATCTCGCTCGGCGCGGTGCTGGCCGCCGAGATCTCGGGCGATGAGGCGTTCTCCGGTTTGGCCACCGCCTTCATCACGCTCGGTGCGGCGGCCCTCGCCGTTCCCCTGGCCGCGTTCGCGCGGCGCCGCGGGCGCCGGATCTCGCTCGCGTCGGGCATGCTGCTCGCACTGGCGGGCGTCGCGGTCGTGGTCCTCGCGGCGGCCGTCGTCTCCTTCCCGCTCCTTCTCCTGGCGTTCGCGCTGATCGGCGCGGGGCAGGCCGCCAATCTGCAGACCCGCTTCGCCGCCGCCGACCTCGCCACCGATGCGTCCCGCGGCCGCGACCTCTCGATCGTCGTTTGGGCGACGACGATCGGCGCCGTTCTCGGCCCGAACCTCGTGGGCCCCGGCGAGATCCTCGGTCAGGCGATCGGGATGCCGCCCCTGACCGGCCCGTACGTGTTCGCGGTGGTCGCACAGCTGGCGGCCATCGCCGTCTACCTGATCGGACTGCGTCCCGACCCGCTGCTGCTCGCGCAGCGCATCGCGCGAGCCGTGGCGAACGGGGCGAACGCGATCGCGCGCGCCGACCGACCGCTCACCGCCCGCTACGCGATCATCGCGATCGCCGGCGCCCACGGGGTGATGGTCGCCGTGATGGCGATGACGCCGGTCCACCTACTTCACCACGGCGCGTCGCTGACGATCATCGGCCTCACGATCAGCCTGCACGTAGCCGGGATGTTCGCACTCTCGCCCGTCTTCGGAATCCTGGCCGACCGCGTCGGCCGCGTCGCGACAATCCTCCTCGGGCAGGCGCTGCTCGCCGCTTCGCTCGTGACCGCGGCGATCGGGCAGGAGTCGGCATCCGCCGTCACCGTCGCGCTCGTGCTGCTCGGGCTCGGATGGAGCGCCTCGACGGTGTCCGGTTCCGCGCTTCTCACCGAGTCGTCGAGCGAGGCACTGCGCACGCGCCGCCAGGGTCGCAGCGACCTGATCATGAACCTCGTGGCCGCGGTCGGCGCGATCCTCGCCGGCGTGATCCTCGGGCAGATCGGCTACGGCGGGCTGGCCCTGTGCGCCCTGTCGATCGTCGTGGTCGTGACGGGTCTGTCATTCCTCGGGAAGAGTTCGAAGCCTCAGCCGGCCGAAGCAATCGTGGGTCGTTGAACCCCGGACGTTGAGCGATTGAGCGAAGCGACCGAGACGAAACGTCCTCAGCGCTCCAGCGCCGCCAGCGCGTCGGCCACATCCTGATCGTCGTTGAAGACGTGGAACGCCACGCGCGCCCGACCCGCGCGACCGGATGCCGCGATGCCCGCCTCGGCGAGCCGGGCGAGGTCGCGACCGTCGGCGTCGGCCCACGTCACGATCGCGCTCGCTCGTTCGGGTGCATCGAGTCCGAGGCCGGCGCGGAACGCGGCCGCCAGGCCGGTCGTGTGTGCATACACCGCCCCCGCGTCGAGTGAGGCGAAGAGCTCGAGCGCGGGCTCGGCGCCGACGAACGCCTGCCACGCGGGGGACACGTCGAACCGCGACGCGTCCGCGGCCAGTTCCACCTCGTGCCCGTAGCACGACACCCACGGGTCGCCACCGGCATACCAGCCCGCGAAGACCGGCCGCACGCTCGGCGCGAAATCCTCGCTGATCGCCAGGAACGCCACACCGCGCGGAGCGCACAGCCATTTGTAGGCGTGGCAGATCACCGCGTCGTAGTCCGCGGCATCCACCGGCATCCAGCCCACCGCCTGCGTCGCATCGCACAGGATGCGGGCGCCGTGCCGCCGCGCAGCGGCACGGATCGCCGCGGCATTCGCCACCTCGCCCGTGGCGGACTGTACGAGTGAGAACGCCACGAGCCACGTATCGGCCGTGATGGCATCGGCCAGGCCGTCGAGCGGCGCGATGCGCAGCCGGATGCCGCGCCCGGCGTGGGCGAACGGCAGCACCATCGACGAGAAGTCCCCCTCGACGCACAGCACTTCGGCGCCGTCCGGGACGGATGCCGCGATCAGGCCGGCGAAGACGGAGGCCTGCGATCCGATGGCGACCCGCGAGGCGTCGACCCCGACCAGTTCGCCGAAGGATGCGCGGGTGCGTTCCACGGTGGCCGTGTAGGCAACCGGGTCGGCGTGGCCGGCGGCCGCGGCATCCAGATCTGCCATCACCGCGGCACGGGAGCCGTGGGTTGCCAGGCCCATCGTGCAGGCGGCGAGATACGAGCGACCGCCGGCGAACTCGGCGCGAGCGTCGCGAAGGTCGGGTGGAGCAAGAGTGGCCATAAGTACAGAGTCGTCGCGGTGCAACCATCCGTCTACCGCAGGAGTGGGATGGAAATCATGCTCGAAGGTTATGATTCGAGCATGCCCGATCGCGCCAGCGATGATCCCGAATTCGACGTGCAGAGCCTTCGCGTCATCAAGGCCATCGCCGACGAAGGATCGATCACCGCGGCTGCCGCCGCACTCGGCTACAGCCAGCCGGCGCTCAGCCAGCATATGAAGCGGCTCGAGCGGCGCCTGGGCGTGCCGGTGATCGAGCGGGTCGGACGCAGCGTCCGCCTCACCGAAGCCGGACGCGTGCTGGCCCGCCACGCGCCCGCCGTGACGACGGCGCTGGATGCCGCGGCAGGCGAGCTTGCGGAGCTCAGAGGTCTGCGCGCCGGTCGGGTCCGGCTCGTGGGCTTCCCGTCCGCGTCGCCGACGGTGGTGCCTCGGCTGCTCACCGATCTCGCCGAGCACCACCCGGGCGTGACGATCACGTATGTCGAGGCCGAGCCGCCCGAAGCAGTCGAGGCGGTACGCGAGGACCGGGCCGACATCGCGCTGACCTTCAGCTACCCGGGCGACCGCGACGATCCGCACGGATCGAGCGCCAGTGGTCTCGCCGTGCGCGCGATCGGCACCGATGAGCTGCTCGCCGTCCTGCCGACGGGTCACGCCGCGGCGCACGGCGGACGGATCGATGTGTCGGCGCTGGCCGACGAGAACTGGATCGCCGGGTGCCCGCGCTGCCGCGGCCACCTGCTCGAGCTGTGCGGGCGCGCCGGCTTCGTGCCCCGCATCAGCTTCGAGACCGACAACTTCGTCGCGGTCGAGGGACTCGTCGCTCAGGGCATCGGCGTCGCGACCCTCCCGCGGATGGCGGTCGAGTCGTTCCCGCGGCTGCCGGGGGTTCTCGCGGTTCCCCTGCCGATCGCCGAGGCGCGCACGATCCATGTCGTCACCGCGCACGGCGCCGAGCGGGTGCCGGCGGTGCGCACCACGCTGGCTGGGCTGGCGCGGGTGCTGGCGTAGCCGCGAACTAAGCTGGACGGCGATGTCTATCCCCGATCCCCGCACCACGACCGCCTCCGGCGCCGACGTGCGCGTGCGCTTCTGCCCGTCGCCCACCGGCCTTCCGCACGTCGGTCTGGTGCGCACCGCCCTGTTCAACTGGGCGTACGCGCGCCACACCGGGGGCACCATGGTGTTCCGCATCGAAGACACGGATGCCGCCCGCGACAGCGAGGAGAGCTATCTGCAGCTGCTCGACGCGCTGCGGTGGCTCCGGATCGACTGGGACGAGGGCGTCGAGGTCGGCGGCCCCCATGCGCCGTACCGCCAGTCGCAGCGCTTCGACATCTACCGCGAGGTTCTCGCGAAGCTGATCGCCGCGGGCGCGGTGTACGAGAGCTATTCGAACGCCGAGGAGATCGACGCCCGCAACGAGGCAGCCGGCCGGGCTAAGCAGCTCGGCTACGACAACTACGACCGCGACCTCACCGACGAGCAGCGCGCGGCCTTCCGCGCCGAGGGCCGCGAGCCCGCTTATCGCGTCCGGGTTCCCGACGAGGACCTCACGTTCGTCGACCTCATCCGCGGCGAGGTCACGTTCCCCGCGGGATCGTTCCCCGACTTCGTGATCTTCCGGGCCGGCGGCATCCCGCTGTACACGTTCGTCAATCCGGTCGACGACGCGCTGATGGGCATCACGCACGTGCTGCGCGGCGAGGACCTGATGCCCTCGACCGCCCGCCAGCTGGCCCTGTACCGAGCGCTCATCGATGCGGGCGTCACCACGTTCATCCCGCGATTCGGGCACATGCCGCTCGTGCTCGGCGACGGCACCAAGAAGCTCTCCAAGCGCGACCCGCGGGCCGACCTCTTTCTCCAGCGAGAGAAGGGGTTCATCCCCGAGGGCCTCCTCAACTACCTGTCGCTGCTCGGCTGGTCGATCGGGCACGACCGCGACGTGTTCTCGCTCGACGAGATGGTCGCCGCGTTCGACATCGTCGACGTCAACCCCAACCCGGCCCGCTTCGACCAGAAGAAGGCCGAGTCGATCAACGGCGATCACATCCGGATGCTGGAGCCCGCCGACTTCGCCGGGCGCATCGTCCCTTATCTCGCGTCGGCCGGCGTGTTGACGGTTCCGCTGAGCGACGGCGACGCGGAGCTGCTGCGCAAGGCGGCGCCGCTCATCCAGGAGCGCCTGCCGCTGCTGGGCGACGCACCCGGTCTGCTTCGCTTCCTCTTCACCGACGACATCTTCTACGAGGACGACGCGCTGGCCGGCCTTCCGGAGAACACCGGGGTGGTGCTCGCGGCCTCCGTCAGCGCGCTCGAGCTCGATCCCCGAGTCGGAGTTCACGACCGCCGCGGTCCACGAGGCCCTCGTCGTCGGCCCTGATCGAGGGGCTGGGGCTCAAGCCGCGCATCGCGTACGGCCCGCTGCGGGTCGCCGTCAGCGGACGCCGCGTCTCGCCGCCCCTGTTCGAGTCGATGGAGCTGCTCGGCAAGGCCGAGTCGATCCGGCGTCTGGCTCGGCGTTCGAGGCGTTCCGCGCGGGCTGAGCGGGCCGCGTCTCGGTTTGGCCGGGTCGCGCGCGTCGTCTAGACTTGACCCTTGGCACCGGCTTCGCACCGAGCGCCTTGGGGTATGGTGTAATTGGCAACACGGAGGTTTCTGGTACCTTTGTTCTTGGTTCGAGTCCAGGTACCCCAGCAGTGAATTCCGCAGGATTCCGCCACAGAATCCCCCCTCGTTCGAGGGTCATCTGATCGGCCTGAACGGCCCGGAGACCAGAAACGAGACCAAATACTCGCGCGAGTGTCTTCGCGGAGTAGGTGCGTCCCGATTCCCACGCGGCCGCACGGTGGCGTACGGGTTGCCCCGGAAGAATCCGGCGCACCTTGTGTGCATGGACGCATCGACAGTCGGCACTCCCGGGTTCAAGACCCAGGCGGAGATCGCCGAGATGCTCCAAGTGCCCGAGCGCACGTTGGAGGACTGGCGTCTCACGCACCACGGTCCGCCGTACCTGAAGCTCGGCCGGCACGTGCGGTACGACCCGGCTGACGTGTACGCCTGGGCCAGAGAGCACCGGCATGCCTAGGCCGCGGATCCCCGCCGGCGAGGTCGGCGCGGTGCAGATCACCAAGCTCGCCGACGGGCGGTATCGCGCCCGCGGGCGGATGCGCGACGACGCGGGGGAGCTGCACCAGCTGCGCGCCACCGCCGACACCGAGGACGGCGCTCTCGCCGAGCTGCGCCAGGCGGCGGCGCAGCTCACCAGCAACGGCGAGGGGGCGCTCACCGGGGCGAGCACCATCGCGGCGGCCGCGGACGCGTGGCTCGTGCACGTCACCGTGCCGCGCGGACGCCGGCAGCCTGGCCTACTCGACGCTGGAGTCCTACGAGACGACCGTGCGACTCATCCTGAAGCCGGCGTGCGGCGGGATCGCGCTCGACCAGCTCACGGTGGGCCGGGCCGACCGGATCATCCAGGGCATCTTCCAGGGCGGCTCGCTCTCCAAGGCGCGCCGGGCGCGGGCCGTGCTCGGACTGATCTGCGGCTACGCCGTGCGCGACGACGCGATCCCGCGCAACCCGGTGCGCGACGTGCAGCGGCTGCCGATGCCGGAGAAGAAGACGTCGGTGCTCACCGCGGCGCAGGTGAGCGCGATCCGCGACCTGATGCACCGCTGGCGGGCGACCGGCGGCCCCGGCCCCCGGCCGAACTACCGCGCCCTGATCGACGGGATGGACATCATGCTGGGCACCTCCGCGCGCGTGGGGGAGTGCATCGGACTGCGACGCAAAGACGTCGACATGACCAGCAGCCCGCCGACCCTGCTGGTGGACGGCACCATCGTGCACACCAAGAAGCAGGGACTGCACCGCAAGAACGCGCCCAAACGCGCCCGGCAGCGCCGTCGCGTCGCGCTGCCCGCGATGGCGGCCACCGCGGTGCGCAGCCGGCTCACCGTGGCAGGGCCGGGGGAGGAGGCGTACCTGTTTCCCACCAGCACCGGGCGGCCGATGAGCGTGAGCAACTACGAGCGACTGCTGCGCACCTTCGTCGAAGACAACCGCGCCGCGCTGATCGCCCTCGAGGTGGACGTCGAGGAGTACAGCACGCACCTGTACCGACGCACCACGGCCACCCTCGTCGAGCGGGCCGCGGGGATCACCCTCGCCTCCCGGCTGCTCGGTCACGCGAACGAGCAGATCACCCGCGCGAGCTACGTCGTCTCCGCCGTCGAGGTCGACCCGATCACGATCGACATCCTCGACGACGTGCTCGGATCCTGACAGAGCAAGGAAGGTGCGACATGAGAACGGGACGACCGCCCCTCGAGCTCGGCACACACGGCAAGATCACCACCCGCACCGTCGGCAGCGGTCACGCGTGTGCCATGGCGCGAATACGGCTGTGGGATGGGGAGATTCACCGGGTCACTGCCACCGCAGATACGGCGTCGGACGCCCGCGTACTTCTGAAACTCCGGATGGCGGAGCGACTGCGGTTGTCCGAGCTCGATGCCTGGCGATATCTCACGCCGGACGACCCCTTCGACGAACTCGTGTACATGTGGCTCAATGACCTCGGATGGCTCTCGGATGCGAGCGAGGCTGCGTGCGAGTTGTGTCAGCGCATCGTTCGAACGCAGCTCACGCCGGCATTCGGCGATCTGACGATCGGTGAGATCACTGCGGAGCGGATCGAACATCACTTGGCTATCCAGAGAGCCACGTCGGAGGAGGCCGCCGCCTACTCGCGCGAGGCGATCGAGTTGCTCCTGAACTTCGCGGTCGGCGAGGGCGTGATCATCTCGAACCCGATGGGATTCGCGGCGCGAGATGAGACACCCGGGCGTCTCGGCGATCTGAGCGCCCACAGGAACCTGGTTCGCGGACGTATAGCACTTCGTCGCGAAGAACGTCTGCGCGAAGCCGGGCTCACAGACGACTGAGGTCGTCGGGGCACAGCTCGGGCGCCGTCACTACGGAGGCCGGGCGTGCGGAAGATGCCGAGCTGGGGCTGGCATCTTCCGAACCCGATGCAGGGGGTCAGGGGTTCGAGTGTCGATGAAGTCCGGCACCAGGACGCAACCGCGGCTCCGGCGCAGCCCGCCGCCGCTTGATCATGGTCGTTCGGCTCGCCACTCACGCTAGTTGCAGCGGTCGTCTGCGCGCGCCGCACTCGGGTCGTCGGGTGAGCGTGTTTCTCGCCGGCTCAACGAACGTGACGAGAGACGAAGCGCCCCGATACTCAAGCCCTGTTGCCGGCCTGCGGTCCGGCAGTATCATGATGCCGCTCTAAGCGTTTGGGGGAACGCGATGCCGAGGAGTTACACAACCGACTGGACGCGTCTTACCCCGCGGTGGCGGGGCGAAGTGCTGACGATCGGCTACGCCGACAGCCGCGGAAACTCCGAGCCCGTCGACGCGCCGCGAATGCCCGGTGCAGTTAAGGTCACCCGCCAGCGAAGAGTCGGCGACGACTGGATGCTGTTCACCTCGCATTCACGCGGGCTCACTCCTAATGCGTTCCCGCTGATGGCCACCGCCGTCGCCTGGCCAAAGCGCGCACGCACGCATCTGCGCAACCTCCTCCAGGCGAACTCGGCTCCGCGGACGGATGCCGCCGGACACCCGCGGCGATCGCCGATCGCGCTGCTGGTAGCAGGAGCGGTCGGCGGACCGTTGCCACCCGATTCGTTCTTCCACGCCCTCATGAATGCCAATGGCGTGTCGAGTGACCGTTATGTGGTCGTCCTCGAGTCAGACGCCGCGCCCCGCGCCGATTTCGCGCTGCCCTTCACCGTGGCAGCGTCCGGCGCGGCCTTTGAGGAGATCAGCAACCTGTCGGATCGCATCCTCAGCGGGCTCACGACCGACGAGCGCGCCCGCGCCGTCCGCTTGCACTCGCTCGACGATCCCGCACTCGAGGGGCCGCCCGACATCGTCATCGACGAGTTGGGCAACCTTCCGACGATCCTCTCCGACCTTGCCGGCACCCGCTTATTCATCGCGGCCGATCCCGATCGACGGGCGAGTGAGCTACCGCGGAACTGGCTCCCCGCGGGGACCTCCGCAGTCGTGCTGCCCGTGGGTGGCGTTCCGGCCGCGCAGTGGTCGAGCCGCATGCTGCTGGAACTCATCCACGACCTGCCCCTGCAGGAGGCCGTGGTGAAAGCGACCGAAGGAACTCCCACAGTCGGACCCGACGTCCGGATCTGGTCGTCACCGTCAGGACTCGACGCGCTTCGGATGACGACTGCGTACACCCGCTTCATGGACGAAACACGCTACTTGTTCCGGTATACGGGAATCAGCGGCAAACCACGGCGGCCCGGCAAAGCCTCCAGCTCACCGAGCGAGCACATCGAGGACGCGATTACACTCGCCAGGGCGGCATCGCTCGACTTCAAGCGCGAATCCGACGGACTGTCGCAGCTGGCCCGAGCGGGAGCTGCGCGCGAGCGGGCCGAGAGAGCGATCGAGGAGATTCAAGCACAAGCGCGCGCCCGCGATGCTGCACCCACGGTCGCCCAAACGGAGCCGCGGCGCGTGACGATGTGGCTCGAACACGATCCAGCCGGGCGAGACCCTGACAGCTGGCAGGTGGAATTGTCAGAGAACACCACTCTCGCCCGCGACTCCTCGTATGTATTGAACGTGGGGATAGGAATCCGGTGGGACACGAATCTCGTCCCAGAGGATGCACCTGCCATCGATCCGCTTCTTCCTGCGTTGCAACAGGAAAAGCACCACCTACAGGTCGCCATATTCTCCGACTCATCCGAGATCGTCGGTGAGGCCGCGAAGGTCCTCACCCTCCCGCATCACGGCCCGAGCGAACCGATCACGTTCCGCATCGATACACCTGCGAGCGGCAACGTCACACGAGTTCGTGTTCTCATCTATTTTCGAAGCCACCTCCTGCAGGCGCTCACGATCGATGCGCCGCTTGAGAAGCATGAGGCGTGGACCCCGGGTCGCGGCTTGAAGGCACGCGTGCAGTTCAGCCGCTCTGTCGCGTTCACCGACCTCGACTCCACCCCGGAGCGCCTGCTCTCGGTCGCGACGAACGACGACCTGCAGGGCCCGACACACAGCTTCATGTTCGAGACCGGGCAGGCGGTGCGCGTCACCGAGAAGATGACGACGATCGCGCGTGACGCCTTCACTGACTTCCTCGCTGACGCCGCATCCCGCCTGGCAGGCCAGGAGAGCTTGGCGTCCGCCGATTTCGATGACACCGTCCGCGGCCTCGTGAAGAGCGGTCGAGACCTATGGAACATGTTGTTCTCGCAGTCCGGGGCGTCTACCCAGACCGCTCTGACGCGGGTGCGCCGCACCGCTCACGGAACTGTCCAGTTCACCAGGCTCGCGCCCGCATTCTCCTTCCCCTGGTCAATGATGTACGACTGGAGCATCCCCGAGAGCGAGGCGGACTTCACCGGCTCGAGAGTGTGCGTCGGAGTGGTCGACGGCGCCCCATGCGGGTGCACACCCCAGGGACCCGGTCTCTGCGTCCGCGGCTTCTGGGGCATCCGGCTGATCATCGAAGAGCTGATCGGTGAAGGCTCGAACGAACGCCTCCCCGCTGCGCGAGGCGGTGACGCGGGCCATCCCGTCGTCTGCACGAACGGCACCAGCGACAAGTGGAGCGACCAGATCGCCACGACGTTGAGCGGCGCCTTCGGCGACCTCGTCGAAGACTTCCCCGAGGACGCGTCTGGCTAATCGACCGGATGTGGGACGAGACCCGGCGGCCCGCGGTGCTCGTCGCTGTCGGGCATGTCACGTCACTGCCGGACCCTCGGGGCGCCGAATCGAGCGCGCCTCGCATGTACGTCCGGGCAGCGGAGCGATACCTCACTCTCGACGCGCTCGTCGAGGCGCACGTTAACCATGATGGGGCACGGTGGGCAGCTCCGCGGCGGCCGATAGTGCTGCTGCTCGGCTGTGAGACGAACCGCGGTGATCTGGGTCAGGCGCACAATCTGGTACTCGGTTTCACCAGTGCAGGTGCGGTTTCGGTCATCGCCACGGAGGAGAAGATCGACACGCGTTTGGCGCGCGACGTCGCTGTCGCGGTGGTCGGCGGGCTGTCGTCCACGGGGCCAGGCGAAGGGCTCCGTGCGTGGCGAGCGCATCGCATGTCGGAGCACGACCCGTTGGGTCTCGCCTTCACCTGTTTCGGCAGCACCGACGTCATCGTCGACCAGCTTGCTCCACAGCTCAGCACCACAACACCGTGATCAGGGACGAACATGTCGATACTCATGGTTGGCGCGTTCTGCTTCGGCGCCGTTGCCGGGTACATCACCTACCCGCACGCTGGTGCGGACCAAAGACACCGGCGATCTCCGACCTCGCCGCCGTGTTCGCCGCAATCGGAGGCGGCGCGGTGACGGTGCTCTTCGACTCAAAGGGAGAGCAGTTCGCCTGGTATGCGATCGGCCTGCTCGTCGGAATGGCGGTGTTCCTCGTCCTTCGTCTCATCGTCGAGGTGCCACGTGCGAAGAAGAACGGCGACATCCCCAGCATCCTCGGAGACCCCGACTCGCTGCCGCCGAAGGCAGCCCTCGGGACGCCATCCCCGGACGCATCGGCTCCACCGGCGCGCCGTGGTGGCGGCATCGGGCGAGACTGAAGGCATCGCCGATCGACGGCCTGCCTTCGCCAGGCCGCGTGCCCGAGCCCGCGCTTCTCGCGTGATCAAGCGCGCGCGCATCGAGGCGGAGCCTCGACTGCCGATCTCTCTTGCGACGACCCCGACCACTTTAGGCTGAGCGACTGGGGTTACGTCGACACATTCCATCTGCTCGACGTCGATTCGAGCCTCCGTGAACTCGCGGGCATGAAACCTGCGGCGCAAACTCGCCGCCTCGCTGCCGACACACCGTGGCTCAGGCTGGAGCCGTGACGTGTCGTCGCGCGACCTTAACGGCGGGCCCGCCATCCCCGGAGTATAGCCAGCGTCCTTGCCGAAGTCGTGGCGGTCAATTCGTCTGGGCGCAAGGCAGAGCCGTCCTAGGCGCCCTTGCCTTTGAGGTACCCGTACAGCGTCGCCGGACTTGAAACTGCTTCCGACACCCCACCTTGGGAGGTCGGGACCGGGGCGCGAGTGCTCATTCCGGACCGGAAACGGGACCAGAAACCCCTCGCGAGTCCCAGAATCAGCCCGCCCGCTTCCGTTCCCGCCGGTACACTGGACTCATGAGAACCGCGGCAATCCGCGGTTTCCTGCGACAGCGGGGTAGGGGCGTCGAGCCCCCGACGACTTACCTTTGTTCTTGGTTCGAGTCCAGGTACCCCAGCAGGAGAAAACCCCCGCTCAGCGGGGGTTTTTCCGTTACCGACCCAGTGCGTCGATGCCGTTCGGGCAACCGACCCGCAGCGCTGCGCAGCGGCGATAATGGGGTGATGGACGCTCCGTCGCCGACGCCAGAGCGGTCGCGAGAGCTGGCCGACCTGCAGCGGCGCGCGTATGGTCCGGGCGCCGGCAACCGGCTTGATGCGGACGTCCTGCGGCGACTGCGGGAACTCGAAGAGCTTTCGCGACCTCGTGAGCCTGAGGCCGCCTCTGCGGCTCCCGACGCGGTGCTCCAGACCGCCGACTCGATCTCGGTCGCAGGCGACCGCGAGCGTGTGGCGCTCGCGACAGAACCGCCGGACGAGGCTCGTGCGCCGAAGCGGTGGCGCCGCATCCCGCTGTGGGCGGCGATCGCGCTGAGCGGTGCGGTGTCCCTCGCGACGGCGATCACGGTCGGGCTGTACCAGGCGCCCCAGCCGGATGCTCTGCTGCGGCCGGTAGGAGAGGTCACGGCCGACCTGAGCACGCGGTGGGTGAGCGGCCTCATGAACTCATTCGGTCTTGAGAGGGTGACCGAGCACGACTCGTTCGGCCGCTTCCACGTCCTCTCAGGGACGAATGAGTCCGGCTCGTCCTGCCTGATGATCGTGTGGGAGAACATCTGGGCGGACGCGAGCTGCGTCCCGCCGAGCCTGTCGCCGATCGTCGACTACTTCCAGTACGCCGGAGGCGCCGATCCGACCCGCGAGGATCTCGCACCGGGAAGCGTCATCCGGTTCGAGTTGCGTGACGGCGCTGTCGACGTCACCGTCCGCCGTGCCGAGAGCGCCTCGTAAATGGCCATGGACACCTCGGCGCCGACGTCAGATTGGGCGGGGGAGCTCGCCGACCTGCGACGACGTGCGTATGGGCCGGATGCCGATATCCAGCGCGACCCCGAGGCGCAACGTCGCCTGCGTGACCTCGAGGAGTCCCTCCGGCCACTACCCGCATCCGACGAGGATTCGCAGCGATCGATCACCGTCACCGTGAGGGAATCCGAAGGGGAGTGACGAGCGGGGCGAGTCCGGGTGTACCGTTCAGCCGTGGAGGCACCCTCTCCCGCTTCTGACGCCGAGCGCGAGCTCGGCGTCCTCAGGGCGAGGGCGTACGGCCCCGGGGCAGACATCGAGAACGATCCCGATGCTCTTGCACGGCTGGCCGAGCTCGAAGCGACGCACCGCTCGCACGTGTCCGAGGCCGACGCAGCCGACGCCGCCGACGCGGCAGACCACACGCCCGGCTCCCCGCCGCCGGCTTCGACGCTGGATCCCCACGCGGGCCTGCCCGAAGCGTCCGGGGCAAGCGCACCCGCGCCGGACGCGGCCACCAGGACCGCTCGGCGCGCACGGGTATGGACTCGTCCCGACCGCGGTCGTGCTCGCGCTCGCGACTGGGTTCGGGGTCGCATGGCTTGTCGGGCCACATCCGGATGTCGTCCTCCATCCGAGCGGACTCAGACTGTACCCGCAGACCTCCTCCATGCTCAGCGACCCGCCGCTGGCTGAGTTCGGCGTTGCCATTCTTGTCGGCTATGAGCTTCATCACGGGCTCGAACCCTGGGTCGGAACAAGCCAGCAGGGCTTCAGGTGTCTCGCGCTGACTGAGCGAGCGAGCGGCAGCCTTCTCGGCGTCGACTGCCCCGCGGAAGGAGCGGATCCCTTCCTCGAGTACACGACCGCTGTCACCGAAGACGACTCGTGGGCCACGGGCCTGCCGGCAGACAGCGTCATCAGGTTCACGCTGCGCAAGGACGAGGTGCACGTCGAGCTCACCATGCGTCCGGCCGCCCGACGATGAGCTCACGCTGTAGTCGACGGCATCCGAGCCGGGCCCGCTCGTTGCTCAGTCAGGTCGACGGGAATGTGGACGCCGTCGACATTTCGACGTTCGAGTCGTACGACGTCCCCCGTGGCCTCGAAGCATGGACGGTGACAGACAACCTCGGCTGAAGCCTCAGACCCCTGAGTCGATCGCGATCTCGTCGAACGCCTCACGGCCGAGCGCGGCGTAGGCGGGCTCGTCGTCGCTGTGCGCGAGCAGCATCAGCGCGACGGCCGATGGCCCACGCGCGCGCGCGCACCCACGTCGCCTCGTCGTAGCGCCCGTCGGTCGCGGCGACGAACGCGCGCCGGCCGTCGATCGTCGAACGCGAGCCACGCGACCGCGAGGTCGTACGCGGGGTCGCCCGCCGTCACGTCGCCGAAGTCGATGATCCCGGTGAGTCGCGGTCCGTGCGCGACGAGGTTGGCCGGGTGCAGATCGCCGTGGATCCACACCGGCGGGCCGGCCCACGGTGCGACCGCTCAGCCCTTGCGCCCACACGGATGCCGCGGCATCCGCTTCGTCGTCGGTCAGCGTGCCGCTCGACCCGCAGCTGCGCGAGACGCTCCGCGACCGCCGCTGAGCGGGCCGCCAGCGGCACGCCGCGGAACGGGTTGACCGGGAAGTCCGCCGGGTGCGGGCGCGTGGAGCGCGCGCGAGCGCCGCCGCGAGCGGCGCCGCCCAGCCGGATCGGTCGGCACGGGGGACGTCGATGCCGCGCGACCGTCGATCCACGGCACGACCGACCACGGCCACGGGTAGCCGGCGTCCGGGTGCCCGCTGAACACCGGCGCGGGAACGCGCAGTCCGGTCGGCTTCGATCCGCGCCGCGAGCCCGGGCAGCACCCGCTGCTCGTTGCAGCACGAGCGGTGCGGCGATCGCGCGGCGGGGGAGTCGCACGGCGAGCTGCGCGCCCGACGCGCCAGACCTCGCAGTCCCAGCCCTCGGCGGCCTTCTCGAGCGGCGAGGGTCGCGGCATCCGGCGATCACGCCCGTCGCCTGCGACGATCAGCAGGCGCCGCACCGAGCGACTCGTCGATGACGACCTCGGCGGCGGGCTTGTCGGGCACGCATCGACGATAGCGCCGGCCGCGATGCGGCGGATCTGCGAATCGAATCTTGTTTTGTGTTGGAATGTGTTGTAGTGTGTGGGAAATCCGAGCGAAGGGTCGCACGATGTACGCAACGGAGCGCAGGAAGCTCATCGAGCGCCTGATCGTCGACGACGGACGCGTCAGCGTCATCGACCTCGCCGACCGCTTCGACGTCACCACCGAGACCGTGCGCCGCGATCTCGACCACCTCGAGTCCGTCGGGGCAGCCTGCGCCGCGTGCACGGCGGCGCGGTCGCGCCCGACCGCGAGAGCACCGCCGAGCCGTCCATCGCCCAGCGGCTGCAGCGTCAGGGCGCCGCCGAAGACGGCCATCGGCCGCCGTGCGATGGACGCCGATCGGCGCCGGACTTCCGCGGATCGGTCTTCCTCGACGCCGGCACGACGACGGCCGCGGTCGCCGCGCAGCTCGCGCCGCGTCTCGCCGACCTCGCCGATCGAGGTCGTCACGCACTCGCTCACGCTGGCGCACGCGCTCGCCGCCGTGCCGAACGCGTCGCTCACCGTGATCGGCGGCCGGGTGCGCGGGCCTCACCGCGGCAGCCGTCGGCGCCGACACCGTGCGGGCGATCGAGGCGATCCGGCCCGACGTGGCGTTCATCGGCACGAACGGCGTGTCGGCCGACTTCGGACTCAGCACCCCCGATCCCGATGAGGCGGCCGTCAAGCGCGCGATCGTCCGGTCGGCCCGCCGGGTCGTCGTGGTGGCCGACGCCGACAAGCTCGGCCGCGAGCTGCTCGTCGGCTTCGCGCCGCTCGCCGACATCGACGTGCTGGTGACGGATGCCGCGCCCGACGCCGACCTCTCGGCGGCGCTCGCCGAGGCGGACGTGGAGGTATGGCTCGCATGATCGTCACGCTCACCGCCAACCCGTCGCTCGACCGCACGATCACGCTCGAGGGCGCGCTGCGACCCGGCGAGGTGCAGTCTGCCGCCTCCGTCCGCGAGGATGCCGGCGGCAAGGGCATCAACGTCGCCCGCGTCGTCGCGGCCGCGGGCGTCGACGACCGATCGCCGTGCTCCCGCTCGCTGCCGACGATCCGTTCGACGCCGCGCTGCGCGCCTCGCGGCGTCGCGCGCGCGGCGCGTGCCGATCGCACGGGCACGTGCGGGCGAACCTGACGATCACCGACCCGGCCGGCGTCACGACCAAGCTCAACCTGCCCGGCGCGGCGCTCGACGCCGCCGACCGCGCGGCCGTCATCGACGCCGTCGTCGCGGCGTCCGCGGGCGCCCGCTGGCTGGTGCTCGCCGGATCGCTTGCCGCCGGGCGCGGGCGCCGACTTCTACGTCGACGTCGTCGCGCGCGGTCCGCGCCGCGCACGGCGACCGGTCGCCGCTCATCGCCGTCGACACCTCGGGGCCGGCGCTCAGCGAGGTCGTCGCACGCGCCGCCCCCGACCTCATCAAGCCGAACGACGAGGAGCTCGCCGAGCTCGCCGGCGCCGAACTCGACGGCGAGCGGCGACCTCGCCGACGAGATGCTGCGCGTCGCGCGCACCCTCGTTCCGGCGCGTACCCGCGCGGCGCTCGTGACGCTCGGCGCGCACGGCGCCGTGCTCATCACCGCCGACGGCGCCTGGCACGCGGCCGCGCCGCGCGATCGCAGGTCGTCGAGCACCGTCGGCGCGGGCGACAGCTCGCTCGCCGGCTACCTGCTCGCCGAGCTCGAGGGGGCGTCGCCCGAGGACCGGCTGCGCCGAGCCGTCCGGTACGGCGCGGCCGCGGCATCCCTCCCCGGCACCCAGGCGCCCACTCCGCACGATCTTCCCGCCGGCGACGTGCCGGTCTTCCGACTCACCTGAACCCTCACCACCACCGACCACTTGGAGGTCATCGTGTCCCAGACCATCACCCCCGAGCTCGTCAGTCTCGACGTCGGTCTCGGCGCCGACAAGGCAGCCGTCATCCGCGCGCTCGCCGCGCGCGTCGTCGCGCAGGGACGCGCGACCGACGCCGACGCGCTCTTCGCCGACGCGTGGGCGCGCGAGCAGAAGGACGAGACCGGCCTTCCCGGCGGCATCGCCATCCCGCACGCCAAGAGCGCCGCCGTCACCGAGCCGTCGCTCGCCTTCGCGCGGCTCGCTCCCGGTGTCGACTTCGGCGCTCCCGACGGTCCGGCCGACCTCGTCTTCCTCATCGCCGCGCCCGAGGGCGCGGCCGAGGCGCACCTCGCGGTGCTCTCGAAGCTCGCCCGCAGCCTCATGCAGGACGACTTCACCAGCGGCCTGCGCGCCGCGAAGACGAACGACGACGTCGTCGCGATCGTGCGCAACGCGATCGGCGAGGGCGATGCCTCGGCCGCACCCGCCGCCGCTGCGGCCGCGCCGCTGCGGCCGCAGCACCGCGTGGCCGCGGCATCCGACCTGACGGTCGACGGGCGGCCCGCGCGCATCGTCGCGGTGACGGCGTGCGCGACGGGCATCGCGCACACCTTCATGGCGGCCGATGCGCTCACCGCCCAGGGCAAGAAGCTCGGCGTCGACCTCACCGTCGAGCCGCAGGGATCGAGCGGCTACAAGGCGATCCCGCAGAGCGTCATCGACGACGCGGACGCCGTGATCTTCGCCACCGACGTCGACGTGCGCGAGCAGCAGCGATTCTCGGGCAAGCCGGTCGTGCGGTCGGGTGTCAAGCGCGGCATCGAGCAGCCGGGCGAGATGATCCACGAAGCCGTCGCCGCCGCGAACAACCCGAACGCGACCCGGGTCACGGCCGCCGCCGCCGCGGCGACCGCGGCCGCGAGCGACGCGAACATCGGGTGGGGCGCCCGCATCCAGCGGATCCTGCTCACCGGTGTCAGCTACATGATCCCGTTCGTCGCCGGCGGCGGTCTGCTGATCGCGCTCGGCTTCCTGCTCGGCGGCTACCAGGTCGGCGACGACGCCGCGCAAGGTCATCGTCGACAACGCGCTGTGGGATCTGCCGCCAGGCGGGCTCGGGCAGTACCTCGGCTCGGTCGCGTTCATGATCGGCGTCACGTCGATGAACTTCCTCGTGCCCGCGCTCGCCGGCTACATCGCCTTCGCGATCGCCGACCGGCCGGGCATCGCACCGGGCTTCGTCGCCGGCGCGGTCGCCGTGCTCATGAGCTCGGGCTTCATCGGCGGAATCGCCGGCGGTCTGCTGGCCGGGTTCGTCGCCCTGTGGTTCGCCCGACTCGACGGTGCCGCGCTGGCTGCGCGGACTCATGCCCGTCGTGATCATCCCGCTCATCGCATCGATCGTCGCGTCCGGCATCCTGATCCTGTTCCTGGGTCGTCCGATCGCGACGCTCATGGAGTGGCTGAACACCTGGCTGAACGACCTCGCCGCGACCGGCGCGATCGTCGTCGTCGGCGTGATCCTCGGCCTCATGATGTGCTTCGACCTCGGCGGGCCGATCAACAAGGTGGCCTACGCCTTCGCGGTGGCGGGCCTCGCCGCGGGCTCGGCCGAGAACCAGACGCCGTACCTCATCATGTCGGCCGTCATGTGCGCCGGCATGGTGCCGCCCGCTCGCCATGGCGCTCGCCTCCACGGTCCTCGCCCGCGATCTGTTCCCGCCGGTGGAGCGCGAGAACGGCAAGGCGGCCTGGCTGCTCGGCGCCGCGTTCATCAGCGAGGGCGCGATCCCGTTCGCCGCGGCCGACCCGCTGCGCGTCATCCCGGCCGTCGCATGGTCGGGCGGCGCGGTCACCGGCGGCCTGAGCATGGCGTTCGGCGTCACATCGCTCGCACCGCACGGCGGCATCTTCGTGCTCTTCGCGATCAACCCGATCTGGGGCTTCCTCGTGGCGCTCGTGGCCGGTACCGTCGTGACGGCGCTCGTCGTCATCGCCCTGAAGCGGTGGGTCGGTCGCAAGGAGCTCGAAGCGGCCGAGGCGCCGTTCGAAGCCGTCAGCCGCCTGACGCACGAAGTCCGAACGACGATCGAAGGAGACAGACCCATGGCAGAACGCCAAGCCACCATCGCCAGCAGCTCGGGGCTGCACGCCCGCCCCGCGAAGCTGTTCGTGCAGGCCGTGCAGGAGAAGCCCGTGCCGGTGACGATCGCCGC
>CAVYXT010000015.1:0-138526 GCA_963772625.1 uncultured Actinomycetota bacterium | reverse complement strand
TCCCGCCGGAAGTACCAGACGCACGCATATCCCGTGATCCCGTAGTAGAACGCGATCGCCAGGCCCAGCGACAGAATCGAATCCTGCAGGATGTTGTCGCTGATCAGCGTCATGCCGACGTAGTAGACGGATGCGACGATGCCCATCACGAGGGTGGAGAACGAGGGTGTCTTGTACCGGGGGTGCACCGTCGCGAATCGCCTCGGGAGCGCCTTGTAGGCCGCCATCGCCAGAGTGCCGCGGGCGGTCGGGAGGATCGTCGTCTGCGTCGATGAGATGGCCGAGATCATCACCGCGACGACCAGCACCCACCCCACCGGGCCGAGCAGTCCGTCCTTGATGGCGAGGAAGAAGTCGTCGGCGTTCGCCTCGTTGCCGAGCCCCGTTCCGCTCTCCCCCAGCCCCGCGTACATCATCGCCGCGACGGTCACACCCACGTACGTGATCAGCAGGATGACGGTGGTCAGCAGCGCCGCCCTGCCCGGGATGCGCTTGGGGTCCTTCGTCTCCTCGTTGAGCGCGAGGCATGTGTCCCAGCCCCAGTAGATGAACAGAGCCAGCAGGATCGCCTCGACGAAGCTGCTCCACTCGGTGAACGCGAACGGGTTGAACCACGCCCAATCGAAGGGTGTCGGGTCCGGCGCGGTACCGGCGAAGAAGTGCCACAGGGCTGCGACCACGAAGATCGCGAGAGCGAGGTACTGGATGCCGAGCAGGATGTTCTGGATCCGCTCACCGATCTCCACCCCCCGCCAGCTCACCCACGTCATCGCGGCGATGAAAACGACGCCGGTCGCGGTCACGAGCGGAACGTTGTCCGAGAGCAGCGCGTCGTCGGAGGAGCGGATGATTCCATCGATCAGGGCCCAGAAGTAGATGCCGGCGATCTGCGCGAGGTTCGCGAGCACGACCATGCCGGCGACGGCGACGCCCCATCCCCCGAGCCAGCCCACCCACGGGCCGAACGCCTTGGTGCCCCACGTGAAGGTCGTACCGCAGTCGGGGACTGCGTTGTTGAGCTCGCGGTACGCGAAGGCGATGAACAGCATCGGCACGAACGCGACCACGAACGCGATCGGCGCCTGGGCGCCGACGGCGAGCACGACGAAGCCGAGCGTGGCGACGAGCGAGTAGACGGGCGCCGTCGACGCGAGTCCGATGACCGTGGAACCCCACAGTCCGAGCGTGCCGGCTGCGAGGCCTTTTCCTTCGGGTCGGTCAAGGCTTATCGGGGATGTGGCCACACTGCGAACGTATGGGGGCGGCATCCCCCGGTCAAGTGCGGCAGGCCCTAGGACGGCAGAGCGATCCGCCGGGGCGCTCCACCCCGGTTCAGCAGCCAGGCACGGGGCAGTCCGGGTGCGCAGTACGGAGGCAGGGCTCGCTCGCCAGTGAGCACCCGCAGTTCGGAGGCACAGGAGGCTTCCACGACCAGGTCGTGATCGGAGCGCATCGTCGCGAGTGTCCGCCAGTGTCGCTGCCACTCGTCGCCGTCTCCGGCGACGACGAGCGGCGCGCCCGCCCATTCGCGGTCGCTCGCGAACTCGTCGAGCGAAAGGGTCCGGCTGCCGCCGCGCTCCCATGCCGCGAGCGCGGCCCGCGCGAGCGGCGAGCGCCGCATCACGAAGCCGGTCAGCGGACTGCGCGGATGCCACGGCTCCACCGGGTCCGGCCCCGAGCCCCCGCCGTGCGGGGTGGTCGCCACCTGTATCGCCAGCCCGTCGAGGCGGCCTCGTCCTGGCGGGATCGCTGGTGCCCAGTGGGCCGGATCACCCCCGGCTGCGATGTGCTCGGAACGGGACGCCGTGGCCATCACGAGGCGCTTGGGCAACAGGTCCGCAAGCCGCGCGACAGCGCCGCCGAGTCGCTGGGCCGAGGCGACGATGAGCAACTCGGCGGCGCCCGCGCTGCGGACGATCCGCTCGAGGCGCTCGATGAGCTCCCGTCCGTATTCCGGCGGCAGCGCGGCGCCGAGCGCGTCGAGATCGTCGATGACGAGGAGCGTCCCGGGCGGTGGAGTCCGTTCGCCGAGAGCGGCGACCGCATCCCACCCCTCCTCGGCCTCCGCCGGTACCCAGACGACCTCGCCCCGGGCCTGTGCCGCGAGCGTCCGCAGGGCGGTCGACTTGCCGCTGCCTCCCGACCCGATCACGAGCAGCCCGCGCTGATGCACTTGGACACCCACCGGGCGCTGCCGTTGCCTGTCGGGCTCGTCGGCGAGTCCGAGCAGGAGCGCCTTATCGGCGTCGAGCGCCAGCGGCCGGAGATCTGCCAGGTCGATCCGGTGCGGCAGGTCCGGCAGCCAGGGTCGTCGCGGACGCGGTCCCGTCGTCGCCGCGACGATCGCGCGCTGGTCCGCGATCGAAGACAGGGCGATGCGCACTCGTCGTGGCGAGGCGTCGCTCGCCGTGCGAATGAGCGCGATGCCTCGACCGCCCGGTCCGCCGGGCAGCGCGGCGGCGTCGTCGGTTCCGATGATCGCGCGGCTGTCGCTCGCGTCCGTCACCCGCAGGCTGATGCGCAGCGGGCAGTTCGCCAGGAGGCTCTCGCGCACCACGCCGGACGGTCGCTGCGTTCCCAGCACGAGGTGCATGCCCAGGGCGCGACCCCGTGCCGCGACATCGGTGAACACCGCGTGCAGCTCGGGATGCTCGCTCAGGAGCGCGGCGAACTCGTCGACGACGATGACCAAGCGCGGAAGCTCGACCCGTGGATCGTGGATGTCGCGGGCTCCGGCACGGGCGAGCTCGGCTTCTCTCCAGCGCACCTCCGCGCGGAGGCTCTCCAGCGCCCGTCGCGCACCCGAGCCGTCCAGGTCGGTGATGACGCCCGTCACGTGCGGGACCTCGGCGAGCGCGTCGAATGCGGTGCCGCCCTTGAAGTCGGCCAGCAGGAAGCTGACGTCACGCGTCGTGTGAGTCGCGCACAGCGCCAGGATCCACGTGATCAGCAGCTCGGACTTTCCCGATCCGGTCACCCCGGCCACCACAGCGTGCGGCCCGTCGGCGATGAGGTCGACCACAAACGGATCGCCCGCCTCGACGCCGATGACCGCGGGCAGGCGGCCGCGCACCGCACTCGGCGCGCCGGCCAGCAGGGATCCGAGGGCGACGGGTTCTGACGTGTCTGCAGCGCCCAGCAGGCGGACCGCGCGTTCGGCCAGCTCCGCGGCGAGCCCTTCCGCCTGCCTGAAGCCCACGGCTTCGACGGAGACCTCGCGCACCTCGCCGGCGATGTCAACCGTGGCCTCGCCCAGCGAGCGCACCGTGAGCACCACCGCGCAGCGCGGTGGCGGCTGATCCGCAGGAGCGGCGCGCACGATCGAGATGTCCGCTCCAGGAGGGGGCTCCCCGCCCCCTCCCAGCGCGAGCGTCACGCCGGTGGATGCGCGTCGATGGGGCAGCCCCTCGGCCCAGGCGTTCTCACCGCGCAGCGGACCGATGATCCGCAGTTCGCCCGGAGGGCGCATCATGCACAGCTGGAGCACGAGCGCGCGCATCGCCGCCGCCGCCGCCACAGGGCTGCCGACGACTGCGATTCCCGCGGAAATCGGCACGACCACGGGTGCATGGTCCAGGCGGCCAGCGCGGGCGCGCAGGTCTCTGGACTCGGGATCGTCACCGCCTCCGACGACCCGAACCGAGCTCGCCTCGACGCCCGCTCCGACGACGAGCACGTCGCCGCGTCCGGGCACCGACCGCCAGATGTCCGCGTCGCGGGCGATGAACGCCGTGACGTTCGGATGCCGCGACCACCGCCGTGCCCGCTCGGCGGACTGACGCTCGCCGACTTCTCTGCTGATGCGCTCTCGCGCCGCGAGTGCCTTCGCGTCGGCGCGCTTGCGGTCACGCCGGGCCCCGCGGTGGCCATCGAGCATCGTCGCACCGGCGATGAGAGGTCCTAGGGCAGCCAGCCACAGCGCGAGGACCGAGCCGGTGACCAGCCACAGCACTACGGCTCCGACGACGGGAACGATCGAGGCGAGAACAGGCACCGCGGGCCGCGAGGGCGGGTCCCACGGGGGCGGCAGTTCGAGCGGCTCTCCCTCGTCGCCGGTGCGGGCGTCGGTCGGGGTCGATGTCGGAGTCGTGGAGAACGCGGTGGGCCAGAGCACGCGCTCAGTCAATCGGCTCCGATGACCGCCACGGGCCTCATCGTTCGCGGCGGTTGACGGTCGGACGTCGGGTCAGGTTGGGGAGGACTCGGCGCGCACCGATACATCGAGCACGATGATCGTGATGTTGTCGCGTCCGCCGTTCTCGAGCGCGGCATCCATCATCGCGTTCACCGCGTCGGCGGGATCGGCGTTCTGCGCAAGGAAATGCTGGATGCCGTAGTCGGTGAGCTCTTTCGTCAGTCCGTCCGAGCAGATCACGAAGCGATCGGCGTCCACGACGTCCAGGCGGACGTAGTCGGGCGTCACGCTGTCGCTGGGGCCCACCGCTCGCGTGATGACGTTGCCGTAAGGGTGGTTCTCTGCCTCCTCGGGGCTCAAGCGGCCCGCCGCGATGAGCTCCTGCACCACCGAGTGGTCGGTGGTGATCTGCTCTATCGCATCGTCGCGCAGCAGGTAGACGCGCGAGTCGCCGATGTTGAGCGTGACCCACTGCGGCGGCTCGTCACTGACGTCGAGGTACACGCCCGTGAGGGTCGTCCCGGTGCCGTCGTCGGTGGTCTCGGGGTGAGAAGCGATGTCTTTGACCGCCCGCGTCAGCGCCTTCTCAATCGCCTTGGGCGTCACGTCCCCGCCGGTGACGACGCCGCCCATCCGGTCGATCGTGCTGGCGCTGGCGATCTCGCCGCCGATGTGGCCGCCCATGCCGTCCGCGACGAGGAAGAGGGGATAGCTGGCCAGCAGCGCGTCCTGATTGATCTCCCGACGGCGGCCGGTGTGCGTGGCACCCGCCCAGGTCAGCGTGATCGCACCGCCCGCCACCGACACCGATTGGGAGTGGGTGGATACCTCGGGCACGCCTGTCCTCCCCGTCGGCCGACATCGGCGGCGACACGACCCGTGCGGTCCTGTCGACGTGCTCACATCCTAGTCGACTCGTCCCCCGTCGCCCCGGACCCTCGCGCCCGCGTGCGCCATCGACATGGTGTCGACCACCATGGCCGCGAGAGGGACTGTTCGCTCAGAGCGAACTTGCTCCGCCGGCCTATGCAGCGGGGTCGTCGACGAGCGGGAAGATCTCGTCGATCCGTGCGAGGTCGTCCGCCGCCGGGGTCCATGCGGACGCGGCCACCGCGTTGGAGCGCACCTGCTCGGCGCTGGTGGCGCCCGCGATCACGCTCGACAGCGCGGGCCTGGACAGCAGCCAGCCGAAGGTGGCCTCCAGCATGGAGATACCGCGCTCGTCGCAGAACGCCTGGTATGCCTCCAGGGCATCCCACGGCGCGTGCTGCCAGATGTGGCGACGCTGCATCATGATGCGGCTGCCCTCGGGACCCCCCGCCCGGGTGAACTTGCCGGTCAGCAGGCCGTTGTGCAGCGGGAAGAACGGGAAGAAGCCGAGACCGAATCGCTCGACGGCCGGAAGCACCTCCCGCTCCGCACCACGCGACAGGAGGCTGTAGTGGTTCTGCGCGGAGATGAACCGGCCGTCGCGACCCCGCGCGGTGAACTCGGCCTCGGCGATCTGCCATCCCGCCAGATTCGAATGGCCGTAGTAGCGGATCTTGCCCTCCCGGACGAGGTCGTCCAGCGCAGAGATGGTCTCATCGATCGGGGTCGACGGGTCGGGCACGTGCAGCTGGTAGAGGTCGATCCAGTCGGTCTGCAGGCGCGAGAGCGACGCCTCGACCGCGGCGCGGACGTAGGACCGCGAGCCCTTGGACGCAGTGGTCGCGTACCCCATGTCTCGGCCGGCGTGGCCGAACTTGGTCGCCAGCACCACCCGATCGCGCCGGCCCTGCAGAGCGTCGCCCATGAGCGTCTCGCTCAGGCCCGGCTCGCCGCCGTACATGTCGGCCGTGTCGAGGAAGGTGATTCCGGCGTCGATGGCTGCCTCGATCACTTCCACCGTGCCCGCGAGAGTCTCGGTGTGGGTGCCGGGTCGACCGAAGTTGTTGCAGCCGAGACCGACGGCGGTCACGAGAAGGCCGGATGCGCCGACACGGCGCTGTGGGACGTTGCTGTCAATCGGGGTCATGCTTCCACGCTAACTCGACGCGAGTGCCGCTCGCTCCGAGCGCACGAAGCGACGAGCCCCCACCGTGGCGGTGAGGGCTCGTCGTGCGGTGCTAGGGCCGGGGCTCCGACGGCGGCGCGGTCGGAGGTGCCGTCGGGGGCTGAGGCGCGGCGGGCGGCGTGGCAGGCGGCTCGGGAGCCGCCGGCGGCGGTGCGGCCGGAGCGGCGGCCGGAGGCGCGGCCGACGGTGCCGCGGGCGGTGCTGCCGGAGGCGTGTAGCCCGCCGGCGGCGGGGTGTACCCGGCGGGCGGCTCGTAGCCGGCCGGAGGCGGGGGAGGCTGGTAGCCGGCCGGAGGCGGGTAGGCACCGCCTGCTGCAGCCGGGCCGCCCTGAGCGACCGGGTACCCTCCTGCGGGTGTCTGGTTGGGAACGCCCGCCCATACGGTGCGGTCGGCCAGGAATCCGTTGCCCGCCCATGGTGCCGGCGGGATCGCGTTGTTCCAGCGGGACTTGTCGAAGGCCAGGATGCCGAGCCACACAATGCTGAGGAAGAAGTACAGGATCAGCCAGACGGGCTCCTTCTGCAGCTTGAGACCGACCCGCCACGCCGCCAGCATCGTCACGACCAGTGGCAGGAGCGCGAGAATCCAGCCGATCACCGGGATCCAGCTCAGCACGATCGATGCGGCGATGGCGATCAGGATGAGCCACGGGCTCAGGTCACCCAGTTTGCTGAAGACCATGTAGTTGTAGATCGGCACCCAGGCCCGCCACCGACCCTGCACGCCGGCCTTGTCGAAGATCTTCATCAGGAAGATGGAGCTCAGGATGTAGAAGGCGATTGCGAAGATGAACCAGAAGACGGCCGCGGCCGCGAGAACCGCGAGTCCTGCGCCATCAGAGAAGTCGTACATGAGCGTCCTCCCAGAGAACGAGCGACGACGCGCACACACGTCGGCGGGGCAACCGCCCTGCAGGTCACATGCTAGCGACGGGTCGTGCCATGTGACAGGCAATTCGCGCATACTCGCCACACGTGTCGCCGATCGCTAGCCTTGCGGGACACCCGTCAGAACGTGGAAGGAACCCATGAGCGACTCGACCCCCCCGACCCCCCCACCGCTTCCGGTGCAGCCGGCAGACGAAGCGGCGCGCGTTGCCGATCCGGCTGCGGCCGGCTACGACACCGCGTCCGACCCGGACAACACCGGAGTCCCGACCTCGCTGGGCGGCGAGATCGACGACGTCGGCCGAGGTTTCTTCCGCGCGCTGTTCGACCTGTCGTTCCGCACATTCATCACGCGGCGCCTGGCGAGCGTGTTCTATCTCGTCGGCCTCATCGCGATCGCGATCGGGTTCATCGTCTACTTCGTGTCGGGAGTCGTGAACGGGGTCTCCGCGCTGTCCTTCAACGTCGGCGCCGGCATCTCGCTCATCATCGCCACGCTCATCCTGGTCCCCATCGTCACATTCCTCGCGATCGTGATCCTCAGGTTCCTGATCGAGGCCGTCGTCGCACTCATCGCGATCGCGGAGAACACCGAACGCACCGCGGAGAACACGCGCGCCGGCTCCACCCGCGTCTGACGCCCGCCGCGATTCAGGCGAAAAGCTCGATCTCGCCCCGCGCGCCGTCGCGCAGGCGCAGTCCGTGTGCTTCGGCCCACTCCCGGAACGCCCGGAGGGAGCCGATCCGCGGGCGCTGCACCGCCAGGGCGCGCACGAGCGCCCCCTTGGCATGCTTGTTGGAGTGGTTCAGCGCTCGCACGGCCCCGTCCGGGCGTGAGCTGACCACTCTCACGTACACCGACGAAACGGATGCCGGCACCGGCCCGAGCGCGGCGTACGCCTCGGAGCGCAGGTCGAGCACGAAGCGGGGGCCGATGTCGGCGATCCCGGCGCTCACGGCATCCGCCCACACGCGCCGCAGGGACGCGGAGCCGGGCAGGGACACGGCGGCTCCGAGCCGGTACGCCGGGATGCGGTCCAGCGCGCCGACGGGCCCGAGCGGTGCGGTCTGGATCAGGACGTTCGATCCGAGCCACCGGCGCGCGGACCCGTCGAGGGATGCCGCATCCATCGCGTCGTAGAGCACGCCGGTGTAGCGGTCGATCGCCGCCATCGTCGGCGCCGACCGAATCGCGGCGTTGAGCGCTATCTCGGAATGCTGCGTGACGCCGAGTCCGAGCACACGCGTGGCAGCTGCAGCGTCCGTCGACAGCTCCTCCAGCGCCCGCAGCACCGCCTCGCGCTGCGGTCGCAGACCGGGCAGGGCGAGCGAGCCGAGATCCAGGTGCGCAAGACCCCCACCCACCCGCTTGGTCTCGGACGGGGGCAGAAGGACGAGCAAGCTACGAGATGATCGCTGCGTTGCCCGCGACGATCGTGACGACGTCGCTTTCGACCGACAGGAAGCCGTCCTGGGCGTTCGCGATGATCTTGCTGCCGTCGTCGAGCGTGATGCGGACCTCACCGGCCGCGAGCACGCCGAGGATGGGCTCGTGGCCGGTCATGATGCCGATCTCGCCGATCATCGGTCTTCGCGACGACGAGACTCGCCTCGCCCGACCAGACTTCGTGGTCGGCCGCGACGAGATTCACCGTGAGCGCCATGGTCAGCCGTTCTCCTTCTGGATGCGCGCCCAGTTCTCCTCGACGTCGGAGATGCCGCCGACGTTGAAGAACGCCTGCTCGGCCACGTGGTCGAAGTCGCCCTTCACGATCGCGTCGAACGATTCGATGGTCTCGGCGATCGGCACGGTCGAACCCTCGACGCCGGTGAACTTCTTCGCCATGTAGGTGTTCTGCGAGAGGAACTGCTGGATGCGGCGCGCACGCGACACGACGACCTTGTCCTCTTCGGAGAGCTCGTCGACACCGAGGATCGCGATGATCTCCTGCAGTTCCTTGTTCTTCTGGAGGATCTGCTTGACGGCGGTCGCGACGCGGTAGTGGTCGGCGCCGATGTACCGCGGGTCGAGGATGCGGCTCGTGGAGGTCAGCGGGTCGACGGCCGGGTAGAGGCCCTTGGACGCGATCTCACGCGATAGCTCGGTGGTGGCGTCGAGGTGCGCGAACGTCGTCGCCGGGGCCGGGTCGGTGTAGTCGTCGGCGGGGACGTAGATCGCCTGCAGCGACGTGATCGAGTGACCGCGCGTCGAGGTGATGCGCTCCTGGAGCACACCCATCTCGTCGGCGAGGTTCGGCTGGTAGCCCACCGCGGAGGGCATGCGGCCGAGCAGAGTCGACACCTCGGAGCCCGCCTGCGTGAAGCGGAAGATGTTGTCGATGAACAGCAGCACGTCCTGACCCTGCACATCGCGGAAGTACTCCGCCATCGTGAGGGCCGACAGGGCCACGCGAAGGCGCGTCCCGGGCGGCTCGTCCATCTGGCCGAACACCAGGGCGGTCTTGTCGAAGACGCCCGCCTCCTCCATCTCGTGGATGAGGTCGTTGCCCTCACGCGTGCGCTCGCCGACACCGGCGAACACCGACACACCGCCGTGGTCCTGCGCGACGCGCTGGATCATCTCCTGGATGAGGACGGTCTTGCCCACGCCGGCACCGCCGAACAGGCCGATCTTGCCGCCGAGCACGTACGGCGTCAGCAGGTCGATGACCTTGATGCCGGTCTCGAACATCTGGGTCTTGGACTCGAGCAGGTCGAAGCTCGGCGCCTTGCGGTGGATGCCCCAGCGCTCGGTGATCTCGATCTTCTCGCCCGGCTCGGCGTTGAGGACCTCGCCGATGACGTTGAACACCTTGCCCTTGGTGACGTCGCCGACGGGCACCGTGATGGGGCCGCCGGTGTCGCGCACTTCCTGGCCGCGGACGACGCCGTCGGTGGGCTTCAGTGCGATCGCGCGAACCAGGTCGTCACCGAGGTGCTGGGCGACCTCGAGAGTGATCTCGTTCGACTCGTCGCCGATGGTGATCGTCGTCTTGAGCGCGTTGTAGATGTCGGGAAGCGAGTCATGCGGGAACTCGATGTCGACGACCGGACCGGTGACGCGCGCGACGCGTCCGACGACCGTGGTCTCTTCGGCGGTAGCGGTGAGGGTCATTGTCTTCTTCTCTTTCGGAGGGTATCTATTTCGCCGACGACAGGGCGTCGGCTCCGCCGACGATCTCGGCGATCTGCTGGGTGATCTCGGCCTGACGCGCATTGTTGCGCAGGCGGGTGTAGTCGGTGATGAGCTTGTCGGCGTTGTCGCTGGCGGACTTCATCGCCTTCTGCGTCGCGGCGTGCTTCGCCGCGGAGGACTGCAGGAGGGCGTTGAAGATGCGGCTCTGGATGTACACCGGCAGGAGCGCATCGAGGACGGTCGCAGGGTCCGGCTCGAACTCGTACAACGGGAAGGCCTGCACGTCCGATGCGGACTCGCTGGCCTCGACGACCTCGAGCGGAAGCAGGCGCACCGTCTCAGGGGTCTGCGTCATCATGCTGACGAAGCGGTTGTAGACGAGGTGGATCTCGTCCACGCCGCCACGCTCGGACCCGCGCTCGAAGGCCTCGAGGAGCGTGCCGGAGATCTGCTCTGCGAAGCGGAACTCCGGCGTGTCGGTGTCGCCCGTCCACTCCGCCGCGCTCTGGATGCGCCGGAACTGGAAGAACGCGACCGCCTTGCGGCCGACGAGGTAGTAGGTGACTTCCTTGCCCTGCGACTGCAGGAGTGTCGCGAGCTCCAGCCCTTCGCGCATGATCTGCGAGTTGAACGCACCGGCCAGGCCCCGGTCCGAGGCGAAGATCACGATCGCCGACCTCTGCACCTCGCGGGCCGTGGTCAGCGGGTGGTCGATGTTCGAGTGCGTGGCCACGGCCGACACGGCCCGCGTCACGGCGCGCGCGAAGGGCGCCGAGGCGCGCACGCGCCCCATGGCCTTCTGGATGCGCGAAGCCGCGATGAGCTCCATCGCCTTCGTGATCTTCTTGGTCGTCTGAGCAGTGCTGATCTTCTGCTTGTAGACCCTCAGTTGTGCGCCCATGGTCCGTGTCCGCCGACCGCTACCTGCGGCGGCCCTTGACGATCTGCTCCTGGTTCACGTCCTCGACCTCCGCGGCCTTGAACTCCTCATGGCCGGGGTTGTCGATGTGCTGGCCGCGGCCGCCCTGGAACTCGAGCGTGAAAGCGTCCACCACGCGGCCCAGCTCGGCCACGGTGTCGTCGTCGAGCACATTCGTCTCGCGCAGGCGATCGAGGATCGTCGTGTTGCGGCGGACGTGGTCGAGCAGATCGCGCTCGAAGCGCAGCACGTCCTCGACCTCGATCGTGTCCAGCTTGCCATTGGTGCCGGCCCAGATCGAGACAACCTGCTCCTCCACCGGGTACGGCGAGTACTGCGGCTGCTTGAGCAGCTCGGTCAGACGCGCGCCGCGCGACAGCTGGCGACGGGATGCCGCATCCAGGTCGCTCGCGAACATCGCGAACGCCTCGAGGGAGCGGTACTGCGCCAACTCCAGCTTCAGCGTTCCGGAGACCTTCTTGATCGACTTGACCTGGGCGTCACCGCCGACCCGCGACACCGAGATGCCGACGTCCACCGCGGGACGCTGGTTCGAGTTGAAGAGGTCCGACTGCAGGAAGATCTGGCCGTCGGTGATCGAGATCACGTTGGTCGGGATGTACGCCGACACGTCGTTGGCCTTGGTCTCGATGATCGGCAGACCGGTCATCGAGCCGGCGCCGAGCTCGTCGGAGAGCTTCGCACAGCGCTCGAGCAGACGCGAGTGCAGGTAGAACACGTCGCCGGGGTACGCCTCGCGGCCCGGCGGGCGGCGCAGCAGCAGCGACACGGCGCGGTAGGCCTCGGCCTGCTTGGTCAGGTCGTCGAAGATGATCAGGACATGCTTGCCCTCGTACATCCAGTGCTGGCCGATGGCCGAGCCGGTGTAGGGGGCGAGGTACTTGAAGCCCGCGGGGTCGGAGGCCGGCGCCGCGACGATGGTGGTGTACGCCATCGCCCCCGCGTCCTCGAGCGCGCCCTTCACACCCGCGATGGTCGAGCCCTTCTGGCCGATGGCGACGTAGATGCAGCGAACCTGCTTCTCCACATCGCCGGATTCCCAGTTGGCCTTCTGGTTGATGATCGTGTCGATCGCGATCGCGGTCTTGCCGGTCTGGCGGTCGCCGATGATGAGCTGACGCTGGCCGCGGCCGACCGGGATCATGGCGTCGATCGCCTTGATGCCCGTCTGCATGGGCTCGTGCACGCTCTTGCGGGACATGACGCCCGGGGCCTGCAGCTCGAGCGCGCGACGCCCGTCGGTCGCGACGGGGCCGAGTCCGTCGATCGGGTTGCCGAGCGGATCGACGACGCGACCGAGGTAGCCGTCGCCGACGGCGACCGAGAGCACCTCGCCGGTACGGGTGACTTCCTGGCCCGCCTCGATGCCGGAGAACTCACCGAGGACGACGACACCGACCTCGTGCTCGTCCAGGTTCAGCGCCAGACCGGAAGTGCCGTCGGCGAACCGCACGAGCTCGTTGGCCATGACACCGGGGAGACCCTCGAGGTGGGCGATGCCGTCGGCGGCGTCGACGACGGTGCCGACCTCGGTCGCGGCCGCGCCGGTGGGCTCGTACGCGGCGGCGAAGTCCTTCAGCGCGTCACGGATGACATCGGGGCTGATCGTTAGTTCTGCCATTGTGTTCCTTCGTTTCGAGGGGCCAGGCCCCAAAAGCTTCCGCCCGGGCGGGAAATCTCGTGTTAGCCGGCGAGCCGTTCGCGCAGCTCGCTGAGCCGCGCCGCGACGCTCGCGTCGATGACGTCATCGGCGATCTGCACGCGCAGGCCTCCGACGACGGAGGGGTCGATGACCGAATTGAGTCCGACCCGCTTGCCGTACCGCCGCGTCAGGACGGCGCTCAGTCGCTCGGTCTGCGCGGCGCTGAGCGGCCGGGCCGTGATGACCGTGGCGACGATGCTGTCCCGCTGGTCGGCGACGAGGTCTATCGCGTGCGAGACCAGTTCGCGGACGCGGCGCTCGCGCGGCTGCTGGACGAGCGAGGACACGATGAGCGTCGTCGCGGCGCTGGCGCGGCCGCGAAGCAGGGTTTCGATGAGCGAGCCCTTCGCCGATTCGTCGCCCAGTCGGCTGCCCAGCGCGAGCTCGAGCTCGGGGTTGTCGGCGATGGTGCGCGACACGCGGAACAGCTCGCCTTCCACATCGACACCGGGCGCCGAGATGGCAGCGGCACGCACCGCCAGCTCTTCGATCCCGTCGATGAGCTGTCCGGCGTTCGACCACCGCTGCCCTACCGCCGTGGTCAGGATCGAGAGGGTGGTTCTGCCGAACGTCGGGCCGAACACGTCGGAGACGACTCGCGTCCGGGCGGCGGGTGCCGCGGCGGGGTCGGCGAGCGCACCGCTCAGCTGCGGCGAGTCGCCCACGATCCGCGCCGCGGCGAAGAGCTCGCGAGCGGTCTCGAGGTCGACACCCGACGCGGCGTCGAGCGCCTTCGTCGTCGCCGCCAGGGCCTGAGTGGATGCGCTTCCCACTAGCTGGTCGCCTTCTCGGACGCCTCGAGCTCGGCGAGGAATCGATCGACCACGGCCTGGGCCTTGGCATCCTCGGTCAGCGTCTCGCCGATGACGCCACCGGCGAGATCGAGTGCGAGGCTGCCGACGTCCGAGCGCAGTGATGCGAGCGCGGAGAGCCGCTCCATCTCGATCTGAGCGTGCGCGTTCGAGGTGATCCGCGCGGCCTCGGAGGAGGCCTGCTCGCGCAGCTCCGCGATGATGGCGCTGCCGTCGGCGCGCGCCTGCTCGCGGATGCGGCCGGCCTCGGCGCGCGCGTCGGCGAGCTGAGCGGTGTACTTCTCCAGAGCCGCCTGGGCCTCGGCCTGGGCGGCCTCTGCGGAGGCGATGCTGCCTTCGATCGCCTGGCTACGGGCGTCCAGCGCCTCGTTCAGGCGGGGCAGGATCTTCCACATGAACAGGGCGAGGATGATGACGAACGCCAACGTGCCCCAGACCAGGTCCGGCAGCGTCGGGAGGAGCGGATTGATCTCCCCTTCGTGGCCTTCGGCGAATGCGCTGAGCATCCGGACTCCTTTAGTCAGCAACGCCTGGTTACGGCGCGGGGAACGGGATGAAGGCGACCGCGATCGCGATGAACGCGAGCGCCTCGGTCAGTGCGATACCGAGGAACATGAGGCCGCTGAGGCGACCCTGCAGCTCGGGCTGGCGCGCAACCGACTCGATGGTCTTGCCGACGATGATGCCGACGCCGATACCGGAGCCGATAGCGGCGAGTCCGAAGGCGAGGGGTGCGAGCTGTCCGACGACGTTCACAGGGGTTTCCTTTCGAAGGGGGTTTGACGGTGTGTCAGCCGGGGACGCGTCAGTGTCCGTCGGCCAGCGACATCTGGATGTAGATGGCGGTGAGAATCGTGAAGACGTATGCCTGGAGCACCGCGACGAACAGCTCCAGCAGCGTGAAGGCGATGCCGAACGCGAAGGTGCCGATGCCGAGAAGGCCGATCAGCTGACCGTTGGCGAGCACGGTGAAGAAGAAGAAGTGCGTCGCGGTGAAGCAGAGCACGAGCAGCATGTGCCCGGCGACCATGTTCATCAGAAGTCGGAGGGCCAGCGTGATCGGGCGCAGGATGAACGTCGAGAGGAACTCGAGCGGGATCAGCAGGATGTGCAGCGGCCACGGCACACCGGGGATGACGAGCGAGTTCTTCAGGAAACCGAAGCCATGCTTGCGGAATCCGGCATACACGAACATGACATATGCCACGACGGCGAGGATGAGCGGCAGGCCGATCACGGCCGTGCTGGCGATCTGGAGACCCGGGATGATTCCGGTGAGATTCATGCCGATGATCAGGAAGAAGAACGTCATCAGGACGGGCATGAAGCGCTTGCCGTCCTTCTCGCCCAGAGTGTCGAAGACGATCGAGTTGCGGACGAAGCCGAGCATGTACTCGAGTGCGGCCTGTCCGCGCGAGGGCACCAGCTGCATGCGGCGCGTGCCGAGCCACAGGAAGATGACGAGTGCGAAGACGACGAGCAGTCGGATCAGCATGACCCTGTTCAGCTCGAACGGGGTGCCGACGAAGAGCAGACCAGGCGGGACGAATTCACCGATCGAAGGACCTACGAAACCACCGTCTGATCCGTCGGCCATGACGAGCGACATTGCGGGGATGAGCATTGCGGTGTTCAGGAGATTCTCCGGCGTCGGGCGTCCGAGACGTGGCGATCAGGGGGAGCGTGTTCGTTCAGCCTAGCAAAAGGTTCACTCCGGCGCACGACACCGCCCGGCGCCGCAGCGAGGCCCCGACGGCGCTGCGCGGCCGGGTCTCAGCGGTCGGCGCCGGGCGCGTCCTCGTCCACGGACTGCGGGAGCTCGACATCCCCGACATATGGAACTCGGGCGCGCTGGAAGGCGATCACGTCGAATACGAGGGAGCCGACGACGGCGATGATCACCGTCACGAAGAACACCGTCGGGTCGAGCCACGGCTGCGAGCGGAGCCAGATCGAGAGCACGACGAACAGGACGAGCTTGAGCACCCAGGAGCCCAGCACGATGGCGAAGAAGACGGGCGATCCCGGGTCGTCCTTCGTCGCGCGGATCGCGACCTGGATGCTGATCGCGGTCAGAGCAAGGAACACCAGCCACATCGCGGCGCCGAGCAGGCCGCTCACCATTCCGGGAATGCCGGAGACCAGATAGCCGACGATCGCTCCCCCGACGGCCAGGGCGGCGATGACGATCGCGGGCCACTTCAGGCTCGACAGGACGGTGAAACTTCGGGGGGCAGGCTGGGCACTCATCGAGCGGCCTCCAGACTCGGGACGTCGTCGCTCGGCGCGAGGACGGCGGGCTTGCGCCGCCACGTGGGCAGCAGGGTGACGACGAGGCATGCGGCGGCTCCGACGACGCCGAACGCGACGCCGATCCAGTACTGGCCGATCCAGTTCTCGCGCGCCCCGATGTACATGAGCAGGACGGCGAGGCTGAACACCGCGGTCCACGCGTAGAAGATGAGCACCGCGTCGCGATCGGTGTGCCCCATGTCCAGCATCCGGTGGTGCAGATGCTTGCGGTCGGGCGAGAACGGCGACTTGCCGGCGCTCATTCGCCGCACCACCGCCAGGCCGAAGTCCAGAAGGGGCAGCAGCACGACGACGACCGGCAGCAGGATCGGGATGAACGCGCCGAGCAGCTGCGAGCGTCCGAAGGCCTCCGGATCCAGGACGGCAGGTTCGAGCTGTCCGGTGATCGCGATCGCCGAGCACGCCATGAGCAGCCCCAGCATGAGCGCCCCGGAGTCCCCCATGAACAGCTTCGCGGGGCTCCAGTTCAGCGGCAGGAAGCCGATGCATGCGCCGATGAGCACTGCCGCGATGAACGAGGCCAGGTTGAAGTACGTGCTGGAACCGGTGTCGCGGACGAGGATGTACGAGTAGACGAAGAAGACGCCGTTCGCGATGAGGCATACCCCGGCGACGAGCCCGTCGAGACCGTCGATGAAGTTGACGGCGTTCATCACGACCACGATCGAGAACACGGTCAGGGTGAAGCTCACCCAGCTCGAGCCGATGATCAGCCCGCCGATCGGCAGCGAGAAGATCTGCAGCTGACCGAACCACGCGATGATGCCCGCCGCGAGGAACTGCGCGCCGAGCTTGATCATCCAGTCGAGGTCCCACAGGTCGTCGGCCACGCCGACCACGACGATGAGGAGCGTCGCGGCAAGGATCGCGTAGACCGGTGCGGGGTTGGCCCAGAAGATCGCGAAATACGGATGCTGGGACGACACCGCGAAGGCGGCCACGACGCCCAGGAACATGGCGACCCCGCCGAGGCGAGGCGTGGGCGTCTTGTGCACATCGCGCTCACGGATGCCGGGATACAGCTTGTACTTGAGGCTCAGTCGCCACACCGCCCAGGACAGCGACAGCGTCACGGCCGCCGTGAACAGGATCGTGAAGACGTACTGCTTCACGCGGTGTCCTCACCCCCGGCTTGTCGACCCGCGGGCTCGGGCTCCGCAGCCGGTTCGGGCTCCAGCCGCGGGTCGGGCTCGAGCAGATCGCCCAGCACTTCGCGGAGCGCCGCACGGTCGATCGCGCCGTCCCGCAGGACGCGCACGAGCCGCGTCTCTCCGATCACGAGGCTCGTGGCGTCGATGATGGTCGATGCCACACCTGTGGCGGACGGCCCTCCGTCGAGATAGACCGCGACGCTGTCGCCGAGCATGTTCTGCGCGTCGGAGGCCGTGATCGCCGCGGTCCTGCCGGTGAGGTTGGCGCTGGAGACGGCGAGCGGGCCGGTCTCCTCCAGCAGCTCGAGAGCGAGGTGGTTGGCCGGCATGCGGACGGCCACGGTGCCGTGCGTGTCGCCGAGGTCCCACGACAAGGACGGCTGCGACGGCAGCACGATCGTCAGCCCGCCCGGCCAGAACGCCTCCACCAGCCGCTCGACGGCTTCGGGCACCTCGGCCACCAGTGCGCGCAGGGTCGCGATGCCCGCGACCAGAACGGGAGGAGGCGACTGGCGTCCCCTTCCCTTCGCATCGAGCAGCCCCTGCACCGCGCGGGCGCTGAACGCGTCGGCGGCGACACCGTAGACCGTGTCGGTGGGAAGGACGACGAGTTCACCGCGGCCGATCGCCTGGCGAGCCTGGCGCATACCGGCGAGCAGCTGCGCCTCGTCGCGGCAGTCGAATACATGGGACATGTCCTCCCAAGTGTATCCGGAGGGCTCTTTCGGACCCGACCCGGTCAGGGCGCGATCGCAGTGGTCGCGCGATCGCGCAGCGTGAGGTCGGGATGGGTGGAGGCGGCCCGCCAGCCGTCCGCGGCGAGCAGGCTGCGCACCGCGTCACCCTGCCACTCGCCGTGCTCGATCACGATGAGGCCACCGGGATGCGCCAGCCGCAGACCCGTGCGGCTGACGACCCGCACGACGTCGAGGCCGTCGTCGCCGCCGTACAGCGCCGCCGGCGGATCGAAGAACCGGACTTCGGGATCGCGCGGGATCGCCGCGGCGGGCACGTAGGGCGGGTTCGACGCCACGACCGAGACCTGACCGTCGAGCTCCGGGAACGCCCGCTCGAGGTCGATGAACGCCAATTCGGCGTTGTCCGCCCCGACCAGCTCGAAGTTCTCGCGCGTCCATACGTATGCGTCGACCGAGTTCTCGGCGGCGAACACGCGTGCATGCGGCACCTCGGTCGCCAGAGCGAGCGCGATCGCCCCGCTCCCTGTGCCGAGATCGACCGCGATCGGCGCCGGGGACGCTGCGGCCGCGAGAGCATCGATGGCGAGCTGCGCCACCATCTCGGTCTCCGGCCGCGGCACGAAGACCCCGGGGCCGACGCGGAGCTCGAGATGCCGGAACGGCGCCGTGCCAGTGAGGTGCTGAAGGGGCTCGCGCGTCATTCGTCGTCCCACGAGGGCGGCGAGCAGCTCCGCATCCGCCGGCTCCAGGGTGTCGCCTCGGATCGCGGCCGCCTGGACCGCGCCGCGGCGTACGCGAAGCACGTGCGCGGCCAGCAGCTCCGCATCGACCTGCGCGTCGGGCACCCCGACCTCCGCGAGTCGGTCGGCGGCACGGCGGAGCGCATCCGCGAGCGGAACGGCGGAGGGAGGATGTTCAGACATGAGCGGCACCCAGCATACGTGCGGCGCCTCCCCGCCCCGCCGCAAGCGCCGTCGTCACAGAAGGACTCACGCGGAACGGCTCCCCTAGGCTTGTTCCCGCACCCGACGACCCGCGAAAGGCCCGACATGCCCGGCATCCATCCCGACATCACCTCTGCCTTCGGTGACACCCCTCTGGTACGCCTCAATCGCGTCGCGGAGGGCGTCGGCGCCACCGTTCTGGCGAAGCTCGAGTTCTACAACCCCGCCGCCAGCGTCAAGGATCGCCTGGGCATCGCGATCGTCGATGCCGCCGAGGCATCCGGGGAGCTGTCCCCCGGCGGCACGATCGTCGAGGCGACGAGCGGCAACACGGGCATCGCCCTCGCGATGGTCGGCGCTGCACGTGGATACAAGGTCATCCTCGCCATGCCGTCCTCCATGTCCATCGAGCGCCGGCTGCTGCTGAAGGCATACGGCGCCGAGCTCGTCCTCACGGACCCCGCCGGCGGCATGAAAGGCGCGATCGCGAAGGCCGAGGAGATCCTCGCCGACACTCCGGGCGCGATCCTGGCCCGTCAGTTCGAGAACCAGGCGAACGTCGAGATCCACCGCAAGACCACCGCCGAGGAGATCATCCGCGACACCGACGGCAAGGTCGACTACTTCGTCGCCGGCATAGGCACGGGTGGCACGATCACGGGTGTCGGACAGGTCCTCAAGGAGCGGGTGCCCGAGGCGAAGGTCATCGCGGTCGAGCCCGCGGACTCGCCGCTGCTCACCAAGGGCACGCCCGGCCCCCACAAGATCCAGGGCATCGGCCCCAACTTCGTCCCTGCGATCCTCGACAGGGACGTGATCGACGAGGTGATCGACGTCGAGTTCCCCGACGCCATCGAGACGGCGCGCGCCGTCGGCACTCAAGACGGCATCCTCGCGGGCATCTCGTCGGGCGCAGCCATCTGGGCAGCCCTCCAGGTCGCCGCGCGGCCCGAGGCCGCGGGAAAGAACGTCGTCGTGATCGTTCCCTCGTTCGGGGAGCGCTACCTCTCGACGGCGCTCTACGAGCACCTGCGCGAGGACTGAGCGAGCCTTCGAGAAAGGCGTTCCGTGCCCGGGATCCACTCCGACATCACCTCCGCCTTCGGCGATACACCGCTGGTGAGGCTCAACGCGCTCACGGACGGCCTCGGCGGCGAGGTGCTGGCCAAACTTGAGTTCTACAACCCGGGGTCCAGCGTCAAGGACCGCCTCGGCTTCGCGCTGGTCGAGGCCGCCGAGGCCTCCGGCGAGCTGCGGCCGGGCGGGACGATCGTCGAGTCGACGAGCGGAAACACCGGCATCTCGCTCGCCCTGATCGGCGCTGCGCGAGGATACAAGGTCATCCTCACCATGCCCGCGTCGATGTCGAAGGAGCGACGCATCCTGCTGAAGGCGTACGGCGCCGAGCTCGTGCTGACCGATCCGCACAAGGGCATGACCGAGGCGGTGGCGACCGCGGAGCGCATCGTCGAGGAGACCCCCGGCGCGATCCTCGCACGGCAGTTCGAGAGCCCCGCCAATGCCGCGATCCATCGGCGGACGACGGCTGAGGAGATCTGGCGCGACACCGACGGGAACGTCGACTACTTCGTCGCCGGCTCGGGCACGGGCGGGACGATCACCGGTGTCGGGCAGGTGCTCAAGGAGCGCAACCCCGACGCGCGGATCGTCCTGGTCGAGCCCAAGGACTCCCCCGTCCTGACCGAGGGCCGTGCGGGCGGACATCGGATCCAGGGGATCGGTCCGAACTTCGTGCCGGACGTCCTCGATCGCTCGGTGGTCGACGAGATCTTCGACGTCGAGTTCGACGATGCGATCGAGGTGGCGCGAGACCTGGCAACGCGCGAGGGCATCCTCGCGGGGATGTCGGCCGGCGCGGCCGTGTGGGCTGCGCTGCAGATCGCGGCCCGCCCCGAGGCGCAGGGCAAGCGCATCGTCGTGATCATTCCCGACGCCGGAGAGCGCTACCTCTCCACGGCCCTCTACGATCATCTTCGCGAACCGGAGCAGGTGCCATCGTGAGCGAGCGCATCGGGGCATTCGCGCGCGTGCGCGAAGACATCGCCGCGGCGAAGCTGCGCGACCCGGCGGCGCGGAGCGGCCTGGAGATCGCACTCCTCTATCCCGGTCTGCACGCCGTGTGGGGCCACCGGCTCTGGCACGCCCTGTGGGTGCGGCGGCAGCGCTTCCTCGCCCGGCTCGGGTCGCAGGTCACGCGCTGGCTCACCGGGATCGAGATCCACCCCGGTGCGACGATCGGCCGCCGCTTCTTCATCGACCACGGCATGGGCGTGGTGATCGGCGAGACGGCCGAGATCGGCGACGACGTCATGCTGTACCACGGCGTGACGCTCGGCGGCCGTCAGCGCGAGGGCGGCAAGCGGCATCCGACGATCGGCGACGGTGTCGCGGTGGGCGCGGGCGCGAAGGTCCTCGGACCCATCATCATCGGCGAGGGGTCGGTCATCGGCGCCAACGCGGTCGTGACGAAGAACGCCCCGGCCGACAGCATCCTGGTGGGCGTTCCGGCCACACCGCGCGTCAAGCGCGAGGGCGTCGATACGCGTGCCCTGCTGACCGTGCCCGACTACAGCATTTGACGCGCGCTCAGCCGGCTCGGCCCTGAGCGACTTCCTTCTTCAAGAAGACCATCGGCAGCAGCCACGTCGCCAGCGCCGTGATGATCCACACGATGACAGGTGCGAGCAGCCATGCCAGAGGCTCGGAGATCCCGATGCCCGCATTCGGGATCAGCACCACGATCACGATCGCGATGAATGTGGAGATGATCCCGATTCCGCCGAGGAGCGGCGCCGCGTGACGGCGCGTCAGCTTGAACACCAGCGGCGCGAGCACGCTCTGGATGACGGCGAAGATCAGCACGGCGAGGACGAAGCCCCACCAGTCGCTCCAGTCGATATGGAATCCCGGGAGGATCAGGTCCGCGACGATGAGACCCAGCGCCGCTGACAAGACGAAGATCGCAGCGCGGATGAGGAACGTGATCACGGTGCCGAGCGTAGCGTTCCGCGCCCGGTTCGAAAGTCAGGGGGTCGCGCGCCCCGTGCGGTCGAGCCAGTCATCCAGGACGGCGCCGATGATCTCGGGGCGTTCGTGGATCAGGGCGTGCCCGGCGTCGGCCACCACCGCGAAGGTTGCGCGCGGGTGCAGGTCGATCAAGGACCGCTGTGCACGCCAGCCGACGAGCGCGTCGTCCCGGCCGACGAGGATGGCCGCCGGTCCTTGGAACGGCCGGGCGTCGGGGTCGGGGTCCATCGTGTCGTCGGTCATGATGCTCTCCACGACCGCTCCGTCGTATCGCCCGAGCGCCGGCCGGACGAAGCGTCGATAGCGCTCGAGCGTCGCAGCGGTCCGCACCTGGAAATACCCGAAGAAGGCGCTGCGGTCGTCTTCGTCCAAAGCGTCCGCGGATCCGTCGTCTTCGACGACCCTCTCGGGCGCCGGCGTCATGTCGCGGGCATAGGGCGAGACGAGCGCGATGCCCGCGACCCGGTCGGGATGCCGGGCGGCGACCCCGCGTGCCAGGTGGGCGCCGAACGAATGCCCGATCACGACGAAGCTCTCGCCGTCGATCTCAGCCGCGATCAGCGCGTCGAGGGCGTTCAGGACATCGCCGGTGCTCGTGGCGGACGTCTGTGCCGATGCACCCATGCCAGGCAGGTCCGGGTGCACTCCCCGCATTCCGCGTCGCGCGAGCAGGGGCTGGAAGACCGGCAGGGATTCGTCACGCGTCGAGTAAGCGCCGTGCAGCACGAGCGCCGGGGGTCCCGACCCCTCGACGACGTAATCCAGGCGGACTCCGTGGACATCGGCGATCTCGCTCATGGCGCCTCCGGATCTCGACCCGAAGAGCCTAGGGCAGGCCGCGCCCGCTCGGCAGGTCGCCGGTGCCGCCCGTCAGGCGTCGGCGCCGAGTGAGGCGAGACGCTCTTCCTCGTCCGCGGAGATGCACGACTGGATGATCGGGTCGAGCGCGCCGTCCATGACCTGGTCGAGGTTGTAGGCCTTGTAGCCGGTGCGGTGATCGGCGATCCGGTTCTCGGGGAAGTTGTACGTGCGGATGCGCTCAGAACGGTCCATGCCCCGGATCTGCGATCTACGGGCATCGGATGCCGCGGCATCCAGCTCCTCCTGCTGCTTGGCGAGGATCCGCGCGCGCAGCACACGCATGCCCGCCTCACGGTTCTGCAGCTGCGACTTCTCGTTCTGCATCGACACGACGATGCCGGTAGGCAGGTGGGTGATTCGCACGGCGGAGTCGGTGGTGTTGACCGACTGACCGCCCGGGCCGGACGATCGGAAGACGTCGATCTTCAGGTCGTTTGGGTTGATATCGACCTCGTCAGGCTCGTCCACTTCGGGGAAGACGAGCACGCCCGTCGTGGACGTGTGGATGCGGCCCTGCGACTCGGTCGCCGGCACGCGCTGCACGCGGTGCACACCGCCCTCGTACTTCAGCGAGGCCCAGACCCCCTGCGCGGGGTCGGTCGAGGACCCCTTGATCGCGACCTGGACGTCCTTGTAGCCGCCGAGGTCGGACTCGTTGCGTTCCAGCAGTTCGGTCTTCCACCCGCGGGATGCCGCGTACTGCAGATACATGCGCAGGAGGTCGGCCGCGAACAGCGCGCTCTCGGCCCCGCCCTCGCCGCCCTTGATCTCCATGATGACGTCGCGCGCGTCGTCGGGGTCGCGCGGGATCAGCAGACGGCGGAGCTTCTCCTGCGTCTCTTCGACGCGCTCTTCGAGCGACGGCACCTCGGCGGCGAAAGCCGCGTCCTCCTTGGCGAACTCCTGGGCGGCCTCGAGGTCACCGGTTGCCAGCACCCAGGCGTCGTAGGCGGCGACGATCCGCGAGAGCTCGGCGTAGCGACGGTTGACGCGCTTCGAGCGCGCCGCGTCGGCGTGCAGGGCCGGGTCGGAGAGTTCCTCCTGGACGGCTTGGTGCTCCTCGATGAGGGACTTCACCGATTCGAACATGGACTACTCCGAACGCCGTGCGTCACGCTTCGACGAGCTCACGCTTCGACAAGCTCAGCGGATGCTGTTCTCGTGCCCGTGGCTGTGACCGCCGCCGGTCGGCGTGGGGATGGACTTCTGCATCTGGACGAGGAACTCGACGTTGGACTGCGTCTCCTTGAGCTTGCCGAGTACGACCTCGAGGGCCTGCTGCGGGTCGAGGCCCGCGAGGGCGCGACGCAGCTTCCAGGTGATCTTGACCTCGTCGGGCGAGAGCAGCATCTCTTCGCGGCGAGTGCTCGACGCGTTCACGTCGACGGCCGGGAAGATGCGCTTGTCGGCGAGCTGACGCGACAGGCGCAGCTCGCTGTTGCCGGTTCCCTTGAACTCCTCGAAGATGACCTCGTCCATCTTGGAACCGGTCTCCACGAGCGCGGTGGCCAGGATCGTGAGCGATCCGCCGTTCTCGATGTTGCGCGCCGCGCCGAAGAAGCGCTTCGGCGGGTACAGGGCAGAAGCGTCGACACCGCCGGTGAGCACTCGACCCGACGTGGGCGCCGAGATGTTGTACGCGCGGCCGAGTCGGGTGATCGAATCCAGCAGGACCACGACATCGCGACCCAGTTCGACGAGTCGCTTGGCGCGCTCGATCGCCAGCTCGGCGACCGTGGTGTGGTCCTCTGCGGGGCGATCGAACGTCGAGGCGATGACCTCGCCGCGGACAGTCCGCTGCATGTCGGTGACCTCTTCCGGACGCTCGTCGACGAGCACGACCATGAGGTGGACCTCGGGATTGTTCGTCGCGATCGCGTTGGCGATCTGCTGCAGGACGATCGTCTTGCCCGCCTTGGGCGGCGCGACGATGAGTCCGCGCTGACCCTTGCCGATCGGCGCGACCAGGTCGATGATGCGCTGCGTGAGCTTCTCGGGTGCGGTCTCCAGGCGCAGACGCTCCTGCGGGTACAGCGGCGTCAGCTTGCCGAACTCGACGCGCTCTGCGGCGTCGTCGACGGACAGGCCGTTGACCGCGTCGACCTTGACCAGCGCGTTGTACTTCTGACGGCTGGACTGCTCGCCTTCGCGCGGCTGCTTGATCGCGCCGACGACGGCGTCGCCCTTGCGGAGGTTGTACTTCTTCACCTGGCCGAGCGAGACGTAGACGTCGCTCGGACCGGGAAGGTAGCCCGTGGTGCGGACGAAGGCGTAATTGTCCAGCACATCGAGGATGCCGGCGATCGGCACCAGAACGTCGTCCTCGCCGATCTCGGTGTCGAATTCATCGGCTCCGGCGGGACCGCGACGCTTGTTGCGCTGGCGATTGCGGCCGGCCGCCTGACCGCCCTCGTCATCGTCCTCCGACGCCTGAGCCTGGGGCTGGGCGTTGGACGTGGCCTGACCGTTCTGCGCGCCCTGACCGCCTTGGGCGTTCTGGCCGCCCTGTGCGTTCTGGTTGCCCTGCGCGCCCTGGCCGCCCTGCGCGTTGCGGTTGCGGTTGCGGTTGCGGCTTCGGCTGCGTCCGCGCGCCGGCGTCTCGTCGGCTGTGCCTTCGCGTGCGTCGCCGGACTCGGCGGCGTCGCCGCCTTCGGCCTGGGCCTCGGCATCGGAAGCGGGCGAGGCGGAATCCGCCTCAGGCGCGGCGTTCGCAGGCGATTCGGCGGGCGTCTCGAGAGTCTCGTCGCCGGTCTGCTCGAGTTCCGCGGAAGCCTCGGCATCGGCGGGCGCCTCGGCGGCGGGCGCCTCGGCATCGGCAGGCGCCTCGACGGCGGCCGCGGTGACACCAGTGCTCTTCGCCCGACGCGGTGCGCGCTTGCGCGGCGCGGTCGCGGGAGCCGGCTCCACGGGCGCCTCGACGGCCGCCGGTGTGGCATCGACAGGCGCGTCAGCGGGGGCCTCGGCAGCGACCTCCGCGTCGGCGGCGGGCTCGGCCTCGGCGGCGGGCTCGGCCTCGGCGGCAGGCTCCGGCTCAGCAGCAGGCTCCGGCTCAGCAGCGACCTCCGCGTCGGCGGCGGGCTCCGGCTGAGTTTCGGCGGCCGGCTCGGAGCCGGCTTCGGTGGTGGATTCGGCGACGTCGTCGGCCGTGGTGTCGACGTACTCCGCGGTTTCGGGCGCTTCCGTGCGCTCGTCCTCGGTGGGCTCGACGGACTGGATCTCGGAGATGGACTCCACGAGTTCTCCCTTTGCAACGTGTGGATGATCATGTCTGCACGAGACGTACGCCACAAACGGACGTCTACCCGCGCCGCGCTTCAACCGGCTTGACAACTGGCAAAGGCAGGGGGTCGTGCAGGGGCTCGCAGATTGCGATCGGAGGCCAGATTCACGTAGCTACGTGGAACCCTCCGTTACGTCCCTCACTGTACCACCCTTGAAGTCGACGGCGAGCATCAGCGCCTCCCACGGAGTGTCCGTCGCGCGAGCCGCGAGCGCCGCCGCCTCCAGGCGCCGACCGGGGCCGTCGGCCAGCACGAGGACGCTGGGCCCCGCCCCCGAGACCACCCCGGCGAAGCCGCCCTCGCGCAGCGCCCGAACCAGGAGATCGGTCTCAGGCATCGCCTGAGCGCGATAGTTCTGGTGCAGTTTGTCCTCGGTGGCAGCGAGCAGCAGCTCGGGGCTCTGCATCAGCGCCGCGATCAGCAGGGCCGACCGCGACACGTTGAACACGGCATCCTCCCGAGGCACGTGGAGGGGCTGCAGGCTCCGTGCGACGCTCGTGGACATGGTGAACTCGGGAACGAACACCAGAGGGGACACACCGCGGTGCACGAGCAGCTTCTTGTGCTGAGGACCCGATTCGTCGACCCATGCGATCGTGAGACCGCCGAAGAGCGCCGGAGCCACGTTGTCGGGATGGCCCTCCAATTCCGTGGCCAATCGAAGCAGGGTGTCCGGCCCGAGTTCGACGTCCCCCTGGAGGAGTCCCTTCGCGGCGAGCAGGCCTGAGACGACGGCGGCGCCCGACGAGCCGAGCCCTCGACCGTGCGGAATGACGTTGCGCGCCTCCAGCCGCAGGCCCGGCATCCGTCGTCCGACCGATTCGAACGCGTACGCGATCGCGCGCACGACGAGGTTCGATGCGTCTCGGGGGACGGCGTCCGCCCCCTCGCCCGTCACGACGACGTCGAGATCGTCGCCTTGCAGCGTCGTCACGACGAGTTCGTCGTAAACGCTCAGCGCGAGCCCGAGCGTGTCGAAGCCCGGCCCGAGATTCGCGCTCGTCGCGGGAACGCGAACGGCGACGGCGCGGCCGCGAGCGGGCCCCGCGGCTTGGTTCACGCGTGCGCCTCCGCAGCCCCGGTCGGCACCAGCCCGAGGACGGACGCGACGTCCGACGTGGTCGCATCCACGATGGTCGGCTCGACCTGCGACCCGTCCGCGTTGCGCAGGGCCCACTGCGGGTCCTTCAGGCCGTGCCCCGTGACCGTGAGTACGACGCGCGCGCCCCTGGGCACGACACCGGCCTCGACGCGGTCGAGCAGACCCGCGACGCTGATCGCGGAGGCGGGCTCGACGAAGATGCCCACCTCGCCGGCGAGCAGCTTCTGCGCCGCGAGGATGCGGTCGTCGTCGATCGCGCCGAAGTAGCCGTCCGTCGCCTCGCGCGCCTGGAGTGCGAGCTCCCAGGAGGCGGGGTTGCCGATGCGGATCGCGCTCGCGACCGTCTCGGGGTTCTTCACGATCTCGCCGCGCACGAGCGGGGCGCTGCCCTCTGCCTGGAAGCCGAACATGCGCGGCACCCGGGTGGAGACGCCGCCGTCCGCCTCCTCGCGGTACCCACGCGAGTAGGCCGTGTAGTTGCCCGCATTGCCGACGGGGATGAAGTGGAAGTCCGGGGCGTCGCCGAGCGTCTCGACGACCTCGTAGGCGGCCGTCTTCTGCCCCTCGATGCGGTCGGGGTTGACCGAGTTGACGAGGTGCACCGGGTAGCGGTCAGCCAGTTCGCGGGCGATCTCGAGGCAGTCGTCGAAGTTTCCGCGGATCTGGATCAGCTGGCCGTTGTGGGCGACGGCCTGGCTGAGCTTGCCCATCGCGATCTTGCCCTCGGGCACCAGCACCGCGGCGGTGATCCCGGCGTGGGCGGCGTAAGCCGCCGCCGACGCCGACGTGTTGCCGGTCGATGCGCAGATGATCGCCTTCGCGCCGTGCTCGATCGCACGCGAGACCGCGACGGTCATGCCGCGGTCCTTGAACGAGCCGGTCGGGTTCATGCCCTCGAACTTGACCCACACGTCGGTGCCGGTGCGGCGCGACAGGGCGGGCGCGGGCAGCAGCGGGGTGCCGCCTTCGCCGAGCGTGATGACGGTCGAGGCGTCGGTCACTCCCAGACGGTCGGCGTATTCGCGCAGGACCCCGCGCCAGACGTGTGCCATGTCAATCTCCTTCTACGCGCAGCACCGAGACGACCCGCTCGACGACGCCGCTGGCGGCGAGTCGATCCACAGTGTCGCTGAGGTCCTGCTCCAGGGCTTTGTGGGTTCCGATGACCAGCCGCGCGACCGGCACACCGAGTTCCGCATCTTCGAGGACGGTCTGCTCGACGGTCGCGATCGAGACCCGGCCCTCGCTGAGGATGCCGGCGACGGTCGCCAGCACGCCGGGCTGGTCGTCGACTTCGAGGGTGATCTGGTACCGGGTCGTGACGCGTCCGATCGGGACGATCGGGAGGTTCGCGCGCGTCGACTCTCCCACGCCGACCCCGCCCGCGATGTGGCGGCGAGCGGCCGAGACGACGTCGCCCAGCACGGCGGAGGCCGTCTGCACTCCGCCCGCGCCCGCGCCGTAGAACATGAGGTTGCCTGCCGCTTCCGCCTCGACGAACACGGCATTGTTCGCGCCGTGCACGCTGGCCAGCGGATGATCGCGATGAATCAGGGCCGGGTAGACGCGCACCGAGATCGACTCGGATGCCGCGGCATCCGAGTCTGCGGTGAGCCGTTCGCAGACGGCGAGCAGCTTGACGACGTGGCCGGCGTGCCGGGCGGAGTCGATGACCGCCTTGTCGATCGACGTGATGCCCTCGCGGTGCACGGCGTCCAGCGGAACGGTCGTGTGGAAGGCGAGGCTCGCCAGGATCGCGGCCTTCTGCGCAGCGTCGTATCCTTCGACGTCTGCGGTCGGGTCGGCTTCGGCGTAGCCGAGGGCCTGCGCCTGCGCCAGGACATCGCCGAAGTCGGCGCCCTCGGTGTCCATGCGGTCGAGGATGTAGTTCGTCGTGCCGTTGACGATGCCCATGATCCGCTTCACGCGGTCCCCGGCCAACGAGTCGCGCAGGGGGCGGATGATCGGGATCGCGCCCGCGGCTGCCGCCTCGTAGTAGACCTGCGCACCGACCTGGTCGGCTGCGTCGAAGATCTCCGGCCCGTGGGTGGCCAGCAGCGCCTTGTTGGCCGTGACGACATCCGCCCCGGAGTTGATCGCCTGCAGCAGGTAGGTCTTGGCGGGCTCGATGCCGCCCATCAGCTCGATGACGATGTCGGCCCCGATGATCAGAGACTCGGCATCGGTGGTGAAGAGCTCGCGCGGCAGATCGGTCTCTCGCGGCGCGTCGAGGTCGCGCACGGCGATCCCGACGAGTTCGAGCGCGGCACCGGCGCGATCGGCGAGCTCGTCGCCGTGCTTGAGCAGCAGTGCCGCGACCTGCGAGCCCACGGCCCCCGCACCCAGCAGCGCAACTCTCAGTCGGCGATAGTCGATCACTTCGACTCGCTCCGCTCGCTCAGTACAGGCATGCCGGCTCCCTCATCCAGGCCGGCGTCGTGCGCCAGCAGATCTTCGATGCTCACGCCGCGCACGATCACGCGGGCGGACCCGTCGCGCACCGCCACGACCGGCGGGCGGGGGACGTAGTTGTAATTGCTCGCGAGCGAGAAGCAGTAGGCGCCGGTGGCGGGCACCGCGAGCAGATCGCCGGGCACGATGTCGCCCGGCAGGTAATCCGCGTCGACGACGATGTCTCCCGACTCGCAGTGCTTGCCCACGACGCGCACCAACGCCGGCGCCGCGTCGCTTCGCCGTGAAGCGATGCGGGCGCCGAAGTCCGCGCCGTACAGAGCCGGCCGGGCGTTGTCGCTCATGCCGCCGTCGACGCTGACGTAAAGGCGCTGGACGCCCTCGCCGATCTCGACGGGTTTGGTGGTGCCGACTTCGTACAGGGTCACCCCGGCCTGTCCGACGATGGCGCGGCCGGGCTCGAACGCGAGGTTCGGCATCGGGATGCCGCGCACCTCGCATTCGCGCGCCACTGCGTCGGCGATGCCCGACGCGAGCGCTTCGATCGGCGTCGGGTCGTCCGCAGAGGTGTACGCGATCCCGAACCCGCCGCCGAGGTTGAGGACGGGGATGTCGCCGCCCTCGAGCAGCACGGCGTGCACCTCGACGAGCCGGCCGGCCGACTCCTGGAATCCGGCCGTTCCGAAGATCTGGGAGCCGATGTGACAGTGCAGGCCGGCGAAGAAGAGCCCCGGCAACTCGCGTATGCGCGCAACGACCGCTGCGGCATCCTCGAGGGCGAAGCCGAACTTCTGGTCTTCGTGCGCCGTCGCCAGGAAGTCGTGCGTCTCGGCGTGCACGCCGCTGTTGACGCGGACGAGCACCGACTGCGGAGCATCGCCGTTCCCTGCGCCGCGGAGCTCGACGATGGCCGCGAGCCGCTCCAGCTCGATCCAGCTGTCGAGGACGATCGACCCGATCCCGACCTCGACCGCCCGCTCGAGCTCGGCGACGCTCTTGTTGTTGCCGTGAAAGCCGAGTCGCGCAGGGTCGGCTCCCGCGGCCAACGCGACCGCGAGTTCGCCCCCCGAGCACACATCGACCGCGAGGCCTTCGGCGGTCACCCAGCGCACGACCTCGGCGCACAGGAACGCCTTGCCCGCGTAGTACACGCGGGCGTGCACGCCGTGCGGCTCCACGGCCGAGCGGAACGCCGCGAGCGTCCGGCGCGCGTGCGCGCGCACCTCGTCTTCGTCGACCACGTACAGCGGCGTGCCGTAGCGCTCCCAGAGCGTCGTCGCCGGCACGCCCGCGATGCGCAGCACGCCTTCGTCGTCGCGCCCCGCGGATGCCGGCCACACCCCGGCAGCGAGATCATTCGCATCGTCCGGAGGCAGGAGCCAGTCCGGAGCGAGCGAGGTGGAGACGGACAACTCGAACCAATCGTGGAAAGGGTGCTTCGGCGCGACTGCTGCGGGCGGGGGCCCGGGCTCAGCGGGTGTGCCGCGGCAGCGGTGGACTCACGCGCCGGGCGGTTCCCAGAAGTCTAGGGCACGCCATATGCCGCGCCGCGTCCCGGGCATCCGCTACTGGCACACGCCGAGCTTCTGCAACGAGGCATCGCTGACGATCGCACCGTCGATGGCGAGGTCGGCCACCACCTGCTCACCCGTCACTGCGATGTTCGACAGTTCCACGCCGGCCGGCACATACTCGGCGATGCAGATCGTCCAGTCTCGGAGCACCGTGTCAGCGAACCCGCCGAACTGGTCGCGCAGCGCGTCGGCGGTCACCTCGTTGCCGGCGACCTGCAGCGAGGCGGGCGTCAGCACGATGTCGCCGTCCACTGCCGTCGGCGTCAGAGCGACCCCGACCGGCAGGTCGACGCCGAACAGACTCAGCTCGGTCGCCATCGTCACATTCGGCTCCGCGAGATCGACCGAGTCGGCGGGAAAGTCCTCGATCGTCGACAGAAGCGTCCGCAGCTGCTGCGGATCCAGCACGACGGTCGCCGAGGCGGCGCCGGCGGTGCCCTCGCCGCGGATCGCGATGTCCTGCGCGTGCACGGTGACGTCGCCGACGAGCGCACCGAGCTTCACGTCATCGGAGGAGACGGTGACGTCCTCGAGGGTGCCGACGATCAGCTGCGGCAGTACGGTGCCCTCCACGACGACGTCGATCTCCTGGTCGGCGGGCAGTGACAGCTGAGTGATGACCTGCTCCCGGATGGTCTTCGTGACGATGTCGCGCGCGATCATCTCTCCCGCGAACCATGCCGCGACGGCGAGGCCGAGAACGATGACGAGAGCCAGGATCCAGGGCCACGCACGTCGCCGTCGCTTCGGCGGCGTCTCGGCGTAGGTCCACGGCGGGAGGGGTGTCGTCGGTTGCGTGTCGCCGGTCGTCATCGCGTCCTACATCCGTTCGGGCGCATCGACGCCGAGGAGGTCGAGCCCGTTACGCAGCACCTGGCCGGTCGCGTCGTTGAGCCACAGCCGCGTGCGGTGCACGCTGCCGACCGGCTCGTCACCCAGTGGGATGACGCGGCAATTGTCGTACCAGCGGTGGTACAGCCCGGCGAGCTCCTCGAGGTACCGCGCGACCCGGTGCGGCTCGCGCACCTCCGCCGCGAAGGCGACGATGCGCGGGAACTCCTGCAGTGCACCCAGCAGCGCCGACTCCGTCTCGTGATCGAGCAGTTCGGGGGCGAACTCGCTGCGGTCCACGCCCGAGGTGACGGCGTTGCGGGCGACGTTGTGGGTGCGGGCGTGCGCGTACTGCACATAGAAGACGGGATTGTCGTTGGTCCGCTTGCGCAGCAGTTCGGGGTCGAGCGTGAGCGGCGAGTCGGCGGGGTAGCGCGCCAGCGAATAGCGCAGGGCGTCGGTGCCGAGCCATTCGCGCAGATCGTCCATCTCGATGATGTTGCCCGCGCGCTTGGACAGACGGGCGCCGTTGATCGACACGAGCTGCCCGATGAGCACCTCGACGTCCTTCTCGGGGTCGTCGCCGGCGGCGCCGGCCAGCGCCTTGAGGCGGTGCACGTAGCCGTGGTGGTCCGCGCCGAGCAGGTAGATCTTGTGCGCGTAGCCCCGGTCGCCCTTGTTCAGGTAGTAGGCGGCGTCCGCCGCGAAGTACGTGTACTCGCCGTTGGAGCGGCGGATGACGCGATCCTTGTCGTCGCCGAAGTCGGTCGTGCGCACCCACACGGCGCCGTCGTCGTCGAAGACGTGACCCTGCGCGCGCAGCCGGTCGACCGCCTCGTCGACGAGACTGGGCTCGCCGTCCGCGCCGTCGGCGTGCAGCGTGCGCTCCGAAAACCAGACGTCGAAGTTCACGTGGAACTTCGCCAGGGACGCCTGCTGCTCGCCGAGCTGGAAGTCGTACGCGAGGTCGCGGGCCGTGACGAGCTGCTCGTCCGGGTCCAGGCCGAGCAGGTCCGGCCGGGCCTCCAGGACACGGCGGGCGAGATCGTCGATGTAGACGCCGGCGTATCCGCCCTCGGGCGTCGGCTCGCCCTTGGCAGCCGCGAGCACCGACCCGCCGAAGCGGTCCATCTGCACGCCGGCGTCGTTGATGTAGAACTCGCGCGCCACGGTCGCGCCGCTGGCCAGCAGCAGGCGCGCGATCGAGTCGCCGAGCGCGGCCCACCGCGTGTGGCCGATGTGCAGCGGACCCGTGGGGTTCGCGCTGACGAACTCGACGTTGATCGTCTTGCCGCGCTGGGATTCGTTCGTGCCGAACGCCGCGCCGGCGTCGACGATGGTCTTCGCAAGGGCACCCGCGGCAGCGGCATCCAGCCTGATGTTGATGAAGCCGGGTCCGGCCACCTCGACACTCGCAACGCCCGGCGTCAGCGCGAGCCCGGCCGCGATCTCGGTGGCCAGCTCGCGCGGGTTGGCGCCGACGACCTTCGCGAGCTTGAGTGCGGCGTTGGAGGCCCAGTCGCCGTGGTCGCGGTTCTTGGGCCGCTCCAACGGCAGATCTGATGCCGTCAACGCGGCCGCTGACCCCTCACGTCGCGCCTCGGCGAGCGGAGTCACGACGGCGAGCAGGGCGGCGGAGAGTTCGGCGGGGTTCATGGCCGCACCAGTCTACGTTTGCGCGCCTGGGCACCCGCCTCCGCCGGTCCGTTGCCGCTCCCCTGTCACGGAGTGCGAGCGTGCCCGGCGTGTCGTGACGGGCGAGCAGCACCACGTCCGCGGTCAGGCCAGCTGCACGAGGGTCGTGAAGTCGTCCGATGCGGGATCGGATGCCGCCTCCCCGAGCGCGAGCGGGCGCTCGAACGAGTCGGGCCGGCCCTCACCCTCGAACCCGTCGGCGGACGCCGCGTCGGGGACGACCCACGCATCGACCCTCATGTGCGAAAGGCCGACCGGACCGCCGTGGTAGCTCAGGAACGCGCAGTCCGCGGCATCCCTGCCGGTCGCGATGCGCACGAGCGAACGGCGGTTGGCCAGCCGCGTCGCGTCGATGACGTACCAGGCGCCGTCGTGATACGCCTCGGCGACAGCGTGGAAGTCCATCGGCTGCAGGCCCGGAGCGAAGCACGCGGCGTAGCGCGCCGGCATGTCCATCGCGCGAAGCAGCGAGATCACGACGTGCGCATAGTCGCGGCACACGCCCTGCCCGGTCATGAGGGTCGTGACGGCGCTGTCGGTTCCCTGGCTGAGACCGGGCGTATAGGTGGTGCTCGTGGCGACGAACTCGGAGACCGCGGCGATCAGGTCGAGGCCCTGCAGCCCGCGGAACTGCCGGCGGGCCTGACCGAACACCTCGTCCGACTGGCAGTACCGGCTGGGACGCAGATACGTGATCGCCTCGAGGTCGCTCGTGCGTCCGCTGTTGGTCTGCCCTTCGACCGTCGCCTCGTACCGGACTTCGAGTCGCCCGGTCTCGCCGGTGAGGCGGTGCAGACGGCTTCCGGACTGGTCGACGATCTCGGTCGGCGTGTACACCCGCTCGCCCTGCGTGAAGGTCAATTCCTCGCTGACGACGGGCACGTGCTGCGCAGCGGCGACCTGGAAGATGAGGTCCACGGACGACCCCAATGCGAGGTCCAGTTCGGCGGTCACGACGCGTTGCACCGAAGTATCCTCGCACGTCGAATCGGGTGCTTCGCGCGTCCGCGAGAACTCGACCGAACCCCACTTCGCGCGCGGCCAGGTGCGACGCCTGAAACGACGCTCGCGCAAGCGTCTGCGCAGGGTGGACGCGACTCTCCTGGCGCTGATTCGGCGCCCGGAAGATCATCGTTTACCCTCGCAAAGTGACCCCGCCGACGACCGCGCCCACAGGCTCCCGTCGCGCGTGGGGTTTCTGGACTCTGGCGGTGGTCGCGGTGGCTATCGCCGCGGTGTGCGCGGTTGCCGCCCTCCGGCCGTGGTCGGCTCCACCGAGCGCGGTCGTGGCCACCGACGAGGGCACCGGCGCCCCAGCCGCAGTCACGCCGGCGCTGCTCGCTCTGCCCGAGGAGCCGCGGGTGCTGATCTTCGGCGACTCCTGGACGTACGGCTCGGCCGCGTCACTGCCCACGCTCGGATACGCCTACGTGATCGGTCAGCGTCTCGGTTGGCAGACGACGGTCGACGGCGTGCGCGGAAGCGGCTACCTCAAACCGGGGCTCGACGGCGGCGCCTACGGCGAGCGCGTCGCCGCTCTTGATCCCGCCCTCGATCCGGACCTCGTGATCGTCGAAGGCTCGATCAACGATCGACGTCTCGCGCCGACGGGGTACCGTGAGGCCGTGACGGCGGCCTGGGACGCACTGGCCGCGCTCTACCCCGAGGCGTCCATCGTCATCCTCGGCCCGGCACCGCAGGTCTTACCGCTGCAGGCGGCCACGGCGCGCATCGACGCCGACCTCGCTGAACTCGCCTCCGCGCGCGGCTGGTGGTACGTCTCGCCGATCGCCGAGGACTGGATCACGCCGGAGAACTACGCGGAGGTCATCGACACCGGCATCGGACGCGAGCACCCGTCCACCAACGGGCACGCGTACCTCGCCACCCGTCTGGCCGAGGCGCTCACGACCCTGAGCGAGGGCACCGGTGTCGCCGCCGATGGGCCTCGCGACCCCGAGCCGTCGGGACCTTGAGGCACGGACCTGCGCGCGTCCGGTGATAATCTCGATCGGTACGCCTCCGTAGCTCAGGGGATAGAGCGTTGGTTTCCGGTACCAAAGGTCGCAGGTTCGATTCCTGTCGGGGGCACTGACGCGAAAAGCCGCCCGCAAGGGCGGCTTTTCTGCGTCACAGGATGTGCGCGCCGGGCGTGATGGCTATAGTGGCCCGCCTTGCGCCTCGCGGCCCGCGTTGGTGCCCGGGCCGCGAGCGCAAGAGCGTGCCGTGACCGGAAGTTCCCGGGCTGGCCTGGGGTTTCGTGCCAAGCGAGCGCGCAAATAAGATCGGCCCGGAGCCGAAGCCCCGGGCCGATCATCTGCGAACTGTGGTTTCCGTATCCGGTTCCCTCGCGGGTCCTTCGTCTCCGTATTCAGCTCGCAGAAGCAAAGATACTCAGCCCCGTTCGTGCGTCAAGGGTTCACCTCGAAGTCACCTCGATTTGAGGTTGAAGGTGAAGATCGGGCCCTCTGCGGCGGCCTACTCGTGCCCCACCAGCTTGAGCCCGATCACGCACCCCACAAGACCCAGGATCAGCAGCATCCGCACGATCGAGAACGGTTCTGCGCCGGTGATCATCGCATAGGCGACGGTGAGCGAGGCGCCGATCCCGACCCATACGGCGTACGCCGTCCCGGTCGAGATGTCCCGCATCGCCCATGCGAGACCGCCCATGCTCGCGATCAGCGAGACACCGAAGATCACGCTCGGCCAGAGCTTGGTGAAGCCCTCGGACTTACCGAGCGCGGTTGCCCACACGGCCTCGAGTATTCCGGATACGACAAGGATGATCCACGACACGGGACTCGCCTCCACGGCCAGTCTTGTCGCTCACCGGGTACTGATCCGTCGTCCGGGGATCCGGTTTCAGGATCCAGCACTGAGGCTACCCGACCGCCCTGTGCACGCCCTGGGCAGCGCCCCCGGCTCAGACGAGGAAGAGGCCGTCGAGCAGACCCGGGTTGTGCGCGTGCACGAGGACCGAGAACACCACCGCGTCGAAGAGCAGGTGCACCGTCACGACGTAGGTCAGCGACCGCGTGCGCTTGAAGATGTACGCCTGCACCAGGGCGAACGGGATCGTCAGCAGTGGTCCCCATGCCTGATAGCCGAGCTCCCACAGGAACGAGACGAACACGGTCGCCTGCAGCAGGTTGGCCTGCCAGTCGGGGAAATGGCGTCGCAGCAGCGTGAAGACGATGCAGATGAAGAACAGCTCGTCCCAGATGCCCACCGCGCCGACCCCGACGAACAGTCGCGCGATCATCTCGGGGGTGTCCACGACCGGCCAGTTCATGTAGACGCCCGAGGTGATGAAGTAGAACGGCAGGATCAGCCAGCCGAACGCAAGAACGGCGAACAGCCAGCTCCACTGGAACGCCGTCCAGCGCCCACCGCCGCGCCATGGGAAGCGGATGGCGTGGTCGCGGAACACGAAGCGCGACACGACGTACGGCACCACGACCGCGCCCCCCAGCCCCAGCGAGAATCGCACGAACGCGAGGTTGTCGAGTTCGGCAGCGAGGGGGATGGAGCTGACGATCAGCAGTCCGAGTGCGATGAGCGACAGATCGCGCAGCAGGCTCGGGGTGCGCGTCGGCGCACCCGGGGGCTGCGCGGGGAGGGACGCGCGGGCGGTTTCGGCTTCGGCATCCGTTCGTGATCGCACGAGCCAGGCGGCGAGCATGCCGGCCGCGAGCAGCGCCCACCCGATCCAGGGAATACGCACGACGAAGAACGCGGGCGCCGCGAGGCATACCAGCAGTGCGGGGACGAGCCCCACCGATACGAGCGGGCGGGTGCCGAGAACGGCAGCGGGGTGGGCGGGCACCCTCTCAGTCTCCCAGGGGATGGGCGATCTCATCCTGCGGCATGCGTGCGGCGAAGATCGCGATGATGCCGAACACGAGCGTGAGGAGGGCCGCCGCGGTGAAGATCACCTGCAGCGACAGCACTTCGGACAGCGGCCCCGCGAGCGCCATCGACAGCGGCATGAGCGCGAGCGAGACGAAGAAGTCCAGGCTCGAGACCCGTCCGAGCATGTGGCGAGGGACACGGCGCTGCAGCAGGGTCCCCCAGATGACGTTGCCGTAGCTGAATCCGAAGCCGACGATGAACAGCGACGCCATGAGGAGCCAGTACTGGTCGGTGAAGCCGACGATGATGAACGGAAGCGTGCTGACGCCCCACACCAGATTCATCGTGGTCAGGTAGCGTCGCGGCAGCTTTCTCGACGACACGACGATCGATCCGAGCACCCCGCCGGCCCCGTACACCGCGAGCAGGAAGCCGAACAGCCGCGGATCCTCGCCGATCCGATCGCGGACCAGGAACGGCAGCAGCACCTCCTCGGGGCCCACCACCACGAGCACCCACAGCGTCGCATACAGGAGCGTCCACAGCAGCCAGGGCGTACGCACGGTGAACACGACCGCCTCCCGCAAGTCGGAGAACACGCTCTTCGCGGAGTGGTCCTGGGTTTGCTCCTCACCGGAGTCGGGGTCGGCGTCGGACCGATCGCGGGCCGGCTGCGCAGGCTCGGGGCGCAGAAACATCAGGATCACGAACGCTGCGCCGTGAGCCACCGCAATCGCGACCGCGGCATGGGCAGGGATCAGTGCGGCGAGCAGCATGCCGGCGGCCGCCGGACCCGCCGCCTGCTGCAGCGCGGGGCGGATCGCCCCCTCCAGGCCGTTCGCCGCGAGAAGCTGCCCGGGGGGCAGGAGGCGCGGCAGGATCGCGCTGTACGCCGGGAAGAAGAACCCCGCCCCGGCGCCCAGGGTGAACGCGACGACCACCAGCTGCGGGATGCCGACCGGCCCGAAGGCTCCGACCACGACAACCGAGGTGATCGCGAGGAACTCGACCAGCGACACCGCCCGCACGATCAGCCGGCGCGACACCCGGTCCGCGACGATGCCTCCCGGGATCGCGCACAGCAGCAGTCCCGTGGCATTCGAGGCCGCCACCAGCGACAGTTCGAGCGGTCCGCCTCCGATCGCGATGACGGAGTAGACCATGACGACGGCCCACATCCCGGCGGCGAAGATCGACAGCACGACCGCGCTGAACAGGGCGCGGAAGTCGCGGTGGGCGAGCGGACGGATGATCCGCCAGCGATCGCGCGCCACCGCCGTCTCGGCCGGCCGGCTCTGCGCGGAGACGGATGCCGCGTCCTCCGCGTCGGTCATCCGCGGTTCTTCCGCAGATAGGCCAGGTCGCGGATGTCGCGGCCCGCGCGGAAGCCCTTCCGCTCGAAGGCGGTCAGCACCCGCCCATCGAAGCGCTCCGCCCACTCCCCCTCGAATGCGCGCGCGAAGTCGGGCGCGTCATCGAGGACGTCCCGCATCTGCCGCGCGTACTGCTCCCAGTCGGTCGCCAGCCGCAGCATTCCGCCGTCGCGGATCGCGCCCGCCGCGATCGTCGCGAACTCGGGCGTGAGCAGGCGTCGCTTGGTGTGCTTGTTCTTGTGCCAGGGATCGGGGAAGAACACCCAGAGCTCCTCGACGGATGCCGCGGGCAGTAGATGCTGGAGCACTTCGGGTGCGTTCGCCTCCACGAGCCGGAGGTTGGAGGCGCCGGCGCGATCAGCGCCCATCATCGTGCGTGCGAGCCCGGCGGTGAACACCTCGATGGCGAGGAAGTCGACGTCCGGTCGCGAGGAGGCGGCGGAGACGATCGCGTGACCTTGCCCTGAGCCGATCTCCACGATGAGCGGGGCCTGCCGTCCCCAGACCTTCCGAGGGTCGATCGCCGCTCCGGGTCGGACGCTCGTGGCCGCATCGTCGCGCGGCGCCTCGAGGACGTAGCGCGGGGCGAGGTCCGCCCAGGCACGCTCCTGGCCATCGGTCATCCGGCCGTTGCGGCGGACGAACGACACGGGGCGATCGCGGAAGTTACCGGACTCGGACACGTTCCCAGGCTAACGAGCCGCGCCGACGCGCGACCCGCTTCCGCGGGTTCAGTCGGCGACGAAGTCGATCAGCTCCTCGACGCGGCCGAGCAGCGCGGGATCCAGGTCGCGATAGGTCGTGACGGCGCCCAGGATCCGCTGCCAGGCTCGGGCGAGGTCTGCGGGGGTCTCGGACGGCCACCCGAGCGCGCGACAGGTGCCCACCTTGATGTCGGTGCCGCGCGGGACGTCCGGCCACCGGGCGATGCCGAGCGCGCGCGGCAGGACGCACTGCCACACGTCGACGTACGGGTGTCCGACGATCCGGACGAACGGCCCGTGCGGTCCCCGCCCGATCGCGTCCGCGATGCGGGACTCCTTCGAGCCGCTCACAAGGTGGTCGACCAGAACGCCGTACCGCCGGTCCGCGGAGGGAGGCTCGTCCTCCAGCGCGGCCGCCAGCAGGTCGATCCCCTGCAGATACTCGACGACCACTCCCTCCGCCCGCAGGTCGTCGCCCCACACCTTCTCCACGAGCTCGGCGTCGTGACGCCCTTCGACGAGGATGCGGCTTGCCCGAGCCACACGGGCGCGTGCCTCGGGAGCGGCGAACGAGCCCGACGCGGTCCGCGCGGCCGGCCGTCGGACCGCCGCCGACGTGGGGGGAATCAGCACGACATCGTCCCCGTCGACGAGAAAACCCGCGCCCAGAGGGAACAACCGGCGCCGCCGCTGCCGGTCTTCGAGTTCGACCAGCCCGGAAGCGACCCCCACGACGGCCCCGCAGAATCCGTCCGCTGCGACCTCGACGACGAGGTCGACGGATGCCTCGATCCGGGGCATCGCGCGCCGGTGGCTTTCACGCCATCCCGCTGCGAGCACGTCGGTCGCGTATCGGTCATCCATGAGTCCTCCGAAATCGACACGCTACCGGCGCAGCGCACGCTCTCGCGGCACCGACACCCGCCCGCCGGGACGGGCGTCAAGGCCTACCGCGCCTCCCCCGCGCGTGCATAGACTCGATCTTCGGGGCCTGCACTGCGCGTCCCCGAGGAGGGGAACGATGCGTGCGCGATGGGCTGTTGCGCTCACGACGGCGCTCACGCTGGTTCTCGGCGGTGCGGCCGGGGCGGCCTCGGCGACGGAACCCGTGCAGCTCGCAGAGGGCTACGTCCTCGACGATGTCGACGCCCTTTCGGCCAGCCAGGAGTCGCAGGCCCAGAGCCGCCTCGAGCAGCTCAAGACCGGTACCGGAATCGACCTCTGGGTCGTCTACGTCGACGAGTTCACCGATCCGACCAGCGCCCAGCAGTGGGCGGACGAGACCGCAGCGCTGAACAACCTGGGCACCACGCAGTACCTGCTCGCGGTGGCCACGGAGGGCCGGGCGTACTACATCTCCGCCGACTCCTCAGGCCCGGTGTCGTCTGAACAGCTCGCCGAGATCGAGCAGGCCGTTCAGCTCGAGCTGGCCGACGATGACTGGCTCGGAGCAGTGGATGCCGCGGCCGCCGGCTTCGAGGATGCCGCGGGCGGCGGACCCGGCGGCGGAGGCTTCCCCGTCGGACTGATCGTCTTCCTGGTGCTGGCGGCGATCGCCATCGTCGTGATCGTCCTGGTAGTCCGGAGCCGCAGGAGGAAGGTGGGCGGCGCACCGGGCCAGCCCCCTGCTGTCGAGCAGATCGATGTGAAGGAGCTCGCGCGGCGCGCGGCATCAGCACTCGTCGAAACCGATGACGCCGTGAAGACGAGCGAGCAGGAGCTCGGCTTCGCGAAAGCGCAGTTCGGCGACGCTGCCACCGTCGAGTTCGAGCAGGCGCTCCAGCTGGCGCGGGAGAACCTCAACAAAGCCTTCACTCTCAAGCAGCAGCTGGACGACGCGACGGTCGACAGCGAAGAGCAGACGCGCGCGTGGAACGCGGAGATCATCCGGCTCTGCGACGAGGCCAACACGGGTCTGGACGACAAGGCGGCCGCGTTCGACGAGCTCCGCCGGCTCGAGCAGAACGCGCCGGAATCGCTTGCGCGGACTCAGGAGCAGCGGACGAAGGCCGCGTTATCGGTCGACACCGCCGACGAGCGCCTCGGCGCCCTCGCCGCCAGCTACGCGCCCGAGGCTCTAGCCACCGTCGCCGACAATCCCGATCAGGCGCGGCAGCGCATCGAGTTCGCCGACGACCAGCTCGCCGCAGCCGAGGTCGCCATCGGCGAAGGCAAGGGCGGGGAGGCCGCCGTGAGCATCCGCGCGGCCGAAGAGGCCGTCGGCCAGGCCCTGCTCCTCCAGGACGCCATCGACAAGCTCGGCCGCGACCTCGCGGAGGGCGATCGGAGCGCCGGGGCGCTCGTGGTCGAACTCGAGAACGACATCGCCGCGGCATCCGCTCTGCCCGATCCGGACGGTCGCGTCGCGGCGGCGATCAGCGCGACGCGCCAGCAGGTCGACGCCGCCAAGGCGAACCTCTCCGGAACTGCGCGGCGACCGCTGCAGACCTTGCAGAGTCTCGAGGCGGCGAACGCCCAGATCGACGGTGTCATCGCCGGCGTCCGGGACGCCGCTGCGCGGGCGCAGCGCGCGCAGCAGCTGATCGGCCAGCAGATCCTGCAGGCCCACGCCCAGGTTTCGGCTGCCGAGGACTTCATCACCGCCCGGCGCGGCGCGATCGGTGCGGAGGCACGTACCCGCCTGGCGGAGGCCGGTGCGGCGCTCGTGCAGGCTCAGCAGCTGCAGTCGGCGAACCCGGAGCAGGCCCTGCAGTACGCGCAGCGCGCCAACCAGCTCGCGGGCCAGGCGATCCAGTATGCCCAGAACGACGTCGGCGCGTTCCAGGCCGGCGACATGGGCGGCCTGAGCGGCATGCTCGGCGGCGGCGGTCGAAGCAGCGGGGGCGGCGGGATGCTCGGCGCCGTCCTGGGCGGCATCGTCATCAACTCGCTGCTGAGCGGCGGCTCCGGCGGAGGCGGCTCCTCGGGCGGCTTCGGCGGCATGTTCGGCGGCGGCGGGGGCGGCCGCATGAGCCCAGGCAGTTTCGGCGGCGGCGGCACCCGCGGTCGCCGAGGGGGTGGTCGCTTCTGAGCGGGCCCGAACGACCGCATGCTGCATCGCACCACACGCACGTTCCGAACCATCGATAGGAAGGAAACACAGATGGCCAAGCAGTCCATCTTCGGTCGCATCTCGACCCTCCTGAGGGCGAACATCAACTCGATGCTCGACTCGGCCGAGGACCCTCAGAAGATGCTCGACCAGCTCGTCCGCGACTTCACCAACAGCATCGCCGACGCCGAATCGGCGATCGCCGAGACGATCGGCAACCTGCGCCTGCTGGAGCGCGACCACGAGGAAGACCTCCAGGAAGCCACCGAATGGGGTAACAAGGCGCTGGCGGCGAGCAAGAAGGCCGACCAGCTGCGCTCCGCGGGCAGCACAGCGGATGCCGACAAGTTCGACAACCTGGCCAAGATCGCCCTGCAGCGCCAGATCGGCTCAGAGCGCGAGGCGAAGGCCGTCGAGCCGACGATCGAGTCGCAGACCGAGATCGTCGCAAAGCTCAAAGACGGCCTCAACGGCATGAAGCAGAAGCTCGAGCAGCTCAAGAGCAAGAGGAGCGAGCTGCTCGCGCGCGCGAAGACCGCCGAAGCGCAGGTCAAGGTGCACGATGCGGTCAAGTCGATCGACGTGCTCGACCCGACGAGCGAGCTCGGACGCTTCGAAGACAAGGTCCGCCGCCAGGAGGCACTTGCCGCCGGCAAGGAGGAACTCGCCGCATCGAGCCTCGATGCGCAGTTCAACGCCCTCGAGGACGTCGGCGAGCTCACCGAGGTCGAGGCGCGCCTGGCCGAGCTGAAGGCAGGGGCCTCGGCTCCGTCGCGACAGGCGATCGACGCTCCGACGGCGCCGTACACGCCGTAGCGGTTCGCAGCGGATGGGCGGGGGCTGATCCAGGACCCCGCCCATCCGGCTGCTCGGGTGGGACGGCCGCCCGACGCGTGTGCATCCCGGCTGGCGGTAGGCGAAGATGAGGACATGGCTCGGTTCGTGATCGTCCCGCAATGGCAGGGATCCCCTTCGTCGCGCGCGATGCAGCTGATCGACGGAGCGCAGGCGATCGCCGGCGACCTCCCCCGCGCATCCTGCACGACGATCGACGTGCCGCTAGAAGCAGGCGAGGCGCTCGGCACGGGCGTCCTGCGATTCAGCACGCTGCGCCGCACGCGGGAGCTCGTCGATCTGGAGCTCGGCCCCCACACCGAGCCCGTCATGCTCATCGGCGGCGACTGCGGCGCCGCTGTCGGCGCCGTCGGACACGCCGCGCACCGGCATCCGGACCTCGCTGTCGTGTGGCTCGACGCGCACCCCGATCTGCACACGCCCGGCACCTCCCCGTCCGGCGCCTTCAGCGGGATGGCGCTGCGGGCGATCCTCGGCGACGGCGTGACCGGTCTTGCACTGGACGGCGAGGTGTCCGCCGACCGTGTGGTGCTCGCCGGCGCCCGTGAGTACGAGCCCGCTGAGGAGGGGGCTTCCGAGGAGTTGGCACTGCGCACGGTGGATGCCGGCGCCCTCACCGAACCCGACGCCCTCGCAGACGCCGTCGTCGCGACTGGAGCGACCGCGGTGTACATCCACGTCGACCTGGATGTGCTCGACCCCGCCGCGATGAGCGGCGTCACGGCATCCGTGCCCTTCGGAGTGTCGCTCGCCGATCTGGTGACGGCGATCGCGCGCGTGCGCGCCGCCCTGCCCCTGGTCGGCTCGAGCATCACCGGATTCGCGCCGGCCTCTCCGGCCGCAGCCGTCGACGACCTCGGCACGATCCTGCGGATCGTCGGAGCGCTGGCGTGAGTCCGATTCCCACTCCCCCGCCCGGCTGGCGCGAGGCGGCGGAACGTGCCCTCGCGCGGGGCAGGCGCATCGATCGATTCCTGCCTTTGCTGGACTCGCGCGTGAGCCTCGCCGGCTACGCGTGGGGCACCACGGTCGGCGGAATCTGGGGCGCGATCTGGAGCACCGGGCGCGTGGAGCGACGCGGCGGACTGGTGATCTTCCGCGGGATGCCGCGCTGGGCGTACCGGCGGGGCGGCATCTGCGTGGGTGGGTGCTACCTGACCGGCAAGGAGCCGGTCACCGACCGGATCGTCGCGCACGAGGCGGTGCACGCTCGGCAGTGGCGGCGGTACGGCTTCTTGATGCCGGTGCTGTACCTGCTCGCAGGGCGCGATCCGCTTCGCAATCGGTTCGAGATCGAGGCCGGGCTCGAGGACGGCAACTACGTGCCGCGGCAGCGCGCGCGTGGGCGCGGAGCCTCGACGGCCTGACGCGGCGGCTCAGCGCGCGGTGGAGAGACCGAATCGCGCGGGAGTGTGGATGGTGTCTGGCGCCACACCACTGCGCGTCGTCAGGTGGTCGACGATGTCGGCCGTGCCGAGGTAGCCGCCCATCAGGAAGATGCGCGTGTGGTCGTCATCTGCGCAGAGCATCTCGTCGGCCCACGCGGTGACGGCGCGGGCGAGAGCCTGCCCGGGAGCGCAACTGCGGCCGGAGCCGGGTTCGCCGGTGCGGACGGCGCGGTCGAGCCACGTCACCACCATGCGGCTGGGCACATGCAGATCGCCCTGCCATGAGCCATCCGGAATCTCGATGAACACCCGCCCGGTCGAGCAGATCGGCAGGGTCGCCAGCAGCGCCTCGAGCTCGGCGAGCGACGTCTCGTCCGCCGTGATGAGGTGCTGCACGCGCGTGTGTCGCGAGGCGCGGCAGGCGGCGGCGTTGTGCTCAGTGGTGTGGGTCATGACCCTCCCACTATAACGCGAATGAAGGGTTGCCTAACCTTGGTTACGCTGTGAACCCGTGAGGGGACCGCGAGTCAACTCGTCCGAACGAGGATCCGGCGCAGCTCGGCAACCTCGTCGTCGCCCATTCCGTTCGCGCGCAGGTAGTCGGCCACCGACCCGTAACCCTTCCCAAGACCGCCCAGCAGGTCGCGCATGACGGCTGCGGGCGAGCGCGTCGCCAGCGCTTCGAGGTTCACCGCCTCGGGGTGCATCGACCGGAGGTGCTTCACGACCCGCCGGGTGCGCCACCGGGGCAGAAGCTCTTCGGTGCGGGCGTAGTCGGCTACCACGGCCTCGTGCTCGACACCGGCCGCGGCCAGGGTCAGCGCGACTGTGACACCGGTGCGGTCTTTGCCGACCGTGCAGTGCACCAGCACCGGCTGGTCGGCGATGATCCCCCGCACGACTTCGACGAGACGGTCCGCGGAATCCTCGACCATCCGCCGGTACATCTCGTCGAGAGGCACGTCGTCTGCGAAGAACGACGCCACCGAGCCGAGGAACAGCGGCACCCGCTGCACCCGGGGTGTCAGATCTCCGAGCCGGCTCGGCGCGTGCGACACCTCGTCGTCCGCGCGCAGATCGATGATGCGACGGATGCCGAGGGCTCCGAGGGCGGCGATGCCGCCATTGTCGAGCCGGGCGAGATTCCCGGAGCGGTAGAGCACGCCCGAGCGGGTGTGCCCCGTGCCGGCGGGCAGGCCGCCGACATCGCGGAAGTTGACGGCGCCGCGTACGACAGGATCAGGGGGCCTGTTCACCAGGCCGCGCCCGACGCGGCGTCCCGATCCTCTCCGGCCAGATCGTCACGCGGCGGGACGCTGTACCGGCCCGCGATCGCGACGCGGTTGAAGGCGTTGATCGAGACGAGGATCCAGCTGAGGCCGACGTACTCGGTCTCACTGAGGATGCCGCCCACTCGGTTGTACACCTCGTCGCTCACGCCCTCCTCGTGGATGAACGTGAACGCCTCGGCGAGTTCGAGCCCGGCGCGCTCCCGATCCGAGAACACCCCCGACTCCCGCCACACCGGCAGCTGGGCGATGGTGTCGACCGTGATGCCGGCCTTCGCGGCGCGCTCGGCGTGCACGCGCACGCAGTACGCGCAACCGTTGAGCTGCGACACGTGGATCTGGACGAGCTCCTTGAGGCGAGCGTCGATGCCGGAATCGTTCGCGATGCCGCCGACCGCTTTGGAGAACGCCGAGAGCGTCTGGTACGCATCCGGAGCAGACTTGGAGAGGTGCACGCGGGGCAGTTCGCTCATTGGACCAGCCTACCCAGCGGGCACCGCCCGCCGACCGGGCAGAATGACAGGGTGAGCGAACCCACCGACGAGTTCTCCTTCCTGCCCGAACAGGCTGCCGACGCCGGAATCGAGACGAGCATCCCTCGCGCCGAGCGGCTGCGCCTGACCCTCGAGGACGGGCGCGCGCTGAGCGCACTTCGGTACGGCGATGCGCCACCGGTCGTGACCTTCCTGCACGGCGCCGGACTGAACGCGCACACGTGGGACACCACGATCCTGGCGCTCGGCCTGCCGGCGCTGGCCATCGACCTCCCCGGCCACGGCGACTCCTCGTGGCGGGCCGACCTCGCCTACACCGGGCGCGTCCTCGCGCCCGACGTCATCACCGGCCTCGAAGCGTGGACCTCCTTCGCGCAGCTGCTGGTGGGCCAGTCGCTCGGTGGCCTGACCGCCGCCGCCGTAGCGGCATCCCGACCCGATCTCGTCCGCGAGCTCGTGATCATCGACATCACACCCGGGGTCGACCCCAACGCGGGCCCGACGCAGATCCGGGACTTCTTCGCCGGCCCGACGGACTGGGCGTCGCGCGACGAGATGGTCGACCGGGCGCTCGCCTTCGGACTCGGCGGTGCACGCAGGGCGGCCGAACGCGGCGTCTACTTCAATTCGCGGATGCGCCCGGACGGCCGCTTCGAGTGGAAGCATCACTTCGCGCACCTGTCGGCGGCCATGTCGGCTTCGCCCGAGTTCGCCGCCGCGGCGGGTGCACAGCAGGACGCCGTCTCCGCTGTGCTGTCGGAGAGCGGATGGGACGATCTTGGGACGATCACCGCGCCGATCACGCTCATCCGCGGGGACCACGGCTACGTCACTGACGCGAACGCGGCGCAGTTCGCCGAGCGGGTGCCCTCGGCATCCCTGTCGATCGTTCCCTCCGGGCACAATGTGCAGGAGGAGCTCCCCGTCGAGCTCGGCGCTCGACTGCGAACGCTCGCCGGGAAGGGTTAACGCTTCTGTTGCGTTCCGTGTACCGGGCGCAGAACCACCTTCTCGGGTTCTCTAGGCTGGACTATCGGACCGACCTGAATCCCGCAGAGTCGCCCTCGAGGCATCCGGACAGCAACGGATGCTCATCCGAAAGGACCCCCATGCTCCGCCGTACCGCCCTCGCTGCCACCGCACTGCTCGCCGCGGGAGCCCTTCTGCTCACCGCCTGCACCGGAGGCGGTTCGTCGCCCGACCCGACCACCACGAGCGAACCCGACACCGACGCTTCGGCGATCATCCGGCTGGTGCTCGAGCCCGGCAACCTGGACATCCGCGAGACCGCGGGTGCGGCGCTGGACCAGATCCTGGTGGACAACATCTATCAGGGACTCGTGTCTCGCACCCCCGAGCAGGACATCGTGCCCGCCCTCGCTGAGGACTGGGAGGTCTCGGAGGACGGTCTGACCTACACGTTCACGCTGCGGGAGGGAGTCACGTTCCACGACGGTCAGGATCTCACCCCGCAGGATGTCGTCTGGTCGCTCACCACGCGCAAGAACACGCCCGAGTGGCGCGACTCGGCTCGCCTGGCCAACGTGGCGACGATCGTCGCGGACGGGCAGGACATCGTCCTGACGCTCACCGCACCGGATTCGAGCCTGCTGTGGAATCTGACCGGGCGTGCCGGGTTGATCCTCAAGGAGGCGGACACGGTCGACTACCAGACGAAGGCGAACGGCACCGGCCCGTTCGTGCTCGACACCTGGCGGCAGGGCGACAGCATCACCTTCGCGCGCAACGACGCGTACTGGGGCGAGCCTGCTCAGGTCGCCGAGGTCGTCTTCGACTACATCCCCGACAACCAGGCGGCGCTCAACGCCGCTCTCGCCGGTGAGGTCGACGCCGTGACCGGGTTCGACGCGAACCTGAAGGAGCAGGTCGAGGCGACCGGAGACTTCGCGCTCGTCCTGGGCCAGTCGACCGATAAGGGCACGCTGGCGTTCAACCAGGCCTCGGGTCCGCTGGCCGACCAGCGCGTCCGGCAGGCGATCCGCCAGGCGATCGACCACGAGGCGTTCGTCGAGTCGGGTCAGTCCGGCGAGACCCTGTACGGACCGATCCCTTCGCTGGACCCCGGCTATGAGGATCTGGCGGATGTGGCCCCGTACGACCCGGAGGCGGCGCGCGCGCTGTTGGCTGAAGCGGGAGTCGAAGACCTCACGCTTCAGCTGACGATCCCCAGCTTCTACTCCACGACGATCCCGCAGATCCTGGTCTCGGATCTGAACGAGGTCGGAATCACGCTCGAGGTCAACTCGGTCGACTTCCCGACGTGGCTCAACGACGTGTACGTCAACAAGGACTACGACCTGAGCTTCGTGCTGCACACGGAGGCGCGCGACTTCGAGAACTGGGCGAACCCCGACTACTACTTCACGTACGACAACCCCGAGGTGCAGCGCCTGTACGCCGAGTCCCTCGCCGCCACCGACGAGGCCGAAGCCGCCGACCTGCTCGCGGATGCCGCGCGCATCGTCTCGGAGGATGCCGCGGCGGATTGGCTCTACAACGGCGCGTCCGTCGTGGCGGTCGGCACCAACATCACCGGGATGCCGTCCGTCAACGTGAACGAGCGCCTCAACCTCGCAGAGCTCGCCAAGAGCGACGGGTGATCCGCTACGCGCTGACGCGACTGGCCCTGCTTCTGCTCGGGCTGCTCGTGGCCAGCGTGCTGATCTTCCTCACTCTTCGTGTGCTCCCCGGCGACATCGCCCAGCTGATCGCCGGCACCAACAGCACCCCTGAGCAGGTCGAGGCGATCCGGGAGCGGCTGGGGTTGAACCAGCCGCTGCCGGCCCAGTATCTGGAATGGATCGGCGGCGTCTTCCGCGGCGATCTGGGCTCGTCGCTGCTCACCGGGTCCAGCGTGACGTCGGAGCTGGCCGAGAAGTCGCAGGTGACCGTGCCGCTGGGGATCCTGTCGCTCACCATCGCTCTGCTGTTCAGCCTTCCGCTCGGCGTGCTCTCGGCGATGCGACGCGGGCGACGCGCGGGCACTGCCCTGAGCGTCGGGGCGCAGGCGCTTGCCGCGGTGCCCGTCGTGTGGGCCGGCATGATGCTCGTGGTGGTCTTCGCCGTGTGGCTGGGGTGGCTCCCCGCTCAGGGCTTCCCGCGCGCCGGCTGGCAGGATCCCGCTGCGGCATTCCGCTCGCTGCTGCTGCCCGCCCTCACGATCGGCATCGTCGAGGGCGCGATGCTGATGCGATTCGTGCGCAGCGCGACGATGCAGGCGGTCGGCCAGGATTACGTTCGCACGGCGGCCGCGAAGGGATTGACCCGCAACACCGCTCTGATCCGGCACGGCCTGCCCAACGTCGGCCTCTCGGTCATCACCGTTCTGGGCCTGCAGGTCGCCGGGATCATCGTCGGGGCGGTCGTGATCGAACAGCTGTTCTCGCTGCCCGGCATCGGGCGGATGCTGGTCGCGGACGTCAGCGCGCGCGACCTCCCGAAGGTTCAGGGCGAACTCCTCGTGCTCACCGGCTTCGTGCTCGTCGTCGGCTTCGTCGTCGACCTGGTCCACCGCGTGATCGATCCCCGACAGCGGGAGGCGACATGACCGGTTCGCCCAGAGCGTCGGCCTCCGCTGCGCGGAAGGCGCCCGGGCGGCGCCGCTTCGAATGGCTGCGCCGCCTGTGGGCACTCTCCACAGGGCGGTTCGGGCTCATCGTCGTCGCGGTCGTCGTCCTCAGCGCCCTCATCGCCCGGTTCTGGACGCCGTTCGACCCCCGGCAGGTCGAGATCTCCGATCGGTGGGCCCTACCCGGGCTGCCGCACCTTCTGGGAACCGACGGGTCGGGGCGCGACATCCTGAGCCTGCTGATGGCGGGCTCGCGAACGACCGTGATCGTCGCCGTCGGCGCAGGAGTGATCGCGACCGTGCTCGGAGTGGCGCTCGCGGCGCTCGGCGCCTTGACGGCGCGGTGGATGCGCGAGTCCGTCGCGGTGTTCGTGGACATCCTGATCGCCTTCCCCGTCCTGATCATCGCCATGATGATCAGCGCGGTCTGGGGCGGCTCGCTCGCCGTGGTGATCTGGTCTGTCGGCATCGGCTTCGGCGTCAACATCGCCCGCGTCACCCGACCGGAGCTGCGCCGGGTGCTCCACAGCGACTTCGTGCTCGCCGGTCGCGCATCGGGGCTCTCGCCCCTCCAGAATCTGTGGCGTCACCTGCTCCCGAACGTCGCGCCGGTGTTCATCGTGCAGCTGTCGTGGGGCATGGCCGTGGCGGTGCTCGCCGAGGCCGGTCTGTCGTACCTCGGGTTCGGCGCCCCGGTGACCGAGCCCTCGTGGGGTCTGCTGCTCGCCGAGCTGCAGCAGTACATCACCGTGTACCCGCTGTCGGTGCTCTGGCCGGGGCTCGCGATCACGTTCACCGTGCTCGGGCTGAATCTTCTCGGCGACGCGCTGCGGGAAGCGACCGACCCGACGCTCTCGCGCGGCCGCGACCCGCTGCATCCGCCGCGGGGAGCGATCCGCCACGTGCCCGAGGTGGTCGCGTGAGCCTCGAAGTCACCGACCTCACCGTGGACATCGGTGGTCGACGGGTGGTCGACGGCGTCTCGTTCGACGTTCCGGACGGCGCTCGCGTCGGCCTCATCGGCGAATCCGGCTCGGGCAAGTCGCTGACGGCGCTCGCGATCCTCGGACTCCTGCCCGACGGAGCGGAGGCGGGCGGCAGCGTGCGCTGGGACGGCCGCGAGCTCATCGGCATGCCCGACCGCGAGCTCGCGACGCTGCGCGGCGACGAGATCGGGATCGTCTTCCAGGAACCCCGCACCGCGCTCAACCCGATCCGCACCGTCGGGCGCCAGATCGCCGAGTCGGTCCGCATCCACGAGGGCCTCTCGCGCGCCGCCGCCCGCGAACGCGCCGTGGCCGAGGCATCCCGGGTCGCCCTCCCCGACCCCGAGCGCATCGTGGCACGGTACCCGCATCAGCTCTCCGGCGGCCAGCGCCAGCGCGCGGCCATCGCCATGGCGCTCGCGTGCCGCCCGCGCCTGCTCATCGCCGACGAGCCGACGACGGCGCTGGATGTGACGATCCAGTCCGAGATCCTCGAGCTGCTGCTCTCGCTCGTCGAGGACGGCGGCATGTCGCTGGTCTTCATCACCCATGACCTCGCGGTCCTGTCGCAGATCGCGACCGACGGGGTGGTGCTCGAAGACGGCCGCGTGGTCGAGCGCGCGCCGGTGTCGACGCTGCTCACGGCACCAGCGTCGACGGTCACCCAAGGCCTGCTGCGCGATGCGACGGCGACCCTGTGGCGCCCCGGAGGTCTGCGGTGAGCGAGTTCCTGGTACGCGCGCGGGGTCTGACGCGCCGCTATCCCGTGCCCAAGCAGGCGCTGTTCGAACGCACCGCGCACACCACCGCGCTCGACGACGCCGACCTCGATGTGCGGACGGGATCCGCCGTCGGGATCATCGGCGAGTCCGGATCGGGCAAGTCCACGCTCGTCCGCCTGCTGCTCGCCCTGGACGCGCCGACGGCCGGGACCGTCGAGTTCGACGGCAGACCGGTGGATGCCGCGGCCAAGGCGCAGTCGCTGCACTGGCTGCGACGCGAGACCGGCATCGTCTTCCAGGACCCGTATGCGTCGCTCGATCCTCGGATGAGCGTGGGTCGCATCATCGCCGAGCCGCTCTGGGCGCTCGGGATCGATGTCGACCGCCGGGCGCGGGTTCGGGAGGTGCTCGAGGAGGTCGGGCTGGAACCCGACATGGCCGACCGGTTCCCCCACGAGTTCTCGGGCGGGCAGCGGCAGCGGATCGCCATCGCGCGGGCGGTGGTCCACCGTCCCCAGCTTCTGGTCGGCGACGAGCCGCTGTCCGCTCTCGACGTGACCGTGCGCGCACAGATCCTGGAGCTTCTCAGCGAGCTGCGGGTGCGCGACGGGCTCACCCTCATCCTCGTGTCGCACGACATCGGCGTCGTGCAGAGCCTGTGCGACGAGGTGGTCGTGATGAAGGACGGGCGCATCGTGGAGGAGGGTCCGACCGAGAAGGTGCTGCTGCAGCCCCAGGTCGCCTACACGCGCCGCCTTCTCGCGTCGATTCCCGTGATCGACCCCGGCTCGGCCTGAGCGTCTCGGGGCCGGGGCGCCGGGTCCCGGGGAGCGAGTACGCGGTATTGATGGCAGACGGGCATTTCTTCAGTCACGTCACCGCCGCCGTCATCTGGGGTCTGCCCCTTCCGCTCGGGCTCGTGACTTGCAGGGCGATCGACGTCGCCGTACTCTCACCCTCCCGACTGCCGCGGGTCGAAGGGGTTCGCGGGCACGAGACCTCGGCGCGGCTGACCACCGTGGTCCGCGATCCGCACTCCGGGCTGCGCGTCGCGAGCCCCGCCTCGACCTGGGCGATGCTCGGCGCGGTACTCCGCGACCCCTACGACCTCATTGCCGCCAACGACGCACCGCTCCCCTGTCACGATCTGCGGAGAAACCGGCCGATTGTGACAGGCGAGCAACCCCACACACCCCCACCCCCACAACCCACGCCCCGCCGACGCCGACGCACCGCACCCCGAAGCGACGCAGCGCCGCACACGGAGACGTGTCGTGCGCGCGGGTTAGCCTCGAAGCATGACGCACGCGATCGTCCCCCCGTATCTGCTTGCCCGCATCGCCGCGACCCGCGAGCCCACCTGGGCCCGCGCCGCCGAAGCCGCCCGCGCCACCCTCGAGACGCCCCGCGAGTACCGGCCGGTCCGCTCCCGGCTGCGGATGTCGATCGAAGAGCCGGGCACGCTGGTCGTCGAGAGCGGACCGGCCCCCGACCGCACGATCTCCGACGCGCAGCGGCTCGAGCGCCTTCCCGGCGTGCGGGTGCGCGGCGAAGACGACCCGCCGACCGGCGACACCGCGGTCGACGAGGCGTTCGACGGCCTCGGAGCGACGTTCGACTTCTTCTGGGATGCCTATCAGCGCGCTAGCATCGACGGCCTCGGCGGGCCGCTGCTGGCGACCGTGCACTACGGCCGCGACTACGACAACGCGTTCTGGAACGGCGAGCGCATGGTCTTCGGCGACGGCGACGGCGAGGTGTTCGTCGGATTCACCGGCTCGCTCACGGTGATCGCGCACGAGCTCACCCACGGCGTGACCGAGAACGAGGGCGGGCTCCTCTACGAGGGGCAGTCCGGAGCCCTCAACGAGTCGGTCTCCGACGTCTTCGGAGCCCTCACCGAGCAGCACCACCGCGGGCAGTCCGTCGACGAGGCGAGCTGGCTGATCGGCGCGGGCATCTTCACGGACGCCGTCGAGGGCGTCGCGCTCCGCTCGCTGGCAGCCCCCGGAACGGCGTACGACGACGACGTTCTCGGCCGCGACCCTCAGCCCGCGCACATGGACGACTACGTCCAGACTCAGGACGACAACGGCGGCGTGCACATCAACTCCGGCATCCCGAACCACGCGTTCTATCTCACGGCGCGCGCGCTCGGCGGCCGCGCGTGGGAGCGCGCGGGGCTGATCTGGTACCGGACGCTCACCTCCGGCACTGTCCCATCCACGGCCGACTTCTCCACGTTCGCCCGGGCCACCCTGGCGTCGGCCGAGGCGGAGTACGGTGAGGGATCGGAGGAAGTCGACGCGGTGCGGGCGGGCTGGACCGGCGTCGGGGTGCTCGATGACGGAAGCGACGACAGAGCCTGAGGGCAGCAACCCGGCCGACCGGCCGGAGAGTGACTCCGCGCGCAGCGTGGTTGCGATCGCGGTGACCGTGACCCGGACCGGCGGGTTCGCCGGCCTGCGCCGGACCTGGCACGCGCAACCCGACACGGACGACGCACCGCGCTGGATCGCCCTCATCGACACATGCCCCTGGGCTGCTGCTGCCCCGACCCGCGCCATCCCGCCGATGGGCGCGGACCGTTTCGTCTGGCGCGTCGACGCCCGGTGCGGGGACGCGGAGCGGGAGGCGGCCCTCGCAGACCCCGAGGTGCAGGGCCCGTGGCGCGAGCTCATCGACGCGGTGCGCGCGGCGACGGGCAAGGCGACCGCCAAGGCGCCGGAAACGGACCCGCGCCGCGACGGCCCGCGCTGACTCAGCGCCGGAAGAGACCTTTCCTTCGCGGCTTGAGATGCTTCTGCAGGTAGATCGTGCCCAGCCAGCGTCCGAACTTGAAGCCCACCCTGCCCATGCGGCCCACTTCGACGAACCCGAGCTTCTCGTGCAGTGCGACGGATGCCTCGGCGCCCTTGTCGCTGATCACGGCGACGATCTCGCGGATGCCCGCCTGCTCGCACGCGTCGATCAGCGCCTCGAGCAGAGCACGACCGAGCCCTTTGCCTGCCGCCGCGTGCCCCAGGTAGATGGAGTTCTCGACCGAATATCGGTAGGCCGACTTGCTGGACATCGGCTGCACCAGGGCATAGCCGAGAACCTGCCCCGACGGGGACTGGGCGACCAGGAACGGGAGGTTGAGCTTCGCGAGGTACGCGGCCTTCTCGCGCCACTGCGCGAGCGTCCACTTCTTCTCGTCGAAGGTCACGACGGAGTTCGTCACGTAGTAGTTGTAGATCTCGCGGATGTCGGGGATGTCGCGGTCTTCGACGGGGCGGATCGTGTACGCGAACTCGGCCTCCGGCGCGGGCAGCCTGCGCAGGTGACGAGGCAGCCGGCGGCGGTCCCGGTCGTATTCCTCCTCCAGCATTCCGTCAGCCTACGCTCCGGCAGGAAGACGCCAATCGACGGCTGCGATGCCCTGCCGTTCGAGCAGGTCGTTCGCCTTCGAGAAGGGCCGCGATCCGAAGAAACCTCTACTCGCCGAGAGCGGCGAAGGGTGGGGCGACTCGATGATGGGCGTCGATCCGAGCAGCGGACGCAGGTTCGCGGCATCCCTCCCCCACAGGATCGCGACGAGCGACCCATCGCGGGCGACGAGCTCGCGGATCGCATGCTCGGTCACCTTCTCCCAACCCCAGCCGCGGTGGGATGCCGGGGCCCCAGGTGCAACGGTGAGCACCCTGTTCAGCAGCATGACGCCCTGATCGCTCCAGGCCGACAGATCGCCGTGCGGCGCCGGTGGGATTCCGAGATCGGCGTGCAGCTCCTGGTAGATGTTGGCGAGGCTGCGGGGCAGGGGTCGGACGTGACCGTCGACCGCGAACGACAGACCGATCGGGTGACCCGGTGTCGGATACGGATCCTGGCCGACGATCAGGATCTTGACGTCGGAGAGCGGCCGCTGGAAAGCGCGGAGCACCTGGTTTCCGGCAGGCAGGTAGCGCCGTCCGGCGGCGACCTCGGCCCGCAGACGTTCGCCCAGCGCAGCGATGTCGGGCGCCACCGGCTGGAGCGCCTCCGCCCACCCCGCGTCCATGAGCCCGGCATCAGCGAGCTCGGCAAGCGACTGCGCCACAGCTCAAGCGCCCTCGGTGCCGGCCGCCGCGCCGACGGCCGGCGCGACAGGGTCATCCAGAACGGTGCCCTGCCACGACCACGGGAAGTCGATCCACAGCGGCGTCTCACGCCACGAGTAGTCCGGCGTCGCAATCGATCCCGGCTTCGTGTACACCGTGACCGACCGCACATCGGCGCCCCGCTCCCTCAGCAGCGCGACGGCGAGGGCGAGCGTGCGCCCACTGTCGGCGACGTCATCGACGAGCAGCACGCGCCGCCCGTCGAGATACGCGATGTCCAGGGCGGGCGGCAGCACCTCAGGGGCATCCAGGACGGTGCCGATTCCGGTGTAGAACTCGACGTTGAGCGCTCCGCAGTTCTTCACGCCGAGCGCGTACGCGATGGCGCCGGCGGGCAGCAGGCCGCCACGGGCGATCGCGACGACCACCTCGGGGACGAATCCGTCCCGAAGGATCGCCCGGGCGAGCTCTCGCGAAGCCTCGCCGAACTGGTCCCACGAGAGCCGCTCCCGCTCGTTCGCCGCCTCGACCATCCCGGCTGCCTCCCGTTCGCGTTCGTCGCTCGATCTCAGCGTAGGGCCGCACGTCAATCCGAGCCGCCGCGCACCCGCAGCGGGCCTCTCGCAAGCAGATGCTGCGCCGACTGAGCGACGGGCCTCATGGTGATGAGGTCGAGATTCACGTGCCCGGGGGCGTTGAGGGCGTAGGCGATCACGTCGGCGACATCGTCAGCGGTCAACGGCGCCTCGACGCCCTCGTAGACGCGCTCCGCGGCATCCCGGTCTCCGCCCAGCCGATTGAGGGTGAACTCCTCCGTGTAGACCATCCCGGGCGCGACTTCGATCACCCGGATCGGCTCGCCGTTGAGCTCGAGTCGCAGCACGTGCGCCAGCATCCCTTCAGCGGCCTTCGCGGCGTTGTAGCCGGAGCCGCCCGGGTACGGGGTGAAGGCAGCCGTCGAGGTCACGAACAGCGTGTCGGCGTACCCGGCGGATGCCGCGGCCTCTCGAAGGTGCGGCAGGAGCGCGGCGACCAGCCGCTGCGCGGACAGGACGTTGACGTCGAACATCCACTGCCAGTCCGCGGGCTTGGCATCCTCGACGTGATCCGTGCCGCGCGCACCGCCCGCGATGTGAAGAAGGGCGTTCACCGGTCCGGTCTCGGCGAGCCACACGGCGAGCGCGTCCACGTCCTCCTGCCGGGTGAGGTCCGCCGCGAACGCGACGGTGCCGGTCTCAGCCTCGAGGGTCTGCAGCCGGTCGGCGCGCCGGGCGACGCCGACGACATCCCACCCGCTGGCGCGCAGCGCCCGCGCCGCCGCCTCGCCGATCCCGGAACTTGCCCCTGTCACCACTGCACGTCGCGCCGTCATGCATCCACGCTACCCACGATCGCGGGGCCGGGTATTACGTAACATTTCCCGGTCATTGTTGACAGGGGCGGCGGATCCATACTCTCAGTTCAGGTCGCGGCGCCCGCCGCCGCCGCTCGACACACCCGCAGGAGCACGCACATGTCCGCACCCGAGAACTGGCGCTTCGAGACCAAGCAGATCCACTCCGGCGCCCAGCCGGACCCGGTGACCAAGGCTCGCGCCACGCCCATCTACCAGACGACCTCCTATGTCTTCGACAACGCGACCCACGCGGCGAACCTCTTCGCGCTCGCCGAGTTCGGCAACATCTACACGCGCATCCAGAACCCGACTCAGGCGGTCGTCGAGGAGCGCCTCGCCGCCCTCGAAGGGGGCACCGGCGCCCTGCCTGCTGGCCAGCGGGCAGGCCGCCGAGACGATCGCGGTGCTCAACATCGCAGAGGCCGGCGACCACATCGTGTCGTCGAGCTCGATCTACGGCGGCACCTACAACCTCTTCAAGTACACGCTGAAGAAGCTCGGCATCGACGTCACCTTCGTGGAGAACCAGGACGACGCAGAGGAGTGGCGCGCTGCGGTTCGCCCCAACACCAAGCTGTTCTTCGCCGAGACGATCGGCAACCCGAAGATCAACATCCTCGACATCCGCCTCGTCGCCGACATCGCGCACGAGAACGGCATCCCGCTCATCGTCGACAACACGATCGCCACGCCGTACCTGATCAGGCCCTTCGAGTTCGGCGCCGACATCGTGGTGCACTCCGCGACCAAGTTCCTCGGCGGACACGGCACCGTCATCGGCGGCATCATCGTCGACGGCGGCACGTTCGAGTGGTCCAAGAATGTGGACAAGTTCCCCGGCCTGACCGTGCCCGACCCGAGCTACCACGGCGCGAGCTACACCGCGGCCGTCGGCGACGGCCTGGCCTACATCATCAAGGCCCGCGTTCAGCTGCTGCGCGACCTCGGGGCCGCCATCTCGCCGCAGAGCGCATGGCTGCTCATCCAGGGCATCGAAACGCTGTCGCTGCGCATCGAGCGTCATGTGCAGAACGCGCAGGAGATCGCCGAGTGGCTCGAGAACCAGCCCGACGTCGCGTCGGTCAACTACTCGGGGCTTCCGACCTCACCCTGGTACGCGAAGGCGAACGAGTACGCGCCCAAGGGCGTCGGAGCGGTGCTGTCCTTCGAGCTCAAGGGCGGTGTGGAGGCCGGCCGCGAGTTCGTCAACTCGCTCACCCTGTTCAGCCACCTCGCCAACATCGGCGACGTGCGCTCGCTCGTGATCCATCCCGCCTCGACGACGCACTCGCAGCTGACGCCTGAGCAGCAGCTCACCACCGGTGTCACACCTGGCCTGGTGCGCCTGTCGCTCGGCCTGGAGAACATCGCCGACCTGAAGGCCGACCTCGAGCAGGCGCTGGCCGCCGCTCGCCGGGTCAGCGAGGCGGCACGCGCCTAGCCTCACCCACCCTGTGCAGGGGATGCCTCGGCATCCGTCGAAGCGCCCGATCACCTCGTCTGGTCGGGCGCTTCGTCGTGGCAGTTGACAGACCTGAGCCGCGGCAGCGCCGCCACGGTGCCGTAACACGCCGACCGGCCACCGACAGGCACGCGACAATGGACGGATGGACTGGCAGACCTCTGAAGACACGGTGCCGAGCGCGCCGGTCACGGAGGCCGACGCACGCCAGCTGCTCGGACGCCCGCCCGCGACCGGGGCCTGGCGCGACGGCGATCCGATCGGCGACCGGCGCTTCGCCGCGTTCGGGGCCTTCCGCACCGAGGGGGGACGCGAGCTTCCCGCCTATCGCCTCGCGTACGAGACATGGGGTGAACTCTCCCCCGCTCGTGACAACGCGGTCCTGGTCCTGCACGCGCTCACCGGCGACAGCCACGTCCGCGGCCAGGCCGGTCCGGGCCATCCGACCGAGGGGTGGTGGGACGACATCGTCGGCCCGGGCGCCCCCATCGACACCGACAAGTGGTTCGTGATCGCGCCGAACATGCTCGGCGGATGCCAGGGCTCGACTGGTCCGTCGAGCATCGCGCCCGACGGCTACGAGTGGGCCTCACGCTTCCCGTATCTGACCATCCGCGACCAGGTCGCCGCGCAGGTGCGTCTCGCAGACGCGCTCGGCATCGACGCCTGGGCAGCAGTGCTCGGCGGATCGATGGGCGGCATGCACGCCCTCGAATGGGCCGTCGGCCTGCCCGACCGCGTCGGGCGCGTCGGCATCCTCTCCGCACCCCCGGTCAACACCGCAGACCAGATTGCGCTGAACTCCGTCCAGCTCGAGGCCATCCTCATCGACCCGCGATTCCAGACTGGCGAGTACTACGACTCCGGTGACGGCGACGGACCGCACCGCGGTCTCGCACTCGCGCGGCGCATGGCGCTGCTGAACTACCGATCGCCGACCGAGCTGAATCAGCGCTTCCAACGCTCGTGGCAGTCGGGCGTCAGCCCCCTGGGGCGAGGCGGCCGATTCGCGGTCGCCTCGTACCTCGACTTCCACGGCAACCGCTTCACCCGTCGCTTCGACGCGAACAGCTACATCACGCTCGTCGAGGCGATGAACTCCCACGACGTCGGCCGCGATCGCGGCGGCGTCGAAGAGGCGCTCGCCCGCGTGACGGCCACCACCCTCGTGCTCGGGATCGACAGCGACCGGCTCTTCCCCGTCGACGGTCAGCACCGCATCGCGCGCAGCATCCGCACCACGCTCGACGACGGGGCGGTGGTCCTCTCGAGCGACTTCGGTCACGACGGCTTCCTCATCGAGACCTCAGCCGTCGGCGCGCACCTGCGGCGGCTGCTGGCGTCACCCGCGCGCTGACGCGCTGACGAGGCCGGAATCAGTCGGTGCGCGTGTATATCCACGGCAGCGCGGCGAGCTCCAGCCGATGGCGGGATGCCGGGTCTGCCGGCGCGTGCTCGTCGTACGCGGCGTCGCCCTGCCACAGCAGCATCGGTCCGTCGGCGCCGCGCCTTGCGACCGTTTCGAAGCGGCGGATGCCGCCGATGCGTGCCAGTCCGAGAAGCGCGTCCGCGTCACGCTGATTCGCCAGGTCGTGCAGCGTCACCCAGGTCGGCGGATAGAGCGTGATCTCGCCACGGCCGTGCCGCGCGAGCATCTCAGCGGGACGAACCCACGCCGCGGCGATCACCTCGTCGGGGGCGAGGGTCATGTCCCCACCGGGATCCCTCGCGAGGAAGAACCACGTGCGGATGCGCAGCGGAAGGCCGGGGGGCGGATCCCAGCAGGAGAGGGCGACCAGCGCGGCGGCATCCGTTCGCAGTCCGGTCTCCTCCGCCGTCTCGCGAGTGCCCGCCCGGCGTGCGGCAGCGAGCTCGTCGCTCTCGGTGCGGTCGACGCGGATGTCATCATCGGCCGCGGCGCGGTCGGCGGGCTCCAGCTTGCCGCCGGGGAAGACCCAGGCACCCGCGAACGAGCCGCGATCCGGCCGCTCGATCATGAGCACCTCGGGTCCGGACGCCGCTTCGCGGACGATCACGACCGTGGCTGCCACGGGGACGTCGGGATCGTCCCCGTCTTCCGGGCGACGGGGACGCGATTCGCCGACGGCGTCCGCGAGTGCGCGCAGCGCTCGATCCGCGGGCGTCGGCTCTGACATCCGACCACTCTATGCGGCGGTCAAGGAGCGCGCCCGGTCGAGCCGCAGGCTCACGACGGCGATCCCCAGCCCGCCGAGCGCGAGCAGGACACCCACCCATGCCGGCGCCACGAACCCCCAGCCGAAGGCGATCACGGCGCCGCCGAGGAAGGCGCCGAGAGCGTTGCCGATGTTCAAGGCGGAGTGGTTCAGCGCGGCCGCGATCGACTGATTGTCCTCGGCGACGTCCATGAGACGCGTCTGGATCGTGGGACTGAGCACGGACGATACGAAACCCGTCGCCAGGACGAAGAAGCCGAGCGCGACGATCCACTGCGATGTCAGGGCGAGCAGCGCGAGGACGAGGGTGAGGGCTCCGAGACCCCCGATCAGCGTGCGCTTCAGGTCGACGTCGGCCAGGTGACCGCCCACGAGGTTGCCCACCGTCATGCCGACGCCCATCAGCACGAGGATGATCGGCACCACCCATTCGGGCGAGCCGGCGACGTCGGTGACCATCGGTGCGACGTAGCTGTAGACGGCGAAGAATCCCCCGAAGCCGATCGCCCCCACGCCCAGCGCGAGCCAGACCTGCCCGATGCGGAACACGCCGAGCTCCGCACGGAGGGTGCGCCCGGGTTCGCCCGGATGCGGCGGCACGAAGCAGGCGATGAAGACCGTGGCCAGCGCGAAGATCGCCGTCACGACCAGGAACGCCGACCGCCAGCCGACCTGCTGGCCCAGGAACGTGCCGAGCGGGACGCCCACTACGTTCGCGACGGTGAGACCCGTCAGCACGAATGCGACGCCCTTGGCGCGGTTGCCGGGGCCGAGCACGTCCGCCGCCACGAGCGCGCCGATGCCGAAGTACGCTCCGTGCGGCAACCCCGCCAGGAACCGGGATGCGGCGACGAGCTCGAACGTCGGAAGGATCACCGTCAGCCCGTTGAAGAGCGTGAGGGCCAGCGCGAGTCCGATCATGACGCGATGGCGCGGATACTTCGCGACCGATCCGGCGATGGTCGGTGCACCCACGACCACGCCGAGCGCGTACAGCGTGATGAGCCAGCCGGTCTGCGCGATCGCATCGCCCTGACTCGCATGCCACTGCGTCGGGAGGACGTCTGCGGCGATGTTCGGGAGGAGGCCCATGACGACGAACTCGGTCATGCCGATGCCGAAACTGCCGATGGCGAGGGAGAGGAGCGCCCACATCGCCGCACCCCTCGAGGTTGTCGAGGAGGTCACCCGGTCATGCTAGCGCGGGGCCGGCATCCGTGTCGAATCGATTCGAGGTGAGAATCGTGTGGGGGCGCCGCCCCGCCCGTGCAGACACTGGAGGGGGCTATACCGCTTCGAAGTCGCTGTCGGGCGGCGTGTCCAGGGCGTGCTCCAATCGCTCCACCTTGCCCTCGATCTCGTTCGTGAAGCCGGGACGGATGTCGGCCTTGAGCACCAGCGACACTCGCGAGCCGAAGGGCAGGACGGCTTCGGTCGCCCGCTTGACGACGTCGAAGACCTCGTCCCACTCCCCCTCGACCTCGGTGAACATCGACGTCGTGCGGTGCGGCAGGCCCGACTCGCGCACGATGCGGACCGCCGCCGCGACGGCGTCGTGGACCGACGCATCAGCCGAAGCCGACGCGTCGCCGAGAGGGGGCCGAGCTGCTGCTGCGGGGGGTGCCGCTGGGGGCGACGGAGAAGGCGACGAGCATGGATGACCTCCGGATCAGGGGCGAACAGGCGCGGGGTGCACCAGCGTGGCGGTGCGGCGTGGGATCCGCGCGACGCGCACGATCGCCCACACCAGCAGGACGACGGCCAGCACGTTGCGCAGCGTCAGGAGTGCGGCCGGAAGCGGGTGTGCGCCGAGCAGGCCGTAGTACATGATCGGGTAGACCGCCTGAGTGACCAGAGCGATGATCAGCCCGAGGGCCGCCGGTCCCCTCCACCGGGCACGGTCGATCACGAGGCCGACGAGAAGCGGAGGGATGATCCACGTCATGTACTGCGGAGACCCGACCTTGTTGAAGACGATGAAGGCCAGCACGAGCGCCAGGGCCAGCGGCGGGAACAGTCTCACGAATCCGGCGCCATGCCGCGCCCGGTACGCGCCGAGTGCCGCGACGCCCAGCACCGCGGCGAACAGGAGAGGCGTCATCACGGCGATGACGGCATCCACCTCGGGGCCCGAGACCTGGAACGTCAGCAGATCGTCGTCGTAGTAGATGAACGAACCGCGGATGCCGGCGACCGCGCGCCAGAGGTAGTACGCGCTGACCGGCGCCTCCACCTGCAATCCCCGATCCGTCTGGTCGGTGATGAAGCCGAAGACGGTGGCCCCGCCGCCTGCGGCGACCACCGCGATCAGGGTCGCGGCGGAGACGATCAGCGCGCCGCCCACGACGGCGAGGCGGCGCCTGACCGCGATCACCGCCGCCGCGATCAGCGCTGCCGGCCAGACCTTGATCCAGGTGGCGACGGCGAGCAGGATCGAGCCCAGCCACGGACGCCCCACCAGCCACAGGCATCCCGCGATCGCGAGCGGCGCCGTGACACCGTCCAGGCGGTACATCCCGACGGGTCCGAGGAGGAGGATGAAGGCCAGCCAGAACCCCGCCGCGGCGTTGCGCCCGGTCGAGCGACCGGTGCCCACCAGCATCCCGAACGCGAGAGCGTCGCAGATGGTGATGAAGATCGCCCACGCGACCTCGTAGCCGGCGATCCAGGCGAAGCCCTGAGCGAGCACCAGGGGGACGAGCGCGAGCTGAGGGTATATCCACGGCTCGGTGATTCCGACGATGGCGTCGCCGTCGATCGCCCAGGTCGACCACGGCTCGTAGACGTTGTGGACGTCGCCCATCGGCTGGTTCGGCAGAACGAACCCGAGTGCCCACACGGCGATGTGCACGATCGCGAAAGCGATCCACAGCACTGCACGCCTCGACACGGGTCGATTGTAGGTGGCGGCCGTGCGAAAGCAGGCCAGGGGTGTGGGGCGGAGCCCCACTCGGAGCCGTTCAGTAGTGAGTCGACAGCGCCTCGGCCACGGCGCGCGGGAGGGCCTCGGCGACGTCTCCGGCCGTGATCGGTCCTCCCTCGGGACCGAGGTCGCCCGCCCTCAGGGCGGCGGCGCGCCCGTGCAGCCAGACTCCCGCGGCCGCGAGGTGAGCCAGGTCGATCTCGGGCGACCCGGCCGACACGACCGCGCCGATCGCGCCCGCGAGCACGTCACCGGTGCCCGCCGTCGCCAGCCACGGCGTTCCGACCGACACTGCGGTCGCCCAGCCGTCCGCCGACGCCACGATCGTGACCGCGCCCTTCAGGACCACCGTCGCCCCGAGCGCGGCGGCGGTCTGGACAGCGGATGCGGCGCGGGCCTCGTCATCCGTCGGGGAGTCCTCGGCGAGGCCGAGCAGCGCCCGTAGCCGAGCGTGCTCGCGTCCGTGCGGCGTGACGATCATCGGGGCCTCCGCCGACGGCACGAGGTCGAGCGCTCCGGCGTCGACCACCACCGGCAGCGGCGACGAGAGGATTCCACGCAACGTGGTCGTCTCGACATCCGTTCTGTGCGTCGGATCCGTTCCCGACCCGATCAGCCATGCCTGCACCCGGCCGTCGGCGGTCACGGTCTCCGGCCGTCGCTGGAGCACCAGCGCGGTCGGGGTCCGAGGCCCGAGGTAGCGCACCATGCCGACGCCGGCGCGCCATGCCGCCTCAACGCCGAGCACCGCCGCACCGGGATACGTCTCCGACCCCGTTCGCACGCCCAGCACTCCGCGCGTGTACTTGTCGTCGGCGGCGGTCGGCTTGCGCAGCACCCGCGCAGTGTCCTGCACCGTCCACGACGCGATCATGGCGACACCCTACTCGCGACCGATGGTCGCGACCGGACGCCTCGCGTCGGCCGAGCCCGCTCACGCGGGGCGTCGGGTGGCGTCCTGCACTTCGCCGATGAGCTCCTCGATGATGTCCTCGAGGAACAGCACCGCGGTGATCTTCCCTTCGTCGTTGCTCACCCGCGCGAGGTGACGGCCCGCACGCCGCATCAGCGCGAGGGCGTCCTCGAGGTCGGTGCTCTCCCGCACGGGCACCATCTGATGGATCCGCTTCGGCGGGATCGGCTGGACGACGTCCGCCGAGGCGTCCGGTCCTTCGGCGGCGCGCAGGACGTCCTTGAGGTGCACGTACCCGGTCGGGAGGCCCGCGGCATCCACGATCACGTAACGCGAGAAGCCGTGCTTGGCCACCGACCGCTCGATCTTGTCGGGGGTCACCGATTCGGGCAGCGTCACGAGCTGGCTCAGCGGCACCGCGATGTCCTTGGCCTTCTTGTCGGTGAACTCGAGCGCGGCCGAGACCGTGCCGGACGCGTCGTGGAGCACGCCCTCGATGCGCGACTGGTTGACGATGGTCGTCACCTCGTCGAGGGTGAACGTCGAAGCGGCCTCGTCCTTCGGCTCGACGCCGAAGAGCCGCACCGCGTGATTGGCGATCCAGTTCAACGCGACGATCACCGGGTGGAACAGACGCGAGACCCAGACCAGCGGGGTCGCGAGCATCAGCACCGCACGATCGGGCACCGAGAATGCGAGGTTCTTCGGCACCATCTCGCCGAACACGACGTGCAGGTATGAGACGAGAAGCAGGGCGATCAGGAACGCGATCGTGTCGACCATCGCCTCGCCCAGCCCGGTCAGCCCGAGAGGCTCGGCCAGCAGGTGGTGGATCGCGGGTTCGGAGACGTTCAAGATCAGCAGCGAGCAGATCGTGATGCCCAGCTGCGAGGTCGCCAGCATCAGCGTGGCGTGCTCCATCGCGTACAGGGCCGTCTTCGCCGCGCGCGATCCGCGCTCGGCGAGCGGCTCGATCTGCGACCGGCGCGCCGAGATGACGGCGAACTCCGCCCCGACGAAGAACGCGTTGAACGCGAGGAGCACCACGAGCCACGCGAGACCTGCCCAATCGCTCACGAGCGCTCACCCCCTTCGCTCTGGGCGTGCTCTTCGACCGGCATCGGGGTGTGCGTGAAACGGACGCGATCGACGCGACGGCCGTCCATCCGCTGGACGTCGAGCGTGCCGTCCTCGATCTCGAGCGAGTCGCCGACGACGGGGATGCGTTCGAGGACGCTCATGATGTAGCCGCCCACGGTGTCGTAGACGTCGCCCTCCGGGATCCGGATGCCGGTGCGGTCGCGCACTTCGTCGGGGCGCAGCTCGCCGGGGAAGATGAGGGAACCCTCGCTGCGGACGATGCCGGTGCGACGCCGGTCGTGCTCGTCGAGCACCTCGCCGACGATCTCCTCGACGAGGTCCTCCAGCGTGACGACGCCTGCGGTGCCGCCGTACTCGTCGACCACGATCGCCATCTGGTAGCCGCGGGCGCGCAGCTCCGACATGAGGGTGTCGAGGTGCACGGCCTCGGGGACGCGCAGGGGCTCGGTCGCCAGTGCGGCGGCGGGGACGTCCGCCCGCCGATCCCTCGGCACGCCCACAGCGGCCTTGAGGTGGACGATCCCCACGATGTCGTCCATCGATTCCTCGTAGACCGGGAAGCGGCTGTGGCCGGTGCGCCGGGCAAGCTGGATGACCTCTTCGGCCGAGTCGTCGGCGCCCAGCGCGTGAACGCTCGGCCGCGGTGTCATGACGTCCGCGGCGCTGAGCCGGGCGAAGGTGAGGCTGCGATCGAGGAGGGACGCTGTATCCTCCTCGAGGACGCCGGCGAGCGCCGACCTGCGCACCAGGCTGGAGAGCTCTTCCGCCGTCCGCGCGCCCGAGAGCTCCTCCTTCGGCTCGATGCCGATGATCCGCAGCACGCCGTTCGCGCTGCCGTTGAGCACGGCGATCGCCGGGCGGAACACCATCGTGAACCCGACCTGGAACGGCATGACGAGCTTCGCGGTCTGGCGCGGGATGGCGAGCGCAAAGTTCTTCGGGATCAGCTCACCGAGGATCATCGACAGGACCGTGGCGATCGTGACCCCGATGAACACCGCCACCGGTGACGCGACGCCCTCGGGCCAGCCCCACGCGGCGAAGACCGGCCGCAGCAGACTTGAAATTGCCGGTTCCATCGCATAACCGGTGAGCAGGGTCGTCAGCGTGATGCCCAGCTGCGCGCTGGAGAGGTGCGTCGACGTGATGCGCAGCGCGTTGATGGTCATCGACAGGCGGGACTCGCCCGCGTCGCGGCGCGCTTCGAGGTCCGCGCGGTCGAGGTTGACGAGCGCGAACTCGCTCGCGACGAACAAGCCGGTCCCGACAGTGAGCAGCAGCCCCACGCCCAGCATGATGTACTCCATCACGCATCACCCCCCGGATGGGAAGCGTGGCAGTGGGGCGAGCGTCTACTGGGGGGGTCGTCCATTGTGCCGTCAAGTCTACGGCAGGGGTGGTGCGCGGAAGCCGGGCCGAGGCGTCACCGCTGACCCGCGGTGGCAGCGCTGGGCGCAGTTTCGGCATCCCGCGTAGACCCCTCTGCGCGTGGGTGCCGCGTAGTGCGCGTTTTATCGGCGTGACGCCCAGTGCTCAACGGGACGTCGAGGTGCAGGATTCTCCACACCCCGTCTGCTCTTCGACTTCTCCCGGCGACGGACTGCCCTCCACCCGCCCGCGCCCGGGTCTGTGACCGTGAGTCCTCAGGGCGCGGTCTCGCCCGCAGCGCGCAGTTTCCGGCATCCCGCACAGAAGCATCTGCGTCGGATCCCGCGAACTGCGTCGGATCCCGCGAACTGCATCGGGTGCCGCGGACTGCGTAGGAGGCCGTGCGATGAGGCGGCGCGGCCGCCGCCCGTCACCAGCTGACCGGCAGCGCCTTGCCCTCTTCGTACCCCGCGGCGGACTGCAACCCCACCCTCGCCCGCTCGCGGAACTCCGCGACCGAGGATGCGCCGGCGTAGCTGAACGACGAGCGCACGCCCGACGTGATCATGTCGATGAGGTCCTCCAGACCCGGGCGCAGCGGATCCAGGTAGATCCGCGACGACGAGATCCCCTCGGCGAACAGCTCCTTGCGCGCGAGATCGTACGGGTCGAGGCGCCCGAACCGGTCGTGCACCGCCTTCGTCGAGGCCATCCCCCACGACTCCTTGAACGAGCGACCGGCATCGTCGACCTGCAGTTCGCCGGGTGCCTCGATCGTGCCGGCGAACCAAGAGCCGATCATGACGGATGCCGCGCCGGCGGCGAGCGCGAGTGCGACATCTCGCGGGTACCGCACACCGCCGTCGGCCCAGACGTGGGCGCCCATGATGCGCGCAGCCTCCGCCGTCTCGAGCACCGCGGAGAACTGCGGCCGGCCGACCGCCGTCATCATGCGCGTCGTGCACATCGCGCCCGGGCCCACTCCCACCTTGAGGATGTCGGCGCCCGCGCTGACCAGGTCGTGCACGCCCTCGGCGGTGACGATGTTGCCGGCGGCGATCGGGATGCCGAGACCGAGCTCGGCGACGGTGCGCAGCGCGCGCAGCATCCCTTCCTGGTGTCCGTGAGCGGTGTCCACGACGAGGACGTCGACGCCCGCCGCGGCGAGCGCGCTCGCCTTCGAGGCGACGTCGCCGTTGATGCCGACCGCTGCGGCGACGCTGAGGCGGCCCGATGCGTCGATCGCGGGCCGGTACAGCGTCGAGCGCAATGCGCTGCGGCGCGACAGTGTGCCCACGACGAAGCCGTGGTGGAGCACGCAGACCGTCTCGGCTCCCGCGCCCACGATCAGGTCGAACGCGTGACGCGCGCTTTCGACATCGTCCGCGTCGATGGATGCCGTCCGCCCGCGTGCGAGATCGCCCAGGCGTGCATCCGGCAATGCGGTTCCGAGGCGGGTCGCGGGGACGACTCCGAGGACGGCGTCGATGTTCAGGTGGCCCCCCGAGACGTCGGCCACCACGATGCCGTGCCCGTCCGTCGCAGGCAGCAGGCGCGCTGCATCGGCGACCGTCGCCTGCGGCGGGAGCACGAGCGGCGTGTCCCACCGCACAGGCTGATCCTTGACCCAGCGGATGGCGGCATCCAGCTCTTGCAGCGGCATGTCCTGGGGAAGCACGCCCAATCCGCCGCGCCGGGCGAGGGTCGCCGCCAGTCGCGCGCCGGTGACGGAGTTCATGTTCGCCGAGACGAGCGGAATCGTCGCATCGGTGCCGTCGCCGGGAGAGAGATCCACGTCGAGCCTGCTCGTGACCGCCGAGTGCCGGGGTACCAGGAAGACATCCGAGTAGGTCAGATCGACCTCGGGCTCCTCGCCGTAGAACTCCATACCCGAAAGGTTAGTGACTCTTGCCGTGCGGATAACGATGCGCGATCGTGTTCAGCCGCGGGCTTTTGCTCCCCCCGACGCCGCGCAAGACTGGGTTAGGCTTAACAGTCGTGCGTGGGGGCCGTTGGATCTCGCCCTGACGCTCCTACAGTCTTCACGAAAGCGGGCGATCGAGCGTGTCGAGCCAGGTGACGGGCGTCGGAGTGGCGAGCGAAGGGGAGTTCGGAGCCAACGAATGGCTCGTCGACGAGCTCTACGAGCAGTACAAAGTCGACAAGAACTCCGTCGACAAGGCGTGGTGGCCGATTCTCGAGGCGTATCAGCCCGTCGACACGACGGCATCCACCGGCCCGGCCACGACGGCAGCGACGGGCACAGCCACGACGAGCCCGGCCGCACCCACCGCGGCCGGAGCAGCGCCGCAGCCCGCGCCGACCCAGACGACCTCCGAGGCCGCGAAGCCGACCGGCGGAGCACCTGAGCCGCACCCGGTGACGGCGCCCATTCCCGTGGTGGGAACCCAGCCCGTCGCCCGCACGACCGCGCGGCCCGCCGCGCCGCCGCCCATCCCGGCGCAGGCGCCGACCGTGGCGCCGTCGGCGAGCACGGAGAACCCCGAGGACGACAAGGTCACTGTCCTCAAGGGAATGACCAAGACCCTCGCTCTGAACATGGACGAGTCGCTGACTGTCCCGACGGCGACCAGCGTCCGCACCATTCCCGCGAAGCTGATGATCGACAACCGCATCGTCATCAACAACCACATGTCGCGCACGCGCGGCGGCAAGATCAGCTTCACCCACCTCATCGGATGGGCGCTCATCCGCGCTCTGAAAGAGTTCCCGAGCCAGAACGTCTTCTACGCCGAGATCGACGGCAAGCCGTCGGTGGTGGCGCCCGCCCACATCAACCTGGGCATCGCGATCGACCTGCCCCGCCCCGACGGCACGCGGGCGCTCATGGTGCCGAGCATCAAGCGCGCCGACACCCTGACCTTCAACGAGTACCTCGTCTCGTACGAGGACCTCGTCGTCCGCGCGCGCGCCGGCAAGCTCACCGCCGCGGACTTCCAGGGCACGACGCTGTCGCTGACCAACCCCGGCGGCATCGGCACCGTCCACTCGGTGCCACGCCTGATGAAGGGGCAGGGCTGCATCATCGGCGCGGGTGCCCTGGAGTATCCCGCCGAGTTCCAGGGCGCGAGCGAGAAGACGCTCAACGAGCTCGCCATCGGCAAGACGATCACCCTCACCAGCACCTACGACCACCGCGTCATCCAGGGCGCCGGCTCCGGCGAGTTCCTGAAGAAGGTGCACGAGCTGCTGATCGGGCAGCGCAACTTCTACGAGGACATCTTCGCGGCGCTGCGCATCCCCTATGCGCCCATTCACTGGGCGGCCGACATCAACGTCGATCTCGCCGAGCGCGTGGACAAGCAGGCCCGCGTCCAGGAGCTCATCAACTCGTTCCGCGTGCGCGGCCACCTGATGGCCGACATCGATCCGCTCGAGTACGTGCAACGCACCCACCCCGACCTCGAGATCGAACAGCACGGTCTGACGTTCTGGGACCTCGACCGGTACTTCGTCACGGGCGGCTTCGGCGGCAAGCGTCAGATGAAGCTCCGCGACATCCTCGGCGTCCTTCGCGACTCGTACTGCCGCACGACCGGCATCGAATACATGCACATCCAGGACCCCGAGCAGCGCCGCTGGTTCCAGGAGAACGTCGAGCTCAAGTACGAGAAGCCCGGCCACGACGAGCAGTTGCGCATCCTGAGCAAGCTCAACGAGGCCGAGGCCTTCGAGACGTTCCTGCAGACGAAGTACGTGGGCCAGAAGCGCTTCAGCCTCGAGGGCGGCGAGTCGCTGATCCCGCTCCTGGACGAGATCCTCCAGGGGGCGGCGGAAGCCGGCCTCGACGGCACCGCCATCGGAATGGCCCACCGCGGCCGGCTGAACGTGCTGACGAACATCGCGGGCAAGACCTACGGCCAGGTGTTCCGCGAGTTCGAGGGCTCCGTCGCGGTCGGCAGCAAGAGCGGCTCCGGCGACGTCAAATACCACCTCGGCACCGAGGGCACGTTCGTCGACGACCGGGGCGAGGAGCTTCCGGTGTATCTCGCGGCGAACCCGTCGCACCTCGAGACCGTGGACGGCGTGCTCGAGGGCATCGTGCGCGCCAAGCAGGACCGCAAGCCCATCGGCACGTACTCGTGGCTTCCGATCCTCGTTCACGGCGATGCCGCGTTCGCAGGTCAGGGCGTCGTGTTCGAGACGCTGCAGATGTCGCAGCTGCGCGGCTACCGCACCGGCGGCACGATCCACGTCGTCGTGAACAACCAGGTCGGCTTCACCACGGTGCCCCAGGACGCCCGCTCGTCGGTCTACGCGACGGATGTCGCCAAGACGATCCAGGCGCCGATCTTCCACGTCAACGGCGACGACCCGGAGGCGGTCGTGCGGGTCTCGCAGCTCGCGTTCGCCTACCGCCAGCGCTGGAACCGCGACGTCGTGATCGATCTGGTCTGCTACCGCCGACGCGGTCACAACGAGGGCGACGACCCCTCGATGACGCAGCCCCTGATGACAAACCTCATCGAGGCGAAGCGGTCGGTGCGCCGTCTGTACGTCGAGGCTCTCGTCGGTCGCGGTGACATCACCGAGGAAGAGTACGAGCAGGCCAAGCGGGACTTCCAGAACGGCCTCGAGATCGCGTTCGCCGAGACGCATGCGGCCGAGACGGGAACATCGCCCGTCGTCGAGGACGCCATCATCGAGCCGGCCGTCGGATCTCCCGACACCACCGGCGTCTCGCGCGACATCGTGAACCTGATCGGCGACGCTTTCGTCAACAAGCCCGATGGCTTCACCGTCCACTCGAAGCTGCGGCAGCTTCTCGAGAAGCGGCTCGACATGAGCCGAAACGGGTCGATCGATTGGGGCTTCGCCGAGCTGCTGGCCTTCGGGTCGCTGCTGGTCGAGGGCACGCCGGTGCGTCTGGCCGGCCAGGATTCGCGCCGCGGCACGTTCGTCCAGCGCCATTCGGTGCTGCACGACCGCTCGAACGGGCAGGAGTGGATCCCGCTCGCGAACCTGGGCGAGAAGCAAGGCAAGTTCTGGATCTACGACTCGTTCCTCAGCGAGTACGCGGCCATGGCGTTCGAGTACGGCTATTCGGTCGAGCGACCGGACGCACTCGTGCTGTGGGAGGCGCAGTTCGGCGACTTCGCAAACGGCGCGCAGACGGTCGTCGACGAGTTCATCTCCTCCGCCGAGCAGAAGTGGGGTCAGCAGTCCAGCGTGGTGCTGCTCCTCCCCCACGGCTACGAAGGCCAGGGTCCCGACCACTCGTCGGCGCGGATCGAGCGATACCTGCAGATGTGCGCGCAGGACAACATGACCGTCGCCCGGCCGTCGACTCCCGCGTCGTACTTCCACCTGCTTCGCCGGCAGGCGTACGCGCGACCCCGTCGCCCGCTGATCGTCTTCACCCCCAAGGCGATGCTCCGACTGCGCGGTGCGACCAGCCCCGTGAAGGACTTCCTCACGGGCAAGTTCGAGCCGGTCATCGACGACGACCGCAACCTGAACCGCAAGGCCGTCAAGCGGGTGCTGCTGCACGCCGGCAAGATCCACTGGGATCTGAAGGCCGAGCTCGACAAGAAGCCGAACCCCGAGATCGCACTGGTGCGGCTCGAGCAGTATTACCCCGCGCCGATCGAGGAACTCAACGAGGTCCTCGACAGCTACCCCGATGCGCGGCTGTTCTGGGTGCAGGACGAGCCCGAGAATCAGGGTGCGTGGCCGTTCATCACCGTCGAGCTCGTCAAGCACCTGCGAGGCCGGACGATCCGGCGCATCTCGCGACCCGCGGCCGCGTCGACCGCAACGGGTTCACCCAAGGTGCACGCGCTCGAGCAGGCGGCGATCCTCAAGAAGGCCCTGACCCTGTAGCGCAGTCGACGAACAGCGGATGCCGCGGCATCCGGTGTTCGTCACTGGCCAGGCTCAGTACCACAGGCTCAGGTAGGGCGTCCGAGGCGACGCGAAGGACGCGTCCAGCGCTTCGGTCGCATCGTCGTCGGCGTGAAGCAGACCCGCATCGCGCAGCGTCGCAGCACGCACTCCGCCGAGCAGGATCGACGACAGCGCGTTCACCGACAGCGTGACGTCGGCTTCGCTCTGCACGGGCGCCACCTCCGCCTCACCGGACCCGTCCACCGTCACCTGCCACGTGCCATCGGCCCAGCCGAGCGGATCTGTCACCCGCATCGTGAACGATCCTGGCGACGAGTACGCGCGTGCGGCGAGCACCGTGGGCACGTCGAGGATTCGCAACCAGCCGTGCTCGCCGGTCTCGACGGTCGCGCCGCGCTGATCGGCGATCATCCACCGCAGCGGTTCGTCGACGGACCGGAGGTGCGCCTTCACGACCGACACGAGGTCGTGCTCGAGCGCGAACCGCCACAGCGCGGCATAGGCGTCCGCCGTCTCGCTGAGGAGGTAGTGCAGTTCGAGGTCGTGCTTCGTGAAGTCGGAGCCCTCAGCGCCGAGCCGATAGACGGCGATGCCGCGCGTCGCGCCCGAGGCATCCGCATAGCGCACCCCGCGCACCTTGCCGGCCTCCTCTTGGCCGGGCGCGGTACCCGACATGCGGCGCCAGAGCCCGGGCCACGCCTCGATCTCACCGGGGCGGGAATGGCGGACCCGGCCGTGCAGCTCGGCGAGCTGGTCGCGCAGCTGCTCCCTCGCGACGAAGTCGAGCCGGCCGTCGGGCCGTGGTCCGCTCCAGATCGCGCGCTTCGTCTCGATCGACCAGTTCGAACCGAACGTCGCCGGCGCGAAACCGAAACGCCCGTAGATCGTCGCCTCAGACACGGTCAGGCCCGCGATCGCCACGCCGGCATCGACCGCCGTGCGCAGCTCGCCCTCGAGCATGGCACGGGCGATCCCCTTGCGCCGGTGCGTCGGAGCGACCGTCACCCCGCTGATGGCCCACATCGGGATGCCACGGCCGCCCGGCAACGTCATCTCGGTCACCCAGGAATTGACCGTGGCGACCGGCTGGGAGACCTCGAGCGAGCCGGGGTCATAGACGCCGACGAAGCGTCGGAATGCGAGGCCGTCACGCGCGCCGCCGAGCTGCTCGTCGCTCTGCTCACCGGCGAGGAATCCGCGCATCTCGGCTTGCAGGTACGGGTCGAAGGCCGCCGCGTCGCTCGTGTCGAGGACGCGGTATTCGAGGCCGCTCGCCGAAACGGCGGCGACGGCGGCGGGGTCGGCGGGGGCGTTCTTCCAGTCGGGCGCAGACATGCGACCACATTATCGACGGCGGCGGACAGCGCGGTCATTCGGAGAGCGCAGCTGCGGCGGCCTCCTCGGACTCCGCCCGGTCCGCCGCGACCAGCCCGAGCCGCGTACGGCGGTCGAGCAGATCGTCCGCCGTCAGCGCACCCTCGACTGCCACGCCCCACTCGAGCTCTTGAGCGGTGACTCCGCGGGCGGCGGCCGGGCCATCAGGCAAGGATGCGACGAACGGCGCCTCCGCGCCGTAGCGGCGCACCAGTCGCGGAGCCGCCGCGATCTCGCTCGTGCGTTCGCGTGGCCACGCACCCACGAGCGGCAGCGAGCGCGTTCGGCATGCGATCACCTCGCCGGCGCGGAACCGACGCTCGACCGCGGCGTCCAGACCGTCCTGCGCCATCCGGCGGTACGTCGTGAGCTTGCCGCCGACGACGCTGAGGATCCCGGTCGAGGATTCTATGATGGCGTGGCGGCGAGACAGATCGCTCGTCTCCTCGCCTGTCGTGGCGGCGCGGCGCCCCTCCGCGGTTCCCGCGTGAGTCAGCAGCGGGCGAAGGCCGGCGAAGGTCGCGAGCACGTCGGAACGATCGAGAGGGACCGCCAACGCCGTGTTGACGGTGTCCAGGAGCATGTCGATCTCGGCATCGGTCGCATGCGGGACATCGGGCAGGGGCCCCTCTGCGGGAACATCGGTGATCCCGATGTAGGTGCGACCATGGGGTGCCGGTACCGTGAACACGAACCGGCTCGTCGAACCGGGCACCGGTATGGTCAGCGAGACGTCCGAGCCGCCCATCCGAGCGGTCGCCACCACGAGGTGCGTGCCGCGGCTCGGACGCAGACCGACGTCCGGATCCAGCTCCCCCACCCACACGCCGGTCGCGCTGAGAACCACCCGCGAGCGGACTTCCAACTCGGCGCCGGTCAGCGCGTCGCGCAGAACCGCGCCATCCCCTCGCACGCGCAGGGCTTCGACCCGCGTGAGGACGGACGCTCCGTAGCCGGCTGCGGTGCGCGCGACGGCGATCACCAGCCGCGCATCGTCGATCAGCTGGCCGTCCCAGCCGCGCATGCCCCCGCGAAGTCCGTCTCGCTTCACGGCGGGCGCGAGCCGGATCGTCTCGTCGCGACCCAGCGGACCGGGCGCGTTGAGAACGGCATCCGGCGTGCCCACGAGTCGCCGCAGACCGTCGCCCAGGCCGTAGCCGATTCCGACGTATGCGCCGCGGGTTCGATGGCCCGGCGCGAACAGCGGCAGAACCTGCGCGAGCGGTCGCGTGAGATGCGGGGCGATCCGGGTCATCAGCACGTGCCGCTCCGCAGCGCTCTCGTGCGCGATGCCGAATTGTCCGGATGCCAGATACCGCAATCCTCCGTGCACGAGCTTGGAACTCCACCGGCTCGTGCCGTGCGCGAGGTCGTTGCGCTCGACGAGCACGGTGCGCAGTCCCCGGCTGGCTGCGTCCAGAGCCAGGCCTGCACCGGTGATGCCGCCGCCGACGACGAGAACATCGACGTTCGGATCGTCGCCCAGCACCGACAGCTCACGTAGCCGGCGCGCGGCGTTGAGCGCGGTGGGCTGCGGTTGCCGACCGATCACTCGCATCAGGATGCGCTCCCCCGCGGATCGACATATCCGCTGATCGCCATGCGCAGCTCGCGTCTCCACTCCTCTGGCGGCAGCCACTCGGCGACCAAGGGCGCGGACTGGATCGCGGACTGCGCGATCAGCAGGAGCATCGCCGCAATCCGGTCGGCGTTTCCGGCTCGGAGGAATCCAGCAGCCTGTCCCACGCTCACACGGGCTGCGATCTCATGATGGATGCCGCGCTGGCTGGTGCCGAGCCGCTCGAGGATGTAGCGGGAGAAGAGCTCCGGATCGGTCTCGCGGAGTCGGTCCACCAACGGCATCGACCGTATCCGGTCAGCCGTCTGGACGATGCCGTCGGCGAAGTCGCCGATCGAGGTCGCCGTGCCGGTCCGCGGAACGACCGCGACCAGCTCGCGCGTGACGAGCGCGGCCAACAGCGTCTGGACGTCGGGCCAGTACCGGTAAAGGGTCTGACGCGAGATCCCCGCACGACGCGCGATGTCGGAAGCCGTGGTTCTGCGCATACCGTGCGCGAGCACCTCGTGCAGGGCAGCATCCAGGATGACGGTCGCGGTGTCGCTCCCGGTGTCGGTCATGTGACAACCATACAGAATGTGTCATACTGTCGCGATGGATGCGTCGACGCCGGGAGAGCCTTCGACGGCGCCGGTCGACCGTCCCGCACCCCGCGCCCGTTCGCCGTGGGATGCCTGGGGTACCGAACCGGCACGTCTCCCCGCGGGTGCGAAGGCGCTGGTGACCACGCTGCTCCCGGGCAAGGCGCACCCCGTCCCCCGCCGCGCTGCCCCGACCCTGACCCCTTCCCGCCTCGACGACGGTGACGTGCGCGCGTTCACCGCCGTCGTGGGGGAGGCTCATGCGTCGACCGCGGACGGGGTGCGGTCGTTGCACCTCGGCGGCAAGAGCACGCCCGACCTGCTCGCCCGACGCCTCGGCGATCCGCAGCCTGCGCCGGACGCTGTCATCGCGCCCGCTGACCATGCCGAGACCCTCGCCGTGCTCGCCGTCTGCGCGGAGCGAGCCGTCGCTGTCGTGCCCTTCGGCGGCGGAACCAGCGTGGTCGGAGGCGTCGACCCGGAGCCGGGTCGCTTCAGTCGCGTCATCGCGCTCGATCTGGTGCGCACCGCCGGGCTGTGGAACCTCGACGAGGAGTCCTTGCTCGCCACCTTCGGCGCGGGAACCACCGGACCGCAGGCCGAGGAGCTGCTGAATACCCGCGGCTACACGATCGGCCACTTCCCGCAGAGCTTCGAGTACGCCTCGCTCGGCGGCTACGCGGCGACGCGCTCGAGCGGTCAGGCATCCCGGGGCTACGGACGATTCGACGACCTCGTGCACGCGCTGCGAATCGCGACCCCCGCCGGCGAACTGCGGCTGGGCCGCGCACCGGCGAGTGCAGCGGGCCCCGATCTGCGCGAGCTGTTCCTGGGCTCGGAGGGTGCGTTCGGCGTGCTCACCGAGATCACCGTCCGCATCCGACCGCTGGCCGGGTCCACGGCGTACGGAGCGTGGACCTTCCCGGATTTCGCGTCAGGGGCGACGGCCTTCCGCGAGCTCACGCAGCGCGGCATCCGTCCCACCGTGCTTCGGCTGAGCGATGCCGGCGAGACGCGGGTGAATGCGGTGATGGGCGGACACCTCGCACGCGCGCGCGGCTGCCTCGCCGTCGCGACGTTCGAAGGGCTGGATGCGAGCGAAGCCGACGCCGTCCGCGCGACGACCGATGGGGTGTTCCGCCGTCTTGGCGCATCGCCTCGCGGCGAGGAACCCGCGCGATCCTGGGAACGCCGCCGATACGCCTCCCCCGCGCTGCGCGATACCCTCCTCGACATCGGGGTGCTCGCCGAAACCCTCGAGACGGCCACGACGTGGGCGAACCTCCTCGCCCTGAAAGCCGCCGTGACGGATGCATTGGCCGCGAGTCTCGCGGCGGACCGCACCAAGCCGATCGTGATGTGTCACATCTCGCACGTGTATCCCGCGGGGGCGTCGCTCTACTTCACGGTTCTCGCCGCGCTCACCGCCGACCCGGCCGGTCAGTGGGGACGGGCGAAGGATGCCGCATCCCGCGCGATCGGTGCGGCCGGCGCGACGATCACCCATCACCATGCCGTGGGACGGGATCACCGGGACTACCTCGAGGCCGAGATCGGACCGCTCGGCATCGCGGTGCTCCGCGCGGTGAAGGACACCGTCGATCCGCACGGGATCATGAACCCGGGCGTCCTCGTTCCGCCGATCGCCTCAGCCCAGCCCGGCGAACCCGGATGAACGTCGTTCTGCTGGTCAATCCCGCTGCTCGCGGCGGAGCACACACCGGCTCGGCGACTCGCGCCGCCGAGCGTCTGCGCGAGAGCGGCGTGAGCGTCACCGTTCTGAGCGGAGGCAGCGCTTCCGAATCGAGCCGGCTCCTGCGGACCGCGATCGAACTCGGCACCGACGCCGTCGCGGTCGTCGGCGGGGACGGGACGGTGCACCTGGCGATCCAGGAACTGGCGGGCACGGACGTGAGGCTGGGCATCATCCCGGCCGGGACCGGCAACGATCTGGCAACCGCGCTGGGACTGCGCGAACTCGACGCGGTCGCGGCGGCGGATGCGATCGTCGCGGGCAGGACTCGGCGGATCGACCTCGCGCGCGTCACCCGTGCCGACGGGTCGACCGCCTACTTCGGCAGCGTGCTGGCCAGCGGCTTCGACTCGCGTGTGAACGACCGCGCCAACGCCATGCGCTGGCCGCGGGGCGGCGCGCGCTACAACATCGCGATCCTGATCGAATTCCTCGCGCTGAAGGGGATTCCCTACGAAGTCGACATCGAGCTGGCCGACGGCGGGCGGGAGAGACTCGTCGGCGATCTCGTGATGGGGACCGTGGGCAACGGCAGCCACTACGGCGGCGGCATCCCGATCTGTCCCCACGCCGACCCGGCGGACGGCCTTCTCGACCTGATCCTCGTGCGCCCCGCCGGTCGGCTGCGCCTGCTGCGTCTGCTCCCCCGGGTCTATCGCGGAACGCATACGACCGCGCGCGAAGTGAGCAGCTTTCGCGTCCGCAGCGTGCGCCTCTCCTCGCCGGGGGTCAACGCCTACGCCGACGGCGATCCGATCGGAGCCCTGCCCCTGACAGTCGAGGTCGCGCCGTCGGCTCTGAGCGTCTTCACGCCGTAGCCGCGAAGGGACGGGTCAGTGGGTCGCCTGCGCGGTGCGCAGGCGCTCCAGCACCTGGTCGCGCAACTCCTCGGGAGCCGTCTCCTTGCACGCACGCGCGATGACGTCGGTCAGGGTGCGCGAGACGAGCGCCTCGTCCTGGCAGCTGGCGCAGTTCTCGAGATGCTCCGCGATATCTGTCTGCGACGTCTTGCAGACCTCGTGGCGCAGATACTCTTCCAGGTCGCGTCTTGCCTTCTCGCAGCCGCAGTCGGTCATTTCTTGCCCCCTGTGGCGGCCGCGCTGAATCCCCGCTCGGCCGCATAGTCCGCCAGCAGCTCACGGAGCATTCGCCTGCCACGATGCAGACGGCTCATGACCGTGCCGATGGGTGTCTTCATGATGTCGGCGATCTCCTGGTAGGCGAAACCCTCGACGTCTGCGAGGTACACCGCCAACCGGAAGTCCTCCGGGATTGCCTGCAGCGCGTCCTTCACGACGGAGGCCGGCATCCGGTCGATCGCTTCGGCTTCCGCCGATCGGCTGCTCGTCGCGGTCGTGGACTCCGCGCCGCCCAGCTGCCAGTCCTCGAGCTCGTCGATCGTTCCCTGGTACGGCTCGCGCTGCTTCTTGCGATAGATGTTGATGTAGGTGTTGGTGAGGATGCGATACAGCCACGCCTTCAGGTTCGTGCCCTGCGTGAACGTCGCCCACGACGCGAACGCCTTGACGAACGTCTCCTGCACAAGGTCAGCCGCGTCCGCGGGATTGCGCGTCATGCGCATCGCGGCTGCATACAGCTGGTCCATATAGGGAAGCGCCTGAACCTCGAACTGCGTGCGCGCGTCGGTGACGGCTTCTGCCTCGTCATTCATCACGCGCCAGTCTACGTCGGCGGGTTCCCAGGCCAGCTCGACCTCGGCGAGGTCGTCCGTGCGAGGGCGATCGATCGTGGCGATCATCCGGCTCCACTTCCGCTGGTTGTCTGTGGTGTGTCAGTAGGGTAGAACCCGATGACAGGCGACGCGTATTCCCACGTTCCGACACCCACTGTGCGCGGCCGCTGGCACGCGCCCACCGCCGGCGGACCGCTGCGCGCCACTGTCACTGTGCCAGGGTCCAAATCCCTCACCAACCGCGAACTCATCCTCGCCACGCTGGCCGACGGGCCGAGCCGCCTCGCGGCGCCGCTCCACTCCGACGACTCCGCCCGGATGATCGCCGCGCTGCGCACGCTCGGCGTCGCCATCGATCGCAGCCCGGGAACCGGAAAGTACGGTGAGGACCTCGTCGTCACTCCGACGTGGCCGCTCCATGGCTCGACCGAAGTCGACTGCGGGCAGGCGGGCACGGTGATGAGATTCGTGGCGGGGCTCGCCGGATTCGCCCGCGGCGACGTGACCCTCACGGCCCACGAGAGCGCCCTGCACCGACCGATGGGCACGATGATCAAGGCGCTGCGCGATGTCGGTGTCGACATCGACGACGGTGGGCACTGGGCGCTTCCGTTCATCGTGCGCGGCCATGGCCACGTGCGCGGCGGCGAGGTCGTCGTCGACGCGAGCGCCTCGAGCCAGTTCGTCTCCGGCCTGCTGCTGGCCGCACCGCGGTTCGACGTCGGGCTGCATCTGATCCATCGTGGTGAGCGCCTGCCGAGCATGCCGCACATCGACATGACGATCGAGTCCCTGGCGCATCGGGGCGTCCATGTGGAGCGACCGGCTCCCGGCGAGTGGGTCGTTCCTGCCGGCCCCGTGCGTGCGAAGGACGTGGCCATCGAGCCCGACCTGTCGAATGCGGCTCCGTTTCTGGCGGCGGCGATGGTGGCCGGCGGTTCGGTGTCGGTGACAGGGTGGCCTGCGCACTCGACGCAGCCCGGCGCGATGCTCACCGAGATCCTGTCGCTGATGGGGGCGCGTGCCGTTCGACGCGGCGGTGCCCTCACCGTCACGGGAGGCAGCGGCATCGCCGGGGTCGATCTCGACCTGTCGGCGGCGGGCGAGCTGACCCCGACGCTCGTGGCGCTCGCAGCGTTCGCGGACTCCCCGAGCACCTTCTACGGGATCGGGCACATCCGAGGACACGAGACCGACCGCATCTCGGCGCTGGTCAGCGAGCTGCGCGCTGTGGGCGGCGAGGCGCACGAACTGGCCGACGGCATCCGCATCGTGCCCCGCGCGCTGCACGGCGGAACCTGGCGGGCGCACCACGACCACCGCCTCGCCACGACGGGCGCCATCATCGGTCTGGCCGTTCCCGGTCTCGAGATCGACGACATCGGCACCACCGCGAAAACCCTCCCCGAGTTTCCGCACCTGTGGCAGCAGATGCTGGCCGGTTCGCCGGACGACGACGCGCACACCGAGCCCCTGCACAACGTCGCCTCCTGACTTGGTCCGCACAAGGTGAGCTGGCTCGACGACGACGAGGACGACGAACCGGAGTTCGATGAGACGACCTTGCGCGCGCGGCCCAATCCGAAGGCGAACCGCCCGCGCACCAAGCGACGGCCTGCCCACGCCGACGCCGTGATCGCTCGCGTCCTCGGCGTCGACCGCGGGCGCTACTCCGTCCTCGTGGACGAGGACGGGCCGCAAGAGCGACGGGTGCTCGCGACCCGGGCGCGCGAGCTGCGACGGATGCCGATCGTGACGGGTGATCGCGCACGCATCGTCGGCGATTCGACCGGGGAGGTGGGAACTCTCGCACGCATCATCGGCATCGAAGAGCGCACCTCGCTCCTGCGCCGGAGCGCGGATGACACCGACCAGGTCGAGCGGGTGATCGTCGCCAACGCCGACCAGATGCTGGTCGTCGTGGCCGCCGCGGATCCGGAACCGCGCGAGCGCCTCGTCGACCGCTACCTCGTCGCGGCTCTCGATGCGGGCGTGCGCCCTCTGCTCGTGGTCACCAAGACCGACCTGGCAGACCCCTCGGAGTTCCTCTCCCACTTCGACGGCCTGGACCTCGAGGTCTTCACGAGTGCGCAGGAAGAGATGCCCCTCGAGCGGATCGGCGCGGAGCTGGTGGGACACTCGACGGTGTTCGTCGGGCACTCGGGTGTGGGAAAATCGACGCTGGTGAATGCCCTGGTGCCCAGCGCCATGCGCGCGACAGGACACGTCAACGAGGTCACCGGCCGCGGTCGCCACACCTCGTCATCCACCGTGTCGATGCGCTATCGCGGCGAGGGCGGCAACGGCTGGGTGATCGACACGCCCGGCGTCCGCTCCTTCGGGCTGGGGCACGTCGACCCCGCGAACATCCTGGGCGCGTTCACCGAGCTCGCCGAGGTCGCCAAGGACTGTCCGCGTGGCTGCACCCACCTGCCGGATGCGCCGGACTGCGCGATCGTCGAGGCCGCCGCGGAGGGCCGACTGGGGCCGAACGGCGCTGCGAGGCTGGACTCGCTGCAGCGGCTGCTGCTCACCTTCCGCGACAAACCCTGAGCTCGAGTTCCTTCGGTCGCCACATGCGCATCGCGGACAGCACCGGACCTACGCTTGAGGGATGAGCAAAGTCGTCCTGGAACCCGGATCCGCAGCCCCCGATTTCACCCTTCTCAATCAAGATGGCCAGCCCGTCTCGCTGCACGACCTGCGCGGCCGCGGTGTGGTGCTGTTCTTCTATCCGGAGGCGATGACCCCCGGTTGCACGACCGAGGCGTGCGACTTCCGCGACAGTCTGGCGCCGCTGGAAGCCGCCGGTTACACCCTGCTCGGCATCTCACCCGATCTGCCCGAGAAGCTCCGGCGATTCCGCGAGCGGGACGGCCTCACCTACGACCTCCTCAGCGATCCCGACCACGCCGTCCACGACGCGTACGGCACGTGGGGTGAGAAGACGAACTACGGCAAGGTCTACCAGGGCGTCATCCGTTCGACCTTCGTCCTCGACGCCGAGGGACGTGTGCAGGAAGCGCTCTACAACGTGAAGGCGACCGGGCACGTGGCGCGTGTGCGCAAGCTCGTGGGCATCGACGCCGCCTGACGTCCGAGCCCGAGCGACCTATCGGGGTGCCGCACCCGGTGCGTTCCGCCCCGCCGCACGCACCGCAAGCACGAGCAGGACGAGAGCCACGACGGCCGGTGCCGCGAGCGCGAATCCGGTCGCCGGCTCGGCGTAGGCGCCCGTCATCGCACCGACCGCAACGGCGAGGATCAGCAGCTGCGTGACGATTCCGCCCGATCGCCCCCATGACTGACCGCGCCACGTCGCAGCCGCGAACGCGAGCACGGCGACCGCGCCGATCGCGGTGAGGACGACGAGCGCGAGCGCGCTCTCGAACGATCCCGTGTCGCCCGTCACGAGCGCCCGGACCTGCCACACCACCAGTGCGAGGATCGCCAGGCCTTCGAGCCCGAGGACGATCGCCGCGAGTCGGGCAACGATGTGTGTGCGCATTCGCCAGATTTCCCTCGTCGCTCGCCGGGTCTTTGTGAAAACCCTCTACTCATGGAGCGAATGCTCAGCAACAGCACAGTCCAAGCCCGTTTTCAAGCCTTGATTCGCCAACACCCCTGTGCGACGATTAACAGAGCCGTGTGCTCCCACAGCGAGGTGGGGCGAGCATCTCTCGCATCTCACCACAGGGTATCGGACCCGAATACCGGCTCTGGAACACCCGATCATCTCTCAAGGAGCACCCCCATGGACTGGCGCGATAAGGCCGCCTGCCTGACCGTCGACCCCGAGCTGTTCTTCCCCGTGGGGAACACCGGACCGGCCGTCGATCAGATCGAGAAAGCCAAGTCGGTCTGCGCACGCTGCACCGTGACGGAGATCTGCCTGCAGTATGCCCTCGAGACCGGACAGGACTCCGGCGTATGGGGCGGGCTCTCGGAGGACGAGCGCCGCGCGCTCAAGCGCCGCGCTGCGCGCGCCCGCCGCGCGTCCTGACGCGGACCACCCGGCTCGCGCTGGGCGTCGCCCGCAGTTTCCGGCATCCGTCGCAGTTGTTGCTGCGATGAATGCCGCTTAGTGCGTCCGAGATCCGCCGGCGGGCCTACGACCCGTCGCGCTCGATCGCGCGCATCGGGATGTCGATCGTGACCTCGGTGCCGCTGCCCATCAGCGTGTGCCAGTCGATGGTTCCGCCCAGCTCGCCCTGGATGAGGGTGCGCACGATCTGCGTGCCGAGGCCGCGGCCGACCTGACCCTCCGGCAGCCCGGAACCGGTGTCGCGCACGCGCACAGCGAGATTCTCCTCGCCGCGCTCGGCGATGATCTCGACGTCGCCCTCCTGCCCGGCCAGTCCGTGCTCGACGGCGTTGGTCACCAGCTCGGTGAGGGCGAGGGCGAGCGGAGTCGCGTACTCGCTCGGCAGCGTGCCGAATGCCCCCGACGACCGCGTGCGCGCCCGCGTGTTGGGGGCGGCCGCCACCTCGGCGACGAGGCGGAGCACACGGTCGAACACGTTGTCGAAGTCGACGGTCTGCGCCAGACCTTCGGAAAGCGTGTCGTGCACGACGGCGATCGCCGCTACCCGCCGCATGGCCTGCGTCAGAGCCTCACGGGCCTCTTCGGAGTGCGAGCGTCGGGCCTGGATCCGCAACAGGGACGCGACCGTCTGCAGGTTGTTCTTGACGCGGTGATGGATCTCGCGGATGGTCGCATCCTTGGTGATGAGCTCCTGCTCCTGATGCCGGATCTCCGTGACATCACGGCAGAGCACGATCGCCCCGATCCGGTTGCCGCGATCGCGCAGCGGGATGGTCCGCAGCGACACGGTGACGCCCCGCGCCTCGATGTCGGTCCGCCACGGCGCGCGGCCGGTCACGACAACCGGCAGTGACTCGTCGAACTGCCGCTTTCCCGGGAGGATGCGGGTCACGACCTCGATCAGCGACTCCCCCTCGAGCTCGTCGTCGAAGCCGAGGCGGTTGAAGGCCGACAGCGCGTTGGGGCTGGCGAATGTCGTCACGCCGTCGACGTCGAGCCGAATCAGGCCGTCCGATGCACGGGGCGCACCGCGCCGCGGCGCGGTCGGCGCGGACAGATCGGGAAAGTCGCCCGACGCGATCATTCCGAACAGGTCGTCGGCGCAGTCGTTGAAGGTGATCTGCTGCCGTGACGGTGTGCGGGTCTCGCCGAGGTTCGTGTGCCGGGTGAGCACGCCGATCGTGAGCGCCGGCTCCATCCCCTGCGATCGGACGATGGGCACGGCACGCACGCGGGTGGGCGTCTCCTCGAACCAATCCGGAGAGGCCGAGTCGATGATCCGCGCCGTCGAGAACGCCTCGCGCACCTGGGTGCGCCACTGGGGTCGCACCCGATCGCCGACGATGTCGCGATAGAACAGGGTCGCGGCACCGCTCGGACGGGTGTGCGCCACGGCGACGAACGAGTCGTCCTCGGTCGGAACCCAGACCACGATGTCGGCGAACGCGAGGTCGGCCAGCAGCTGACCGTCACCGGCGAGACGGTGGAGCCATTCGACGTCGGCTTCGCTGGATCGACCCTGGGCGTAGACGAGATCGCTGAGCGTCGACATCCCTCAAGCTTAGAGTTGACGCGGACCGGCTCAGTGCGCAGGGCGCGCTGACGCGGTCCGGGTCAAGATCGCCCTTCGACTCGCTTCGCTCGCTCAGGATCCGTAGGCGGCGAAGCCGCCCTATCGAGATCTTGGCCCGCCAGAGGCTCAAGGACCGATCGAATCGAGCCCGGGTCGAAGCGGTCGCATGGGTGACGCCCGCCCTTACGACGCGACCGCCTCCAACGCCCGGCGTCTTGCCGACCTGCGGATGCCGCGTCGCGACTCGGCCGCCGGCGCGACGGCCTCGCCGACGAAGCGACGCACGGCGAGGGTGATCGGCGAGCGCGGCGCGACGTCGGCGATCGGCCGCGCGGCCAGCAGCGCGGCATCCGCTGACCGTGGGTCGGTGGGCACGAACCAGACATCGCTCACGCCCCCGAACCGGTCGAGCGTGCGACGCACCTGTCCGCGCGCGTCGATCCCGAGCGCACCCGGCCGCAGCCGATTGGCGACGACCGCCACCGGGGTCGCGCCGATCGTGGCCCGCAGCTCGGGGTACGCCCGCAGGAATCGGGAGATTCCGAGTGGGTCGGCCGCGGCGACTGCGACGACGAGGTCGGCCGTGCGCAGAGCAGCGAGGGTGGCCGCATTGCGTCGCGGACCGTCCAGATCGCTGACGATCTCCTCGTCGCGCTCGAGCGAAGCGGCGACATCGACGACGGTGTGATCCGCCCACTCGCGACAAGCGGCCAGGGCGGCTGCGACGCGCGACTCGCTGAGTTCGGGCCAGCGCGACGGACGATTCAGGCCCGTCAGCACATCGACTCCGGTCGTCCCGATCGGCGCGCTGATGCGGGTGAGCTCGCGGGAATCCAGGCCGCCGAGCTCCGATTGGCGGCACGCCGCTGCGAAGCCCGGCGCTTCGTCGGCGAGGCCGAGCGCGAGCGCGACCGACGGGGCGTGCGAATCCGCATCGACCAGACCGACGTGCCGGCCGCCACGCGCGAGCTCGACGGCGAGTTCGATCGCGATGGTGGAGCGGCCGGGAGCGCCGGCGGTTCCCCAGACGGTGATGAGCCGCGGCATCCGCTGGGCCGTCCCGCCCGGTTCTGCGTCTCGCCGCGTCGTCCGGTCCCGGGGTGCGGCCGCGAGCTGCTCGGCCAGCCGCCATGCCTCGGCGTCCACCGGTAGTGCCGACTCCAGGCCGAAGGCGTCGGCGACGCGGTCGTCGGCCGGTCCGGCGCTGAGCGGGATGATTCGGACGGCGTTGCGATCGCACATCGCCACGACGGACGCATTCAGCGTCGTGCGCGACACTTCGAGCATCACGGCGTCGCAGTCCGCCAATGCCCGTGCGACCCGCTCGCCCTCGTAGTACAGCGCGTCGTCGTCGGCGGTGAGCGCGAGAGCGGCGGCCTCGAGAACCGTCGTGACATGGACGCCCTCCCGCTCCAGACCGTCCGCCAGCGGGCGGGCGTGCGGTTCGTCGACCGCAAGAAGCACCTTCATTGCGCTGCTCCTGCGGTGGGAACCACCGAGAGCGCCGACTGGTCCGCGATCGCGGCGAGGGTGGCGGCGACGTCGGCGCGCGGGATCACCAGCTCGAGTGCGGCGGACCCGCCGCCGATCATCGAATCGTCCCGCGTCACGGAGACCACCGTGGCGTCGGCCACCAGGATGCGGGGGGCGTCGTAGTCACCGCGTTCGAGCAGCGGAGCCGCCCACACCTCGACGACCGAGCCCGCGGCAACCGATCCGGGCACGTCTACCGCGCTCCGCAGCACGACGCTCGTGGTTCGCACCGAGGTCGCATCACCGACCGCGGTGCGTGGAACCAGCTCGCCGGATTCGATGGTGCGGGTGGCCACGAGTCCGTCGGCGAGCGCGTCGGACGCGAGATAGGCCTCGCCCACCTGCCCCAGCGACACGTCCACCAGGCGAACGTCGTCACCCGAGATGGCTTCACCCGGAACGATTGTGCGGTTGGCGGCGAACGCGGGCACGGTCTGCCGTGACGCCGAGACGACGAACCAGACGCCGACGACCGAGGCGACCACCAGGAGGATGCCCAGAGCGAAGCGGGCATCACCCCAGAAGGCGCGAGGTCGGGCGCGGGCGGTGTCGAGTGCGGTCATGTCACCATGGTGACGCAGAGCGGAGAACGAGCCCTCTGGTTATCCACAGCGGGTGCGTCGCCCGGCCGCCCGGAGGGGTGTCGCCGCATAATGGGGGCATGCCTGAGATGCCGACCTCCGACGTGCGCCTGCTGGCGCCGTCACAGGTGGCGGAGGTCCTCGGCGTCTCGCTCGACGAGGTGATGACGCTCGTGGATGAGAGGCGCCTGCGGGGCCTCCGGGTAGGGTCGCCCGCCCGCTGGCGCATCGAAGAGGCGAGCGTCGCCGAGTACCTCGACGAGCAGGCCGAGGAGGCGCGGCGCATGGCACTGTGGCGTCAGTCGAACGAGGCGAGCTTCCCCGAGCTGTGGGGTACCGGAGTCGTCGGCAGACCCGACTGACGCCGCGCGGACGATCCGCGCGTCAGGCGAGCGTCGCGCCGGAATCGAGCCGGATCCACGCCACCGCGCCGAACGGCACCACACGATGGCCGCTGACTTCGCTCGCTCGGCGCGGAGTTCCGGGCTCATGCAGGGCGATGTCGAGGTGGTCGGCGCCCGCGCGGTCGATCGTGCCGGCGAGCATCCGTCCCTGAATGAGGTGCACGGACACCGACACGCGCCGGCGAACGAGATCCCGGATGACGAAGCCGAACGTCATCCGATCGGCGAGAACGGATCGGCCCGCCGCGGGACGAGCGCTGCGCAGGATGTCGGCATGCGGCATCCCGATCGCGGCGATCGACGCGATGGGCACCACGAGCGCTCCTGACCGCGCATCCTCGAGCGCGACCCAGTCCGCACCGACTCCGGAGACGTCCGCGACCAGCACCGTGCCGTCTGCTACCTCGAACGACGGCGGGGCGGAGTCGCTCTCACGCTCGACGAGGACGCTCAGCCGCTCCCTGAGGGCGATACGCGACAGTCGGAGCCGTTCCGCCTCGGTGTCGAGCGCGGCGCGCTCGGCCTCCCACTCGGAGGCGAGCTGACTCTCGAGGTCGTCGAAGAAGCGATCCCAGCGCACTCAGCGAGGCTAGGGCAATGGTCACGACTCGATGAGAAGTTCTCCACAGGCTCGTCACGAAGCATTCCTGTGAACTTGCCGTGTGTTCTACTCGTTCGCAGGACATCCCCCCTGTCGAGATTGGCACCCATGGCAACGACGCCTTCGCGCACCGCCCGCGCATACGCCCCGCCCGCCGACGCGCTCGAGCTCTCGGAATTCTTCGCCCCGCAGCGCACCCCCTCCACTGCCCTCCCCGAGCCCGAACCGTTCCTGCGGAACCTCACGCGCGGCGTTCTCGAGGTATTCGCCGGGGTGCGCGAGGTCGACCAGCTCGCCCGCTGGCTCACCGAGGACGCGTACCGCAAGCTGATGACGCGGTCCAACCTCGCCGCGCGTGCGCGCAGCGCTCGAGGAGTGCCCGCCAAGCGACCGGTGCACACGCTGCTCTCGGTGCATCATTCCTCCCCTGCCGACGGGGTGGTCGAGGCGGTCGTCATCGTCGAGGGGCCCGCGAGGACGCGTGCCGTTGCTCTGCGGCTCGAGGGCATGGACGGACGCTGGCGGGCGACCTCGCTCGCGCTCCTCTGAGCGCCGCGGACGGCTCGCAGTTCGCGCACGGCTCCCCACCGAGCGACAGTGAGCGCGGGCTGATCACTCCGAGTCGATCAGCTCCAGCAGCTTCTTGAGTGCGTCACGGATCTCGATGTGGTCGTGCTGGCCCGCACGGCTCTCACCCGCGATGACGCCCGAGCGGTGCACCTTGCGGAAGTCGCCGAACGGGAACGAGTAGGCCGTCTTGGTCTGCGTGTTCTCGCTGCGGTCGACACCCATATGCCAGTGCGAATACTCGGTCCAGCCGTCGCGCTCGATGAACGCGTTCTCTTCGTCAGGAGTGGGTGCGGCCTCCGACCAATCGTCGCGTTCGTCCTTCACGACCTTGCCTTGGCGGACGAGTGCGCGAGCGTGGCGGAGAGCCGGTTTGTTCAGCTCGATCGACATGGCGCCACGATACGACGGGTTCCCGAGGTCCGCGAGAGGGTCAGCGGATGCCGCCGCCTTCCGTCGTCTCAGACCGGCGAGCTCACACGTCGGCGCGCGTCACTGCCGGTACGAGGACAGGAAGTTGCCGAGCCGCTCGATCGCCTCGGACAGCACCCGCGCCTCCGGCAGCGTGACGATGCGCACATGGTCGGGGTCAGGCCAGTTGAAGCCGGTCCCCTGCACGAGCAGCACGTGCTCGGCCACAAGGAAGTCGTACACGAACTTCCCGTCGTCACGGATCTCGTAGACCTCCGGATCGAAGCGCGGGAACGCGTACAGCGCACCCTGTGGCCTGACGCAGCTGACGCCCGGGATGGCCTCGAGGCCTTCCCACGCGGCATCCCGTTGCTCGTGGAGGCGACCCGCCGGTGCGATGAGCGCGTCGATCGACTGGACTCCGGACAGCGCCGCCTGCACGGCGTGCTGTGCCGGAACGTTCGGGCACAGTCGGGTGGATGCCAGCAGGTTGATTCCCTCGAGGAAGCCGGCGGCGTGCTCCTTGGGCCCCGTGATGACCAGCCATCCGGAGCGGAAGCCGGCGACGCGGTAGGTCTTGGACAGCCCGTTGAAGGTGAGGCAGAGCAGGTCCGGTGCGACTGTGGCCAGTGGGATGTGGACGGCGTCGTCGAAGAGGATCCGGTCGTAGATCTCATCGGCGAGCAGAAGCAGGGAGTGCTCCCGAGCGATGGCGACGATTCCCTCGAGCACCGCGCGACTGTAGACCGCACCGGTCGGGTTGTTCGGGTTGATGACCACGATGGCCTTCGTGCGGGGCGTGACCTTCGAACGGATGTCGTCGAGGTCGGGCTGCCAGCCGTTCGACTCGTCGCAGCGATAGTGCACCGGCGTTCCGCCGCCCAGGCTGGTCATCGCCGTCCACAGCGGATAGTCCGGTGCCGGGATCAGCACCTCGTCGCCCTCGTCGAGCAGCGCCTGCATCGTCATCGTGATGAGCTCGGAGACGCCGTTGCCCAGGAACACGTCGTCCGGCTCGAAGGGAGGGAAGCCCTCGATCGCCTCGTAGCGATAGACCACGGCGCGGCGGGCTGAGGGGATGCCGCGACTGTCGCTGTAGCCGTGTGCGTGCGGAATCGCCTCGATCATGTCGCGCACGATCTGGAACGGGGCGTCGAAGCCGAAGGCGGCGGGGTTGCCCGTGTTGAGCTTGAGGATCGTGTGGCCGTCGTTCTCGAGCCGGTGCGCCTCGACCAGTGCCTGGCCGCGGATCTCGTAGAGGACGTCCTTGAGCTTGCTCGACTGATCGAGGGGGCGGAGAGGACTCATCGGTTCAGAATAGACCGCGCGCTACGTGGCCAATCGCCAGGCGTTGGCCTGGCCGTCGCAAGCCTTCAGCGCGTCGCTACTTCTTCTTGTCCGCGGCGCGACGCTGAGCCCGGTTCTGCGGGGCGGCGGCGGCCGCGGCGTCGGTGCGCTGACCGAACGCACCGCGCGGAGCCTCGGCAGCGGGAGCGACGGGCGCGGCAGACGGCGCCACGGTCGTCGCCGCCTGGCGAAGTCGGCTGGTGGCCGCCTGCTGCACCTGACCCCGCTCGTTGCGCACCTCGACCTCGCCCGCGTCGTTCGCGGCGGAGTACTGCAGCCGCTGACCTTCGACCGGCACGGCGCCGAGTCCCTTGGCCTCGACCTCGGCGGCCACGTCCGCCTCGCCTTCGGCGGGCCGGCGGACCTCGACCTCGAGGTTGTAGAGGTAGCCGACCGACTCCTCCTTGATCTGGCCCATCATCGCCTGGAACATCTGGTAACCCTCGCGCTGGTACTCGATCAGCGGGTCGCGCTGGGCCATGGCGCGCAGGCCGATGCCGTCCTTGAGGTAGTCCATCTCGTAGAGGTGGTCGCGCCAGCGACGGTCGAGCACCTGCAGCACGACGCGGCGCTCCAGTTCGCGCGTGGCCGGGGCACCGAGCGTCTCCTCCCGCTTGGCATAGGCGATCCTCGCGTCGGAGAGGATCTCGCGCTTGAGCCCGTCGGGCGTGATCCGGCCCTTCGTGCCGGCCTCCGAGACGACCTCGTCGATCGTCACGCCGACCGGGTAGAGGGTCTTCAACTCGGTCCACAGAGCGTCGAAGTCCCAGCTCTCGGTGTGGCCGCTGGAGGTGTGATCGTCGATGACGGCGTTGATCGCGTCTTCGATGAAGTGCTGCACCCGGTCGGCGATGTCATCGCCCTGGAGCATGTGGCGACGATCCGAGTAGATCGCCTCGCGCTGTCGGTTCAGCACGTCGTCGTACTTCAGCACGTTCTTGCGGATCTCCGCGTTGCGGGCCTCCACCTGCGACTGCGCGCTCTTGATCGCGCGGCTGACCATGGTGGACTCGATGGCGACGTCGTCGGGGAAGTTCGTGCGGGCGAGGATCGCTTCGGCGGCGCCGGACTGGAACAGGCGCATCAGGTCGTCGGTCAGCGACAGGTAGAAGCGGCTCTCGCCGGGGTCACCCTGTCGGCCGGACCGGCCGCGCAGCTGGTTGTCGATGCGGCGCGACTCGTGCCGCTCGGTCCCGAGGACGTACAGGCCGCCCGATTCGACGACCTTCGTCGCTTCCTCCGCCACGTGGTCGCGGGTTCCCTGGTAGACGGCATCCCATTCGGCTTCGTACTCGTCGGGGGTCGAGACCGGGTCGAGGCCCTTGGCCTTCATCTCCTGGACGGCGAGGAACTCTGCGTTGCCGCCGAGCATGATGTCGGTGCCACGACCGGCCATGTTGGTCGCGACGGTCACCGCACCGAGCCGGCCGGCGCGGGCGACGATCTCGGCCTCGCGCGCGTGGTTCTTCGCGTTGAGGACCTCGTGCTTGATGCCCTTCTTGGCGAGCAGGCGCGAGAGGTACTCGCTCTTCTCGACGCTCACCGTGCCGACCAGGACCGGCTGGCCGGTGGCGTGCCGCTGGACGATGTCCTCGACGACCTGATCGAACTTCGCCTGCTCGTTCTTGTAGACGAGGTCGGACTGGTCCTTGCGGATCATCGGCTTGTTGGTGGGGATGGGCACGACGCCGAGCTGGTACGTCGACATGAACTCCGCGGCCTCGGTCTCGGCCGTGCCGGTCATGCCGGCGAGCTTCTCGTACAGGCGGAAGTAATTCTGCAGCGTCACCGTCGCCAGGGTCTGGTTCTCGGCCTTGACGGGCACGGCCTCCTTGGCCTCGATCGCCTGGTGGATGCCCTCGTTGTAGCGACGCCCGACCAGGATGCGCCCGGTGTGCTCGTCGACGATCATGACCTCGTCGTTCATCACGACGTAATCGGTGTCGCGCTTGAACAGGGCGAGCGCCTTGATCGAGTTGTTCAGGAACGAGATGAGCGGAGTGTTCGCCGACTCGTAGAGGTTGTCGATGCCGAGGTAGTCCTCGACCTTCTCGATACCGGGTTCGAGCACGCCGATGGTGCGCTTCTTCTCGTCGACCTCGTAGTCCACGCCCGCGTCGAGCGTCTTGGCGATCTTGGCGAACTCGACGAACCAGCGGTTGGCCTCGCCGGAGGACGGCCCCGAGATGATGAGCGGGGTGCGCGCCTCGTCGATCAGGATCGAGTCGACCTCGTCGACGATCGCGTAGAAGTGCCCGCGCTGGACGAGGTCCTCCTTGCGCCACGCCATGTTGTCGCGCAGGTAGTCGAAGCCGAACTCGTTGTTCGTGCCGTAGGTGATGTCGGCTTCGTACTGCTGACGACGGATGTCGGGGGTCTGGCCGGCCACGATGGTGCCGGTGGTCATGCCGAGGGCCCGGTAGATGCGGCCCATGAGCTCGGACTGGTACGAGGCGAGGTAGTCGTTCACGGTGATGACGTGCACGCCTTTGCCGGCGATGGCGTTGAGGTACACGGGGAAGACGGCGGTCAGTGTCTTTCCCTCACCGGTCTTCATCTCGGCGATGTTGCCCAGGTGCAGGGCGGCGCCGCCCATGATCTGAACGTCGTACGGGCGCTGGCCGAGCGTGCGCTTGGCCGCCTCGCGGACGGCGGCGAACGCCTCCGGCATGAGCTGGTCGAGCGTCTCACCGGCCTCGATCCGGGCGCGCAGTTCCGCAGTCTCGCCGCGAAGCTCTTCATCGGTCAGGTGCGCGTAGTCCTCTTCGAGGGCGTTGACCGCCTTCACAACCTGCTGGAGGCGCCGGATGATTCGTCCCTCTCCGGCGCGAAGCAGTTTCTCGAGAGCATTGGGCACGGAGCATCTCCATCTGTCTGGGTAGGGCGCGAATCGGCGCCCATACAGCCCGGCGCCGCGCGCACAGGCATATCCCGCCATGTTATCCGCCTGTGACCTTGGAGTGCGCTGGGTAGGCGCCGTTCACAGCGGCTTTCCGGCGCGCGCGGAGCGGCATCCCGGAATGCCGTGGGGTCCTGCATAAACTCGCGAACTGCATACCCGGTATGCACGACCCGACGGGAGCGAACCATGTCCGTACGACAGAGCCTGCTGGCGATCCTCGGTCAGGGGCCGTGCTACGGCTACCAGCTGCGCGCCGAGTTCGACCGCCGCACCGGCTCCAGCTGGCCCCTGAACGTCGGCCAGATCTACAACACGCTCGACCGCCTCGAACGCGACGGGCTCGTCGCGAAGGGCGAGATCGACGCGGAGGGTCACGTCTACTACCGGATCACGGATGCCGGCTCCGCCGAGGTGGCGGCGTGGCTCGCCTCCCCCGTCGAGCGTGGGCCGGGATCGCGCAACGAGCTGGCGGTCAAGGTCGCCGTCGCGGCCACCCTTCCCGGCGTGGACGTCGGCGCGCTCCTGCAGGAGCAGCGCCGCGTCTCCCTCGCCCGGCACGACACCCTCATCCGAACGACGGATGCCGCCTCCGCGAGCGAGCCGGAAGAGCTCGCGCGGGCGCTCGTGGCGGATGCGATGATCCTCCACGCGCAGGCCGAGCTGCGGTGGCTGGATCTCGTCGAAGAGCGCCTGGCGCGGCATCCGGAGCATGCGATCGCACTCGAGCTCGCCACCGAACGCCCCAAGCGCGGGCGCCCCGCGCGCGCGGCCTGAGTCGGCGGACGTCGAACCGCGGCATCTGCGCCGAGCCGGGGCGCGACGTCATGCCGATCGCCGGGATCGCCCGGGTTCACGGGCGCGGGCCGGGGTCTAACCTTAAGCGTGTCCACTGACGATGTCTCCGTCGAGGCCGCGGCTCGTGACGAGCCCGCCGCGATGACCTTCTCCGACCTGGGACTGGGCGAGGCGGTGCTCAAGGCGCTCGGCGACGTCGGCTACGAGACCCCCTCGGCGATCCAGGCGGCGACGATCCCGACGCTGCTCGCGGGCCGTGACGTCGTGGGTCTCGCACAGACCGGCACGGGCAAGACCGCCGCCTTCGCGCTGCCCATCCTCGACCGGCTGGACGTGTCGCAGAAGACCCCGCAGGCGCTCGTGCTCGCCCCGACGCGCGAGCTGGCGCTGCAGGTCTGCGAGGCATTCGAGAAGTACGCGGCGCACGTGCGCGGCGTGCACATCCTGCCGGTCTACGGCGGCCAGGGCTACGGCGTGCAGCTGTCCGCGCTCCGCCGCGGCGTGCACATCGTCGTGGGCACGCCCGGCCGCATCATGGACCACCTCGACAAGGGCACGCTCGACCTGTCGGAGCTGAAATTCCTGGTGCTGGACGAGGCCGACGAGATGCTGAAGATGGGGTTCGCCGAAGACGTCGAGACGATCCTCGCCGACACCCCCGACACCAAGCAGGTCGCGCTCTTCTCGGCGACCATGCCCGCCGCGATCCGCCGCATGTCCCAGCAGTACCTGCATGACCCCGAGGAGATCACGGTCAAGACCAAGACCACGACCTCGGCGACGATCGCCCAGCGCTACCTGGTCGTGTCGTACCAGCAGAAGATCGACGCGCTCACCCGCATCCTCGAGGTGGAGAACTTCGAGGGCATGATCGTCTTCGTCCGCACCAAGAGCGTCACGGAGGAGATCGCGGAGAAGCTCCGCGCCCGCGGCTACTCCGCCGCCGCGATCAACGGCGACATCGCGCAGGTGCAGCGGGAGCGGACCGTGAACCAGCTCAAGTCGGGCAAACTCGACATCCTCGTGGCCACCGACGTCGCCGCGCGCGGCCTCGACGTCGAGCGCATCTCGCACGTGGTCAACTTCGACATCCCCACTGACACCGAGTCCTATGTGCATCGCATCGGCCGCACGGGCCGCGCGGGGCGCTCCGGAGACGCGATCAGCTTCGTCACGCCGCGCGAGCGCGGACTCGTGAATGCGATCGAGCGGGCGACCCGCCAGCCGCTCACCCAGATGCAGCTGCCGAGTGCCGACGACGTGAACGTCACCCGGCTGACCCGCTTCGACGACCGGATCACCGCGGCGCTCGGGCAGACCGAGCGCATCGACGGATTCCGGGACGTGATCGCCCATTACGTGCGCAATCACGACGTGCCCGAGGTGGATGTCGCGGCGGCGCTGGCGGTCGTCGCGCAGGGCGAGTCGCCGCTGCTGCTCGAACCCGATCTCGCTCCGCCGAAGCGCGAGCGCGACGACCGCGTGGATCGCGGCGATCGGCCGGGTCGCTTCGATCGCGACGACCGCGGCGAGCGCCCGGAGCGCCGCCAGCGGCCGACGAGCGGCCGCATGGCGACCTACCGGATCGCGGTCGGCAAGCGGCATCGTGTCGAGCCGCGGCAGATCGTCGGCGCCCTCGCGAACGAGGGCGGCCTCAGCCGCGGCGACTTCGGCGCGATCCAGATCCGTCCCGACTTCTCGCTCGTCGAGCTTCCCGCCGACCTTCCGCGCGAGACGCTCGACCGACTCTCCGACACCCGAATCTCGGGCAAGCTGATCGAGCTGCGGCCCGACACCGGCGGACCCAGCCGTCGATCCTTCGACGGGCCGACCCGCAAACCGCGCCACAAGGGCTCCGACGGCGCCTGACCAGCGACGAAGGCGACACGGCCGCTCCGCCTGCCGCGAACCCGGACGCACGGTCATGCGGGCGAACCTAGGATCGATGCATGGCTGGATTCTGGGGCAAACGCAAGCGTGAAGAGCAGGAAGCGCTGGAGGTGCAGGATGCCGACCTCGCCCGCCGCGCGGGCACGGCGCTCGTCGCCGCGGACGAGCGCATCCGCGTGACGACCGACGAGCTCGACTTCGCCGAGGCCGAGCTGGGCGTGGGGCCGACCCGCGAGCTGCGGGACGCACTGACCTCCGTTCGGCAGCACCTGCAGGAGGCGTTCCACCTCAATCAGCTCAATTTCGATGAGATCCCCGACACACCCGAGGAGCTGCGCACCCGCAACGCGCGCATCGTCCAGCTCAGCGAGTGGGCGCAGGAGCTGCTCGACGACCGCACGGCGGCGCTCGCCGAGCCAATCGCGAAGGCGCGCCGCGCGCCCGAGATCCTCGCCGCGCTGGAGGCGGAGGCGGTGCGCCAGCGTGCCCGGCTCCCCCACACCCGCGAGACCCTCACGCGGCTCGCGGAAAGATACTCCGACGACGCCATGCGGCAGATCCGGGAGAACGCCGACGAGGCCGAGCAGCTGCTGAAGTTCGCCGAGCACAGCGCCGGCATCGCCGCGCGACGGCGCGAGGCGGGACAACGCGAGCAGGCGAACCTCGCGCTCGAGACCGCCATCGAGGCGGGGCGGCGCGCCATGGCCCTCATCGACGCGGTCGAGACGTTCGAGATCGAAGCACTGCGCGCCGAGTCGACGCTCGCCGCTGTCGTCGAGGACTCGCGCGGCGACATCATCGAGGCGCGTCATGCACCCGCGGTGCCGGCGGTGGCGACCGCCGTCGCGGCGCTCGAGGAGGCTCTCGCCGCGCTTCCGCCCGCCGGCGCGAAGACCGACCCGTTCGCCGATCTCACGAGACTGCGCACAGCCAATACCGGCCTGGATGCCGCCATCGCGACGGCACGGGAAAGAGCCGCTCGCTACATCCCTCCGCTCGACCAGGTGCGCAACTCCATCGACGACGCCGATCGTCAGCTCGCGGTCGCCCGCGACGTCATCGCCGGCCACCGCGGATGGATCGGCGCGGACGCGCGCACGCGGGTCGCCGAGGCGGAGCGCATCCGCATCGACCTCGACCGCTACTTGGGGGCGTCCGCGGCGGCTGTCACCGCGATCGACGAGGACCAGCGCGAGCAGGCGCTCGCGATGTCGCGACGCGTCGCCTACCTCGCCAGCGAAGGGCTTCAGCTCGCGCAGCGGGACATCGATCGGTCGCGCCCTCCGGGCGGCCCGGAGGGGTGGGGCGGCTACGGCGACGGCCCGCGCCGAGGCGGCGAGGGCAGCCCCATGGGCGGAATCCTCGGCGGCCTGGTGATCGGCAGCCTGCTGGGCGGCATGTTCGAATGAGGAACGGGATGCCTCGATCGAGGCATCCCGTTCTGTCGGATGATGACGGTGCTTCTGCGCCGGCGCGGGACTCCCGCTATGCGACGGCCGCCGGGGCGGTCTGGGTCGTCAGCGAGATGACTCCGTAGTCCCAGCCCTTGCGCCGGTAGACCACGCTGGGGTGGTCGGTGCGTGCGTCGATGAAGAGGAAGAAGTCGTGTCCGACCAGCTCCATGCGGTCGACGGCCTCCTCGACCGCCATCCACTCCGGTTCGAACTCCTTGGTGCGGATGACGACGGGTGTGTAGTCCGCTTCATCCTCGTTGCCGGTGATGATCGGGATCTCGCCGGTCGCCACGGCGCGCATGACGTCCAGGGACGCCGGCTGAACGTCGATGCCGGAGAGTTCGCCGCTCCCCTTCTCGAACTTCGCTCCTCGCGGATGGTTGCGGGCATCGACGCGCTTGTCCTTCGCGCGCCGGAGTTGCTCGCACAGCTTGTCGACCGCCAGATCCAGGGCGGCGAACTTGTCGGCATCCGTTGCCTCGGCACGAACGAGGGGACCGCGCCCGGTGAGCGTGAGCTCGACGGTGTCGTCCTCCATTCGGCCGTTGTGGTAGGCACGGTGGGTCACTTTGATGTCCACGCGCTGAGCGCGTGGTGCAAGGTGCTCTATGCGGGCGGCCTTGTCTTCGACGACCGAGCGAAAGCGATCGGTGATACCCACTCCCACGCCGACGATGCTGGTTTCCATCCCTGACCTCCTTGTTCCGGTCCACCCGGCCAAGGGCGGACCCTGAGTCGCCTTGTCGTTCCCACGCTATCCCGGCACCGACCCCCTGTCACCTGTGAGTTTGGAATGCCTCCCGCCGCCCGGCGCGGCGCGGAGTCGCTGCGATCGTCGCCGCTCCAATGACCTCGGCTCCCCCTGCACGCAGGGCTCGAACCGCCTCTTCGAGCGTGGCGCCGGTCGTCACGACGTCGTCGATCACCAGCACCCGCAGGCCGGCGGCGCCCCGCGCGGCGAGCGACTGCGCCACGTTGCGGCGCCGCGCCGACCGATCCAGACCGCGCTGATCTGCGGTCGTCCGCACGACCATCAGCAGTCGTGCGCAGCGCAGACCCGACCGCCGCGCGACCAGTTCCACGACCCGATAGCCGCGGCGCCGGTACGCCGCGCGCGAGGTGGGGATCGGCACGATGGTGAGGGGCAGCGACGGTTCCGACGGAGAGGATGCCGCCGCCTCCGCTGCTGCGACGGCGGATCGCAGCGCCGGCGCGAGGTCGCGTGCGAGGCCGGTCCGCCCGTCCTCCTTGAGTGCGCGCACGACCCGAGCGGGAACGCCCTCGAACGGCAGACCGCTCCAGACGGCGGTCCCGGAGCTGCTTCTGCGCACCCGGGGCCGCAGCTGCGCGGCGCAGTCCTCGCACAGCGCGATGTCGGGCTCGTCGCACCCCGCACACGCGACGGGCAGGACCAGCGCCAGGGCCTCGGCGAGCGCGGCGCGCAGCGTCGCGGTGATCCATCGTCTGCCGTCCACCGACACATCGTGGCTCGGCACGTGCCGTAAAGGGCGCGGCCGGGCCGCCTCGGTGCACGCGCGTCGTCTCGACACCACCTGGGGAGGAGTCGCTCCCCTGGGACTACTGAGGCGAGCCCTGCTGCGTGGCCAGGACGAGGATGCCGCTGGTCGTGCGCTGCCAGTTCGCGCCGCGCTTGACGTACAGGGCGCCGTCCTGGGCGCGGAGCCGGACGCTCGAGATCGAGGTGGCGCCGGCGATCGACGCAGCACCGACCGGCGCATCCGTGGCGGAGGCCGGACCGCCGGCGAGCTGCTCGGTGAACAACGGGCCCGCGGCCACCCCGGTCAGCACACCGACGGTCGTGTCGTCCAGCCATGCCAGACCGGATGCCGCTCCCGACAGCAGGCCGAGCGGCACCGGGTCGCCGATCCGGGCGGGCTGGTTGTCGTCACCCCGCACGATGCCGGCGATCCAGACCTCAGGACGACCGCCGGCGACGACCAGCGCCGCGATCCGGGCGCCATCCCTCGACACAGCCATTGCCACGATCTGGCTCGCGCCCGGCCAGGCATCCGCCACTTCGAACCGCTGCCCGGCCGCCGAGAACACCGCGACCTCGGACGGCTGGTCGCGGGGAACGCTCCAGATGTACCCGAACGGGTCGGCGCCGGGGTCGACGAGTCCTGCGCGGGTGTCGACGACCGCGACTCCGCCCTCCGCCGGCACCCGTGCGACTGAGCCGTCGACAAGCCGCACCGCCGCGAAATCACGATCCGGCGCGACCTGGATCGTCGCGGGCGAGACGTTCGCCATCGCCTCCGACAGGCCCGGGATGGGGGTGAGCTCGTCACCCGCGAGGAAGCCGAACCCCTCCTCGGTGACCACCAGCGGCGGCCCGGTGACCCGCGTGGAGCGTGTCGATATGGGATCGGCGGTCAGCGGCGTCGACGCGACCGACATCTGCGCCCCGGAGACCCCTGCCGTGGCGAGGCTCGCGGTGAGCTGGGTCTGCATGCGATCTAGCGTCGTGGACTCGACGAGCAGCGCCTCCCCGCTCAAGGCGACCTGGGCGATCCCGGCCTCCAGCGGTACGGAGGGGCGTGCGAGCGTCACGCCCTCGGGGAATGAGTTGCGCACCGACTCGGCCAGCCACGCGCTGGGCACTCCGTTGACGAGCGCTCCGGTGATGCGGGTCGCGGCGTTCGTCGTGGGGAACCAGCGCACATCCGGGACCATGAAATGCCAGGTCGGATCGAAGTACATCAGCGAGTAGCGGTGGAACACGTTCGTGAAGACATCCCGGTCGATCACGACGCCGTCGGGGGCCTCCGTGATCCGCCATTCGCCGTTTTCCTGCTGCGCGAGTCGGAACGACAGCTGCGTCACCCCGGCCTCGGCGGGCTGGTACGCGCCGGTCTGGTCGACGGTCGCGACGGCGACCAGCGACAGCTCGACCGCGCCCTCGACCGGCGAGACGGGCTGGCGGTCGTCCGGCAGATCGATCGTCACGCTGGCCTCGGGCTTCCACGTCTCTCGGATCGCCGGCGCCAGGAACATGCGGGCGACGTCCCAGTTGGCCGCCGGGCCGGGGCCGGATCCGGCACGGATGAAGCCGTCCACGATCTGCTCCGGGGTGGCGCCGGGCTGCGGCTCGTCGGGGCGGAACAGGAACTCGGGCGCACCGGCATCCACCTCGGCCTCGAGCCCCGGGTTGACCGGCCCGCTGACGGGCAGGCCCGCGCACGCCGAGAGCACGAGGGCCGCCACGGCCACGACCGCCGACAGGATGCCGCGACGGCGGTTCACGAGGGACCCCCGCGTGCGCCGGCATCCGACTGGGCGTCCATCGTGAGGACGGGGATGGGCTGGGTGAGGCCGAGGTCGTCCGCGGCGACCGACTCGTCGCCGGGATCGACCGGGACCGGCGAGGGCCCGGTGAGGTGCCCGCCCTGTCGAGGGAGGGTCAGGACGAAATTCGACCCCCGCCCGAGATCCGACCACACCGCGAGCTCACCGCCGTGCAGCCGGGCGTCGCCGAGGGCGATCGACAGTCCGAGGCCGGTGCCGCCGATCGTGCGGGTGCGGGACGGATCCGCGCGCCAGAACCGGTCGAAGACGCGCTCGACGTCCTCGGGTGTCATGCCGAGGCCGTAGTCGCGCACGCCGAGCGCGACCGCCTGATGGTTGCTGTCCACCGTGATCACGATGGGCCGCCCTTCACCGTGCTCGATCGCGTTGCCGAGCAGGTTGCGCACCACCCGGCGCACTCGGCGCGGGTCCATCTCGACCGGCGAGTACCCGCCGGGCGCGACGAGGCGGATGTCGGTGCCGTGCTGCTCGGCGAGCTGGTGCATCGAGCCGATGACGTCCTCGGCGAGGTGGGCGAGGCTCGTGGGCTCCAACTCGAGCTGCACCGATCCGGCGTCGTACCGGCTGATCTCGAGCAGGTCGGTGAGCAGGGTCTCGAAGCGCTGCACCTGCGCGTTCAGCAGCTCCGCCGCCCGCGCGGTGGCAGGGTCGAAGTCGGCGCGCTGATCGTTGATCATGTCGGCGGCGAGCCGGATCGTCGTCAGCGGTGTGCGCAGCTCGTGCGAGACGTCCGAGACGAACCGCTGCTGCACCAGGGACAGGTCGGCGAGCTCCTTGATCTGCGACTCGATGCTGTCGGCCATCGCGTTGAACGAGCGGCCCAGCGTCGCCAGCTCGTCCTCGCCGCGCACGGGCAGCCGCACGCCGAGCTCACCGGAGGCGAGCTTCGCGCTGGTGTCGGCCGCCTCGCCGATGGGGATGGTGACCGAGCGGAGGACGAACCAGGAGATCGCGCCGATCAGCAGCACCAGCGCGATGCCGACGATCCACAGTGTGGTCTGCACGAAGCCGAGGGTCTGCGAGGCGCTGCCGAGATCGTAGGCGAGGTACAGCTCGTAGCCGCCCACGTCGGGAACCATCAGCTGCTGCCCGACGATGATCCCGGGAACCGGTCCGTCGGCGAGCGGGAGCTCGACCGACTGCCACCACTGCTGGTCGGCCTCGGACTGCACCGCCTCGTGCATGCCGTCGGAGATGACATCCTCGGTGAGGCCCGGCGTCGTGAAGTTCTGCGGCGCGAGCTGGGAGGGGGTCCGGTCGATCCGGAACGCCGCGATCATGTCCGTCGAGGACCGCTCCACCAGCGTGGTGCGCACGCTGGTCATCAGGTTCCGGATCTGCACGGTGTCGCCCTGGACGGCCGCGGCATCGAGGGTCTCCTGCGCGGCCTGAGTCGCGCGCAGCGAGTCCGCCAGAACCTGATCCTTCCGGGCCTGGAACAGGTCGTTCTGGATGGCCAGCGCCATCCAGATGCACGCGACGAGGATCGCCAGCGCGGTGAGCGCGAGGGTGACGAGGATCGTCCGAAACCTCAGCGACCGGCGCCACAGGTTCGTGAGGCTGTCCGGCCAGGAGCGCCAGTCGCGCCAAGCCGAGAGTGCGGGGCGGGATGCCGGGACCGCCCTCGCGGGAGGCATCGACGCCTCACACCACGGCGCCGGCGCGGTAGCCCACGCCCCGCACCGTGGTGACGATCTTGGGGTTGTCGGGGTCCTGCTCGACCTTGGCCCGCAGGCGCTGGACGTGCACGTTCACCAGTCGGGTATCCGCCTTGTAGTGGTAACCCCAGACCTGCTCGAGCAGCATCTCCCGCGAGAACACCTGCTGCGGCTTCGAAGCCAGCGCGACCAACAGCTCGAATTCGAGCGGGGTCAGTGCGATCGGCGTGTCGTCGCGGCACACCTCGTGCGCGGCCACGTCGACCGCGAGGTCGCCGATGCGCAGAGTCTCGTTGACCGGCTGCGAGGCGGGCCGCAGCCTGGTGCGGATGCGCGCCACGAGCTCCTTCGGGTTGAACGGTTTGACGATGTAGTCGTCGGCCCCCGACTCGAGACCCTTGACCACGTCGGCGGTGTCGGTCCGTGCGGTGAGCATGATGATGGGCACGCCTGACTCCGCCCGCACGCGATTGCAGATCTCGATCCCGTCCATTCCGGGGAGCATCAGGTCGAGCAGGATGAGATCCGGCCGCTCCGCGCGCCAGATCTCGACCGCCTTCGCACCGTCGGCGCAGAACACCGTCTCGAATCCCTCGGTGCGCAGCACGATGCCGATCATCTCGGCGAGGGCGGTGTCGTCGTCGACTACCAGGATGCGTGATGTCATCTCGCGCGTTTCGTCCTTTGCGTCCGGCCGGGGCACGGCGGGCCGTCGCGCCGTCCCCATGCGCTCTCCACAGAGTAGTGGACACCGCCTGTGGACAGGCCGAGCGAACCCCGCACGCCCGCCGTGCGACCGGTACCGGCCGCGATCGGTGTGACACGATAGGAATTCAGCGCGAAGGGCGCGCGTCATCGAGCCGGGGGTCTGGGGCGGAGTCCCAGAAGGGGGCGCGCGTCAGCAAGCCGGGGGTCTGGGGCGGAGCCCCAGAAGGGAACGCGCGTCAGCAAGCCAGGGGTCTGGGGCGGAGGCCCCAGAAGGACCACATCGCACGAGGAGGGGCATCCGTGACCGCCTATCCGGCCTGGACGCCGGCATCCCGTCCCGGCATCATCCCGCTCCGCCCGCTGACGTTCGGCACCGTCCTCGGTCGCTCGTTCGCCGCACTGCGACAGAATCCGCGCGTGCTGCTCGGATTCGCGCTGTGCGTTCAGACCGCCGCCTATCTCATCGTCCTGCTCGGCGTCGGCGTCGTCGCCCTCGCCTCCTTCATCCGCCTCGACACCCTCCGCCCGGGGACCGAAGAATTCGACACCGTGATGGCCGGCTCGATCGCGCTGACAGCGATCGCCGGCATCGTGCTGGGCCTCGCCGCGGGAGCGCTCGGGGTGATCGTCCAGGGCGTGGTCGTGAGCGAAGTGGCGCACGCCGCCGTTGCCGAGAAGCTGACCCTCCGCGGGCTCTGGCAGCGGGTGAAGCCGGTCGCGTGGCGGCTCATCGGCTACTCGCTGCTGCTGACCCTTGCCGTCTCCGTGCTGATCGCGATCGTGGCCGCCGCGATCATCGCGGTCGGCGTGGCCGCCCTCCCCGTCGCCGTCGCACTGACGATCCTCGTCGTCCTCGCCGCCATCCCGATCACGCTGTGGCTGACGACCAAGCTGCTCCTCGTGCCGGCGGCGATCATCCTCGAGCAGGCCACCATTCGAGGCGGGATCGTCCGCTCGTGGACCCTCATCCGCGGCCGCTTCTGGCCTGCCCTCGGCGTCATCGTGCTGATCTCCCTGGTCTTCGGCGGCCTGGCGCAGGTCGTGAGCATTCCGTTCTCCCTCCTCTCCACCGGGCTGACGACGATCATCACCCCCACGGGAGACCCCGAGCCGACCGCGATCATCGGCATCTTCGTGGCCGTCGTCCTGACGCAGGTGGTCACGCTCCTCATCCAGTCCGTCGCCGTCGTCGTGCAGGCCACCGCGACCGCGATCATCTACATCGACTGCCGCATGCGCCGGGAAGGTCTCGACATCGACCTCCTCACCTATATCGAACGACGGGATGCCGGGGCGGTCGGTCTGGCGGATCCGTACCGTGAGAACGTGGGCCGCGAGATCGCACCGCGTCCGCCGGCGTACCCCGCACCGGGCTATCCCTACCCGCAGCCGCATCCCGGTCAGGGCTATCCGGCATATCCACCGCCGCCCGGCTATTCGCAGCCAGCCGGCTACGGGTCCTCCCCCGCGGCGGTCCACGCGCCGCAGCCGGGCGTCATCCCACAGGGCGGCCCCCCGCCGTATCCGGCATTCCCGCCCGCTATCCCGGCTCCCCCGCCGCCCTACCCGCGTTCTCCCGCTGCCGCGGCAGAACCCGCGCCCGCGCCTGCGCCGGACCGGGATCAGCCCCCCGCGCCGACCCGCTGGACCGCGCCCGGTACGCCGACCGAATCGATCGACCCCGAGTCACCGTGGTCGTAGCCGGCGCACTCCCTCGCCTCGCGGCGACCACGCCGCCGCTCACCCCGGACGGCGACGAGGCCCGCAGATGGGCGGAGGAGGAGCTGTCCGACCCGGTGTACGCCGCCGCCGAACCCACGCCGCTCGACCGGATCGCCCGCGCGATCGGAGACTTCGTCGAGCGGCTCTTCTCGGTCCAGCTCTCCGGCGAGTGGGGTCCGTGGGTCGCGGTGCTCGCCGCGGTCCTGTTCGCGGTCGTGATCCTCGCGGCTTTCCTCATCTGGGGCGTCCCGCGCCCGACATCGCGGTCTCGAGATGCAGCCGAGCTGTTCGGGGTGGACGAGCAGCGCACCGCCGCCGAGCTGCGGCGCACTGCGGCATCCTCCGCCGCTCGGGGCGAATGGGACGCCGCGATCGTGCTGCGCTTCCGAGCGCTTGCCCGAGGCGTGGTCGAACGCGGCGCCGCGGACACTCCCCCGGGAGCGACCGTGCACGCTTTCGCGCGCGCTGCCGCCCGCGCATTTCCGGCCTCGGCCGCCGAGCTCGAGTCGGCCGCCGCCGCCTTCGACGACGTGCGGTACCTGCGCCGCCCCGGCACCGAGGAGCTGTACCGCCGCATCGCCGCCGTCGACGACACGGTCACCGCATCCCGGCCGGTGCTGACCGAGCTCGCCGGAGCGCGGCCGTGACCGCCGTCGAAAGCCGTCGGGCGGATGCGCCCTCATCCGACCGGAGGCGCCGACTCACGACCTGGATCGTCCTGGGCGCCGTGCTGGTCGTCGTCGGCATTGCGGGCTCTGCGCTGAGCGGCATCGGTCAGTGGGCGCAGCGCGACGCGCTCGATCCCGATTCGGCCGGTCCGACCGGCGCCCGCGCGCTGACGGAGATCCTGCGCGATCGCGGCATCGACGTCGTGGTCGCGCGCGACCGCGCCACCGCCGATGCGGCCCTCGGCCGCGGGGATGCCACGCTCGCGCTCCCGGACGCTCCCTATCTCTCCGACGGCGCCCTCTCCGCGGTCACGGATGCCGCGACCGACGTCGTCCTGCTCGACCCTCGCGCGCGCACCCTGCGCCTTCTGATTCCCGGTGCGACCCCGCACGGCGTGGCTTCGGAGCGTGTTGTCGAACCCGCCTGCACCGTGGCGGCTGCGGAGCGGGCCGGGGCAATCACCCCCGGTGCGATCTTCGAGCCCGCCGCGGAGTCGGATGCGTGCTATCCGACGGGCGGGGCGTACGGTCTGCTCGCCTCCGAGGACGACGGCAGTCGGACGGTCGCCGTCGACGGCCGCGCGCTGTTCACCAATGAGCGCCTCGCCGAGCTGGGCAACGCCGCGCTGGCCGTGAACCTGCTGGGGCAGCATCCGACGCTCGTCTGGTACATGCCCGCGGTCACCGACAGCGACCTGGCCGGCGCAGAGCCGACCCTCGGCGAGCTGACACCGCCATGGGTCAGCCCCGTCATCGTGCTCCTGCTGGTGGCCGGCCTCGCTGCGGCGGTCTGGCGTGGCCGGCGGTTCGGTCCGCTCGTGACCGAGCGGCTGCCGGTCACCGTACGGGCCGGCGAGACGACCGAGGGCCGAGCGCGGCTGTACGCCCACGCGCGGGACGCGCTGCACGCCGCCGATCAGCTGCGGATCGGCGCGCTCGGGCGGCTGGGGCGGCTGCTCGGCCTCGGCCCGTCCGCGTCCGCACCGGAGATCGCGGATGCCGCCGCGGCCCGAGCCGGGCTCGACCGGGGCGCCGTACACGGCATCCTGATCGAGGAACTCCCCCGCACCGACGCAGACCTCGTCGCACTCGACGAGCGCCTGCGTGCCCTCGAGGCGGCCGTCCGTGCGGCCGTACGTCCCGAAAGGAACACCCGATGACCGACCCCGCACCGCACGGCCCGCGTCCTGCCGCCACGCTCCCGCCGGACGACGCCGCGCTGCGCGAAGCGATGAATCGCGTGCGGATCGAGGTCGGCAAGGCGGTCGTCGGCCAGGACGGCACCGTGACCGGCCTGCTGATCGCCCTGCTGGCGCGCGGCCATGTGCTTCTGGAGGGTGTACCGGGCGTCGCCAAGACCCTGCTCGTCCGCGCGTTCAGCGGCGCGCTGGGCCTGGACACCAAGCGCATCCAGTTCACGCCCGACTTGATGCCCGGAGACGTGTCGGGTTCGCTCGTGTACGACGCCCGCGCGGGCGAGTTCGAGTTCCGGCCAGGCCCGGTCTTCACCAACGTCGTCCTGGCGGACGAGATCAACCGCACGCCACCCAAGACCCAGTCCGCCCTGCTGGAGGCCATGGAGGAGCGTCAGGTCTCGACCGACGGCGTCACCCGCCCCCTCCCCGAGCCCTTCCTCGTCGCCGCGACGCAGAACCCGATCGAGCAGGAGGGTACGTACACTCTGCCGGAGGCGCAGCTGGACCGGTTCCTGCTGAAGCTCATCGTCGACATCCCGCCGCGGGATGCGGAGCTCGCCGTGCTGAGGCGCCACGCGGAGGGCTTCGATCCCCGCGACCTGGCCGGCGCCGGCCTGCGACAGGCGGTGGACGCCACGCAGATCCGCGCTGCACAGCGCGCCGCGGCAGCCGTGACGGTCGCCGACGACGTGCTCGCCTATCTCGTCGATCTGGCTCAGGCGACAAGGCGCAGCCCCTCGGTGCAGCTGGGGGTGAGCCCCCGCGCCTCGACCGCGCTGCTCGCGTCCGCGAAGGCCTGGGCGTGGCTGGGCGGCTATCCAGCGATCACCCCCGACCACGTGCAGACGATGCTCGTGCCGACCTGGCGGCATCGCATCCGCCTGCGCCCGGATGCCGAGCTGGAGGGCGTCTCGGTCGATGCCGTGCTCGGCTCGGTGCTCCAGCAGACCCGCGTCCCCATCTGAGCCGACCCGGACCACCCCACCGAAGGAGCTTCTTGTTCGTCACCGGCCGCCTGCCCCTCCTCGTCGCCCTCGGCGCGGTGCCTGTCGTGCTGCTGGCCTCCGCAGGCGTCGACGCGTGGATCACGGCCGCAGCGTGGATCGTGCTGTGCGCCGCGATCGCGTTCGCGGACGCAGCGGCCGCGGCCGATCCGCGCGCCATCCGCGTGCAGCGCGGGGTTCCCGGTCGCGCGCTCCTGGGTCAGCCGGTCGCGACGGAGCTGTGGCTGCAGAACGCCGGGGATCGCCGCCTGCGAGGGCGGATCCGTGACGCGTGGCAGCCGACGGCGGGCGCACCCGCGGATCGACCCCTTCTCGACATCCCTGGAGGTGAGCGCCGGCGGGTGGGGGTGACCTTGCTGCCGCGCCGCCGGGGCGAGCTGAGCTCGGATTTCGTCGTCGTGCGGTCGGACGGACCCCTCCGCCTGGCCGGGAGACAGGCGAGGATCGAGGCGCGCGGAGCGCTGCGCGTGCTGCCGCCGTTCACCGCCCGAAGGCATCTCCCCTCGCGCCTCGCGCGCCTGCGCGAACTGGACGGCAACACCAGCGTGCAGGTGCGCGGTCAGGGCACGGAGTTCGACAGTCTTCGCGAGTACGTTCGGGGCGACGACGTCCGGTCGATCGACTGGCGAGCGACCGCCCGCGCCGGTACGACGATGCTGCGCACCTGGCGCCCTGAGCGCGATCGGCATGTCGTGATCGTGATCGACACCGGCCGCACGGCGGCTGCTCGGGTCGGCGACGGCGTGCGACTGGATGCCGCGATGGAAGCCGCCCTCCTGCTTGCGGCCCTGGCCAGCCGCGCAGGCGACCACACGCATCTGCTGATGTTCGATCGGATCACCCGTGCTCGCGTGACCGGGGTCGAGGGGCCCGCGCTTCTCCCCGCTCTCGTCGATGCGATGGCGCCCGTCGAACCGCAGTTGATCGACACGGACTGGGACGCCGCGTTCGCACAGGTGCGCGCGATCACGTCGCGGCCGTCGCTGGTGGTGCTCCTCACGGCGCAGGACGCCCCCGATGCGGCACGCGGCTTCCTGGGCTCGCTCCCGGCTCTGTCGCGGCGCGCCCACGTACTGGTCGGGACAGTGACGGACACCGAGCCGACGTCCGTGCAACGCTCGGACGCCGCCGCCGTCTATCGGGTCGCGGCCGCCGAGCGGGCGGCACGCGACGCCGCTCGCGTGGCCGCGGCGATCGGCAGGGCCGGCGCCGAGGCCGTCGCGGACTCGCCCGAGTCGCTGCCGCCGCGGATCGCCGACCGCTATCTCGAACTCAAGGCGAACGGGAGGCTCTGAACACCGATCCGAACTCCCGGACGGCGTTCGCAGACCGCTCGTGACGCCCCATGACGGTCTGCGCCCTCCGCCGGTTCGGCTGCCTGGGAATTCGCTGAAGATGCCCTAGGCTCTCGCTCGACGGCCATTACCGTCGCCTCGAAACAACACCGAAGGAGACTCGAGCCATGAGCGATCCGCGCCCTGAAAAGCCCGTCGAGCCGACCGAGCTCGATCACACCCCGGAGACCCCCCCGGAAGGCCCCTCGACCGCCGCGACATTGGTCGCCGAGGCGTTCGGCACCCTACTGCTCGTGCTCGGCGTCATCAGCACCGCGCTGTTCGCGGCCGGATTCGGCGAAGGCACCGAATTCGCGAACAAGGGCGTCGGGTTCGTCGGCGTCGCCCTCGCCGTCGGGATCACAGTCATCGCCGGAGCCTACGCATTCGGGCCGATCTCGGGCGGTCACTTCAATCCGGCTGTGACGCTCGGCCTCGCTGCTGCGGGGCGCTTCCCGTGGAGGGGAGTGCTGCCGTACATCATCGCGCAGCTGGTCGGCGGGCTCGTGGCCACCACCCTCGTCGTGCTGATCGGACTGTTCGGACCGGAGGGGTGGCTCAGCACCGCACAGGATGGCGGGTTCGCGAGCAACGGCTTCGGCGAGCTGTCGCCCGGCGGCTTCGGCCTGGGCGCGGCCATCGTCGTCGAGGTGCTGTTCACCGCGCTGTTCGTGATCGTGATCCTCGGCGTGACCCACTCCTCGCGCGGGTCGAACTTCGCGGGCCTTGCGATCGGTCTGACGCTCGTATTGATCCACCTCGCGATCATCCCCATCGACAACGCGTCGGTGAACCCGGCGCGGTCCATCGCATCGGCCGTCTACGGCGGGCCGCTCGCGCTCAGCCAGCTGTGGGTGTTCATCGTGTTCCCCATCATCGGCGGACTCATCGCGGGCTTCGCGTACCACGCACTGTTCGACGGGACGAAGAACGCCCGGAAGCGGGTCTGAGCGCTCCGCACGCTCCGAGCGGGGTCGGTCGCCGCGGCGGCCGGCCCCCTTCTCGTTCTGATGCCGAGGCTCAGCCCGCGACCAGCGTGGGTGTTCCGGCCTCGTACTCGGTCAGATCGCCCGTCTCACCGCGCCGGTGCGCACGCCCGCCGACAACGATCATGTACACCAGGAAGGCTGCCAGCGCGGTCGCGCCGATTCCGATCTTGACCGGCCACGGCCACGGCTGTGCGGTGACGAATCCCTCGATCGCGCCTGACACCGCAAGAGCGAGAATGAGTCCGACGACGATCGTCGCGAGGGAGCGTCCCGCCTCGGCCAGCGCCGTGGCGCGCGAGCGGCGTCCGGGAGCGACCCAGGCCCAGAAGATGTGCAGGCCCGCGGCGGCCGCGACGAAGACGGACGTGAGCTCGAGCAGGCCGTGCGGGAGGATGAAGAGCAGGAAGACATCCCCGCGATCGAATGCCAGCATGATCGCCGCGGCGGTGCCGACGCCGACGGCATTCGAGACGAGGACCATGAGGGGCCAGATGCCGGTGATGCCGAAGAGCACGCACTGGGCAGCGATCCATGCGTTGTTCGTCCACACCGTGCCGGCGAACACCGCCGCGGGGTTCTCGCTGTAGTAATCCGTGAAGCTGTTCTCGGCGTAGTACTCGAGATCGGCTCGGCTGCCGAGCGCGGCCACCAGGGCGGGGTCGCCCGAGACCCAGAAGGCGACGAGGGTGCCGACCGCGATGAAAGCGATCGCGATGGCCAAAGTCGTCCAGCGCACGCGATACAGCGCCGCGGGCAGCTGCAGGGCGAAGAACCGCGGTATCTGACGCGCGACGTTCTCGGGCGCTCCCGTCAGACGCAGCCGCGCGCGCGCGAGCATCGTCGAGACATGGTCGCCTTGCGCCGTGCGCCCCGCGGAGGTCTTGATGTCGGCGAGATCGGCCGATGCGGCGCGGTATCTCGTGACGAGCTCGTCGACCTCCGATCCGCTCAGACGACGCGTGCGACTGAGCTCGTCGAGGCGGGCCCACTCGTCTCGTCGGGCCGCGGCCAGGGCGTCGAGGTCCATTTGGTTTACTGTGGCAAGTGAACTCGGCTGGAGTTCGCCTCGCGATCCCTTCTCCCGACTGGGAAGTCAGGCCGCCTGCTCAGGCTCCGACTCTACTTCTGGACCCTTTTTGGACACAACCGCCTCGGATCGGGCCCGATTTAGTGCCATAGCAACTGATTCAAGGTCGTCATCGAAGAGGTCCGTGTAGATGTCCAAAGTCATCGCCGCGGACTTGTGTCCGAGCATACGTTGGACCGCCTTGACGTTCGCTCCGGCGGACACCGCGAGGGAGGCGGCCGTGTGCCGCAGCTCGTGGGGCGAGACGGTCGGCATGTCGAGGTCGCCCTCCTTCGCGTGCTTGAGCTACTCGCAGGGGATGTATGTGTCCGAGATCGACGGGGCGCAGGGGTTCGGCTCGGTGCCCATGGTCGTTTCGATGATGGCGAGGGTGACCCAGGCCGCGATCACCACGAGGGCGATGCCGATCCCCCGTCCGATTCTGCTGCGGGTCTTGCTCGGCTGGTCAAGCGTCGTAATGATGGTCGTGCCTCTCGGTGTGGTGAGCGTGGCCTCTTTCGACCGTACCTCCATAGGCATTGGCATCCTCGAAGCAGAGGAACCGACGCCTGGACTTGTGGACACATTTTGGACGCAGCCGCCGAAGCGAGCACCTGATTTAGCCCCGGCCCACCTGATCTATTCGCCAGTAATTCCCAGGCCAGGAGGGTGATCCCGGGGGCCAGGGTTGGTTTACTGTACCCATGCCCGCTCAGGATCCCGCCGCCGCCCAGGTTCGGGCCGTGCAGATCCATCAGGATGAGATCCTCACCGGCGAGGCGGTCGCGTTGGACGTGCAGCCGGTCGGATTCTTCCTCCGCGCGCTCGGCACGCTGATCGACGTGCTCCTCGGCGTGGCGGTGCTCGTGCTGTTCGCGCTCGTCACCTCCTGGCTGATCGGCGAAAGCGTGCTGGATGCCGTCGCGCTCCCGATCCTTTTCGTCACCGTCCTGGTCACCGTCACGGTCGTGATCCCAACGGTGGTCGAGACCATGACCCGTGGCCGGAGCCTCGGCAAGCTGGCGGTCGGAGGTCGGATCGTCCGCACGGACGGCGGCGCCACCGGGTTCCGCCAGTCGTTCATCCGCGCGCTCGTTGGGGTGCTGGAGATCTGGCTCACGCTGGGCGCGATCGCCGCTCTCGTCGGGGCCTTCACCCCTCGCGCCCAACGGCTGGGCGATCTCATGGCCGGAACCTACTCCGAGCGCACCCGCACCCCCGCGCTTCCCCCGTCTGCGCCTTCCATTCCGGCACCGCTGGCGGCCTGGGCATCGATCGCCGACGTGGCGCGCCTGCCCGACCGGCTCGCCAGCCGGATCTCGCAGTTCGCTCAGAATGCCGACGCGATGCAGCCGCCCGCGCGAGCCCGGCTCGCTGCCTCGCTCGCCGCCGAGACCACAGCGCACGTCTCGCCCGTGCCCCCCGTCGACGCGGAGACGTTCCTGCGGGCGGTCGTCGCGGTGCGTCGGGACCGCGAGCTGCGCGCACTGCAGCTCGAAGAGCAGCGCGTCGCCGCACTCACGCCCGCCGCATCCGGTGCTCCGCGCGGATTTCCGGAGCGCTGACCGGCTTCTCGGCGCGTCGGGTCAGTACCGGTAGTGGTCGAGCTTGTACGGCCCCGCGACCGGCACGCCGATGTACGACGCCTGGTCGGCAGTCAGCTCGGTGAGCTCCACGCCGAGCGCCGCGAGATGCAGTCGCGCGACCTTCTCGTCGAGCGACTTGGGCAGCGTGTACACCCCGACCGGGTACGCCTCGATGTTCGTGTACAGCTCGAGCTGAGCCAGCACCTGATTCGTGAATGATGCGCTCATGACGAACGACGGATGCCCCGTGGCATTGCCCAGGTTCATCAGGCGTCCCTCGCTCAGCACCAGCACGCTGCGGCCGGTCGGCAGGCGCCACTCATGAACCTGCGGCTTGATCTCGATCGCCTCGGCGCCGGGGAGGGACTCCAGCCCTGACATGTCGATCTCGTTGTCGAAGTGGCCGACGTTGGCCACGATCGCGAGATGCTTGAGGCCCAGCAGGTGCTCGACCGTGACGACGTTCTTGTTGCCCGTACCCGTCACCACGATGTCGATGTCGCCGATCACGCGGTCGAGGCGCGCGACCTGGAAGCCGTCCATCGCGGCCTGCAGAGCGCAGATCGGGTCGACCTCGCCGACGATCACGCGTGCCCCCTGCCCGCGCAGCGCCTCGGCCGCGCCCTTGCCGACGTCCCCGTAGCCGACCACGAAAGCGGTCTTACCACCCATGAGCACATCGGTCGCGCGGTTCAGGCCGTCAGGCAGCGAATGACGGATGCCGTACTTGTTGTCGAACTTCGACTTCGTCACCGAATCGTTGACGTTGATGCCCGGGAACAGCAGGTCGCCGGCTGCGGCGAGCTCGTAGAGGCGGTGGACGCCGGTGGTGGTCTCCTCCGTGACGCCGATCAGCCCCTCGGCGATGCGGGTGAAACGCTGGGCGTCGCGGGCGAGACTCTCCCGCAGTGTGTCGAGGATCACCCGGTACTCGTGCGAGTCGTCCTCCCCGGCATCCGGAACCGCGCCTTCGCGCTCGAACTCGACGCCCTTGTGCACCAGGAGGGTCGCGTCCCCGCCGTCGTCGAGGATGAGGTTCGGACCCGCGAACCCCTCGGTCGACCAGTCGAAGATCCGGTCGGTGCACGCCCAGTACTCCTCCAGCGTCTCGCCCTTCCAGGCGAAAACGGGCACGCCCGCGGGCTGGTCCACCGAGCCGGTCGGGCCGACCGCGACGGCTGCCGCCGCTTCGTCCTGGGTCGAGAAGATGTTGCAGCTGGCCCAGCGCACCTGCGCACCCAGTGCCACCAGGGTCTCGATGAGCACGGCGGTCTGCACGGTCATGTGCAGCGATCCGGCGATCCGCGCACCGGCGAGCGGCTGTGACGAGCCGAACTCGTCGCGCAGCGCCATCAGGCCGGGCATCTCGTTCTCGGCCAGGCGGATCTGGTGCCGTCCTGCTTCGGCGAGGGCGAGGTCGGCGACGCGGTACTCGAGGACGGCGGGGGCGCTCAGGTCAGTGCTCATCCGGCTATTCTTCCAGACGGCCCGGGCCGCGAGGTAATGCCGGGCCGTGAGAGAGGCTCAGCGCTGGGCGATCGTCTCGTGGCGGACGACGACCCACCCCCGCGGCATCGAGAGCCGATCGGTGTGGATCGCGCACAGATCGTGCGCGTGCGGGTCGCCGCCGGCTCCCAGGGGACCGAGCGCGGCCATCTGGTCGGGGTAGTCGTACGTCAATGTGGAGACCGCCTCTCGGGCGCATCCCACCTTCGAGCAGAGTCTCTGGCGCATCGCACCAACGGTATCCAGCGGCACATCCGACGACGGGATGCCGCGCCGCAAGCGCTGCCTACTGGGGCTCCGCCCCACACCCCCGGCGTGCTGCGCACGGCCCCCTTAGGATGGGGCCATGGCATGGCGAAGGAGCAAGGAACCGGCCGCTCCGCCGCGCCGGCCCGCCCGCCACGGCCGCCATGGCCGCGAGGGGCGCAGCGCGATCGTCCGTCCGCCGCTGCCTCCGCTCGAGACGCGCGTCGACCGGTTCGACCTCGCCGTGGGCACTGCCGCCGAGTTCCTTCGCTCGGCGTGGCCCGAGCTGCGCGACGTCAGCTTCGAAGTCGGCGACATGCCCCCGGCCGCCGACGATGACGGCATCCCCCGGTGGCGGGTGATGACCGACGAGAAGCGGATCATCCTCTACCGACTGCCGATCGAGCGGCTCAGCCACCTGCATCGCGACGACGACCTGCATCGTCGCATCCTGGTCGAGGGCAGCGTATTCCGGGCGGCCGCGGAGTACCTGGACCGCGATCCGTGGGACCTCGGTCCGGAGCGCTTCCGGTATTTTTGAGACGAGTCGGAGCAATGCGCGCGCAGCGTGCGTTGATGCGACAGCGTGTCGAGTAGCCGCCGCAGGCGGCGTACCGAGACCCGGGATCCGCGTCCTTACGGGTAGACCGTGATCCGCTGGGCAGCAGCATCCGAGGGCCAGACCGGGAAGCCCGCCAGAGCACCGTCGCCGGTCAGCGACAGACCCGCGTGGATGGGGGCGGCCCCGGCATCCAGCCGGAACACGCTGCGCGCGACGAGCCGGACCGATGCGCTCTCGCCGGGACCGACCGCCACCTCCGTGGCGAAGGACCCGTCCACCGCGCCCACCGCGACGGTCACTGCCTCGGCGGTGGGGTTGGCGACCGTCAGCACCGGCGTCGGGCCGGGCGGAGTGGCCAACAGGCTCGGCGCCTCGACGGACGGCGCGGCGGTGTACCAGGCGAAGTCCGATCCCTCGCCGAAGCCGGTCGCCTGCCAGACCGCCGCGAGCACCGGGGTGTCGGCGTCGACGACGATCGTGTACTGGCCGGCCGCCAGTCCGCCGAGCTCGACCTCGGTCGGAATGCCTGCGGCCAGCGGCACCGTCGTCGGCGCCGCGGCGGGCTGAGCGGTTCCGACGGCGGATGCGGTGACGGTCGCGGTCGCGTCGGCACCGGGCGACAGGATCCGCACGACTGTCGCGGCACCGGGCGCTGCGTCGGCGCCGGGGTTCTGGGTCACAGTCACACCCGGCACGATCTGGACGACGTCGGGTACTGCGATCGCGCTGACCTGGTCGACCCCGCCGGGCACGAGAGTTCGCGTGATGCTGGCCTGCAGCGCAGCCTGGATCGGTGCGCCCGTCGCGGTCACCCGGATGACGGGGCTCTCCTCGCCGAGCTGCAGCCCGGCGAGCGGAACGACGATCTGGGTCGCGGGGGCGACGACGAGGTCGGTACCGCCGGCGGGCACCTGCGCTCCTGAGGCGCCGAACACCGTGAGCTCAACGGTAGCCGGCACCGCACCGGGGTTGGCCAGCAGGACGATGTCCGCCGCGCCGGTCGTGGCCGAGCCGCCGATCAGCCACGATTCCATCAGCGGGGGGCGGCACGCGGACGCCGCGAAGCCCCTCAGGTCGTCTGCCACGACGGTGGAGGATCCGGATGCCGCGACATCCGTGTGCGCGCCGTCGGCCGGCTGCGCCACCACGGTGGTCGCCGGAGCCGTCCCGTCGGCAGTCGGGGGGATCAGGGGGGCGGTCGCCGGTTCGGGATCACCCTGCTCGACGCCGCTGATCACGGTCTGGGGTGCAGCCGTGACGACGCGTCCGACGTCATCCAGCTCACGGCCCAGCGCGAGCAGCCCGCCGGTGCAGACCAGAACGCTCGCGGAGGGCGCCGGTGCGGCGGCGATGGCGACCGGTTCGCGGGCGAGCGTCGGCCAGGGCACGGACACCGCCGTCACGACGGCGACGACGAACCCGATCGCGACGAGCGTGCCTGCCAGCAGTCGTGTGCTCGTTGTCGCCCAGCGGAAGGAGCGGCGGTCGCTCATCGGCCCTCCTGCCAGTGCGGACCGATGACTCGCGGGGTTCGTCGGGCTTCGCGTCGCGAGGCGGCCGTCGGAATGGCCAGCAGCAGTGCGACGGCAACAGCGGCGAGCTGCGAGAACGCGATCAGCCGGGCGAGATCGTGCACGGATGCCGGGGCCCCGGCTCTGGTTTCGACGGCCTGCGTCACGCGCCACAGGGCGCCTTTGGCCGTCTCGCCGACCGCGTCCAGCTCGTCGCGCTGATCCAGTGCCGTGCTGGCGGAGAGCCGGAAGGCGCGGGCGATCTCGGACTCGGGCGCACCGGCGGGCGCCAGCAGCACGAACCCGACGCCCTCTGCGGCGATTTGGCCGACCACATCGTCGGCGGCGGATGTCACCAGGTTCGCCGTGAGGAAGGCGACCTCCTCGTCCGCGGCCGTCTCGTTCGCTCGGGTCGAGATGATCGTGGCCTGGCCGTTCAGCGTCTCGCTTCCGCCCCAGACGATCCGGGAGGAGACCCCTCCGTCGTTCTGCGGCGTCAGAATGATCGTTCCGACGTCGGGGTCCTCCCGCCCGGCCGCGCTGACGTAGGCGGGCAGCGTGCTCGCCGGGCCGTTCGCGAGCAGGGCCGTTCCGCGCGCCATCGCGGTCAGGCTGGGCAGTGCCAGGACCGCCACCGCCACCATCACGGTCACAGCCGCCAGGGTCCGAGCAGCGGCGAGTCGCGGAGCCAGGCCGATGTCGAGCGTCACGAGCGCACCGCCGAGCGCACCGAGCCATCCCAGGCTCAGGCCCGCGCCCGGCCACAGCGGCACGACCAGCGACTGCGCGAAGGCGACGGAGACGCCTACTGCGGCGAACGCGGTCGCGATGCCCAGCGCGGCGATGACCAGCAGCGCGATGCCGGCAGCCCACCGCTGCGTGAGCGGAGCCAGAAGCGCGAGCACCGCGACCGGCGCGGCCAGCAGCGGAACCCACCAGGTCGGCAGCCCGGGCGCGAAGCCGACCCAGCCGACCAGGTCGGGCGTGGGGATGCCCGCGGCGAGGAGCGCTCGACCGGCCGCGTCGGCCCCGACCTGCGCACCGACCCACGGCAGGCCCGGGTCGCCGAGCAGTCCCCACCCGTTGCCGATGCGCAGCTGGTGCCACACGAGCGGTGCGGCGAACAGCAACGTCGGCACGAGCACCCAGATGAGTCGGGCAACCCCCCGTCCGCGGCGGAGGATCACCGTGACCACGAGCGTGCCGGCCCACACGACGAGGAGCGCGGGAGCCAGGGACGGCGCGCAGGCGAGCACGGCGGCCAGGAGCAGGGATGCCGCACCCGACCCGACCCACGACCGATTCGCGACCGATCCGGCGTAGAAGAGCCACGGCAGCAGGAGGTGGGCGATCACGGCGCTCGGCCGTCCCTGAGTCAGCGCAACCAGCAGCGTCGGAGCGAGCGCCCACACGGCTCCGCCCGCGAAGCGGAGCAGAGAGCGCTCCGTGACCCGCGTCGACGCGAACCATCCGCCCAGTGCCGCCAGCGGCAGGGCGACGAGCCACAGCACGACGAGCGCGCGAGACGGCTCGACGGGCGACAAGCTGCCCAGCAGCGCCAGGATCGCGGCGAACGGATCCGCAGGTCCGACCGTTTCCAGGCCCGATGCGCGCAGCCCGTAGGCGGCGTCCGCCCACAGCTGCACCGCGTTCGCCGCGAGCGGCTGCATTCCACCTCCACCGAGCACCGGCCACGCGGTCAGAGCAGGGAAGGCGGCGACCGACGCGACGACGGCGCCCAGAACGAGCCAGGCCCCGCCGCCGGTGAAGAACCGCAGCTCGCCGCGGCGCGTGGGGCCGGCCGAGTCCGCGTCGTCGTCGAGCTGTTCGCGCAGTTCACGTCGCGACACCCGCAGGGGCGCGAGCTGCGCCCACGACGTCGTGCGGAGCGCACGGATGCGCGCGCGGGCCCGCGCGACGGGCGCGACTGCGACCAAGGCGACGACGGCCGCAGCCCACTCGGGGACGATCAGCTCCGGTCGTTTTCGCACGATCTGCAGGACGGAGCGCCACAGAGCCAGCGGCAGGATCGCCAGCCACAGGAACGGCACGGCCGCCGCCGGAGCGTAGGCGAGCCGGCGATGCAGCTGGGCGGTGCGGGACGCGAAGGCCCGACGCCGGCGGCGAGCGCCGGTCAGGGGGGACGGCAGCCCCGCCGCGCCGTCACCGGAGACGGCGACCAGTGCGGTCGGCACCAACAGCACACGCGCTCCGGTCAACCGAGCGCGCACCCCCAGATCCAGCCCCTCGTCGGCACCTGCGAGCCCACGATCGATTCCCCCGAGCGCGCGCCACACATCGCTGCGCGCCAGGATTCCGCGGATGTCGGCGCCCAGCACATCCTCGCGCGCGTCGTGCTGGCCCTGGTCGAGTTCGGAATCGGCAAGACCCACGGTGCGGCCGAAGTTCGTCATGCTCGTGCCGAGCGAGACGATCTCGGTGCGATCGTCCCACCGCACGAGCTTCGGTGCGACGAACGCAACGGACGGACCCAGCTCCAGTGCGCCGATGAGTCGCGTGAGGGCGTCCGGTTCGGGAGCGGTGTCCTGGGCGAGGATCCACACGGCATCGCCCGAGACCCGCAGCGTCGCCATCGCCGTCGCGGCGGCGAATCCCGTCGATGCCGGGGCGGTGATGACCGACTCGGCGACGGATGCCGCGGCGACCGCGGCCACGCCGGCATCCTCGCCGCAGACCACGATCGTCAACGCGTCGACCGAACGCGTCTGGTCTGCCAGCGCCGCAAGAGTGCGCCGCAGGTGATGTGCGGCGGGTGTGCGCCCATCGGGGCGCACGACGAGGATGGCGTGGACTCTGGCGGGCATGACGAGGTCAGCCTAGGCGGGTCCTCCTGCCCGTCCGGGCGCACGCGCCGGGCGCGCAGGAACGGGCGTCAGCGCGTCGGCCGCGTCGCTGCCCGCAGCGGCTCAGCCGGCCCGTCGCTTGAGCTTGCGGCGCTCGCGTTCGCTGAGGCCACCCCAGATCCCGAAGCGCTCGTCGTTCTGCAGCGCGTACTCGAGGCATTCGCCTCGAACATCGCACGTCGTGCAGATCTTCTTCGCGTCGCGCGTGGAGCCGCCCTTCTCAGGGAAGAACGCCTCCGGATCTGTCTGAGCGCACAGCGCATCGGTCTGCCACCCGAGTGGATTGCCGTCTTCCCCCTCAAGAGGACGGCGCACCCCCGGCACCCCTAGCTGGACCGGATCGACGAACCAATTGTCGGGAACGCCGGAACGGTAACCCGTCATCTCGTTCTCCCACCTTCTAACCCCCCACGCTGGTTCGCGTGTACGGATAATTACACCGGTGTAGTTCGTCGCGGTCAAGTCGCAGATCGTAAAGCCTCACCCCGCGCTTGAACGTTTACGACGCGCCGTCGGCGTGTCGCAAGCGGATCACGATGCGGAGGCTGACGATGCGCCGCCCGGCTGGGCGACGAAGACCTGGCCCGAGCCCGAGAACTGCAACTCCGTCTCATCGGGCGTCACGAAGACGGCGCGGCCGGGAGTGAGCTCGATGCCGTCGTCGGATCGGCCCGTCCGCACCTGGACCCTGCCTGCCGCCGCCACGGCGATCGTGACGCCGGAGACCGGCAGCCGGGCCGGCTTCTCCGGCTCGACCGTCACGCGCAACAGGGCGAAGTCCGGGACGTCCGTTGCATAGCGGGAGATGCCACCGCCGACATCCACGGGATGAACCACGGGCGCCGGGCCGGGCGTCGGGTCGAGCACGCGCAGAAGCTCGTCGACGTCCATGTGCTTCGGGGTGAGGCCGCCGCGCAGCACGTTGTCACTCGCGGCCATGAGCTCGACGCCGAGCCCCTCGAGGTATGCGTGCAGAACGCCCGCCGGCAAGAACACGCCTTCGCCGCGCCTCAGGGTCACCAGGTTCATCAGCATCGCCACGACGACTCCGGGATCGCCCGGATGGGCGGCGGCGAGACGCCCGACGAGGCTCAGTTCCGCGGCGAACTCCGCGCTGTGGGCTTCGGCGGCCGCCGCGATGATGGCATCCACGTCGCGTCGCGCCCCTCCGGAGAGCAGCCATGAGATCGTGTTCCGGAGCGCAGCCGCGGCATCCGTATCCTCCAGATGGGCTGCCAGCCCGTTCCCGGCCGGTCCCAGCGTCGCAACGAGTCTGCGCGTCGCGTCGATCTCACGCAGGCCGGCGAGCGCCGTGAACGTGTCGCTGATCGCGACGATGAGCTCCGGCTTGTGGTTGTCGTCCCGATAGGTGCGGTCGGCAGCGTCGCGCGGCACGCCCGCGGCTTCCTCACGCGCGTAGCCCTCGATCGCCTCGTCCCTCGAGGGGTGTGCCTGGATCGAAAGGGGGGATGCTGCGGCGAGCAGCTTCAGCAGGTACGGCAGGCGCGCGGGCGTCTGTGAACCGCCGGCTTCCGACTCGATCCATGCGCCGAGGCTCCGCCCATCCGGAACGATCGCGGGACTGCCGGGGTGATCGCCGAACCAGACTTCTGCTTCGGGCCGACCGGAGGGCTGACGGCCCTCGAGGTCGGCGAGCAGCGTCGTCGAGCCCCATTCGTAGTCCCGGGGCGTGTTCGTAATCGGCACGAGCATGCCTCCAGCGTAGGGTCGCGGCGGGTCCTCGCCGCACAGCGGGGCGAGGGCCAGGCGGTACCCTGATCTCACGATGGCCGTCCATACGAAGCACCCGGCGTCGGCGCCGCCGGCCGCACCGGTCCGCGAGAAGACGGGCCACCTGATGCTGCGCGGATGGTGCATCTTCGTGCTGTTCATGGCGCTGTCCGGAACGGCCTGGGTCAACGCCTTCGGCGAGTTGACGACGGCGGTCGTGACGATCGCCGGCGGCGTCCTCTCCCTCGGCCTGTGGTTCGCAGTGCGACCACCCGTCCAGTGGCGGCGACTGCCCTGGTTCACCGTGGCGTACGTCGTGTGGGCGGCGCTTTCGATCATCTGGTCGCACTGGCGCGAGGCGACCGCGCTCACCCTGTTGCTGCTGGTCATCACCACCCTTCAGGGCCTGTTCCTCGGCAGCGTCCTCACCTGGCGCGAGATCGTGCGCGCCCTCGCGTCCGCGCTGAAGTGGGTCATGGCTCTGTCGCTCGCCTTCGAGCTGTGGGTCTCCCTCGTGGTGCGGGAGCCGATCCTGCCCGGCTTCGTGCCCCGGACCGAGCCCGTCGACCCCATCCTGTACTGGTCGCGCGACAACCTGTTCGAGGGCGGTCGGATCCAGGGCATCATGGGAAACGCGAACCTGCTCGGTCCGGTCGCGCTCCTCGCGATCGTGGTGTTCGCGATCCGGTTCGCCGCCGATGCGCAGCGCCGCGTGCTGCTCGGAGTGTGGATCGGTCTGTCGGCGTACCTCTTCTACCGTGCCGCGTCCGCGACGGCGTACGTCTCGGCCGTCGCCGTGGCGATCGTCCTGGTCACCGTCCTGCTCATGCGCCGCGCGCGCCGGCCCGGCGACCGGACCCGCTACTACATCGCCTACGCGGCGATCGGGCTCGGCGGCGCGATCGCCTTCTGGCTGTTGCGCGAGCCGATCTTCACGGCGCTCGGGCGCAGCGCCGACCTGACCGGACGAGAGGCCATCTGGGACGCCGTTCTGCAGCGCGCGGTGCAGCAGCCGCTCATCGGCTGGGGATACTCGACGCCGTGGATCACGGGCGACCCGTCCTTCGACCGGTGGATCATCGACCACGGCGAAAGCGTCATGCAGGCGCACAACATGTGGGTGGACGTGTTCTTCCAACTCGGCCTGGTCGGCGTGTTCCTGCTCGGTGTCGCGTACCTGGCCTTCATCTGGCGCTCCTGGTTCTTCGCCGTGGACCGTCCCCGCTGGGATCTGCGCGCTGACCGCCCGTACTCCCCGCTGACGCTGCTGCCGACCCTCGTCGGCGCGATCCTCCTCGTTCAGGGCCTCGCCGAGTCCAGCCCGCTGCTGCTGTGGGGGTGGCTCCTGGTGGTTCTGCTGGCGTACAAGATCAAGCAGTCCCCCCACGTCGGCGAGGGCGCAGCCGAACTGCGCATCGCGATCGAGCGTGGCGAGCTGACCACGCAGGTGTCGTGACGGACACGTCGCACGGCGCCTCTCCCGGGCGCTGGGTCGGCCTCCTCGCATCCGCCGCCCTCGCGCGGGCCTACACATTGGCGGTACTCGGGGCGGTCTTCTCCGCCTTCGCGATCCAGCGGATCGCCGGACGTGTCACCTACGTCTCGATCCTCGTCGGGCTCTGCGTGCTCGGCATCGGCATCCTCGTCGCACGCCGGAAGGAGATCTCGCTCGTGCGACTGGTGCCGACGACGGTGGTCCTGTTCATCGCGTGGGCGCTGGTGAGCGTGTTCTGGAGCCAGGACGCCACGAGCTCCTTCTGGGGGTGGGTCTCGACCGCGAGTCTCGCGTTCCTCGCCGTGACGATCGGGCACGTCCGCGACACCCTGCAGACGGCCCGCGCACTCGGCGACGTCATGCGCGTGCTGCTGTCGATCTCGCTCGGTGTCGAGATCCTCGCGGGGATTCTGCTCGACATGCCGTTCCGAGTTCTCGGCATCCAGGGCAACATCGCGCAGCTCGGCCCGATCCAGGGCATCTTCGGTACGCGGAACCTGCTCGGATTCGCCGCAGTGATCGCCCTGATCACCTTCCTGATCGAGTACCGGACGCAATCCGTCCGGGTGGGCGTCTCGGTGTTCTCGGTCGTGCTCGCCGGGGGCCTGGCGGCGCTCAGCGACTCCCCCACCGTCCTCGTGCTCGCCGTCGGCGGTCGGCATCGCCGTCGGCGCCCTGGCGCTGGTTCGCCACTCGCGTCCCGAAGGGCGCTCGGCGCTGCAGTTCACGCTCGGCGGCATCGTCGTCGTCGGGCTGACCGTCGGCTACGCGGCGCGGCATCCGATCATCGCCTTCCTCGGCGCCGGATCCGACTTCTCGATGCGAGTGAACCTGTGGAACACGATGGTGGACTATCTGCGGTCCAAACCTGTCCAGGGCTGGGGGTGGTTCGGACCGTGGAACGCGGACGAGTTCCCCTTCAGCGCCATCAACTACGGCCTGCGCACCAGTCACGCGACCGGCCTGAACGCCTACTTCGACGTGCTGCTGCAGCTCGGCTGGGTCGGGCTGCTCCTGTTCACCGCCTTCGCGGGCGTCGCCCTCGTGCGCTCGTGGCTCGACGCGAGCGAGCGCAGGTCTGTGATCTATGCGTGGACGCCCTTGATCCTGGTCACGCTGCTGGTGGATTCGATGTTCGAGAGCTTCACGCTGTTCGGGTTCGGCTGGCTGCTGCTCGTGCTCTGCGCGGTGCGCGCCGGGCAGTCCCGCTCGTGGCGGGAACGCATCGACGTGGTCGACGCCGGGCCCGGGTCGGGCCCAGGCGCTGAGAGCCTGCCGCACGCTCCCCGCTGAGAAGCGGGCTACGAACCGGTCGCCGTATCCAGCGTCTCGGCCCACGCCAGTGAGTCGCGGATGCCGTCATCGATCGTCAGCTCGGCGTGCCAGCCGAGAAGGTCGGCCGCCCGCCGCGCGTCCGCGTAGGCACCCGCGACGTCGCCCGGGGCGGTTCGGGCCGATGCGGACGTCGACGGGGGCTCCGGTGACGCGCTCGAAGGCGGCCACCAGTTCCCGGACGGTCGTGCCCGTGCCGCCGCCCAGGTTGATCACTCGGAACGGCTCGTCCGCGGTGACGGCGTCGAACCGCTCCACCGCGCGCACGTGCGCCTGAGCGAGGTCCCACACGTGGATGAAATCCCGGAGCCCCGAGCCATCGCGCGTGGGCCAGTCGACGCCCGTGATGGTGAACGCCCTGCCGCGCCGGTGCGCGGAGATCAGGAGCCCGAGCACGTGCGAGGGGTCGCGGTGCGCGAGCCCGCTGCGGGAGTGCGGGTCCGCTCCGATCGGGTTGAAGTAGCGGAGCGCGATCGCGCGCAGTTCTCCCGCGGCCGCGCTGTCCGCGAGGATCTGCTCGACGATCGCCTTCGTCCGCGCGTACGGACTGGAGGGGACGACAGCATCCTCCTCCATCACCGCACCGCCGTCGTCGGCCCCGTAGACCGACGCCGAGGAGCTGAAGATGACTCTGTCGATGCCGTTGCGCCTCAGATTCCGCAGCAGCTCGATGGTCTTTCCGACGTTGGCCTCGTAGTAGTCGAGCGGGGCACGGACCGAGTCGGGTACGACGATCTTCGCGGCGCAGTGGATCGCGATCGCGATGTCGGGGTGGTCAGCGGCGATCCGGTCGAGGAGCGCGGCGTCCTCGATGTCGCCGCGATAGAAGTGCCTGCCCGCGGCGAACGACTCCCGTCCGGTGGAGAGGTCGTCGAGGATCACCGGCACGATCCCGGCGTCGAGGCAGGCGGATGCGACGGTGCTGCCGATGAAGCCCGCACCGCCCGTGATGAGGACCTTCATCAGGCGGCAGTCCGCTCGCGGGCGGTCACCCGGTCGACGCGACGGCAGGGCTGGAGCAGCCAGGAGATCCTCATGAAGGAAGGGTAGGCTACTTCCGGCCCCACGAATCGGCGCCAGTCGCCGTCTTTCCGGAGTTTCCTCGTGCCTCACGTCCTGCAGAACGTTGTCTTCCCCCACGACCGAGATCCCGACCTGCTCCCCCTCTACGCGGACCCCGAGACGTGGTCCGTCATCGACGAAGAGCCCGTGCGGGTGTCGAATCGGGCTCACATCGGCAACATTCTCGGTCGTCACACGGCGCGCATCGTCGCGGGACGGCGCGTGTCGTTCGGCACGTACTTCAACGCGTTCCCGGCCTCGTACTGGCAGCACTGGACCGCCGTGCGCCAGGTCACGCTCACGGTGCGCACCGAGGGCCCCTGCACGATCCTGGTCTATCGATCGAACGGCTCGGGCGTCCGTCAGCGCATCGAGACGCGCGAGGTCGAACGGGCATCGACGACGAATGCCTTCGATCTCGTCCTGGACCAGTACAGCGACGGCGGCTGGATCTGGTTCGACCTCGTCGCCGACGACAAGAACGCCCTGTTCGTGGGCGCCGAGTGGACCACCGAGCTGGATCCGGTCCGCGCCGGCAAGGCCTCCATCGGCATCACGACATTCAACAAGCCGGACTACTGCATCTGGACGCTCACGAACCTCGCCGACGCGCCGGATGTCCTCGAGCTCGTGGACCGCATCTTCCTGATCGACCAGGGCGACCGGCGCGTCGATGCGCAGCCGGAGTTCCCGGAGGTTGCCGCCTCGCTGGGCGAGACCCTGCAGGTCATCACGCAGCCGAACCTGGGCGGGTCCGGAGGTTTCGCCCGGGCGATGGCCGAGACGCTCGATCGCCCCGAGAGCGACTTCGTGCAACTCCTGGACGACGACGTGCGCCTCGAGCCCGAGTCCGTCCGCCGGTCGATCGTCTTCGGCCGCTACGCGTCCACGCCCACCATCGTCGGCGCCCACATGTTCGACCTGCTCGACCGCCCGAAGCTGCACGCGTGGGCGGAGGTCGTCGACGATGAGCCGTTCATGTGGCGTGCGCTCTACCAGGAGAAGCTGCCCCACGACTTCTCGGCGTCGCGAACCTCCGCCAGACGCCGATGCTGCACATGCGCCTCGACGCCGACTACAACGGCTGGTGGATGTGCCTCATCCCCATCGAGGTCATCCGCGACGTCGGGCTCGCGCTTCCCGCCTTCATCAAGTGGGACGATGCGGAGTACTGCCTCCGCGCCCGGGACGCGGGGTACCCGACCGTCTCGGTTCCCGGCGTCGCACTGTGGCACGTGTCGTGGGTCGGCAAGGACGACTCGATCGACTGGCAGGCCTACTTCCACGCGCGCAATCGCATCGTCGCCGGTCTCCTGCACTCCACGGGTGCCGCGCGGCGGCACGCCTGCTGCGCCACAGTCGACGGGTGGATCTGAAGCACCTGATGATGATGCAGTACTACCCGGTCGCGCTGCGCCACCGCGCGCTGCGCGACATCCTGTCCGGGCCCGGAGCACATGCGCGCGAATCTCGCGACGGCCATGCCCGCGGCGCGCGCCCTCGCGAAGGATTTCCCCGAGACGCATCGTGCACAAGGACACGGGCGTCCCGCTCCGGTCGCGCCGGGGCGCGCCGGTGTTCAAGCGTCGTCCGCAGAACGAGCTCGACAACCCGACGGGGCTGCGACTGCGCTGGTTCACCGCCGTCACGCTCGTCTCGCACTGGTTCCACGCCCCGCGGCCCGAGAACCTCGCCCAGCCCGAAGTCGAATTCGGCAAGGACGACGCGCACTGGTGGCGCCTGCCGCTGTACGACAGCGCGCTCGTCAGCGCGGCCGACGGCTCCGGAAAGAACATCTACATCCGCGATCGGGCGCAAGTATCCGCCACATGCTCGTCGACAGCGTGCGCCTGCACCGGCGCCTGCGCCGCGAGTGGCCCCTGCTCTCCGCGCCGCTACCGCGCAGCCGCAGCCTGAGCTGACGTCGCTCGAAGCATGGCGGCGCACGTTCGGAGAGAGCTCATGAGCACGACGACCTCGCACGACGACGCCCGCAGGGCGCAACTGGCCTTCGACCCGGCGTCCGCGACGATCGCGATCGTGACCTACAACCGATCGGGCCTGCTGACGCGGCTCCTCGACGAGCATCACGCGGATGGACCCGAAGCCCGGGCACGTCGTCGATCGTCGACAACGCGTCGATCGACGACACGACCGAGATCGTCGAGTCCTTCCGCGACCGGCTCGGCACCGAGCTCGTCTACCGCCGGCTGGACACCAACACCGGCGGGTCCGGCGGCTTCAGCGAGGGCATGCGCGTCGCCTACGAGCTCGGCTCCGACGTGGATCTGGCTCATGGACGACGACGTCGAGGTGCATCCCCGACGGCCTCGCGCGGATGGGCGCGTGGGCGCCGCGGTTCAAGAGCATCCAGGGCCGCCGCTACGACTACGACGGCAGCGAGTTCTACTGGCAGTACCGCGTCGCCGAGCCGCTCGGCATCCCGATCCCGTTCGCACCGGCGGGTTTCGACGAGTCGGGCTTCAAGCGAGATGAACTCCGGATGCTTCGAGGGCATGTTCATCCACCGCGACATCGTGCAGCAGATCGGCCTGCCCGACCCGCGCTTCTTCATCTACTGGGACGACCAGATCTACGGCTGGCTCGCGTCGCGCAAGACGACGTCGGTCATCGTGAACGAGTTCGTGCTGCGCCGCACCCGCGAGATCAAGCAGTGGGACATGGGCATCCGCCACATGAACGCGTCGAGCAACGCGTACCGGTACTACATCATGCGCAACCGCGGCGCACATGAAGAACTACTACCGCTCGCTCGGCGTCTACCAGCCGCTGCTGTTCGTGGCTGGGCACGGCGCTCACGTTCGGCAAGGAGCTCATCCGGCTGCTCGTTCGTCGAGCGCACCGTGCGCGGCACGAGCAACCTCTTCCGCGGCATCCGCGACGGGCGGAAGATCGCCAAGGATGCCACGTGGCGGCCGATGCCGCCGCTCGAGGCCGGCGACGGCCGAGGCCTGACAGCTCAGCGTCGGCCGACGGGTAGTCCGCGTTGTAGCGGTCGAGCACCTCGCCGATCGGCGCGTCCATCGCGAGCCGGCCCTTGTCGAGGTACAGACCGCGCGTGCAGAAGCGGCGCAGGTCCCGCTCGCTGTGGCTGACGAAGAAGAGCGTGCGCCCGTCGGCGAGCAGCTCGTCGATGCGCGTGTAGCACTTCTCGCGGAACGCCTTGTCGCCGACGGCGAGCACCTCGTCGACGAGCAGGATCGGCTCGTCGAGCTGCGAGACGACCGAGAACGCGAGACGCACCTTCATGCCGTTCGAGAGGTGCTTGTAGGGCGTGTCGACGGAGTCGTGCAGCTCGGCGAAGTCGATGATGCCGTCGAACCGGCGTGAGACCTCGGCCCGCGACATCCCGTGCAGTCCCGCGGTCAGGCGGACGTTCTCGCGCACGGTCAGATCGCCGACGAACCCGCCGGTGATCTCGATGAGCGGCGCGACTCCGCCGTGCACCGTCACGGTGCCCTCGTCTGACGAGCAGCACCCCGGCGACGAGCTTGAGCAGCGTCGTCTTGCCCTGACCGTTGCGTCCGACGACGCCGATCGACTCGCCGGGCCGCACGTCGAAGCGACACGTTCGCGCAGCGCCCAGAACTCGCCGGGCTTGGAGCGGCGCGACGAGTCGGAGAAGAGGTCCTTGAAGCTGCGCCGGCCGCGGCGGTTGCGGCGGAACCGGACGCCGAGGTCGCGCACCTCGATCGCCAGATCGGATCCGCCATCACAGCTCCTTCAGCACGGGACGCTCGAGACGGCGGAAGACGCAGGATGCCGAGGGCGAGGAAGCCGAAGCTCATGAGCGCGCCGACGACGACGCTGAGCGTGTCCCACTGGTCGGGGAAGAATCCGACCCGGTACAGCGTGAAGATGCCCGAGAGCGGATTGAACGCGGCGAGTTCGCGGAAGACGCCGGGCAGATCGTCGACGCCGTAGATGATCGGCGATGCGTAGAACAGCGCGCGCAGGATCAGCTTCGTCGTCCGCTCCAGGTCGGTGTACAGCACGCACAGCGGGGCGACGAGCAGGCCGAGCCCGACAGCAGCACCGTCTGCAGGAGCACGGCGACGGGGAACCACAGCAGGCCCCAGCCGACGGGCGCACCGGCGATGATCGCGAAGAGCACGAGCACCGGCAGCGAGCAGAGGAACTCGATGCCCTTGCTCAGGACGATCCGGTTGACCCAGATCGAGCGCGGGATCGCCGTCGAGCGCACCAGGCGCGCGTCCTTGTTGAACGCCCGCGTGAAGTCCGAGACCGCGGCGTTGAACCACACCCACGGCAGCAGCGCGGTGATCAGGAAGACGATGTACGGCTCGTCGCCGACGGTGCGCTGGAAGACCTGGGTGAAGACGAACCAGTAGATGAGGCTCATGACCAGCGGATCGAGCACCGACCACAGGTAGCCGAGCGCGCTCGTGGCGTAGCGCACGCGCAGATCGCGCGCGGAGAGCAGCCACAGCGAGTGGAGGTAGCGCCGGGGCGATCCCGGGGCGCCGACGGCGGCTGTGGTCACGGAGTCGAGTCTATGGCGCGGTTCGGAGGCGGCGGATTCACCGGATGGCCGCCTCCAGCTGGAGCGCTATCTGCGATGCGGCCGCGGCGTAGCCATCCGGCGATGTGTGGATTCCGTCGGTGCGGAATGCCGCCACCCACGACCCGTCCTCGTTGCGCATCTGGACCCAGGGGTCGAGAAAGATCCATCCGCGCTCGGCTGCCAGAGCGGCCAACTCGGCGTTCAGCGCTCTCGCCTCCTCGGGCAGGAAGTCGGAGGGTGGGATCGCGGCCACAGCGACGGACGGCGCCTGGACCGTCTCGGAGATCCGGACCACCTCTCGCAGCGTGACGTCCGTGGGAATGCCGTAGGCCAGATCGTTGGTGCCGCCCAGGATGACCAGGAGCTCGGCTCCGGAGACCGGGGTCGCCGCATCCGCCATGTCGGTCGTGGTCGAGCCGTCGATCGCCCACCCGCCCACGAACGTGTACTGCTCAGCGGGCAGCAACGCCACCCATGCGGTCTGCGCGGCGATGCCGGCCTCGAGCGTGCCGGAGAAACCGGTCGAATTCGAGTCGCCGACGAGGGTCAGAGCGACCGGGCCCGATGGCGTCGACGTCGGATTGGAGGCAGGCGGCGACGTCGGATCGGGGGAAGGCGTCGACGTCGGACCGGTGGTGGTCGTCTCGGGTGAAGCAGCAGGTTCACCGGCACATCCGGAGAGGAGGACGGCGGACATGCTCACGGCGCACAGAAGCACGAACCCCCGCTGGCCCTGATTCGTCACGCCAGCTGGTTGTTCCACATCGACAGCGCCGAGCCGATCGCCATGTGCATGTCGAGGTACTGGTACGTGCCGAGGCGGCCGCCGAAGTAGCACGTCCTTCTCGCCCTTCGCGAGCTCGCGGTAGGCGAGCAGGCCGGCGCGGTCCTCGGCGGTGTTGACCGGGTAGTACGGCTCGTCGTCGCGCGTCGCGAAGCGCGAGAACTCGCGCATGATGACCGTCTTGTCGGTCGGGTAGCGGTCGGCGCGCTCGGGGTGGAAGTGCTTGAACTCGTGGATGCGCGTGTACGGGCACGTCGGCGTCGGCGTAGTTCATGACGCGGCGTGCCCTGGAAGTCGCCGACGTCGCAGGACCTCCTGCTCGAAGTCGAGCGTGCGCCACGACAGCGCGCCCTCGGCGTAGTCGAAGTAGCGATCGATCGGTCCGGTGTAGACGATCGGCACCTGTCCGACCGTCGCCGCCTTGTTGCAGCGGCTGCGACTCGTCGAAGAAGTCGACGTCGAGCTTCACCTCGATGTTCGGGTGGTCGGCCATCCGCTCGATCCACGCGGTGTAGCCGTCGGTGGGCAGCCCCTCCCACGTGTCGTTGAAGTAGCGGTTGTCGTAGTTGTAGCGCACCGGGAGCCGGCTGATGACCTCGGCGGGCAGGTCCTTCGGGTCGGTCTGCCACTGCTTGGCCGTGTAGTCGCGGATGAACGCCTCGTACAGCGGCCGCCCGATCAGCGCGATGCCCTTCTCCTCGAGGTTCGCGGCATCCTTCACGTCGAACTCGCCGGCCAGCTCGTGGACGAGCGCCTTCGCCTCGTCGGGCGAGTACGCGGCCTGGAAGAACTGGTTGATCGTGCCGAGGTTGATCGGCAGCGGGAACACGACGCCCTTGTGGTTCGTGTACACGCGGTGCACGTAGTTCGTGAAGGTCGTGAAGCGGTTGACGTACTCCCACACCGTCGGGTTCGACGTGTGGAACAGGTGCGCGCCGTAGCGGTGCACCTCGATGCCGGTCTCCGGCTCGTCCTCGCTGTACGCGTTGCCGCCGATGTGGGTGCGGCGGTCGATGACGGTCACCTTGCGACCGCGATGCCGCGGCCCGCTCCGCGATCGTGAGGCCGAAGAAGCCGGAGCCGACGATGAGAAGATCCATGGGAGCCCTTTGGTTCGCGGTCGCCGCAGACACGGCGACGCGGCGGGCAGAGCGCACCGCCGCGTCGTCAGTCTATCCAGCGTGTCTGAGCGCCGCCGGAGAGGGCTCACACGCGTTGCCCCGACCGCTCCCGTACGCTGGGACGGCCATGACACTCGAGATCTTCGTGCCCTTCTGGGGCGACCCCGCGCTTCTGTACGAGACCGTCGATTCGGTGCGCGCTCAGCGCAATCCGGACTGGCGGCTCATCGTCATCGACGACTGCTACCCCGACGAATCGGTGCCCGCGTACTTCGCGGAGCTCGACGATGAGCGCATCTCGTACACGCGCAACGACGTCAACCTCGGCATCACGGAGAACTATCGCGAGGCGATCCGGAGGGCGACGACCGAGTACATCGCCATCCTCGGCTGCGACGATCTCCTGCACCCGGCGTATGTCGACGTGATCACGCGCACGATCGCGAACGTTCCCGCAGCGGACGTGATCCAGCCGGGCGTCCAGGTGATCGACGAGCACGGAACTGTGGTGAAACCACTGACGGACCGCGTGAAGCAGGGCGTGCTCGCCCCGCGCGGCGGCGACGGCATCGCGGTCCTCGAGGGCGAGCGGATGGCGACGAGCCTGATCCGCGGAGATTGGCTGTACTGGCCGTCGCTGGTGTTCCGCACCGAGACGCTTCAGCGCATCGACTTCCGGGAGGGCCTGCCGATCATCCAGGACCTGGCCCTGCTGATGGACATCGCCTTCGAGGGCGGGACCCTGGCCTACAACCCTAAGCTCGCGTTCTCCTACCGCAGACACGGCGGCAGCGCGTCCCAGAAGACACTGCTGGACGGTCGGCGATTCCGCGACGAGCGCACCTACTATGCCGAGGCGCGGCGACTCGCCGACTCGCACGGCTGGGCGCGCACCTCACGCGCGGCGCGTGCCCGGGTGATGTCGCGCCTTCACGCGATCACCGAGCTGCCCAAGGTCCTGCGGGGCGGAAACCGGTCCGGGATAGAATCGACGCTGGCGCACATCGTCGCCCTCTGACCCCGCTCGCGGGTCCCCACCCCAGGAGTCACCCGCATGTCCGATCATGTGCTCATCACGGGCGGAGCCGGCTTCATCGGCACGCGCCTCGCCCGTCGCTTCGTCGACGCCGGTCACACCGTCACGGTGCTCGATGCCCTGATCCCCCAGGTGCACGGAGACGACCCCGAGACGACCTCCCCGCTGCTGCGCTCGCTCGACGGCGTGGCAACGGTCGTGCCGGGAACGGTCACATCGACCGACGACCTGCGCGCGGCGCTGACCGGCGCCACCGTCGTCGTGCACCTGGCCGCCGAGACCGGCACCGGCCAGTCGATGTACGAGATCGACCGTTACACCGAGACGAACGTCGGCGGCACCGCCAAGCTGCTCGACCTGCTCGCGAACGAGCCCAACGACGTGCGGCGGCTTCTGATCGCCTCGTCGCGCTCGATCTACGGCGAGGGCGCGTACCGCACAGGCGACGGCACCGTCGTCTACCCCGCTCATCGCGCCGACGCCGACATGGCCGGCGGCGACTTCGACGTGCACATGCCGGGCGAGGGCGCACTCAGCGTCATCCCGACCGACGAGACCGCGAAGCTGCATCCGTCGTCGGTCTACGGCATCACCAAGCAGATGCAGGAGGCGCTCATCCTGACGGTCGCGCCGACGATCGGCATCGAACCGGTCTCCCTGCGCTACCAGAACGTCTACGGACCCGGGCAGTCGCTCAAGAACCCGTACACCGGCATCCTGTCGATCTTCTCCACCCTCATCCGGCAGGGCAAGGAGATCAACATCTTCGAGGACGGGCTCGAGAGCCGCGACTTCGTCTACATCGACGACGTGGTGGAGGCCACGTTCCTCGCGGCGTCCGGCCGGATGCCGCGGGCGGCGTCTTCAACGTCGGCTCGGGGGTCGCGACCACCGTGAACGAGGTCGTCGAGGCGCTGTTCGCCGCATTCGGAACCGAAGTGCCCACGCGGGTGTCGGGCAACTACCGGCTGGGCGACATCCGCCACAACGTCGCCGACACCACGCGCCTGCGCGAGATCCTCGGCTACTCCCCTGCCGTCGGCTTCCGCGACGGAGTGGCGCGTTTCGTCGAGTGGGTTCTCACCGAGCCGATCGAGGGCGACAGCTATCAGCGTTCGCTCGATGAGATGGCGGAGCGGAACCTGCTGAAGTGAGGCGCGCGTTCGAGGGTGCCCCGTACCCCTACCGCAAGAACAGCCTGAACCTGTTCCGGCTGATCCTCGCGGCGATGGTGCTCTTCGCGCACAGCTTCTACATCACCGGCAACGGGACCGGCCCGATGATCCATGGCGAGAACCTGGGCGGATGGGCTGTCGCCGGCTTCTTCGTGCTGAGCGGATTCCTCATCACGCGCAGCAGGCTGCGCACATCGGCGGGCGAGTACCTGCTCCACCGCATCGCCCGCATCTTCCCTGCGTTCCTGGTCTGCCTCGTGGTGACGGCGTTCGCGTTCGCGCCCCTGGCGGCTCTGATCGAGCACGGAACGCTCGCCGGATTCATGAGCACTCCGGTGACCCCGCTCGAGTACATCTGGGCGAATCTGACCCTCTACATCGACGCCTACGACATCGGCACCACCCTGCAGTCGGTACCGTATCCCGGCGCGTGGAACGGGTCGCTGTGGACGCTGTTCTACGAGTTCCTCTGCTACATGCTCGTATGGGTGCTCGGGGCGATCGCCCTCTTCCGCAAGAACGGCTGGATGGCCGGGGCCGTCTACGTCCTCAGCCTGGCGGTGTGGATCGGGATCGGGCTCGCAGAGCGATGGGGTCTGGACCCGAGCTTCGCCCTCTTCGCCAAACTCGCGCCGTTCTTCCTCGGGGGCGCCTTCGTGTTCTTCGTCGTGGAGCGCTCGGGCATCAACGCGATCGTGGCCGCGGTCAGTCTGGTCGTGGCACTGGGGCTCATCGTCTTCGTGCCTCGCTGGGGTGGGCAGGCGGCCGCGCCGTTCCTGGCGTACGGGCTGCTCTGGCTGTCCTCCGTCGTCCGACAGCCGGCGTGGATCGCCCGCAACGACGTCAGCTACGGGTTCTACATCTACGCGTGGCCGGTGCAGCAGCTCGCCGTCCTGCTGGGGGCGGCGGCGTTCGGCCTGCCGGTCTACGTCATCATCGTCCTGATCGTGACGTTCGCGCTCGCTTGGCTCAGCTGGTCGATCGTCGAGCACCGCGCGATGGAGTGGGCGCGTCCTGCGCGCAAGCGATTGCGGCCCACGCCGGTCGGGCCGTAGCCGCGCCGGCCCCGTTGGTAGCCTGGACCTCACCATGCCCCGCGTCCTCGTCGACCTCCTGTCCTATACCGGCACGAAAGGGGGGATGGAGACCTACACTCGCGAGCTGTATCGCGCGCTGGGCCGGCTGGGCGGCGATTACGAGTACATCGGATTCGCCAGCCGAGAAGGCGCGACGCTCGACCTCACGTGGTTTCCCGGACGCATCATCGAGTCGGGCATCAGCGGCGAGAACCGATTCGTCTGGGCGTGGGGCGAGCTGACCCGTGTGGCGCGCGCGGCGAAGCGCGAAGCAGTCGATCTCGTGCACGCCCCGGCGACGCTCGGGCCGCGCAAGACCTCCATGCCGACGGTCGTGACCATGCACGACATGCTCTATTGGAGTCATCCCGAGTACATGTCGACTCCGCTCTACACCGCCCCCGTCAAGTGGATGGAGAAAGCGGCCGCGCGCAACGCCACCCGGGTCATCACGATCAGCCCGGACTCGGCCGCCGAAATCGTCAAGTACCTCGGCGTCGACGACCGCAGGCTCGACGTCATCCCCCTCGCCGGAACTCCGCCCCAGGGCGTCGACCGGTCGCAGGCGGGATCGGAGGGGCCGCTCATCCTCGCAATGGGAAACCGGCGCCCCCACAAGAACTGGGGAGCGCTCATCCGCGCCTCGTCGCTTCTGCCTCCCGACCGCCGACCGCGGATCGTCGTCACGGGCGGCCGCGGCGACGACCCGCTGGCGCCTCTGGTGGAGAGCCTCGGCATGGCTGACTCCGTCGATCTGCGCGGGTGGATCGACGACGCCGAGGTGCGGCACCTGTACTCCGTCGCGACGGCCCTGGCCATCCCCTCCTTCGCCGAGGGCTTCTCGCTGCCCACGCTCGAGGCGATGGGTGCCGGCATCCCCGTTCTCCTCAGCGACATCGGGGTCCATCGCTTCGTGGGAGGAGACGCGGCGCGGTACTTCGATCCCGCCGACGATGCCGCGCTCGCGGGGCTGCTCGACCAGATCGTTCAGGATGCCGGCCTGCGCGCACAGCTGGCGCAGGCCGGTCGCGCTCAGGCGGCCGAGTTCACCTGGGAACGCACGGCGCGCGAGACGCGCGAGTCGTTCGACCGGGCGCTCGCGCTCAGTCTGTGAGCGAGCGGGGGGAGTCCTCGCGGGCCGCGCTGTTCCGCGAAGGCACCGCGAGGCCACCGAGATGGATGATGATGCCGATCACCGGCGCGAGTGTGATCGCCAGCAGCACCTTGGGAAGCTCGTCGGCCGGTACCACGAGACCCACCACGAGTGAGCTCGACGCGACCAGCCAGCCCGCGACGTAGACACCGTGGCGTCCCGATGCGAGCGCCGCCGGACCGGTGACGCAGAGGACTGCGGTGAGACCCGCGCTGGCCACGATGGCGGCGTACGCCGCGGCCGGAAGCGCGTAGCGATCGGCGTACAGCAGCTCGATGACCCACGGCCCCACGACGACGGCGAGCGCGGCCAGCACCGCCGTCAGCACGAGCAGTCCGCCTCCCCACAGGAGCACTCGCCGCATCATGCGCTCCCGCTCATCGCGGAACGTCACGACGAGATAGCTCTGCAGCGCGAGGATCGGAATGACCAGGGGCGCGCGGGTGAGGGTGATCACGAGGATCAGCGACGCGAGCAGCGACGGCGCGGCGCCTCCGGCTGTCAGCCCGAGGAGGAATGGGAGACCGCTGATCATCACGCCGGTCGCAGCGGCCGCCACCACCGTGCTGACGCTGTTGCGCGCGAGCCGGCCGGGCGTCGCGTCGAGCTGCAGCCCGGAGCGCACGCGGCGACCCCATACCACCCACACGAGTACGAAGGCGACGGCGAACGGCGCGGCGACGGCCCATCCGAGCGCGGCGACGCCCCCACCCGCCACCAGCACGATCGCGACCGTGGCCAGGCGCAGCGCCGCGTCGGTGACGGTCATCGTCGCGACACCGGGCCAGTTGCGCACGCCGTACAGCGCGCCGCTCAGCGCGGCGACGAGGGTGTAGCCGATCACCGCCAGGGCGAGCGCGGCGACCAGAGGCACGGCGTCGGCGACGAACACCTGCGGCGCCCACAGCGGCGATGTCGCGACGACCAGGACGACCGCGGCAGCAGCGGCGACGCCGGCGAACCGCGCGAGCGACGTCCAGCCGGGCGCGGACGGATCGGTGCGCGGGTGCGCGGATCGCGTCACCTCCTGCTGGATGCCCGACAACGCAGACACGACGAGGTAGACGACCGACCAGAACACGCTGAAGGCGATGTACTGCGTCGGCTCCGTGAACGCAGGGACGACGGCTTGGATGACGTAGCCGATCCCGCCCGCGATGACCGTCGCGCCCAGGATGTAGCTGAGGCCGCGACCGGTGCCCGAGGCGGCGTCGCCCGGGTCGTCAGCTGCGCTCATCGCCGTCCGCGCGCGGACCGCGGTCCATCGCATCGGCGGCCGCGTCGAGACGCTCGACGCGCAGCCGCACGTCGTCGAGCTCGGCGTGGAGGATGGCGATCTCCTCGGCGGTGCGACGCACCTCGTCCTCCGCCTGCGACAGCTCCCACGACAGGTGGAGGCTCACGGCCAGCAGGAGCACGATGGCGACGGCGAACAGGAGGTTCGCCGGCAGCTGGACGCCGAGCGCCGCGGTGAGCCCGAGAAGCAGCTGCGGGAAGATGCCGAGGAGCAGCACGCCGACACCGATCACGAGCCATACGACGGCGTACTTCTCCCGCAGACGTCTCGTGAGAAGCATCCACACCACGAGCACCAGAATCGCCAGCGCGAGGACGATCGCGCCGACGACGATCATGCCGACACCCCCGCCTCGACCTCGCGGCGCGCGGGGCGCGCGCGCCGCATGACGGCAAGGCCGAGTGCGAAGACCGAGCGCAGCAGGTACTTGGTCGATCCGACCGCCCCCTGACTCGGCCGGCCCTGCGTGCGGGCACGCATCGCGACGGGCACCTGGG
>CAVYXT010000014.1:0-103103 GCA_963772625.1 uncultured Actinomycetota bacterium | reverse complement strand
CCCATCGTGATGATCGCCCGGCCGGTGATCTCCCCGCGTGCGAGCAGCTGGTATGCGGCGTCGACGTCGTCGAGGCCGAATCGCCGCGTCACGAGCGCTCCCACATCGAATCGTCCGGATGCCGCGAGGTCGGCGACCGCGGGAAGGTCGGTCCGCGTGCGCCCGCCGAAGGAGCCGACGATCTGATATCCGCGCCGCACCAGCGGGGTGATCTCGATCTCAGCGGCGGCGGCTCCCGCCCCGATGCCGATCGCCACCATCCGCCCGCCGTCCGCGAGCATCCCGACTGCCTGACGGAATGTCTCGGGATGCCCCAGCGCCTCGAACGCGACCTGCACGCCGCCGATCTGTTCACGTACCGCGGCCACCGGATCGACCAGGGCGGCGTTCACGACGTGCGTCGCGCCGAGTTCGCGGGCGCGATCGAGCTTCTCGTCGGCGATGTCGATCGCAACGATCGTCGTCGCCCCGGCGCTGAGGGCCATCGGGATGATGCTCGACCCGATCCCGCCCACGCCGACGATCGCAACAGCGTCGCCCGGCGCGACCTCCCCCGCTCGGAACACGGCGGCGTAGGAGGTGAGACCGGAGCAGCCCAGAATGCAGGCCGTCTCGGGGTCGAGCCCGGCCGGGATGCGGGTGAGCGCTGAGAGCGGAACGACGGCGTACTGTGCCAGGCCCCCCATCGAGTACATCGCGAGGAACGAGCCGTCGGGCATGGCGAGCCGGCTCTCACCGTCGTAGAGCGTGCCACGCAGCCTGTTCTGGGCGAAGAAATGGACGCACAGGTCGTCGCGGCCGCGGCGGCACTGCTCGCATTCCGTGCACGGCATGATGAAGCCGGCGGCGACCAGATCGCCGATCTGCAGATCCGCGTCCGCGCGTGCGTCCGCCCCCAACGCGACGATCCGCCCGCTCACTTCGTGGCCGAGGACCGCGGGGCGCGGAAATGCGACCTCGCCCTTGATCACATGCAGGTCGGTGTGACACACGCCGCACGCGATGACTTCGAGCAGCGCCTCGCCGGCGCGCGGGCTCGGCGTGGCGATCTCCATCACCTGCAGGCGCGTCGCATCGCCGGCGGTCAGGACGGCTGCCTGCATCGTCGCGGGGATGGATGTGCGCACGGGAGGATCCTCGAATCTCTGTGGGACGACACTCAGAATCCTGGCCGCGATCCAGGCCTGAGGGCAGGAGTCTTTTCGCCCAGTGAAATCTCGGGTGGGGCTGACTCCGTACCGGATGACATATTGAACGGCAGCTTAGGACCGCGATGAAAGAGGAGTGTCCGAATGGCAACTCACGAGCTCCTGCTCGACCCGACCGGAACCGACGATGGTGCGCAGGACAGCACGCTCTCGCCGCGCCCCGTGAGCCTTCGGGGGCTCACGATCGGCCTGCTCGACAACACGAAGCCGAATTCGACCATGCTCCTGGAGGAGATCGCGAGTCAGCTGCAGCAGCACCACGGCGCCGGCGAGGCGAGGCTGTACACGAAGGACTACTTCGGCACACCCGTCAGCGACTCGCTGCTCGAGCAGATCGTGGACGAGTGCGACGTCGTGATCACCGCGGTGGGCGACTGCGGCTCGTGCAGCGCCGCCACCGTCGCGGACGGCATCATGTTCGAACGCGCCGGCATCCCGACGGTGAGCATCACCTCCGACTCCTTCCTGATGTCGGGACGGGCCATGGCGCAGGTTCAAGGGTTCCCGGGCTTCGACTTCTACGCGGTGCGGCATCCGATGGCGAGCCTCAGCGCTGCAGAGGTGCGCGAACGTGCGCTGACCGCGATGCCCGACGTACTGCGGATTCTAGGAGTTGAGGGTTGAGATGAGCACATCGACGCTGGAAGAAGAAGTGGCGCCACCCGAGGTCGACGCCGACAAGGTCCGCGAGGTCTTGGAGTACTACTGGGCGAAGGAGTGGACCGACGGGCTGCCGGTCGTGCCCGCGACGGAGACGTACGTGGACCAGTTCCTCGCGACGGTGGGGCGTGATCCGGAAGAAGTCCTCTTCACCATCACCCACCTGAACCGGCACCTCACCGTGCGCCTGGCCGCGATCAACGCCGCGATGGCCGGATGCCGCCCGGAGTATTTCCCGGTGGTGCTGGCGGCATGGGAGGCGATCGCCAAGGAGCCCCACCCCGCCAGGGGAATCTGGCAGAGCACGACCGGCACGGCGCCGTTCCTGGTCGTCAACGGCCCCATCCGCGAGGAGATCGGCCTGAACAGCCGGGGCAACATCTTCGGTTCTGGATTCCGTGCCAACGCGACGATCGGCCGAGCGATCCGGCTCGCCTGCATCAACGTGTTCGGCCTGCATCCCCACAAGCTCGACCAGGCGACTCAGGGGACGCCGGCGAAGTACTCGGCCTGCATCGCGGAGAACGAGGAGGAGAGCCCGTGGCCCGCTCTTCACACTGAATACGGATTCGACCGGTCCGACAGCGTCGTGACCGCATACGTGATCCGGTCCGTCATGCACATCGAGGCACGCCACACGATGGAGCCCGAGCAGCTCGCTCTCGACTTCGTCGACAGCATCCGTCGCACGGGCGCCCTGATCCACGAGTACACGAGCGCTCTGCTCGTGGTCGTGCCCGAGCATGCCGCCGTCTTCGCGGCTGCCGGCTGGACCAAGGACGACCTGCGCAACTTCGTCTTCACCCACGCGGTGCGCCCTCGGTCGGACCTCGTCGATGTCGGCAAGGATGCGCTCTCGCAGAAGACGCGGTGGCGCCTGTCGTCGAGTCATCCCGACTCGATGCCCGACACCGCCAGCGCGTCCGACGAGCCGGATGTCGTCCGGGCGATCAGCCACCCGAGCTCGGTTCAGATCATGGTCGCGGGGGCGAACAACGCGGGCGTCTCGGCCGTCGTCGAGGTCTTCACGCTCAACCCCCCGCGCGAGCACCCGTATTCGTACAGCAAGGTCGGAGGTCTCTGATGTCGGATGTCATCGACGCGGTCGCGGTGGACGCCGCCCTCAAGCAGTTCACGGACATGATGGCCACGGACGGCTACGTGCTCACCTGGTCGGCGACCGGGGCAGACCGGATCGCCGTGCGCATCGAGGCGACCGAAGCCGCGTGCGCAGATTGCCTCGTGCCTCAGCCGGTGATGCAGGCGATCATGTCCGCGGCACTGGAGTCCACACCGTACTCCGTCGATTCCGTCGAGCTTCCCGGAGGCGGACACTAGGCGCACCGTACGCCGGCGCCCGGAGATGACATGAAGCTCACCGACGAGGAACTCGGGATGCGCGACGGCGCCGAGGGCGACGCCGTCGCGGCGGCAATGGACCTTCTTATCCGCTACGGCGCAGCTCTCGGCGCAGAGCGACTCGTCGACACGCGCAACGTCGCGGGCACCATGACCCAGCCGTCGCCGGCGAAGGCCAAGCTCGTCGAGGAGGGCGGCTGGGCCCGCGCGTACGCCGTGATCAACCTCGACTGCGACAAGGACATCGAGATCCCGCGCATGAAGGTGCCGACGTGCCAGCTGCAGCACGGCTTCGGCAAGGACGCCGCCGGTCTGACCGCGTATCCCGACAGCTCGATCGCGCTTCAGTCGGACGCCGAGTCGTACTTCAGTGAGCGCGGAGTCAACATCCTCGCGACGTGCACGCCGTACCAGGTCGGAAATCTCCCGGTCCGCGGCGAGCACTGCGCGTGGATGGAATCCTCCGCGGTGGTCTACTGCAACTCCGTCCTCGGCGCCCGCACCAACTGCGAGGGGGCGGCCTCCACCGGCGCCGCCGGGCTGACCGGAAAGATCCCCTACTGGGGCAATCATCTGCCCGAGAACCGGTTCGCCACCGACCTCATCCGCGCGGACGTCGAGATCGACACGTTCCAGGAGTGGGGGATGCTCGGCTACTTCGTGGGCGAGCAGGTTCAGGAGGCGCGTCCGGCGGTGACCGGTCTGCTCAGGCAGCCCGATCTGTCGGACCTGAAGCATTTCGGTGCCGCCACGGCCACCTCCGGGGGAGTGGAGCTCTATCACATGCCCGGCATCACTCCCGAGGCACCCACGCTGGAGGCCGCATTCGGCGGGTCGACCGTTCCGAAGGCGCGTACCTACGGCGCCCGCGAGCGGCGCTGGGTCTACGAGACGCTCAACGGCCAGGGCCAGTGCACCGATGTCGACTTCGTGCTGCTCGGCTGTCCGCACGCATCGCTGGACCAGGTCGCCCGGATCGCCGAGCTGCTGGACGGCCGCCGCCTGCACGCCGGCACCGAGCTCTGGGTGATGACTCCCGGCGCGCTGCGGACCATGGCAGATCGCAACGGCTACACGCGCATCATCACCGCGGCCGGCGGTCACGTGCTGACCGACTCGTGCCCGGCGATGTCGAAGGCGGCCCCGCCGGGTACGCGCGTGTTCGCCACCGACTCGGCGAAGCAGGCGCACTACCTGCCGGCCATCCTCGGCATCGAGGCATGGTTCGGCACGCTGGACGAGTGCATCGATGCGGCCGTCACAGGACGATGGCGCGGAGACCTGCGCCCGTGATCGAACTGCGTGGGCGAGGCATCGTGCCCGGCGTCGTCGAGGCCGAGGCGCTCGTCACCCGCGATCCCATCTCGGGCTTCGGCGGAATCGACGTCGCCACGGGCACCGTGATCGAGCCTCGCCATGAGCTGTTCGGGGTGTGCTTCACCGGCAAGGTGCTGGTCTTCCCCGGCGCCAAGGGCTCGTCCGGCTGGTCCGGCTTCTTCCAGAGCACCCGCCTGATGGGCACTGCTCCCGCGGCGATGGTCTTCCAGGTGATCACGACGAAAGCGGTGCTGGGTGCCATCGTCACGCGGGTGCCGACCGTCGTCGAAGCCACACCCGACCCGCTCGAAATGATGAGGACAGGCGATCTCGTGCGTGTCGACGGCGACTCCGGGATCGTCACGATTCTCGCCCAGGCTGCCCGTCGCAGGGTTTCACTCAATGAAAAGTCCGGTGGAGCCTCAACACCGAAATAGGCAGACTCGAATTCGCGCCCGCGACGCCGCGGGCACGTGCAACCCGACAGAGGAGTCAGGCATGATCACATCAGTGACACCCCTCACCGCACGATCCCCGAAGAGGCGGATCGCCCACATCGCCGCCGCCGCCATCGCGGCCGGAGCGCTCGCGCTCTCAGCATGTTCCAACGGGTCGGCCGCGCCAAGCGGCACCGAGGCTGCGTCCGAGCCCGAGCTCACGAAGATGGTGGTCGTCACCTTCCTCCCGCTCGAGTCGTTCACCTTCACGCCCGAGATGTTCGCCTCCGCCGGCGGCTACTTCGAGAAGCACGGCCTCGACGTCCAGCTTCAGCCGGTGCAGGGCACCTCCGCCGCGATCCAGACCCTCCTCGGCGGCGCGACGCCGATCACGCGTGCCAGCACCGTGGACGTCTTCCCCGCCATGGAGCAGGACCAGCCCATCGTGGCGATCGGCACCATGGCGTACAAGTCGAACCTCCGGGTCGCCTCGGCCGAAGGCAATCCGATCGAATCCCCTGCCGACATGGAAGGTGAGGTCATGGGCATGGGCTCGATCGGCGGAACGAGCGAGAAGATGCTCAACCTCGCCCTCGACGCATCCGACATCCCGCGCGACTCGGTGACCCGCCAGGCGGTTCCGGTCACGGGAGCGACCTTCGAACTCGTGAAGCAGGAGCAGCTCGCCGGCTACATCGTGAGCCTCGACACCTCGATCGCGCTCGCCGGTCAGAACCCCGACGCGGTCGTCAGTCCCGCCGGGCTGGGCGACGCGCCCGACCTGCAGGCCTGGATCACCACGAAGTCCAACCTCGAGAACCCCGAGCGGGTCGAGGAGATTCAGGCCTTCCTCTCCGCGATCAAGGAGGCGACGCAGTTCGTCATCGACGACGAGAAGAACGGCTACGAGAACGTCCTTCAGATCCTCCGTGACAGCGGCGACTTCACCTTCGCGGCGCTCGACGACGACGAGGTAGCCCAAGCCGCTCTGGAGGTCTACACCAACGAGACCTGGGTGGATCCCGACGGGGAGGTCCCGCTGCTCGAGAACGACCTCGACGCCTGGACCGCCGCTTACGAGACGTACGCCAAGTCCGGCCTGGTCCAGGGAGACAAGGACCCGCTGGAGTGGATCACGAACGACTACCTGCCGACTGACTGATCGCACACTCCTCCCGTGCCCGCCCCACCCGCCTTGTGGGCGGAGCGGGCACGGGATACACACACGAGAGGCAGCATCGCCTGATGAAGAATGAGACGCTCATGCCGACTGCGCCGCCCATCACCCCGGTCGAGCCCCCGCGGCTGCGCATTCAGGACGTAGGACGCGACTTCCACACCCGCAACGGCGTCACCCACGCCGTCTCGGGTATCGATCTGACAATCGAGCGCGGTGACTTCGTCGCACTGATCGGCCGGTCCGGCTGCGGCAAGACCACGCTCCTGCGCATGATCGGTGGTCTGCTTCCGCCCAGCGCCGGCACCATCGAGGTCGACGGCAACTCACTGTGGCGCGGGAGCCACGTCGAGCCGTCCGCCGTCACGAAACTGGGGTTCGTTTTCCAGGAGAGCAACCTCTTCCCCTGGTTCTCGGTGCTGGACAACATCGCCCTCCCGCTCAAGCTGCGCGGGATGGGCAAGATCGAACGCCGCGAACGGGCCGCTGAGTTCGCCGCTCTGGTCGGGCTGGCGGGCTTCGAGCGCTCGTACCCTCGAGAGCTCTCCGGCGGAATGCGTCAGCGGGCCGCCATCGCGCGAGCCTTGAGCACCGAGCCGGAGCTGCTCCTGATGGACGAGCCGTTCGGTGCGCTGGATGCGCTCACCCGCGAGCGGATGAATCTGGAGCTGCAGCGCATCGTGCTCGATACGAACTCGACGGTGGTGTTCGTGACCCACGACATCCCAGAAGCGGTCTTCCTCGCAGACCGCGTCGTGCATATGACCCCGCGCCCCGGCCGCATCCGCCAGATCCTGCCGGCAGACTTCCCCAAGCCTCGCGCCGTCGAGGTCACGACGACCCCTGAATTCAACGAGATCGTGCGCATCCTGCGTCGCGACCTTGACGAGGAGGAATGACATGTCCCCCCGAACGCTGAAGATGCTGCCGTGGATCGTCACGCCGTCGCTGGTGATCGTGATCATCTTCCTGTGGTGGGCGATCGTGACGTTCTTCAACGTCAACCCGTTCATCTTCCCTCCGCCGCAGGCGGTTGCGGAGTCCTTCGTCCAGCTGCTCTCCGAGCCGCGCACCTGGTCAGCCGTCGTCGTGACGGTGAGTGAGGTCGTCATCGGCTTCTTGATCGCCGTCGTGTTCGGCGTGACCGTCGGCGTGCTGCTCGGCAAGATCCCCTGGCTCGAGATCAGCCTGCGACCGCTCATCGTGATCGCCCAGGTCGCGCCGAAGGTGGCCTTCGTGCCGCTGTTCGTGATCTGGTTCGGGTTCGGCCTGACCTCCAAGATCGTCCTCTCGGCCCTGCTTGCGTTCTTCCCGATCATGCTCAATGTGCTGCTGGGAGTCCGTTCCGTCGAGCAGGGGCACCGAGAGGTCATGACGAGCCTCAACGCGACCAAGCGCCAGACGTTCTTCCAGCTCGACATGCGGAGCCTCCAGCCGTACCTCTTCGCCGGCATGGAGGTGGGCATCGTCCTGGCGACCATCGGCGCGATCGTCGGCGAGTATCTCGGCGGCAACAACGGCCTCGGCAACTTGGTCGTGTCTGCGATGAACTCTCTGGACGCCGCGAGAACCTTCGCGCTGATTCTGCTGCTGTCGCTCATCGGACTTGTGCTCTACCTCATCGTCAATGAGGCGAAGAGATTCGTGATCCCCTGGCACGAGTCCGTGTACGGCCTCCGCACCGCCACCGCATAGCCCGAGCGGGTCTCTCACGCTGGTGCTCGCCGACTGAGTCGTCGCACACCATCCTCAGCCGGCCGCGAACCAACCACCCCTCTCCGCGAGCCCATAGCTTCCGGCGCGCGGGAACGGATGGGTTCGCGCGGGAGCCATGGGTTCGGCGGAGAGGCCGGCGGGTCGAATCCTAGGCGAAGACGGTCACGAAGCGTTCGTGCCAGCCGGTGGCGCCGTCGGGGTCGGTGCGGGAACGCGTCTCGGTCTGCACTTCGCCGACCGCGTTCGTCGCTCGGCAGCGCAGAACGTGGTCGCCGGCGGTCGCCGTCCAGGGGATCGACCACTGCACCCACGTATCGGTCGAGATCGGGGTAGCCAGCGTCGCCGGCTGCCAGGGGCCCTCGTCGATCTGCACCTCCACGCCGGCGATGCCCACCTGCTGCTGCCAGGCGACCCCGGCGATCACGGTCTCACCCGCCTTCAGCCCCTGTCCCTTCCGGGGCACGTCGATGCGCGACTGGAGCTTGATCGGAGCGCGGTCGGACCAGCCGCGGGTCGTCCAGTAGGCGGTGGCGCGATCGAAGCGCGTCACCTCGAGCTCGGTGACCCACTTTGTCGCCGAGACGTAGCCGTACAGGCCCGGCACGACCATCCGCACCGGGAAGCCGTGTTCGGGCGGCAGCGGCTCGCCGTTCATGCCGATCGCGAGGATCGCGTTGCGGGCATCCGTCAGCACCTCGAGCGGCGTGCTCGCCGTGAATCCGTCGATGGATCTCGAGAGGACCATGTCGGCCTCGGCCGTCGGCGCAGCCCGCGCGAGCAGGTCGCGGATCGGATAGCCGAGCCACAGCGCGTTGCCGATCAGCTCACCCCCGACCTCGTTCGAGACGCACGCCAGCGTGGTGACGCTCTCCGTGAGGGGCAGGGCGATCAGCTCGTCCCAGGTGATCGTCACCTCGGAGGCCACCAGTCCGTGGATCCGCAGGGTCCACTCGGCGGGATTGACCTGAGGCACCAGCAGCGCCGTGTCGATCCGGTAGAACTCCGCGTTCGGCGTGATGACGGGCGCGAGGCCTGCGATACCGAGCTCGGCGGTCTCGGGGACGGGTGCCGCGACCACCGCAGCCGCGGGCAGGCTCAGCGCATCCCGGACGACGGTCACTGCGTGCACTCCGGTGCGCACCATCGATGCGCCGACGGCGGCCAGCACGCCGACCGCGGCGGTGCCGAGCGTCCAGGCCAGGAAGGTCCGCCGCGCGACAGGGGTGGCCTCCTCGGCGGGATCCGGTTCGGGGAGGGTGGCCCGGTCCGGCACCGCGATCGGCGCCACTCGCAGCCGCCCCGGTATCCGCGGCATCAGCTGCGCGAGTGCCACAGCGGCCAGAACACCGGCGAGCACGGAGGGCATCCAGGCCAGCGCATCGGCGTTCGGCCGGGTCGCCACGGCGAATCCGCCGAGACCGCCGATCACGACCATGGCCGCGATGCCCCCGGGCGGCCAGCGCCGCTCGATCAGCCCGATGACCGCCGCGAGCAGCACGAGCACGATGCCCATCCCCACCAGGAGCGCGATCTTGTCGTTGGTGCCGAACAGCGCGATGGCGGCATCCTTCGCCCATGTCGGCGCCAGGTCGATCAGTGCCGCGCCGATGCCCGCGAAGGGGCTCGCCTCAGGAGCGATGAGCGCGGCGGTGAGCTCTCCCAGCCCCGCCCCCAGCACCGCTGCCGCCACACCGGCCACCGCCGCCGCGAACCGCCCACCCATCGCCCTCGCCGCCACGGCTCGAGCCTACGCTCGCGGCGATTCAGCGGGGGCGCATCAGCGCGGGAGAACCGCGCTGAATCCCGAAACATGCGGGCAACACGCCCCGGACTAGAGTCGTCGCATGGGTGATCTGTTCGACGGCTACGGCTCCACGCTGGCGCCTCGCAAGACGGCGTCCGGCACCCCCGCATTCGACGAGATGTTCGGCAGCCCGTCTCATCCCGGCGAGGCCGCCGAGTCCCGCGAGGCGTACCGCGAGCTGTATCAGGCGCTCGCGCAGATGACCCAGGAGGAGCTGCGCGGTCGCACCGAGTCGCTCGCGAGCTCGTACCTCGCACAGGGTGTGACGTTCGACTTCGCCGGCGAGGAGAGACCCTTCCCCCTGGATGCCGTTCCCCGCGTGATCACGTTCGACGAGTGGTCGCGGGTCGAGGCCGGTGTGAAGCAGCGCGTGCGTGCACTCGAGGCCTTCCTCGACGACGCCTATGGTCGCCAGCACTGCGTGCGCGACGGAGTGCTTCCGGCGGCCCTGATCGCGTCCTCGCAGTATTTCTATCGACAGGCCGCGGGCATCCACAGCTCCAACGGCGTGCGCATCCAGGTGTCGGGCATCGACCTGATCCGCGACGAGCACGGCGAGATGCGTGTGCTCGAGGACAACGTGCGGGTGCCGTCGGGCGTCAGCTACGTCATCTCGAACCGCCGCGTCATGGCGCAGACGCTGCCCGAGCTGTTCGTGTCGATGCGCGTCCGCCCGGTCGGCGACTACCCGAACAAGCTGCTTGCCGCGCTCCGCGCCTCCGCACCACCCGGTGTCGAAGACCCGAACGTGGTCGTGCTGACACCCGGCGTGTACAACTCCGCCTACTTCGAGCACACTCTGCTCGCCCGGCTGATGGGCGTCGAGCTCGTCGAGGGTCGCGACCTGCTCTGCGTCGGCGGCAAGGTGTTCATGCGCACGACTCGCGGCCCCAAGCGCGTCGACGTCATCTACCGCCGTGTCGACGACGACTTCCTCGATCCACTGCAGTTCCGCGCGGACTCGATGCTCGGGGCGCCCGGCCTCATGCTCGCCGCGCGGCTCGGCAACGTCACCATCGCCAACGCCGTGGGCAACGGCGTCGCCGATGACAAGCTGGTCTACACCTACGTTCCCGACCTCATCCGCTACTACCTCGCCGAAGAGCCCATCCTCAAGAACGTCGACACGTGGCGGCTCGAGGATCCGGGCGCGCTCGAGGAGGTGCTCGACCGGCTCGACGAGCTCGTCGTCAAGCCCGTCGACGGATCGGGCGGCAAGGGTCTTGTCGTCGGTCCCGACGCCTCGCGCGTCGAACTCGACGAACTGCGTGGGCGTCTGCGGGCCGATCCGCGCGGCTGGATCGCGCAGCCGGTGGTCATGCTCTCGACCATCCCCACGCTCGTGGAGGACGGGATGCGTCCCCGGCACGCCGACCTGCGGCCGTTCGCGGTCAACGACGGCGAGGATGTCTGGGTGCTCCCGGGAGGACTCACCCGGGTCGCGCTGCCGGAGGGCCAGCTCGTCGTGAACTCGAGTCAGGGTGGCGGCTCGAAGGACACGTGGATCGTCGGCGGCTCCGCACCGTCGCACGTCGAGTACGGGCAGGGCAGCGGATTGGCGGGCCTCGTCGCCGACCAGGCCGCGACGATCACCGCGGCGATCCCGATCATCTACGACGGCCAGCCGGAGCCGACCCACTCGCCGCAGGACCGCCCGCGCACGCGCGTCGAGCAGCAGGAGCAGCAGCAACAGCAGCAGGGTCCGGGGCAGCAGCAGCAACAGCAGCAGCAGGGCCGAGGACATCAACAGCAGCAGCAGGGCTCGGGCGTTTCGTCTCGTCGCTCCGCTCCTCGCTCAACGACCGGGCCATTGGTCGCCGAGCCTGCCGAGTCGTCGACCCTTCGGCAGGCTCAGGGACCGAACATGGACGGTGCGGCGTGCTGAGCCGCATCGCCGAATCCCTCTTCTGGATCGGCCGGTACATCGAGCGCAGCGACGGCACCGCCCGCATCCTCGACGTGCACCTGCAGCTGCTGCTCGAAGACCCCTGGATCGACGAGGACACCGCGTGCCGCTCGCTCCTGCTGGTCATGGGCTCCATCCCGCCGGCCCCCGGCGAGACCGTCCGCCGCGAGGACGTCCTCTCGAAGCTGGCCGTCGACCGGGGCAATCCGGCATCCATCGCCTACGCGCTGACCGCCGCGCGCGAGAACGCCCGCCGCGCCCGCGAGATCGTCTCGACCGAACTGTGGGAGACGCTCAACACGACCAACTCCCGGATGCCGCGACGCCTGCAGACCGACAAGGTGCACGGATTCTTCCAGTGGGTGCGGGAGCGCTCCGCGCTCGCGGTCGGCATCGTCGACTCGTCCACCAGCAGGGACGAGGCGTGGCAGTTCTTCACGCTCGGCCGCAGCATCGAACGCGCCGACATGACGGCGCGCCTGCTCGCGACACGGTCGCTGACCGAGGCGTCCGGACCGTCGTGGACGACGATCCTCCGGTCGTGCGGGGCGTACGAGGCATACCTTCGGACCTACCGGGGGATGCCGAGCGCCCGCAACGCTGCGGAGTTCCTGCTTCTGGACCGTCTGTTCCCCCGGTCGATCATCTACTCGATCCAGCGCGCGGAGGACTGCATGAGCGCGATCGACCCCCGAGCCGATCGGGTCGGTCACTCCAACACGGTGCTGCGCGCGCTGGGGCAGATCCGCAACGACCTCGAGTACCGCCCGATCAGCGAGATCCTCGGCGAGCTGCCCCAGCACATGCAGGCTGTGCAGAAGGTCACGCGCGAGGCATCCGAGGCGATCAAGCAGCGCTTCTTCCCGACGCAGGCCGAGCCGAGCTGGATCGGAGAGATCTCGTGATGGTGGTTCGACGGGCTCACCGATACCACGCCCCCCGACCGCCGAGGCGGCACTCATGAAAAGACTCCGCATCGAGCACCAGACCGGGTTCTCGTACCAGGGCGACGTGTCGGCGTCGTACAACGAGGCGCGGATGCTGCCGAGCTCGACCGACACCCAGTTCGTCCTGAGCTCGGCGCTCGACATCGAGCCCTCCACGTCCGTGAACCAGTACATCGACTACTTCGGCACACGGGTGGCCGCATTCGACGTGCTCTCGCCGCACGCGGCGCTGACCATCTCCGCCCGCTCGCTCGTCGAGGTGCGCCCGCGGCCGATGTCGCATGTCGACATCTCGTGGGACCAGCTGGGCACCGAGGTGTCCCGGTCGATCGAGACGGTCGAGCAGACCGGCCAGACCACCCGCACGCGGCCGCATCCCGAGATCGCCGAGATCGCGCGGACGATCGCGGGTCAGCACGGTCGCCCGGGGGTTGCGGCCCACGAGATCGCGATGGCCGTCGGCAACGCCGTCGAGTACATGCACGGCATCACGGGCGTGCACTCGACCGCCGCCGATGCGTGGGAGGCCCGGAAGGGCGTCTGCCAGGACATCGCCCACGTCACGCTCGGCGCGCTGCGCGAGGTCGGCATCCCGGCTCGCTACGTGTCGGGTTACTTCCACCCGCGACCCGAGACGGACGTGGGGGTGCCGGTCACCGGTGAGTCCCACGCGTGGGTGGAGTGGTTCGCCGGCGAGTGGCAGGGGTTCGACCCCACCAACAACATCGACATCGGGGATCGGCACGTGCTGGTCGGCCGCGGGCGCGACTACAACGATGTCCCTCCGCTGCGAGGGGTGTACGCGGGGCCGTTCAAGTCGCAGCTGCACGTGAAAGTGACGATCACGCGCGAGGCGTGATGTGCGCGAACGCAGCACCCGGCACAACCGCCACCGGTCCTCGGCCGCGGTGGTGGAGGAACGTGCCTCTCCCGCAGGCGCACCTGATCGCACTCGGCGCCGGCACCCTCCTCTCCGTGATCGCGCCGCGCCGCCTCCCCATCCCACGCCGGGCAGGAGCCGTCGCCGGCGTGGCTGTCATCGCCGGCGCGGTGACGCTCGGGTCGTGGGCGGTCGCCTCGGCATCCCGGACGGGTGCCACCGTCGATCGCACAGACAAGCTCGTGCGGACCGGGGCGTTCGCCGTCAGCCGCAACCCGATGTACCTCGCGTGGTCGCTCGGACTCCTCGGGCTGGCGGTGCTGATGCGGTCCGTCTGGCTGCTGATCGGCGCCGCGGCCGCTTCGATGGAAGTCCATCGCGAGGTGCTCCGCGAGGAGCACGCGCTGGAGCGCGCATTCGGCGGCGAGTACCGTGCGTACCGGAGGTCGACGCGCCGCTACATCTGAGCCGGGCGGGGCGGGCGGCAGACCAGGACGGTCCCATTCCCGGCACCGTGATCGCGCCCGCGGCGTGCGGGACGGCGACGGTGGCGCCGCGCACGACCCGGACATCGGTCCCGGATGCCGTGCTCACTTTCACTGCGCCGTGCTCGACCACGAGGATGGCGAAGCCGAGCGCGAGATCGACGCCCCCACGCACGACGTGCCGCTGAATGCGTCGTCGGGGTGTGCGTGATCGGGAAGGCGCTGGCCCGCGTCGAGTCGAATGCCGCGGAGTACTCGCTCACGCGCGCGGCTCGTACCGCCTGGGCGCGTGCGTGCGGGCGACGAGGTCGCGCAGCGCCTCGAGCGAGCCGGTCACCGAGCCGAGCGCGCGCGCCTGGATGAGCACGTTGCCCAGCGCCGTCGCCTCGACCGGGCCGGCCAGGACGGGCAGTCCGGAGCGGTCGGCGGTGCGCTGGCAGAGCAGCTCGTTGAGCGACCCGCCGCCGACGATGTGGATCATGCGCACGTCGACGCCGCCGATGCGGCCCGCCTCGTGCGCGGCCTCCGCGAACGCCTGGGCGAGCGACTCCACGATGCTGCGGGCGTACTCGGCACGGGTGCGCGGCGGGGCGATCCCGTGCTCGGCACACCACGCGTCGATGCGGCTCGGCATGTCGCCCGGCGGAAGGAAGCGGGGATCGTTGATGTCGACGACGGGCACCTCCGAGGTGACCTCCTCGGCCGAATCGAGGAGCGTCGGCAGGTCGATCGGGTGCCCTGCGCGCTCCCACGTGCGCACGGCCTCGCTCAGCACCCACAGGCCCATGATGTTGTGCAGCAGCCGGATGCGCCCGTCGACACCGCCCTCGTTCGTGAAGTTCGCCGCGAGCGCCTCGGGGGTCAGCACGGGCCGCTCGACCTCCACGCCGACCAGCCCCCACGTTCCGCAGGAGATGTACGCCGCGGCATCCGGTCGCATGGGAACCGCCACCACCGCCGAGGCCGTGTCGTGCGAGCCGACCGCGGTCACCGCGACGTCCGGGCCCGCCCCGATCGATGTGCCGACGCCGGGCAGCAGTGCGCCCAGGCGTTCGCCGGGCTGGATGAGCGACGGCAGGATGCCGCGCGGCAGTCCGAGGGTGGCGATGAGCTCTTCGTCCCACCCGCCGCCCGCCCGCAGCAGACCCGTGGTCGACGCGTTCGTCTGCTCGGCGCGTGCCTGGCCGGTCAGCCAGAATCCGAAGAGGTCGGGGATGAGCAGCGCCGAGTCGGCGAAATCGAGGACGTCGCGCGGCTCGGCGGCGAACTGGTACACCGTGTTGAACGGGAGGAACTGCAGCCCGTTGCGGGCATACAGGTCTGCGTGCGGCATCCGCCCGTGCACGATTTCGACGCCGCGCTCGGTGCGGGAGTCGCGGTAGTGGAACGGGTTACCGAGGAGTCGTCCGGCGCGAAGCAGGCCGTAGTCGACCGCCCACGAGTCCACGCCGATGCTCCGGATCGCGGGCTCGGCACGGAACGCCTCGCGGAGGCCGTTCACGGCCGCGCCGTACAGCCCGAGGATGTTCCAGTGCAGCCCGTCGGAGGTCTGCACCGGCTCGTTCGGGAAGCGTGCGACGGCGGTCGCCTCGAGCGTGTCGGGGCCGACGTGCCCGACCATGACGCGCCCGCTCGTGGCGCCGAGGTCGACCGCGGCGACTGCGGCGGTGCTCATCGGGTTGCGCCCCGGTGCGATTGCGTCGCTTTCCTGCTTCTGCCACACATATTCGTACGGGCAGAAGCAGGAAACTGCAGCGGCGGGCGAAATGCGTCGCAGTCGGCCCCCGCGGGTGCCGAAGCGAAGGCCGTCATCGCAGGAAGGCGGCGGCGACGCCGGAGTCGACCGGGATGTGCAGGCCGGTGGTGCGGGTCAGCTCGGGGCCGGTCAGCACGAAGACCGCGTCGGCGACGTTCTCGGGCACGACCTCGCGCTTGAGGATGGTGCGCTGGGCGTAGAACTTGCCGAGGTCCTGCTCGTCGACGCCGTACGTCGCGGCGCGGTTGGCACCCCAGCCCGAGGCGAAGATGCCCGAACCGCGGACGACCCCGTCGGGGTTGATGCCGTTGACGCGCACGCCGTACTCGCCGAGCTCGACCGCGAGCAGGCGCACCTGGTGGGCCTGGTCGGCCTTCGTCGCGGAGTACGCGATGTTGTTCGGGCCGGCGAAGACGGAGTTCTTCGACGAGATGTAGATCACGTCGCCGCCCATGCCCTGCTCGATGAGCGCCTTCGCGGCCGCCTTCGAGACCAGGAACGAGCCCTTCGCCATCACGTCGTGCTGCAGGTCCCAGTCCTTCTCGGTGGTCTCCAGCAGCGGCTTCGAGAGCGAGAGTCCGGCATTGTTGACGACCAGGTCGACGCCGCCGAACGCGAGCACGGTCGCGTCGATCGCGGCCTGCACTCCCTCGGCGTCGGCGACGTTCGCGGCGACGCCGATCGCGACATCCGTCCCGCCCAGTTCGGCGGCGGCGGCCTGCGCCTTCTCCAGGTCGAGGTCGGCGACGACGACGCACGCCCCCTCGGCGGCGAGGCGGGTCGCGATGGCCTTGCCGATTCCGGATGCCGCGCCGGTGACGAACGCGATGCGGCCCTGGTGGGTCTTCGGCTTCGGCATCCGCTGCAGCTTGGCCTCTTCGAGGGCCCAGTACTCGATGCGGAACTTCTCGGCATCCGAGATCGGGGAGTAGGTGGAGAGCGCCTCGGCGCCGCGCATCACGTTGATCGCGTTGAGGTAGAACTCCCCGGCGACGCGGGCGGTCTGCTTGTTCGCGCCGTAGCTGAACATGCCGACGCCGGGCACCAGCACGACGAGCGGGTCCGCGCCGCGGATCGCCGGGGACTCGGGGGTCGCGTGCTTCTCGTAGTACGCGGTGTAGTCGGCGCGGTAGGCCTCGTGGAGCTCCTTCAGCCGCGCAACGGCGTCCTCGACAGAGGCGTCCGCGGCGAGATCGAGCAGCATCGGCTTGACCTTGGTCCGCAGGAAGTGGTCGGGGCAGCTCGTGCCGAGCTCGGCGAGCTCTGGTGCCTTCGCGGAGGCGAGGAACTCCAGCACCCGGGGGTCGTCGGTGAAGTGCCCGACCATCGGCTTGTCGTGCGACGCCAGACCGCGGATCGTGGGGGCGAGTGCCGCAGCCTTCGCGCGGCGCTCGTCCTCGGGCAGGGCCCCGAAGCCGTCACGCGGGGAACCGAAGGGCTCTGCCTTGCCGTTCGCGTCGATGTACGCCTGGGCGGTCTCGATGATCCACAGTGAGTTCGCCTCGGCCTCCTCGGACGTGTCACCCCACGCGGTGATGCCGTGCCCGCCCAGGATGCAGCCGATCGCGTCGGGGCTCTTCGCCTTGATCTCGGCGATGTCCAGTCCCAGCTGGAACCCGGGGCGGCGCCACGGCACCCAGACGACCTTGCTGCCGAAGATCTTCTCCGTCAGCTTCTCGCCGTCCTTGGCGGTCGCGATCGCGATCCCGGAGTCGGGGTGCAGGTGGTCGACGTGCGCGGCATCCACGAGACCGTGCATCGCAGTGTCGATCGACGGGGCGGCGCCGCCCTTGCCGTGCAGGCAGTAGTCGAACGCCGCGACCATCTCGTCCTCACGATCCAGCCCCGGATACACGTCCACCAGGGCGCGCATCCGGTCCAGGCGCAGCACCGCCAGTCCGGCCTCGGTCAGGGTGCCCAGGTCGCCGCCCGAGCCTTTCACCCACAGCAGCTCGACGGGCTGCGCCGGTGACCGGGTCGGTCTCGGTGCCCTTGGCGGACGTGTTGCCGCCGGCGTAGTTGGTGTTCTTCGGATCGGCACCGAGGCGGTTCGAGCGCTCGATCAGGGCCGCGGCAGCAGGGTTGGTCATGAGAGTGATCCTTCGGTGGGGAGGTTGACGGAGGCACGAGTCGACGCATCGGAGCTCGAGTCCACAGACTCGGGCGGCGTGGGCGGGTGGACTCGCGCAGCGAGATGAGGGTTCGAGGGGCTGGCTGGGAGGCTGGCGAGGCGGGCGGCGATGCGATCGATGGATGCCGCCACCGCGGGCTGGTCGGGACGGTTGAGGTGGCCGTGCCGGGTGCCGGGCTCGGTCAGCGCGACGATGTCGCATCCGGCGGCGGCGAGGGTGCGCGCGAAGTGCTCGCCCGAGACGCGGAGTTCGTCGACCTCGCCGTTGATCATGAGCGTCGGCGGAAAGTGCACGAGGTCCTCGGGGGTCGCCAGTCCCGGGATCGCGGCGAGCGGAGCACCGTCGATCGGCCCGCCGAGGTAGTTCTCGTACATTCCGAGCACGGCGTCGGGGCCGAACGTGTCCGCCTCGCGGTCGGCGTCGAGCGCGGCGCGGAGCGCGGCATCCGGCTCGGGCTGCACGGCGAGCAGCGTCGGGTAGGCGAGCACGACGAGCGAGGGCGGCAGACCGCCGTCGGCGATCAGGCGCAGGGTGGCGCCGGTCGCCAGATTGGCGCCGGCGCTCGCGCCGCCGAGCGCCCACGGGCCGGGGCACAGCTCCGACTCGAGCGCCCAGCGGAACGCGGCGATGACGTCGTCGGATGCCGTGGGGAAGTGCACACCGTCCTTCGCCGGCAAACCGAGCGATTCGGCCCAGGCGGCGCGCGTCGGCGCGAGCGCGTAGTCGACCGACACCACCGTGATTCCGCGTGCCGCGAGGGCGCGCGCGACCCCGTCAGCCTCGGGCATGTCGAGGTCGCCGCCGGCGAAGCCGCCGCCGTGCGCCCAGACCAGACCCGCGCCGTTCGGGATCATGCCCGGCGGGGTCGTCGGCGGGTACACCCGCACGAGTCCTCCGGCCGCGGAGTAGGGCTCGGTCATCGGAACTCAGGCACCCCAGCCGGCCTGCACGCCGCCGACGCGGTCGGTCTCGATCTTCTCCTGGTATCCGGATGCCGCGAACGCGGCCATCGGGTCGGCCGGCAGCCCGCGCGACTCGCGCCACTCCGCCAGCGCCGGGCGGACGTCGGTGTAGAACGCGTCCATGAACACCGCCTGTGCGGCCAGCACGTCGTTCGCGGACTGCGCGGCGGACAGTGCCGCCGGGTCGATGAGCAGTGCGCGTGCGGTCATCTCCTGCACGTTCAGCACGGAGCGGATCTGGCCCGGGATCTTCGCCTCGATGTTGTGGCACTGGTCGAGCATGAACGCCACGTCGGGGTTGTTCAGGCCCCCGCCGCGGATGACCTCGACGAGGATGCGGAAGAGCTGGAACGGGTCGGCCGCACCCACGATGAGGTCGTCGTCGGCGTAGAAGCGCGAGTTGAAGTCGAACGAGCCGAGCTTTCCGAGGCGCAGCAGCTGCATGACGATGAACTCGATGTTCGTGCCGGGGGCGTGGTGGCCAGTGTCGAGGCAGACCATGGCGCGCTCGCCGAGCGTAGCGACCTGCGCGTACGAGGTTCCCCAGTCGGGAACGTCGGTGTGGTAGAACGACGGCTCGAAGAACTTGTACTCGAGCACGAGGCGCTGGTCGCCGGTCAGTCGCTCGTAGATCGTCGCGGAGCGAGTCGTTCAGCCGGTCCTGGCGGGCGCGCATGTCGGTCTGGCCGGGGTAGTTCGAGCCCTCGGCGAGCCAGATCTTCAGGTCGCGCGAGCCGGTGGCGTCCATGACGTCGATGCACTCGAGGTGGTGATCGATCGCCTTGCGGCGGATGCGGTCGTCCTCGTGGGTGAGCGCGCCGAACTTGTAGTCCTCGTCCTGGAACGTGTTCGAGTTGATCGTGCCGAGCGCGACGCCGAGGTCTTCGGCGTGGCGGCGCAGGACGTCGTAGTCCTCGACCTTGTCCCACGGGATGTGCAGCGCGACGCTCGGGGCGAGGGCGGTGACGCGATTGACCTCCGCGGCATCCGCGATCTTCTCGAACGGGTCGCGCGGGGTGCCGCCGGTCGTCCACACGCGGAACCGCGTGCCGGAGTTGCCGAATGCCCACGAGGGCAGCTCGATGGCCTGCTGCTCGAGGGTGGCCTGGATGTCGGGGGAGAGGATGCTCACGATGCGTCGCTTTCGTTGTCGAGTGATGGATGTCGCGTGGGAGGCGGCGGCATCCCCAGTTGGTCTTCGAGGTGGAAGATCTCGGTGAGGAGCGTGGCGGCCTGGTCGGGTCGGCCCGTCGAGGCCGACGAAGAACCGCGCCCATCTCGGCCTCCCAGCGCGCCGCGACGGGGGATGCTGCGAGGTACGCCTGCGCGACCGCGTCGTCGTCGGTCTCGTAGTAGCCGATCAGCGATCCGCCGTCGGCGAGGTAGAGCGAGTAGTTGCGTCGCCCGGATGCCGCGATCTCGGCGAGCATCTCGGGCCAGACCGGACTGTGGCGCTCGACGTACTCGGCGAGCAGCTCGGGTTTGACCTGGAGCTGGAAGCAGATGCGTGCGGGGGATGTCATGGCGGCTCTTCGTTGAGATCGTCGAAGCTAGTGAATCGATTCAATTCACTGTAACCGAAGCGAGGCGCGAGCGTCAAGACAATGGCTCGCGGATGCCTAGCCGACGGCGAGGCGATCACCGCTGTCTCGCGGTGATGCTGCCGTGCGCGAGGGTCTCGGCAGGCAGGCCCGGCAGCTCGAGCATGCCCGTCGCGCCGACCGGCACGCGGACGTCGACGACGAGCCGATCGTCCTCGATGCGCCACGAGATCGACGCCTCGCCGTAGGGCGTCGCGGTGCCGGGCCGATGCCGAGGTGAGGCCCCCGCCCGGCTGCGGAGCGAACCGCACCACGCGGTAGCCCGGCGCTGCCGGTGCCAGGCCGCCGACCACGCGGTGCAGCCAGTCGGCGACGGCGCCGAGCGCGTAGTGGTTGAACGAGGTCATCGTGCCCGGGTTGACGTTGCCGTCGGGCAGCAGGCTGTCCCAGCGCTCCCAGACCGTGGTCGCTCCCATGACGACCTGGTACAGCCACGACGGGCAGTCCTGCTCGAGCAGCAGGTCGTAGGCCTTGTCGAGGTGCCCGGTCCGGGTCAGGGCGTCCGAGACGAGCGGGCGTGCCGACGAAGCCCGGTCGCGATGCGGTTGCCGCGCCTCGCGCACGAGCTCGGCCAGCCGCTCGCCGGCCGCGTCGCGGCGGACGGCATCCGGAATCAGGTCGAACGCGATCGCCAGCGCGTAGGCGGTCTGCGCGTCGCTGGTCATCCGGCCGTCCGGCAGCACGTACTCCGCGGCGAACGCGGCGTCGATCTCGTCGGCGAGCGCGACGTAGTGCGCTTCGTCGTCGGTGCGGCCGAGCACCGCCGCCATCTGCGCGACCGTGCGCGTCGACTTCGCGAAGTACGCGGTCGCGACGAGGTATCGGTCGGTGCGCGGCATCGGACGGGTCCTGCGGCGGCGCGGCCGGGTCGAGCCAGTCGCCGAGCTGGAAGCCGGTGTTCCACAGTCGATCGGGGCCCGCCAGCGACGACGACAGGTCGACCCAGCGTCGCGCGCTGTCGAACTGGGCCTCCAGGACGCCGGCATCGGCGAACCGCTCGTACAGCGTCCACGGGGTCAGCGTCGCGACGTCGCCCCACGCTGCGCCCGGGCGGATCGGGGTCCACATCGTAGTGCGCGGGGATCACCGGGACGTACCAGGGAATCGTGCCGTCCGGCAGCTGCTCGGCCGCGACATCGCGAAGCCAGCCGCTCAGCATGCCCGACGCGTCGTAGAGGAAGGACGCGGTGGGCGCGAAGACCTGGATGTCGCCGGTCCACCCCACGCGCTCGTCGCGCTGCGGGCAGTCGGTCGGGATGTCGACGAAGTTGCCGCGCATGCCCCAGACCACGTTCTCGTGCAGGCGGTTCACCAGGGGGTCGGAGGTCTCGAACCAGCCGGTGCGCTCGAGGTCGGTGTGGTACACCCGGGCGACGAGGTCGCCGGCGGCCGCCGCGGCGTCGAGGTCGCCCGGCCAGCCGTCGATCTCGGCGTAGCGGAAGCCGTGGAACGTGAACCGCGGCTCCCACTCCTCGCCGTCCGCACGACCGGCGAGCGTGTAGTGAGTCGGTCGAGCGTGCCTCGCGCAGCGGGCCGCGTGTACACCTCGCCGTCCTGCAGCACCTCGGCGGTGCGCATGCGCACGGTCGCCCCCGCCGGACCCGTCGACGTGGATGCGCACGCGGCCGACGAGGTTCTGGCCGAAGTCGAGGATGCGTGCGCCCGAGGGCGAGGTCAGCACCGTCGACGGGACGCACCTCCTCGGTGCAGCGCACCGGCGGGGCGGTCGGTGCGACGAGGGTGCGCGGGTCGCGTTCGCGGACGGCGACGGCATCCCACGTCGCGTCGTCGAAGCCGGGCGAGCGACCATCCGTCGAGCTCGAGGCGAGCGTCGTAGTCCTCGCCGTCGTAGATGCCGGTGCGCAGGATCGGGCGAGGGCGCGGCCTTCCACGCGGCATCCGTCGCCACCGTCTCGCGACGGCCGTCGGCGTAGGTCGAGTTCGAGCTGTCCGAGGAACGAGAGGTCGTCGCCGAAGAGGTTGCGGAAGCCGCCGCGCCAGCCGAGCCGGCCGCGGTACCAGCCGTCGCCCAGCCAGGCGCCGATCGCGTTCGCGCCCGGTGCCACCAGGTCGGTCACGTCGTAGGTGTAGTACCGCAGTCGCTGGGGGTACACGGTCCAGCCGGGCGAGAGCGTGTCATCGCCGATCGCGGGTCCCGTTGAGCTCGGCCTCGTACAGACCGTGCGCAGTCGCGTACAGACGCGCCGAGACGAGGCCGTCGCCGACGTGGAAGTCGGTGCGGACGAGCGAGGGGCGTCGGTCGTCGGACTCGCGATCCTCCGGCCACGCCGCCCCGACCGGTCGTGCCGTCCAGTCTGTCCGGCTCGAGCAGGCCCGCCTCGACGATCGTGGCCGGACTCCACTCCGACCAGCCGCCGCCGACGCCGGCGACCCGGACCCGCACGCCGGCTCGCTCGCGCGAGTGCAGCGGGGCGACCGGCCAGTCGACCAGAACCTGCTCGGTCGGAGTCGACCATCACGCTCTCGGCGCCCCCGGCGCGTTCCACTGAGATCTCGTACGCGGCCTGGGTCCACCCCGAGGGTGCGCTCTCGATGATCCAGCTCAGGCGCGGCCGGCTCTCGCCGATGCCGATGGCGGCGCGGTGGTGCTCGATGCTCGGTGCGGCGATCCGGACGGTCATCAGGGGAGTTCCTCTCAGGTCCACGAGGGACGGATTGTTACGTTTCAAGTTGTCAGTTCCTCCGGCGAAGAGGGTTGTGCTCGCGGGGGACGGATCAGCGCCAGTCGTGCCGGGCGGCGAAGCCGAGCCGCTCCCGGATCTTCCGTGTCGACACCAGCGACTCGTACTCGCCGAGGTCGTCCGCCAGGGGCGTGCCCGGGAACCACCGCTGCGCGACCTCGCGCGAGGGTGCTGCGTTGCCGGAGTCCGGCGCGGCGACGTTGTACACCTCGAAGCCGGGCCGGGCGTGTGCAAGGGCGAGCGCCACCGCTTCCGCGCCGTCGCGAGCGTCGACCCACGACCCGAGGAGGTCGCGCCGGTAGTCGGGCTCGTCCGCGCGCTCGAACGTGGAGTACTCGTCCGCGGCGACGACGTTGGTGAACCGGAGGGCGGTGATCGAGGCATCCGGTGCCCAGCCGACGAGCTGCGCAGCCATCGCCTCCTCGACGACCTTGCCCAGTCCGTAGGAGTTGAACGCCGCCGTGTGCGTCTCATCCAGCGGCAGGAAGGGCGGAGGGACGTCGAATGGAAAGCCCATCGCCGTGATGCTGCTCGCGCTCACGATCGTGCGGATGCCGGCGCGGTAGGCGGCGAAGAAGACGTGCGACGAAGCCGACACGTTGTTCTGGAAGGTCGCCACATCGGGGATGAGCCCGTTCACCGGCACGGCCGCGAGGTGGACGAGGGCGTCCAGGCCGTCGTGGCGCGCGGTCACACCCAGGAAGGCGTCGAGGGTCTGGCCGTAATCGCCCAGGTCGACGCGCGTGAAGCCGGCGCCCGCCGGTCCGTGCAGGTCGAAGCCGACGACGGTGTGGCCGGCGCTGCGCAGGCGCTCGACTGTCGCGCGCCCGAGCTTCCCCTCGCTGCCGGTGACGCCGACGATCACGGTCGTACCCCGGCGCCTCGCGACGCCACGCAGAACAGACGCATCAGCCCTTGACCGCTCCGGCCGCGAGGCCCTTCATGATCTGCTGGTTGAGGAACAGATAGAGGATCAGGATGCCGCCGGAGGTGATGCAGATCGCTGCGAACAGGGGCCCGTAGTTGATGGCCCCGTACTCGCCGGAGAAGTTCAGCAGTCCGACCTGGATGGTGTTGAGGGACTTCTTCCCGCCGAAGATCAGGGCGATCAGCAGGTCGTTCCAGATGAGGAAGAACTGCACGATCGCGACGGTCAGGACGGCATTGCGCATCATCGGCAGCCCGATGGAGAAGAAGGCCCGGATCATGGAGGCGCCGTCGAGCGTCGAGGCCTCGAAGATCTCGCGCGGGATGGCGCGGAAGTACGTGGCCATCATGAACACGGTGAGCGGGAGCCCGGAGGCGGTGTAGATCAAGATCATCGGCAGGTAGGTGCCGGTGATGCCGATGTCGAAGAAGGCGGTGAACAGCGGGAGCACGATCATCTGGCCCGGGATCATGATGCCCGCCAGGAACAGCAGCAGGATCGCGGCACGGCCCTTGAAGACGAGGATCTCGAGTGCGAACCCCGCGGCGGTTCCGAGGATGACGATGAGGGCGAGGGACGGAATCGTGACGATGATCGAGTTGGAGATCGTCGTCGCCGAGGTTGCCGGTCTCCCACGCGAGCGGGTAGTTCGACCACTGCCAGACCTCGGGGAACGCGTACGACGGGTTGTTCAGGAAGTCGCTGTTGGACTTCAGCGAGTTGATGAACAGCCAGAACAGCGGGTACGCGGTGACGATGATCAGGAACGCGATCGTCAGCCACGCGGGGATGCGCTTGAGGAATCGGACGAATGCCGCCCCCGGCCCGCCGGAGTGGGGGATGATCGCCTGCGGGGAGTGGACCGCCGTGGTCTCGAGTGTCGTAGTCATGTCGGGGCCCTTTTCAGACGCTGAGGTCGCGACGCGACGAGCGGAAGATGACGAGCGTGACGAGCAGGCACATGACGGTCAGCAGCAGGGCGATCGTCGAGCCGTATCCGTAGTCGCTGAATTGGAACGCGGTCCGGTACATGTAGAGCGTCAGCGGGGTGGTCGAATTGCCCGGGCCCGCCACCGGTGAGGGCGAAGACCGAGTCGAACACCTTGATCGTGCCGTTGATGCTGAAGATGAACGAGGCGAAGAGGATCGGCAGCGACATGGGCAGCACGATGTGCCGGAGGAGCTTGAAGGACTTCGCACCGTCGATGCGCGCAGACTCGATGATCTCGTCGGGGATGTCGAGAAGGCCGGAGAAGACGAGCACGGCGTAGAAGCCGACCGATCGCCAGACGTCCATGATGACGATCACGACGAAGGCGGTGGTACCCGCCCCGAGCCAGTCCACCGACGAGAGTCCGACGTTGACCAGCAGCTCGTTGACCAGTCCGTCGACCGGGGCCGACTGGAACAGCTTCTGATACAGGAGCGCGATCGCCACGGTCGGCAGCACGACGGGGAAGAAGACGAGCGTGCGCACGAGGACGGACGACTTGCGGAGCACGAAGTTGTAGAGCAGTGCGAGGCCGTAGCCGAGCACGACCTGGAACAGGGTGACGAGGATCGCGTACTTGATCGTGAACCAGAACGCGTCCCACACGTACGGGTCCGAGAACAGCCGGGCGAAGTTCTCGAGGCCGACGAACTCGAACCCCTCGAGCGCGCTGCCGCTGAAGAAGGTCAATCCGAACGACCACGCGACCGGCACGAGGATGATGAGGGTGTAGACCAGCAGCGCGGGGGTCAGCAGGAGCGTGATCGCCTTGCGGTCGCCGAGGACGGACTTCATGGGGGCGCCCTTTCGAGAGCTTGAGCGTTGTCGTTCGAGAGAAGGATGACGCCCCGGTGCAGCCGTGTCCAGCTGCACCGGGGCGCGCGGATCAACCCTGGTCGAGCGCGTCCTGAACGACCGTCATGAACTCTTCCGGCGACATCTGGCCGGTCACCAGCAGCGCCGCGTTCGTCGACGAGACCGAGCTGGCCTTGGCGTTGAACAGCGCCTCGAACCACAGCACGCTGTCGGTGGCGGTGGAGATCTCGTCCGCGATCGTCTGCGAGATCACGGGCAGGTCGCCCGGCTCATCGGCGATGAAGCCGGTGATCTGACCCTGCTTGAGTGCCTCGTTGCCGTAGTTCTCGGTGATGCACTTCAGCCACTCGCCGACGCCCGGGCTGTAGGTCTTCGCGCCGAAGGTGGCGGGCAGGCCGACGTTGGACGGGAACTCCTCGATCGAGCCCGCGCCGCCGTCGACGGCGGGGAAGGGCATGAAGCCGACGTTGTCGGCCCCGATCTGGTTGGCGTCGCTGTTGATGTTGCCCAGCAGCCAGCTGCCCATGTAGATCATCGCGGCCTTGCCGGTGAGGAACTCGTTGGATCGCGGCGTCGTAGTCGAGCGAGGCGACGTTGCTCGCCGAAGTAGCCCTGCGCACCGAGGTCGGCGATCGCCTGCGCGGCCTCGACGTACTCGGGGTCGGTGAGCTTCGCGTCGCCGTCGGCGACCTTCTGCAAGGCGTCGGCGCCGAGCGTGCGGAACAGGTAGCCGCTGACCAGACGCGTGAGCGGCCAGCCCTGCTCGCCGGATGCGGCGAACGCGGTGAGGCCTGCGGCCTTGGCCTCGGCTGCGACGGTCAGCAGGTCGTCCCACGTCTCGGGAACGGCCCAGCCGTTCTCCTCGAAGATCGCCTTGTTGTAGAAGATGCCCTCGATGTTGTACTGGAACGGCAGGAAGTTGAACGCGCCGCCGTACAGCTTCTCGATCGTCGACACGGCACCCTCGGCGATCTTGTCGCGGACACCGAGATCGGTGAGCGCCTCGTCGAAGTCGAGCAGGTATCCGGCCTCCCACAGCTTCGCGCCCTCGGCGGGGTTGCCGCCGGCGGAGAACATCGGGGGCAGTCCGTCCTGGGTGGCCAGCAGCTGCACCTGAGCGTCGAGGTCGGCCTGCGGGATCGAGTTGATCTCGAGCGGCATGGCCTCCTCCTGGTCGGAGCAGACGCCGTCCGCGAGTGCCTGGAGCACGGGCTCGGTCGTGGTGTTCTCGGCGTTCTTCAGGAACTCGAGCGTGGCAGGATCCTCCGCCGAGCCGCTGTCGCCGCCACCACCGGCGCAGCCGGCGAGGACGAGCGCGCCGACGCTCAGCAAGGGCGAGGGCGCCGATCATCGGCTTCCGAAGACGCCGCGCTGTTGCTGTGGACACATTTCCTCCTTGAAAAGTGGGCGTCTCGTTGAGACGTTTCAATGGGGATGCTAGGTCAGGAATTCTGCCGACTGTCAAGCGGTCTGGGTCATCCGCGAAGCGATTTCTTGAAACGTCACAAAACGGTAACGGATCAGAACTCGGTGACCATCGGGCGGCCGTCGAGGTGAGCGATCATGTTGAGCACGAGGAAGTTCCAGTTCTGGAAGCCCTTCGTCATGATGGGCTCGCCGCTGTCGGGGTGGTAGTACTCGTGCAGGCAGCCGTTCGCGTCCATGTCCTGCCCGAACAGCCGCACCGTCTTCTCCGCCAGCTCGCGCGCGTCGTCCTCGAACCCGTACTTGAGCAGTCCGCGGAAGACGAGGTAGTTGCTGATGCCCCAGATCGGCCCGAGCCAGTTCGACGGGTTGTTCGATGCCCGCAGGTCGTACATCTTCTCCAGTCGCGACAGCGTTCGCACGCCGTGACTGGCGTGGAACGTGCGCGGATCGAGGTAGCGCTCCCGCATGCGATCGGCCTGCTCCTGCGAGGCGAAGCCCGCCCAGAGCGGGAGGAAGCTCGACCAGTTGTCGACCCGCAGCAGGAGGGACGACCAGCGCCGCGGCGCCCCGCTGTGCAGCCAGTCCTCCTCGTCGATCGGCCGCAGCGTCAGATCGACGCTGTAGAACGTGCCGTCCCGTTCGTCCCAGCAGTGGGTGTTCACGGCATCGGCCAGATTCTGCGCCCGCCCGCGCCACCGGTTCGCCTCGACCTGCCGGCCCGACTCCTCGAGGAGGTAGCCGTAGGCGAGCAGCTCCCGGTAGAGCAGGCAGTTGAGGTAGATCGACGCCGTGCTCTTCTCGCGGCCGGTAGTACACCGACGGGTCGTTGTCGACGCCGACGGCGAAGTCCGTCTGCCAGTAGGCCAGCGCCGTCTCCTCGTGCACGTGGCTCTCGAGGTACCGCTCCAGGAACAGCCCGAGGGTGTCCAGGTGCGGACTGCAGCCACTGCGACATCACCGCGGCGCTGCGAGATCATCGCGGCGTGCTGCGCGAGCACCGGCTTGTGCATGTTCTCCGAGAAGCCGCCCGCCCGGCTCGCGTCGCCGTGGGTCAGCGGACCCTCCGGCTTGAGCTGGATCGGCATCACGCCGTCGGCGTCGGTGTGGTCGAGGAAGTTCAGGATGCAGCCCTCTTCGTAGGCGAAGAAGCGACCCTTCCGGTCGGTGTCCGCCTCGACCTGGCCGAGCACGGCGCTGATGAACCAGGAGTCCCAGTCCCACAGCGCAGAGGAGTAGTACGGCGAATCCGGCGTGCTCGGGACCGTGTACGGATGGGTGAGCACCCCCGCCGGCTCCCGCATCATCTGCTCGCAGCTGCGGCGGATGTCTTCTTCGAGCAGGCGCTTCCAGCGCTCCAGCATCATCGCTCCTCGGGTGGGACCAGGACGGTATCAGCCAGTTTGGCATTGAAACGTTCCGATGCGCCAGGGTGCGGCATCCCGACCTGTTGTACAGTTCTGTTCAACGTACGTTCCTCGGGGGCGCGGCGGTGCGCGGGGAGGCGACAGGATGGCAAGGGTGGGTATCCGCGAGGTCGCCGCGCATGCCGGCGTCGCGGTGGGGACGGTGTCTCACTACCTGAACCACCCCGACAAGGTGTCGTCCGAGAAGGCCGACCGGATCCGGTCGTCCATCGAGACCCTCGGGTTCGTCCCGAGCAACGCAGGCCGTCAGCTGCGGCTGGGCATCAGCACCGTGATCGGATACATCGCGCCCGATGTGAGCAACCCCTACTTCGCGGAGATCGCCGAGAGCGTGGAGCGCAGGGCATCCGACTTCGGAGTCAGCGTGTTCCTGGCCAACTCGCACCGCAGCAGAGAGCGCGAGGATGCCTACCTCCGCGTGTTCGAGCAGCATCAGGTCCGCGGCCTGATCGTCTCATCGCACCTGCCGATCGAGGATCGCCTCGCCGCCGTGCGGTCGCGGGGCACGCCGTCCGTGCTCGTCGGACAGGCCGCCCGGTCGCACGAGCAGGCCTCGGTGTCACTGGACGACGTCGACGGCGGCCGTCAGGCGATGGAGCATCTGCTCAGCGTCGGATGCCGCCGCATCGCCTTCGTCGGCGGACCGCTCGGCATCCCGCAGGTGGCCGACCGGCTCGCGGGTGCGAGCGACGCCGTCCGCGTGAGGAGCCCGCTGCCACACTCGAGGTCATCAACGCACCCGACCGCACGATCCGCGGCGGCCGCGACGTCGCGGCCGCGCTCCTCACGCGTCCGGTCGACCTCCGCCCGGACGGGATCTTCGCGGTCAACGACCTCCTGGCTCTGGGGATCCTGCAGACCCTGGTCGCGGGCGGCGTGCGGATTCCGGAGGAGCTCGCCCTGGTCGGCTACGACGACAACGAGTTCGCAGAGGCGTCCATCATCCCGCTCAGCACGGTACGGGGGCGCCACGAAGGCTTCGGGGTGGCCGTGGTGGACCTGCTGTTCGACGTCATGGAGGACAAGTCGGTCGCGTCGAGACACCGGGTGTTCAAGCCCGAGCTCGTGGCGCGCGCCAGCACGCTGGGGTTCGGAGCCCGATGAGTGCGAACATCCGCGACGTCGCCGAGAAGGCGGGGGTGTCGGTGGGCACCGTCTCGAACGTGCTCAATCACCGCGAGAAGGTGTCGCCGGAGGCCGTCCGTCGCGTGCGCGCGGCGATCGAGGAGCTCGGCTACGTGCGCAACGACGCGGCGCGGCAGCTGCGCGTCGGCCGCAGCTCGACGGTGGGGCTCGTCGTCCTCGACGTGCGCAACCCGTTCTTCACCGACCTCGCCCGAGGGGCCGAGAGCGAGGCTGCCCGCCACGGCCTGTCGGTGATCCTCGGCAACAGCGACGACGACGTCGACCGCGAGGCGGGCTATCTCGACCTCTTCGAGGAGCAGCGCGTGCGCGGCATCCTGATCTCGCCCTATCGCGAGGTCGGCCCGCACCTGCGCCGACTGCGGGAGCGCGGCACGCCGGCCGTCCTGGTCGACCGGCGCAGCGAGGACGAGCAGTTCAGCTCCGTGAGCGTCGACGACGATCTCGGCGGCTGGCTCGCCGCGAACCATCTCATCGAGACCGGCCGCCGACGCATCCTGTTCACGGGCGGCCCGTTCGACATCCGGCAGATCGTCGACCGCCAGGCAGGCGCGCGACGGGCCGTGGACGAGGCCGACGGCGTGACGTTCGAGACGCTCCCCACCCCGGCGGCGAGTGTCGCGGACGGCCGGTCGACGGGTGATGCGATCGCCGCCCGGCTGCCCGAGGACCGACCCGACGCGGTCTTCGCGGCCAACGATCTCATCGCGATGGGTGTGCTGCAGGGGCTCGCGCGCCACGGCATCCGCGTGCCGGAGGAGATCGCGATCATCGGCTTCGACGACATCGACTTCGCATCGGCCGCGGTGGTGCCGCTCTCGTCGGTGCGCCAGCCGAGCCAGCTCATGGGTGAGACGGCCCTTCGCGTGCTGCTGGCCGAGATCGACGATCCGACGAGCGCCGCGCAGCAGATCGTCTTCGAGCCGGAGCTCGTCGTGCGGGCCTCGACCGCATCCGCGGCCTCTTAGCCTCCGGCGGGCGATACCGGCTCGCCCACTCGGGGAGAATGGCAGCATGATCCGTCTCCCCTTCCTCGACGGCTGGACCGTCGGACCCAAGCTCGGCGCCTTCGAAGCCGTCACCGACGCCACCGCCCCGCAGCCCGTGACCCTTCCGCACGACGCGATCCGCGACCTCGAACGGTCGGCGGACAGCGTCCAGGGAGTCCACGCCGGCTACTACCCCGGCGGCGTCTTCGAGTACGCGAAGACCTTCGACGTGCCCGAGGGATGGCGCGACCGCACGATCGCGCTCGAGTTCGAAGGCGTCTATCGCGACGCCGTGGTCTTCGTCAACGGTGACTATGCCGCGCAGGAGCCGAACGGCTACAACGGGTTCACCGTGGTCCTGGACCCCTTCCTCCGCTACGGTGCCGCCAACCGGATCACGGTCGACGCGCGTTCGCACAAGGACAGCCGCTGGTACACGGGAGCGGGCATCTACCGGCCGGTGCACCTGGTCATCGCCGATCCCGTGCACATCCCGCTCGACGGTGTGCGGGTGACGACGCCCGACATCGACGACGAGCGCGCGATCGTGGTCGTGGCCGCCACCGCCCGCAACACCACCCGCCACACCCGCACTGCGCGCATCCGCTGGTCCGTGCTCGCACCCGACGGAGCCGAGGTGGCCGAGGACTCCGCGCCCCTCACGGTGCTGCCCGGTGAGAGCGCAACCGCCCGGACGCGCCTCGCGGTGCCCGGCGCGCAACTGTGGGGTCCCGACAGCCCGTCGCTGTACACGGTCGTCACGACGCTGGCCGACGACGAGGAGGCGGTCTTCGACGAGGACCGCACGACCTTCGGCATCCGCCGACTCCAGCTCGATCCGCAGCACGGGCTCCGCATCAACGGCGACGTCGTCAAGCTGCGTGGCGCATGCGTGCACCACGACAGCGGCCCGCTCGGTGCGGCGACTCTCGACGCGGCCGAGGACCGGCGTGTGCGACTGCTGAAGGATGCCGGCTTCAACGCCATCCGCAGCGCGCACAACCCGATCAGCCGAGGGATGCTGGACGCGTGCGACCGCTACGGCGTGCTGGTGATGGACGAGCTCACCGACGTGTGGACGAGGTCCAAGACCGCCTTCGACGCGTCGCTCGACTTCCCCAACCGCTGGCGGCACGACGTGGCCGACCTCGTCTCGAAGGACTTCAACCACCCGAGCGTCATCATGTACTCGATCGGGAATGAGATCCTCGAGCTGGCCACCCCGATCGGCGCGAGCTGGTCGCGCCGGCTGGCCGAGGGCATCCGCGAGCTGGACGACACCCGGTTCGTCACGAACGGGATCAACGGCGTCATCGCGAACATCGGGCGCATGGGCGAGGTGATGGCCGATCTCGAGGCATCCGACCCCAACACGATGATGGCCAACATGGGGGAGCAGATGGCGAAGATGAACGCGTCGTCCCTCGTGACCGAGAGCACCGAGGAGTCGGCCGCCGTGCTCGACGTCGTCGGCTTCAACTACGCCGACTCGCGCTACGAACTCGATGCGGAGCTGTTCCCGCATCGCGTGATCGTCGGGTCTGAGACCTTCCCCGAGAAGATCGACGTGATGTGGGACCTCGTCACGCGGCTGCCGCACGTGATCGGCGACTTCACGTGGACCGGGTGGGACTATCTCGGCGAGGCCGGCATCGGCCGGGTCGACTACACCGACACCGAGGGCTACGTCGCGACCGGCACGAGCGGTCCCTACCCCTACCTGTTGGCCGAGAGCGGCGACATCGACATCACCGGCCACCGCCGCACGATCTCGTATTTCCGGGAGGTCGTGTACGGACTGCGCCGTGACCCGTACATCGCGGTGCACCGCCCCGAGCATCACGGCCGCCCGACCGCGACGACACCGTGGTCGTGGAACGACACGATCTCGTCGTGGACCTGGGACGCACCCGAGGGCGCGCCGGTCATGGTCGACGTGTACGCGGCCGCCGACGACGTCGAGCTCTTCCTCGATGGGGCGTCGGTCGGCCGGGCACGTGTCGGCGGCGAGAAGGCCTTCGTCGCCCGTATCCAGACCGAGTGGCGACCCGGCGAGCTCGTCGCCGTGGCCACCACCGGCGGCGTCGAGGTCGGCCGGCACACCCTCCGCACGGCGATCGGCTCGGCGTCGCTCGCGGCGAGCGCCGAGGTGCCGGAGATCGATGCCGACGGGCTCGGCTTCGTCCAGGTCTCGCTCCAGGACGAGTCGGGCACGGTCTTCGATCACACCGACCAGGTCGTGACCGTGACTGTCGACGGGCCGGGTGTCCTGGCGGGCTTGGGCACCGGCCGCGCGCGCACCGAGGAGCAGTTCGCCGGCCCGTCGGTGACCACCTACGACGGGCGGGCGCTCGCGATCGTGCGGCCTACCGGCCCGGGCGCGATCACGGTGACGGTCGAGGCATCCGGGTTCGCGCCGGCCACGGCGGAGCTGGCCGTGCGCCACTGAGCGGTCGCGGCTCCGCGTCGCGGCTGAGGGTGTCCGAGGGGGCGAGGAGAATCGGACTCGACAGCGAGGAGCCGCAATGTTTCGAGGACTGACCACGATCACCTACTCCGCCGACGACGTCGACGAAGCAGCCCGATGGTACGCCGACGTGCTCGGAGTCGAACCGTACTTCCGAAAGGAGTTCGCGGGAGCTCTCGCGTACGTCGAGTTCCGGCTGGGCGACTACTCCCACGAGTTGGGCATCCTCGACCGGCGGTATGCCGGCGAGACCCCCGCGACACAGGGCGGAGTCGTCGCGTATTGGGCCGTCGACGACGTCACGGGTGCATACGAGCGACTGCTCGGGCACGGTGCCACGCCGCACATCCCGGTGACCGAACAAGGGCCGGGCTTCGTCACGGCGTCGGTCTACGATCCGTTCGGCAACGTGGTGGGCGTCATGTTCAACCAGCACTACCTCGACGTCCTGGCACAGTGATCCTGATTCCGGCATGAACGCGGGCGGTTACCCGTGCCGGACCGTCTTCGCCTAGCGTGGAGGAAGGCGGGATGGGCGGCCCGGTCCAGCGGGCCGACGGACGCGCGAGGCGATCGTTCTCGCGTGACGCCGCGACTGCGTCCCCAGCGCGAAAGGACAGCCATGAAGGTCTCCGCGTCTTCGGACTGGCGAGACGGGATCCCGTTCGAGACGCCGATCCTCGTGGCGGATGTCCTGCCCGGCGATGCGACCCGCTGCTCGGTGTGCGGGGGCGATTCGGCGCCGCGCCCGCGGACGGAGCTGTGGGCGATCAAGCACCGGCATCCCAGACATCACGATGGCTACGTGCGGTTCTACTGCCTCGAGCACCGGCCGGCGCTCGAACGGATCGAGACTGCGCCGGCGCGGGAGCGCCCGGCCGGCAGGAGCGGTCGCAGGCCGGCCGCCGCCCGCAGCGCGCCGGTCGCCGAGAAGCCACGGGCGCTCTGCCCCGACTGCTTCGTGGAGATCCCGGCGACCGGGGTGTGCGGGATGTGCGGGAGAACGGTCGTCTGAGGCGGGTTCCCGGTCATGAGCGCACGTGCAAGTCGGGTGGTGCTCGCCGCCGCATTGGCCGGCTGTGCGCTCCTCACCCTCAACGGCTGCTTCGCGGCGCCGGCGGGACCCGACGGCAAGGCGATCGCGGCGGAGATCGAGGAGGAGGTCGCCGAATTCCTCGTGGAAGCCGACGAAGCACGGCAGGTGCGCGCAGTTCTCGTCTACCACGATGGCGAGCCGATCATCGAGCGATACACAGAGGCGGGCCCCGACGACTACTGGGACACGAGATCCGTGACGAAATCCGTGGTCTCCACACTCGTGGGCATCGCGATCGAACAAGGCTTGATTCCCGGAGTGGATGCCACGCTCGGGGAACTGCTCCCTTCTCATGCCGCCGAGATGACCAAGGATGTCGCGGCGATCACCCTGGAGCAGCTGCTCACTCAGACCGAGAACTTTCCCGAGTATCTGTCTCCTGAGGCCACGTTCTGGGAGTCGCCCGACTGGGTGACAACGATCCTGGCGCAGCGGAGCGCCGCAGGCCCGGGCGACGGCTCATTCCGATACTCGGATGCTGGACCGCACCTTCTATCCGCGATACTCACCCAGGCCACCGGCCGATCCATCCTGGACTTCGCCCGCGAGTATCTCTTCGAACCTCTCGGCATCCCGACCGAGCCGGCGACCGAGATCGTCTTGGACTTGGGCGGTTCAGCCGATCGCACCGCGCTTCTCGAAGCCTTCAACAACGCCGACTTCGCATGGCCGGTAGACCCGCAGGGCTTCAACGTCGGCGGCGCGCTTCTGAAACTCCGCCCACAGGATCTCGGGGCCCTCGGCCTCGCGTACCTCGCCGGGGGTCGGTCGCCGAATGGAGAGCAGGTCATCCCTGAGACGTGGGTCGCCGCAGCCACGGCGAACCACGTCGATCAGTTCGGATACGGCTATCTGTGGTGGACGGTCGCCGCGGACGGCGCACCCGCTTTCGCGGCTTTCGGCCGCGGCGGCCAGTTGATCGAGGTCGTACCCGACCGCGAGCTCGTCGTCGTGGTCGCCACAGAGTTCGACGAACTCGATCCGGATCACGATCTCAAGAGCATCGACTCGAACGAGCTCACCGCGCTGGTCTCCAGCTGGATCGCGCCCCATTTCGCGCCGGATTGACGCCACGTCGGCAGCTGCGCGCGAGGGAAGGCGCGGTCAGGGCAGCGCGAGGCGAATGAAGGCGAGCGGTTCTAGCGAGATGCTCGTCGACGCGCCGTCGACCACCAGGGTGAGCTCCCTCGCCCGACGGTCGAGGTTCGCGACGAGAACGACATCGCCGCTCTCACTTCGCGCCCCGAGAGCCCACGCGAGACCGTCGGGGCTCTCCCCCCACAGCAGTCGAGCATCCGGCCGGCCCAGCGCACCGAGCGCGGCGAGGGCTGCCGCGACGGGGAACGGCTCACCCGCGGACGAGCGGATGCCGCGCGGCCCCCACTCCTCGAAGTACGCGATGCTCGCGACCCCGGGCACGGCGAGAGCCGCGGCGCTCGCGATGGTCCACGCGGCGAGCTCGGGCGCGGTCTGCCTCGGATCGTCGGCGCCGGTGAAGGCGGCCCCGTAGCCGTCGGCGAGGTCGTTCCGGGACGGCATCGGCTGCGGCGTCGTCGCGACGTCGTTGAACCTCGCCCGCAGCACCACCGGCCCGACGTGCACGGGAAGTCCGTTCGCGAGCTCGACCGCCTGCCGCGCGATCGTCCGCTGCACGGCGACCGACTCGACGAGCTGCTCGGTGCCGGTCGAGTGGAACAGCGGCGTCGTGCTGAATCCGATCCCGTCGACGTCGCGCGGGATGATCTCCCATTCCCGGTTCAGCTCGGTGAAGTGCGCGCGGGATCCGGCGACGATCGGGATGCGCAGGTCGGCATCCTCGAGCGCGGTGCGCAAAGCGCCGAGCACCGCGGCATCCGTCACATGCAGATCGGCCTCGAACACTCCGATGCGCACGACCTGCCGTGCGCCGCCGAGCGCCACCAGCGAACTCGCGAGCTCGTCGAACGGCGCGTCGGGTGAGGCGACGACCCGAACATCGAGCCGGACTCCCGACCGTGCCGCCCTCGAGAGCGCGGCGGGCCAGTTGGGCGTGCGCAGGTCGAGCTCCACCAGCACGGCGGAAACCCCGCTCGGCCCGTCGGGCGCCGGGTCGGGTGCCGTGGCGGCACCGAGGCCGAGCTCGGGAACCGGTCCGCCGACCTCGAGCTCGATGAGATCGGGATCGGCGGGCGGCGGGGCCGCGCCCAGCTCGCGCACCCGGATCCGGACGCTCTGACGCACCCGTTCGCCGGGGGCGATGTCGTAGGGGAAGGGGAGGTCCAGTGGTCGGCTGTACGTCTTGTACGAGGCATCCGACCAGTTCCGCTGATCCTCCATCTCGAAGACATCGCCCTCGAACGCGAGAGACACCTCGAGCCCGGCGTGCTGCCAGGTCAGAGCTGCGATATCCCGGACTGGCTGGTGCGGGCTGATGTCGCGCGGAAAACTGGTCGCCTCCGTCGCGCCGGACGAGTGCGTCACCGTCAGCGCCTCGCCGGCGAGCTGGGGCGGATGCAGCACGACGAGCCCGGATCGGTTCGTGGAGAATCCGTCGACCGACTCGAGATCGGCGATCACGTCGAGGTGGGTGGGCCGGGCGACCACGCGAACGACCCCCAGGAAGCTCGAGCCGAGGCCCTCCGATCGCACATGGAGCATCAGCGTCGCGTCCGACTCGCGGATGCGATCGACGACGAGCCGCGCGGTGTCCCAGTTGCGGTCGCGCACGACCGCGCGGACGCTGCGCAGCACGATGCGTCCCGCGTACGCGATGTCGGCGAGCTCGTCCTCGCGCAGGTCGAGCGACCACCGGTCGCTCTGCCAGGCGCGGGACTGAATGGCCCATGTCATGTCAGCGTGCGCGTCTCACAGCGTCGTCATTCCTCCGTCGACGGCGAACAGCGACCCGGTCGCGAACTCGCCGTCGTCGCTGGCGAGGAAGACCATGATGCCTTCGACATCGGCCGGAGACCCCGCCCGTCCGAGCGGGATGCGGCCGATGATCGCGGCGCGCGCCTCGGGATCGGTGGTGATCGTGGTGACGAGCGACGTCTCGGTGTACGCCGGAACCACCGTGTTCACTCGGATGCCGCGATCGGCATATGCTGCGGCGACCGTGCGGGCGAGACCGTGGATGCCGGCTTTCGACGCGCTGTAGGCGGTGAAGTCCTTGCCCTCGCCGTTGAGGCCGGTGGGGCTTCCGGTGAGGATGATCGACCCACCGACTCCCGCCGCGAGCATCGTGCGCACGGCGTGCTTCACGGTCAGGAACGTTCCGGTCAGGTTGATGTCGATCGTCCGCTTCCACACGTCCAGGTCGAGGTCGGCGGCCGCGGCGTCGTGACCGAACAGCTGAACCCCCGCGTTGGCGACCACGGTATCGGGAGCCCAGCCCGCCTGTGCGAGCTCGGTGAATGCGGCCTCGACCGATGCCTCGTCGGAGATGTCGAGCACGGCGGCGCGCGCCGCATCCCCGATCGCGGCGACCGCGTCGGCGGCGGCCGCGGCATCCCGGTCGGCGATCACGACGCGGGCGCCTTCGCGCGCGAAGCGCTCGGCGACCGCGCGGCCGATGCCGGTGCCCGCGCCCGTGACGAGGGCGGTCTTGCCTGCGAGCCTGCTCATGAGACCGTCCTACCGTTCGATGTGGTCGAGGTGCAGCATCCGCGCGAGGTTCTTGTCGAGCTCGTCGTCGCGGAAGATCTTCTTCCAGTCGTCCTTGATGATGCTCTCGCGACCGTAGTCCATCGCGATCAGGCACGCGTCGCTGAACGGGTTGTCTCCGCGCAGTCCGTTGGCCAGCGCGACCTGCGTGTGACCGTACAGGATGCTGCGGGCCGCGGCCTCGGGTACGCCCATCGTGTTCACGGCCTCATTGAGGGCTTCGTTGAGCAGGTCGCCGATCATGCATGCGACGGTCTCGACGAGGGTCGGCTCGAGCTGGGCGAGCTGCTTGATGGTGACGAAGTGCACGTCGATGACGGGAGCGTAGATCGCCCGGACCGTCGCCTCGACGATCGCGGCCTTCGCCGGGTCGTCGGACTCCACGGCGGCGATCGCATCCTGGGGCGCGGCGATCCCGCCGAAGGTGTCGGCCCATTCCTCAGGGGTCTGGCGCTGCAGGAAGATCGACGGGTGGCACGGGTGTGCGACGGCGCGGATGACATCGTCGCGGTCGGTGAGCAGTCCGGCGTACGCGGCGGCCGGATCCAGCGTCAGGGCGATCGCGCCGGACTTCATCTGGGGCACGAGCTCGGCGGTGACCGACGCGAGTGCAAGGTCGGGGACGGCGAACACGACGATGTCGGCGTCGGGCACGGCGGTGGCGGCATCCGTCAGTTCACGTCCCGCCTGGGTCGTGCGGTCGCGGCCGGCGGGCGAGTTCTCGACGTAGTACGCCTCGTGCGCGGTCTTGTCGAGGTTGTTCGAGACGCGCATGCCCATCTTGCCGCCCGCTCCGATGACGGCGATCTTGTACGTGCCCTGCCCTGCGCTTGTCGAAGGGTCGGTGGATGTGCTCACAGTGTGCTCCTGAGGTAATCGAGGGTGGTGCGGGTCCAATCCCGCTCGGTTCGGATGGTGGTCTCGGGGTCGCCCTGCCAGGGCAGCCAGTGCTCGACGATCTCGTTCACGCCGCGCTCGCGAGGGCGGACGGTCTCGAGCAGGTGGGGGTAATCGTGCAGGCCGGTGCCCATCGGCGCGCCGGAGTAGGTGAATCCGACCCAGCCGTCCTGCCGCGCGAACGCGAAGTCCTTGGCGTGCACGTTCGCGACGAGCGGCGCGGCGAGCTCGACGGCGTCCCGCGGCCGCTCCAGGCGGGCGACGACGTTGCCGGGGTCGAGGCAGATCCCCAGGTGCGTGCTGCCGAACGAGTCGACGAGGCCGACCAGGTCGGCGCGTGGCGACCTGCTCGTAGGTCTCGAGCGCGAGGGTGACCTCGGACGCCTCATACGCGGGCAGCGCGGCGCGGAGCTGATCCTGGGCCTCGGCGAGGGTCGGCCGCGAATCGGGACCGTAGAGCATGCTGCGCACGAGCCGGGCGTCGAAGACCTCGGCGAGCCGCAGGAAGCGCTCGAGGTGATCGGGAGCGATTCCCTTCGTGCCGAGCTCGATCGTGAGGCCGAGATCGCGCGCGGCGGCTGCGGCGTCGGCGAGCTCGGATTCGCTCATCGCCTCGAGCGGCGCGTAGTCGCAGATCTGGAAGAGGTCGACGTCGAGCGCTCGCGTCGCCTCGAAGGCGCCGATCAGGGTCAGCGGCTCGTCGACACGATCGGAGTGCTGCCAGAAGAACGCGTAGCTGCCGAGGCCGATCACGCGGTGCCGTCCTTGCCCTGACCGTGAGACTGCATCTGCACGTCGAGACCCTGGGGATCGCCCGCAGTCTCGACGTCCGGGTGCAGTCTCGCGGACGGTTGCCGGAGCGAAGCGAGCGCGGATGCTTCATCGAGTACCGCGCGCAGGCTGTCGACGTCGTGCGCGAACCGGCCGAGGAAGAGCCCGTCGACGGCGTCGCCCAGCTCGGTCAGCAGTCCGGGTCCGGCCGAACCGCCGTAGATCACGGCACTGCCGGCGCGGTCCGGATCCTGCTCGAGTGCCGCGCGCAGCGCTCCCGCGACCTCGATGATGTGCGCGGCGGGTGCCGGGTGAGGTGCACCGATCGCCCACACCGGCTCGTAGGCGACGATGACGCGGCCGGCGGGCGCCCCGGCGAGGTTCCGCCTGAGCTGCGCGACCGTATCGGCCGCCGCATACCTGGGCGACAGGCGAGCGGTCTCGCCGACGCAGAGGACCGGGGTCACGTCGTTGCGCAGCGCAGCCGCAGCCTTGGCGGCCACGTCCTCGTCGGTCTCGTGGAACAGCCGCCGACGTTCGGCGTGCCCGATCTCGGCGATGCTGACCCCGATCTCGACGAGTTCGACGGCGCTCACCTCACCCGTGAACGGTCCGCTGTCGGCCGCGGCGACGTCCTGCGCCCCGATCCGCACCGGGGTGCCCGCGAACGCGGCAACGGCAGGCAGCAGCTGAGGGTACGTGGGGATGACGAAGAACTCGACAGCGCCCCGGGCCACGGCGTCGTGCGTGCGCGCGAGCTCGGCGACACGATCGAACCAGCGCACGGCCTCGCGATGACCGAAGTACATCTTGAGGCTGACGCCCACCGTGACCGGGCCGGGCGTCAGCACGATCCGGTTGCCTCGTACTCGCCGATGACCGCGACCTTCTCGGCTGATGCCGAGGACGTGTCGAAACGGTAGGTGAGCCATTCGCGCACGAGTCGGCGGGCGAGCTCGAGGCCGACGACCCGCTGACCCATCGTGAGGACCTGGGCGTCGTTGGAGAGCACGCCGCGCTCGACCGAGTAGCTGTCGTGGGCCGTGACGGCGCGGATGCCGGTCACCTTGTTCGCGGCGATCGCGACGCCCAGGCCGGTGCCGCAGATGAGCAGGGCGCGATCGGCCTCGCCGGCCGCGACGAGCTCGGCCGCGGCGATCGCGACCTTCGGGTAGGGCGTGTGTCCGTCGGCGTCCACGCCGACGTCGACCACCGTGGCAACTCCGTCGCTGGACTCGAGGTCCTTCTTCAGGACCTCCTTGTAGTCGAATCCGGCGTCGTCGCAGCCGATCACGATGCGGAGGGGCTCAGCTTGTGCCATGTCAATTCCTTTCGAGGACGGCGCCGACGGCCGTGACGATGAGGGCGAGCGAGTGCGCGCCGGGGTCGGGGGTGCCGAGGCTCTTCTCGGCGTGCGGACGTGCGCGGCCCATGCGGGGGAGCATGTCCGCGGTCGCGGCCGCGGCAGTGGTTGCGGCGTCCGAGGCCGTGGCCCACGCCGCGGCGAGCGGAACGCCGGCGCCGACCGCGTGCGTGAGGGCTTCGCTGAACGGCACGAGAGCGTCGACGAGTGTCTTGTCGCCCACCTCGGCCTTGCCGTAGTCCATGACGCCCTGGGTGCCGGCGGCGACGCCGGCCGCGACATCCGCCCGGCCGGGTCGTCCCTCGTCACCGAGCTTGCCCGCCAACGCGGCGAGGATGACGCCCCACAGGGCGCCGGACGTGCCACCCGCACGGTCGGACCATGCGTCTGCCGCGCGCGCAAGCACGGTCTGGGCCCCGGCTCCGGCATCCCGTGCGGCGATCGCCGCGTCGCGTGCGGCGTGGGAGCCGCGCTGCATGCCGATGCCGTGGTCTCCGTCGCCCGCGATCGAGTCGAGGCGCCCGAGCTCTTCGACGTGCGTGTCGATCGTGGCGGCGACGGTCTCGATCGCTGCCGTGACGGTCACGGCGACAGCGCGGGACTCCTCGTCCGACGGCGGCACCAGCTCGACGTCGACGATGGCATCGTCGGTGACATCCGACTGCGCAGCCGCGACGACCGAGCCGCGGCGGTACGCGGGGGTGTCCACGGGGGTGTCCCACAGCCGCTCCAGCTCGTCTTCCAGCCAGAACAGCGTGAGAGAGGTGCCGGCCATGTCGAAGCTGGTGCAGTACTCGCCGACGTGGGGGTCGACCAGCTCGATGCCCGCTCCTCGCAGCAGCTCGGCGACGCGCCGGTAGACGACGAACATCTCCTCGTACTTCAGCGAGCCGAGCCCGTTCAGGATGGGCACGACGCGTGCGCCCGCGACCTCCACGCCGTCAGGAACCTCGTCGAGCAGCTTGGACACGAGCAGTTCAGCCAGGCCGTCCGCGGTCGGGATGCTGGTCTCGTCGATGCCGGGTTCGCCGTGGATGCCGAGGCCGACGGCCATCCGTCCCTCCGGCACCGAGAACAGCGGCTTCTCCGCGCCCGGCAGCGTGCAGCCGGTGAAAGCGACCCCGAACGAGCGGGTGCGCTCGTTGGCGATGCGAGCCACGCGCGTCACGCCGTCGAGGTCGTAGCCTGCCTCGGCGGCCGCGGCGGCGACCCGGAACACCGCGAGGTCGCCCGCGATGCCGCGGCGCTTGTGCTTCTCGGCGGGCGAGGCGCTGAAGATGTCGTCGGTCACGGCGACCGTCTCGCAGGCGATGCCCTCGCCGCGCAGGCGGTCCTGCGCGGCATCGAAGTTGAGGACGTCGCCGGCGTAATTCCCGTACGAGAAGAACACCCCGCCGCCCCGGTTCGCCGCCGTCGCGACCGCATGGATCTGCTGCGTGGAGGGGGACGCGAACAGGTTGCCCATCGCGGCGCCGTGCGCGAGACCCTGGCCGACGAGCCCGCCGAAGGCCGGGTAGTGGCCTGATCCGCCGCCGACCACGACGGCCACCTGACCGTCGGGCGTGACCGTGCTGCGGATGACGCCGCCCGAGACTCTGCGCACGTAGCGCTCATTCGCGGCGACGAATCCCGCGATCATCTCGTCGGCGAAGTCGGCGGGCTCGTTCCAGAGTCTCGTCATGATGTGCGATTCGCCCCCTTGCGCGCTTCCTCCGCAGCGGCGAGGCCCGCCGCCGTGACCGCGGCGCGATTGCTGCGTGCCAGGAGGATCATCAGGATTGCGGAGACGAGCATGACCCCGCCCACGATCATCATCGGGATCTCGTAGCCGCCTGTCCAGTCGTGCACGGCGCCCGTGATGAACGGAGCGCTGAAGCCGGCCAGGTTGCCGACCGTGTTGATCAGCGCGACGCCCGCCGCGGCGGCGATGCCCGTGAGGAACTTCGTGGGCAGCGTCCAGAAGTTGGGCAGCGCGGCGAAGATCGACATCGCGGTCAGCGTGATCACCGCGATGGTGGCGGCGGGTGACCCGGCGAACAGCGCGAGTGGGATCGAGACCGCGCCCAGGAGCGCGGGTGCCACGATGTGCCACGTGCGCAGGCCACGACGTGAGGCATCCCGCGACCAGAAGTACATCGCGACGGCAGCGGGCAGGTACGGGATCGCTGTGATGAGGCCCTTCTGGAATGTGTCGAACGTCTGGCCGGTCTGCGCCTGGAAGCCCTCGATAATCGTGGGCAGGAAGAACGCAAGCGCGTACAGCCCGTAGATGAAGCCGAAATAGATGAAGGACAGCATCCACACGCGGCCGCTGCCGAAGGCGAACCGCACCGAAACGTGCTTCTCGCTCTTCTCGGTGACTTCGCGCTCGGCGGCGTTCGCCTCGGTGAGCCAGGCCTGCTCGTCGGCGGTCAGCCATTTGGCATCGGACGGCTTGTCCTTGAGGTAGAACCAGGCGATGACACCGACGACGATAGCGGGGACCGCGACGCCGAAGAACATGAAGCGCCAGCCTTCGAGGCCGAAGACCACCTCGTCCTGTTGGATCAGCCAGCCGGCGAGCGGGGCCCCGATGACCGTCGTGAGGGGCTGGGCCAAGTAGAAGAGCATCAGGATGCGGCCGCGGTACTGCGAGGGCACCCACAGGCTCAGGAACAGGATGGCGCCCGGGAAGAATCCCGCTTCGGCGACGCCGAGCAGAAACCGCAGCACGACCAGCTGCTCGAAGTTCTGCACCCACGTGAACAGCAGCGCGACGATGCCCCAGCTGACCATGATTCGCGATAGCCAGCGGCGCGCGCCGAACTTGTGCAGCGCAAGGTTGGAAGGCACTTCGAGCAGGATGTAGCCGATGAAGAAGACGCCCGACGCGAAGCCGAACTGTGCAGCGCTGAGCGCCAGATCGTCGTTCATGCCGTTGGGGGCGGCGAACCCGATGGCGGTGCGGTCGAGGTAGTTGATGAAGAACATCAGCGCCACGAAGGGCACCAACCGCAAGGAGACCTTGCGTATGGCGGATTTCGCGACGGGCGACTCGACGCCGGTCACGGCGGGGGTGTTGTCCACGTTGACTCCTGGGGGATCGTCATTGATTTTTCGACATCAGAAGCAATGCCGAGATCCATTTTGGCAAACCGGTTGACCAATTGCAAGCCCTTTTCTCGCACTATGGCGTTAGGTTGTTCGCATGCCGGCCTTCCCCGACGATCGTTCCGCCGAGATCTCCGCCTCACTCGGCGTACTGCCGAGCGGCACGCCGGTGTCGGAAGTGGCTCGTCGCCTGATGGATCTCTTCACGAGTGGATCGATCGAAGCCGGCACGCGCCTCCCGCCGGAGCGTCACCTCGCCGCCGCACTGGGCGTGGGTCGCTCCGCCGTGCGCGAAGCGCTCGCCGCGCTCGAGATCCTCGGCATCGTCGACGTGCGGCCGGGATCGGGCACCTACCTGCGCGGCACCGCGAGCGAGTTGCTGCCGCAGACCCTCCGCTGGGGGCTGCTGATCGGCGAGCGCAACACAACGGAACTGCTGGAGCTTCGGTCGGGTCTCGAGATCTACGTTGCCCGGCTGGCTGCAGCCCGGGCGACGGCCGCCGATCTGGAGACGATCGCGGACCGCGTCGAAGACATGCGAGCAACCGTCGGCGATCTCACCGCCTTCGCCCAGGCCGACTTCGAGTTTCACCGCAGCCTCGCCGAGGCGGCGGGCAACAGAGTGCTCATCGATCAACTGCACGTCGTGCGTTCGCTGCTGCAGGTGTACGCCGACCGTGCCGTGCACGACGAGGCCGAGGCGCGGGTGGCGATCGCGGAGCACGACGCGGTGCACAGAGCGCTCGTCGCCGGCGACGAGGATGCCGCGGCATCCGCCATGGCTGTGCACATGGCGACCGCGTCGGCACGTCTCTCGGCCGATGCGACGTCCTCGCCGACCGCATGACGCGGCTCAATCCGCGAAGACCACGCCCTTCGTCAGGCCCCGACACCTACTCGCTGTTCGCGCTCGAGTAGGTCGTTTCTTCGCAAGCGATGGCGGGTGGGCGACTTCAGCCCACCCGCCACCGCCGTCGCAGACGGCTGTGGTCAGTGGGTCTCGTATGGACCGACCGCGTACTCGTCGATCCTGAGGAGGGCGGGCTGCGAGCGATCATCCTCGACGGCGGCCGCGCCCACCTCGCACGCTCGCGCGAGAGCGATCGCCGGCTCGTCCCCGCGGAGCAGCCCCAGGGTCAGTGCGGCCGAGAACGCATCGCCGGCACCGACGGTGTTGCGCACGTCGGCGACCCGCCCCGCGGCTTCGGCCACCGTCTTGCCGTCCCGCAGGAGCCGGGCGCCGTCGGCGCCGAGTGTGACCGCGACGAACGGTGCATGCCGTAGCGCGGGGAGCAGTTCGTACTCGTGCTCGTTCACGATGAACAGATCTGCGCGCTCCAGGATCGACGCGCTGAACGGACGGGCAGGTGCCGCATTGATCACCACGAAGCCCGTCGTCTGGGCGATGGCACGCTCGATGACGGCATCTTCGATCTCGAGCTGTGCGAGCACGGCGGTTCCCGGGTCGAGCGCCACCTGCGACGCGTCGATGCGCAGGTTCGCCTCCGCGCACACGACTATCGAGTTCTCGCCCGCGTCGTCGACGACGATGAGTGCGGTACCCGAATCGCCGGCGATCGTCTGGACGCCCGACGTGTCGACGCCGGCGCCGGCGATCGTTCTGCGCAGGTAGTCCCCGAGTTCATCTGTGCCGACGGCGCCTATGAACCTCACCCGCGCTCCGAGTCGCGCCGCGGCGACGGCCTGATTGGCGCCCTTCCCGCCGGGCTGTCGCGACAGAGTGCCATCGGCTACGGTCTCTCCGCGCTCGGGGGCGCGCGCTACGCGCGCGATCAGGTCGACATTGATCGCGCCCACCACCGCCAGAAAGGGTCGGGACTCCGCGTCGCCCATGCACACTCCGTCTTCGCCGATCGGTCGGCTCGTCTCCCGCCGCTCATGCGGCAGTCTAGGTCTCGGCGACGGTCGCTGCCCGCCGCGTAGGGTGGGCCAGATGACGCAGAATTGGGCCGGTACGTACGAGTACACCGCACCGCGCATCGTCCCGGCGTCCACTGTCCGCGACGTGCAGCGCGCGATCGCCGCCGGTGGGCCCGTGCACGCCCTCGGGACGCGGCACTCGTTCACCGACCTGCCCGACACCACCGGCACGCTTCTGGACCTCGCCACGCTCACCGACGGCTTCTCCCTGGACACGGATGCCGCGACCGTCACGGTCGCCGCCGGGACGCGATACGGCGAGCTGGCCCTGTGGCTCGACCAGCGCGGCTTCGCCCTGCACAACCTCGGATCGCTTCCGCACATCTCGGTGGGCGGTGCCACGGCGACCGGCACCCACGGCTCGGGCAACCGCAACGGCGTGCTGACGAGTGCCGTGCGCGGCATCCTGTACGTCGGCGCTGACGCCGAGGTGCACCAGGTGCGCCGCGGCGACCCGGACTTCGACGCGCTCGCGGTCGGGGTCGGCGCATTCGGCGTGATCGTGGCGCTGACGCTCGAGGTGCAGCCCACGTACCGCGCGCGGCAGGACGTGTACCAGGGCTTGTCCTGGGATGCCGCCTTGGAAGCCCTCGATGACATCACGGGAGCCGGCTACAGCGTCTCGATCTTCACGCGCTGGGATGCCGACCTGCTCGGGGACGTGTGGGTCAAGAGCCGCCTCGAGGCGGATGACGACCCGATCAGCGACGGCCTGCTCGACGGAGCGCGCAGGGTGGAGGCGAACCCGCTCGAGGGAGTCGCGGACCTCACCGAGCTCGGCGGCGTGCCAGGGCCGTGGATGCTGCGGCTTCCGCACTTCCGCCTGGACGGGCAGCCGTCCTTCGGCGACGAGATCCAGAGCGAGTACTTCGTCACGCGCTCCGACGCTCCCGCCGCGCTGCGCGCCGTGCGTGAGCTGGCACCGCTGGTGCAGCCGCACCTGTTCGTCAGCGAACTGCGCACCGCGGCATCCGATGATCTGTGGCTCAGCCCTGCGTACCAGCGCGACGTCCTCGCGATCCACTTCACGTGGCACAACGACCCCGCGGGCGTGCGCTCCGTTCTGCCGCGCGTCGAGGAGGCGCTGGCTCCGTTCCTGGCGCGCCCGCACTGGGGCAAGCTGCACCTGTTCGATGCCGAAGCGGTCGCGCGCGTGCACCCTCGCCTCGCCGACGCGCGCGCCGTGTTCGAGCGGCTGGACCCCGAGGGTCGTTTCGTGAACGCGCACCTGCAGCGCGTGGGCCTGCGCGAGGTGCGCTGACGCCGAGTGCACGACTTGCCGCCGAGTGCACGACTTATCGCCGTCGCCAAAGCGTGCATTCGGCGACGAGCCGTGCATTCGGCGCCAGGCGCCGCGCCGACCCGCGCGGCTCAGCTCGTGCGGGGCCGGGGCTGCACGCCCGACTCGCGCGGATCGTGGGGCAGCCGGATCGGCGTGGTCGTCGCGACGGGCTCGCTGAAGTCGGCCGCGGTGGGCGCCACGACGCGGATCGGCAGCGTCTCGTCGATGGTGAGCCGGAAGCGTCCCGTTTCGGAGCGGCGCAGCCGGCCTGAGGCGAGCAGCCAGATCGAGCCGATCGCGAAGGCCACCAGAGCGGCGACAGCGCCCACCAGGATCGCCATGCGCGGCCCGAACTCCGAGGCGACCCAGCCGACGATCGGCGCGCCGATCGGCGTGCCGCCCATGAGGATCGCCATGTACAGGGCGAGAACGCGTCCGCGCAGGGCAGGATCGGTGGTCGTCTGCACGTAGCCGTTGGCCGTCGTGAGCATGGTGACGACAGCGAACCCGGTGAACATGAGCGTCGCGGCATATGCCCAGTAATTCGGCATCAGCGACGAGACGCCGGCGGCTGCGGCGAACAGCAGGGTTCCGCCGACGACCACACGCAACCGGGCACGATCGCGCCGCGCGGCGAGGAGGGCGCCCGCGAGCGAGCCGATCGCGAGGATGGAGCTGAGCAGGCCGAAGCCGTCGGCGTTCTGGCCGAACTCGATCGCCATCGTGGACGCGAAGATCGGGAAGTTCATGCCGAAGGCGCCGACGAGGAAGACCATCGCGAAGATGACGATGAGGTCGGGTCGGCGTCCGACGTACCGGAAGCCGTCGGCCAGTCGCGACGCACCCGAGGTGCTGGCGCGGGGGAGAAGCTCGTGCGTGCGGATGAGCAGGAGCGCGAGAATCATCCCGAAGAAGGTGACGGCGTTCAGGAGGAATACCCATCCGGTGCCGACCGCGACGATGACGACGCCCGCGACGGCCGGCCCGATCATGCGCGCTCCGTTGAAGGATGCCGCGTTCAGCGCGACCGCGTTGGACGCGTTCTCGCGGGTCACGACGTCCGAGACGAAGGCCTGCCGCGCCGGGTTGTCGAAGGCCGTCACGACGCCGAGGGCAAGAGCGAAGCCGTACATGATCGGGAGGGTCATGAGCCCGGTGAGGATCATGAGACCGAGCGCGATCGCGAGCAGCATCAGCAGTCCCTGCGTGACCATCAGGAGCCTGCGCCGGTCGAAGCGGTCGGCGACCCATCCGGTCACGCCGACCAGCAGGAGCGGCGGCGCGAACTGCAGCGCCATCGTGACGCCCATCGCGGCGGCGTCGTTGTCGGTCAGCTCGGTGAGGACGACCCAGTTCTGGGCGGTCGCCTGCATCCACGCCCCGATGTTCGAGACGAGCGCGCCGATGAACCAGACCCGGTAGTTGAAGACCGAGAAGGACCGGAACATGGCGCTCATCGGGCCACCATCCGCTGCATGATCGCGGCCGCCTGCGCGAGGATCTCGCGTTCGTCGGGCTCGATCTCGGCCAGGGCCTCCTCGACCCACGCGTCGCGTCGACGCGCGGTCTCCTCGACGACCGCTCGGCCGTCGTCGGTCAGGTCGATGACGACCTTGCGACCGTCGTTCTCGTCGGCGCTGCGGGTGACATAGCCCGAGTCCTGAAGGCAGTTGACGGTGCGGTTCATCGCGGGAGCGGAGACGCGCTCGCGGTCGGCCAGCTCGCCGAGCGTGTGCGGTCCGTGGACGGACAGGCCGGCGAGGACGGCGAACTGACCGTCGCTCATTGAGTCGACAGCTCGCTGCGTGCGCATGCGCCGCGCGAGCCGGAACGTCGCGATCCGCAGATCGGAGGCCTCGCGGGAGAGGTCGTGGCTGGTGTCTGCGTGCTCGATCATCGATCGTTAGCATAGTTCATTATCTTGGTTAAGCAAATCTCAGGCCTGGATCGTGTCGGTGCGGATCTAAACTCCCCCCATGCCCCAGTTCACTGATGTGCGCGGCGTGCCGATCGTCTACGACGTCTATGCAGCGCACGGGACTCCGCGTGCTGTGGTCCAGCTGGCGCACGGATACGGCGAGCACGCCGGACGCTATGCACGACTGATCGATGCGCTGACGGACCGAGGCTTCACCGTCTACGCGGACGACCACCGCGGGCATGGTCGAACGGGGATGCTGCAGCACGGCGAGGACTCGGCGCGGCTGGGCACGCTGGGGCACGGGGGGATATCGGCCGCTGTCGGCGCGATGTGGGGCGTCACCGACGTCATTCGGCGCGAGCACGAGGATCTGCCCCTCATCCTGCTCGCTCACTCATGGGGCTCGTTCATGGCGCAGATGCTTCTCAACCGGCATCCCGAGGCCTACGATCTCGTGATTCTGAGCGGCACTGTCTACCGGCAACTCGGTTCCGGGAATCTCGGCGACCTGAACAAGCGATGGAACGCGCCCGGAGCAACCGGCATGGAATGGCTGGCGTCGGACGAGGAGGTCGTGCGCGGGTTCCTCTCGGACCCCTTGTGCACCACCGTGCCCATGGGAAAGAACTTCGGACTGTACCGGCAGCTCCAGATGCTCGGTCGGCCGCGCAAGAACCTTCGTGCGATCGCCGGGCGCGACATTCCGATCCTGCTGCTGGTCGGGCGCGACGACCCCGTCGGCGGACCGCGCAGCGTCCACCGGCTCGCGGATGCCTACCGACACCGCTCCGGATTCACCGATGTCACGACGCTCGTCTACCCGGGAATCCGGCACGAGGTCTTCAACGACGTGGGACAGGAGCAGGTGCGCGACGACGTGCTGGCCTGGCTCGACGAACGCCTCTCCCGCCGCGACTGACGACAGCTCGAGCGGAGGTCTGTCTCACTCGAAGAAGGAGTCGTCGATCACCCAGCGGTCGTCCGAGCTCACGACGATGTACTCCCACCGGTCTTCGTAGTCGACGGGCTCGTCGGTCTGGTTTCCCTCTGGGTCGAAGAGGCTCGTGTACGACTCGATCGTGGACACCGCGATCGCTGATCCGACGGCTTCGACCTCGCCGACCCTCACCTCGTAGTCATCGAGCCCGCCCGTGAAGGCGCGGGACTCGTCGACGAACGACGCGCAGTCGGTGATCTGCACGACCTCGGAACGGTACTGCTCGGTCGTCGTGGCGAAATAGTCGTCGCAGTTGCCGGTCAGCCACGCGTCGTTGTATCGCTCCACCGCGTCGACGGCCGCATCCCTGTCGGCGGCCGTGGGGACGCCGCCACCCTGCTCGCCTGGGGAGTCCTCGTTCGATGGCGCGCCCGCCGGGCTCAGTCCCGTGATGAGCATGGGCGTCACGACCGCGATGACCGCGACCACGCCCACCAAGACCACGCCGAGCACGACCCATACGATCCACATTCGGGACTTCGGCGGTTCTGTCGACGCCCTGGAGGTGGCGTCGGGAGAAACGGGATAGTTCGTCGCGGGGTACCCGCTCGGGGTGTACGGCGCCGTGAACGCCGCCGGAATCTGCCCCCCGGGATACTGCGGCACGGGCGGGACCGGAGGAATGGGAACGGTCGGCTGCTCGGCCGGGCCGTCTGCGCGGGGCTGGGTGTACTCGGTCCAGTTGGCGCCGTCCCACCAGCGGAGTGCGCCCTGCCCGTCGTCGTACCAGCCCGGAGACGTCGTCGTCATGATCGAACGATAGTGCGCGCCGACACGGATGGAACGGATGCCGCCGCGCGGCATCCGTCATGGACCCTTGATCAGCGCGAGCTGAATGCCGCGTCGAACGCCGCGGCCGGCGCGGCGAACGCGTTGCGCCTCACGAACTCGAGCGCCTCGGGTGCGCCGAGGAGGCGGTCCATGCCGGCGTCCTCCCATTCGACCGAGATCGGGCCGTCGTAGCCGATGCTGTTGAGGGCGCGGAATGCCGCCTCCCAGGGCACGTCGCCGCGGCCCGTCGAGACGAAGTCCCATCCGCGTCGCAGATCCGCCCAGGCCAGATGCGACCCGAGGCGTCCGTTGCGTCCGTTGCCGAGGTTGAGCTTCACGTCCTTGCAGTCCACGTGGTAGATCAGGTCCTTGAACTCGAGGATGAAGTCGACCGGGTTCAGCTGCTGCCACATGAAGTGCGACGGATCCCAGTTCAGGCCGAACGCGGGTCGGTGGCCGATGGCCTCGAGCGTGCGCACCGTCGTCCAGTAGTCGTAGGCGATCTCGCTCGGGTGCACCTCGTGTGCGAATCGCACGCCGACCTCGTCGAACACGTCGAGGATCGGGTTCCACCGGTCGGCGAAATCCTGATACCCCGCGTCGATCGCCTCCTGCGAGACCGGGGGGAACATCGCAACGTACTTCCAGATGCTGGAGCCCGTGAAGCCTACGACCGTCTTCACCCCGAGCTTCGCCGCCAGTCGCGCGGTGTGCTTCATCTCCTCGGCGGCACGCTGACGCACGCCCTCCGCGTCGCCGTCACCCCACACCCGGTCGGAGAGGATGCCGCGATGGCGCTGATCGATCGGATCGTCGCAGACCGCCTGGCCCTTGAGATGGTTCGAGATGGCCCACACCTTCAGGTCGTATTCTGCGAGCAGGTCGAGCTTGCCCTGAACGTACTCGTCGTCGTCCCAGCGCCACGGGTCGAGGTGGTCGCCCCAGCAGGCGATCTCGAGCCCGTCGTAGCCCCACTCCGAGGCGAGGCGGGCGACCTCCTCGAGCGGAAGGTCGGCCCACTGACCGGTGAAAAGGGTGATCGGTCGCGTCATTGCACTGTTCCCTTCAGAGGATGTCGATCCAGGCGCTGCCGGCGGCGGAGCTGCGCTCCACAGCATCCAGCACCCGCTGCACGTGCAGCCCGTCGGCGAAGGAGGGCCGCGGCTGCTCGCCGGCGACGATCGCATCCACGAAGTCGACGACCTGGTGCGAGAAGCCGTGTTCGTAGCCGAGCATGTGACCGGCCGGCCACCACGGCGCCAGGTAGGGGTGGTCGTGCTCCGTCACCAGGATCTTGCGGAATCCCTGTTCGTTCGCGGGAAGCGTCGCGTCGTAGAAATCGAGTTCGTTGAGTCGCTCCAGGTCGAAGGCGACGGCGCCGAGTGAGCCCGACACCTCGATGCGCAGGGCGTTCTTGCGTCCGGTCGCGAAGCGCGTGGCCTCGAAGGTGCCGAGGGGCGCGTATCCGCCGGCGGGGCTCGCGTAGCGGCCCGAGAAGAGAGCGACGTCGTCGACCGTGACTTCGCCACGCTCGGTGGAAGCGGTGCCCGAGAGGCCGACCCCTTCGGCCAGAAGTGGGCGCTCCCGGACGATCGTGTCGATCACGCCCGAGACGCTCGACAGGCGCAGGCCGGTGATGTATTCGGAGAGATCGACCGCGTGCGCGCCGATGTCGCCGAGTGCGCCCGATCCGGCGCGCTCCTTCTTCATGCGCCAGGTGAGCGGGGCCTCGGCGTCCATCAGCCAGTCCTGGCGGTACGACGCCCGCACCTGCCGGATGTCGCCGATGCGGCCCGCCGCGATCAGGTCGCGTGCGAAGGTCGCGGCCGGGACGCGTCGGTAGGTGAACCCCACCATTGCGCGCACGCCGCGCTCAGCTGCGCGCGCCGCGGCATCCGTCATCGCCTCCGCTTCGGCGACGGTGTTGGCGAGCGGCTTCTCGCACAGCACGTGCTTGCCCGCCTCGAGAGCCGCGATCGCGATCTCGGCGTGCGTGTCGCCCGGAGTGACGATGTCGACGATGTCGATGTCGTCGCGCTGGATGACCGCGCGCCAATCGGTGGCCGCCTCGTCCCAGCCCCACTTCTCAGCGGCGGCCGTGACGGCGTCGGCGTTGCGGCCGACCACGACGGTCATCGACGGCTGCGCGGGCAGTTCGAAGAAGCGGGGGGCGACGCGCCACCCCTGCGAGTGTGCGGCGCCCATGAAGCCGTAGCCGATCATGGCGACGCGGAGGTTCTCGGTCACTGGAACTCCGGAGTGTTCGGATAGCGGGAGTGCTCGGCACGACGCGAGGTCGGGGAGGGGCACCGGGCGAGTGCGGAGAGGGGGCGTCCGCGAGCGGCGGACGCCCCCTCTCGGTGACTCAGTTGCGGCAGATCAGGACTCGAAGGCCAGACCGATGTACTGGTCGACGTTCTCCTTCGTGACGACCGGAGCGTCCAGCACGATGCGGTTGGCCACACCCGGCGTGATCAGGTCGCTCATCGTCTTGCCCTGAGCGATCAGGCGGGCGAGGGCGATGCCGTCCGCTGCCTGCGTCGACGGGTAGATGATCGTCGCCTTGAGCACGGTGTCGTCGGCCTCGATGGCCTCCATCGCGTTCAGCGAGCCGGCGCCGCCGACCATGAAGAACTCGTCGCGGCCGGCGGCCTCGATCGCCGCGAGGACGCCGATGCCCTGGTCGTCGTCGTGGTTCCACAGCGCGTCGATCTGCGGGTTGGCCGACAGCAGCTGGGATGCCGCCGCCTCGCCGCCCTGGACGGTGAAGTCGGCTGCCACGCGGGCTCCGACCTCGAGTCCGCAGTCCTCCAGCGCGTCGGCGAAGCCCGCCGAGCGGTCCTGGGTCAGCGGAAGCGAGTCGATGCCGGCGATCTCGGCCACCACGGCGTCGGGGTTGTCGCCGAGCTGCTCGCAGATGTACGTGCCGGCGCTGACGCCCATGCCGTAGTTGTCGCCCAGCACGGTGGCGCGAGCGGCGAACGGGCTGGAGAACTCGCGGTCGACGTTGATGACCGGGATGCCGGCCTCCATCGCCTTGATCGCGACCTCGGTCAGCGCCGCACCGTCACTCGGGAGCAGCACGATCGCGTCGACCCCGTCGTTGATGAAGGTCTCGACGGCCGCGATCTGCGCGTTGACGTCGTTCGTGCCCTCCGCCAGCGAGAGCTCCACGTCGGGGAAGCTCTCGGCCGCCTCGATCGCGCCGGAGTTGATGGCGCCGAGCCAGCCGTGGTCGGCGGCGGGACCCGAGAAGCCGATGGTGACCGTGTCGCCGCTGGCCTCGTTCTCCTCGGACGTCGTGCCCTGATCGGCGACGTCCTCCTCCCCTTCGGGAGAGCCGGCCGTGCAGCCGGCCAGCAACGCGACGGCGGTCAGCGCGGCGATGCCGGTGCCGATCACCCGGTTGCGCGCAGAGCGTGTTGAACGCATGAATTCCTCCTTGAATGTGAATGCAGGGTCGGGTGCTGCGGTCATTGCCGCTCGCGAGCGGTTGTGGTCCCCCAGACTGACCGACATCACCGTAGCAGAACGCAACTCGGATGCGACAGCTTTTGATTGGGCATGGGCAAAAGCGTTGCCTGTCCGTGATCTGCTGTCTTCCGCCGCCGTCGACTGATCTGATACGTCGACGAAATCGAGGAGACAGGCTCTCGATTGAGGGAACGGCGTCATGTTATGGTCGGCGTGTGATCAAAGGTGACCAAGAATCGGCGTTACTCGAAGTTCGCGATGCGACCAAGAGCTTCGCCGGCGTCCACGCGCTGCGCGGAGTGGACCTCGACGTCCGCGCCGGCGAAGTGCACTGCGTGCTCGGCCAGAACGGTGCCGGCAAGTCCACCCTCATCAAGACGCTCGCCGGCGTGCACCGCCCCGACAGCGGGACGATCGCGTGGCTCGGCGAGCCCGTCGAGATCGCCACGCCCGAGGCCGCGCTCGAGCTGGGCATCGCCACGATGTACCAGGAGCTGGACGTCGTCGACGGCCTGACGATCGCCGAGAACATCTTCCTCGGGCACGAGCTCGCCCGTGGCGGCTTCACGAAGCGGTCCGAGGCCGCGCGTCAGACGAAGGAGCTCCTGCGCCGGCTCGGGCACGCGAACCTGTCTCCCAACACCGAGGTGGGGCAGCTCAGCGCGGCGAACAAGCAGATCGTCAGCATGGCTCGCGCCCTCTCGCACGACATCAAGCTGATCATCATGGACGAGCCCTCGGCCGTGCTCGACACCGAGGAGGTCAAGAACCTCTTCCACGTCGTCAAGGAGCTGACCTCCGAGGGCATCGCGGTCGTCTACATCACGCACCGCCTGGAGGAGATCCGGCAGATCGGAGACCGCATCACCGTCCTCAAGGACGGGCGGTCGATGGCATCCGGCATCCCGGTGGCCGAGACGCCGACCGCCGAGCTCATCCGGCTCATGACCGGACGTGAGGTCGCGAACGTGTTCCCGCCCGCCGTTCCGGTGCCCGCCGATGCGCCGCTCGTGCTCGAGGTGGAGGGCCTCGGCCCTGGCCGGCGAGTTCGCGGACGTGTCGTTCACCGTGCGCGCCGGCGAGATCGTCGGCCTGGCGGGCCTGGTCGGATCCGGTCGCTCCGAGATCGTCGAGACGGTCTACGGTGCGCGCAAGGCGACCGCCGGCTCGGTGCGGGTCGGCGGCAAGAAGCTGCGCCGGGGCTCGGTGGTGTCCGCCGTCGAAGCGGGGATCGGGCTCTCGCCCGAGGAGCGCAAGAGCCAGGGCCTCGTGCTGGACGAGCCGATCTTCGTGAACGTCACCCTCTCGTCCGTCTCGCGGTTCGCGAAGGCCGGCTTCCTGGATGAGCGAGCCGAGCGGAAGGTCGCGAGCGAGCAGATCGAGGCCCTCGAGCTGCGACCGGCCAACCCCGACCGGCAGGCGCGGACGCTGTCGGGCGGCAATCAGCAGAAGATCCTCCTCGCGCGCTGGCTCGTGCACGGCACGCGCGTCCTCCTGCTCGACGAGCCCACTCGCGGTGTCGACGTCGGCGCCCGTGCCGAGATCTACACGCTGATCCGGCGCCTCGCGGCAGCCGGCAACGCGATCGTCGTCGTCTCGAGCGAGATCGAGGAGGTGCTCGGCCTGGCCGACACCGTCCTCATCGTCTCTGACGGGCGCGTCCTGCAGACCCTTCCCGCCTCACAGATCGACGAGCACGGTGTGCTCGACCTCGTCATGAAAGGAACCGCCGCGTGAGCGAGCAGAACACTTCGGGAGCACTGGCTCCCTCGTCCGCGGAGGTCCCGCCTCCCTCGGGTAAGCCCTCCGCCGCGGGGTGAGAAGACCGGCCTGCAGAAGGTCATGTCGGGATCGGTCGGCCGCAACCTGGGGCTCGTCCTCGCGCTGCTGGCGCTCGTGATCGTCGGCGCCATCACGGCGGGCGAGAACTTCACGACCTTCAGCAACGCCCTGGTGATCCTGCGTCAGGCGTCGATCATCGGCGTGATCAGCATCGGCATGACGCTGGTCATCATCGCGGGTGGCATCGACCTGTCGGTCGGCTCCGTGATGGGCCTCGCCTCGATCGTGGCCACCCTCGCCGCGATCCAGGACCTCGCCGATCAGACGCACTGGATCTTCATGATCGTCATCGCCCTTCTGGTCGGACTCGGCGCCGGACTCATCAACGGTGTCGTGATCGCGTACGGCAACGTCGTGGCGTTCATGGCGACCCTCGCCATGCTGGTCGCCGCCCGCGGGCTCGCGGAGATCCTCGCCGAGCGGCGCACGCTCATCGTCGAGGACCGCGGCTTCATCAGCTTCATGAACTCCGACGTCATCGGCGTCGACGTCCTGATCTGGATCTTCGCGATCGTCGCCGCGCTGGGCTGGGTGGTGCTCAACCGCACCACCTTCGGCCGGCGCACGGTCGCGATCGGCGGCAACCGCGAGGCGGCGCGCCTCGCGGGCATCAACGTCAAGCGCCACACGATGTGGCTCTACGCGATCGCGGGTCTGTCCGCCGGCATCGCCGGGGTCATGATCCTCGGCCGCACCACCGCCGGAAGCTCGACGCACGGCACGCTCTACGAACTCGATGCGATCGCCGCGGTCGTGGTCGGCGGCACCCTCCTCGTCGGCGGACGCGGAACGATCACCGGCACGGTCTTCGGGGTGCTGATCTTCGCCACGCTGACGAACGTGTTCGTCCAGAACAACCTCTCATCGTCGGTCCAGGCCGTCGCCAAGGGCGTCATCATCGTGATCGCCGTGCTGCTGCAGCAGCGGTTCGCCAAGCCCGTCGGCCGAGAATCGTAGCCGCGCCCCGCCCTGGGGTTCTGCGCCGTGGAAGAGCGTGATGAGCACCCTCCCGGAGCGGGGCAGGCGGAGTGCAGGACTGAGCAGGCTGCGGCCGATCCGGCCGTCTGAGCGAGTGGAACGTGCAATGGGTGTGGAAGCCGCTTCCGCCGGAATGGGCGTGACGGAGCTCTTCCAGTTGCTCCGTGACGGCGTGCCGCGCACCCGCGCGCAACTGGCGAAGTCGACCGGCCTGGCGCGATCGACCATCGCCGCGCGCGTCGACGAGCTGATGCGGATGGGACTGGTGACGCCCGTCGCCGGAGCCGCGTCCACGGGCGGACGGCCGCCGTCCCAGTTCGCCCTGAACCCCGGGGCGCGGGTGGTCGTCGCCGCCGACATCGGCGCCTCCCACGCGACGGTCGCGATCACGGACCTCGGCGCGACAATCCTGGCCGAGCGCATCGAGCCGCTCGACATCACGCTCGGCCCGGTGCCGGTGCTCACCTGGACGCTCGAGACCGCGCTCGCCCTCCTGGCCGAGACGGGTCGCGGCCAGCGCGACATCGCCGCGATCGGAATCGGCGTGCCCGGGCCCGGTCGAATTCTCCACCGGTCGCCCGATCAACCCGCCGATCATGCCCGGCTGGGACCGGTTCGACGTGCCCGGGTGGGTGCGGCAGCACCTCGACGCCCCGGTCCTCGTCGACAACGACGTCAACATCATGGCCCTCGGCGAACGCGCCACGGCGTGGCCGGGAACCGAGCACCTGATGTTCGTCAAGATCGCGACGGGGATCGGAGCCGGCGTGATCTCGGGCGGGCAGCTGCTGCGCGGAGCGCAGGGCGTCGCGGGCGACATCGGCCACGTCCGCGTCGCACGCGGATCGGACGTTCCCTGCAGCTGCGGCAACCGCGGCTGCCTCGAGGCGCTGGCGTCGGGTCCCGCAATCGCGCGCGAGCTGCGCGCGCAGGGGATCGAGGCCGCGAACGGCAACGACGTCGTCGACCTCGTCAAGCACGGCAACATCGACGCGATCCAGGCCGTGCGCCAGGCCGGTCGCGACATCGGCGAGGTGCTGAACGCGTGCGTCAGCCTGATGAACCCGTCGGTCATCGCGATCGGCGGATCGATGGCACGCGTCGGCGAGCACCTGATCGCCGGCGTGCGCGAGATCGTCTACACGCGCTCGACGCCTCTCGCGACCGAGCACCTCGCCATCGTGCAGTCGGCCGCGGCCGAGGACGCCGGCGTGCGCGGAGCGGGCATGCTCGCGATCGAGCACGCCCTCTCGCCGGCGGCGCTGCGCATGCTCGTCGGCGCCTGAGCCAGAGTCGCGCGCCGCGCCGCCTACGCTGGATGCATGCACGGCGAATACAAGGTGCCCGGAGGCAAGCTGGTCGTCGTCGACCTCGAGGAGCGCGACGGCAGGATCGCCGACTTCCACCTCGCCGGCGACTTCTTCCTCGAGCCCGACAGCGCGCTCGCCGACATCGACGCCGCCGTCGAACGGACTGCCCATCGAGACGGATGCCGCGGCCATCGCGTCCGCGGTGCGCGCGGCGCTGCCCGAGGGGGCGCAGCTGCTCGGATTCACACCGGACGCGGTCGGCACGGCCGTGCGCCGGGCGCTCGTGACGGCACCGGGATGGCGGGACTTCGACTGGGAGATCGTGCACGAGCGACCCGTCTCGCCCCGGATGAACCTGGCGCTGGACGAGGTGCTCACGAGCCGGGTCGGCGACGGTCGGCGCCGACCGACCCTGCGCCTCTGGGAGTGGGACGAGTCGGCCGTCGTCATCGGATCGTTCCAGTCGTATCGCAACGAGGTGGACCCCGAAGGTGCGGCACGGCACGGGTTCGACGTCGTGCGGCGCATCTCGGGCGGCGGCGCGATGCTCATGGCGGCCAACTCGATCGTGACCTACTCGCTGTACGTCCCGGCATCCCTCGTCGCGGGCATGACGTTCGCCGACTCGTACGCCTTCCTCGACGACTGGGTGCTGCAGGCGCTGCGCTCGCTCGGGCATCGAGGCCACATATCAGCCGCTCAACGACATCGCGAGCCCCCAGGGCAAGATCGGCGGCGCCGCGCAGAAGCGGCTCGCGAACGGCGGAGTGCTGCACCACGCCACCCTCAGCTACGACATGGACGGCGAGGTGATGACCGAGGTGCTGCGCATCGGCCGCGAGAAGCTCAGCGACAAGGGAACGGTATCGGCGGCGAAGCGCGTCGACCCGCTGCGACGTCAGACGGGGCTGCCCCGCGAAGCGATCATCGAGCGGTTCATCGACACGTTCGCGAAGCTCTACGGCGCGGTGCCCGGCCGCATCACCGACGAGGAGTACGCCGAGGCCGAGGCGCTCGTCGAGTCGAAGTTCGCGACCGACCCGTGGCTGCACCGGGTGCCGTGAGCGACCCGGCCGAGCCGGCGGCGGTCGATTCGGGGCACCGGATCCCGCGAGGATCGGTCACCGTCCACCACGGCGACAACCTCGACGTCGCGGCCGGGTTCGCCGACGGCTCGTTCACCCTCATCTACCTCGACCCGCCCTTCAACACGGGTCGTGTGCGGGAACGTGCGCTCGAGACCGCGCGCACGGTGTCCGGGATTCAGTCTGATCGGGGCGCCGCCCTCGACGCGACCGCCGGTTCCCGCGGGCCGGATGCTGCGCCCACTGCGCCCGGACTGAATTCCGAACCGGAAAACGGCGCCCCGGTCGTGCGACGGGGCTTCCACGGCCGCGAATACGAGCGGCTGCGCGGCGACCTGCGCACCTACGACGACCGGTTCGACGACTACTGGGGCTTCCTCGAGCCCCGGCTGCTCGAGGCGTGGCGCCTGCTCGCCGTCGACGGCACGCTCTACGTGCACCTCGACTATCGCGAGGCCCACTACGCGAAAGTGCTGATGGACGCGCTGTTCGGCCGCAGCCGCTTCCTCAACGAGCTCATCTGGGCCTACGACTACGGCGCCAAGACGCGGCGGCGGTGGCCGACGAAGCACGACACGATCCTCGTCTACGTGAAGGACCCGGACCGCTACTGGTTCGACTCGACCGCCGTCGATCGTGAGCCCTACATGGCGCCTGGTCTCGTCACACCCGAGAAGGCGGCGCGCGGAAAGCTGCCGACCGACGTGTGGTGGCACACGATCGTGCCGACGACGGGCCGCGAGAAGACGGGCTACCCGACCCAGAAGCCCGAGGGGATCCTGCGCCGCATCGTGCAGGCCTCGAGCCGCCCCGGTGACCGCGTGCTCGATCTGTTCGCCGGCAGCGGCACGACCGGCGCGGTCGCCGCCGCCCTCGGCCGGGACGCCGTGCTCGTGGATTCCAACCCGGCGGCGATCGACATCATGATCAGCCGGATGCCGGGTGCCACCGTCATCGTCGAGCCGGACGATCCGCAGCTCACCCGGCTCGCAGCGCCTCGATCTCCGCGCGGTTGATCTCCGCCGCGCGGGCGAACAGCTCGTTCGCGAACTCGATCTGCTCGTCGGTGAGCGTCGCCAGGTAGTCGGCCCATCGCTGTGCGACGCGGCCGTAGATCGATCCGACCTTGTTCAGCACCGTGTCGACCTGTGCGGTGACGATCACCCTGCGACGATCGTCGACATCGCGCTCGCGGGTCACGTAGCCGGCGCGCTCGAGGCGATCCACCACCGCCGTGATGGCGCCGCCCGCGGTGAGGCCGGTGCGCTCCGCAAGCTCGCCGGGCGTGGCAGGTCCCTCGCTCATGAGCAGACTCACGGCCTGCATGTCGGTGCTGTTGATGCCGCCGACCCGGGCCACCGCGTCCTGGAAGAGCACGGCACGCGCCATGAACTCCCGCATGACCTCTGCCATCCGTTCGATCGCATCGTCGCGCGTTGACTTCTTCGGCATCCGAGGATATTCTCTCTAATTACGAGAGACTCTATGATAGAGAGTCTCTCCTAGATTCAGGATATCAAATGCGCAAAGCACTCGTCATCGGCGCCGGCGTCGCCGGACCGGCGGCCGCTCTGTTCCTCGTGCGAGCCGGGTGGGACGTCGAGCTGTTCGAAGCGGACAGCGTGCCGGACCCGTTCGAAGGCCTGTTCCTCAACGTCGCGACCAACGGCCTGGCAGTTCTCGAACAGCTCGGCCGGCGCGAACGACTCGTGTCGCACGGACACCGTGCGCCGCACATGATCCTGCGCAGCCGAACCGGCCGAGTGCTCGGCACCGTTCCCAACGGACCCGCCGGAGACCTGGAGCGGGGGAGCGTCATCGTGCGGCGCGGAGAGCTGCACGAGGTCCTCCGAGAGGGCGCGGCGGCAGCCGGCGTGCCTCTGCGTTCCGGTGCTCGGCTGGTGTCCATCGACGAGACCGCAACTTCGGTGCGGGCCACTTTCGCGGACGGGCGCACCGCTGAGGGCGACATTCTGATCGGCGCCGACGGAATAGGCTCGCCCACCCGCCGATGGATCGACCCCTCGGCACCCGAACCCCGATACAGCGGTCTGGTCGGCACCGGCGGCTTCGCGCGCGTTCCAGGGCTCGAGCCGACACCCGACACGCAGCATTTCATCTTCGGGGCCCGCTCGTTCTTCGGCTATCTGGTCCGCGACGACGGCACCGTGTACTGGTTCGCCAACATGACCACACCGCTGCCGGAGCGCGGTTCCCTCCGAGGCGTCACGGGTGCCGAATGGCTCGCACGGCTTCGTGATCTGCACAGCGACGACCCGTTCCCGGTGCCGCAGATCCTGGAGAACACGCACGGCGAGGTCGGCGCGTACCCGATCTTCGACCTCGCCGGCGTGCGCTCCTGGAGTCGCGGGCGGGTTGTCGCGATCGGCGATGCGGTGCACGCCACGTCACCGAGCTCAGGGCAGGGTGCGTCGCTCGCGCTGGAGGACGCGATCACCCTCGCGATGTGCCTGCGCGACCTTCCGGATCCCGCGTCCGCCTTCGCCGAGTACCAGCGCCTCCGTCGTCCCCGGGCCGAGGCGGTCGTGAAGTACGCGCGAGCGATCGACTCGCGGAAGCGGGTGACGAAATCTCGCCTCGGCATCGCGATCCGCGACTGGATGATGCCGAGGTTCCTCGAGAACGCGGCCGACGACACGCGCAACGACTGGCTGTACAACCACGAGATCGCCTGGGATCAGCCGGTGCCGTCGCGGCGACCATAGTCTGGGTCGATGCGATTCGGAACCTTCATCCCCCAAGGCTGGCGTCTCGATCTGGTCGGAATCGACCCCGCCGACCATTGGGCGAGCATGAGCTCGCTCGCCGAGCGAGCGGATGCCGGACCGTGGGAGTCGCTGTGGGTGTACGACCACTTCCACACGACTCCGGTCGCGACCGAGGAGGCGACCCACGAGGCCTGGACGCTGATGGCGGCTTTCGCGGCGTCGACGAGCCGCATCAGACTCGGCCAGATGTGCACCGCGATGGGCTACCGCAACCCGGCGTACCTCGCGAAGGTCGCCGCCACCGTCGATCACATCTCGGGCGGCCGTGTCGAGATGGGCATCGGCGGTGGATGGTACGAGCACGAGTGGCGCGCGTACGGGTACGGGTTTCCGACGATCGGCGGGCGGCTCGGCCGGCTTCGCGAGGGGGTCGAGATCATGCGTCAGGCATGGACGACGGGTGCCGCGACACTGGACGGCAAGCACTATCAGGTGGACGGTGCCATCGTCCGGCCGCTGCCACTGCAGAACGGCGGCATCCCGCTGTGGATCGCGGGCGGCGGCGAGAAGGTGACTCTCAAGATCGCAGCCGGCTACGCCTCCTACACGAACTTCGCGGGGTCGCTCGAGGACTTCGACCGCAAGAGCGAGATCCTCCGCGAGCACTGCGCCGAGGCGGGGCGGGACTTCGAGTCCATCACGCGGTCGTCGAACTTCAACACGATCGTCGGCGCGACCGAGGGCGAGGCGGCGGACCGGCTCGCCTCCGTCATCGATCGGCTGCGCCCGCATGTGGGCGAGGAACGCGCGGCGGCGATCGAGTGGGACTACCTGAACTCGCCGGGATTCGGAAGCGTGGAACAGGTCGCCGCGCGTCTCGCCGAGCGGGCGGATCACGGCCTCGGTTACGCGATCCACTACTTCCCGGAGGCCGCCTACGACCGCTCCGGGGTCGAACTGTTCGAGCGCGAGGTCATCGGCGCGCTCTCGTCGAGCGTCTCGTCGGCTCCGATCGCCCGTTAGGACCAGCTCAGACGAGAGCGCGAACGCTTGCGTAGCCGTCCGCCGAGATGTCGGGACGGTATGCGTCGCCGCCGAACACCCGGGTCGTGCCGGGTGCCGCCGACCACGTCGGCCAGCCCGGATCGGCGTCGCGGACGAACGAGACGGCCGAGCCGTGCAGCGCGGCCGCGAGTGCCCGCGGCGGCTCATCCCCGGCGATCGCACCTACCCGTTCGGCCTCGAGGCAGTCGAACCAGAACGGCACGTCCAGGCAGTGTCCCGCCCATCCGCTGACCGGCGACCGCCAGGCGAACCGGTAGACCCAGGTGGCGGCATCCGCTCGCGCTTCGGCGACACGCACGACCTTCACCCGGAAGATCGAGTCCGTCGCGAAGCGGCCGAGCACCGCCGCCGTCCCCTTGCGGCGCTGCGGGCTGTTTGCCGCGAGATACTCCCTCCGCTTCGCCGGGTCGACCCTCAGCCTGCTGAGTGCAAGCGAGACCGGAATGAGCCGGAGCTTGTTCTTGACGCGGTCGGTGAGCGCGGTGAACTCGTCATCGGTCGTGCCCAGAACCAGTGGGATGCCGGATCCGATGCCGGCACGGATCGATTCGATGGTCGGGCGGGGAAGCAGGTCGCCGTCCACCATCGGACCCCACGACAGGCCGTCGTCCAGCAGCGCCTGGATGGGGGCCAGCGGGTCCTTCGAGTCCGGTGTCGCAGCCGCCTGCTGCAGGTCGACGAGCTTCTGCTCGGGGACGGTGGAGAATCCGGCGCGGTTGGGCGTCACGCCCGCGAGGTTCGCGAGCTTGGCGGAGAGCGTGCGCGCCCTCTCGGCCGACACGTCGGCGAGGGCGGCTGACAGCGCCCATGCCGCGGAGAAGAGGCCCTGCGCCGCCGGCATCCCGAGCAGGGTGAGCACCGCGCCGCCGCCCGCGGACTGTCCGGCGATCGTGACGCGTGCGGGGTCGCCGCCGAACGCGGCGATGTTCTCGCGCACCCACTCGAGCGCGGCGAGCCAGTCCCGCACGCCGCGGTTGCTCGGGGCGCCGGCGATGTGGCCGAACCCGTCGAAGCCGAGTCGGTACGAGATCGTCACCGTCACGACCCCGTCGCGGTTGAATGCCGCCCCGTCGTACCAGGGACTCGCCGGGGATCCGGCGACGTAGCCGCCGCCGTGGATGTAGACGAGAACGGGCAGCGCGGCTTCGGACTCGCCCGGCCGAGGCGTGAAGACGTTGACGTTCAGGGTCGAATCGCCCGGGATCGCCGGTTCGGGGATCAGCGTGTCGCCGGGATCCGTGCGGTTCGCGGTCGCGCCGTAGTCGAGCGCGTCGCGCACGCCGTCCCACGGTTCGGGCGGAACGGGCGCGACGAAGCGCAGCTCGCCGACCGGCGGCTGCGCGAAGGGGATGCCGAGGAACGCCGCCGACTCGCATCGCGCCACACACCGCGGACGCGGCCCGGACTGATCTGCACGATCGGATCAGGATGCTGTGTCACGGGGTGCCCTTCGTCGTGCGGATGCGATGCCGGGGTCGGGAACATCAGGACGAGGCGCGGGCGGCGCGGGTGAGCTGTCGCTGCCGCATCGCCAGGAACAGCGAGAAGGTGAACGCGAACGCGGTCAGCGCTGAGCCCGCCACGTAGAGCCAGCCGAACCGCATACCGAGCCGGCGTGCCTCGACCAGAATGAACACGCTGCCGGCGATGGCGACGACCAGCAGGTCCACGGTGATCGATGACACCGCCGGGCCGCTCGTCACGAGGTCTCCGAGGTAGTCCACCATCTGCACGATCGCCAGCGCGTTGAACCACCACGTGCCGATCAGTCCGGCCACGGCCAGCGCGAGGTAGACGAGTGCCAGGGGGGTCCAGTCGCGGGTCATGGCGCCATGATGCCACCCCCGGTGCGGGCCGATGTGCGCCGGATTCGTGTCAAGCCCTACGTTCGGCGCGGCGACGCCCGTAGCGTTGCCTCGTGACTCACACCCCCCGAACGACTCCGACGGATTCCACGACACCCACCTCCCGCGACCTGGCGCGCCAGATCGCGGTGATCTCGGCACTCGGCTTCACGCTCGTCGCCGTGTTCGTCGGCGTCGGTGGACTCGGTGGCACCGAGGTCGAGAACTCGCAGGGCGGACAGCTGTCGGCCCAGGGATCGTTCCTCGCTCCCGCCGGCCCGGCGTTCAGCATCTGGTCTGTCATCTATCTCGGGCTCATCGGCTACGCGGTCTGGCAGGCGCTCCCGGGCCAGCGCGGCTCCGATCGCCAGCGGGCGGTCGGGTGGTGGATCGCACTCACGATCGTCCTCAACGGCTTGTGGCTCGTCGCGGCTCAGCTGCTCACGATCGAGTGGACCGTCGTGGTCATCGTGCTGCTGCTGATCGCACTGTGCATCACCTTTCGGCTGTCGGTCCTGACCCGCACGCCGCGAGCGGGGTTCCTGGACGCGCTGCTGATCGACGGCGTCACCGGCCTCCACCTGGGCTGGGTCACCCTCGCCACCGTCGCGAACATCGCCGCGTGGCTGACGGGGATCGTCCCCGACTCGTGGGCGGAGAACGCGACGGCGTGGGGGGTGGCGGTGCTCGCGGTCGTGGCGGTGATCGGCCTGGGCATCTCGTGGCGGAGCGGTTGGCGCGTCGCCCCGGCACTCGCGCTCGCGTGGGGATTGTCGTGGCTCGCGGTCGGACGACTCGCCGGCGAGCCGCAGAACACGGCGATCGGCGTCACCGCCATCGTCGTCGCGGCGATCGTGCTGCTGGTGCCGGTCGCGGTCGCGGGTCTGCGCTTCCTCCTGCCCGAGCACGACTGACGGCGGTCACGACTGCAGGAATGCCAGCAGCGCCTCGTTGATCTCGTCGGCGTGTGTCCACAGCATCCCGTGCGGCGCTCCGTCGACCTCGACGTACATCGAATCCGGCAGGAGCTTTCGCAGAGGCCGCGCGGTCGAGTCGATGGGCACGATCTGATCGGCCGTGCCGTGCACGATCAGCGTCGGCACGTCGATCTTGGCTATCTGCGGGCGGAAGTCGGTCGGCCAGGTCAGCGGCGCAGCAGCGATCGCCGCGTTGCCCGCGCGGTTCGCGGTGCCGACGCTCGCCGCCAGCGCCTCCGGCGAGATGCGCGACCCGAGGTTCTCCTCGAGGTTGTAGAAGTCTTCGAAGAAACCGGTGAGGAAGGCATACCGGTCCTTGCGGATCGCGTCGGTGAGGCCCTCGAAGAACTCAAGCGGACCGGCGCCGTCCGGGTTCTCGTCGGATTTGAGCAGGTAGGGAAGGATGGACGACACGAACGCCGCCTTCCCGACCCGTTCGCTGCCGTACTGACCGAGGTAGTGCGCCACCTCACCGGCGCCCATCGAGGAGCCGACGAGGGTCACGCGTTCGAGGTCGAGAGTGTGCATCAGCGAGTTGAGATCTGACGCGAACGTGTCGTAGTCCGAGCCGGCGAGCGTCTTGCTCGAACCGCCGAAACCGCGTCGGTCGTAGGCGATGACCCGATAGCCCGCGTCGATCAGGACGGACTGCTGCTTGCCCCACGACTCCGAGTTCAGCGGGAAGCCGTGGATCAGCACCACCGTCGGACCCTTGCCCTGGTCGGTGTAGAAGAGCTTGATGTCGGCAGAGTTCTCGATGCCTACAGTGATGAAAGCCACGCGCGCAGTCCCTCCAGCCGAGAGCCTGGATGCCCCGGGCACCTGTACGACGCTAGAGCGAGGTCGCCGTCCGCACCAGGGGTTGCGGCGTCTGTGCGAGGGCGTTAAGCGTCCCGGCCGGCGCCGGCGGACGGCCGCACGGAGAAGATCGTGGGCGCCGCGAACCCGGATGCCGCGAACGCCGCGGTCGCGGCATCCGTCACCGTCTCGACGGAATCCCGCGCGACGAGGGCGATCGCGGCTCCGCCGAACCCGCCTCCGGTCATGCGAGCACCGACCGCCCCGGCCGTCATCGCCGCTGCGACCGCCGTGTCCAGCTCGGGCACCGAGATCTCGAAGTCGTCCCGCATCGACGCGTGCGAGGCGAGCAGCAGGTCGCCGATCGCGGACGGTCCGTGCTCGCGGAGCGTCCGTACGGTGTCGAGCACCCGCTGGTTCTCGGTCACGATGTGGCGAACGCGGCGGAAGGTGACGTCGTCCATGAGCTCCGCCGCCCGCGGCAGGTCGTCCACCGACAGGTCGCGCAGCGCAGGCACGCGCATTACCTCGGCTCCTCGCTCGCAGGCATCGCGACGGTCGCCGTAGCCGCCGGTGGCGTGGGAGTGCTTCACCCCGGTGTCGATCACGAGCAGCTCGAGGCCGGTGTCCGCGAAGCCGAGATCCACGACGTTCGCCTCGAGCGAGCGGCAGTCCAGGAAGATCGCCGCGTCGGCGCGGCCCAGCATCGACGCCATCTGGTCCATGATCCCGGTGGGCGCCCCGACGGCGTCGTTCTCGGCGGTGCGGCCGACCTGGGCGAGCGCGACGCGGTCGAGCCCGAGCCCCCACGTGTCGTTCAGCGCCGTCGCCACGGCGCCCTCGATGGCGGCCGAAGAGGACAGTCCTGCACCGATCGGCACGTCGGACGCGATCGCCAGATCCACGCCGCGAACGGATGCCGCGTCCACTCCCGTCGCGCGCAACAGCGCCCACGCGACGCCGAGCGGATAGGTCGCCCACTCGGGCACGGCGCCGCGGTTCTTCGGAAAGAGCGCGTCGAGCCCGGTGAGGTCCACCTCGACGGACTCGCTCTCGACCGTCGAGGTGACCCGGATGTGCGCGTCGGTCCGCTCGCCCAGCGCGACGTACGTCCGCTGCTGGATCGCGAACGGCAGGACGAACCCGTCGTTGTAGTCGGTGTGCTCGCCGATCAGGTTGACGCGGCCCGGCGCCGACCAGACGCCGACCGGGCTCGCGCCGGTGAGCTCGGCGAACAGCGCGCGCGCCTGCGACGCCGCCGTCACGCCGTCACCTCCGGAACGGTCCCGAGGGCATCCCGGAGCCTCGCCGCGGCGGTCTCGGGCGGTACGTCACCGATCCAAGCGCCCATCGCAGCCTCCGAGCCGGCCAGGAACTTCAGCTTGTCGGGTGCCCGGCGGGGGGAGGTGAGCTCCAGCCGCAGCCGCGCCGCGCCGCGTCCGACGTGCACGGGCGCCTGATGCCAGGCGGCGATGTACGGCGTCGGCGTCGTGTACAGCGCGTCGATCCCGCGCAGCAGCCGAAGGTACAGCGGAGCGAGTTCGTCGCGCTCCGCATCCGTCGTCTCAGCGATGTCTGCGACGTGACGGTGCGGCATCAGGTGCACCTCGAGCGGCCAGCGCGCGGCGAACGGCACGAACGCGGTCCAGTGCTCGCCGCTCATGATCACCCGTTCCGACGCGCGCTCGAACTCCAGCACGCGGGCGAAGAGGTCCGGCCCCTCACGGTCGATCGCTTCGAGCAGCCGCCGCGTTCGCGGCGTGATGTACGGATAGGCGTAGATCTGGCCGTGCGGGTGGGCGAGGGTGACGCCGATCGCCTCGCCGCGGTTCTCGAACGGGAAGACCTGCTGGATGCCGGGAAGGGCGGAGAGGGCGGCGGTGCGATCGGCCCAGGCTTCGATGACGGTGCGCGCCCGAGTCGGAGTCTGCGTGCCGAAAGACCCCGCGTGCTCGGGACTGAAGCACACCACCTCGCAGCGCCCGACCGAGGTGCGCGTGCGACCCAGACCGGGCGTGTCGAGGTCGTCGAGCCCGAGCGGAGCGTCGACGGCCTGCGGCGCGTCGCCGTGCGCCGCTGCGAGGGCGGGTCCGAACGACGGCGACCTGTTCTCGAACACGGCCACGTCGTAGAGCGACGGGATCTCCGAGGGGTTGCTCGGCGTCTGCGGGGCGAGCGGGTCGAGCTCGGGCGGGGGCAGGAACGCGCGGTTCTGCCGGCCGGCGGCGACCGAGATCCAGTCGCCGGTGAGGACGTCGCGGCGCATGGTCGCGGTTTCGGCGCGGGGATCCAGCGCTCGAGCGTCCATGCCGCGGTCTGGGCCGAGCGTCGTACCCGGGTCGTCGAAGTAGATGAGTTCGCGGCCGTCGGCGAGCGTCGTCGCTCGCTTGACGACTCCGGCGCCGAGGGTGTCCGTGCTCGATCTCCGCCATGTTCACGTCAACACGATAGCAACCAAACCATGGTAACGTCAACATGCGGCCATCTGCGGAGTTGTGCACGCCCGTCGTGATGGCGTGACCGAGGAGGACCCCGTGACTGACGACCCTGCCGCGCGCCGGGTCTCCATGCGAGACGTCGCGCAGCTCGCGGGCGGTCTCCGGTCAGACCGTGTCGCGAGTCGTCAACGACAGCCCTCGCGTGGACCCGGCAACGCGGGAGCGCGTGGAGGAGGCCATGCGCCGGCTCGGCTACCGCCCGCACCGCGCGGCCAGAGCGCTCCGCACCGGACGCACGCACACGATCGGCCTGGTGGTCTCCACTCTCGCCTCGGTCGGCAACTCGCGCATGCTGCAGGCGGTGGCGGATGCCGCATCCTCCCGCGGATATGCACTCACCGTCGTCACCGCGATCGACCGAGCCACCCTCGCCGGCGCGTTCGATCAGCTGCGGGATCAGGGTGTCGACGGCGCGATCGTACTGAACGAGGCTACGCCGACCGCTCGAAGCGCGCAGGCTCCGACAGGGCTCGAGCTGGTCGTCGTCGACTGCGCCGCCCGACGAGCGTTTCGGCCCTGAGCGCTTCGGAGTCGTGCAGTCCGACCACGAATCCGGGGCGCGCGCGGCCACCGAGCACCTGATCGCTCTCGGACACCCGACCGTCTGGCACCTCGCCGGCCCCGAGGGCTCCTACGCCGCCGCTGAGCGGGAACGTGGATGGCGCGCAGCGCTGGAGGGCGCGGGCCTGGTGGCGCCGCCCCTGGTCCGCGGCGACTGGACCGCGGCATCCGGCCATCGCGAGGGAATGGCGCTCGCCGACCGCCCGGACGTCTCGGCGGTCTTCGCGGCGAACGACCAGATGGCGCTGGGCCTGCTCCGCGCCCTCGCCGAGGCGGGTCGAGCGGTGCCCGGCGACGTCGCCGTGGTGGGTTTCGACGACATAGCGGATGCCGCGGACTACCTGCCTCCGCTCACGACGGTTCGCCAGGACTTCGGCGAACTCGGCGAGCGCGCCGTAGAGGCGCTGATCGCCGCGATCGACGGTCGCCCGCCGCGCACCGACCTCGTGCCCACGCGGCTCATCGTGCGCGCGAGTTCGGCGCGCGGCCGGGCGTGAAGGCCGCCCTCCGCGGGCGCTCGAACCCGCCCGCTAGCGTGTAACCGTGACCGTCGTCTTCGCCCCCGACTCGTTCAAGGGCACGATCGGTGCCGCCGACGCCGCCACGGCGCTCGCCGAAGGCTGGCGACGCCTCCGCCCGGACGACGAGATCGCGCTGCTGCCGATGGCCGACGGGGGAGAGGGAACGCTCGACGCCTTCGCCACGGCGGTTCCGGGTGCCGAGCGCGTCGCCGTCCGCGTCATCGGACCCGACGGGGCTGGGAACGAATTCGGCGTGGCTGCGTCTGCCGCCCACCGACGACGCACCGGGAGGTACCGCGATCGTCGAGCTCGGCGCGACATCAGGCATCGAGCTGCTCGCCGACCTGCGTCCGCTCGACGCGCACACGTTCGGACTCGGCCAGGCGATCGCAGCAGCGCTGGCCGCGGGCGTGTCGCGCGTGGTCGTCGGGCTGGGCTCGTCCGCATCGACCGATGGCGGCACCGGCATGCTGCGGGCGCTCGGGGGTCGTTTCCTGGATGCCGCGGGCGACGACGCTGCCGCTCGGCGGTGCGGGGCTCGCGTCCGTCGCACGCGTCGATCTGTCGGCTCTCCCGATGCTGCCACCCGGCGGCAGTGAGCGCGCTGACCGACGTGACCAACCCTCTCCTCGGGCGGCGCGGTGCGGCGGCTGTCTTCGGCCCGCAGAAGGGCGCCGACCAGGCCCAGGTCGCTCAGCTCGACGCGGCGCTCGCCGGCTTGGCCAGGCTCGTCGCAGCCGACCCCTCGACCCCGGGTGCGGGAGCTGCGGGCGGCACCGGCTTCGGACTGCTCGCGTGGGGCGCGACGCTCGAGCCCGGCTCACGCGCGGTCGCCGAACTGATCGGGCTGCCGGAGGCGGCGGCCGCGGCATCCGTCGTGATCACCGGCGAGGGGTCGTTCGACGGGCAGTCCGCCGCGGGGAAGGTGCCGTCCCACGTCGCATCGCTGGCCGGCGAGGGACGAGCGGCACTGGTCGCGGGGCGGATCACGGCGGATGCCGACACCTCCGCCTTCGCGGCCTCCGTCTCGCTCACGGATCTCGCCGGCTCGCCGGAGCGGGCGATGGCCGAACCCGCGCGATGGCTGCGGGACGCGGGGGAGCGCTTCGCGCGCGAGCTCGGGTAGCGGATCTCGGAAGGGAACGATTACCGGTTCCGCCGAAGCCGACTGTCAGTGCACGTGAGCGGGAGATGGCGTTTCCGGCTCGGGGAGCTCGGTCACATGCGGGAAGCCAGTCGATTCTCGTCCCACGATGTGGAAGTCCGGCTTGATCCGACGGGGAGGAACTCTCTCGCCCTTCTCGGCGATGCGCTCCACGAGCATCTCGACCGCGATCTCGGCGATGTCGTCACGCCCTGGATCGACACTCGAGAGCGAGGGGAGCGAGAACCGAGTCGCATCGGTGTTGTCGAAGCCGATGATCGCCACGTCGTCGGGCACCCGCACACCTGCTTCGCCGAGGGCACGAAGCGCGCCGATCGCGAGGGTGTCGTTCAGGGCGAAGAGCGCGTCGAAGGATGTGCCCGAAGCGAGCAGTGCACGCGTTGCGGCGGCACCGTTGTCGTGGCGCCATCTCCCGGCAGAGCGGATGAGGGCCGGATCAACCGGGATGCCGGCTGCTTCGAGCGCCTGCCGGTAGCCGCGCACGCGCAGCGTCGCAGAACCCACTGCATCCGCCGGCTCGGAGTCGGCTGCGCCGATGAGCGCGATCCTGCGCCGCCCCAGCCCCAGCAGATGCTCGACGGCCGCCTGCGCAGAAGACACGTTGTGCATGGTGACGTGGTCGGTGGGGCCGCCGAAGATGCTCTCGCCCAGGATCACCAGAGGAAACGGCACGTTGAGCAGTTCGGCATCCATCTCGCCGATGTGGACCGGGCTGAACACGATGCCGTCGGTCAGGCGAAGTCGGCGACCGGCGATGACATCGAGCTCGTGCTCGCGCACCTCGTTGGTCTGGTCGACCACCACCCCGAGGCCCCGCTTCTCCGCCGCCTTGATGATGGAGTCCGCCAGTTCGGCGAAGTACGCCTCACGTACGGACGGGATCGCAAGCCCGATCACTCCGGTCTTGCCCGACCGGAGGCCTCGCGCCGAGAGGTTGGGCTGGTAGCCGAGCTCCTTCACCGCCAGGAGGACACGGTCGCGCGTCGTCGGCCGCACGTGCGGGTAGTCGTTGATGACGTTGGACACGGTCTTGATCGACACACCCGCCACGCGGGCGACATCGTGCAGCGTCGCACTCATGTCGCCTCCCCCACACACCCGCTCCCTCTGCGCTTGCGTGTCCGGCCAGCTTAGCGTCGCCGGTGGCTCGTACGCCCGCGGGGAGCGCTCCCAGCTGCGCGTTGCTGGCCGCCGCCCGGGGGTCGACGCGATGGCCGCGGGTACCATGACCGCATGACCACGGACTCCGCGCAGATGCCGCGCCCCGCTGATGGCACTCGTCGCTGAGACATGGCCGATTGCGGCCTCACTGCTTCCGTTCGTCGATGGATTGCCACGGGGTATCGCTCGCGACGATGAGGCCGAGTTGCGGTGGGATCGCGTCTTTCGCACGGTGAATGAAGCCGGTTTCGATGTGATCGACCTCACCGACACCTGGCTGCCTTTCGGCGACCTCTCGCCCGGTCATCGCGACGGGATGCGGGAGCGGCTGCACGAGAACGGTCTGACGGCAGCATCCCTCTCCGTCATCCGACGAAGCGTCACGGACGAGCGCTCGGGCGAAGAGAACCTGGCCTACAGCCACCGGTGCCTGGATCTGGCCGCCGAGTGGGGGGTCGGTGTGGTCTCGGTCGGGCTGCATCGCCCGCTGACTCCGGCCCAACGTTCGCAGCTGTGGTTCTGGACCGCTCCCGGTCATGTCGATCCGGTCGACGACGCCGCCACCTGGGATCTTGCGGTGCGGCGGTTCCGGGAGCTCGGAAGACACGCCGAAGAGGTCGGCGTGCTGCTCTCGCTGGAGATGTACGAGCACACGTATCTCGGCAGCGGTGCCTCGGCAGTCCGATTGATCGAGGCGATCGACATGGACGTGGTCGGGCTCAATCCCGACATCGGCAATCTGATCCGGCTTCACGAGCCGATCGAGGACTGGCGCGAGGCGCTCCGGCAGACACTGCCGTACGCCAATTATTGGCACGTCAAGAACTACACGCGTGACGAAGATGCACGAACGGGAATGATCGCCACCAGTCCGACCTACCTGGAGAGCGGACTGATCGACTACCGGACCGCCATGGGCTGGGCACTCGAGGCGGGGTTCCAGGGTGTGATCTGCACGGAGCACTACGGGGGCGACGGTCTCAGTATGAGCGCGGCGAACCGCGATTATCTGCGCAACCGTGTCCTCCCGCGGCGAGACTACGTGCCGGCCCGAAGTCTTGTGCGCCAGCAGTATCCCCCGCGGCGGGGCCCGGTCGATGAAGAGGAGTACGCATGATCCAGCAGGTCGCCATCGTCGGATCCGGGTACATGGGAGGAGGCATCGCGCAGGTGTTCGCCCTCGCGGGGCGAGACGTGCAGATAGCCGACGTGAGCGCAGACCACGCGGCGCGCAGCCGGGCACGCATCATCGACGAGGCCGCGGACTACGCCGGTCGCGGCCTGTTCCCCGAGGATGCGGCGGAGAGGGTCGCCGCGCGCGTCACCGCCGCGGAGTCCATCGAAGCGGCCGTCCGCGACGCCGACTTCATCGAAGAGGCGGTGCCGGAGATCCTGTCAGTCAAGCACGACATCCTGTCTCGGATCAGCGCTGCCTGCCGTGTGGAAGCGCTGATCGGCAGCAACACGTCCACGATCTCGATCGCGACGCTGGCCACGGAGGTCGTCTCGCCGGAGCGGTTCCTCGGCGTGCATTTCAGCAACCCCGCACCGTTCATCCCCGGCGTCGAGGTCATCCCTCACGCCGCCACGAGGTCGGGCGCCGCCACAGAGGTGATCGCGCTCCTGAAAGAGGCGGGCAAGCTCGGCGTGGAGGTGGCGGACGTCACGGGGTTCGTCCTGAACAGACTGCAGTACGCGCTCTTCAGCGAAGCCGCCCGTCTCGTCGAGGAGGGCGTCGCGAGCGCCGAAGCGGTGGACACCATCACGCGCACCACTTTCGGCTACCGGCTGCCGTTCTTCGGCCCGTTCGCCATTGCCGACATGGCCGGTCTGGACGTCTACGCGTTCTGCTATCGATCGCTGGCGGAGGGCTATCCGGAGCGTTTCGCCGCACCGGAGGCGCTGTCCGAGCGCGTCGCAGACGGAGCATTGGGAGTCAAGAGCGGCCGAGGGTTCCTCGCCACCCCGCCGGATCAGCTCCCCGCGCTGGTGGCCCATCGCGACAACGCCTACGCCGCGATGAGCAGGCTCCTGGCGGATCTCGGCGAGGCTCCCGTCACGTATTGAGCTTCCTCGGGTGGTCGCCGTCCCACGACCCGAGCTGCCATGTGCAATTTGCCGACGGAGATACAGGAACTTTTCGAAACCCCTTGACACCGGGTCAGTCCTGGACGATAGTCATTGCAACGTTGAATGTACAACGTTGCAAACGCGATCAGATCTGACCCGCATTCCGCACGGACCCCACACGGAATGCGGAAAATGCCCGGTCGTGGGCGCCCTGACAAAGATGTCCAGAATCCGAAAGGAATCACAGTGAAGACGACCCCAGTCATCGCTGCAGCAGCCACGCTCGTCCTCGCGAGCGCTCTCGTCTCCTGCGCCGCAGGAGGGAACGACGACGATGGCGGTGGCGGCGGAAACGACGCCACAAGCTGCACGAACACGATCAAGAACGAAGACGCACCAGTGGTGACGCTCTGGGCCTGGTACCCCAACAGCGAAGCCGTCGTCGACAACTTCAATGAGGAGCACGACGACGTCCAGGTGTGCTGGACGAACGCCGGCGCGGGCGGCGACGCCTACGACAAGTTCCAGACCGCCATCTCCGCGGGCAGCGGCGCTCCCGACGTCATGATGGTCGAGGCCGACCGGATCGCCGTGTTCCAGGCGCAGGACGCGCTCGTGGATCTGACGGACATCGGCTATGAGGATGTCAAGGACAACTTCAGCGAGGGCGCATGGAAGGACGTCTCGGTCGGCGATGCCATCTACGGCGCTCCGATCGACGGCGGCCCGATGGGCATGATCTACCGCACCGACATCTTCGAGCAGTACGGCATCACCCCGCCCACCACGTGGGAGGAGCTGGAGGCGACGGCTCAGAAGGTGAAGGATGCCGGTGGCCCGCTCTTCGCCAGCTTCGCACCGAACCAGCCCGCCGCGGTCACGGCCTTCATGTACCAGAACGGCGCGGAGCCGTTCGAGTACGACCCCGCGAAGGAGGGCGAGATCGGGATCGAACCTCAACACGCCCGAGGTCAAGGAAGTCCTCGACTACTGGAGCGGCCTCGTCGAGAAGGGGCTGGTCGGCACCGAGGACCAGTTCACTCCGGAGTACATCTCCGGCGTCATCGGCGGCGACTACGCCACCTACCTCTCTGCCGCGTGGGCCCCGGGCTACCTCCAGGGCGCGGGCGTCGGCGAGGGCGCCGACGCCGGTGTGTGGGCGACCGCCCCGCTGCCGCAGTGGGATCCGGCCAACCCGATCGCGATCAACTGGGGCGGCTCCGCGTTCGCGGTCAGCAGCCAGGCGAGCGACCCTGAGCTCGCAGCGGAGGTCGCCTTCGGGGTCTACGCGGATCAGGCGTCGCTCGACGATGGCTGGCAGAACCAGATCATCTTCCCGCTGAACGTGAACGTGCTCGATTCGGATGAGTTCCTGAACTACGAGGTGCCCTTCTTCGACGGCCAGCAGGCCAACAAGGACGTGTACGTGCCGGCGGCCAACGCCTACACCGGCATGACCTACACGCCGCTCGGGCAGTTCTACTACTCCGACGCTCACGGAGCAGATCCAGCGCATCAACGATGGGTCCGCAACGGGCTCTGAGGCCGCGGATGCGCTGCAGGAAGCCGTCGTGGCATACGCAGAGGAACAGGGGTTCACTGTCAAGTGACATGACACGGAGGGCCGGTCCGTGTCAGTGCGGACCGGCCCTCCGTCATCCCTCCTAGACCCGGAGAAATCATGACCGCGTCAACAGCAGTTCCCATCAACACGAAGCCCCGCAGATCGACCACCGCACGCCAGAACCTGTTCGGGTGGCTGTTCGTCGGACCGTTCGGGATCGTCTTCCTCGCCCTCCTCGTACTCCCGATCGGCTACGCGTTCTACCTGAGCCTGTTCCAGAAGTCGCTGATCGGCGGGACGAGGTTCGTCCTCTTCGGCAACTACGCCAAGGCCTTCAGTGACCCCTCGTTCCTCGACGGCGTCGGGTTCGTCATCCGCTTCTCGCTGGTGCTCATTCCGCTGCAGATGGCCGTCTCGCTCGCGGTAGCGCTGATCCTCGACATCGTGATCACCCGATTCGCCCGGTTCTCGCGTCTCATGATCTTCATGCCGTACGCGATCCCGACGGTGATCGGTGCCCTGATGTGGGGGTTCCTCTACAGCGACAACTTCGGCCCGCTGGCGGAGATCTTCGAAAGCTTCGGTCGACAGGCGCCTGACTTCCTGAGCACCAGCCTGATCTTCTACGGCCTGCTCAACATCGTCACGTGGCAATGGGCCGGTTACTACATGATCGTCATCTATGCCGCGCTGCAGGGGATCGATCCCACCCTCTACGAGGCGGCGCGCATCGACGGCGCATCCCAGTGGCAGATCATCCTGCGGATCAAGATCCCGCTGGTCACCCCGGCGCTCCTGCTGATCCTGGTGTTCGCCCTCATCGGCACGCTGCAGTTCTTCAACGAGCCGAAGATCCTGCAAGAGCTGGCCGCCGGCTCCATCCCGAACGACTTCACGCCGAACATGTACGCCTATCAGCAGGCCTTCTCGCTGGCGAACTACAACTACGGTGCGGCGATCTCGTTCGCGCTCGGCGCGGTCGTCTTCGTCTGCGTCTACATCTTCCTGTTCGCCACCCGCAAGCGAGGGAGCGTCCTCTCATGACCGTCACACCTGTCGAAGTCACCGGCATCCCTCCGACACCGGGCGATGCCTTCGCGCGGAGGCGGTCGCCTCGCACGCGCGGCCGAATTCCGCTGAACATCGTGCTCGCGCTGTTGATGATCTACTTCCTGATCCCGTTCTGGTGGCTCATCGTGAACAGCTCGAAGAGCGCCGCCGGGCTGTTCGGGGGCGACAGCTCGCTCTGGTTCGCGGACGACATCGACTACATCGGCAACCTGATCGACCTGTTCACCTACAGCGGCGGGATCTACGCTCGATGGCTGGCGAACTCCGCCCTCTACGCGATCGTCGGAGGCGTCGGTGCGACGGTCCTGGCCGTGCTCGCCGGCTATGGCTTCGCGAAGTACCGCTTCGCCGGTCGCCGCGCGTCATTCGCGATCCTGCTGGGCGCCGTCATGGTGCCGACCACTGCGCTCGTGATCCCGACATTCGTCCTGTTCGCCCAGGCGGGCTTGACCAATACGATCTGGGCGGTGATCCTCCCGACGCTGCTCAATCCGTTCGGCGTGTACCTCATGAACGTGTACTCCCAGGATGCGGTGCCCGACGAGCTTCTCGACGCCGCACGCGTGGACGGGGCGGGGGAGTTCAGGACCTTCTTCCAGGTCGCGCTGCCGCTGCTGCGCCCGGCCATCGTGACGGTGCTGCTGCTGTCGGTCGTGGCGTCGTGGAACAACTACTTCCTCCCGCTCGTGATGCTGTCGGACAACAAGCTCTACCCGGTGACGGTGGGAATCGGCCTCTGGAACTCCACCGCGTCGACCTACGGCGCCGCAGGTGGACAGACCCTCTGGAGCATCATCATCCTCGGATCGCTGGTCTCGGTCATCCCGCTGATCATCGCGTTCCTCACTTTGCAGCGCTATTGGCAAGGTGGACTGGCGATCGGCAGCCTCAAGTAGCTCCGGCACCTTTCGACCGAACTTCGCGCGCGACCGCCGTCGCTTCCTGCTCCCGAACTATCCGTCAACACCGATGAGGACCATGATCTCCGCACATCTCACCATCGACCCGCATTTCGTGGTCGGGCCCATCAACCGTCGCCTGTTCGGCTCCTTCGTCGAACACCTCGGGCGCTGCGTCTATGACGGGATCTACGAGCCGGGCCATCCGGCAGCCGACGAGGACGGCTACCGCCGTGACGTCATAGACCTGGTCCGGGAGCTCGGCGTGTCGACGATCCGCTACCCGGGCGGCAACTTCGTATCCGGTTACCGCTGGGAGGACGGGGTCGGGCCGACGAGCGAGCGACCGCGACGACTGGACCTTGCGTGGCATTCCACCGAGACCAACGAGGTCGGCATCGACGAGTTCGCAGTCTGGCTGCGCAAGGTCGGCAGCGAGATGATGTACGCCGTCAATCTCGGCACCCGAGGCGTGCAGGAGGCGCTCGATGTGCTCGAGTACGCCAACCTGCGCTCCGGAACGACGCCTCTCCGACCAGCGCATCGCCAACGGGACCAGAGAGCCGCACGACGTGCGGATGTGGTGCCTGGGCAACGAGATGGACGGGCCGTGGCAGCTCGGCCACGGCACGGCGCAGAACTACGCGGAGCTCGCATCCAAGACCGCCAGGGCGATGCGCCAGATCGACCCCGACCTGGAGCTGGTCGTGTGCGGCAGTTCCAGTGCGCAGATGCCGACCTTCGGCACGTGGGAGCGAGTCGTCCTGGAGGAGACCTATGACGACGTCGACTTCATCTCGTGCCACGCGTACTACGAGCCGCTCGAGGGCGACTACGCCAGCTTCCTGGCCTCCGCGGTGAACATGGACGGCTTCATCGACTCGGTCGTCGCCACAGCCGACCACGTCAAGGCCATCCGGGGCAGTGACAAGACGATCAACATCTCGTTCGACGAGTGGAACGTCTGGTATCAGTCCCGCTATCAGGAGGTGGACCGGATCACGGCGGTGGACGAGTGGCCCGTCGCTCCTCGCCTGCTCGAGGACTCGTACTCGGTCGTGGACGCCGTCGTGTTCGGAAGTCTGCTGATCTCGCTCATCCGCCATGCCGACCGCGTCACCGCCGCGAGCCTGGCCCAGCTCGTGAACGTCATCGCGCCGATCATGACCGAACCCGGTGGTCCGGCGTGGCGCCAGACCACCTTCTTCCCGTTCGCAGTGACCTCGCGCCTCGCCCGCGGGGTGACCCTGGAGCTGAAGCTCGACTGCCCGACGTACGAGACGAGGCGCTTCGGCGCAGTGCCGGTCGTGGACGCCGTCGCCACGTGCGATGCGGAGAGCGGGCAGACGTCGGTCTTCCTGGTCAACCGCAGCCTCGACGACGAGGTCACGATCAGCATCGATGTCCGTCTCCTGGGCGATGTGAGCCTGGGTGAGGTGCAGTCGCTGTACGACGACGACATCCACGCGGCGAACACGCTCGCGGACCAGGACCGGGTTCAGCTGCGTTCCAACGAGACCGGCCACCTCTCCGACGGCAAGGTCACGCTCACGCTGCCGCCCGTGTCGTGGACCGCCCTGACGCTCGCCTAGGCCGGCTGGGCGCCGGAATGGGGATGCCGATGGCGGAGGGTGAGGGCAGGACACGGCCGGCGATCCTCGCCGTCAGCGGGACGCGGATCGTGTCCGGATCCGATCCCGTGACGCTGCGGGGCTTCGGTCTGGGCGGCTGGATGAACATGGAGAACTTCATCACCGGCTATCCGGGGACGGAGTCCCAGCAGCGCCGCGCGCTGCGCCGGGCGCTCGGTGACGAGGGCTACGAGAGGTTCTTCGACCGATTCCTCTCGGTGTTCTTCACCGACCGGGACGCGGCGTTCCTCAGTGACCTCGGGGTCAATTCGGTCAGGATTCCGTTCAACTACCGGCATTTCGAGGACGACGATGCGCCGCTGGAGATCCGGGAGGAGGGTGTGCGCCGCCTCGACAGCGTGGTGGATGCCTGCGCCCGGCATGGCATCTACGCGATCCTGGATCTGCACGCGGTGCCTGGGGCTCAGAACCAGCATTGGCACAGCGACAATCCGACCCAGTGGGCGCACTTCTGGTCGCAGCGGCAGTTCCAGGATCGGGTCGTCAACCTGTGGGAGCACCTCGCCGACCACTATCGCGGCAATCCGTGGATCGCCGGCTACAACCCGGTGAACGAGCCGGGGGATGCCGAGGGCTCCACGATCCGTCCCTTCTACGAGCGGCTCGAGAAGGCGATACGCGCCGTCGATCCGGACCACATCCTGTTCCTGGACGGCAACAGGTACTCGACGCAGTTCGATCAGCTCGGCGATCCGATGCCGAACTGCGTGTACACGGCACACGACTACGCCCTTCCGGGCTTCGTCGACGGAGGGCCGTACCCCGGGGTGAGCCGGGGCCAGTATGTGGACCGCGACGGGATCGAGGAGACGTTCCTTTCCCGCACCGCCTTCATGCGGGACAGCGGCACCCCGATCTGGGTGGGGGAGTTCGGCCCCGTCTATACGGGCGACCCGGAGCGCGACGAGCAGCGATTCCGTCTGCTCGAGGATCAGCTCGAGATCTTCGACGAGCACGACGCGAGCTGGGCCCTGTGGACGTACAAGGACATCGGGCTGCAGGGGCTGGTCACCGTCGATCCTTCCTCCGCGTATCTCAGGCGTATCGCGCCCGTGCTCGAGAAGAAGCAGCGCCTGGGCGTCGATTCCTGGGGGTCCACCGACGAGGGTGTCCGCGACATCCTTGAGCCGATCGAGGCGCTGTTCCGCGACGAGTTCCCCGACTTCCACCCCTATCCGTGGGGAGCGCCGCGCTGGATCCACGGGCATATCCGGCACGTGATGCTCGCCGAGGCCATGGTCGGTGACTTCGGCCGAGCGTTCGACGGAGTCGGGGTCGAGGAAGCCGGTCGCCTCCCGGACGCGTTCGCGTTCGAGAACTGCGCGGTACGAGGGCGGTTGGAATCCATCCTTCGCCGCGCGCTGGGCGAGCACTGAGATGCCTGCGCCGATGCGGTATGGCTGACACGAAACGAGTCACCCTCGCAACGGTCGCCGAGGCGACGGGCGTGTCCATCACCACAATCTCCAAGGTCCTCAACGGTCGAGACGACGTCGCCGCCTCGACTCGCACGCGCGTGGAGGCGCAATTGGAGCGGCTCGGCTACGCGCGGCGCGGCGAGAGTCGCAGTGAGCTCATCGAGATCGTCATGCCCGAGCTCGATACGAACTGGTCTCTCGAGCTGATCGAGGGCGTGCGCGATGTCGCGGCATCCTCCGGCCGGACGATCGCGCTGTCGGTGAACGGGGACCGGCACGCGCCCACCGACGAGTGGCTCATCGACGTGCTCCGCCGACGCCCGCTCGGCGTGATCCTTGTGTTCGGCGGACTGTCGCTGTCGGGGCGCCGCAAGCTCAAGGCGCGCGGCATCCCGTTCGTGATCCTGGATCCGACCGGCGACCCGGCCGAGGACGTGCCCGCCATCGGGTCAGCAAACTGGCACGGGGGTGTGCTCGCCACACGGCATCTGATCGGACTCGGGCACCGCGCGATCGCAGCGATCACCGGACCGCACGACATGATGTCCTCCCATGCCCGCCTCGACGGATTCCGCTCGGCGATGAGCTCGGCGGGCTTGACGGTGCGGCCCGGATGGGAGCGCTTCGGCGACTATCGAATCGAGAGCGGGGAGCGCATCGCAGATGAGATCCTGGCGGCTGAGCAGCCGCCCACCGCGATCTTCGCGGGCAGCGACCTTCAGGCGCTGGGCGTGATCCATGCCGCGCGCCGAGTCGGGCTGGACGTGCCCGACGATCTGTCCGTCGTGGGGTACGACGACATACCGCTCGCACGCCTGATGATCCCCGGTCTCACCACCGTCCACCAGCCGCTCCGACGCATGGCGGAAGAGGCGACCCGCTTGCTTCTGCGTCTGCGAGAGGGCGGACGTGCCGAGCCGACGCGGATCGACCTGGCCACCTCGCTCGTCGTGCGGGACTCCACCGGCCCACCCCCCGGCGCTGCAGGTGGGTGAAGACCTCGGCCGCGTCGGGCAGGCGAGTGCCCCTGCACAGGTGTTCGTCGGCAACCCCGGTGCGCTCCGCGGTCGAGTGCCGTAGAACAAGAGGGTGGAGACGCAGCGTTCGCTCGATGTGCGCGTGACGGGTGGGCTCGTGCGCGGCATTCGCGAGGGCGGGACGATCGCGTGGCGGGGATCCCGTACGCAGCGCCCCCGATCGATGGGCTGCGCTTCCGCGCGCCGCGCAGGGTCGTGCACTGGCAGGGCATCCGGCACGCGGTGGTGTTCGGGCGGGTCGCCGCCCAGGCCCGCAGGGGCCAGTTCGCCGGCGTCGCCCGCGACGTCCCGTCGGGCGAGGACTGCCTGACCATCAACGTCGTCGCTCCGTCGTCAGCCCCGATCGGCGTCCCTGCGCTGCCGGTCATGGTGTTCATCCACGGCGGCGGCTACAGCACCGGCTCGTCGCGCGACTTCAGCGGTCAGGGCCGCAACTTCGTCGCGCACCGGCAAGGTCGTGTACGTCAGCTTCAACTACCGACTCGGTGCCCTCGGCTATCTCGACTTCTCCCGCTACTCCACGCCTGGCCGCCCGATCGACTCCAATCTGGGGCTGCGTGATCAGGTCGCGGCGCTGCGCTGGGTGCGCCGCAACATCCGCGCTTTCGGCGGCGATCCCGACCGTGTGACGGTCTTCGGCGAGTCCGCCGGTGCCAACTCCGTCACCACGCTGATGGCCACGCCCTCGGCCCGAGGACTGTTCGCCCGCGCGATAGCGCAGAGCGCCCCGCCGAACGCGGTGTACTCCCGCGCAGTAGCGGCGCGTCTGGGCCGACGAGTTCGTCGAGATCCTGCGCCGCCGGGGCGGCGATCGCTCGCGGCCTCCGCCCATCGCGGCGCGTCCGCTCACCATCGCGCAGACCGTCGACCTGCTGACCGGAGCCTCGGCCACCGACCTGTGAACGCCGCCTCGTGCTCCAGATCCGGACGCCCGACGACTACCCGGGACTGTTCTGCCTGGCACCCGTCGATCGACGGACGTCCTGCTGCCGCGGCATCCGATGGCGGCCTTCCGCAGCGGAACGGCCCACCGCGTGCCCGCTCATCATCGGCACGAACGACCGTGAAGGCATCGATCTTCCGCGGCCGGATCGACATCCTGCCGCGTCGCATCGCCGTCGCGCATCGACGCCGTGCTCGCGCGCGGGACGCCGCAGTCGCGCGTGCTGATCTACGCGCCTACCCCGGTCTTCCCGCTGGCGCGATCGCGCTCGACTTCGGAGGCGACTACGCGTTCTGGTATCCGTGCGTCGCGGCTGCCGAGCGCCACGCCCGGTACGCGCCGGTCTACTTCTACCGCTTCGACGTCGCGCCGCGGCTGCTCCGCTGGGCGCGGCTGGACGCGACCCACGGTCTCGAGATGTTCGCGCTGTTCGAGCAGGCCGACGCGCCGCTCGCGCGCACGATGACCTCTCTCGGCGGCCGGAAGGTGTTCAGCAGTGCCGGCGAGCGGATGCGGGACGCCTGGCTGCGCTTCGCCGCCGTCGGCGTTCCGCCCGAGATGTGGCCGCGCTATCAGGAGCCTGAGCGACTGACGCTGATCATCGCCGACCGTGACCGCGTCGAATCCGACCCGCGCGCCGAGCGTCGTCGGCGTGGACAGCTCTGCTGCCGCTCGCCTGAGCGCTGTTCCGACTGTCAGGCGCCGCCGAGCGCGGCCGCCACGACCGCGCGGGCCTCCTCCTGCACCTCGCGCAGGTGCTCCTCGCCGCGCAGCGACTCGGCGTAGAGCTTGTAGACGTCCTCCGTGCCCGAGGGGCGCGCGGCGAACCACGCGTGCTCGGTCACGACCTTGAGGCCGCCGATCGCCGCGCCGTTGCCGGGCGCGTGCGACAGCTTCGCCGTGATCGGCTCGCCGGCGAGCTCGGTCGCGGTGACCGCCTCAGGCGCCAGCTTGCCCAGCTGCGCCTTCTGCGCGGGCGTCGCGGGCGCGTCCACGCGCTGGTAGGCCGATGCGCCGAACTGGGCCTCGAACTCGGCGTAGCGCTGAGACGGCGTCTTGCCGGTCACCGCGAGGATCTCGGCAGCCAGCAGGCACAGCAGGATGCCGTCCTTGTCGGTCGTCCAGACGGTGCCGTCCTTGCGCAGGAACGATGCCCCCGCCGACTCCTCGCCGCCGAACGCGACGGAGCCGTCGAGCAGACCCGGAACGAACCACTTGAACCCGACCGGCACCTCGAGCAGCTTTCGCCCGAGCGACTCGGCCACCCGGTCGATGATCATCGACGAGACCAGGGTCTTGCCCACCGCGGCGTCCGCGGGCCAGTTCGGCCGATGCGCGTACAGGTAGTCGATGGCCACGGCGAGGTAGTGATTGGGGTTCATCAGGCCGCCGTCGGGTGTGACGATGCCGTGACGGTCGGCATCCGCGTCGTTGCCGGTGAGGATGTCGTAGTCCTGCCGCTTCGCGACCAGGGACGCCATGGCCGAGGGCGATGACGGATCCATGCGGATCTTCTCATCCCAGTCCAGGGTCATGAATCGCCAGGTCGGGTCGACGTCCGGGTTCACGACGGTGAGGTCGAGGCCGTAGTGCTCGGCGATCAGCGCCCAGTACTCGACCGATGCCCCGCCCAGCGGGTCGGCGCCGATCCGCACGCCGGCGCTCTTGATCGCCTCGATGTCGATGATGTTCTCGAGGTCCCGCACGTAGTTCTCGCGGAAGTCGTAATCGCCGAGAGCGTCAGCATCGATGTCGGCGAAGCGCGTCCGCGCGATGCCCTCCAGGCCACCGGCGATCAGCTCGTTGGCGCGGTCGGCGATCCAGCCGGTCGCGTCGGTGTCGGCCGGGCCGCCGTTGGGCGGGTTGTACTTGAAGCCGCCGTCGCGCGGCGGGTTGTGGCTCGGGGTGACGACGATGCCGTCCGCGCGGCCGGGATCGTCGAGCGGCCGTCCGCGGTTGTACGCGAGGATCGCGTGGCTGAGCGCCGGGGTCGGCACCCACGAGTCGCGCGAGTCCACGCGCACGTCCACCCCGTTCGCGACCAGCACCTCGATGGCGCTGCGCTCGGCCGGCAGCGACAGCCCGTGCGTGTCGCGGCCCAAGAACAACGGGCCGCCGATGCCCTGGGTCTTGCGGTAATCGACGATCGCCTGAGTGGTCGCGAGGATGTGGTCCTCGTTGAAGCTGGTGCTCAGCGATGATCCGCGGTGGCCGCTGGTGCCGAACGCGACGCGCTGCTCGGGGATGGCGGCATCCGGCTTTCGGTCGTAGTAGGCGGCGATCAACTCGTCGATGTCGATCAGGTCGGATGCTTCGGCGGGTGCTCCTGCGCGCGTGCTCATGGGTCCCAGTCTGGCACCGGCGCCGCGATCTGCACCCGTCCCCTTTCCCGCGAGACTGCACCGGGACGGCGAGACTGCGGGTGCTACCCGTTGTCTCGACCCGCGGTTGCAGTCTCGGTGGGCTGGCTAGGCTATCCGGGTGACGACCACCGACCCGACTGAGGCCCCCGTGCGCCGCACCTACAGCTACCTGGGGCCGGCGGGCACGTTCACCGAGGCGGCCCTCGCGCAGGTGCCCGAGGCGCGCAAGCAGCAGTGGCGCTCGGTGCGCAACGTTGGCGAGGCGCTCGCGGATGTCGTCCAGGGCCGGTCGGATGCCGCCATGATCGCGATCGAGAACTCCGTCGACGGCGGCGTTTCCACGGCGCAGGACGCGCTCGCCACGATGCCCGGGCTGCGGATCGTCGGGGAGTACCTCGTCCCGGTCGACTTCGTCCTCGTCGCCCGCCCCGGCACCAAGCTCGAGGACGTCTCGCTGATCGCGGCCCACCCGGTCGCGTACGCGCAGTGCCTGCAGTGGCTCACTCGCGCGCTGCCTGCGCACGCGCACATCCCGGCGTCGAGCAACGTGTCCAGCGCGATGGGGCTCCTCGACGGGACCAGCGATGCGGATGCCGCGATCTCGCCCCCCGGAATCCTCGAGCACCACGACCTCACGCTGCTCGCGCGGAATCTCGGCGACAACCCGAACGCGGTCACCCGGTTCGTGCTGGTCGCCCGCACGGTCGCGCCGCCTGCGCCGACCGGAGCCGACAAGACCTCGCTCATCGCCGAGCTGCCCGACGACCACCCGGGCGCCCTGCTCGAGATGCTGGAGCAGTTCGCCACGCGGGGCATCAACCTCTCGCTGCTCGCGTCGCGCCCGATCGGCGACGCGCTCGGACGGTACCGATTCGTGATCGACGCCGACGGACACATCGAGGACGAGCGCATGGCCGACGCGCTGCTGGGGCTGCGCCGATTCAGCCCGAAGGTCGTCTTCCTCGGCTCGTACCCGCGCGCCGACCGCGCAATCGTGCGCTACCCCGAGCGGTACTCCGACGACGTGTTCGTCGAGGCGCGCGACTGGCTGCGCGGACTGCTGAGCGGCGAGCCCGAGCTCTGACCCGCGGGTCCGCGGCCGCAGCCCGGTGCCGCGGCATCCGCAGTTCTGCAGTTTCTCGGAGATCTGCGCAATCGCGGTCGCATCCAGACGGCCGCTCCGAGGTTGCGCAGATCTCCGAGGTTGCGCCGCCGACTCAGACGGCCAGCAGCTCGAGCGTCTCCAGGCGGCCGGTGGCGGCATCCATCGGCTCGCCGTCGAAGGCGCCTGCGACGGGCGAGATCATGACCTCGTCGACCTCGTACTTGGCGGCGAACTCGGCGACCTGCGAGCGCACGTCGGCACCGGTGCCCACGAGCCAGCGCCTGCGGGCGCCGGTCATGATCGCCTCGGCCTGCGAGTCGGCCTCCGCGGCGAGCGCGGTGCGGGCCTGCTCGACCGTCTCGAGTGCGGTCAGCGGCTTGCCCGTCCGCAGTCGCGCCATCATGCGCAGCTGGGGGAGCGCTCGCTCCTCGGCCTCATCGGCCGAGGCAGCTGCGACCGCGTTGATCGTGAGGAACGTCCGCGGCTCGGGATGCTCCTCGCTCGCGCGGTAGCCGCCGCGGTACAGATCGAGCGCTCGCTCGAGACCCTCGCCGGAGAAGTGGTTCGCGAACACGTACGGCAGACCGAGGGATGCCGCGAGCTGAGCCGAATAGTCGCTCGAGCCCAGCAGCCATAGCTCGGGGGCGCCGACGGCGGCCGGGGTGGCGTGGACGTCGTACGTGCCGCCGGAGGTGAAGCGCACGGTCGCGCCGTCGGTCGAGACCAGGGACAGGATGTCGCGGATGTTCTCCGGGAAGCGGTCGACGTCGCTCGTGGTTCCGCTCTGACGCAGCAGCTGCGTGATCACGGGGTCGCTGCCGGGCGCCCGGCCGATGCCGAGGTCGATCCGCCCGGGAGCGAGCGCCTCGAGGGCGGCGAACTGCTCGGCCACGACCAGAGGGGAGTGGTTCGGCAGCATGACGCCGCCCGACCCGACGCGGATCCGCGAACTCCGCGCAGCAGCCGCGGCGATCAGCACCGGAGGGGTGGTCGAGGCCACCGCGGGCATGTTGTGGTGCTCCGCGAACCAGTAGCGGCGGAAACCGAGGTCATCCGCTCGCCGGACCAGATCGAGGGATGCCGCGACCGCTTGCGCGCTGGTCTGCCCGGTGCGCACCGGAACGAGGTCGAGGACGGACAGGGCCGGGTATGCGGAGCGTGACATCCCCAGGCACAACCGCTCGGGGATGCCCGCCTATTCCACCCGGGTTCTCAGCCCTGGTATTTGACCAAGCGCTCCTGCTTGTCCTTCATGACGCCGGCGATGATGAGGATGATGTCGATCAGCCACCAGATGCCCAACCCACCGAGGGTGATGAGCTTCAGGATGCCGGTGCCGATCTTGCCGAGGTAGAACCGGTCGATGCCGAACTCGCCGAGGAAGATCGACAGCAGGAGGGTCGCGAGCCACGACTTCGGGCTCAGGGGCTGCGGTGCGGGAGCGGCGTACTGCGGCGCGACGGCATACTGGGGCGGGCTGGCTGGATTCTGGGGTGCGGCCGCGTACTGGGGCGGGCTGGCTGGATTCTGCGGCGTGGCCGCGTACTGGGGCGGGCTGGCCGGATTCTGCGGCGGGTCGGGCTGGACGGGCTGAGACATGGGGGTTCCTGCCTTTCGAGTCGCTTCGAGCGTAGGACGCGGGAGCCCGCCAGTACACGGGGGCTGGCCCGAATGCGCACAACTCCGCCAATTCGACGCGTCGACCGACGCCGGCCCCCGGAATTCCGCGGATCGGCCCGGGCCGGGGCGCCGGATTGGCGGAGTTGTGCACGCGCGACGCCGCTGACCCCAGCGGGAAAGCGGCGGTCAGCGCGACGAGCGGCGCATCTGCTCGTACGCCGCCAGCGCGGCCTTCCGCGTCTCGCCGAGATCGACGATCGGCTGCGGCGGATCCTCCGGCGAGTCGACGCGGTACTCCGGGGCCCACTGGGCGATGTACTGGCCGTGCGGGTCGAACTTCTTCGCCTGCAGCTCGGGGTTGAACACGCGGAAGTACGGGGCGGCATCCGCCCCCGAGCCGGCGACCCACTGCCAGTTGAACGGATTGCTCGCACCGTCGGCATCCACGAGCGTGTCCCAGAACCACTGCTCCCCGCGGCGCCAGTCGATGAGGAGGTTCTTTAGGAGGAAGGATGCCGTCACCATGCGGATGCGGTTGTGCATCACGCCGGTGTGCCACAGCTCGCGCATGCCCGCATCCACGAGCGGAATGCCGGTGCGCCCCTGCTGCCAAGCCCGCAGCTGCGCGGAGTGCAGACGGGGCCACGGGAACGCGTCGAACTCCGGCCGGAGGTTCTTCGTCGCGAGGTCGGGGTGGTGGTAGAGCACGTGGGCGGCGAACTCGCGCCACCCGAGCTCGGAGAGGAACCGTCCGGATTTCTGTCCGGACTCGACCGTCTCGTGCCACACCGTGTGCGGGCTGAGTTCGCCCCATCGCAGCCGAGGCGAGAGCCGCGAGGTCGCACCCGCCGACGGTTCGTCCCGCGAGCGGTCGTAGTCGGCGAGGTCGTCGGCCAGGAACTCGCGCAGCCGAGCGCGGGCTGCCGGCTCGCCCGGCTCCCACGTCTCGCGGAGGCCACCGGCCCAGTCGGGCGCGGTCGGCAGCAGCTCCCAGTCGTCGAGGTCGTCGCTCGCAGGTGTCGAGCGCGGCCCCGGGATCTCCCGCGGCTCGGGCAGCGGCGCACGCGGCGTCGGCATCGACTGGCACGCGCGCCAGAACGGCGTGAAGACCGAATACGGCGTGCCGGCTCCCGTCTGCACGGTCCACGGCTCGAACAGCAGCGAGGCCCCGAACGACGCGACCGTGAGCCCGTCGTCGCGCAACGCCGTCTTCAGCGCCGCATCAACCTCGCGCTCGGCGCCACCGTAGCGGCGGTTCCAGAACACGGCGCCGGCCGACGCTTCTCTGGCGAGGTCGGCGACGACGGATGCCGCGGCTCCGCGCCGCAGCAGCAGGGTCGAGCCTCGCTCGCGCAGGCGCTCGCCGAGGGATTCGAGGCTGCCGTGCAGCCACCACTTCGCGGCGCCCCCGAGCGGGCGGATGCCGTCGGATTCCTCGTCGAGAACGTAGAGGCCGAGAATCGGCTCGCCGCGATCGATCGCCGCCCTCAACGCGGGATTGTCCGCGAGGCGAAGGTCGTCGCGGAACCACACGATCGACGGCTGGCTCACCCTCGGATCGTAGCCGCGCGTGGGTCACGCGAGGGCGGGTTGACGGGGACCGTCTGGTCTGCCAGGCGGCTCGCCGCCGATCCGTGCACGACCCTGACCGACGAGCCGACCGGATGCCTTCGCCCCGCACCCCTTTCGCTCGCCTGTCACAACCGCCGGCGCCGTGCGCAATTTGTGACAGGCGAGCCCCGCACCTCCTCTGCTCGCCTGTCACAACACGCCGACGCGACGCGCCATTCGTGACAGGGGAACCAAAGGGGACCGACGGATGCCGGAGGCCCCGATACCTGCAGAGCCGCTCAGATCCGCGACAGGTCGTGGCCCTTCGGCACGGCGGTGACGAGCCCGCCCTCGACGATGCGGCAGCGGATGTGGACGGCCTCGCCGAACTCGTCGCCGTCCAGCTGCACCGGCTGCGCCGGCGAGGTCGCGACGTCGAGCCCCTTGCCGCGGGCGTACAGCACCGCGTTGTCGTCGGTCTGCAGTGCCAGCACGCGGCGGCCGGCGCGGAATCGCTGCAGGAAGCTGTTGTCCCACGCGACCCGACGCCACACGAGCACCCAGCCGAGCGCGTTCTTCGGCTGGAAGATGGCGATGTCGAGCTCGCCGTCCGACACGGATGCCTCGGGGATCAGCTCCAGCCCGGCGGGAAGCGATCCGCAATTCGCGATGAGGATACTCTGCACCCGGGCCGCGTGCAGGCGCCGGCCCGGCACCTGGTACATGATGCGGAACGGCTTCGCGTTCGCGAGCGAGCGCGCCGCGCCGTCGACGTAGGCGATCCAGCCGACCTTCTTCTTGAGGTCGCCGCTGGTGTTGGCGATCATCGCGGCATCCAGGCCCATACCGCCCATCACCACGAACGCGCGCTCCTCGGTGGTGCCGTCTTCGCGCCGCATCGCCGCGAAGCCGACGTCGACGCGCACCTTGTCGCCGTCGAACGTCGCCTGCACCATCGTCGCGTGCTCGGTGAGGGGCAACGACATGTTGCGGGCGAGCAGGTTGCCCGTGCCGCTCGGGACGATCGTGAGCGGCACCCCCGTCCCGCTCATCGCCTCGGCCACGGCGCGCACGGTTCCATCGCCCCCGGCGACGAGCACCGCATCCGCACCCGCCTCGAGCGCCTGCCGGGCGACGTCGTCGCCCAGGTCGTCGACCGTCGTCTCGTAGAACAGAGGCCTCTTCCACCCTGCGTTCGACGACAGCCGCTCCACCGTCGCACGCAAGGTGGCGGCATCCACCTTGATGGGGTTGTAGACGAGAGCAGCGGTCCGTCCGGAGACCGCGTCGCCGTCGCTCATCGGCGCCGGCGTGCTGTCCGCATCGACCACAGGGGCAGGCTCGGCCACCGCGTCCTGCGTGCCGGGCGAGACCATGGCGACAGCCTACGGGCGGCCGGCCGCGCGATGCCGCTGAGTACACTTGTCGAGTGATCGATCCTGTCTTCCTCCGTGAGAATCCCGAGCTGGTCAAGCGCTCGCAGGAGGCACGCGGGGAGTCGCCGGCCACCGTCGATGAGGCGGTCGCGGCCGACCGCGAGCGGCGGGCGGCGATCACCGCTTTCGAAGAGCTCCGCGCCGCCCAGAACTCTCACGGCAAGCGCGTCGCCCAGGCGCCGAAAGAAGAGAAGGCAGCCCTCGTCGCCGAGGCGAAGTCCCTCAGCGAGCAGGTCAAGGCCGCGCAGCACGCGGTGACCGCCGCCGAGGAGACAGCCGACGCCGTGCTCGCGCAGATCGAGAACATCGTCCTCGACGGTGTGCCCGCCGGCGGCGAAGACAACTTCGTGACGCTGCGCACGCACGGCCAGCCGCCGGAGTTCGACTTCGAACCGCGCGACCACCTCGAGCTCGGCGAGATCCTCGACGCCATCGACATGGAGCGCGGCACCAAGGTCTCGGGCAGTCGCTTCTACTTCCTCAAGGGCATCGGCGCGCGCCTCGAGATCGCGATCATGATGCTCGCCCTCGATCGCGCCCTGCAGGCGGGTTTCATCCCGCTCATCCCGCCGACTATGGTGCGCGCTGAGGTCATGCGCGGCACCGGCTTCCTCGGTCAGCACTCCGACGAGGTGTACCACCTCGAAGAGGATGACCTGTATCTCGTCGGCACCAGCGAAGTCCCGCTCGCGGGCTACCACATGGACGAGATCCTCGACCTGTCGAAGGGCGCGAAGCGCTACGCCGGATGGTCGACCTGCTATCGGCGCGAGGCCGGCTCCTACGGCAAGGACACCCGCGGCATCATCCGCGTGCACCAGTTCAACAAGCTCGAGATGTTCGTCTACACGACCCTCGAAGACGCCGAGGCCGAGCATCTGCGGCTGGTTGCCATGCAAGAGCGGATGCTGCAGGACCTCGGCCTCTCCTACAGGGTCATCGACGTCGCCGCGGGTGACCTCGGCTCAAGCGCTGCCCGCAAGTACGACGTCGAGGCCTGGGTGCCGACCCAGCAGGCATACCGAGAGCTGACCAGCACGAGCAACTGCACGACCTTCCAGGCGCGGCGACTCGACATCCGCCACCGCCCGCCGGTGGAAGGCGGCACCGGCACCGGCAAGACGCAGCATGTCGCGACGCTCAACGGCACGCTCGCCACCACGCGGTGGATCGTCGCCCTCCTCGAGACGCACCAGCGCGCGGACGGCTCGATCGTCGTGCCCGAGGTGCTGCGCCCGTACCTCGGCGGACTCGAGATCCTGGAGCCTGTCGCGTGACGGAGGCCCACCTGCCGCGCACCGGCAGCATCGAGGTCGTCAAGCAGAAGAAGGCGGCCAAGCTCGTCGAGCGGGTCGCCCGCGACACCGAGAATCCCAAGCTGCACACCGAGCACCTGCTGATCGTGCTCGACATCGATGGCACCGTGCTCCTCGAGGACGAGACCCTCAGCCCCGGCGTGGTCGAAGCGGTCGAGCACGCGCACCGCGCCGGCCACGAGGTGATGCTCGCGACCGGGCGCAGCTGGGAGGGCACCCACCGCATCCTCGAGGCGCTCAAGATCGCGGCCGAGTTCGTGGTGTGCTCCAACGGCGCGGTCATCCTGCGCCGGGTCGACGGAAACCCGGGGCACTACGAGCGCTTTCACACCGAGACGTTCGATCCCACCGAGGTGCTGCGGCTCTTGCGAGATCACCTTCCGGACGCGAAGTACATGGTCGAACTCGCCGACGGGCGCCGTCTGTTCACCGAGCACCTTGAGGACTGGAACCTCACCGACGCCGACCGCGTCTCGTTCGACGAGCTCACCGCCAACCCGGTGTGCCGCGTGGTGGTCGTCTCGCCCGGCGACACCGAGCAGGACTTCGTCGACCTCGTCGCGCGTATCGGGCTCAACGAGGTCTCGTATGCGGTCGGCTGGACCGCGTGGCTCGACATCGCGCCGCAGGGCGTCGACAAGGGCACCGCACTGAACCGGGTGCGCGAATGGCTCGGCATCGATCCGGCGCACGTGCTGGTCATCGGCGACGGACGTAACGACGTCGGCATGTTCCGCTGGGCGCTGGAGAACGGTGGCCGTGCCGTCGCCATGGAGCAGGGTCCGCAAGAGGTCCGGGATGCCGCCGGCGAGACCACCACGTCGGTGCAGGCCGGGGGAGTCGCCGAGGTGCTCCGCAACCTCTAGGCCAACGCGAGCGCCGCGTTTCGTCTCGCTTCGCTCGCTCAACGACCGGTCGCGCGGCGCGTCCGTTCAGGACCTCCTCAGGCGCTCCTGGAAGAATGGGTCAACAGTGCCGTCGGCTAGACTCGACGCCTGTTCGACGGATGCCGCGACTTCGTGTCCTCCGCCGGGAGGGTTGTCCGAGCGGCCGATGGACCTGGTCTTGAAAACCAGTGGGCAGCAATGTCCCGTGGGTTCGAATCCCACACCCTCCGCTTCGTCGTGGGTGTGCTCTCGAGCCCCGCACCCCGAAGCATCCCGAGAGGACCCGAGTGAGCCAGTCGACCAAGCCCGCCAAGCGTGGCCGCCGGACTGTCGCGCGCCACGGCGAGTTGAAGTCGCCGCATCCGTTCGGCATGCTCATGAAGATCTTCGGGATCATCGTCGCCGTTGTGCTGGTCGCTGGAGCGGGTGTCGCCGCCTACGCGGCGTACGACTTGACTGCGAGCTTCACCGAGGACGCCGTCGACCTCGAGGGTCAGGAGGCCGTGCCGCCCGACATCGGGGCGATCGAGGGCGGAGTCAACCTGTTCGTCGCAGGGACGGATGCCTGTGAAGAGGCGTACGCCGGGTACTTCGGCGATCGGTGCACCGGTCCGGACGCCGAGATCGAGCTCAACGACGTGAACATGCTCGTTCACATCTCCGACAGCCCGCGCCGGGTGACGGTGATCTCCTTCCCTCGCGACCTCATGATTTCCATCCCGTCCTGCACGGCCGAGGACGGTTCCGAGACCTCGCCGGTGGACTACGCGCCGATCAACACGGCGTACACCCAGGGAGGCCTGGCGTGCGTCGTGAAGACCGTTGCCGCGTTGAGCGAGCAGCCGATCCCGTTCGCCGCGAAGGTCACCTGGGGCGGCGTGATCGAGGTCACCAACGCCGTCGGCGGCGTCGACGTGTGTCTGGCCAGCGGCATCCGCGACTATTACACCGGCATCGACTGGCCGGCCGGCATCCGCAATGTTCAGGGCATCGAAGCCCTCCAGTTCCTGCGCACCCGGCACGGCGTCGGCGACGGCAGCGACCTCGGCCGCATCAGCAACCAGCAGCAGTACATGTCGCGCCTGGCACGCAAGCTGGTCAGCGAGGACGTGCTCTCCGACCCGTCCACGCTGCTCAAGCTCGCGACGACGGCGGTCGACAACGTCACCCCGAGCAAGAGCCTGACCAACCCGCTCACGCTCGTGCAGATCGCGCTCGCGGTCAAGAACGTGCCCTTCGACGAGATCGTGTTCGTGCAGTACCCGGTGGTCACCGATCCTTGGGACGAGAACAAGGTGGTGCCGAACGAGGAGTCCGCGCGGGCACTCTGGGACGCGCTCGCCGCGAACCAGCCCCTGCAGCTGACGGGCGAAGCCGGCACCAACGACGCCGTCATCGACGTCACGCCCGAAGCTCCGGTTCCGACTGAGACCGCCACGCCGACGCCCGGCGAGACCGCCGCGCCCGCGCAGGAGGCCATCGCCCTTCCGTCCGACATCAGCGGCTCGACCGCCGCGCAGGAGACCTGCTCGAACGGCAACCTGCGCGACGAGGGCTAGGGGTCCGCGCGCCGTTTGCGCGCGTGCGTCGGGCGGCTCGCCCGGTTCGCTCGGGCTGTCGCCAGCGGTTATGATTGCTGGGCGCATCGGGGTGATTTCACGCCCGGATGCCTGGAGACGTCGCATAGTCCGGCCTAGTGCACCACCCTGCTAAGGTGGAGACCCCTCACGGGGTCCGAGGGTTCAAATCCCTCCGTCTCCGCCACAAAAATCCCTGGTCAGCGCGGTTATTCCGTGCTGGGTGCTTCCGGTTCTCATGCCTCTGGTAGAGGCATTTTCGGCGTCCAGGGGTCCCCCAGGGGGACCCTTGGGGGACCTCTGCGGTGCGCCACCCTCACCACGATCCCGCCTGGGAGTGCCCACCAGCCGCGTGATTCCGCGGTTGCGATCGGCGAAGAGCGTCGGGGGGACTCCACCCGGCACAGGTGGTGCCCCTTCAGGAAGGATCGAGACTAGGGTCCGAGATATGTCGAAGTTCACGGACAAAGTGAAGGCGCTCTTCCGCCGGCCTCGACCGGTGACAAGGGAAGAAGCCGCCGAGATTGCGGATTGGGTGAACGAGGGCGGAACCTTCGATCCCAATGGTCCGCCGCCGATCATCGACGACGAGCGTGAGGCGAAGTAGCCCGCGTCAATGCCTCTTCAGCGGATCTTGACAACCGTGAGAAGGATGACCGAGTCCTCGACCGCGTCCAGAGAATGGAGTTCGTCGGGGATCGTCAGGAGATCTCCGACTGAACCATTCCACGACACCTCGCCGGCCCTGAGAACGACCCGTCCGTGGATAACCTGGAGCGTAGCCTCGCCGGGGTTCTCGTGTTCGGACAGCTCCTCGCCGGCCCGAAGGGCGATCACCGTTTGACGAAGTTGGTGCTCGTGGCCGCCGAACACGGTCTTGGAACTCCTGCCGCTGGACGCTTCCATTGCATGCGCGAGTTCGTGCCGTGCGAGGGCGATCAGTGATGTCTTCTGCATGCGCGTTGTTCCGTCCCGAGGCTCGGGGTCGATGGGATGCTGTGATCAGGGCCCGTGCAACAGACTAGGTTGCGTCCAGCATCCGATTCGGTCAGCGTCGATTGACGGTGATCGGGTTCGCTCTCCGCCCGGAAACGGGTGCCGCCATCCGCCTCCTCGAAGCGCACTCATCCGACAGCGCGCCGAAGCGGAGGAAAGTGCGGGATAGAGACGGGGCGCCGTGGCCGCCTACGCTCCGGGTCGTAGATGAACCTCTCGGCCTCGCGGAGTGCTTGCTCGAAAGTGGCGAAGGTGCTTCGCCCGTTCCGGTTCTGCAGCCAGAGAACTGTGACGTGATCGTCCTTCAGCTCTGCGAGTGCGATCACCCGTGTCGGATCGTGCTCAGGGAGTGTGCCGTCGCAGAGGAGCCAGCAGTCCTTGTCGACTCGGGCAAGTTCTATGCGTCCGTACATGATGTGTGTCATGTCAACCTCGTTTCTGTGACGCCTTCGTCACGTTCAGGATGTGCGGCCCCGAACTGGGGCCGCACACCTCGGGCAGAGCAATTCGCGCCACGCCCCGCACGACGCGGACTGCATCGTCCTCGTCGCGGGACGGGCTGAACTCAGCCCGCTGTTACGCCGCCGTCGGCGACGAACTCGGAGCCGGTTGCGAAGCTCGCGTCGTCGCTGGCGACGAACGCGATAAGCGCCGCCATCTCGTCTGCTCGTCCGAGTCGGCCCATCGGTGTGCCCGCAATGAGCATGTCGCGGTCGGTGTCGCCCAGAATCGGGGTGTCGATGAAACCGGGGTGGACGGAGTTGACGCGCACGCCCTCCTTCGCCCAGCCGAGGGCGGTGGTCTTGGTCAGGAGGCGCACCGCGCCCTTGGCGGCGTGATACGCGGGGCTGACCCCGGACCCGACGATGCCGTACATCGAGCTGATGTTCACCACGGCGCCGTTGCCACTGGCCTTGAGCGCGTCGGCTGCGGCCTTCATGCCGAGGAAGACGCTGGTCTGCGTGACCGCGACAACCTTGTTCCACGTGTCGAGGCTCGTGACCTCGAGCGCCTCGGTGTCACCGATGCCGGCATTGTTGATCAGGACGTCGAGCTTCCCGAACGTCGACACCACGGTCTCGATCGCATCAGCCCAATCCTGCTCGCTGGTGACGTCAAGGCGCACGAAGGCCGCCTTGCCGCCGCTCCGCTCGATCTCGGAGACCACATCGTTGCCGGCCTGCTCCTGCACATCGGCGATCGCCACGGCACCGCCTTCCGAGGCAATGCGCAGCGCTGTCGCCTTGCCGATGCCGCTCGCACCACCGGTAACTAGAGCCACACGGCCATCGAATCTGTTCGTCATCTCGCTCACTCCTCACGTCTGTCTATCGAACCCACGGCGGGTTCTGCATCTGACATTGACAACGCCCAAATCGGTATTTACATTCCGATGAATGGAAATTGCGCTCGCTCCCGAGATCGTCTGGGCGGCAGGACCTCGCGTGATCGCCGCTGCCGAGCAAGGCGGATGGTGAGCTCTCGAAGCTGTTCGGCTGCGGCCCCTGGGGAGGATCCGCTGTTCGACGCGCGCGACGATGCGGGCGAGCGTCGATCGGGCTGCCGCGGAATTCCTCCAAGGTTGGCGGGGAAGCGCGTCGATGGCATCCTGCGCCTCGAGTCGTGCTTTCAGGGCTGTGGGGGTCCACACGCAGGGCGTCGTCTGGATCTCACGTGGCGCTGGTGGGTCGGCACCTCCGTCGTCCATCCAACGGTGGAGCTGCTTCTCCGGCACGGCGGGTTCGTGATCTCTGAGCGCTGCGCCGCCGCCGTCATCGTCGCGGGTCCGGTTCGTGAGGCGGCGATGCGTCGCGGGATGCCTGGTGTTATGCGGCGTCGGCATGGCTCTGGCATTCGATGCAGGCGGCAGCGTGCGGCAGGAGTTGATCGTATTTCTCCGCATGCGCAGTGGCAACCGTGCCGCCCCGCCTTGCGCAAAAAGAGAAAGGTCGATTGAAGTGACCCGTAGCAGGCGGGCTTGAGGGTGTGTGCACCAATATGTGGACTAAGCCAGAAAACGCACGCAATCGCGCGGATCCAGGGGAAGAAGTATCCAACTACGGACAGCAGGTTGGCACGACGGGAACGCGGGTAACTGTGGAAACCTCGCGGTCGGGGTTCGAATGCGCGGGTGCGCCCCCACCGTCCTTGAGCCGTCACTCGCGGAGCAGAGCGAGTGGGAAACGCGTGAGAAGAATCGCGTCGCATCCCGGGCAGGCATGCACATCTACGAAAGATCGACGTTCGCGGAGTCACTGCTGAGGACAGTGCTGCACAGCCCTGAAAGTCGCGGGGTGTGGGTTCAACTCCCTCCGTCTCCGCCACTAAAAGACCTGGTCGTCGCAAGTATCTCTGCGCCAGGTGCTGCCCTTACGCCTCTCGCGTCGGCCGGTTTGGCGTCCAAGGGTCCCAGTGTCATCGTGCCGCCGATCACAGGGATGATCCGGCGATGACCGACACGCGTCATGCCATGATCCTCGAGGGCGCCGAGTTCTGCGCTGACCTCGAAGGCGAATTCGAGGGAGGGAACCGGAGGGGCCGGCGACATGGCTGCGCTACTTCCTGATCGGGCGGGTGGATGAGCGCTCGCGGTAGATCAGATCGAACGATTCGATGGCGTGCTCGGCGCCGTCGGCGTCTTCGAGCAGAGAGATCAGCAGTTCGCCGGCCCGCATGCCGGCATCCTTGGCCCGCAGATCCAGAGCCGAGATCGGCGGTTGCACGATGGCAAGCGACGGGCTATCGGTGTACGAGACGAGCTGGATGTCCTCCGGGACGGAGTGTCCGAGCTCTTGAAGCGTCGAGAGGATGCCGACACCGAGGCTTTCGGGAAGGCAGACGATCGCGTCGACATCTGGATGAGTCGCCTGGAGCTCCTGGATCATCTCATGGAGTTCCTCTGCCGACGGCACACCCATGAGGTCGACGATCGTGACAGGGATGTGGTTGTCGGTCGCCCAGTCCGCGGCTGCGTCCGCTGCGATAAGCGCCCACATCTGGGTCACTGGCGGCCTGATCACCGCGATCGACGTCGCACCGCCGGTCCGCAGCCGATCGAGCAGCTGGTTCATCGCTGTGACGTGATTGCCGGCCACGGTCGCGGTGGGCTCGGGCATCCCGGGGGGCACCAACTCCGAGACCACGACGGGCCGACCAGTCTCGAGGATCGCGCGCGCAAGCTCGTCACCATCGATCACATCGGTCATCACGAAGCCGTCGACGTGAAGGCTTCGCGCCTTCGCGGCCGGAAAGTCTGCCGGGATGAGCGACACCGTCAGCTCTCTGTCCTTCGTGCTCTCGACGACGCCGACGGCGAAGTTCATGTAGTACTCCATGAAGTTCATGCCGCCCGGCAGCCAGAGGCCGATCGAACCCGCCCGCGCCCGTCGAAGATTGCGGGCACCGCTGTTGGTCGAGTATCGGAGGCTTTGTGCTGCCTCGAGCACGCGGGATCTCGTCTCCGCAGAAACCCGTCCGCCGCCGGTCAGTGCGCGGGACGCAGTGCCGCGCGAGACCCCGGAGAGATCGGCGACGTCCTGCAGTGTCGACGGACCCGTCGATGGCATGTCTACCCCCTGAGAGCGATCCTATGGCGGGATCTGGAACCAATATTGCACAATCGATTGCGCAAAGGCTATTCCATACGGCACACTGTCCTCCAAAGACCCGCAGGCGTGTCCCGTCGGGTCGACCACCCGACTGAAGGATGTGCCATGACTCTCGACTCGTCGCTCCTCAAGGAGGAGCCCACTGGAAGCCTGAAGAAGGCTGCCCTCGGCACATGGGGAGTCGTCTTCCTCGTGGTCTCGGCGGCTGCACCGCTAAGCGTGCTCGCCGGCATCGGACCCCTCGCCGTTCTCATCGGCGGAGTCTCGGCGCCGATCGTCTACGCCGTCGCCGGAATCGTGCTGGCCGTCTTCGCCATCGGCTTCCTCTTCATGGCGCGCAACCTCAAGCCCATGGGCGGCTTCTACACCTACATCTCCGTCGGACTCGGCAAAGTGATCGGGCTCGCTGCGGGCTTCCTCGCGTGGGTGTCGTACAACCTGCTGCAGATCGGGTTGTGGGGTCTGTTCGGGGTGATGGCGCAGGGGATGTTCGCCGTGGTCTTCGGCATCGACGTGCAGTGGTGGATCCTCGCCGTGATCGGCGCAGTGCTGGTCTTCGGCCTCGCGGCGGTCGGGGTGGACGTCGGCGCGAAGGTCCTGGGCATCCTCCTGGTCCTCGAGGCTGCGCTGCTCGTCATCCTCGCGATCGCGATCCTCAGCCAGCGGGCAGGTCAGCTGGAGTTCGGCACGTTCGCACCGGAGAATATCTTCACCCCGAGCATGTTCGCCATCCTCGGGTTCGGATTCGCCGCGTTCATGGGGTTCGAATCGACCGTCCTTTACCGCAGCGAGACCCGCAACCCCGACCGCTCGATCCCGCGCGCGACATACATCGCCGTGGCCTTCCTCGCCATCTTCTACACCGGCACCCTGTGGCTCGTGATCCAGGCCTTCGGAGACAGCGAGGTGCAGGGAGTGATCGCCCAGGACCCGGCCGCATTCTTCTTCACTGCGATGGGCGCGTACGTGGGTGAGTGGGGCGTGTCGGTGATGTTCGTGCTGATCGTGTCGAGCATCTTCGCCGGGCAGCTCGCGTTCCACAACGCGATCAACCGCTACAGCTTCGCGCTCTCCCGCGACGGCATCCTCCCCGCGTTCTTCCACCGGACCAACCGGATGGGCGCGCCCTGGGTCGCGGGGCTCATTCAGAGCGTGGTGGCCATCGCCGTCGCGATCGCCTTCGGTGTCGCCGGTCTGGACCCGCTCACGCAACTCCTCATCCTGGTCAACTCGCCCGGTGTCTACGGCATCATCACCCTGCAGCTTCTCGCCTCGATCTCGGTCGTGATCTTCATCCTGCGCAACCGTCAGCTGGCGCGTCGCTGGTATGTCCTGCCCGCCGCGATCTTCTCGCTCGTGGCGATGGCCGTGCTGCTCGCGGTGCTGGTGGTCACCATCGACTACCTGACCGCTGCCGGCCCCGTCATCAACGCGGTCATCCTCGCCGTGGTCCCCGTCGTGCTGCTCGCTGGTTCGGCGTACGCACTCTTCCTTCGTGCGCGCAAGCCCGAGGTGTTCGCGCGGATCGGCGGCGCAGACCCGGAGTCGGTCCCCGACGAGATGGCGGAGGTCCGGTGATCCCCGAACGTGCGGCCGACCTCGTGCTGCTCGGTGATGTGGTGGTGACGATGGCTTCCGAGCGCGGCGGCAGCGGATGCCGAGGGCTTGGCCATCCTCGCCGGTGAAGTGGTGGCGCTCGGCAGCAGGAGCGCCCTGCAGCCGTACATCGGCGAGGGCACCCGAGTGATCGAGCTGCCGGATGCGGCCATCTTGCCGGGGTTCGTCGACAGTCATATCCACCCGGTGTTCGGCATCGACCTGACCCGCGGGGCTGATCTCAGCCGTTGCCGGACGCTTGCGGACGTCGAGGCGGCGCTGCGAGCAGAGGCCGCCGGGTTGGCGGCTGAGGACTGGCTCCTCGGGTGGGGGCTCGATCCGAACGTGTTCGGCGAGGAACCCGTCTCGAACGCGATCCTGAACGACGTCGCGCGCGATCGGCCGGCGTTCGTCCGCTTCTTCGACGCCCATGCCGCGCTGGCATCCTCCGTCGCTCTCGCCCTCGCTGGAGTCACGGGTGCCGAAGAGTTCACCGATGGGTCACGTGTCGTCACGGACGCGACAGGCGCTGCGACCGGCTACCTCCTGGAGCTTCAGGCCATTCACCTCGTCGAAGCGGTCCTGCCATCGCTGAGCTTCGATCGCCGCGCCGAGGCGCTCTACGAGGTGCTCCTGCTCATGGCTCGCGGCGGCTTCACCTCAGGACAGGTGCAGGACCTCGCCCCCGACGCGATCGAGCTGTTGCAGACGATCGAGGCGACCCGCGACCTTCCGATCCGGCTTCGGATGTCTCCCTGGTACGTGCCGGGTGCACCGTTCGAAGAGGTTTCTCGTCTGGCCGAGCTGCAGGGCGTGCACGGGCGCCGGTGGATCGTGGAGGGTGTCAAGCTCATGATCGACGGCACGGTCGACAACGGCACCGCCTGGTTGCACGAGCCAGACTGCCTGGGCGAGTCCACGACATCGCTGTGGCTGGATCCCGAGCAGTACCGCGCCGCGCTCAGCGAACTGGACCGGCGCGGGATCCCGACCACGACGCACGCGATCGGAGACGCCGGGATCGACTTCGTCGTGCGCGCGATCGACGGACTGGGCGAGCGCACGGCGACGCACCGCGTCGAACACATCGAGACGATGACGGATGCCGCGCTCGACGTGTTCGTGTCGTCCCGGGCCACCGCGAGCATGCAGCCCACGCACTGCACGCTCTTCACGCGGGCGGACGGGAGCGACAACTGGTCGCGACGACTGGGCGAAGAGCGTGCAGACCGAGGCTTCCGGACCCGGGACCTCGTCCGTGCGGGCATCCCCCTCGCCCTGGGCTCGGACTGGCCGGTTGCTCCGAGCGACGCAGTCGGCATCCTGGCCGACGCCCAACTGCGCCGTCCGCACGATGAGCCGGACGCGGTGCCGATCAAC
>CAVYXT010000013.1:0-40912 GCA_963772625.1 uncultured Actinomycetota bacterium | reverse complement strand
GCGCGGCTTCGCGCCACGGGGCGCGCACCGGCGGCGCCAAGTTGCCGCGGCTCCTACTATCACGTATGCTTGATCCTTGGTGCGTTGCGCCTTCATCGGCGTGTCCGAGCACCAATCCCACCCAAACCGCAGACCGACCGGTCTGCTGAGCGTTAGCGAGTGTATGGCGAAGAAAGACGGTGTCATCGAGATCGAGGGCGTGATCTCCGAGGCGCTTCCCAACGCGATGTTCCGCGTTGAGCTGAGCAACGGACACAAGGTCCTCGCCACGATCTCGGGCAAGATGCGGCAGAACTACATCCGCATCATTCCGGAAGACCGCGTGGTCGTGGAGCTCAGCCCCTACGACCTGACCCGCGGCCGCATCGTCTACCGCTACCGCTAGACCGGTCGAGAAGTAACGGCCCGACGGCCGGCGAACACCGCCGTGCCCGAGGGTACGAAGACAGCGAACAGGAAACATCATGAAGGTCAATCCCAGCGTCAAGCCCATCTGCGATCACTGCAAAGTGATCCGCCGACACGGCGTCGTCATGGTCATCTGCAAGTCCAACCCGCGTCACAAGCAGCGCCAGGGCTGAGCACGGATTTCGACGGATGCCGCCGCCCGCGGCATCCGGATCATCACAACTGAACACACAACTGGCAGGACCAGATCCCCGCGAGGGGGGACACCTCGGGCTGGAGGCCCGGGCACCGATCCTGCTCCACACCTCCATCACACTCCCAGGAGAACCGCATGGCACGTCTTGCCGGCGTTGACATCCCGCGCGACAAGCGCGTGGTGATCGCCCTCACCTACATCTACGGTGTAGGCCCGAACCGCTCGAAGGACATCCTCACCGCGACCGAGATCAACCCGGACGTTCGCGTGAAGGACCTCAGCGACGAACAGCTCATCCAGCTCCGCGACTACATCGAGGGCAACTACAAGGTGGAGGGTGACCTCCGTCGCGAGGTGGCCGCCGACATCCGCCGCAAGGTCGAGATCGGCTCGTACCAGGGCATCCGCCACCGCCGCGGCCTGCCCGTGCACGGTCAGCGCACCAAGACCAACGCCCGCACCCGCAAGGGACCCAAGCGCACCGTCGCCGGCAAGAAGAAGGCGCGCTAGGCCGCCGCCTGCGCATCAGGATTCAGGAGAATCGCACATGGCTGCACCTAAGACCGCCGCGCGCAAGCCGCGTCGCAAGGAAAAGAAGAACATCGCGCTGGGCCACGCCCACATCAAGTCGACGTTCAACAACACGATCGTCTCGATCACCGACCCGGCCGGCGCCGTCATCAGCTGGGCCTCGTCGGGTGGCGTGGGCTTCAAGGGCTCGCGCAAGTCGACTCCGTACGCCGCAGGCATGGCCGCTGAGTCGGCCGCCCGCCAGGCGCAGGAGCACGGCGTCAAGAAGGTCGACGTCTTCGTGAAGGGCCCGGGTTCGGGCCGCGAGACCGCGATCCGTTCGCTCCAGGCCGCCGGCCTCGAGGTGGGCTCGATCAGCGATGTGACGCCGCAGGCGCACAACGGCTGCCGCCCGCCCAAGCGCCGCCGCGTCTGACCAATCGGCCGCTGTGCGGCCTGCTCGAGCCCGTTTCGGTTATCGAGTAGGCCGTGCAGCTGTCGCAAACACACTTCGGATGCCGCGCCGCCCGGGCTGTCGGCATCCCCGAGAAAAACTCAACACTCTCACCCATTGCACGTGTCATATAGCGGATACGTGATTGAAAGGAACACATAGTGCTCATCGCACAGCGTCCCACTCTGACCGAGGAGAAGATCGGGGAGTTCCGCAGCCGGTTCATCATCGAGCCGCTCGAACCCGGTTTCGGTTACACGATCGGCAACGCGCTGCGTCGCAGCCTGCTGTCGTCGATCCCCGGCGCAGCCGTCACCAGCATCCGTCTGGACGGCGTCCAGCACGAGTTCAGCACCATCCCGGGTGTGAAAGAGGACGTCACCGAGATCATCCTCAACATCAAGCAGCTCGTCGTCTCGAGCGAGCGTGACGAGCCGATCACCGCGTACCTGCGCAAGACGGGCGCCGGCGAGGTCACGGCCGCTGACATCTCGGCTCCGGCCGGTGTCGAGGTGCACAACCCCGAGCTGGTCATCGCGACTCTGAACGACACCGCGAAGTTCGAGCTCGAGCTCACGATCGAGCGTGGCCGCGGCTACGTGTCGGCGACCCAGAACCGCAACGAGTACGCCGAGTCGGGTCAGATCCCCATCGACTCGATCTACTCGCCGGTGCTCAAGGTCAGCTACCGCGTCGACGCGACGCGTGCCGGTGAGCGCACCGACTTCGACAAGCTCGTGCTGGATGTCGAGACCAAGTCCTCGATCGCCCCGCGCGACGCCGTGGCGTCCGCCGGTCGCACCCTGACCGAGCTGTTCGGCCTGGCCCGCGAGCTGAACGTCGAGGCAGAGGGCATCGAGATCGGCCCCGCACCGGTCGAGACCGTCCTCTCCAACGAGCTGTCGATGCCGATCGAGGACCTCGACCTGTCGGTCCGGTCGTACAACTGCCTCAAGCGCGAGGGCATCAACACGGTCAGCGAGCTTGTCGCGCTGTCCGAGACGCAGCTCATGAACATCCGCAACTTCGGTCAGAAGTCGGTCGACGAGGTGCGCGACAAGCTCATCTCGCTCGGACTGTCGCTGAAGGACTCGGTTCCCGGGTTCGACGGCGCGCACTTCTACGGCGGCTACGACGACGAGACCGTCTGAGCCTTCGCTCACCCGATTCTGACCCTGGAGTAAGAAAGCATGCCTAAGCCCACGAAGGGCCCCCGCCTCGGAGGCGGCCCCGCACACGAGCGCCTGATGCTGGCGAACCTCGCCGCGGCCCTGTTCACGCACAAGTCGATCAAGACGACCGAGACCAAGGCCAAGCGCCTGCGTCCGCTCGCCGAGCGCCTTGTCACGTTCGCCAAGCGCGGCGACCTGCACGCGCGCCGCCGCGTGCTGTCGATCATCGGTGACAAGGAAGTCGTGCACGTCCTGTTCACCGAGATCGCGCCGCTGGTCGCCGACCGTGAGGGCGGCTACACCCGCATCACGAAGGTCGGAAACCGCAAGGGCGACAACGCGCCCATGGCCGTCATCGAGCTCGTCCTCGAGCCGGTGAACCCGAAGCCGAAGAGCGCCAAGAAGTCCGCTGCTGCTTCGGCCGCCGCGCCTGCTGCTGCTGCGGCGCCGGTCGAGGAGGCTCCGGCCGACGAGGCTCCGGCCGACGAGGTCGAGGTCGACGAGGCCGAGGCGACCGCGGATGCCGGTGCTGCCGGCTCTGCGGATGACGCTGCGGCGGATGCCGGTGCCGAGTCGCCCGAGGAGGGCGCCGCTGCACTGGCCGCTGCCGAGGACGCTGTCGTCGAGCCCGAGAAGGCCTGACACTTCTTCACCCGCGAGACCCGCGTGCCCTTCGGGGCCCGCGGGTCTCGCTGCGTTCGGGGTTCGCGGCGGGGGTCGCGGCCCATGTTGACATTCGTGGCCCGGGGTTGTTGGCGGGCGGCGAGACGAAAGGCGGCCCGCGAGCGTGATTGCGCATCCCGCGGTCAGCCACGACGAGCCCGCGGCACGCCGCGCTCGCGGAGAAAGCGGTCGAAGCGAGCCGGCGAGATCGCGTCATCCCACAGCCATCGGTCGAACGACGCAACCAGCGGACGGAGTGCGTCTTCGCGCTGCTTCTCGCGCACGACCACTTCGGCGGACGCACGACCTTCGGTGTACTCGGCGCGTGTGTACTTATGGATGCCGTCGAACTCGCCGATCTTGCGCACGCTCGGCCAGAAGAAGTCGACGTCGCGTCGCTGTCCGCGGGTGTCGACGAACCTCACCTGCAACTCGGGAGGCGCGTAACCCAGCTCGTGGATGCGCGCTCGCGACAGCGACTCACCAGCGTTCGCAGCCCGAGCATTCCCGAATTCGATGGCGGCGTGGGCCGCACGGCGTCCGTACCGCGCGTTCATCCCGTCGAGCTCGTCGAGCAGAGTCGTCGTGGTCAGCCCCCGCCGAAGCGCTTCATCGACCATCGCGACGGCGGGCGCGAACGGAAGCACGCGACACATGTCGGCGACGGTGCGCGACAAAGTCGTCGCCCGGCATCCGTCGATCAGACAGGTGTCGAGCGTGTCGGCCCTCGACCGGTGCAGCACCACGTTGGCAGAGCTGCTGCCACCGGCAGCGTGCGGGTCGATGATGTGCAGCTTCGACGGCCATGCGCCGATCAGCGGGAGGCGGTGCAGCGCGCCGGCGGACCAGTGCGCCGCAACGCGATGCACGTCGCCGAGCGCCATCGACGCGATCACGGACAGCCGGTATCTGTCGTCGCGGTCGGCCGCGGCATCCGGCGTCGTGTAGGCGCCCCGACGCAGACGCACAAGCGTCCCCTGCGATACAAGCCGGTGAATCGCCGCTGCCGACAGGCCGCCGCTGAGCAGATCTCGATGCAACAGGATGCCGCCCCGCGTGGCCTGTGCCAGGTCCATGCCGTAGGCGATGCGGTCCTTGGAAAGTCTCACGAACCCAGCGTCGCCGGTCGCGCCGGACGGCGGCGCCGCTGACGCCAGCTCGGTGCACTTCGCCGGGCGCCGCGCGCATGTGGAGGAAGCCCCGCACTGGCGATGGGCACAGGTCGCGGCACGGCCTCGAGCTCGCGGCCCGTGCATCGACGCGGGCCGCGAGGCGCAAAGCGGGCCGCGAGGCATAAGGCGGGCCGCGACAGCCATCCCGCCCCCGCGGCGCGCACTGTCGCCCGAAGAACGCGCGGCGCTATCCTGGCGGAACCCGCGGTGCAGACGGGAACGGCCGGGGGAACCCGAGATTCGCGCGCACGCGCAACGTCCAAGTGCAACAGGGAGTGCACGATGGCCGAACCGACGACGCCGGCCGACGCATCGAGCGCGCCCAGGCCGGAGTCCGGCGAGCCGCGAGAGCGCCCGATGCACCGAGTGGGCAACGCGCCACTCACCCGGAGGCGCCAAACGCGCAACCCGCTCCACACCTCGATGCACCGAGTGGGCAACCCGCCGCGCAGACGGCACCATCGAGCGCTACTGCGCCTGGCGCGCAGCGCACTGGCGGCCGTCAGCGAACATCTCGCTCCGGGCCGCAACGTGTTCGGGCAGAGGCGGCGGGCGGGCTGCCATGCACCGTCGCGGCACGGCGTTCGACTCGCGGCCCGTCTTCCTCGGCGGGCCGGGAGCTGAACGCGGGCCGCGAGGCCTCGGTGCCGGCACGAGGCGAGGCGCGATTCGGATAGACTCGGCGGACGCATCAGCGTTGCGGCGTCCGACGGAAAGGCCCGCATGAACAGCGCTGACACCGCCCGCTCCACCCACGGTTTCGCGTCGTCGCGCGAGCCGCGCTGATCGCCGTACGCGATCATCCTCGCCTTGATCGCCCTCTGGCCGGTGCCAGTCGACTCGGGTGCAGGTGATTTCCTCCGCGCCGTGCACCAGGTCTTCCCCGCCCTCACCTACGAGCGCATCGAATTTTCGGCGAACATCCTGCTCTTCGTTCCTCTCGGGGTGCTGCTGATGCTCATCCTGCGGCGCCGGTACCTGATCTTGCCGATCGCGCTCGTGGTGACCGTGGGGATCGAAAGCGCGCAGGCGCTGCTGCTGGACCGCCGCACCCCGAGCATGACCGACATCATCGCGAACACGACGGGTGCGTGCATCGGGATGCTGATCATCGCGGTGGTCGAGACCGTGCGAGCCCGTTCCGTCCCAGCGGTAGCCGCGACCCCGCCGGCGCCCGTGCAGAACGAGTCTGACGCGTGGGCGGAGCTGGGGCTGGCGCCGCGCGTGCCACCGCGTCCGCCGCTGCCTCAGGCGCTGGGCCCCGCGGTCGAGACGGTCGCGCTGCCGGATCGAATTCCGCCGGTGCCTCCACTGCCCGGTGAGAAGTCGCGCGCGTAGCGCTCCGCTCGGCGCCCGCCGCGCGCCGCAACTAGGCTGATCAGGTGCGCATCCGGCTCGATATCGCCTATGACGGCTCGCACTTTCGCGGCTGGGCGCGACAGCCCGGGCACCGCACCGTGCAGGAGACGCTCGAGAGTGGGCTCGCCCGCGATCCTCGGCGGCGACCCGAGGCTCGTCGTCGCCGGCCGCACCGACTCGGGGGTGCACGCAACGGGGCAGGTCGCGCACGTCGACCTCGACGTGGGGCAGCAGCAGCGCCTGACGTCGCAGCGGGGGAGGGATGCGGCATCCGAGCCGGTCTCTGCGCTCGCGGCACGGATGCGCGGGGTGGTCGGCGCGTACTCCGACGTCACGGTGCACCGCGCGGCGCTCGCACCCGAGGGGTTCGACGCGCGCTTCTCGGCGGTGTGGCGCCGCTACTCCTATCGGATCGCCGACCTGTCCACCGGATACGACCCGCTCGAGCGCCACCGCACGACCAACGTGCGCGCGCAGCTGGACGAGCAGGCGATGGATGCCGCGGCCCGCTCCCTCATCGGACTCCACGATTTCGCGGCGTACTGCAAGCCCCGCGAAGAGGCGACGACGATCCGGACGCTGCTCGAGTTCGACTGGCATCGGGATGCCGAGGGCGTCGTGGTCGCGAACATAAGGGCCGATGCGTTCTGCCACAGCATGGTGCGCGCGCTCGTGGGCGCGTGCGTCGCGGTCGGGCGAGGGCGAATGGATGTCGAGGACGTCGTCGACATCCGTGACGAGGGCGAGCGCACGAACGACTTCACGGTGCTCGCCGCGCGCGGACTCACCCTCACCGAGGTCGGCTACCCGGCCGACGACCTGCTCGGCGAGCGGGCGGAGCGCACGCGCGCGCGGCGGGACCGTGAGTGAATGCTGCGCCTGAAGCATCTGTGGATCGTGCTCTTGACGCTCGCCGCGGTGGCGGTGCCCGTTGCGCTGATCGGGCTGCCCCTGTACGTCTTCCCCGCCGTCGATGAGGTGCAGCCGAGCGACGCGATCCTCGTGCTGGGACCGCCGATGGACGAGCGCCTCGAACTCGCCGAACAGCTCCGGGAGGAAGGGTTCGCGGACGAGATCGTCGTCTCGGTGCAGGCAACCGGTGGTCAGACGGCAGAGGACGTCGCTCTCTGCTCTGAGGATCAGGTCACGTGCGAGGTCGCCGATCCGTCGACGACGCGCGGCGAGGTGCTGCTGATGAGTGAGCGCGCGACGGGGGTGGAAGCGCCGTCGGTGATCATCGTGACGTCCACCCCGCACGTCGCGCGGACGCGCTACATCTTCGCCAAGTGCTATCCCGGCGAGTTCACGGTCGTCGCTGCAGAGCAGCCCGACACGCTCGCCGAGTGGGCGGTGCAGTACGCCTATCAGTCGGTCGCGTTCGGCAAGGCGCTCGTCGAGCCGTGCCCGGATGCCGCCAGCACTCGCTGACGTACGCCACCGGCCTCGTCAGGACTGACGCGACTCCATGAAGCGCACGAGACCTTCGGCGAGGTCGCGGCTCGCGCGGTCCTGGTCTTCGATGGCGTTGGCGATGACGGCGGCCGCGTTCACGATGTCGCGTGCGCGGTGGAACGCGTGGCGGGCGTCTTCGACGTGCTCGGCGGCTTCGGCGTACGCGGCGCGCAGCTCGGCGCGTCCGGCCTCGTCGATGTGCGAGGGCGGCACGGTCAGTTCGAGCGCTCGCGCGGCGTGATCGCGTTCGCGTTCGGCTTTGTGCAGCGCGCGCTCGGCGGACTGGCGCGCCGTACGGGCGGCGTCCAGTGCCTCGGCGAGTGCATGCCGGTCATCTTCCGGTGCGGTGCTGACATCGGTGGTGCGCTCCGGGCTCGCCACGATCGCGAGCTCGGTGCGGCGGGCGCGCACCCGCTCGGTGCGGGTCCGCTGCTGCGGGTGCGTCATTCTCATGGACATCGGGATCCCCTGTCGTCGTGGCTGTCTTCCCGCAATGAAGGAGCCGCCAAGAGGCACTTTCGTACATGAATCTCGTGCCGCGCAAGAGGGGTTGTTGCGGCAGCCTAGAGTCCGCTCCAGCGTGTGACCGGCCAGAAGAGCACGACGGCCTTTCCGACGACGTCCGGCGCCGTCGCCCACCGCCAGCAGTCGGCCGCCGGATCGTCCCCGCGACACGCGAACGCGGAGTCCGACGAATTGGATCGGTTGTCGCCGAGCATGAGATAAGAGTCGTCGGGAACCGCGACGGCGTCGAAACACCGCTGCGATCGCGGAGTCGTGTCGCAATCGAGCGCGCCAGCCTCGAACGGCAGGTCGTTCGTGATGTACGGCTCGTCGAGCGGTTCGCCGTCCACGGTCAGCTGCCCGTCATCCGTGCAGCATTCCACCGTCTGACCGGGGATGCCGATCACCCGCTTGATGAGCGTGTGCTGGCTCGACGGTCCGAACCCGGTGACCTCGCCGAGCCAGCGCAGCACGACTCGGATCGGGTCCGACGGCGCCGACGGCACGATGTCCCACGTCGGGCCGGCGTCGAACACGAGAATGTCGCCGGTGCCGGCGCGATGCGCCGACGTAGGCGAGCCGGTTCACGAGCACTCGGTCGCCCGGCTGCAGCGTGGTCTCCATCGATCCGGACGGCACCCAGTACGGCTTGGCGACGAAGGTGAGCACCAGCCCGGTTACGATGATCGCCGCGGCGAAGTGGAACCAGGTGCTGTCGAGGACGCGGCGCCAGAGTGGGCGTCGGGTAGTCGTCGTGTCCGGGTCCACCCATCCACGGTAGACCTCGCGTCGGGTCAGGCGGCGAAGTCGTAGCGGGCGCGGCCGCCGAGTCTGGGGGTGCGGTCGGGGTCGACGTGGGGCGGGGGGATGAACCAGACTTTCGCGCGCGTCCCGGTGCCTTCGATGCGGATTTCCCAGCCGTTGTCGTGGATGCGGTGGTGACAGGATTCGCAGAGGAGGCATCCGTTGGCCAGATCGGTGGGTCCGGCATCCCGTGCCCACCATCGGATGTGGTGGACCTTCGTATGCCCGGGCGGGGCCCCGCACATGGCGCAGCCGCCGTCGCGTTCGACCAGCGCGAGCCGTTGGGTAGTGGTGTAGAGGCGTCGGGTTCTGCCCCAGTCCAGGATCTGGCTGTCCCCGCCGAGGAGGCAGGAGATGATCTGCCCGCCGGCGGCCATCCGCCGTGCGGTTGCGGCCGAGACCGGCGCGGCGATCCCGTCGATGGTCGCGGAGCCGGTGCCGGTGACGAGGTCGTCGTGGTCGATCCGCACGATCACCGTCGCTCCCTCCAGGGGGAGGCTCTTGTTCGGGCAGCCGAGGGCGTGTTCGCAGATCCGGGCGAGCGCTTCGGCCTGCAGCTGCACCACCGTACGGCGCACCGCATCCGGGCCGTCCGCGTCGCGGGCAGCCCGCAGCTCGGCGGTGACCATCCCTTCGACTGCGGTCAGGATCGGGGCGGCGTGCTCCGGATCGAACCGTCCGGTGAGCGCGATCGACCCGTCCCGTTCCTGCCGGATAGTCAACATCAGGCCGGCGCGCAGGTCGTCCTCGCGCGGGGCGACCCCGTCCGGGTCGAGCCACGCCTCCGCGCGGGTCAGCACCCGGGACAGCTGATCCATGCTCAGCCCGGGCGCCTGTTCGGCGAGGATCCGCTCCGCCTCTCCGATCTTCGCCGACCCGGCGCGGAGGGCGACCCGGTCGAGCATCGCGATGATCGCCGCCGCCGCAGACGCTCCGATCCGGGCGGCTGCCATCGCCGCGGCGACGTGCGGGTGCCGGGCCGGCGCCGTCTCGCCCGACAGCAGCTGCCGCGGCGCGGTCGCCTCCCCGACGTGCACCAGCCTGGCCGCCTCACCGTTCGTCGTGCCGGTGGTCGCCGCGATCAGGACGGTCGGGTTGCGGTACCCCTGCGTCTTGGCGAGACTCTCGGGTCCGAGATCGGGCCGGGACCGGCGTGCGATCTCCGCGGCGATCTGCGAATGATCCGCCTCCAGCATCCGGCGCATCTGCCCGTACCGGTCATTGATCTCAACAAGCCGAGAATCACTGAGCCCGCCGACGTCGCCATCCGGCCAGATCTCCCGCACGCCCGCGACCGCTTCGCTGAGCTTGTCACGCGTGCTGGTCATAGCAAGAACGCTAACACCCGCCTCCGACATCGCCCCGTCTGAGCGGCATCCCGACATCAGAACAGAACAACGAACAGCCCGCGTCAGCGCAAGGATGTCGAAACTACATCGCCGAGCACACACCTCTCGACCATCGAACATCCCAACGCCCAGCGGCGAGCCAGCATCCCTCGCAGACCCCTATGACATTGCCGAGTGATTGTCCAGAGGGCACCCGCGCGAAACCGCGCAGTTCTAGGCTGAGGGGTGCCATGAAGGTCATCTCCTACAACCTGCGCAAGCACCGCGCCGCAGGTGAGCTCACCGCCCTCGCCCAGCGATACGGCGCCGATGTGCTGTGCCTGCAGGAATGCGACACGGCCGACATGCCGGCATCCATCGGTGGTTTGAAGCTCGCCGAGGCGACGTCTCGGAATCGCCTGGGCCTGGCCGTCTATTACCGCGAGAACACGTACAACCTCGTCGACGTGCGCTCGATGGCGCTCAAGAAATCCATGCACGACCGCGTTCTGAAGCCCGCCGAAGAGCGGATGCTGGGCGTGCGACTGCACGATATCGACGAGAACCGCGATGTGATCGTGGCGTCGTTCCATGCGGCTCCGCTCACGGCGCTCAACTCACTCCGGCGTCACCAGATCCGCACGGCCCTCACCGAGCTGCAGCAGCTCGGAACCGGCCTGCCGGAGCTGATGGTGGGGGACTACAACTACCCGGTGTTCAAGGAGAACCTCGGCCAGAAGGTGCGCGAGCACGGCTACGAGCTCAACCTCAGCGATTCGCGCACCTACACGCGGTACCGCTTCTTCCGCGGACACTACGACTTCGCGACCTCGGTCGGCTTCACGATCGACCGGGTCCGCACGCTTCCGCAGGGCCTGCAGCGACCACCTGCCGATCCTCGTGACGGCGACCGCCCAGGATCGCGCGGCGGCCAAGGCGGCCTGACGCAGACACCCGCCCTCGCCAGCGACCCCACCGCTGGGCATGATGGGAACGTGACCCAGGCGAGCGACGAGGCGGCCGCCTCTCCCCGATCGACCGAACGCCTCGTCGTCCCCGACGTGCTGCGAGGCGTGGCCATCCTCGCCATGCTCATCGCCCACGCGATGCCCCTGCTCATGATCACCGCGCGGCCCGTCCGCTTCGTGGTGGGCAACATCAGCGATCTCGCCTCGCCGCTGTTCGCACTGGTGATGGGCATCTCGGCGCAGATCGTCCTGCAGCGGACGATCCCGAATTCGCCGCTGGCGGATGCTGCTGCAGCAAGGCATCAGAGGACTTGTGCTGATCGCACTGGGGGTGTGGATGGGCAGCTGGGTCACCTGGGTCGCCGTCGTCCTGTCGTACCTCGGGGTTCTGCTGATCCTCGGCGTTCCGATCCTGCTGCTGTCGACGCGCTGGGTCATCGTCGTCGCGATCGCCCTGCACGCGTGCTGAGCGACCCGATCAACGCGTGGGCGCGCTCATGCCCTCGCACCCGCGGTGTCGGGCTCGCCGATAGCCGCAGAGATCTCCTCCTGGCTCGTGCTCGGCGACACCTACCGCGTGAGCAACCTCCTGCCGTTCTTCCTCCTCGGCGCGCTGCTGATGCGGCACGGCTTCCGTCGCGATCCGTACCTGTGGACCATGGCGGTCATCGCACCGATCGCGTACCTCGTCCGGCCGATCTCGGAGCGGCTCACCGGTGCGGCTGAGACGGTCTCGGGCACCTACGCCGACACGCTTCACGACGTCGGACTCGTGCTCGCCGTGTACGTCGTGATCGTGCTCCTGGCGACGGTCCGAAGTTCCGGACCCCGTCGCGCCATCTCGATCGTGTTCGAGCCGCTGCGTGCGATCGGTGCGGTGGCGCTGAGCCTCTACGTGGTGCACGTCGGGCTGATCGCGATCTGGCTGCAGGTTGGGCGTCCGACATCACAGGCCCCGACTACGTGCGGTGGCTGATCCTCGTCCCCGGACTCGTCGTCGCCGGATGGCTGTGGTGGCGCTTCGTCGGCGTCGGCCCGCTCGAGTGGCTGCTGGGCTGGGTCACCGGCCGACCGAAGCGATGGCGGCGCACTCCAGCATCGGATGTCGCGGCAACCGGCCCGTGGTGACGTCTGAGCGAAAGGCAGTTCTGCGCGGGCACGGCAGCCCCCGCCGGCGGATACGCGTTCGCACGCCGCAGGCTACGGCTTGCCCATGCCGTAGTACGTCCAGCCGGCGGCGCGCCAGGCGGCGGCGTCCAGGCAGTTGCGTCCGTCGACGACGATGCGACCGGTGGCGAGCGACGCAGCGTGTGCCGGATCCAGCTGCCGACGGTACTCGTCCCACTCCGTGACGACGATGACCGCGTCCGCGCCGCGAATGGCCTCGTCGCGGTCGTGGACGTAGTTGAGCTGCGGGTGCAGCCGCTCCGCGTTGGGCAATGCCGCGGGGTCGGTGACGGTCACCCAGGCGCCGAGGCCGTGCAGGCGCACGGCGACGTCGAGGGCGGGGGAGTCGCGGATGTCGTCGCTGTGCGGCTTGAAGGCCGCTCCGAGCACGGTGATGTTCTTCTTGAAGACGATTCCCGCCGAACGCCTCGACCACCAGCTGCGACGGCGCGGTCGCGGCGGCGGAGGTTGATCGCGTCGACCTCGCGCAGGAAGGCGACCGACTCGCCGCGGCCGAGCTCTTCGGCGCGAGCGGAGAACGCGCGGATGTCCTTCGGCAGGCAGCCGCCGCCGAAGCCGATGCCGGCGCCGAGGAAGCGGCGGCCGATGCGCGCGTCGTGTCCGATCGCGTCGGCGAGCTGCGTGACGTCGGCGCCGGTCACCTCGGCGATCTCGGCCATCGCGTTGATGAACGAGATCTTCGTCGCGAGGAACGCGTTCGCGGCGACCTTGACGAGCTCAGCCGTGGCGTAGTCGGTGACGATGAACGGCGTCTCCTTGGCGATCGCCGGGTGGTAGACCTCGCGCAGGATGTCGGCCGCCCGCTCGCCGCATCCGCTGGGCGTTCCCGATTCGTTCGAGGGAACGCCGGCGACGAGCCGGTCGGGATCGATCGTGTCTTGCACGGCCCAGCCCTCGCGCAGGAACTCCGGGTTCCAGACGAGGGTCGCGCCGGTGGGATCGATGCGCTCGGCGAGATCCGCCGCGGTGCCGACCGGCACGGTCGACTTGCCGGCGACGATGTCGCCCGGGCGACAGATACGGGATGAGCGCGTCGACGGCCGCGTTCACGTACGTGAGGTCGGCGGCGTACCCGTCCTTCTGCTGCGGGCGTGCCGACACCGACGAAGTGCACGTCGGCGCCGTGCGCCTCGGCCATGTCGGTCGTGAAGCGCAGGCGGCCGGACGCGATGCCCTCAGCGAGGATCTCGGCCAGACCCGGCTCGAAGAACGGAGCCTCGCCCCGTGAGAGTGTGGCGATCTTCCTCTCGTCGACGTCGATGCCGACCACGTCGTGGCCGATCGACGCCATGGCAGCGGCGTGAACCGCGCCGAGGTAACCGCATCCGATGACGGAGAGGCGCATGGAACTCCTCGAGGTGAGCGCAGGTGGGGATGCCGGCGACCTCGGCGGCAGTGATCTCTCCTTCATACCAGGTGGATGTTTCGAGAAATGTTTCGCCGGTGAATCTCCAGGCTGGCAGCGCCGACTGACACGCGTAGTCAACCACACGGCCGCCCATCAGAAGCCTCCCATCTTGCGGCGGCTACCATGGCAGAATGCCGCCCGAAGAGAACCCGTCAGCCGTTGTCGGTGGTTCTTCGCGTGTAGACGACCGGCAGACGGCTGAACCGTCGGGATCCTCCGAAGCGCCGCGTCGCAAGCGCTACATGTGGCTGTGGATCATGGTGATCGTCCTCGTCCTGGTCCTCGCTGCCGGGGCGGTCGCGGCGGTGTTCGCACTCGAGGCGAAGGCTGCGCGTGACGCGCTGAACAGGGCGAAGTTCGAGCTCTCCGAGTTGAGCTCGCAATTGAACAGCGGCGACCAGCAAGCGATCCAGCAGACGGCCGACGTCATCACCGCAGACGTGGCGGAGGCCGCGGCCATCGTGGACGGCCCGCTTTGGCACATCGCTGCAAAGGTGCCGTTCATAGGCCAGAACGTGGATGCCGTGCAGCGAGTCACCCGCGCGGTCGACATCCTCATCGAGCGAGCCTTGCCCGCGGGTATGCAGTTCATGTCGACCGTCGACCTCGAGAAGCTGACGGTAGAGGGCGGAGGGATCGATCTGGAGCCGTTCCGGCAGGTGCAGGGCTCTATTCCCGAGATTTCGGCGGCGTTCCAGGCTGCGCAGGCAGAGGTCGCTCCTATCGACAGGTCCGAGTTGCTGCCCTCGGTCGCCGAGCCGATCGACGAGCTGCTGACCATCATCGAGGGCGCCGCACCCGCGCTCGATGTCGTGAATCGGTATCTGCCGACGCTGCTCGACATGGCCGGTTCGGGCGGTTCCAAGACTTACCTCGTGATCTTCCAGAACAATGCAGAGATCCGGGCGACCGGCGGCAACCCGGCCGCGAGCATGATCTTGACAATGACCGACGGCGCTCTCGGTTTCGCCGCTCAGGCGAGCGCGGCGACGTTCTACGAGGCCGGCACCGTGGGTAACGTCTATACCGAGCTTCCGCCTGAGACGCTCGGGCTCTACCTGCCGACGATCAATCAGTACTCGCAGGATTACACCATGACGCCGGATTTTCCGACGACGGCACAGCTCTTCCAGACCCTCTGGGCGAACACGAGCGGTGCCAACTTCGATGGCGTGATCTCCATCGATCCGGTGGTGCTGAGTCACATGCTCGCCGTGGCGGGCCCCGTCACTCTCGCTTCGGGCGAGCAGGTGACCGCTGAAAACGCGGCCTCGCTTCTGCTCAGTGAGTCGTACGAGCGGTACCCGGACGGCCGTGAGTCAGATCTCTTTTTCGCCGATGTGGCGCAGCGCGTCTTCACCCACCTGACGACCTCCACCTGGGATCCGCTCGAGATGCTCGCAGCCCTCGAAACGTCCGCGAAGGAGCAGCGTGTCTACCTGTCCTTCGTGGAACCGAACGCCCAGGCTCTGGCTGTCGAACTCGGGGTGGACGGCGCACTCGCGCCGGATACCGCGGCAGAGACACAGGTTGGGATCTACCTCAATGACTCATCGGTGGGCAAGCTGGAATACCACCTGACAACTACGGTCGCCGCGACCTGTGATCCGACTGCGCGCACCATGACCACCACCATGACGATGCACAACTCCATCCCCGACAGCATCCAGAGCTTCTACACGCTCGGCTACCGAAATGGGGGCTACGGGATCCCGCGAACGACCATGATGCTCGATGTGATGTTCTTCGCCCCGCCCGGAGCTCAGATTCTGAGCACCGACCCAGAATTCGGAATGGTCGAGGAGTGGGACCGCACTGGCATCGAGAAGGGCAACACGGCCGTGAGCCGGACGGTGTTCGTTCCGCAGAACGAGACGGTCACCGCTTCTTACACCGTAGCTCTGCCGGCGGGCGAGCTCGGTCCGCTGGATCTCCGTTACACGCCGACCGCGAACCCGACGGTGGTTACGATCGACGCGGGGTGCGGCGGGCTCTTCGGCGCGTCGACACCATAGGCACGCGGCGGCGCGCGTCGTGGTCGACAACGGCACCTTTCTGGTGCTCGCGCTCGCCGGAACCTACCTCGGCTGAGACCGCGCGGCATTATAGCCGATCGGCGCTGCTCCGTGGGCCTCTCGGGCGCCCGGTGTAGGCTGACGGCGCTCCAGCCGCAAAAGTGAGGTACGCGCGTGCAAGCACCACGGAAGTCGTCGTCGACTCGAGTCGGGACGCGGAAACAGTGAGCCCTGAGCCCGACGAAGCCTCGGCTGAGACTCGAGCGCACGAGCTCGACGAGCTGTTCGGTCATCAGCCCGAGTTGGACGATCACGGCCAGACTGCAGCGATCGCCGATCGCGAACGACTCGCCGCGCTGTTCGGGCGGCAGCCCGAGCCGGAAGCGGAGCCGACTTCGCAGCATCCGCCGGAGGCGTCGGACGACATTGCAGGAGACCTCAGCGCGATCTTCGGAACCAAGGCACCGAGCACGGATGGTGAAGCCGCGCATGCCGATGATTCGCTCGATCACGTGGATGCGATGTTCGCGCCGGTGGGTGCGAAGGCGGATGACCCGGCAGCGGAGCGACCTGTTCAGGTCGACGATGACGGTGCAGCCGACGAGGATCTCGTCGTGGACGAAGCGGTTGCGGATGACATGGGCGAGGCGGCGGGCCCGCCATATGCCCGCGGAGGCATGAGCGACGTTCGCGAGTCGGACGCGCTCGTCGAGGAGGGCGCTGGCGCACCTGTCGACGTTCAGGATGCCGAGGCGGACTCGGTTTCGGAACGGGTAGACGCGCTTGCCGACGTCGAGGATGCCGAGGCTGATTGGGGGCCGCAGCAAACTGCGAGCTATCCGCCCGAGGAGGGCGCTGGCGCGCCTGTCGACGTTCAGGATGCCGAGGCGGACTCGATTCCTGAACGCGCAGACGCGTTGACCGAGGTCGAGGATGCCGAGGCTGATTGGGGGCCGCAGCAAACTGCGAGCTATCCGCCCGAGGAAGTCGTTCAGGAGGATCTCGTCGCGGGTCACGAAGCCAGCGAGGCAGACGAGCCGGACGACGTCGACGAGCTGCTGTCGATGTTCGATGACGACGACTCGGCCGATGAGGACGAGTCGAACTATCCGGCGACGGAGGTCGACGCCGGACGACCACCTCGCCGAAGCTGCTGCAGACGATCGCGATGTCGCGATTTCTGAGGACGAACGCACCGCCGTGATTCCGACGGATGAACGCGCCGACGCGTTCGCCGTTCCCGCCGCGGCCGCCAGCGGTCTACTCCGGACGATCAGACTGCGGTGCTCGACTCGGACGACTGGGACGACGCGGTCGATCCCGAGGACCGGATCGCGGAGGTCGCAGTCGATGAACCGACCACGGCCATCGCTGTCGAGGACCGGACGGCAGTGTTGCCAGCGCACGACCATGACGCGGTCGTGCGCGAGGACGACGGCGTCGAGGCGTTCGCGCCCGTGGCGATAACGGGAGCGCTGGCACGTGACGACCGCACGGAGGTATTCGCGCCGGTCGGCTCGGCAGACCCGTTCGCACCAGTTGCCCCCGACGCTCCGCTGGCTGGAACAACGGCCATCGCCCCTGCGGGGTCAGACGTGCCTGCTCGCCGGCGCGGTCCCGGCTGGAGCAAGCGAGTGCGTTGGTCGGTGGCTGCATCCGTCGTTCTGCTCATCGCGGTGGTGGTCGGAGCCGTGTGGTTCGCACAGACGCTGGCCGTGAACAACCAGGCCGCGCAGGCGCTCGCTGCCGCCGTCGCCGAACTCGAGGCGGCCGAAGCGGACGCCACTGAGCCGTATCCGCTCATGGAGGAGTCGATCGCCGAGTACGACGAGGCGGTACTCGGCGCGCGCGCGACGGCCGACAGCGCGGCGCCGGCGTTCGCTGCTGTCGCCGGAATGACCAACGAGGCGACGCTCGCCGCGGCGAACGCAGCGCTCGCCGATCTTCTTGCGCTGCTCGACGGCGCGGGTCTCGCTGAGCCGTCCGAGCCGCGTATGAGCGCGGCGATGTCGACATGACCGACCTCGACGAGATCGCCGCCGCCACGCAGACGGCGAACAATCGAGCGGGAGAGATCGCGACGGCGACCCGAGAGGCGCGGGCGGCGCAGACCGCGCTCGTCGAGAAGGTCAACGCGCTCAACGCCGCACGGGTGGCGCTCGCCTCGTCGCTGCCGGAGACGGCCGTGATCATCGTCGGCGAGAACCAGCTTGCGGAGCAGAGCTTCCGGGATGCCGTCATCGCGGCATCCGTAGCCGTGTCGGCCGCTCAGGCCGCGGGTGCGTCGGGCGACGCCGAGCTGCTCGCGTACGCTGCGGCGGTGACCGCACTTCGCGAGGACCAGGCGCGCGCCAGCGCCGAGCGGACCAACCCTGTTACGCCGCCGTCGAACACGGAGCCGGAGCCGGAGCCCGAGCCCGAGCCGGAGCCGGAACCCCCTGCGTTCGCAGCCCGCGCCGGCTCCCGAGCCGGAGCCAGTTCCGACGGAGGAGCCGCCGGCAGTGCCTTCGCCGCCGGACGCCACGCCGCCTGCGCCGTAGGTCGGCGATTCGAAAGGTCATCGGCATGCGCTGCCGGAGACCGCGCTCGTCATGGTCGATGAGAATCCCCGCGCCTCGCACTCCACCCAGGATGCTGTCATCGTGTCGTACGTCGCCGTTTCTAAGGCAAAGAAAGCGGGCGCCTCGCGGGACGCCGATTGCTGGCGTACGCCGCTGCGGTGAACGCTCTGCGGGAGGAGCAGGCGCGTGCCTTCACGCAGCCTCGGGACGACGCCCATCGCGCCGCCTCCAAAGCGAATCCGGATCCTGCGTCCTCGCCTGAGCCGGACGCCCGCTCCTGCGCCCGAGGCCCCGCCTGACGAGCCGCCCGCTGAAGAACCCCGCCGGAGAGCCCTCAGCGGACGAGCCACCTGATGACGAGCCGGACGAATAGCACCTGGAAGGGTCTCGTCTCCTCGCTTCGCTCTCGCCTACTGAGTGCGGGGCTAAAATGTGCGGCGTTGCACCTCCGCGCTCTGCTCTAGCGCCACTTCGAAAGGCGCCTTCGGATGTGATTCCCAGCCGGCGTCGGGGACAATGGTCTCTCGTTGCCTTCAAGACGCGGTCTGTCCGAAGGGGCGGATCCCAGGTTTCTGCGGTGCGCTTACGTTGCCGCCCAACCGCCAGCCTGTATAACGGGCAGCAAGCAGTCTTTCCCGATGGGGACTCGCTTGCGCGGGCTTAGACAATGAATGGTCCTAGTGCGCACATGGCTGCGCCGGTCTCGGAGAGTATTTCGTGGAATTGCGCGACTACGTGCGGATCCTGCACAAGAGCTGGATTCTGATACTCGTATCCACTCTTCTAGGCGTCGCGATCGCGGCCACGTACTCGCTCGTGGTGTCGCCGAAGTACCAGTCGACCGCGCAACTGTACGTCTCGGTGCGCACGGAGGGCGCCGCGACCGGGGACCTCGTGCAGGGTACAACGTTCGCCCGGCAGGTGGTCGCGAGCTACGTCGACATCGTCACCACAGCGCTCGTGCTCGATCCCGTGATCGAGGAACTCGGCCTCGAAGAGTCAAGCGCCGACGTCGCCGCGCAGATCAGCGCCAACTCACCCCTAGACACTGTGCTGATCAACATCACAGCGACCGACGAAGATCCGCAGGCGGCGGCTGCGCTCGCCGACGCTACAGCTGCGAGCTTCACACGCGCGGTACAGGAAGACCTCGAACGCCCCACGGGGGAGCAGACAACCAGTCCCGTGCAGATCACGACCGTGCAGCCGGCGACGGTCCCGACGAGTCCTGCGAGCCCCAACGTGCCGCTGAACCTGGTTCTCGGTCTTGCTCAGTCGGTCTCGCGGTCGGTCTCGGCGTCGCCGTACTGCGCAGCGTCCTTGACACGCGCATCCACTCGCTGCACGACATCGAACAGATCACCGACAGGCCAGTGCTCGGCGGCATAGCGTCTCGACCCCGAGGCCAAGGAGCGACCGCTGATCGTGCATGCCGACCCGCGCAACCCTCGCGCCGAGTCGTTTCGCTCGTTGCGAACCAACCTGCAGTTCCTCAACCTCGACGGCGGACACACGAACCTCGTCATCTCGAGCGCCGGCCCCGGCGAGGGCAAGTCGACCACTGCGGCGAACCTCGCGATCTCACTGGCCGAGACAGGCGCACGCGTTGTACTGATCGACGGTGATCTGCGACTGCCGCAGGTCGCCCGCTACATGGGTATCGAGGGCGGGGTCGGACTCACCGACGTGCTGATCGGTCGAGCCGAGCTTCGCGACGTGATGCAGAAGTGGGGGCGTGGGAAGCTCTACGTCCTACCCGCCGGGCGCATTCCTCCCAACCCCAGCGAACTGCTTGGTTCGGCCGCGATGGACCGGGTGCTCGCCGCGCTCGCCGAGCACTTCGAATTCGTGCTGATCGACGCCCCGCCACTCCTGCTCGTCACCGATGCGGCCGTCGTGAGCAAGAAGACCAACGGCGCCATCCTCGTCGCGGCCAGCGGCGCGACGAAGAAGCCGGAACTAGTGGGCGCGGTGCGCACGCTCGAGACCGCGGGAGCGAACCTGCTTGGCGTCGTCGTCACGATGCTGCCCACCAAGGGCCCCGACAGTTACGGCTACGGCGCCTACACGTACGGTGCGACACACACGGATGACGACGGGCAACCTCTCGCTTCTTCAGGCCGCGTCACCGAAAGAATTCGCGCGCGAGCAGGCGAGGATAACGTGGCGTCATTCACGATCCTGACCGTATGCACGGGCAACGTCTGCCGCTCGCCGCTTGCGGAACAACTGCTGCGCTCGAGCTGCGCGACCTGCCCGGTGTGCGCGTCCACAGTGCCGGCACGAACGCACTCGTGAGTGCGCCGATGACGCCGGAAGCCAAGCAGATCGCCGACAGGTCTGGGCGTCGCCCACCCCGAGGCGCACATCGCCCGGCAACTGCGCGACGTCGACGTTCGCGAGGCCGATCTCGTACTCGCCATGGCGTCGTGATCACCGTCGTGCCGTCGTCGAGCTCGTTCCGCGGGCCGCGCGCAAGACGTTCACCGTGCGCGAGTTCGCGCGACTGGCAAATGTTGTCGACGACGGCGTGTTCGAGGCGAACGTTCCTCTCCTGACCGAGAGCGTCGCGGAGCGGATGAGTGACGGGCGTCGAGGTGATCGCCTCGATGCGCGGTTCGCTTCCGCCGCTGGACGATCCCCGCTCGACGACGACGTCGTCGATCCGTACCGGCAGTCGGCTGACGTCTACGCCTCCGTCCACCGCCCAGCTGTCCCCGCCGTACGGTCCACCGCAGAACTTCTTCGCCGCGCCGCCTTGGGTTCACTGATGATGTCTCACGTTGCACTCCGAAAACTTCGGCCAGCTGACCGGAGGCGAATCCTCGTCGCTGGCGGCGTAGCGGTGCTCGCGATCGTGACCGTCATCCTGTGCGTGATCGCGCTCACGCAGTTCCGAGGCACCCCGTCCGGCCAAGCCGAGCCAGACGACGTCGCCTTCGGAAACTCCGACTACCACTCAGGCACCGGACCCGACCGACGACCTCCACCCCATCGTCCTGCTCGTGCTTGGTGCCGCCAACCAGACTCCTGTCGGCGTTCGATGCCCGGCGCGTGTATCGCGCGACCGTCGCCGCGTGCCCTGACCCGCGCACGGTGTTCGAGTTGTCGAACGACGGCGGTGTGACCTGGCAGGCGTCCGATGTCGCCGAGAGTACCGGTTCGAGCGCAGCGCTCAATCTGACGGCCGGCAGTCGCGATTTCGTTCATATGGTGACGTTGCTCACCGACGACTGCGCTCCGCAGTATTTGCGATCGTTCGTCGGCGGCATCGAGTGGCAGGTCTTCGACAGCCGATCTTCCCGTGACCTGGTTCTTCGATCCCGCCGATCCATCGACGGTGAACAGCCCTGACGGCGCCCGTTCCACACCGTGCACCGCGGTGTCGATGGCCGCGACAGGTTCGCGCGCAGCAGTGTCTCTGCAGCGACTCGACGGTCTTCACGACGGACGGACTCCGCAGCCTCATGGAGCGAGCGCCATTGCGGTGCCGAACGCCGCGGCGATCGCGGTCAGTCCGAGCGGGTACCGGATCGCGGTGCTCAATGCCGACGGATGCACAGGCATCCAACTGGGTGAACTCGTCGACGGTGACCTTTCGGGCCTCGGTGCGTGCCTTCGGGTCGAAGCCGAGCAGGCCGATGTGGCGGTCACGACGGCGGCCGATGGAGCAACATTCGTCTGGGCCGGAGACGTCTTCTCCGGCTCGCCCAACGGAGGTGCAACGTGGTGAGCGAAGGGCATTGAGCGCGCTATCGAGGACGGCTACCGGATTCCGCGGCTCGCGTTTCGGCTCGCAGTTCGTCCTCGACGCACTGTCATGGACGCTCGCGCTTGTTCCTCGCCGAGTGGGCGCGGTACGAGTTCGACGTCACCGAGATCACGCTGGCCGCCGTTGCTGGCGCTGATTGCTGGCACTGCCTGGGTCATTCAGCTCGGCGTTGGGTGGCTTTATCACCTCTACCGCGGCCGATTCACGTACGGCACATTCGAAGAGGTGCGTGCGCTGAGCATGCGCCGTCGTCGTGGTCGCTGTGCTCCTCGGGGTGCCGGTGGTCATCCTCGGCCCCGCGGTCGGCATCCCGCGCAGCACGGTCTTCCTCGCGATGCCGATCGCTCTGCTGTTCATGTTCAGCGTGCGCTACCTCAAGCGGCTGTACGTCGAGCACAAGGCCCGACCGTCCGTCGATGCGGCGCCGACCCTCGTGTACGGTGCCGGCTACCTCGGGTCGTCGATTGTTCGTCGCATGACCACCGACGGCGAAGCGGTCTATCGCCCGGTCGGCCTGCTCGACGACGATCCGGTCGAAGAAGAACGCACAGGTGCGAAGCGCGCGCGTACTCGGCACGCTCGGCGACCTGCCCGAGGTCGTCGAAGCGACCGGAGCCGAGGTGCTGGTCGTGGCGATCGCTCGAGCCGACTCCGAACTGATGCGCCGCGTGCAGGACATCACGCTGGGCCTGCGGACTGCAGGTCAAGGTCATGCCGCCGCTGAGCGAGATCCTGGGCGGCAAGTCGCGCCCGAGCGACATGCGTGACATCTCCATCGAAGACCTGATCGGCCGCCATCCGGTCGACACCGACGTGAAGTCGATCGCCGGCTACCTCGCGGGCAGGCGCGTGCTCGTCACCGGCGCGGGCGGCTCGATCGGCTCGGAGCTGTGCCGACAGATCGTGACGTTCGAGCCGGCAGAGCTCATCATGCTCGACCGCGACGAGACCGGCCTGCAGCAGGCGCAGCTCGGCACGTCGGGTCACGGCCTGCTCGACACCAAGGACGTCGTGCTCGCCGACATCCGCGACGCCGACGCGCTGCTACGCGTCTTCGACGAGCGCCGACCCGAGGTCGTCTTCCACGCGGCCGCGCTCAAGCACCTGCCGATGCTCGAGCAGTACCCCGACGAGGCGTGGAAGACCAACGTGCTCGGCACGCTGAACGTGCTCGAGGCGGCACGAGCCGTGGGCGTGCAGACGTTCGTCAACATCTCCACCGACAAGGCGGCCAACCCCACGAGCGTGCTCGGGCACTCCAAGCGCGTCGCCGAGAAGCTCACCGCATGGATGGCGGAGGCGACCGGCTTCGCCTATCTCTCGGTGCGGTTCGGCAACGTGATCGGCAGCCGCGGTTCGATGCTGCCGACCTTCGCGAGCCTGATCGAGTCGGGTGGCCCGATCACCGTCACGCATCCCGACGTCACGCGCTTCTTCATGACGATCCCCGAGGCGTGCCAGCTCGTCATCCAGGCGGGCGCGATCGGCCGCCCGGGCGAGGTGCTCATCCTCGACATGGGCGAGCCGGTGCGCATCCTCGACGTCGCCGAGCGGATGATCGCGATGTCGGGCAGCGACATCGAGATCGTCTTCACCGGCCTGCGCGACGGCGAGAAGCTGCACGAAGAGCTCATCGGTTCGTCGGAGCACATCCACCGTCTCCAGCACCCGAAGATCTCCCATGCGCAGGTCGATGGAATCTCGCCCGAGCGGCTCGACAAGGCGGGTTGGGAAGAACGAATGCAGGTGGCACCGCACACCCTCAGTCAGACCGCCGTGCCGTTGCACAGCCAGGAAGTCAGCTCCGGGACGCAGTCGGGGTCGGTCGCATGATGACCGCTGACGTGGCTACCAATCGCGTTTGATCACCGCCCTCGTGCTCGGTGCGCCGGTCCTCGCCGTGCCTTGGACTTCGCCCCGAGTTCCAGAACCGCTACCTCGCGACAACCATGCTCACATAGAGCTGCTCCAGCTCCTCGCTTATCCCCTCAGGAGGGAAATCCTCAACTGCCCTTCTTCGCCCTGCGGTCCCGTGTGCCAGGCGGAGGTGTGCATCCACGATGTATGACTCGATTGCTCGGGCGAGAATTTCTGCGTCGCGCGGGGGTACTAACGTACCTGTGATTCCATCCGCAACCGAGTCAACGCATCCCGGTATTCGAGTCGCCACGACCGGGAGCCGCATTGAACTCGCTTCGAGGTTGCTGACACCGAAGCCTTCCCGATAGGACGGCATAGCGAATATGTCCGCTGCGGCAAGTAAAGCTGGAATATCCGTCCTTCGACCAAGCACTGACACGCTTGGGGAGCCATTCAGCCACTCAAGTGCCGCCTGAGTGCGACCGTCAGACACCTCATGCGGGCCCACGACCACTAGGCGTATGTCCCCACGCTGACTGCTCAACAGTCTCCAGGCCTCTGCCAGCTCATTGATGCCTTTATCAGCATTCACTCGACCAACGAAGATGACCACTACCGCGGACGCCTCTATGCCGAGTGCGCTTCGGACTCGTCGTCCATCTTCCAGGCGGAGGTCAGGGTTGAAGCGCCTCGCCGAATCCACACCGCTGACGCTCCCCCTACCAAGCACGACGACCTTGCGGGCTGGTGCGAGTCCGGATTCGACGACGTACCTCGCCATGGACGGGCTGTCGCACCAGACCTTATCGGCCAACCTGGACGAAACTCTAGTCGTGTAGTTGAGCAAGCGGCGCTTCGCGCCGCTTTGGGTCATCTGGGGCAGGCCAAAGATGGATACGAGTACAGCGGGGCGAGCCGATGCTCGCACGAATCTAGCAGCGATGGGCCCAAGAAGGCCTGCCTTCGGAGTATAGGCATGCAGTACCGTCGGCCGAATAGACCGAACCGCGTGAATAAGCTGCCACAAACTTCGAATGTCGCTCAGGGGCGCGATGTTTCTCCGCATCTCGACGGCCACGTGGTAGTCGGCGTGACCCGCCGACACTGCCGCCAGCTCCCCGTCCCCACCCGAGGCGATAAGTGCCACCGTCCATCCTCGCGACCTCAGGTGCTCGAAGTGTCCCTCGAAGAATCCGAAAGTGATTGGCACCGTCGCCATGTGGACGATCGTTCGTCCCTCGTTGCTCATTCTTTGTCCCGCTCCTCGACTTGCGGACATCCCCTGAGGGGCATGCTCAACTTCCGACCTTATTACTGCAATCGGTGATCTAGCGGCTAGCCAATGGTTCGGGGTTGGTGCCCGAAGCTCGATGCCCCAGCACGTGCAGTAGTACGCCAGAAACCAACGCCATCATGAGGGTCATCGCTACGTACCCCCAGACGGCCCCACCGAGACCGGCAAGCGTGAACCCTGCTAGCGGGAGCGCGAGTGCGAGCGCAAGTTGCGCCCCGCGATACGCGACGAGCCGGACTCCGGCGAACTTGACGCGGAGACAAAGATAATAGTAGGTCTCGGCCAAGCTTGCGGCGACGAATAGACTCGCGGGGATCTTGAAGGTGGCGAGAGCGGCGAGCGTGCTATCTGAGAAAAACCCCGCCACTTCGATAAGAGTCAACGTGACCCAACACGCCAGCCCGAACAGCAGGGCAACTACCACGAGAGCCGCCGTTACTTTTCCGCTCACGAGCGTGGAGATCCGCGCGTTGGCCAGGTTCGGCCTGAGTGGATTCAGCACCAAACGCACGGGAAGGCCGGTGCTAGAGATCGAGCGGTAGACGCCGAAGTTCGCGAGCCCCATCAGGGGCGAGAGGATGATCAAGGTGCCTGCTGATCCAGCTTCCAGTAGCGCCGAGTCGGTCGCGAGATGCTTCGCCGTTTTCCAGTGCTCCCTCAGCCAACGAATCGGGGGGTAGCGCCGCGGCCGCAGGACGAATCGCTCGGACAGGAGCAGCGTGGCCAAGGAACTCGCTGTCCATGCGACCCCTATCGACTCAAGTCCCGGCAAGAATGCCTGGGCTAGTACGTAGACGACAAGGAACACCACGGCTCCCAATAAGTCGGCGTTCGTGACGTGGTGCAGCTGCCCCTCTGCAACTGAGTAGTATCTCGCACCAAGTCGCCAGATCGACGCGAAGATTGCGACGCCGAAGAGGCCGCCGAGGAGGCGCTGGTCGGCGGCTATTGCGACGAGGATCACTGGTATCAGTGCCAAGCCGGCCACGAATATCAGCGCGGTGGAGTACGACGCCCAAGGCTCGGACCTGCTCTGGATCGCCCAGGGTTCGGATACGAGGGAGTAAACCGCGGCGTTTCCCACACCAAGAACGATGTAGAAGGACGCGAATAGACCGTAGTCGTGTGGCGCCAGAGTGACAATGGCCGTACCTTGCAGCGCGAGCGTTACCGACGCGGCAGCCCCCACTCTCCCTACGTGGGGAAGCATCGAGCGCATTTATCTCACCTCGCTGGCCTCGAGTGTTGCCGTGGCTCTAGTTCGATCGATGCGACGAGAATCCCGGCTCGCGGCTGGGTCCGCCACCCTCGCGCGTTCGGAATGGCCAGGCGAACCCGAGCCCAGCGAGTGGCACGAGGACGATGGTGGGAATTGGTCGGAACCGTGCCAGTATGCCGTAGTTGCCGACCGTGAACATCAATCCGAATAAGATCGCGAAAGCCACGACGATGTAGATGGGGATAAGCCAACGGGAACCGTGCAGGATGCCTCGCGGCTTCGTGAGCCGAATCCCTCTCCAAGCGAAGAACAGAACCAACAGCCAGCATGCCAACTCCACCGCCGCAAGCAACATCACACCACTCGTCGTCAGCTCCCACGGGAACGGCCCGAACGCAACCCGGGGGGCGATGATGCGCACAATCGATCCCACGTCCAGGCTTGACCCCAATCCGGTGAATCCGCTGGACGCTGTCTCGGACAGTTCGGCGGTCCTTATCGCGATGTTATCCGCGCTGATATCCAGAAATGCTGTGACGGCGACGACGATAGGCATACCAATCAGGACGAGCAGAACCAGACTCACGAACCGAAGGAGCGCGTGGTACCTTGAGCGGCCGAACCAGACGAACATGAGCGCGGCCATGAGAGCGAGCGTGACGCTGATGCCAAGCGTTCCGCGGATCCATGTCAGCAACGCCAAACACCCAGCGGCCAACACCATCGGGTAGGCGCGTCCCGATGCTAGCGATTTCGTGGCTAACATGACGGCGGAGGCGATAAGAAGGAGCGTGATGGTCTCACGTAACACGTTGGGCGTCCACCATGTGAACGAGGGAAGAATGGCCGTGAGATAAGCGGCTGCGGCGACGGTTCGAGACGCAACTGGGGCGCTCAGATCCGATTGATCCACAAGGATCCGAGTGGACCTTGCCGCCACGCCCACCAAGAGTACATGGGCCATGATGTTGAGAACTATCGCCAAAAGGGGGGTCGCGCCGCCCGCGGCATACAGCGCACCCAATACCCAAACGTACCCATCCTTGCCCTGTACGGAGCTCGTCGCCACCGCGCTTTCGCCACGAAAGTAACGCGCAGCGGCCGACGCGAGTGTGTGCCAAAAGAGCTCGTCGGCAAGCAGGCGCGGATTGATGGTGTACGTCGTCAGGCGAATTGCGACATCGACGATCACCGCGGCCACCATCGCGGTCGCGACCTTCCGACAATCGCTCGTCCGTACCAGGTGGGCGGCCAGAGCCAGACCGGCGACTATTAGTATGGCGATTAGCGCGAGGGCTTCGAACCGACCGATGTTCTGCGTGACTTCAACCATCTACGAGCCGTCGCGAGTAGTTGCATGAGGGGGAGTGCATGATCCGCCCTGAACGTTCCTGAGCGAGCAACGTTGTGGACCGGTTTCTGCTGACGAGCCGCCTCTGCGCAGGTCCCAGGCGTACGCCCACCCCCACCAAGGCCGCAGGTGGAGCGAGGACCACGCGCCGCTGCCGGACCAATATCACCAGACACCCACCGACTCGACCGCGCTCGTCGTGTATGAAACGATCGTCCAATCCCGTTGCGGGTCCCCAGCACGAAGCTCGGGAACTCGGCTCGACTCGGGAAGACCAAGTATATCTGCGGCCCCGCAGTTGCCGATGCATTCTCCGCGGCGGTTGCGATGATCGTGTTTCGACCTCGTCGGGCTGCTCCACGGCGCTGACATGACGCCTGAGCTCATCGCGGCGGAGCGACCTTTCGCGTCATGCGCGAATGGCGGCGGATCGACTGCTCAATTGCCATGGCATGGAGCGGCCAGACAACAACGTCGGAGTAGACCCGGATCGAACGTTCCCGAGCTGCACGTCCGAGGCTCGTCGACAAACCGGGCTCAGTGACGATCCTTAACAGGGCATCTGCGAGCGAATCAGGGTCCCTGACTGGGACAAGCAAGCCAGTGACTTCATGGACCGTCGAGTCGCGGGCGCCTACCGCCGTGGTCGTGACTGCTGGTACTCCGAGGGCGCCCGCCTCTATGACCACCTGACCGAAGCCTTCACGCAGAGTTGGCAAACAGAGTGCCTTCGCGGCCAGGATGTATGGTCGCGGATCCGATCGCCATCCGGTGACGTGGACCGGTCCCGAGTCACGAAGTGTGTGAGCGAGGCCGAGAATCTCGTCACTCTCCGATGGACCCACGAGGATCGTGGCAATCGGGCGACCCCGCCGCCCGAGAATTTGAGCGGCCTCCAGGAGGACGTCAACCCCTTTGTCTCGATTAAGCCGGCCAACGTAGGTTATAACGGGCAGGCTGGCGTGCTTTGCCAAGAACGCTGATGAATCTTCGTCCAGCGGCGGAATGTCGCTGGACTCAACAGAAAAACGCTGGACGTCCACCCCCAATGCGCTACCGCCGCCGAGGACCGCTATGGTGCGCGCCAGCCTGTCTTCAATTGCCTTTTCCGCAATACTTCGACTCGTAGAAATGATCTCAGTAGAATTGCGCATCGCCATCTTCTCGAGGAGTCGAAGGGTAGTGCTCCCGCCCCCGGGCGCCATGTAGCGCAAACCCCAGAGCTCGTACACGCGTGATCGCACACCGCCAAGGCGAGCGGCGGTCGACGCTAAGAGGGATGCCTTCGGCGTGGAGTACACGACTGCATCTGGCCTGATTCTCCTAAGCAGACTCGTCATGCGTACCAAGCAGGCGAGATCTTGGAGGGGCGCTGGGTCTCGTCGCATGGGGACCGCAATCGTGTCCACATTCTCCCTTACGCCGAGCTGGTGCAGTCGACCTTCATCTCTTGCGATTACGGTGACCCGCCAGCCACGCTCGCGTAGATAGTTGAGGTAGCCCCGCAGAAAGATCGTCGAAAGGTCTGTCGTGAGAATGAAACAAACGCGCGGACCCCCCGACGATGATTCCTTTTCGGGCGCGGGCAAAGGAGGCGCAACCTGCATTAGGTGGCGCTCGCAGCAGAGTGCCGTAGTTGACCCCGCTCGTGGCCAACTCGCCGAGGTCCGGCGGCGAGCAGTGCCACTCGGCGTGACCGGGTCGCGTTCGAGATGAGGGCAACAGCGAAGACTCGGACCCGATCGCACCTCGCCGGGCGGCGACGACTGCGACTGACTGGGTCCCGGCGCGTTAGCGATTGTGCCGTCGCCGTCGACTTATATGTAGCCCGACCTTCCGCTGGAGTTAAGGAACCGCGGTGGGTATGGCGCTGGAGCTGATGCCAGTGTGAGCACAGAAGGGCAATGGCTTCAACCGACCTACTCTCGGACGCGGGAGCGGTCATCGCGCGGGAACCCCCTTCACGACCGCGTCAGCCATGACGTCCCTTGTGACGCACGCACTGGCGCCCACTATGGCCCCGGAGCCAACTCGCAAACCCTGAAGTACCACCGCGCCCGCGCCGATCAGGGCCCGCGCCCCTATCCTGACCTCTCCCGAAACGACGGCTCCCGGGTTGATGGATACATAGTCCTCCAGGATCGCATCGTGGCCGATGATCGCCCCTGGGTTCAAATGAACGTGCACTCCTGTGACGGTATTCGTTGACAACTGCACCCCCGCGCAGATGATCGTCCCCGATCCGAGTTCAGCGGCAGTGCCAATCGCGGCATCTGGGTGCTTGAGCGTCGCTGGGTGCCATCCGGCGCCGTCGAAGGCTGCTGCAATGTGACGCTTTGCCTCCGGCCTTCCAACGCCGATCGCATAGAATGCTGCGTCGCGCTGGGTCAGGACCTCGGCGGTGCTACCCAGATGAGAATAGCCCCGCGCTTCCAATCGGCTGAGGTTCAAGCCCGAGGGCGCATCGTCCGCAACGCCCAACACGGTCCAACGGGGCCTGTTGTTGGCGGCATTGATCGCCTCAATCACATCAAGGGTTTCGCGGCCGAAGCCGCCAGCGCCGGCGACAACGATGGAGTCAGGCATCGGACTCTCCGAACTTCCTCGCCGTCATGTGGCCGTCCGCGCTGATTCCTTGGCGGGTCAGAACCGACTTCGCTGTGCGGGCAAGGATTGATAGATCCAGCGTCAAGCTTCGCGTGTCGACATACTCGACATCCAAGCGGAACTTCTCCTGCCACGTCAGCGCGTTGCGCCCACTGACCTGCGCCAGTCCGGTCACACCTGGCCGTGCTTCGTGGCGCCTCGCCTGTTCAGGACTGTAGCGGTCAAGGTACTCCACAAGCAGCGGGCGCGGCCCCACGAGGCTCATGTCGCCCTTCAGGACGTTCCACAGGGTCGGCATCTCATCCAGGCTGGTCGATCGGAGCCACAGCCCGAATCGCGTCAGGCGCTGCTCGTCGGTGACCGACCCGTTCGCCGGATCGGGAATACGCATCGTGCGGAATTTGTACAAAGTGAATACACGACCGCCCAGACCAGGCCGCGGTTGCGAGAAAATCACAGGGTGCCCCAGGTAGACCATCACCGCGAACGCGGTACCGAGTAGCAGGGGGAGCAGAACCAATAGTCCAAAGCCCGAAGCGAGCACGTCGATGACGCGCTTGACGAAGTCGTAGCTTTGCAGACGGGCCAGTCCCACGCGCTCAATTCACCCCCAGAAAGCCGGAGATCGTTCTGACCACGCGTTCATGCTGGTCGCTCGTCAGAGCCGATCCGCTGGGGAGAGTTAGTGCGGTTTTGAACAGGCGTTCTGACGCTCCCGTGATGAGCCCGCGTGCGCCGGCGAAGACCGGCTGAAGGTGCATGGGCTTCCACAGGGGTCTGCTCTCGATGTTGGCGAGCGCGAGCTTCTCCGCCAGTTGTCGCGGCGCCCACCCGGCTTTGGCCTCGTCGACTACGATCGACGTGAGCCAGGCGTTGTCGTATCTGTCGTCGTCCGCGCCGAACACCTCCGCGCCTTCGACCTCAGCGAACAGATCCTTGTATGCGTCACGGAGCGCTCTCCGTCGATCGATCATCTCGTCCAGCCTCGATAGCTGGGCCCGGCCGAGCGCCGCGAGTAGATTGCTCATCCGGTAGTTGTAGCCGACGTCGGTGTGCTCGTAGTGCAAGACTGGCTGTCTTGCTTGCGTTGCCAGATAGCGCACGTGGTGCGCGAATGTCTCATCGTCTGTGAGCAGCATGCCTCCTCCAGACGTCGTCATGATCTTGTTGCCATTGAACGACACGATCGACGCTTGCCCGAAGCTGCCCGCAGCGCGGCCCATGTGGGTGGCCCCCAGCGATTCTGCCGCGTCGGCGAGTACGGGAACCCCGAATTCCCCAGCGATCGCCAGGATGCCCGTGTAGTCGACCGCCTTCCCCAGCAGATCCACCGGAAGTACGCAAGCGATGCTCTGGCCGGCTTCGCGCAGGAGTGTGAGCGCCTCACGGAGCAAGGCGGGGCTCATGTTGCCCGTCCTGGGGAGCGCGTCGATGAAGAATGGCTCCGCGCCGGTGTAGACGATCGCATTTGCCGTCGCGGCGAAGGTCATCGTCGAGGTGATCACGACGTCGCCAGGTCCGACACCGAGGGTCAGAAGCCCGAGGTGCAGAGCCGCCGTCCCTGAACTGAGTGCGACGGCGTGCCTAACGCCGACCCGCGCGGCCAGTTCGCGTTCGAATGCGTCAACGTCAGGTCCAAGCGGCGCGATCCAGCCTGACCGCATAGCGGCCACCACCGCATCCTCTTCCAGCTGACCTACATCGGGTGAGGACATGAATATGCGATCCTTCATCGTGCCTCCTTCGGCGCAACGTCGCCGCGCCCGGACCCGATGCCTCGGCCAGAAAGCGGCGCGGTATCGGCACATGAGCGCATTTCCAGTGCTTCGTCCTCTTGCGTTCGCGAGCGATTTTGCAGGGAGGGCGGAGGTTCGTCTGAGCGACGCGCCAGCTCGACGTGTCCGCTCTGCCCGCATAGATGCTTCCATGCGTCTGCGGGATGCCGTGGAGCAGAGGCGGCTCGGCCATACATGCGTTCAGGAAATCGGGCCAGGACCCCTCCGCTAGGGCTCGGCACTGCAGTCAACCTCGCTGTCCGTCCGCGCGGTGGGGTTGACGCCCGGTGTCACTCTGACGTCGATCGGCGTGCCGCTCGGGGCGTCGGTCTCCAGGTCGAGCGAGAGGGCAACCGACGCACCCGGATCGACGCTGACCCAGAAAAACTGCACCTGATGACCGTCATCCGAGAAGCCATCGACCGAGATGGGTGTTCCGTTGATCGAGGCAGCCAAGATTCGCCCGTTGGTAGGGGAGTAGGCGTAGACCTTCACCCGCTGGACTCCCGGAGCGATCCCTTCATCCTGATAGGCCCCGGTGATCGACGGACTGAGATTCCCCACCGCCTCCGGGGGCAGTGTGCTGGTGAGGGTCAGCGTTAGCTGTCGCACAGACGGTGCGGCGGGCTCGCACTGTTCCGTTGCGACATCCACCTCGGTTGCGAGGTAGTAGTTGAGTTTCGATCCGACGTTGTCGTTGAGATAGAAGCCGAAACGATCTGTCTCCGTGTCGCTATCGGGTACGCCGGCGTCCACCCCGGCATCAACGAATAGGGCTTGGAGATCCTCGTGCGCGCTCCACACGAGCAGTCGATGCTCGCCCGCTGCCTGGGTGAATGCCGATATGAGCTGTTGCACGTCGAGCTGGCCACCAGTGGCCCGCGCGAAGGTCTGCGCCACGACGTCCGCATAGACCTCGTCCTGAAGCCGGTTGTCACGAACCACATCGCCGGTGTTGTACTGCTGGAGCACTTCATTGAGGAGCACGCTCACGACATTCGTGCTGTCCACCGTCAGACCCGACGTGGTTGTGACCGGTCCGGTCGAACGAAGCAGATAGGACAGCGCGACCACGTCGGCCCCCAGCACAGCATCGGGGGAGTAGCCGAACTCGCGCTGCCAATTGGCTTGAACGATCTGTGCTGCGCTCACGAAATTCGGACGCAGGGTTGCGTTGGTGATGTACGTGCCGAACTCGCCCGGCGCGAACTGCGCAAACCCTGCCGGCGCAGGAATGATCGGCTCGTCGAGGGTGAGATCGAAGTTGCCCCACCCGGCGGGCAGAGCCCGTACGAGTTCAATGCGGCCCTGATCGAAACGCAACTCCATGAATGACAGGGCCGTGCCGCCCAGGGAGCGCGCCTCGGCATTGTTCTGGAACACGACGACATAGGTCTGCGGTCCTTGTGCGCCGAGCATGCGGGGAGCCACTTGCAGGGCGTTGTCGGCCACGCCGAGCGCTGCAGAAATGCGCGTGAACGCGCCCGCGAGCTGGCTATGCACGCCAGCGAGGACACCCGATGTACCTGACAAGTCCAGTCTGGCAAGACGTTCCTGAAGGAGCGCGACGTCGGCTATCACCATCTGCACCACCGGTGCAGCGGCGGTGAGTGGCTCCAGGGGAATCGCACCCCCCTGCGGTGCCAGCTTCGACGGCTCGAGACCCGGCGCGATCCGCACCAGCGGCTCCAGTGCGACCACAGCGTCGTCGGTCAACGCCGTCAGCTCGCTCGTTGTGCGAACGAGATCGCCCACGAACGGCGCCCCCTCGGCGGCACGCCAGATCGGGTCGGACGTCAGTTCCGCGGCCTTTGCGGTGTGGGAGGCCACGTTGTCAAAATGCTCCTCGACGCCGGCGAAATCGAACTCGACCGCGCTGGCCACGACCTTTGGAATGAGCGCCTGCGCGCTCGCAAGCTCGTTGTTGATCTGAAGCGCACGCGCCCCGAACCATGCAGCGATCGCACATGCCAGCGCGATTATCGGTATGACGATCCAGGCGGCGATTAGCCAGGGCCGACGGCTTCGTCGTCCGTCAGGGCGCGACGAGGCCGCCTGACCGGGCGCGGCCTGCTCGTCGGCGGTGCTGGGGAGAAGCGAAGACACGGCATCCTCAAAGATGTCGGGCGGGAGACGTGCCAGCCTATCCAGCCGACCTGTGCAACCTCTCACAGTGGCGTCGCCCGGCTGCAACGCGCGTTCTTGTTGCCTCATGTAGAGATGCCCGCTTGATGGTGTTCATTGGCCGCATCCGGGTATTGCCCATGCGGGTGTGTCGGGATTGCTGCTGCTGGCGTGTGACGTTCAGGCGGCAATCTCCGCTCGGCCAGGTGGTGTGTCGCACGCCTCCCGGGGAGGGGTATGATAACCCCCCTCCCGCCGCAAAGTGAGGTTCCGCGCGTGAAAGCATCACCGAGGCTGTTGTCGACCCGAAGCGGGGTGCGAGACACGGTGAACGACGAGCCATGGGAGGCCGGGACCGACGCGCGGACAAGCGACGTCGACGGTGCATTCGTGGAGCAGTCGGAACCGGGACGGCGTAGCGACACCGGGACAGTTGTCGAGCGGGTACGACCCGCCGGGCCGTTCGGGCGAGAGCCGGACGTGGAGCCGTGGCCGGCTTCGCAGCACGCTCAGGACGGAGTTGGACGGCGCCGGCGAAGACGATGTCGACGAGCTGCTGTCGATGTTCGACGAGCAAGATTCGGCCGACCAGAGGACGACCGCACGACGGCGCTCGTCTTCGACACTCGGAATGATGGGCTCGATCCGGACGACCGGACCGCTGGGTTGATCCAGAGGACTGGGACGATGCGGTCGATCCGGAGGACCGGGTCGCCGGGAATCGCTCACGGACGAGCCGACCGCGGTCATCTCTGTTGACGAGCCCACCGCGGTCATCGCTCTGGACGACCGGACGCGCGCGTTCGCGCCGGTGCCGACGGCCGCTCCATCCCCGACCACGACGTTCGTGACACCTGTGCGCTCCGCGACACCGGCTCGACGGCCCGAACGCGCCGGCTGGCGCACGCGCGTCGGCTGGCTGGCAGCGGCATCCGTTGTTCTCGTCTTCACCGTCATCGCCGTCGTTGTCGCAGCCGTGTCATTGGCTCCGGCACCGGAGGTCACCAGCATCCAGGCGGCGCCCACCGCGGACGTCACCGAGCTGGAGGCGGCTGAAGCGGAGGCCACTCAGTCCTATTCGTCCATGCAGACGGCGATCGCCCAGCACAAAGACACGGCGCTCGGCGCGAAGGCCTCGGCTGCGAGCGCAGCTCCGGCGTTCGCGGCGGTGGCCGGTATGACGGACGAGGCGACGCTGACTGCGGCCAACGCAGCGCTCGCCGCGGTGACCGCACAACTGACCGGCGCGGCGCTTGCTGCACCGCCCGACCCCTACGCGCGAGGCGACGTCGACCTGACGAGCGTCGACGACATCGCCGCGGCAGCCCAGACAGCCGGCGACCGCGCCGCGGAGTTCGTGACGGCGACCGAGGCGGCGCAGACTGCCCGGGCGGCGCTCATCGAGAAGGTCGCAGCGCTGGATGCCGCGCGCGTGGCGCTCGGGTCGTCGCTGCCCCGGGCGGCCGAGACCATCGTCGCTCAGAACGGGCGCGCGGCGCAGACCTTCAAGGATGCTGTCATCGCGGCATCCGTCGCTGTGTCGGCGGCTCAGGCAGCCGGCACGTGGGGCGACGCCGAGCTGCTCGCGTACGCCGCGGCGGTGACCGCCTTGCGCCAGGAACAGGTGCGCGTCCCCTCGCCGCCGCCGACGCCGGTTGCGCCTGCGCCGCCGGCGCAGGAAGAGACCGGGCCGGGGCCGGACGTTTCGGTGCCTTCGGTGCCGGAGCCTGATGAAGTGCCGGAGCCCGATGAGGTGCCGGACCTTGAGGATCCGGACGACTTCGAGATGCCGGACTTCGAGGTGCCGGGCTTCGAGTTTCCGACGTCCCCGGAGGAGTGATAGCGCGGGACTTCGTCGTGCTGTTCACTGCGTCGGGATTTCTGCTGCCGGCCGTGTGAGAGTGGCCGTGGTTACGCATATGTCTTCGCTCGTCCGGCGGTGTGTCGCAGACCTCTCGGGTAGCGGCGGTATGCTGACGGCGCTCCCGCCGCAAAGTGAGGTACGCGCGTGAAAGCATCAAAGAGGCAATTGTCCACCCGAATCGGGATGCGGCAGCGGTGAACGCTGAGCCATTGGAACCCGAAGCTGACGCGCGAACGAGCGAGCGCGTCGGCGCGGACGACTTCGTCGACGGCGGCGTCAGCGAGGGCGCTTACCCGGCGTATGGCCGTGACGGCATGAGCGATTCTCGCCGGGTCGACGCGCAATCGGACGACGATCCTGAGGAATTGGACGACGTCGACGAGCTGCTGTCGTTGTTCGACGAGGACGATTCGGATGATTCGGACGAGTCGGATGAGTCGTTTCTGGACGGGTCTGATTTGGTTCGGAAGAGTCGGATGATTTGGACGAGTCGAATGAATTCGACAGCCCGAGTGACTTTGTCGCTCCGGAGTATTCGGATTCTCCGGATCATCCGTCCGAGGCAATTGCGTCGGATGACTCTGCCGAGGTCGGGGCGTCCGAACGACTTGGGGGATGCAGTCGATCCAGAGGACCGGGATGGTGCGGTCTGGGAGGATTGGGAGGCTGCGGTCGATCCGGAGGACCGGGGTGGTGCGGCCTGGGAGGATTGGGAGGCTGCCGTTACCCGGGTACCAGATGCTGCGGTTCCGTGGACCGAGGCGATGCGGCTTCGGTGGACCGGGACGCGGTCGATCCGGAGGACCTCGACGACGCAGTCGATCCGGAGGACCTCGACGACGCGGTCGACCCGGAGGACCGGGTCGCTGGAGCGGCGGCGGGCGAACCGACCAGGACGGTCGCACTGGACGACCGGACCGCCTGGATCGGCCAGGATCGCCGCAGCGCTGTTCTCCCGGTAGGCGACCGTGAAGATCCGTTCATTCCTGTAGGGGCGACCGGCGCGTTCGCGCTCGACGATCGCACGGAACTGCTCGCTCCGGTGAGTTCGACGAACGCGTTGGCGCCGGTGCCAACCATCGTTCCTTCTTCGGCCACCCCCGTGGCGACTCCTGCGCGCAGGCTGACGCTTGCTCGACGGCGCGGATTCGCTGGCTGGAGCCGGCCGGTGCGCTGGGCGGTAGCGGCATCCGTCATTCTGTTGGTCGTCATCGGAGCCGTGGTGTTCGCGCAGGTGCTGGCTGCGAACAACCAGGCCGCGGTGGCTGCGGCCGTCGCCGAACTGGAGGCCGCCGAGGCGGCCGCCACTCAGCCCTATTCGCCCATGCAGGCGGCGATCGCCGACTACAACGACGCGGCGCTGGGTGCCCGCGCTTCGGCCGACAGTGCGAGCCCGGCGTTCGCGGCAGTGGCCGGCATGACCGACGAGGCCACGCTCGCCTCGGCGAACGCGGCGCTGGCCGCGGTTCTTGCGCAACTGGACGATGCGCCGTTCGACGCACCGCCGGCGCGCTATGCGCGGGGGGATATCGACCTGACTAATCTCGATGCCATCGCGGCCGCGACGAAGACAGCCAACAGCCGCGCCGAGCAGTACACGACGGCGACCGAGGAGGCGCGGGCGGCCCGGACGGAGCTCATCGAGAAGGTCGAGGCCCTCGGCGCGGCGCGGCTGGCGCTGGGGCGGTCTCTGCCGGCGGCGGCCGACGTCATCGTCGACGAGAACTGGCGCACGGTGTGGAGCTTCAAGGAAGCGGTCATCGAAGCAGCCGCCGCTGTGCCGGCGGCTCAGGAAACCGGCATCTGGGGTGACGCAGAGCTGCTGGCGTACGCCGCGGCGGTGACGGCGCTGCGCGAGGAGCAGGAGCGCCTCGGCTCGCGGCAGTCGACTCCGGTGACGCCGTCGCCGGATCCGTCGACGGAGCCTTCGCCCGATTCTTCGCCCGATCCGGGGACCGTGCCTCCGCCCGCGGACGAGCAGCCGGATGAGCCGGGCACGGAGCCGGAGCCCGGACAGGACGACCCGAATGATGTGCCCGACGATGAGGAGCTGGGTCAGCCGGACGAGGTGGTCGAGCCGTAGGGCGGGCTTCGCCTCGCTTGGTTCTCCACAACCGCGGATGTGGCGGAGCAATTCACAGGTTCATCGAACATATCTCGCAATGTCGGTGGCTCATGACATTCTCTGAGTATGGCCATCTTGACCGACATGCGGGAGCGGATCGACCTCGTCGAGTCGCACCCGGGTATGGACGTCGAGGCCTCTCTCCTACTGGAGTCGATGCGCCGGCTCGACACCGACAAGGTGATGGATGTCGTCACCCACGCGTCTGAGGTCAAGCACGATGCTGAGCGCATCGTCGCCGTCGCAGCCGGGGTTCTCGCGGAGCGCTCGACCCGCGAGAAGGGACAGGCCGGGGTGGCGGCGGTGCACGGACACTCGTCGCCGATCTCCCTCGTGCAGTCGATCTCGGGCAGCACCCGGGCCGAGGCGGTCCGAGCGGTGCGCATCGGTGAGGCGCTGCTCGAGGGGTCAGCCGATATCCCTGAGGACGAGGGGCCGGCGGTTGCGGCACCGTCTGAGCCCGCGATCTTGCCCTGGCACGATCCGCTGCGGCGGGCGATGCTCGCAGGTGTGCTCACTCCCGCACAGCACGACGCGATCCTGCGGGGGCTGGGCGAGCCGCCCGCCAGTTCAGGTTTCATCGACGAATCCGTCGACACGGATGCTGTCCGCGAGGTGTGGTCGCTCGCCGCGACCCAGCTGATCGCCGAGGCGGAGGGCATCGAGGTCGAAGAGCTCGCGCGGCGCGCGCGCCAGGTGCGTGACGCTCTCGATCCGGTCGGTGCCGAGGACCGGCAGGCTCGGCGATTCGAGTGTCGCTCCTATCGGATGTGGACGGATGCCGATGGAGCCCACCATGCGCGGATCACCTTCGACGACGAGACCGCCGCCTGGTGGCGGGGGCTGATCGATTCTGCACTCCGTCCGCGGCGCGGAGGTCCTCGCTTCGTGAGCGAGGACGAACGCGCGGCGGCCGAGGAATTGCTGGCCGACCCGCGAACGAATGATCAGATCGCTTACGACCTGGTCACCTCCGTGTTCCGCGCCGGGGCGCTGGCGACGGCATCCGACGTGTTCGGCGCCCGCCAGCCCGGCGTGCGGATGATCGTCGTCAAAGACGCGGTCGGCCCGCGCGATGCGTTCGGCCGCATGCGCGCGACCGGCCACTTCGAAGACGGCGGCGACGCGATCGCCGGATCGGTGATCGACCGGGCGCTGTGCGAGGTCGGCTCGGTCGAGGTCATGGTCGACTCGTGCGGCAATCCGCTCGACGTGGGTCGCGAACAGCGGCTGTTCACGCCGAAGCAGCGCGTGGCGCTCGCGGTGCGCGACGGGGGATGCCTATGGCCCGGATGCCGCGTCCCCGCGTCGTACTGCGAAGCGCACCACTGCGACCACTGGTCACAGGGCGGGCGGACCGACATCGCGGGCGGGATCCTGCTCTGCCGATTCCACCACATGCTGCTGCACAACGCGGGGTGGGCGATCCGGCGCGACGGGATCGGTCCGTTCGTGCTCCATCGACCGCCCGGGATGGGCGGCGAGCCGATCCTTCTGCGATCGAGATCGGCGGTGCGATGGGCGTGGGATCCGCCGCCTCCCGAGGTTCGAGCAGGGTGGCGTGCGGCCTGAACCTCCGGTCGTCGAGCGAGCGGCGCGAACGACGTCACGCCCGATCGGTGAGCGAGCGAAGCAGTCCTCCGGCCGTTGACGAGCGAAGCGAGACGCTCGCGCCCCGGGAACCGGAGCGACCGTTTCGTCTCCTCGCTTCGCCGGTCGCTCAACGACCGGGAGTGAGCGCACCGCCCGACGACCGGGCCGCCGACGGAGGGGCCGCGTCAGGTCAGCGCGTCGGAGCCAGGGCCGGGGTGAGGGACGGCGCGATCTCGGAGATCCACGAAGCCAGCTCAGGACCCAGGTCATCCCGATCCAGCGCGAGCAGGATGCTCGACTTCAGGTAATCGAGCCGATCACCCGTGTCGTAGCGACGACCGGAGAAGATCACACCGAGCACGGGACCGGCGATCGCCTCGTCGGCTGCGAGCTCCTCGAGGGCATCCGTCAGCTGGATCTCGCCGCCCTTGCCGGGCTCCGTGTTCTCGAGCACGTCGAAGATCTCCGGCTTCAGCACGTAGCGACCGATGATCGCGAGGTTGCTCGGAGCCTCGGCTGCAGAGGGCTTCTCGACGAGGGCCTTGATCTTCACGACGTCGGCGTCGGCGGTGGTGTCGACATCCGCGCAGCCGTACAGGTGGATCTGCGCAGGGTCGACCTCCATCAGAGCGACGACGGTCGCCGACTGGGCGAACGACACCTCGATCATGCGCGAGAGGAGCGGGTCGCGAGCGTCGATGAGGTCGTCGCCGAGCATGACGGCGAAGGTCTCGTGACCCACGTGCTTGCGAGCGCGCAGCACCGCGTGGCCGAGTCCCTTCGGATCACCCTGACGCACGAAGTGAATGTCGGCGAGCGAGCTCGGTTCCATGACGCGAGCGAGCTTGCCGTGGTCGCCCTTCTTCTCGAGGCGTGTGCTCGAGTTCGGTCACCCGGTCGAAGTGATTGGCCAGCGCATTCTTGTTGCGGCCGATGATCATCAGAATGTCGTCGATGCCGGCGGCGACCGCCTCTTCGACGACGTATTGGATTGCGGGCTTGTCTACGACGGGAAGCATCTCTTTCGGCATCGCCTTGGTGGCGGGGAGAAAGCGAGTGCCGAGCCCGGCTGCAGGGATGACGGCCTTGATGGGGGGATTTGTCATGATTCGAACGTACCCAGGTCATGTGAATGGCTGGTTTCGCACCCGTCACGGAACGTAGCG
>CAVYXT010000012.1:0-307500 GCA_963772625.1 uncultured Actinomycetota bacterium | reverse complement strand
AGCGCGCCCGACAGGACCGTCACCATCGCCTCGTCGAGCAGCACCATCCCGTTTGCGACCTGTCCAACCTGATCAGGGCGCGACCCTCGCCATTCAAACCCACTGCCACTAGGCTCTGGTCGCTCAGCCGTCGGCCCAGGTCACGGACTTGACGGGCCGCATCCACTGCTGCCGCAGGGTGGCCGGCCAGCAGATTGGCCTCCACGCCCGACAACAACAGCAGCAGCCCGTGCACCCGGCACTCCGCGACGCCCTCGAGCAGATGCCCGGCCCGCGAAACCAACCCGTGCCCTGCGGCTCGTCACCCCGGGAGACGTGGAACACCCCAAGACGGAACGCCACCCCTGCGGCGTCGGCTGGACGGGACTCCGCAGCCAAAGCGTCGCACGCCGCTGCGTCTAGTCTCAGCGCGGCGTCAATCCGCCCGAGCCACCACGCTGCTTCGGCGTACGCTGCCAAGTCATCGCCGGTGAGACGGTCCGGTACAACGAATTCAAACAGGTCGGCCGCGCCGCGCCAATCCCCTCTGGCGTATGCCTGCCGTGCCCGGTGCAGGCTGACCTCGTGATCCTCCACGGCTGCCTCCGTCGCAAAACGCAGTCTATCGAGAGCGAGACCGCGGTGATGCTGACCACCGTCGCGATCACGGTGTGAGACACAATCTCGCTCTCGGTGTCGGTGTCGGCGCTTCCTCGCGGCGATGATCCTCTTCGCTCGCCGCGTCGCGCACTTCGTCACCGTGACCCGGGAGATCGCGGCAGACGAGCAGGTGCAGACCGTCCGCTACAGCGTGGACGGGGAGCTGTTCTTCGCCTCGAGCAACGATTTGACAACACAGTTCGAGTACACCCTTGACCCCGACCGCGTCGTCATCGACATGACTCGGCTGCCACGTGTGGACGCCTCCCACTGTGGCTGCTCTCGACGCGATAGTCACAAAGTACGAGCGCTTGGGCCAGAGCGTGATCCTCGAGGGCATGAACGATGCCACCACCCTGCTGCACGGTTGACTCAGCGGCGGGCTCGGAGCAGGCCACTCGTTGATGCGGTCTCAACCGGAAGATCCTCGACGGCGTTCGCTAATGGGGGCGGCCTCTCTCTGCGCAAGCACTCGCGCCGGGTCGATTCGATAGGCTGGAGCCCTGGAGTGCCGGGAAGTCTGGTCGGCGTATCCGCTGGCGATCGTCGGCGGATGACGCATCCATCCCGAAGGGTTCCTCGTGTCCCACGAACGCTCCGCCGTCTCGCTGGTCCCGACTGGTCGCCTGGATCTCGGGTGATGTCGTCGGCGGTGTGCTGATGATCTCCGCCGCGGCCGTCGCGCTGATCTGGGCGAACTCTCCCTGGCAGGACGCCTATGTGACCATCTCCGAGGTCGTGATCGGGCCGGCCGTTGTGCATCTCGATCTGAGCCTTGCGACGTGGGCGGCCGATGGGCTCCTGGCGATCTTCTTCTTCGTGGTGGGCGTCGAGCTCAAGCACGAGCTCGTCGCCGGAAGTCTTCGCAATCCGCGGAAGGCGGGCGTGCCCGTGCTGGCCGCGATCGGTGGCATGGTGATCCCCGCGACCCTCTACACCGGGATCGTGCTGATCCTCGATCCCGGCCCCGCACTGCGAGGATGGGCGATACCGACCGCCACGGACATCGCCTTCGCGCTCGCGATCCTGGCGATCTTCGGACGCGGTCTCCCCTCGGCGCTGCGGGTGTTCCTGCTCACCCTCGCCGTCGCCGATGACCTGCTGGCGATCGTCGTGATCGCGGTGTTCTACAGCGACGGCGTGAACGTCTGGGCGCTGCTGGGGGCCGTCGCGGTCGTTGCCGGGTTCGCGTTCGCCGTGCGGATGCGGTCGATGCGCTGGTGGGTGCTGGTACCGCTGGCGGCGCTCGCCTGGGTGTTCATGCACGAGTCGGGCGTCCATGCCACCATCGCCGGGGTACTTGTGGGTTTCTGCGTTCCCGCGCGGCCGATCCACGGCGAGGAGACGTCGCGGACGCAGCAGATCGAGCCCGTCGTGCGGCCACTGTCGGCCGGGATCGCGTTGCCGGTGTTCGCGTTCTTCGCAGCGGGGATCTCGCTGTCGGGAGACTCCGGCCCGCTGGGCGCGCTCGCGGATCCGGTCGCCATCGCGATCATGGTGGCCCTCGTCGTCGGCAAGCTGGTCGGGGTTCTCGGTGTCACGGCGCTGGTGACGAAGATCACCCCGCTTCGCCTTCCCGAGGGGATCGGCATCCGCGATCTGCTTCCCGTGGGGTTTCTCACCGGGATCGGCTTCACGGTCTCGCTTCTGATCGCCGAACTGTCTTTCGCGGGCGGCATCCATGAGCCGTCGGCGAAGTTCGCCGTGCTCGTGGCGAGCGTGCTCGCAGCGCTCCTTGGCGCATTCACCCTCCGGTGGGATGCGAGGCGAGCACGCGATGCGGACATGAACCGGGACGGGGTTGCCGACCGGGACAGCGGGACGATCGGTGAGCGGCCCGGCAGATCGTCCCCACAATGACGGTGGCGAGGAGGATGCCGGTTGCGGGCGTCCCGCCTCGCCGCCGAAGCCGTCGATCAGCCGAGGACGTCGCGACGGGCCAGCCCCACCGTGGCGACCGCGATCAGCACCGCCGACCCGCCCCAGAGCAGGGCCAGTCCGGCCCAGTCCATTCCGTTGGCAAGGGGTGCCTCGCCGAATGCCCAGTCGAACGGCGAGATCGCCCGCAACCAGTCCAGGTCCTCGCTGTTGTTCGCGATCGCCTGCAGCACGTACCCCCCGACGGCGATCGCCGATCCGACCCCGACTCCCCAGATGCGGCGTCCGGTGAGTGCCCCGCCGGCGAGCGCGGCAGTGCCGGAGAGCAGAGCCACGCCGACCAACGCCTTGGTCACGGCGAGCAGGTTCACCGGGTCCAGGTCGAGCTCTGCGGGGCCGTTCACCGCCCCCACGACGAGCAGGGCGACCAGCCCGAGCGCGAGCAGCTTCACGACCAGGGCGGCAGCGCTTTCGAGCGCGTACTGCACACGCCCGACGCCGTGCGCCAACGTCAGCTCCAGGCGCCCGGACTCCTCCGCGCCGGCGATGAACGACGCGCCCCAGCCGATCCCCGCGATCGTCATCAGCACGAACCCGATCAAGCCGAAGAACGTCGCCTGAGCGTAGCCTGCACCCGAGGTGATGTTCTCGTACCCGAGCGTGCGAACCAGCTCCGGCGGCAGTGTCTCGATCAGCCCCGACAGCTCGGGTGACTGCATCGTCGGGAACAGCGGCAGGTAGACGAGGGCCACAGCGGTGAGTCCGATCGCCCAGCCGATCAGCCCGCGCCACCCTTCGGCCAGCCAGCCCCGGAAGACGGGCAGGGGCGCTCGCATCGTGCGGCCGCTCGAGGCAGCGACGGCGGTCATGATGCCGCCTCCGTCCGGGCATACAGATCGAGCACGGATTCCTCCAGGTCGGGCTCCTCAACCGTCAGGTCTCGGATCGTCGCTGTTGCGAGGGCGCGGATGACGGGATCGATCTCGCCACGGGCGGTTGCGGACACCCGCACCAGGTCGCCTGGTGCTGCCGTGACGTCGACGTCCTCGAGGCCGGGCACCGCCACGAGCAGGGGGTGCACCGCATCGATGGCCGTCCCGGTGAGCGTGGCACGGATGCGGCGGACGCCGGCGAGCCGCAACGCCGCCACCGCGACCCTCCGCGACGACCCGGCCGCTGGCGAGGACGACGACATCGTCGGCTGCCTGCTGGACCTCGCTGAGCACATGTGAACTCAGCAGCACGGTCTGACCGGCCTGCCGGGCTTCGCGGAGCATCGCCAGGAACTCCCGCTGCACCAGCGGATCGAGGCCACTGGTCGGCTCGTCCAGCACCAGCAGTTCCGGTTCATGCATGAAGGCCTGCACCAGGCCCAGTTTCTGCCTGTTGCCCTTCGAGAGAGTTCGGACGGGACGAGTGAGGTCCAGGTCGAGGCGTTCTGCCAGACGCTCGATCGAGCCCGGCGGGACGGGCCCGCTGATCTCAGCGAGGTGCTTCAGCAGCGCGCCCCCCTTGATGCGACCTTCCAGGCGGAGCTCCCCGGGGATGTAGCCGATCCGGCGGCGCAGCTTCGCTCCCGCCGCTCGAGGATTCTCCCCGAGCACGGTGATCTCACCGGCGGTCGGGCGGATGATGTCGAGCAGCAGGCGCAGGGTGGTTGTCTTGCCGGCCCCATTGGGGCCGATGAGCCCGAACACGCTGCCCCGCTCGACCCGCAGGTCGAGTCCGTGCAGCGCCGTGTGCGAGCCGTAGCGCTTCGTGAGCGCACGAGTGTGGATCGCCAGAGTCATGGCGGGGGTTCCTCTCATATTCAGGTCGACGGATCGGATGGCATCTATGCCATCGGTGGATCCGGATCCTGATTGGGGTCACCATCACCCTTGTCGCTGCGAGGTCCCATCCCGCGCGCGAGGACTTCCTCGGTCGCGCCCAGGACGGCATCGTCGCGGGAGATCCCGACGACCGGCGAGGCGGGTCGGGCTCGAAGGATTCCACGCGCCGAGGCCACGGCACTCGTGTGCGGGTCGGCGAGCGGCCGAGGTGCCTGAGTGTCGGATGCCTGCATGGCCTGGCCTTTCGTCGGCAACGTCAACGTTGCGCCGACCAGGCTTCCCGGCTCTCCACCACCGACTCTAGCCCCCGCCGGCTTCCGTCGGGGGGAACCTCCGATCCGGCCTCGTCGGGCCGGGCGCACGGCCAGCCCGTATCGGTTGACCGTCTCGAATGTTAGTGACTAACATTCAGGCGTGGACAAGCTCTCCCGGACCCGGACTGCGCTCCTCCGTGCTGCGCTCGAGCTGTTCGACGAGCGAGGCTACGACGCGACGACCGCGGCGGCGATCGCCGGCCGCGCCGGGGTGTCCGAGATGACCTTCTTCCGGCATTTCGCATCGAAGGATGCGGTGCTCGTCGATGACCCGTATGACCCGCTCATCGCGGATGCGGTCGGCCGTCAGCCGGTGGAGTTGCCGCCTTTGGCCGCAGCGGTCGCGGGGGTGAGGGAGGCGTGGGGAGCGGTGCCCGCCCCGGCCGGGAACGAGGTGCGCGATCGCCTGCGCATCGTGTCGCGGACGCCGTCGCTGCGCGGAGCTGCTCGCCCGGAACAGCGGTGCGACCACGGACGCGATCGCGGCGGCGTTGCGATCCCGCGGCGTGTCGCAGCGGGATGCGGCGCATTGCCGCGGCCGCGACGATCGGTGCGCTGAACGCGGCACTGCTGGAGTGGGCGGACGGCGACGACCCCGACCTCGGCTCCGCGATCGAGGCCGCGTTACGGGTGCTCGCCGGCGGTGACCGACCATGACCGATCCGGCCCTGGCCGTCGCATGGCGTAACGCGGCAGTTCCGCAATGGCGCGGGCGTCTTCGACCTCGACCTCGAGCTTCGCTCGGGGCAGATCGTCGCGCTCGTCGGTCTCAACGGTGCAGGGAAGTCCACCATGATGCGCATCCTGCTGGGGATGCTGCGCCCCGACCGTGGCGAGGTGCGACTCGCGGGACACCCGCTCGACGCCGCGCCACGCGAACAGTGGGCGAGCGTGGGTCACCTGGTGGAGTATCCACTCGCGTATCCCGAGTTGACGGTGCGGCGCAATCTGCAGCTCAGCGCCCGGATGCGCGGCATCGATCACGTCGACGCTGCGGTGACAGCGATCATCACGGAGTTCGCGCTCGAGGAATACGCGGAACGGCGCGCGCGGACATTGTCGCTGGGCAACCGGCAGCGCGTCGGACTGGCGGCCGCGCTGCAGCACGACCCGAGCGTGATCGTGCTCGACGAGCCCACGAACGCGCTCGACCCGGCGGGCGTCATCCGCCTCCGCGAAAGCCTGCTCCGGCGGGCCAACGCCGGCGCGGCGATCCTCGTCAGCAGCCATCACCTGGATGAGGTCGCGCGCATCGCGGACCGCATCGTGGTGATCAACCGCGGCCGCCTCATCGGCGACCTGGACCCGGCGACCCACGACATCGAGCATGGCTTCTTCGAAACCGTTCGCATCGACGACGAAAGAGGCGTCCGATGAGGCCGGCGGTGTGGGCGGAGACGGTCAAGCTCGCCGGCTCCACGGTCGGGCAGAGTCGGATCGATCGCGATCGTCCTCGGAATCTCGCTGCTCAGCGGCGCCATGCTGCTCGCGGCGGCATCGGGGGACCCGCAGCTCGTCGCGAAGCTCGGCCCGGCCGCGACACACGACTGGACAGGATTCCTGCTCGCAGCGGCGCAGATCACCGGGGCCGGCGGCCTGCTCGGGTTCGGCGTCGTGCTGTCCTGGATGTTCGGCCGCGAATTCGGCGACGGCACCATCACCGGACTGTTCGCGCTGCCGGTGCGTCGCTCGACGATAGCGCTCGCCAAACTGCTCATCTACACGGTGTGGGCCATCGCGATCAGCCTCTCCCTCGCCGCGCTGCTGGTGATCGTGGGACTGGTCGCGGGCCTCGGTCCGCTCACGACAGAAACCTGGTCGGCAGTGGCGCGTCAAATCGCGCTCACTGTGATGACCGCGGCGATCGCCGCTCCGGTCGCCTGGGCGGCGACGCTCGGACGCTCCGTGCTCGCGGGCGTGAGCGTCTCGATCGGAATCGTCGTCGTCGCACAGGTCTCCGTCCTCGCCGGGATCGGGGGATGGATGCCGCTCGCATCCCCAGCCCTGTGGGCGATCTCATCCGGTGAAGGCGTAACCAGCGGCCAGCTGCTGCTGGTCATCCCGTACTTCGCCGCATGCGTGCTCGTCACAGCGAGCTCGTGGCGGACGATGCAACTCGATCGCTGACCTCCCGCGTCAGACGCTCGTTCATGCGCATGCCTCGCGCCGTTGACGAGTGTGCACGGCCAATGACGACCGCAGAGACATGATCGATCTGCTGTCGCTGCAACCCGCATCGATTCAGCAGCTCGCCATACGGGTGGGGATGTCGTTGCCGGCCATCCACCGGCATGTCACCGTGCTCGAGCAGTCGGGTCTGGTTCGGCGCAAGAAGAGCGGTCGCACCAACTTCCTCGCGTTGGACCGGGGCACGATGAGGCAGTTTCAGACATGGGCGATGAGGTTTGACGCCGCGTGGGGAACCGACGCCGAGACGCTGGAGAACTACGTGGCCGGGATCCGCGCTGCCGAGGTCACCCAAGCAACGAAGAAAGCGAGCGACCGATGAAGAAGTTCCTCTTCCGCCACGAGGGATACACGACCCAACTCCTGAGATCGGGAAGGCATGGATGGACTGGTTCGACTCGGTCGGTGACACATGGACGACGCCATCGTGATCGCCAAGACCACCCCGATGATCACCAGCGTGGTCGTATACGACCTCGCGCGAATGTGAGTCATTCGAGAGCCTTTCCGCTACCCTCCGCCGGGTCCATTGTGTCGAGGGTGCGAACTGCTCCGAAGTCATCCGGGCATCGGAACCCATCCGCGACGACGACGCCTCGATGCCAGGCGAACTAGTTTGCACGCATGGACGTCGACGTCACGACAGAGATCACCATCGATCGCCGCCGTTCGAAGGTCGCCGAGTACGCGTGCGACCCCGATCATGCGACCGAGTGGTTGCGAACATCACAGAGGTGAATTGGAAAGCCCAAAGCCCCCTTACCGTGGGCTCGCTTGTCGAGTTGATGCGAAATTGCGCGGCCGTCGACTCGTGTACACGTATGAGATCGCGGAACTCGTGCCGGGGACCCGCTTCGACATGCGCACCGCAGACGGGCCGTTCCCGATGGTCACCACCACCTACGAGTTCTCCGAGGTCGGCGCCGAGGCAACCCGCATGACCCTCCGCAACGCGGGCACCCCCGGAGGCTTCGCCAAGATCGCCGCCCGTGGCATGCAACGGGCGATGCGATCGGCGAATGAAAAGGACCTCCAGCGACTGAAGGCCATCCTGGACGCGTCCCCCTGGACCGCTGAACAGTAACCGCGTCCACAGACGATGTCCGGCGTCCCGATGACGCTGGCAGCCGATATCGCCGAGGCAGGGGCGCTGACTTCTTTGGTCCGATCCTTTGCCGTCGATGACCGGCGAGCCCGCGCCGTTCGCGAGCGCGGCAGGAGCGAATGCCCAGTCGAAGGGCGAGAGGGTATGCAGGCGATCGATCCAAGAGCACACTTAACGAGAGAGCGGCGGAGCGGCGGCCGCCTCCGCGTGTTGGGCTGACCATGATCGTCCAGTTACCTCCGGGCCGCGCGCGGCTCGACGTAGAGGTACTCGGCGAGGGTGATCCCGTGGTGGTGATCCAGACCGCTCTGCACGCGGACGAGCTGCGCCCACTGGCCACGATGCTCGCCGAAGGGGGGCCTTATCGCGTCGTCCACTATCACCGCCGTGGGTATGCCCGGAGCGAGCCGCTGACCCGGCCCGTGCTGATCGCAGACGAAGTCGCCGACCTGCGGGCGCTCGTGGGAGCGTTGCACCTCGGCCCGGTCCATGTCGTAGGCGTCAGCTACAGCGCCGCGATCGCTCTAACCGCTGCCTCGACGTCCCCTGGCCTGGCGTGGACTCTCACCGTGATGGAGCCGCCGCCGATCGGCGTACCGAGCACCCCGGCATTCGTCGCGGCCAATCAGCGCCTCATCGATTCCCGACGCATCAATGGACCGCTCGCAGCACTGGACGAGTTCATGACGCGAGTGATCGGCCTTGACTGGCGGGTCGACATTGAGCGAGACGACCCAGGTGCAGCAGCCGCGATGGAGCGCGACGTCGCGACATTCCTCGACTCGGACCTTCCAGCGCTCCTGCGGTGGGAATTCGATGACCAGGATGCCGCTTTGATCCCGTGCCCCGTCCTGCACGTCGGCGGCAGCGACAGCGGCCCCTGGTTCGCCGAGGTCCGGGAGCGTCTGCACCGACTCCTCCCACACATGGAGGATGCGCTGATCGCCGGAGCAGGCCACTCGCTCGCAACGACACACACCGACCAAGTCGCGGGGATCATCCTCGGGTTCCTCAGCCGACATCCAAGGTGATGGGGCGGTCATGAGGAACTCATTGGAGATTGCGCCACTCCTAGTTGTACGGACTCTGAAGTCCATCAGGCGCTTGCGCCGCAGCCTCTGAGAGAGGTGAATCGTCTCGGGGATTCCATTCTCGAGCCGTCGCTGAAGGGAAAGGGAACATGCCTAAGACATCGAGGAATAGCGCTTCAGAAACCGTTGAGGTGGAGGGCTATGAGGGTCACCTGGAGAATCTCGAGGGCGGTTACACGGTGGCCTTCGAGAAGTACACCGCAGACGCCGACCTAGCGGAGTTCTTCAAGGGCTTGCCGGACGACCAATGCCAGTCAGCCCACTGGGGGTACGTGCTGACCGGCAAGGTCACGTTCAAGAGCGCTGCCGGTGAGGAGACGTTCGAGACCGGCGACGCCTACTACGTCCCACCGGGTCACACCCCAGTGCTTTACGCCGGCACCGAGGTCGTCGAGTTCAGCCCCACCGAGCAACTCGAGCAGACGCTCGCCGTGGTCACGAAGAACATGGAATCCGCCGGATGAGGCGGAAACCTGCTGCGTCGGCGGGCAAGCGAGGTGTGAACAACGGTGTGAACAAATGAGGAGATCGAGTGCAGGCGAATGCAGCGTTTGAGAACTCGCCACCTGCGTGATTGCAGGCGAGTGCAGCGTTTGAGATCAGTGCAGGCGTGGTGACGTCCACACATTAGGGTCCAAATCCCACCGTCACTGCCAGGGAATAATCCCTGATCAGCGCTGCTTTCGAGTGGCGCTTTCGGCGTCCGGGTAAAGGTTTGAGTAAAGCTTGCGCGGCGTGTCGCTTGCTCATTCTTTACTCACGACGCTCGCTCGCGGCCGCGAGGCGCTACAAACCCGCGTGATTCCGCGGCTCGCTGGGCTACCTACCGTGGGTACCGTGCTCACAGTAGGCGGCCCTCAGAGTCGAAGGTTGGCCCGAGCGCCGCGTGAACGCGGGCGGAGACAGGGACCAACCGGATGCCGATTGAACGGGAAGACCTCGACTTCCATCCCGGGACAGCGATGCACAAACGCAGCCGGAGGCCCGCATCTCGTGTCACCGTCGCAGTGGACTTCTTCGCGTACCCACTCAGATCGGTCAACGGCGCACCCGATAGCGCAGGTGAAGCACCCGGTTGCCCTGAACAACTACGTCTGGGTCTTCCAGCAGGTGCTGCGCGTCGACGGAGCCGAAGTAGCGCTTGCCGGACCCGAGCACGACGGGTGCGACGTCCATGCGTACCTCGTCGACCAAACCTGCGGCGAGCACCTGGCCGCCGACGTCGCCAGCAGCGACCTCGACAGTGCGGTCACCCGCGAGCTCCTGCGCCTTGGTCACGGCCGCCTCGATGCCGTCGACGAAGTGGAACGGCGCCTTGGGGTCCCAGCCCTCGGGCGCCGGCCGGTGTGTCACGACGACCACGTGGTCGATCCCGCTCGGAGGCTTCCCGTCCCAGCCGTCCGTGATGTCGAAGACGTGGCGGCCGGCGATTGTCACCCCGATCTGGTCCCAGTACGGCCGGATGTGGTCGTAGGACGCCTGCGACACCTTCAGAACGCCGCTGTCGTCCAACGGCACGTCACCGCTGACCAACCACTCGAAGATCGGACCGGGATCGTCGTTCTCAGCCGCGATGAAACCATCCACCGAGACCGACGCATTCATGACCACTTTCCCCATGGATTCCTCCTCTGTTTGGAGTCCCAAGTCTTGTGTGGCGTGAGCTGTCGCTCTTGTAAGAAATCAATCGGCTGGGAGCGGCCAGCCGTCCAGCGCGTGGTCGGGATGTTCGCGCAGGAATCGTCGCCGGACTTCGACGTACCGGGTCGGCGTGAGCCCGGTGAACTCCCGGAACTCGCGCACGAAGTGGGCCTGGTCGAAGTAGCCCGCGCCAGCGGCAACGTCTCCCCAGTCGATCGGTGCAGCGACGTCGATCGCCAACACGGTGGAGCTGAAGCGGTAGCTGCGAGCCAGCCGTTTCGGCGTGACGCCGATGACGGCCTTGAACCGCTTCGCCAAGTACGTGCTGCTGGCGCGGGCCGCCACGCCGAGTGTCGCTGATCGGCACTGTCCCGCCGGTCGCCGCGACGGCGCTGCTCATGTGGCGGACGAGGTCAAGACCGTCGATCACCCGCAGCCGTCGCACCAGTTCCTCCTCGAGCAACATCAGCATTTCGTGCGGTGCGTCCGCCAAGGTCAGTCGGTGTCGCAACTCAGCGATAGCGGGCTGGCCCCAGATCTGCTCCACCGTCGCCGGTCGGTCGCACAACTCGGCCGCGGGCATCGGAAGGAACGGTGCCAGCCCCCACGGCCTGAAGTGGACGCCCACGGACCGGGTCGGGGTTGGGTAGCTGAACTCCCACGCACGGGTGGGCGTGGTGACCGCGCAGCCGTCGGCGTACTCCACGGCTTCTACGTCGGTGCCTGCGCGGATGAGAAACGGCGCCCCGAGGTTGACGATGAGCAAAGGCGCGGGCGCCGCCGGCAGCATCAACCGGGAGTACGGCGGGGCGCCCTCCAGGTAGTAGAGGTCGTCGATCAGCCCGTCGAGCGGCGGACCGGGCACCCTGGACACATACTCCACGCCGACATCATCGCCGACGGCCCATCCGGCATCACGCGCCGCCGCAAGCATCGAGCCGGCGCCGATCCCTGACGGGCGCCCCGGCGCATTTCGGGCCCGAACTACACCCCGGTTAGCGTAGGGCGGCCGCTGTACCCGTTCACTCATCGTGGCCGCACAGCCGCTGATTTTCCGGCAACTGCGTAACGATCCGCGTTTGGACTCAGTGTCGGTCCGAGTGGATGACGTCCTACCGGGAAGCGCCGGAGACTGAGCCCGCGACTCGGGACGGTCTCCCACTGGGTGAAGTGCGCGCTAACGGACCCGCTTGCGAACGTCCGTTGGCGGACCGTGCACCTCGACTCGCGTGCACATCTCAGCCAATGATTGGGGCATCAGGGTCGGTTGGACATGTTCGGTGCCGGTAATGCCGTGACCGGGGACACCATGGATATCTTCGCCGCGATTGCGAGCGGCGATCGGTCCTCGACGACGAGCTGTGCTGATCCCGGAGGAGCGACCTCATCGTTGTCAAGCCAGGGTTAGCCCCGCGCGACCCAGTCCGCGTTCGTCGACCGCCACACCGCCGCGGCAACGAACGTGAGCCCGACGATCTCAAGCGCGCCACCGGCCACGGCGAACCACTCCTTGCCGACGATGATGTTGATGACGTGGCCGATCGTCCAGCAGATGATGAGCGCGCCCGCCCACCACGGCACCCCGACGGCGCGGCCGGCCAGGATCACCGCGAGGCCGAGCAGCAGCGTGCCGGCAAGATTGCCGATCGCGAACAGCAGGTAGAACGGCGCGCCCCACGTCCCTGCGGGCGATGCATCCAGGGCGGCGGCCGCATCCACGCCGCTCGTGGCCAGGGCGATCCTGTCGAGGTTGGCGAAGCTGATGCCGAAGTAGCTGATGTAGCCGGTGACCATGAGCGCCACCGCCCACAAGGCCAGTCGCGGACGGGCCGGACGCAATAGTCGCAGCGCAGCCGGAAGCCCGAGCACTGCCAGCAGTGATCCGACGAGAGCGAACATGACCGCTGCCAGCAGGATGCCGGGAGCCGCAGCGGCGAGCTTGAGGCCATCGGCTGAGCTGCCGGTGTCGCTGAGGCCGGTCGAGGTTGACGCGCCGGCGTAGAGGGCATTGCAGACCAGCTGACAGACGAAGGCGACCGGCAAGGCGATCGCGGCGCTGCGGCGGCGGAACCCAGCGGTGGGATCAAGGACTGGATCCGGGTCGGAACCCGAAGCACTCATGGCCCGACTGTACGGCACAGCACCAGCAGCAGGAAGGAGCGGTACTCGAAGAGCCGAGCACGCCGGACAAGACCGCTGCGGTGTTGAACGAATACCTCATGGCGCCGGTGCAGTGAGCGCAGACGGGACCGACCACCGTCTCCCGTCCGTCGTTACCCGTTTCCGGAACTGACCCTGCCGGTCGAACGGAACCCGGACACACGATGGCCGTGACGCTGCCGAGGAGATACTGCTAGCAGCGGGACCACACCGGGGATGACTGCGGAGGGCACACGTTATGCACCGGATTCGACGGCTGGACTGCGTAGGGGGTCGTAGGCCGCCCGATAATTCATGGGCCCCAGGATTGGGGCAATCAGATCGCGGAGCCAGCCAGGCAGCGCGGCCAACCGCGACATCTTGTCTGTTGCTGACTGGACGTGTTGGACGCGGGGGCGCCGGAGTCGTTCGAACGTCGGCCCCACCTCTGCCCAGTGCTCGGCGGGGGTCTGTGCCAACAGCTCGCCGAGGACCAGCGCGTCCTCGAGGGCCATTGCCACGCCTTGCGCCCACACGGGCCCTGTTGCGTGGGCGGCGTCACCAATTAGCACGAGCCGGCCGTAGTGCCAATGCTCGAGTCGCACCTCGTTGGTGGGCGCATGGTGTAGCTCGCCATCCTTGAGTGCCGCGGCGACGGCCGCGCTCACCGGCTTCGGAAACCGTTGGGCCGCCTCCGTCAACCAGGACTCCTCGGATCCGGTATTCCCGCCCCGGGTGCGTGCCGCGTACCCGTAAACACGGCCCTCCCCGACGGGAATCAACAAGAACGTCTCTTCCCGGCCGGCCCATGCAGTCCAGCACTCCACCCCGGGATTGGCGGCGACGAAGCGCCAACTCGATCCGGTCATCGATGACGGGCGCAGTCCGTCGAAGGCGATGGCCTTCCGCAGCGCCGAGTTGACGCCGTCGGCGCCGATCATGTAGTCGAACTGGCGAGGCGACGGCGCTCCCTCCAGCTCGACCTCGGCGCCGTCGCGGGTCGGGCGTGCGGCCACAGCCGTTCCGTGCTCGAGCGTGGCAGTCTCGGGCAGTGCGAGCGCGTCGAGGATATCGCCATGGCGGACACAGACAGGTCGTCCCACATCGCGCCAGAAGCGATCCTCGTCCATCGCGAAAAGCAACCGTCCGCCAGAGTTGCGATACTCCCTTCGTCTCACGGGGGCGCCCACGGCCAGTGCCTCGGGAGGGATGCCCAGCGCAGCCAGGGCTCGCACCGCGTTGCCCGGCAGGTTGACACCCATCCCCCGCGCAATCGCTGGGCGCCGCTCGATGACGGTGCAGCCCAGCCCATGCCGGCCCATCGCCCTCGCGACGGCTCGCCCGGCGATCCCGCCGCCGACGACGAGGATAGAACCGGTCATCGACCGTCCCCCTCGCGACCGGCACCGAAGAGGCTCGTTGCTGCCATGGGACCAGTCTTTCGCCGATCCGGGTATACCTCTACACCCAACCGGGCCCACACCAGGCCGGACCGCGTGAAAGGGCTTGTGACAGAGACATGGAACTGGCGTCGCAGCAGCGTGGCCAGACGCAGTGCTCAATCGAACCGTATCGCCGACATCCTTCATGCACAGAGCCGCGGGTCTACTTGGAAGGTTGCGGCTTCCCAGCAGATGCTGAGCGAGTGTGCCCCACCCGTCACCGCGCCCGCAGGAGGTGGTGCTCCACGGCGTACGCCGCGGCCTCTGCGCGTGACCGTACACCGAGCTTGTCGAAGATGCTGCTCACGTGCCGATGAACAGTCCGCTCGCTCACGAATAGCTCCGACGCGATCGACCGGTTGGTCCGACCCGCTGCGATGAGTTGCAGCACTTGGAGCTCTCGACCGCTCAACCCCTTCATGGGCGACCGGGTATGCATGAGAATTTCCACGGAGTCCAGGTCCTGGCGTGCCCCGAGTTCGGCGAACGTCTGGCGAGCAGCTTCGAGCTCGAGCTGAGCACCCTCGTCGTCCCCGAGCGAACTGCAGGCCTGCGCGATCAGCACGCGTGTGCGGGCCGTTTCGTACGGCGCCCCGAGCTGGCGCCACAGGTCCGCAGCGAGCCGCAGGTCGGGAAGAGCAGCCGCGCCGCTACCTCCGGCGAGCGCAAGCTCTCCCTGCGCCCGCGCCAGTTCGGCGTTCAGCGCCGCACTGTTCATGCTGCGCGAAACGTCATCGAGCTCGAGGAGGGTGCGCTGTGCCTCGTCCAGCGAGCCCGCTGCCAGGAAGGCCGACACTAACGAGGGCAGCAACCGGGCGCGGTCGGCGGGCCGGGTGGCTTCGACCAGCGCCCGGCGCAGTCCCGCAGCCGCGGCGTCCGTATCTCCTGCGCGGAGGCGCAGCAGAGCGAGGCCGGGGTGGACGCCGACGCCGAGCGACGCCGCTCGCCGGTACGCGACCTCGGCCGCGTCGTGGTCGCCGAGCAGCCGGTGGACCTCGCCCAGCTCGTAGCAGGCATGACCCGCAAGAGCACCGTTTGCGTTGTCGACGAGGTTGCGTGCGGCCTCTTCGAGGTCACCCTTGGCCTCGGTCAACTGCCCGCGTCGGCGTTTGAGCTCGGCCCGATAGACGCGGCAGTTGTCCAGGAGCGCGCCGCCGAAGAGGGTGGGCAGCGACTCCATCCACCGTTCGAGCGAAAGTGCCCACTCCTGGGCTCGGGCCAGCTCCCAGGCATCTGCCTCACAGGTTCCGATCGCGGCGCAATAGAGCACGCCAGTCATGCGTGGGGAGGTCTGGCCGCTGGTCACGCGCAGCATGGCCTGGTCCATGTCGGAAAGACCTTCATCGATTCGCCCACCCAGAAGCAGCGACCGAGCGGTCAGCATCCTCGCGAACGTCTCGAGGTCGACTTCGCCACGCTCGCGCCCCTGTGCCACCGCGTCCGGCAGTTCGGCACGAGCATCGTCGTAGCGCCCTTGCGAGATGAGCTGGTACGCCGCGGCGATGTGCAGCCAGCCCGGCTCCTCCTTGGCGTCCAGCCGCTCCGACAGGTCGCGGAGCCGGGACATCCACCCGCTGGCGCGAGCGAACTCTCCGGCGTACATGCAATCCAGGTACAACCAGAACGCCGCTGTGGCGGCCGCGTCCAGGTCGGCCATTGCCGCGCGCATGGTGAAGGCGCGCTCCAGCGCGGACGCGGCCTCAGGGTGCCGCCCGGTGAGCTGTGCTGCCTCCGCCAGCAGCTCCAGGTCCCCCGCGTCGAGTGCCCGCTCGGCATCGGCGGCGAGGAATTCCACGCACGCGTCCTCCCACCGCGTGAGTCGATGCAGCTCGCGTGCGCGGGAAACGGCAGCGGCTGCCACGAGGCACCTCCCTGGCGCCATTGTGGCACCGGCCGATGGCCCGAACTACCCACCTGGGCACGCGCAGACGGCCCGCTCTGCCGATGTGGCCGCACCCTCGCCCCCGCGACCCTCGTGTCATGCCCAGACGCGGGCAGCAGCATCGAAGAAAGGAACGTCATGAGTGAGCCATTCGTATACATCGCCAGCTACGGCATCAAGCCGGAGTTCCTCGACAGCGCCGCCGAGCGACTGAGGGACATCGCCCGGGTGGTCAAGGAGCAGGAGCCGCGGCTGTCGTCGTTCCTCTTCTACCTCGACCCGGACCGCGGGCGCACGATTGTCGTTCAGGTACACCCCGACGGGGACTCGATGGCTACCCACATGGCCATCGTCGCCAACCACATCGCGCACGCGTGGGACTGGCTCGACCTCGATGACAGTCAGCAGCTAGTGCTCGGCACGCCCCCCGACGTGCTCACCGAGTACTGGGCCGAGTTCAAGGATGCACTGGACACCTACCCGGCGTTCGTCGCCGGATTCGACCGCGCGGCAGCCTCGACAAGCGTCGGCAGGTTGTGAGCTTCGCCGTGAAACGATGTCGCGACACACGGAATGGGTGACGCTTGGGTGTTGCAACTGTCGGTGAACCAGAGCCGGTGCGTTCGAACGACAAGAAGCGCGCCGGCTCAACGCGATGCGATTCTTCCTCGGGCAATTCGAAAGGCGATCATCTGGGACGCCAGCGGCACCACTTGCTTCGACGGTCACAAGGCGACGTGTACCTTCCCGTCGCCGCTGCCTGCGTGCTAGTGCTGGGTGTGCGGCGCGTCACGTGCTCAGCGAGTAGCGGCATCTGAGGGAAGCACGTCGGCGCACGTCGGGGTTTGCGGCTCATCACCGAAGTAGGTGGACCACTCCACCGCGGTCAGTTCCCGTCCGGCGATGCGACACATCGCGGCCGAGTGAGCCGCCGGATTCATGTCCCACACCAGAATTCCTTCGGGTGCGCCGGTCACCAGGTGCGCGCCGTCCTCCGACAGGTGGGCACCGCCAGCGGGGTCGGGCGACACGGTCTGGAGCGGGTCGCCGAGCCGGATACCGTCTGCCAGGTCGTAGAGCGATCCGCGGTTGTCCCACCCGACCACGAGCATCGTCCGCCCTGCGTCGTCGATTTCGATGGTGTGTCCGCCTCCGAACGGTTTTGGCAGCGACGCGAGCGGTTCGAGCGTGGCGAGATCGTTTCGTGTCAAGGCGGTGTCGGTCACGACGACCAGGTCGCCGTCCGCCGTCACGAGGCTCCCCTCGGATCCGGGGAGGCCCTCGGCGAGGACGGCACCAGTGGCGCGTTCGAACACGGTCGTGTGGGTGAGTTGAGCCTTGAGATCCCACGCCGTAACGGCGACGAAAGTGCCGTCGGTACTTTCGCTCACGGACAGGGGATCCCACGGCTCCATGTCGGGCCGATGCAGTGGCTTGCCCTCGGCTTCGCCGGTCAACGGATCGAACCCTTGCACGGAGTGGGCGCCGAGGAGATATGCCGCGTCGCCGGGTGGCGCCGCCGTGATTCCGAGGTTCTGGCCCATTCCGCGGGCTGCGTCCGGGGGGAAATCGACCGACGAGGTGCCGTCGAAGCGGGAGATCGATTCCCCTGAGTCGTCAGCACGGAAGATGAGGTCGTCCGACAACCACCTGAGGAACTGGGCCGGTTCCCCGATCGGAACTTCACGTTCGACATCCCAGAGCTGCATTCCGCCGTCGTCGGTGCCCACCCCGATGAGACTCCCATTCGCGCCGAAACCCGCCGCGAGATCCTTGCCGGCCGCCACGAGTGTGCTCATGGGACCGGATCCGTCCACGCGGGATCGGAAGATCGTCGTGCTGTCGACCATGAGAAGCTCGTCGCCGGCGCTGCGCAATGTGAGCATGGGTGTTTCATCGGTATTCAGCGTCACGGGCGGTCCTGCAGGCGAGCCGGTTGCCATTGAGAGCGGAGTGATCTGTCCGCTTTGAGCGCACTGGATCGTTCCGCGGACGATGTCCATTGCGAGCCACGAGCACTCGCCACCCACGGGCCACGCGGCGATCCACTCCACGGTCCCTGACGACGCGTCGATCAGGGCGATCCCGTCGGGTCCTGACGTGACGACGACGTCGCCGGCGGAGGTCATCGCCGTGGCAGCGCGGTTTCCGGGGATCGTATGGTGGATGAGGGGTTCGACGGTCGCGGCATTGAACACGGTAATTCCCGTTTCGTCCGCAACCGCGATCCGGCGCTCCCCCGCCCAGGCGATCGCGTTGGTGCGCTGGCTCGCGCCGGTGAGATCCGCCAAGGCACGTGGATCTGAAGCGGTGATCATCCCCGTGCGGGAGTCGACTCGCATGAGGTCCGTCGTCACGATGTTGCCGAGGAACGCCCCAGATCCGTCGGGCTCCATCAGGATCATCGACGTTGTGCGAACCGGGGCCACGCCCGATCCCGGCAGCGCCTCGCCTGTTCCCAGGTCGATGAATTGCAGGTGGTTGACACAACAGGTTTCGGGATCGCCGGGGTTCTTCAGCAGGGGCGTCTGCACGACGGCGGTTGAGCCGTCAGCGCTCACAGCTAGCTGGCGATTGTTGCCGAAGTCACCAAAGGGCAGATCGACGTCCAACGTGCGAAGTGTCTCCGTCGTGTCCAGATCGACGATCGCGGTCTCGGCGTCACCGGTTCCCTGAACCACCCGGAGGGCGGTGGAAGTACCTGGGATGACAGCCGCCGCGACCTTTGCGCCGTCGAAGCGCCACTTGCTCAGGAGTCCGTGGGCGGAGGTCAACACACCCCACAATGAGCTTCGGACGCGGCCGTCATCCGGCCAGCGCTGATACGCCTCCGCCGCGAGCAGCGCTGCGACGTCGAGATCCGTGGATCGCAGCGAGAGCGAGGTCGCTACGAGGGCTTCGATGCGCTGATCTTCGGCCGAGACGGCCGCCTCCCGACCCTGGACGACGGCGACTCCGCCGGCCGCGATCGCCGCGACGAGCAATGCCGCAGCCCCGACCACCAACCCCCTCAGCACACGGTTGCGGGCTCGCTCACGCTCGGCTCGATGCTCGAGTTCGCGCATCTCCGCGTCCGCGTTGGCCACCGACGCGTCGAGGAAGCCGGTTTCGACGTCGGTGAGGTCGCGATCCGACGTCTCTCGCCACGTCGCCACGCCTGTCAGACGGGCTCCTCGCAGGAGGTCCTCGTCGTTGCGACCCCCGGTATCCCACTCCGTCGCCGCGGTTTCGACGATGCGAAGCACGCGCGCCCGCTCGGCGTCTTCGTCGAGCCAGCTGTCGAGGCGAGGCCACGCGCTGGCGATCGCCTCGTGGGTGACCATCACGACCTCGCCGTCCACGGTCAGAAGTCGAACGTGGACCAGCCTCTCTAGCACGTCTCGTCGGGCGGAGTCGGTCACAATCGGCTCTAGTGGCACGCGGCGGCGCGTGGAGATGCCGTCCGCGCTTCGGTCGATGAGTCGGCGCATGATGGCGCGGCAGAGTTCCTGCTGATCAGGGGTCAGGGAGCGAAACACCGATTCCGCCGACTCAGCGATCCCTCCGGCGATCCCCCCTGCATCCTCGTACCCCGCGACGGTGAGTGTCAGACCCTCTCTGCGATGCCATGTCTCCCGCAGCGCATGGGAGAGATGGGGAAGGGTTGAGACGCGGTCGCCGCAGTCGCGGATCGCGAGCTCGACCAGTCCCGGCTCGAGGCGAAAGCCGGCGCGTCGTGCGGGTTCCTCGATGACCTCGCGGCAGCTCGCGGTATCGAGCGGCCCCAGCAGGTACACGCCGCTGCCGATGGCGTCGCCAAGGAACGCCGACGCGCGCAATGCGTCGAGCGCATCCGAGCGCACTGTCAGCAGGATCGTCCGGCCGTCGGCACGGAGCGCACTGAGCGCGCCGAAGATGTCCTCGCGCGTCTCGGGAGCCAAGCCGAGGAGCTCCTCGGCCTGGTCGATGACGACGATCGCGGCAACTTCACCGGCCGCGCGAAGCTCACCGGCCGCGGACGCCGTCGGAGGCACGACCCTCGACTGCCGTCCGGACTCGGCCAGTCTCGGGAGAACTCCTGCAAGGAGGAGCGAGGACTTACCACCGCCAGACGGACCTGCCACCGCCACGACCGCACCAGGGCGTGCTCGCTCAATCACGGCATCCGCATCCTGATCGCGGCCGAAGAAGAACTCGGCGTCCTCCGCGCCGAACGCGCGCAACCCGGGAAACGGGCACTCCGATAGGGCACGCGTCGCCTGCTCGGGGGCATCAATGGACGCGTCGCGGCGGAGCATCGCTGTTTCGAGCGCAGTAAGACGCGCTCCCGGCTCGATGCCGAGATCCTCCGCGAGGCGCTCGCGCGCGGCACGCACGGTTGCCAGGGCTTCGGCTTGCCGATCCGCGCGATAGTTCGCGAGCGCGAGGATCGCCCATCGGTCCTCGCGGAGCGGTGCTTCGCGCACGAGTCGTTCCGCTTCGGGGATCACCGCTCGGTGCTCGCCTGTGCGTAGCCGCTCGTCGAGGAGCTCCTCGTGCACGCTCGTGCGGATCTCACCCAAGCGCATCGCCTCGACGATGCCCGGTTCCCAGTCGGCCACGTCCTGGAAAGGTTCGCCTCGCCAGAGAGCCAGTGCCTTGCGATATCCATCGACAGCGCGATCATGGTCACCCCGAAGCGCGTGGCCGCGCGCATCCGACACGAGCCTTTCGAAGCGGACGGCGTCGATCGTTTCAGCGTCGATCCCCAGACGATAATCGGTCGCTTCGGTGAGGATCGCGTCATGGCCGAGTCGCCCCCTGATCCGCGCGACCGAGTTGCGTACCTGCTGCGCCCACGTGGGTGGCAAAGTCTCACCCCACCACGCCTCCGCCAACTCGGGCGGCGACATCGAGGTGGTGCGGCGCACGATCAAAGCGGCGAGGACAGTGCGCTCGCGTGGTCCGAGCGATGCCGACCCGGTCTCGAGTGGCCCCAGCACCTTGACGACCATGAGGGAAGTGTGCCCCCGGCTGCCGAGCCCGTCAACGGGATGCCGTGCTCGCGGATATCGATCGGATATCACGGTCACCGTGCGTGGATATCGCCGCCCGGAAATGTGAGTTCCAACAGCCCGGTCGATCGGCGGCCAGGCGAGAACAAGGAGCGATCATGAACGCCACATCCGTATCGAAGGCGACCGTACGCCGAGCGGTCGCAGCATCCGTACTGGCCGTGGGACTCGCATTGACGGGCTGCCAGACCGCCGTGAACAGCCATCCCGACCCCGCACCCGGGGCGCCCCCGCAGGCTCCGGCAGGCATCGACACCAATAGGCCCGCCGACCGCCTCGCCGAGGACATCGAGCGCGACGACGAAGGCGTGCGCGAGTTGTCCAAGCGATTTGAGGGAGTACCGGCGGATCGCGTCGCAGATACGCTGGCACGGGAAGCCGACGGGGTGCAGCGATGAGTTCAGGAGTTGCGCGGCCGGGAGGCAGGCCCGCGGTGACCCTGGGTGGGCGCTTCCTTGCAGTGTGTCTCGGCACCGTGGTGCTTTTGCTTGCCGGATGTACTGCCGCGACGGAAACGACGGAGGATGCCGCGACAATCTCGCCGCCGGTCTCAGTTACCGAGGGCAGCAGCCCTTCCGCATCCGCATCTTTGATCACGAGCGAAATCATCGGCTACTGGCACCGAGCACAAACCTGCGCGGAACTTGTCCCTGCCTTCGAAGCCGCCGGGCTCGCGCAGTCGCACACAGGCTGGCTGCAGGGCAACTTCTATGGAGGCGGGGAGGGGCCCACCACGGGCGACCTCTGCGCTGGCGCGGACGGTCCACTGGAGCACTCGCACTGGTTCACCGAGACAGGCGAGTTCGGATCACACGACCAAGCCGGCGAACAGGTCGACAATGGTGACTACACGCTATTCGACGTCGACACGCTGTCCTTCCCGTCGCATTCGGCGGAGTTCGGGTTCGGGGGCAACATCCTCGTTGACTTCACCGTTGACGCCGGGGTTGCAACCTTCGAAGTAATCATCCCCGAGACGTGCGACCCAGCATGTCAGGACGCCCACGCGTGGGCTCTCTCTGCCTTCGCGTCCGGACCTTGGACGGCAGGGGATGTCCCCTAGCCCTCCAAACAGTGTGTGAACAACGGTCTGAACAAATGAGGAGAACGAATGCAGTCGAGTGCAGTGCTTGAGAGCTCGCCGCCCGCGTGATTGCAGGCGAATGCAGCGTTTGAGACTGTGTGCGGTCGTGGTGACGACCACGCATTAGGGTTCAAATCCCACCGTCACCGCCATAGATCCCTCGTTTGGGTAGAGGAATGAGTAAAGCCGGGAGCGGTTGAACGCTCAGCCGTCACGCGGAGGAAGCCCGGGACCCCCCGACCCCGTCGAATGACGGTATGAGTCCTCAAACTGCCCCAGCGTGCAGTCGCGTTTACGCGAGCGTTGCCCAATCATCCGAACGCGTCGCGCGCGACCGCTGCGAGTTGTACCCGGTCGACCGAGTTGCACTTGGCCAGCAGCATCGACACGTTGTTCGCGACGGTCTTGCCGGAGAGCCCGAGCCGTTCGGCGATCTGGCTGTTCGTGAGTCCGCGCGCAACGAGATCCAGTACGTCGGCTTCGCGCGGGGTCAGACCGAATGGGTCATCCGCCAGCTCCCTGCGCACGCCGAACCGTCCCGCGGCTCCTGCCACGCTGGCGCCCAGCACGACCGAACCTTGCACAGCGGCGGCGACGGCGGCAAGGATCTCGGAGTGCGAGGCATCCTTGACGATGTAACCCGTGGCGCCAGCATCGAGTGCCTGCCGGACGGAGCCGTCGTCGTCGAACATCGTCACCACGACCACCTTGGTGGCGGGCCGCTCGCCGACGATGTGCGCCGTGGCGGCGATGCCCGAGTCGTCCGGAAGCCCGAGATCCATCAGCACGACGGTCGGGACTGGTGGCACGGGCAAGCGCCACGGCTTCGGCCGCGGAGGCCGCTTGGCCCACGACCTTGTAGCCCGCCGACTCGAACAGCGCGGCAATCCCGTGTCGGAACACCGGGTGGTCGTCGACGACCAGCAATGTCGGCGACACAGTCATGTGGCCGCTCCCGCGAGTGCGTCGGGCTCGAGCCGCGACACGCCGGCGACCGGCAGCGTCGCCGTCACGAGCGTCCCACCCGGAGGCGCGCGCGTGGCCGACCACTCGCCGCCGACCTCCGCGGCGCGCTCAGCCATGGACCGCATCCCCAACCCGCCGCGGGAATGCGCCGGAATCCCGACGCCGTCGTCAGCGATGCCTAGCCGAAGGATCGCCGCCGTCGAGCGCCACGGTGATGGTGCAGACGGATGCCGCGGCGTGCCGCCGAACGTTCGTCACCGCCTCCTGGACGATCCGAAGCGCTGCCGATTCGACCGCTGCGGGTAGCTCCAGGCGCTCCTGCGGAGCATCCATGCGGATCGCCGGCACGGTTCCCGGTGCCGACAGTCGCTCTTCGATGGCCGCGACGAGCCCACGGTCGTCGAGCACCGGGGGGCGCAGGTCGTAGGCGACATCGCGCAGCTGCCGCGTAGCGGCGCGAAGGCCCGCGACCAGTCGGGCTGCCGCGTCCGCGGCCCTTCCGTCGCCATTGCGTGAGAATGTCTCGACGGCCGCGGCAGCGAGCCCGAGACCGGCGAACGTGGGGGCGAGGTCGTCGTGCAGGTCGCGGCGCAGTCGCTTGCGCTCCTCTTCGCGCGCGAACACGATCCGAGACCGCGCCTCGGCCAGCTCGGCTACGACCCGGGCGCTGTGCAGAGCGGGAGCGGCCTGCCCGCAGATCTGGGCGAGCACCGTACGATCGTGCGAGGTGAGGGCCGAGTCCCCCGGGCGAGGAATGACGACCAGAACCGCGAGCTGCTCACCCTGGTAGCGAATGGGATACTCCGTCCGGCCTTCCACCACGTCGACCGGTGCCCCTGCGGTCGCGGACAGCGCGGGACTGCCGCGCATTGCGGCACCGGCGAGTCCGAGGGAGCTGGTGACGGTGGTGACGATGTCGACCGGCACGGTGCGAGGGTCGACGGATGCCGCCAGCCGATCGCCGAGGTCTTCGAGCGTGCGCAGCGGATCGGAGCGGCGGCCGTACACGGTGAGATCCGCGATGCGGCGGGCGGCCCACAGCGCCGGGACTGCGGTCGCGCCGACGATCGCCGCAGTGAGCCAGGCGCGCGGGGCGGCCGCCAGGTCGACCAGCGCCGCCGAGACCGCCCACGCGAGGGCGCTCATGACGGTCGACCACAGGCCCCAATGGATCGTCCACCGCAGCGCAAGGTCCACGCGCAGCAGCCGCGGCGCGAGCAGTCCGACAGCAAACCCGACACCCGGCAGGATGAGCAGCAGGTTCGCCAGCCAAAATGTGGAGCGGTTCGTCGAGACCGCGTCGAGGCCGAGAGCGACGAAGCTCCACAGGCTGAAACCGAAGATCATCAGCACGATCGCTAGCAGCGGCCAACGCGTGCGCTCGCGCTCGTCAACGGATGACCGCGAGCGGTAGCGGTGGACCTGACCGCCGATGATGAGCAACGCCCATGTTGCGGCGAAGTGCATCGGCCACCAGAACTGTCGCTCGAGCGCAAGCCCGCTGGCGACGTTCGCCACCTGCAGTGCGACCTCGATCGCGGCCGGCACGACGATCCAACGGGGAACGAACCGTCCGTCGGGATATACGGCGAACAGCATCGCAAGACTCGCGTTCGTCACGGCTACGGCCACACGACTGAACATCAGCGTGGATGCCGGATCCCAGACGGCGATGGCACCGCCGACCAGGAGGGCGACGGTCGCCCAGGATGCGAGGGGCGCGCGCCCGCGGGCTGCCCGCCGTGCAACGAGCACAGCGAGCGGCCAGTTGACGACTTGGGTGACGAGGATGACCGCGAGGTCCATGTCGTCATCATCCCCCTGCGGCGGGCGCACGACAGTGGCGGGCGGCGCGGCATCCGCTGGACGAGCGCCTCGGCGTGCGCGTCGCAGCAATGAAGCCCCGACGACCGCGAATGCCGGAAGGAGAGCGAGGACTCCGAACTGGTAGCCGGAGATCACGAAGCCTGCGAGCGGGCCGATCGCCGCGACCCAGAGGAACACGACGGCCACGCGTGACATCGCCCGACGCTTCACCGCTCCGACGGCGACCATTGCCAGCCACGGAAGGGCGGCGAATGCGAAGAGCATGCCGCCAACGTGCACTCCGATGAAGAGCCCTTCGATGACGGCTCGTCTCGGAAGCGATGTCGGCCCCCGCCGCTGCGATGTTGCCGTTGAGCATCGCCGTGCGCTGGGCCAGGCCGGTTGCGCCCGAGAAGATCCATCCCCCGGCCGCGATGATCCCGAACGCCGTCGCGATCCTCGAAGCCAGTGCATCCGAAGGCCAGACCACCGCCGGCAGCCCGACAGCCGCGACGACCAGTGCGATGCCCGCCGATCCCCACAGAAGGATGAAGACCACACCTCCCCCGAAGTCCGCGGCCATGTCCGCGGCCGTCGGAAGTCGCGGGTAGTCGATGACCGTGCTGAGCGCTTGGTTGACGGCGAAAGTGACGAAGAAGGCGATCGAGAAGCCGAGTGTTCCCCAGCCTGCGACGCGAAGCGAGGTGTTCATGACGTGTCCTTCCGTGAGGTGCCCGGGCGTGTGGCCGGTGACCTCAGCGAACAGCACGGCTTTCCCGGCCCACCAGGGTCATCGCTTCCCGGGTGCAACGACGCAACGCACGACCGTCAGCTAGCGTTTCCGTGGAGACCCGCGGGCATGGACCTGAGGTGCTCGTTGTGGGGCAGGACCGGCGGTTGGCGATCACGGCATACTTTTCCGGCAGCATGTCGCCGACGGTAAAGCGGATTGTGCGCCTCCGATGGCGTCGTCCGCTCGGATCGGCGCAGATGGCTGGGGAGATGGGCTGCGCGTCTACCGCGGGGTCCGGATGTTCAGGTGCCCGTCACACGTCGATCGCGCAGAATGGCCGCCGCCGTCGTACGATCCTCGGCGCCGACCTTCAGCAGGATGATCGAGACGTAGTTCGCGACCGTCTTGACCGACAGGTGGAGCCGCTCGGCGATCACCGGATTGGACAGCCCGCGGCTGAGCAAGTCGGCGATCGCACTCTCTCGTGGTGTCAGGCCGCTGATCGCGGGCGACGCACTCGGGGCGACCGCGCCGAACCCCGGGCGCGGCACCCCCGCACCGATCCACAGCGCGCCGCCCGCAGTTGCGCGGACGGCGGCGACGATCTCGTCGGGCGGAGCCTGCTTGACGACGTATCCCGAAGCGCCTGCCTCGAGCGCGGCACGCACCGACTGCTCGTCGTCGTAGAGCGTTATGACGATGACCCGGATGCCGGGATCCGCGGCGACGATTCGCTCGGTCGCCTCGATCCCGCCGAGCTCAGGCATGCCGAGATCCATCAGAACCACATCGGGAGACGTCTCCGCCACGACGGTGAATGCTTCGAGCCCGTTCTCCGCTTCACCGACAACGTCGATGCCGTCCGCGCTCAGGAGAGCGACGAGTCCTTTTCGGAACACGGGATGATCATCGACGACGACGACCCGCATCAGACCGGCACCTCCGCAGTTCGCGGGTGCGGCTCCACGAACGGAAGCCGCACCGCGATGCTCGCCCCGCCGTCCGGGGAGCTGCCGATGGTGGTTGAACCGCCGAGCTCGCGCGCACGGTCGCGGATGGACGTCAGTCCGATTCCGGATCGAACCCTGGGCGGGATGCCGCGGCCGTCGTCCTCGATGCGCAGCCGCAGCTCCCCCGGCTCCCTCTCAATCAGTACGATGCAGCGCGACGCGTCAGCGTGGTGCCGCACGTTCGCGACCGCTTCCTGGACGATCCGCAGTGCGGCGAGGTCGACCGCCGCCGGTAGCGGGAGCAGCTCCTCGGGTGCGACAACGTCGACCCGAAGTCGGTCGGCGACCGCGCCGTGCACGCGGTCGCGGATCGCGGCCACGAGCCCGCGGTCGTCGAGGATCGGCGGACGAAGTCCGTAGGCGATCTCGCGCGTCTGCTCCACCGCATCCTGGATGTCACTCGCCAGATCGCGGGCTGTCTCCGCGAGAGCGCGATCCACACCATCTGCGCGCTTGGCCAGTGCGGCGGCGCTCAATGCCAGGCCGGACAGGGTCGGCGAGAGGTCATCATGGAGGTCGCGCCGCAGCCGTCGGCGCTCCTCTTCGCGGGCAAGCAGCAGCCGAGCGTGCGTCACGGAGAGATCGGCCAGTGCACGTGCGCCGTGCAGGGCAGGCGCCGAATGCAGCGCGAGGCGCTCCACCAGAGCCCGGTCGTAGGGAGTGAGACTCCGTTCCCCGGGCCGCGGGTGCACAACGAGCGTGGCGAGCACATCACCGTGGAACGAGATGGGGAACTCCTCCGCGACGGATGCCGCGCCACCGGTCGCATGGTTTGGTCCCACGCGTGCCGAGAACAACCCATCGCCGTGCAGCTCGACAGTATCGGCGCGCACGGCGTCGGCCACCGCCTGAGCCACGGTCTGCGACACCGCGAGCGGGTCGGGCAGGTCGTCGAGTCGCTCGGCGAGGCGCGCGGCGGCCGTGTCGGCATCGCCGCGTCCTCGGTATACGAGGATCGTCGCAAGACGCCACGACGCGTGCAGGACCGGGTACGCCGCGGCGGCAACGACGGCGGCACCCAACCAGCCGGCCCCGGCGACAGTCGCGCCGAGGGAGCCGGCAAGGACAGTCGTGAGCCAGTAGACGAGCGCCAGCGGGAGAGTCGCGGCGACCCCCGCGAGGAACCAGCGGAATACCGCATCCACGTTCCAGAGCCGGGGCCGGATGAGTCCGATGGCAGGACCGACGAGGAAGGGGATCGTGGCGAGTTGCGCCCAGGCGACCGACGCCGGACCGTCCGCGGCGATCAGCCCGTCGCCGGTCAGCTCGATGATGAGGAAGAAGACCGCGCTCAGGGCGAGCCCCAGGATCGCCCAGCGCACCGCCTCGCGCTCCGGGGCCGCGGAGCGGCGGACGTATCGGTACAGCTGCGCACTCGAGCAGCGTCAGCATGGACGCGGTGGGGACCATCCACCACCAGAGCTGGTCGGTCAGCCCGGCCCCGAGCCACTCGACGATCACCAGGACGATCCAGGCCAGAACGAGCGCGAACGTCCATCGTGGGACGAATCGGCCGTCCGGGATAGGTGGCCAGCAGCAAGGAAAGCAGGATGAAGATGATCCGACCGAACTGGGCGGAGCCCCCTACCACGACGACAACGGAGGTCACGAGGATCCCGATCATCGCGACCTGCGGCAGCAGTGCCCTTGAGGCGGGAATGCGGACGATCCGTGCGACCAGCAACGCGATCAGCACGGCGCTGACGCCGAGCAGGATCACCTGCGATGCGATGAGGAAGGACGTTGCGTCCATTGTGCTCCGATCATGACAGTCCGAGCCACGGTCGACCAGGGCGCTCGGGGGCGATCGGCGTGCAGACCGACCGCCCCCTGCAGCCGGTCAGGCTGCGCGCCGGGCCTTGACCAGGAACGCGATGCCGAGCACGAGCGGGGCGCCGATGCCGGCGATCCAGCCCCACGGAGGCGCGAAGGGTACGAACGATGCTGCGACCATGACTCCGACAGCGAGGATGCAGACGATGGTAAGCGGCCAGCCGATGACTCCGGTGCGACGCCCTGCCGTTGCGAGCATGACAAGCCACCCGATCATCCCGAGCATGTACGGCCCGATGAACCCGATGAGGACAACCGCATGCAGCTGGTAGAGCGCCTGCTGGAGTTCCTGCTGCGGCGCCGCCTCACCGAGCTGGAATCCGATCGAGGTGTACAGCGCGAGAACCGACCCCGCGACGAAGAACCATGCCATGCCGCCGAGCACGCCCAGCAGGTGTCCGACGCGGGCCGCGGTCGATGGCGGCCTCGCAGAGGCCGTCAGCTGCCCGACCGCCGTCACGAGGAACAGCGTCGCGACGCCGATCGCACTGAACACGATCGCCTCCATGACGCCGAGGAACGGGGTCGACTCGATGTAGGCGAAGTCCGGCCCGTTCTCTGGCGCGCGCGGCGACATGAGGCTCACGATGGCGGGCTGAGCTGCCCACGCGACGAACACCCCTACGCCGCTGACCCCCGCGGCACGGTACAGGCGGCGCCGGTTCGCGAGTACGCTCACGGCTGCCGCAGCTGCTCCAGCCTCGGCCTCGGTGGATGTCATGATCGTGTCCCTTCGTTTCGTCCGTCGGTCCGCTCGCCCGTCGGTTTCACTCGCACTGTCGCGCACGGGTATCCCGGGAAGGCAGGGAAGGTGTCTCACGAATCTGATGAGTGGAGGCAGAGCGACCGCGGAAAGCCGGCGGCGCTCGGCGTGTGGGCGAATCGACCGAAAACTACATCAACCGGAGGAGAGCGGCGGACATCGTGCGCGTCATCGTTGCAATGTAGTCATCGACGTCCCAGCCGGCACGCGACACGAGTCGGTCGTAGTACTCGCTCGAGAAGATGAGCAGCAGGTCGCGAGCGTGCTCCACGCTGAGCCCGGGGCGCAGGTGTCCGTTATCGGCGAGCGCCCGCGCGTTGTGCAGCATCCGCTCGGCACGGCCGCGCTCGATCTCGTCGAGCAGCCCGGCCGCCTCAGGGTCTACCTCGGCCGCCGACCGCACGAGCGCCAGCACGCTGGCGGCACGCGGGGCGACCTCGAGACCGAGGCGTACCCATCCCTCGATGACGTCGGATCCGCTCCGCGAATCAGCGGACAGAACGTCGGAGCGTTGCTCGGCGTGGTCGGGGCCGATTCCGGCGAGAGCGTCCTGCCAGATTGAGCGCACAAGTCCGGCCTTGCCGCCGAACGTCTTGTAGATCATCTCGGAAGACACACCGGCCTCAGTCGCCACGGCGAGCACCGTTGTGCGTGAGAAGCCCCGCGACGCAAACAACACGGAGGCGGCCTCTACGACTCGCGCTCGGCGTTCGGCGGCTCGCCGTCTCCGATCAGCCGAGTCGTACGTCCTCCTCTTGACAGCGTGGTCGGACACGAGGATCCTCCTAATTAGATACACAAAACTGTATCTAATTAGTGCCGAGTCTTCACGCGAGACCTGAAAGGGCGCGGAACGATGTCTGCCGAACTTTCTCCGCCGCGCTCGCCAGCCGACGTTGTGCGAAGCCTCCATCGCGCCGCCACTGACCACGACGTCGAGGGGATCGTCGTCCACTTCGCTCCCGACTACGCACTGGAGGATCCGATCCGGCCGGATCGAGGCTTCCGCGGAGCGGGCCAGGTCCGCCGGAACTGGGCTGGGCTCCTCGCCGCAATGCCGGACCTCGCACTGGAAGAACTGCGTCTCGTGACCGACGGACCCGCGGTGTGGGTCGAGATCGTCATCCGCGGACATCGGAGCGACGGGGCCGAGCAGGTCTTGCGCGGAGTGATGATCTTCCAGGTCGCCGGCGGCGTGATCGAATCCGGCACGTTCTACCTCGCGCCAGTCGTCCGCGACGGACTCGACGCGGATGCCGCAGTCCATCTGATCGCCGATGGGCCGCCGCCATGATCCTCGTCGTCGGTGGAACCGGGCGCCTCGGGCGACTGGTGGTGGAAAGTCTTGCTGCGCGGCAAGAGGTGCGCGTTCTCGCGCGCCACGCCGCGGCGTCTATGCCATCGATGCCGTACTCGGTAGAGCCGGTGGACGGGGATGTGCGCGATCCGGCCACGGTGATCGGCGCGGCGGACGGCGTCTCGTGCATCGTGGTCGCATCGCACGGTGTCGAGAGCCGGGAGCGCGACGGCCTCGATACGGTCGACCAACTCGGCAGCCGTGCTGTCGTCTCAGCTGCGCTGCGGGTCGGTTGCAGCATCGTGCTCGTGTCGACCGTGGGCGCCGCACCGGATGCAACACTGCCGCTCGCCCGCACGAAGTGGGCAGCCGAGCAGGTGATCCGCGAGTCCGGCGTGCCGTGGACGATCGTGCGCGCCGCGGCCTTCGCACAGACCTGGGCGATGATCCTCACGCTGTCAGCCGGTCGCTCGGGTCGCCCGGTAATCATTGGTCCTGGGGATGCGGTTCATCGATTCGTGGACGTCAGGGACGTCGCTGCCGTAGTCGCGCGAGCAGCGACGGACGTTTCGCTCCGGGGTCGCATCCTGGAGGTGTCTGGGCCCGACGCGCTCAGCGTGGGGCATCTCGCCGCGATGGTAAAGGAGGCGAACTCCTGGGTCGGGGCGCCGCGCCACCTCCCGCTGCCGCTCGCCCGGGCATCCGCGCGGTACCTCGCGCTCTTCCGCGCGGACCTCGCGCGGAGGGTGTCGATCGGGATCGCCATGAACGATCCCCAGCCTGCGGACAGTCGCGGCGCCGACGTGCCGTCCTGGATTGTCACACATCCGATCAGCACGGAGACGATGCTTGCGGCATCGAGGGCGGTGACCGCAGGCGACCCGTGACACCAAGTCACGCTCGGGCGAGACGGGGCTCGTCAGCAGAGCGGTGAGGGAGAACGGCGGCCAAGTCACCCGGACTGAGCTCTCGAAGCTGCAGGCGTGGTCATTCGCGGCATGCCGGGGCGTACGGCCGCGCACCAGCGATCTCTGCCCACTCCTGCTCGGTCAGCACTCGTCCCGCGACCTGACACGCGCGTTCGCTCCCACGCCGCCGGGTCGGCGACGATCACCTGCGTCATCCCGTCGGACAGTTCGAGCGCGACGGTGCGCTCATCGAGCTCGACGGACGCAGTCTGCCGAACGAACTGTCAGCGCCGAATGCCCGCCGACCAGTCGCCCAGGTCCCACGTGATGATCGCGCCGTCCGCACCGGCGGTCACCAGCTCGCCGTTCGTCCGGAACTCAACCGCGTCACCGCGGCCGTCATGATTCGCGGAGCGTCTCCGCGATCTCGCCGGTCTCGGCGCTCGCCACGATGACGTCGGTGCCGGCGGCGATGGCGAGCTGACCGCTGTCGGGGCTGAAGTCGGCCACTGAGGGAAGGAACGAGAGCGGGACGGTGGTGGGTGGTGCGACCCCGGAGGGGTCGACGATGCGCACTGCCAACGAACCATCTCGCACGGCGATCCGACGGCCGTCCGGACTGACCGCCAATATCCCGTTTCCGGGGATCCGACGCAGCTCCTCGCCTGATGCCGTGTCGATCACGATGGTCGGGCCGAATCCGCTGGCGTAGAGTCGCGAGCCGTCCGGCGAGAACTTCACCGCTCCGAACTCCCCGCTCGGCTGCGGCTCGAGACCGCTGACATTCAGATCCAGGAGCACCGGGTCTCCCGCGCCGGCTCGCCAGATGGCGACGCGCCCGGGCGTTTGGAGTCCCGTCGACCCCGCGAGCGCTGCGAACAGGGAGCCGTCCGTCGAATACTCGATGTCTGCCGCCGTCCTACCGAGGCCCTCGTAGGTCTTCACGCCCGAGCCGCCCGCGTCGCCGACAACGAGCGTTGCTATCCGGCGGAAGTCGCAGCGGGTCTCGGTGCAGGTTTCGGATGTCTCGCTGAACGCGACCGCCCCAGTGACGGGGTCGACCGCCGACGTCACCAATCTCTTGAAGAACGGCGCGTACTCGACGAGCTGCGATCGGTCGTCGAGATCGAACAGGCGCACATCGTGGTCGCTGTCGATCACCGATGCCCGAGCCCCGTCCTCCGCGAGCGACATACTCAATGGGACCACTCCGTCCTCCTGGATCCGGATGATACTTGTCACCCGGGGTGCGCGCGAGAAGACGCGTACCAGGTTGACGCGTGTCTCGGAATCGTCCCAGAGCTGGATGGCCTCCAGGGCGAGCAGAAGCGCGCGGTCGAAGTCCGGTTCCTCGAGCGCGAGTGCGGCGACGCGCCGTGCTTCGGCGACCGTGTCGCGTTCGGCTGCGAGGTTCGCCTGGAATCCCGCGATGAGGCCCGCGGTGACCGTGGCGATCGCGAGACCGGCTGCGCCGGCGGATACCCAGGACAGTCGCCGCACCATTCGCCGCTCTTTGCGCAGCTGTCGTCGAGCCGCCTCGAGCCCCGCGGTCTCAGCATCTGTGGAGGCGTCGAGGAACCCTCGCTCGACAGGTGTGAGTGCGGGTTCGACCGTGTCCCGCCACTGCTGGGCCGTTGTCAGTCGGCCGCCGCGATAGAGCTCGCTGTCGGGGCGTCCCATGGCATCCCAGGCGGCGGCCGCGGAGCCGAGGTGTCGCATGATCCGCTGGCCCTCGACGTCATCGGCGAGCCATTCCTTCAACCGTGGCCACTCGCGTGCGAGTGCCTCGTGCGATATCTGCACCGACTCCTGATCGGTGGTGAGCAGCCGAGCGTCGACCAGTCGATCGACGATCTTGCGCATGGGCCTCGTCGATCGCGATCCGCGTGCGCTCCACCCGGCGAGCTATCACCGCGCCGTCCGGGGACGATTCGACCAGACGGAGCAGGATGTCGCGCAGTAGTCGCTCCCCGTCCGGCGAGAGCGCGGCGAACACTTCCTCCGCGGTCTTCGCGACGGCACCGTCGATCTCACCGGATGCGCGATACGCCTCGACGGTCATAACGCGGCCCTCACGACGTGACCACACCTCACGCAGGGCGTGGGAGAGCAGCGGAAGAGTCCTGCCGTCGGCGTCGCGGAGGAGGATCTCCACGAGGCCGGGCTCCAGGATGAGCCCGGCCTGCTCTGCGGGCTTTTCGATCACGCTCCGCAGCCCGTCGGGGCTCAGCGTGGTGAGCATCAGCAGGTGCGACTGGATGATCTGGGCGAATCCTTGGTGCTCGGCCAGGTCTCCGAGGCGGTCGGCGCGGATCGCGACGACGAGCATGCCGCGGAAGACCATTTGCGACAGCGCGTCGAAGAACTCCCGGATCTCGGCCGGGTCGTCCGCCGCGAACGCCTGCTCGCATTGATCGACGATGAGCAGCGACTCTCCGACCGGGAGATCGACGTCGCGAAGGGCGTCGACCGGATGCTCGCCGGGCGTCACAATGGCGACCTCGACGCCGCGCGCAATGAACTGCGCACCGATCCCGGCCCTGACGAATGAGGACTTGCCGACACCCGATGAGCCCGCGACGAGAAGTACGCCGTGCTCGCTCGAGCGCTCGCACTGTTCCGGCGAGCTCCTGCTCTCGACCGAAGTACCGTTCGGCGTCGCCCACCCCCGCGGGGGGCAGGCCGAAATAGGGACACTCGGGGCTCGCAGCGCGGAACACCCGGTCGGACAGGAGCGCGGGATCCTGGCGGAGGATCGCCTGCTCCAGCTCGGCGAGCTCGATGCATGGATCCAGTCCGAGTTCGGCAGCGAGCAGCCCCCGCGCCCGGCGCACAGTGTCGAGCGCGTCCGCCTGCCGGCCCTGGCGGTACTGCGCCACGCTCAGCACGACCCAGCGCCGCTCGCGCAACGGTGCCTCGGCGACACGGGCTCGCGCCAATGCGGTCGACCTCCTGAACCTCACCCGCCTGCAGCCGTGCGTCCAGAAGCAGCTCCTCGACGCCGAGGCGCATCTCCGCCAGGCGACCCGCCGCGATCTGAGCCGGTTCCCAGTCGGGGAGCTCGACGATAGGGCTCGCCCCGCCACAGCGTGAGCGCCTCCGAAAACGTGTGCGCGGCCCGTTCGGGCTCACCCAACTCCAGCTGCTGCGTACCCCGCTCGACGAGTCGCTCGAACCGCTCCGCGTCCACCTCGACGTGCTCCGGGACCAGTCGGTACCCGTGCGGGGTGGTTTCGATCTGGGCCGGTGCGATAAGCCGCCGCAACCGCATGATGCACCCTGGGACGATATGCGTCCAGGAAGCCGGCGGATCGTCACCCCACAGCGCCGCCGCGAGGGATGCTGCCGTCAGTGGCGCACCCAGGCGGACCGTGAGCGCACCCATCACCGCACGATCGCGCGGAGCCAGCGGGATCCGGCCGTCGTCGAGCGTCAGCGCTCCAAGAACGCGCACCTCCATGGGGCCACTGTGCGCCCGGCTCCGACATCCGTCAAGACGGCTGATACCGGGCCGATACACACCCGATGAGCGCCGTTATCCTGCTGATACACGCGAGTCCTTGACTGATCGAGCAGCCATCGCGCTGCACGGATCGAACGAAAGGACGTGGACCATGTGGACACCAATCCGGCGCACCCGCGCCGTTCACGCGACACGCTCGCGGCAGGTGGGTGTTGCCGTCGCAGTGTTGGCGTGCGTCGGCCTCGCCGCGTGCACCGCGGCCGAGGCGCCGTCCCCCGCATCGACCGCGGAGGCTGACACGATCGCACCGTACCCCCCGCCGGAGAGCGGCGTCATGGATCCTGGCACCTACCTCGTGACCGGCTTCCCGGTGCCTTTCGAGTTCACCGTCCCGGATGGGTGGGAGACCTTCGACGGCGCGGGCGTGGGCAAGGACGACCCGGATCTCCCGGATTCATGGAATGCCACCGTCCTTTTTTACCCTGCCCAGTATGTGCCGACGGACGCATGCGCCTGGCAGGGCGCGCTCGTCCAGGTCGATCCGACGGCTGAGGCGTTCGTCGATGCGATGACGGCGCAGGCGTCAACGGTGAGCACCCCTCCCGTCAAGGTCGTGGTGGGCGACTACTCCGGCTTCGAGTTCGACCACGCCGTCGAGAGCGACGTCGACATCACCGACTGCGACGGCGGCAAGTTATGCATCTACTCGGATTCGGCGCAGGACTGCAACGGACGCTCGTACACAGATGTGGGCGAGCGCGAAACCTACCTAGTGGTCGACCTGAACGGCGATCGCGCAGTGATCGCGGTGGGCCAATCCGACGAATCGATGGATCCGGCGCTGATCGAAGAGGCACGCGCCGTCTTCGACTCGATCGAGTTCGTCGGACCCGACGAGTGACGGTCGGCCCGGTCCTCGCCGTCAGCGGTGAGGGTCTGAGCCTGCGGACAGGACTTCGACAGACAACTACGACTCGTCGGGAACCCCGGCTCTAGCCAGTCGCATGGTCGGCCAAACAGGCACCCCGCGGATCAACAGCACGGTCGTCCAGACGCACGGCAGGAGTATCAACAGGCTGAGGACCATTAAGGGCACGCCAGCGAAGAGGGGTACGAGACTGATCAGCGGCGGCATCACGAACAACAAGGGAACGATGATCGGCAGCACCCTGCTGCGCCAGAGCGCGAAGGCGAGAATCGGCAACGCCAGGGAGTAGCCGCCGAGGCCGACGAGCAGCAAGATCATGAAAACCGGTGCGTTGAACACTGTCTCGGCAAGTGTGACCGCAGCATCCGTATCCGTGGCGGACTTCAATGCAACGAGCACAGCCGACTCGAATCCCAGCACCAGGAGAAGGGCGATCGCACCCACCATCCCGGTGATCAGGCCGATGACGCCAAGTGTCCGGCCGCGACCGCGTGCGATCACGAAACCGCCGATCCCGAGCGCGGCCGCCATCACGAACACCGCCCCGCAGATCTGCGACAGCTGCCCGGCGTAGCCACCGTGGCTGCCCTCGGCGATTGCTCTGAACTGCTCCTCGGCATTCGCGAAAGTTCTCGAGTACATCAGGCCCGGGATGACGAAGATACAGAGGGGAGCGACCGTGACACCGATCGCTCCCAGCCAGCGCAGCACCGAATCACGACGTTGCATGACCACCTCCGCATCAGCGCCCAGTCCCCTTCCTCGGAGCGTAGAACGGGCCGTTTGGGGTCACCATGCGTGCAATTACGCATTCGTTGCGGAATGGACGTTCCGGCCGAGACCTCGTCAGGTGGAAGCGACCTCGAGTGGGCGCGACGCGACAACGCCCGCCAGAATTCCGAGCCGCACCGCGGAAACGCGATCCGACACTCCGAGCCGTGCGTAGATGTTTTCAAGATGACGCTCAACCGTGCGCGGCGAGATGTGCAACCGATACCCGATCGCGCGTGAGGTCAAGCCCTGTGCGGCCAAACTCAGAACGACGACCTGGCGTGAGGTGAGGCGCGCTTCATCAGCCGCCACATATGCACCCGTCGCGAGCGGGTGGCCTGCAACCCAGTCGTCAAGCACCTGCCAGTGACGATGCAGCGCGACGATGACTCCTTGAGCGAGCGCTGCCAGTTCCACCGACCACTCGTCGAACGGCTCGGCGGGGCGGCACACACCGACCACTAAGACCCCGGCGATTCCCCTGTCGATGGGGATCCACACGTGATTCTCAATCTGACAGACACGCAGTTCGTCCTCGTATGCTCGCTCGTCGGTTCCGCTCGAGAAAGGAACTTGAGTCGTGCTCAGAGGTGCCGTTGTGGCGTGCGTCGAGTAGTAGCGGGCCAACGGATGAACGGACGGCGCACGTCCTGCGACTTCTTGGAGATCGAACCAGTTCGGAAACGGGTACGCCATCACGCTTCCGCGCCCGTTCGCGTCCCACTGGAACTTCCCCGTCACTGGCGCATCGAGTTGATCGCCGAGCTGTCGACACACCGGATCCCAGGGAAATGACCGGCCGAATCCGCCGAGAGCATCGGTGATCACGTCCAGCCACTGACTGCGGGCGAACTGCATTGTCTGCGCCATCGGTCTGCCCCCGTACGCGTCGATCAATCCAGAATGCCAGGCCGTCGGCACGGCCCGCCACAATTCGCAGTGCGCAGGATCGACGGGCAGTGACCGTGGCAGCTCGACCCATTCGCCGTCCGCGAGGAAGCCACGAAGCGGCGAACAGCCTTTGCCGATGCGCGCCGACCCCGCCGACTAGGCTGAACCCCGCCTGCGGGGAGCACCCCGGACGGAAGGCCGCCACTGATGAGTCACACGCCGATCGCCGAGTACGCGTTCCTGTCGAATTGCCGTACGAGCGCCCTGGTGAGTCGGGACGGCTCGGTCGACTGGCTGTGCCTGCCCCGCTTCGACAGCACCCCCGCCCACGCCCGTCTCCTCGATGAGGATGCCGGCTACCTGGCTCTGCGGCCGGCTGACCCCGCGGCGACCGTCGAGCGACGTTACCTGACGCAGGGTCTCGTCCTCGAAACCACGTGGACCTCGACATCCGGTCGATTGCTGGTGCGTGACGCGCTGAGCCTCAGCGAGGACGAGCGAGGGCATGACCTCGGCCTGAACGCCCCGAGCATTCTGCTCCGAGACGCCGAGTGCGTGAGCGGTGACATGCAGGTGCTGGTCGAGTGGTGTCCGCGGCCCGAGTTCGGGCTGGTCCACCCGCATCTCTTACCCGTGCACGGCGGGCTACTCGCTCGCGGTGCGGCAACGCAGTTGCTGCTGTCGACCGACGCCCCGCTCTCCACTGAAAGAGGGGTCGCTCGCGGGACGATCGCGCTGGCTGCGGGAGACCACGTGAGTCTCGCGGTCGAGCAGGCCGATGCGTGGGACGGTCCTCCCACGCCACTCGGCCAGCGAGAGGTGACCCGCGGGCTCGAGCTCACTGCAGAGGCGTGGCGAAGCTGGTCGGATCTGCATCAACGGTACGAGGGACCGCTCAGAGAACTCGTCCACCGCAGCGGAGTCGTGCTGCAGGGTCTCAGCTACGCACGCAGCGGCGCGATCCTGGCCGCGGCGACGACAAGCCTGCCTGAGGGCGTCGGCACAGGGCGTACCTGGGACTATCGCTATACGTGGGTGCGAGACGCGAGCCTCACCCTTCGCGGCCTGTTCATCGCCGCGTGTCCGGACGAGGCGTCCCGGTTCTTCGCGTTCCTCGCCCGAGCCACGTCAACGCAACTCGAGCGTGGCATGCCGATGCAGATCATGTTCGGGATCGGCGGAGAACGTGATCTGACCGAACGGTCGCACCCGCAGCTCCGCGGCTGGCGAGACAGTGCGCCGGTCCGCACCGGAAACGGCGCCTGGGCACAGCATCAGCAGGACGTCTACGGAGCACTCCTCGACGCCGCCTACATACTCCGCGACCAGCTCCCCGCGCTGGAAGAACCCAGCCGCGGCCTGCTCGTAGCCGCCGTGGAAGCCGCCGCCGCGGGATGGCAGAGGCCCGACCACGGAATCTGGGAGATCCGCGGGCCGCAACGCCGATACCTGCACAGCACGCTGATGTGCTGGGTGGCACTGGACCGGGGTCTCGCCCTCGCTGCGATGCTCGGAGCGACCGACCGTGTCCAGAGGTGGGCGGCAGTGCGGGAGGAGATCCGAGACGCAATCATCGCCGAGGGCTGGAACGCAGCCGTCGGCGCCTATACCCAGAGCTTCGGCAGCACGGAGCTTGACGGATCGACCCTTCTCCTCGTGCTGACCGGCTTCGCCCGGCCCGACGATGCGAGATTCGCGGCCACGCTCGACGCGATCATGCGCGACCTCGTCGATGACCGCGGTCTTGTCCGTCGCTACACGGCCGACGACGGGTTAGCCGGCGAGGAGGGGAGCTTTCTACTGTGCACGTTCTGGCTTGCCGAAGCGCTCGCCGCGGTGGGTCGCACTGACGAGGCCCAAAGCGTGCTCGTTCGAGCAGCCGGCTACGCGAACGACCTGGGCCTGCTGGCGGAGCAGGTCGACAACGCGACGGGCGAGCTTCTCGGCAACTTTCCCCAGGCGTTCAGTCACCTCGGGCTCGTGATCGCTGCGCAGGCCTTGGGAGACGCGCTGGCCCGACAGCAGGATGACTCCAGCGTGAGTTCAGAATGACCTCTCCGCGCCGTTTCTCGCGGTCACTCGTGTTCCGGCAGCAGCGGCGTCGACCAACCCGGATCACGACCGAGTTGCGTGGCCCGGGCGACCGACGCCGCGCCGAAGCGGTCGCGCACCGCGTCGAGCACCGTGTCCAGGCGGGCCCCGTCGTCCCAGTCGATCGGCAGCTCCGGCTGGATGCTGTCGGCGCGCCCCAGCTGCGACAGCGAGACGCCGAGAAGGGTGATGCCGCGCTCCGCGATCACCGGCTGTGCGGCGGCGAGCAGCCCTCGCGCGACGGCGAGCAGCACCGCGGTGCGATCGGTCGGGAAGCGGACGGTGTGCGATCGCGTGGCCTTCACGAAGTCGCCGTAGCGCAGGCGCAGCACGACGGTGCGGCACACCCGGTCGCGTTCGCGCAGGCGGCGGGCGAGCCGATCGACGATCTGAGTGAGGATGAGGTCGAGTTCGTCTGCCGAGCGCGGGCGCGTGCCCAGCGCGCGCTGAGAGCCGATGGACCCGCGGCGCCGCGTGGTGTCGACCGGGCGCGGATCCCGCAGCCGGGCCAGTGCGTGCAGGTGCGCGCCGGTGGCCTTGCCCAGCAGTCTCTCGGCGGTGGCGGCTTCGAGTTCGGCCAGCTGACCCACGGTGTGGATGCCGAGCCCGTGCAGCTTCTCGGCGGTCACAGCACCGACACCCCACAGCCGTTCGACCGGCAGGGGCAGCAGGAACGCCTGCTCCCGGTCGGGTTCGACGATGAGCAGCCCGTCGGGCTTGCTGACAGCGCTGGCGACCTTGGCCAGGAACTTGGTCCGCGCCACCCCGACCGAGATGGGCAGTCCGACCTCCGCACGAACCCGCTCACGGAGTCGGACCGCGACCTGCTCGGGCGTGCCCGCGATGCGCCGGAGACCACCGACCTCAAGGAACGCCTCGTCGATCGAAAGACCCTCGACGAGCGGCGTCGTGTCGCGGAAGATCGCGAACACGTCTCGACTGGCCGCGGAGTATGCGTCCATCCGCGGCGGGACGATCACGGCATCCGGACACAGGTCGCGCGCCTGCCGGCCGCCCATCGCGGTGCGCACCCCGCGGGCCTTCGCCTCGTAGCTCGCCGCCAGCACGACGCCGCCGCCGACGATGACAGGTCTGCCGCGCAACGCGGGCGCGTCGCGCTGCTCGACCGAGGCGTAGAAGGCGTCGAGGTCGGCGTGCAGCACGGTCGCCTCGCCCCGCATCCCGCTCCCTCCCGCCGATGTTCGTTCTTGCGGATGGTCCCACGCACCGGCGACATGGGCATCGTTCGCTGGTCGCAAGAGCGCAACTGCGACCTCGTGCCGCGTTGCGTTGCTCCGTGAATCCTCGGTCAGGTGCTCGATCGCACGACCAGCGAAGGCACGAGGTCGACCCGGCGCACCGGTCCGCCGACGCCGGCGGCGATTCCGAGCAGCAGGTCGAGCGCGACTCACCCCGAATCCTCACATCTGATCCCGCCCTCTCGGAAGAAGTACTTCATCGAAGTCCTTCGATTCCTGCGCAACGTTCCCCCCAGGCAAGATCCGCGCAAGGACCTCCGGCGCGGGAGGGAGCGTGAGAAGGTGGGCGACAGCAGTGCGCGTTCGTTGACGACTCACCCCTGACGCGCCGGGCGCCGCGGCGGGTGCCGCGTCGGCTCGCGCGCCGTTCGATCGGAGCGGTTCGCGGGTGGAGGTGCGCGCCGACATGACAGGGCAAACTGGGGCGATCATGGGCGATGACAGCACGCTGGGACTCACCCTCAGCGGGGGCGGCGCGTACGGCGCTGCGCACGTGGGAGTGCTCCAAGAGCTCAAAGACCGCGGCATCCGTCCCGGCATCGTGGCCGGCACCAGCTCCGGAGCGCTGGTTGCGGCCGCTTACGCGGCCGACGTCCCGCAGGAGGCGATCGAACGAGCCGCGCTCGCGTTCCGATGGAGCTCGATCGCCCGGATGTCACTCACCCTCCGGCTGGGATTGCTGGATGCCGGCGCTCTGACAGACGCCATCCATCGCACACTCGGTGAAGACCCGCTCATCGAGGAGCTGCCGCGACGCTTCGCGGCCGTGGCGACCGACGTGCGCACCCGCAAACCGGTGGTGATCGACAAGGGACCGCTGAACGTAGCCCTCCGGGCGACGATCGCCGTTCCCGGGCTTCTACCGCCCGTCCGTCGTGACGGCCAGGTACTCATGGATGGAGGCATGGTCGACAACGTGCCGATCACCGCGGCGCGGCAGTTGGGCGCGTCGACCGTCATCGTGGTGCGCCTGCACGCGAAGTGGGAGAACGTCCGCATGATGCGCGTCGCCTCCAGCGCCGCTGAGCTCGAAGAAGACCAGTCCATCGTCCTCATTCAGCCGGAGATGACGGGCCTTGCGCAGTGGTCCATGGCCGACGTGCCGCGCCTGATCGCGGAGGGACGCCGCGCGGCACGCGAAGTGATGGACGCGCGGTAGTCCTCCGACGCCTTTCCGGAACCCAACTGGAGGGATGACGATCGCGGTTCTGCGGGCGTCCACCAGTTTCGGCGCTTGTACGCCTCCTCGCCGTGTTCCGCCAGGGGGTCGCTCACCTGGGGATCAATGCATATCGTGAACCGGCACGACCATCATGGCCGCGCATCCATAACCGCCGAACCAGAGAAGAACAAGGAGCAGAGATGTCTACATCATGGGACGCCTGGGACTACCGTGAGTCGGCTGCTCGCACGCCGGATTCCGGCAGCCTCGTGGGCTACCGCGTGCACGCCACCGACGGCGACATCGGCAAGATCGATGAGGCCACCAACGACGTCGGCAGCAGCCAACTCGTGGTCGATACCGGCCCGTGGATCTTCGGCCGCAAAGTCATCCTCCCAGCGGGCACCGTTGAGCGCGTGGATGACGCCGACGAGAGGGTTTACGTCGACCTGACGAAGGACCAGATCAAGAACTCCCCCGAGTTGGATGCGGTGACCACCGACGACGCCGCCTACCGAGACCGCCTCGGAACCTACTACGGCGAGTTCTACCGGTGACCGCCCGGGTGCTCGGCTAAGGCCGGGCACCCGCCCGGCAGCGGGTTGACTTCACGCGCTGTGCGGACCAACCCGGTCTCCTGTCGTGGAGGCCACGGTTCGGACGGCTCGAGCAGGAGAGCCGACGACGACGGTGTCGTCCGGCACGTCTTTCGTGACCACGGATGCGGCTGCGATCACGGCGTTATCGCCGATGGTCACGCCGGGCAGGACGGTGACGTTCGCTCCGATCCACACGTTGCGGCCGATGACGATCGGGGCCGGGTGAAGGTCGGCGCGCTTGCTCGGATCGAGGTCGTGATTGAGGGTGGCCAGGACGGTGTTGTGCCCGATGAGGCAGTCGTCGCCGATGATCACGCCGCCTTGGTCCTGGAATTTGCAGCCGGCGTTGATGAAGATGCGTTTTCCGAGCGTGGTGTTCTTGCCGAAGTCGGCGTAGAAGGGCGGAAAGACCGTAACCGACTCATCGACGGGCTTGCCGATCAGTTCCGACAGCAGCTCTCGAACCCGGGCGGGAGTGTGATAGCTGCCGTTCAGTTCACCCGTGACACGAAGCGCTTCCTGGCTGGACTCGTGCATCACGCGATGCAGGGGAGAGCTGCCGGTGATCGTGGTCCGGGCGTTCAGTGCGTCCAGCAGATCGGTGAGAGTCATCAGTGCGTCCCTTCCGTTGTCACCGGTCTAGCATCCCCTGGGTTGCTGACGGCAGGTGCCTGCCGGCGCACGGTATCAAAACTGCACCGGTCACCCTCAGATAGTTCACAAGCTTGGAAGGTCTGTCGCCAGCGAAAGGGGTGTGACCCATGGACGAGCCACCGGTCGACATCGTCGACCTGCACCGCGCCACCTTCATCAGCGACGCTCCCGAATACTGCGACACCTGTGCCGGCACCGGCGCCTGCGTCGAAGCATTCGTGTATGCCGAACTCCCTTCGGGGCGCTCCGTCGCTTACTGCGCGCACCACGGCACGAGGTACCTCGAACGGCTCCGCGAGATCGCCCTCGTCATCGTCGACCACCGTCACCTCGTGATGTCGTGATCGACCGCCGACAGCGAAAGGAACGGCATCGCCGGACTACGCCGTGAGCCGTACGCTGGGAGCGGGCGGAGGATTAGGTCGGTGGGTCACCTGTGAGGAGCGGTCATGTCATACCGAGTCGGTTACTTCGTCGGGAGCCTGTCCTCCACCTCGATCAACCGCATCCTCGCGAAGGGGCTGATCAGCGTCGCGCCCGATGATCTCGAGTTCACCGAGATCCCGATCCGGGATCTGCCTCTGTACAGCCAGGACTACGACGCGGACTTTCCGCCCGAGGCGAGAGCGTTGAAGCAGGCGATCGCCGCGACCGACGCGGTGCTGTTCGTCACGCCCGAGTACAACCGCTCGATTCCCGGCGGTCTCAAGAACGCGATCGACTGGGCGTCCCGCCCCTGGGGACAGAACTCGTTCGACCACATCCCCGCCGCCGTGATCGGGGCTTCGATGGGCTCCATCGGCACAGCGGTGGCGCAGCAGAGCCTGCGTGGCGTACTCAGCTTCTGCAACGCCCGCCAGATGACTGCACCCGAGGCGTACATCCACTTCTCAGCGGACGACTACGCCGACGACGGCACCGTGACCAACCCCAAGACCGCGGAATTCCTACGCGACTTCATGGCCGAGTTCCGCGAGCACATCCAACGCGTTCTCACGGTGCTCCCGCGCCAGGAGTCAGCTCCCGCGTAGTCGCGACGCGGATTTACGGCGTTCACCTGGAGGGGTGGAGTTCGAACGCCGTCGCCCTCCCCGCGACTCACGCCGGCCGCCTACGCTCGTGGTGTGCTCACCGACCGTGATATCGCCCGCTGGCGGCTGCACTCGCAGCATCTGGCCGCGCCCGTCGATGCAGCCGAGGATGCCGTGCGCTCGCTTCTCGCCGTGCAGGCGGAGAACCCGTCGCAGTCGGCCTGGGCCGTGGCGACCCGCACGCGCGACCCGCGGCAGGTCGACCTCGCCGGGCTCCTGGCGACCGGACGGGTGCTGAGGACGCACGTCCTGCGCCCGACGTGGCATTACGTGCACGCCGACGACGCGCTGTGGCTGATCGAGCTCACCCGCAGCCGGGTGCTGCCGACCATCGATCAGCAGCTCGTCCCGCTGGCCGACCGGATGGACGCCCTCGCCAAGGCGGCGGTCGAGATCCTCGCAGAGTCGCCCGACCGCACGCGCGCTGAGCTCGCCGATTCGCTCGCGCAGCGTGGTCACGAGCTCACCGGGATGCAGCTGATGCTCCTCGCCGCGCATCTCGAGCTGCGCGCCCTGATCTGCAGCGGTGTGCCCCGCGGCGGAGAGCACACCTACGCTCTGTTCGCGGACCGGGTGCGTGCGCCGCGCCGGCTGGAGCACGATGAGGCGACGGTGGAGCTCGCCCTGCGCTACTTCACCTCTCACGGGCCCGCGACGGCGCGCGACCTCGCCTACTGGGCGACCCTGACCCTCACCGACGTGCGCCGCGGATTGGCCGGTGCCGCGGATCGGCTCGAGTCGTTCGAGCACGACGACCGCACCTACTGGCACGCGCCAGGCGAAGCCCCCGTGTCCGCGCCGATGAGCGGCCACCTCCTCCAGGTGCTGGACGAGATGTACCGCGGCTATCAGGACTCGCGCTGGGTTCTGGATGCCGCCGGCCTCCTCTCGCGGGGCCGCGAGACGGCGATCGGCATGGCCCTCGTCGACGGCCAGGTCGTCGCCGGCATGAAGCGCGCGGTTTCCGCCCGAACCGTCACGTTCGAGCTCCGACCGCTGCGACCGCTCGAGCCTGACGAGAGCGCGGCGATCCACGATGCCGCGGCCCGCTACGCCGCCTATCTCGGGCTCGAACTGCGCCTGGTGTGGGCTGACTCAGCCGGTTGAGTCGGGCATCGACCGCATCTCGCGGCACGCCTTGCGGGTCGCGGCACGCGCAAGAACCCGGGCCGCGAGGACCAAGGAGTGCCGCGATCGCCGACCGCTTCCGGGAGAGACCCCAGCTGAGGAGGGCATCCCGCTGCGACCGCTGGACAGGCGCGTCTGCTCGGGCGAATACTGTGGCGCATGCGCAGGACGACTGCCGCCATCGGATCACTGATCTTCTTCGTGCTCGCGCCGGGCGTGGTGGCATTCCTCGTCCCGTTCCTAATGGCGCAGGGGCAGCGGGAGGAGTGGCGACTCGATCCGCCCGTGATCAAGTGGGCGGGCCTCGCGCTCGGCATCGCCGGAACGATCGCCCTGATCGAATGCTTCGCCCGGTTCGCGGTCAAAGGGCTCGGCACGCCAGCGCCCGTCGCCCCGACCGAGCACCTGGTCGTGACCGGTCTCTATCGGCACGTTCGCAACCCGATGTACGTGGCCGTCGTGGCGATCATCCTGGCCCAGGCGATGTGGTTCGCGAGTACCGCCGTCCTGATCTACGCAGCCGTGGTCTGGGCGGCGTTCACCGCCTTCGTTCTGCTCTATGAGGAGCCCACGCTCGCCCGCACCTTCGGTGCGGAATACGCCACGTATCGCGCTCACGTGCGCCGTTGGCTTCCTCGGATCATTCCGTGGACGGCGCCGCCGAACGCAGGCTCCGAGGCCCCGACCCCTCGATCCGGCGACGGACTCGCCTAGCGCTGACCGCCGGCGGTCGCCCCCGGTACCGGGCGCATCAGGTCGCCGGTACAGTGCGGTCATGGCGTCCTTCACTGTCGATTTCTTCAGCACGCTCGACGGCAACGGCTCGGCGAAGGGCTGGCCCGGCTATTGGGGCAAGGAGGGTCCCGAGCTGCGGGAGGACCGGGTGCGGACCTTCGGTCAGGACCAGGTGCTCGTGTTCGGTGCCACCACGTTCAGGGAGTTCCGGCAGTTCGTGGTCGAGTACGACGAGCCGTACTACGACAGCATGACCGCGCTGCCCAAGCTCGTCTTCTCCAGCACACTCGAAGAGCCGCTGGGATGGGAGAACTCGGCGCTTGTCAAAGAGGATGCGGTGACGACAGTCGAGCGTCTGAAGCGCGAGACGGCCGTACCCATGCGGTCGCACGGCAGCATCTCACTCAATCGCGCCCTTCTCGCGGCCGGACTCGTCGACCGTCTCGAGGTCATGGTCTTCCCGGCCATCACGGGAAGTGCGGGCTATGCGGCCCTGTTCAAGGATGGACCGGAGTTCGACCTGGAGCTCGTCGACTCGACCGTTCTGGACGGCCGCACGCTGAAGCTCGTGTACACCCCGCACCTGCACAACGCGATCCCCGAGGGCGTCGGTCCGCAGCGCCGCGGCGAGTAGCCGCTGCGGGAGGCGCGCCCATGGCTCGGTGGACCGCGAATCGACTGGTGCGAGCCGGTGTCCGCTCCGCGCCCGGACGCTTCGCACTGCGGGTCGCTCGCGATCTCGGCCGCCTCGGACTCATCGATCGCGGCATGACGCTTGCAGCACACGTGTTCACGTCGGTGCTGCCGATCCTGATCGTCGCCGGTGCGCTGCGGTCCAGGCTCGATCCTGAGACCGGACCGATCTTCGCCGAGCATCTCGGCTTCGATGAGACGACCGCGGAGATCCTGGAGAAGTCCCTCCCCGGAGGTGCGCAGGAGCTGCGCGCGACGGGTGTCATCGGAGCGGTGCTGCTGATCATCGCCGCCACTTCGTTCGCGCGGGCTCTCGAACGGAGCCTCCGGACGATCTGGCGCACTCCGCCCGTCAGTTTCAAATTCGCCTGGCGCTGGCTCGCGGCGGTCGCCGCGGTCGTCATCGGGCTCGCCCTCGTAGTCTCGACGCGCATCATGCTGGCCGGGGACGGCCCGGTGCCCGTGATCGAGTTCGTCGCCGAGGTCGTGGTGTGGGGTGCGCTGTGGTGGATCGCGTCGTGGATCGTCGTCAATCGAGGCATCAGCCTCCGGGAACTTCTTCCCGGCTCGCTGCTCGCGGGTTTCGGGTTCGCCGTCGCCGGGCTGTTCGGGCGCGTCTTCCTTCCGCCGCTCCTGGCCGACTCGGCCACACGGTTCGGTGTGCTGGGCATGGCTTTCACGTACATCGGCTGGCTGCTGGTGCTCTCGTGCATCCTGCTCGTCGCAGCAACGGCCGGACGGATCGCATACCTCACCTACACCGGGCGCGTATGGCGCCAGTCGGCCTCGAGGTCGAGAGTCCCCCGCTGACGACCGCGCCGTCGAACGCGCGCGAGCCGTGGACGAATACGCTCCCGCAACATCAGCTCACGTGGACTGGTCGTGCCGGTCACCCGAACACCGGCGTGAGAGGCGACCATGACCGACATCACTCCGACCACTCGGGGCCGCGGCATCCGACTGCTGTCGGCGGCGATCGCAGCCGTGGCCGTCACGGCGCTGACGCTCGCCCCGCGCGCCCTCGTCGCGCCGGCCAGAGGCGCATTCATGCAGTTCATGCATGCCGCCAGCGCGCCGCTTCTCGACTGGATCCCGTACGGCGACGCCGAGCGACTGCTCAACACGATGCTCTTCGTGCCGCTGGGCGCCACGATCGCCCTGCTGCTGAGCCGCCGGGCGTGGCCGGTCGCGGTCCTCGCCGGCTTCGCACTGTCCGCCGCCGTCGAATACGCTGCAGATCTCGATCCCGGGCCGTGTGCCCGACCCCGCCGACATCCTCTGGAACAGCGTGGGCGGCGCGATCGGCGTTCTGGTCGTCACCGTCCCACGATTCTTCGCCGCCGCGGTCCGCGCCCGGAAGCATCAGCGCGGCAGCGTCACCCGCACCTGAAGTCCGCCGTCGGGCAGCGCGTCGACCGAAAGCGTCCCGGAGTGCGCCTGCACGATCGAAGCGACGATCGCGAGCCCCAGTCCCGCGCCGTCGTGCCCGCCCGCCGTGCGTCCACGCCCTGCACCGCGAACGAAGGGCTCGATCAGTGTCGCGACGACATCAGCGGGAAGCACCGCGCCGCTGTTCGCCACGGTGAGTGCGCCCTCCGATGACACGGAAACCCGCACCCACCCGCCCTCGATGTTGTGCACGATCGCGTTTCCCACGAGATTCGCCGTCAGCTGCTCCAGCAGCGGCCGGTTGCCGGTCACCACCCCCGGTTCCAACGACGTGTCCAGACGGATGCCGCGGCCCGCAGCATCCGCTCGCAACTCGTCGACTGCCTCCGCCGCCACCGACGCCAGGTCGACCGCTGACATCTCGAGCGCTCCACCGCGCCCCACTCTCGCCAGCATGAGCAGCGCCTCCGTGGAGGCGATCGCCCGCTCGTTGGTCGCACCGATCCGCTGCAGGACGACGTCCACGTCGCGCCCGTCCGGATCGGCCTGAGCCACCTCGACCATGGTCCGGATGATCGCGTGCGGCGTGCGCAGCTCGTGCGAGGCGTTGGCGGCGAAACGGCGCTCTTCGTCGATCGTGTGCTGCACGCGATCGAGCATCGCGTCGAAGGTGTCGGCGAGGTCGGTCAGCTCGTCGCGAGAGCCGGGCAGCGAGACCCGGTGGTCGAGATGACCGTCGCGGGCTTGCCGTGCGGCATCCGTGATCCGATCCAGTGGGCGCAGCACCACGCCGGCGAGCAGCCAGCCTCCGACGAGGCCGAACACCACCAGCAGGCCCATCGCCCACCAGGCGTAGCGGACGAACACCTCGACGAGGTTGGTGCGGTTCGGTGCGAACCCGCCCCCGTCGACGGTGAGACTGCCCTCCGGGACGAACCGCAAGAGGAGGAAGCCGACGGCGAACAGCGCGATCCCGGCGACGACGAGGAAGCCCGCATAGCTCAGGGTGAGCTTGATCCGGACCGACAGGCCCGGTGCCCGGTGCGCGCCCGGACCGCTCACGTGCTCATCCGGTAGCCGACGCCCGGGACCGTTTCGATCACCCATGGCTCGCCGAGGCGCTTGCGCAGCGTGGAGATCGTGATGCGCACCGCGTTGGTGAAGGGGTCGGCGTTCTCGTCCCACGCGCGTTCGAGCAGGTCTTCGGCGCTGACCACGCCGCCGCCCGCGGTCATCAGCACATCGAGCACCGCGAACTGCTTGCGCGTGAGTGCGACATAGCGGCCGTCGCGGAACACCTCGCGTCGAAAGCGATCCAGACGGATGCCGGAGACCTCGACGATCGGGGGAGTGCCGGCTGCGGGGCGCCTCCCGAGCGCACGCAGGCGCAGCACGAGCTCACGCAGCGCGAACGGCTTCGTGAGGTAGTCGTCGGCGCCGCTCTCGAAGCCGGCCGCCTTGTCGTCGAGGCGGTCAGCCGCCGTCAGCATCAGGACGCGCGGGCTGGTCGGCTCGGCGGCCAGGTGTCGGGCGATCTCGTCGCCGTTGGGGCCCGGGATGTCGCGGTCGAGCACGACCACGTCGTAGGCGTTGATGTCGAGCTGCTCCAGCGCGGAGTCGCCGTCGGGGGCGATGTCGGCGGCGATCGCCTCGAGACGCAGGCCATCGCGGATCGCCTCGGCGAGGTACAGCTCGTCCTCGACGATCAGCACGCGCATGCCCACCAGCCTAGGTCGGGCCGCATATCGCGGGCATATGCGAATGCGCGTACGCCTCGGCAACACGCGCTCGCGTGAGGTGGGACCATGCAGCACTCTCTCGCACCCACGTCTCCCGTCCGCCTGCAGTCGCGCGTGCGTCGCCTGACCTACCTCGCCCTCGCCCTCTGCGTCGCGGCTCTTCTCGCCGCTCTCGGAACCGTTGCGGTCCAGGCGACGTTGGTTTCGGCCGACGGCGCCTTCGCACCGAGCGTCGCCGACGGGGTCATCCCCGAGGGCACGATCGTCACGCTCGCCGACGACGAGGTGCCCGCGATCGCGCGGCTGGATCCTGCTCTGCGCGAAGCGCTGCGGCAGGCAGAGGCGGATGCCGCGGCCGACGGGCTCTTCTTCGAGGTGACCAGCGGCTGGCGCACCGCCGAATACCAGCAGTGGCTGCTCGAGGACGCGATCGAGCTCTACGCCAGCGAGGAGGTCGCGCGGCAGTTCGTGGCCACGCCCGACCGGTCCAGTCATGTCACCGGCGATGCCGTCGACATCGCTCCGGTCGATGCTCAGTTCTGGCTCATCGAGCACGGCGCCCGCTACGGCATCTGCCAGACCTACGCGAACGAGCGCTGGCACTTCGAACTCGCGACCGAACCCGGGGGCGTGTGTCCCGAGATGAAGGCCGATGCGGCGTCCTGAGCGGGCCGCCACCGGCGAAGGAGTGAGCCCTACTTGCCCGCGAGGCGGGCGACGACGGGAGCGAACTGCTCCATGAACTCCGGCATGACTGCGACGTACGAAATGCTCATCTTCTCGCGCCACGACTCAAGCTGGTCGGCGATCTGGTCGACCGTGCCGACCAGGAAATGCACGGAGTCGAGAACCTCATCGCCCGAGATTCCCCACTTTCTCCCGATCTGCTCGGCGCCCTGCCGGCGTCGAGCCGTGATCAGGAGATCGAGCACGAGGATATTGACCTCGATGGCGTCGAATCTCGCACCTGCTGCTTCACGGACCCACTCCACGCGTCGGGCGGTGGCGCCCACCGAGCCGTCTGCGAAGTCGAGAGCGCCATTCCGAGACTTCATCATGAGTCCCACGATGTCGGCCTCGCGGGCGGCGAATGTCAGCATCCGCTCACCGCCACCGGCGATCAGAATCGGCGGATGAGGCTGCTGGAGCGGTTTGGGAGAGCCGTCGAGGTCGGCGAGTTCGTAGTGCTCTCCGCTGAACGTGACCGGCTCCGGTCCGAACAGGCCCTTCAGAACGGCGGTCGCCTCGATCAGCCGGCCGACACGAACTCCGGGGGGATCGTACGGAATGCCTGTCTGAGCGTAGTCAGGGCCGAAATACCCCGCGCCCAGACCGAGCTCCAACCGACCGTCGGTGAGGATGTCGAGCGTCGCGGCCTCCTTGGCCAAGACCGCGGGATGCCGGAAGTCGTTGTCGCAGACGAAGCTGCCGACGCGAAGATTCCGCGTGGCGTTCGCCGCCGCCAGGAGAGCCAGGAACGGCGCGAACTGATCGCCGAAGTGATCCGGGATGAGCAGCGTGGCATAGCCCAGATCCTCGATCTTGCGGGCGAGGGCCGCATACTTCGCGGCCGAAGGCGCATGGAACCCGCCCGTGCCGAACCGAAAGCGGCGGTGGATGTCCATTGCCGTCACTCCGGGCCGAAGTCCCGCAGCTTCTTCGGCAGCCCCGAGACGACGAGCTCGTACGATCGGTCGATCGCTTCGCGGAGTTCGTCGTCCGGGATGCCGCCTCCGGTGTCCAGCACGTTCCAGCCCGAACGTCCGATGTATGGCGACACCCTCGCATCGTCCGGGTATCGCAGGAGCCACTCATCGGCTTCGTCGCGACTGGTGGCCGACTTGACCCCGATCGCACTGCCGTCGCCGAAGAAGACGAAGATCTTGCCGCGCTCGCCGGGACCGACTTTGAACACGATGTCGCCTTCCCACGGCTGGTCTTCCCATGCGCCGGGCTTCGCGGCACAGTAATCGCGGACATCATCAGGACTCACGGCGCCAGTATCGCGTATGGCGCTGCCGGATGCCGCATGAGCGGCATCCGCTCTGTTCTCGTCCCGCTCGTGGACCTGCACGTCGACATCGTGCCGATCGACGACGAGGCGGTCTACTGGCAGAAGCAGGGCTGATCCCGCCCGCATCGCCGCCCCGAGGCCCGCACAAGCAAACCTCACTGCCGCACCGGCGCGCAGCCCGTCGCGACGGACGCTCGGGAACAGATCCGGCCCGCGGGCCGTTCTCCCCGGGAAGCCCGACCCGACCTCCCCCAACATCCCCGGAGCATTCGTGAGCATCCTCTTCTCCCCTCTGACCGTGCGCGGATTCGAACTGCGCAACCGCCTGTGGGTGGCGCCCATGTGCATGTACAGCGCTGAGGACGGCATCCCGAACGAGTGGCATCGGGTGCATCTCGCCCAGTTCGCCTCCGGCGGCGCGGGGCTTGTGATCGCGGAGGCGACAGCCGTGGTGCCTGACGGGCGCATCTCGCCCCGCGACACCGGCCTGTGGAACGACGAGCAGCGCGATGCCTGGGCGCCGCTGGTCGCCGGGATCCACGCGCGGGGCGCGGCCGCCGGCATCCAGCTCGCGCACGCCGGGCGCAAGGCGTCCACCTGGTGGCCGTTCGCCGGTCGCGGCCACGGCAGTGTCGACATCGACGAGGGCGGGTGGCAGACCGACGCGCCTTCGGCCGTGCCGTTCGAGGGCATCGCCCAGCCGTCGCCGCTGGACGCCGCCGGCATCGACGAGATCGTGGACTCGTTCGGCTCGGCCGCTCGCCGCGCGGTCGAGGCGGGCTTCGACGTGATCGAGGTGCACGCCGCGCACGGATACCTGCTGCACCAGTTCCTGTCGCCGCTGAGCAACCTTCGCGACGACGAGTACGGCGGGTCGCTCGAGAATCGCGCCCGACTGCTGTTGCGCGTCATCCGTGCTGTTCGGGATGCCGCCGGCCCGGCGACGCCGGTGTTCGTGCGGTTCTCTGGCACCGACTGGGCCGAAGGCGGCTGGAGCGTCGAGGAGACCGCAACGGTCGCCGCGTGGGCGGCCGAGGCGGGCGCTGACCTGCTGGACATCTCCAGCGGCGGCCTGGTCGCGCATCAGCAGATCACGGTGGGCCCCGGATATCAGGTACCCCTCGCCGAGCACGTCCGCCGCGAGACGGGGTTGCCCGTGGCCGCCGTGGGTCTCATCACCAGCGGGGCGCAGGCGGAGTCGATCCTCGAATCGGGCGACGCCGACGCCATCCTCGCCGCGCGCGAATGGCTCCGTGACCCGCATTTCGGGCTTCGCGCCGCGGAGGAGCTGGGCGACGGGCTGGAGGCCCTGGCACCGCCGCAGTACGTCCGGGCCTTCCGGCGCTAGCGTCCGGGCCTTCCGGCGCTAGAGCTCAGTCCTCGTCGGACAGAGCTGCTTCTTCACCTGCGCGGGAGAGCTCGGGCGTCTTCTGGAGCAGACGTGTCAGCAAGTGGTTGAGCTGGCGCACTTCGTCGGGACTGAGGTCGGCGAGCACGATCGCCTGGCCCTGCATCGAGATCGGCTTCATAAGGTCGTGCATGTCTGCGCCGGCGCGGGTCAGGTACAGGTGACGCGAGCCGCGCGCCCCGTCGGCGGGCACGATGAGTTCGCGCGCGATGAGCGTGTTGACGCTCTTCGAGACGACCGCCTTGTTCATCGCCACGAACTCGGAGATGTCGCTGGAGGTCGCACCGGGTCGGATCGACAGCGCGGAGATCACGCGCCAGTCGTTGGTGCCCAGGTTGAACTCTCGGCGGAGCAGGCGCGATTCGCGCCACACCAGCGCGTTGGAAAGCAGGGCGAGCAGTCGGGGGGTGAAGTTCTCGCTGTCGATGACGTCGTCCAACGGCTCGGTGATGATCTCAGGCGCGCCCACGAATATCGGGACGGCCGCGGTGCCCAGGTCGCCGGTCATCCGCACTCCATTCCCAGGACGGATCACGTCGGAATCCTCGAGGTGAGTCTACCGATGCCCGGTCGGTCGGTCGCCGCGGGGAGCGGGTCGCCCGAGCATCAGTGCGCCTGGGCCGCGAGGGCCTCGGCGTCGATGTGCGCGATCGAGCGGGTGTCCTGGAACGCACGGATCCCTTCGATGCCCTGCTCGCGGCCGAATCCGGACTGCTTCATGCCGCCGAACGGTGCGCGCAGGTCCATGCGGGCTGCGCCGTGGTCGTTGACCCAGACGTAGCCGCAGACCAGCTTGCTGCCGACCCGGTTCGCGGAGTCGATGTCTGCGGTCCACACCGAGCCGCCCAGGCCGCCCCAGGTGTCGTTCGCGGCGGCGACCGCCTCGTCCTCGGAGTCGAACGGGATGATCGGGATCACGGGGCCGAACTGCTCCTGCGTCACCACGCGCAGCGACGGGTCCGGGTCGATCACGATCGCCGGCCGCAGGAAGTTGCCACCGGCCAGGTCGCCGCCCGGCAGTTCGCCGAACTCGCGGACGTCGGCTCCGGCATCCTTGGCCTCTTCGATGATCTCGGAGACGAACGCCTTCTGCACGGGCGAGTGCAGCGGGCCCATCGTCGTGCCCTCGTCCAGGCCGTACCCGATTCGGACTTTGTCGAGCCGTGCGCACAGTCCGTCGACCACCTCGTCTACGCGAGAGCGGTGCACGTACACCCGTTTGGCGTTCATGCAGATCTGCCCGGTCGTGTCGAACACCGCGGCGAACAGTCGATCGAGGTGCACATCGTCGATGATCGCGTCCTCGAGGAACACCGCGGCGTCGTTTCCGCCGAGCTCGAGCGTGACCCGGGTCAGCGACTTCGAGGCCATCTCCATGATGCGCCTGCCCCCGCCCACCGATCCGGTGAAGCAGACCTTCGCGATGTCGGTGTTCTGGATCAGCGCGCCCATGTTCTCGTCTCTGCCCGTGACGACGTTCAGCACGCCGGGCGGGAGCTTCTCCGCTACCCGCTGCACCACTCGGGTCGTGGCCAGCGGCGCCGATGGCGGCGGCTTGACGATCACGGTGTTGCCGGCGAGCAGCGCGTGGGGGAGTGAGGCGCCGAGGATCGCGATCGGCCAGTTGAACGGGACGATGATCGTGACCACGCCGAGCGGCTGGTACGACACGGTCGTCTCGACCGGGATGCCGGGCGCGACGGAGAGCACCTTGCCCTGGTCGACCTCCTCGGCATGCACGAGGGCGAGGTTCCAGCGCAGCTCCAACACGAGCACGTCGAGGAATGACTCGAATGCGATCTTGCCGTTCTCCTGTGACAGGACCGCGGCGTCCACGTCTCGCTCGTCGGCGATCCCCTCGATCGCGGCGCGCATCTGATCGGCTCGCTCGACCGCGCTCAGCGCGGACCAGGCCGGAAACGCGGCTTTTGCCGCGGCGACCGCGTCATCCACGTCCTGCTTGGAAGCAGCGGCTGCGTGGCCGACGACGACTCCCGGCTTGCCCGGATCGGCGACCTCGATCGTCTCGGTCGTATCGCGCGATTCCCCGCCGATGAAAAGGCCGGTCCGCACCGTCTCCAGAGTTCCTGACATAACGATCAAACACCTCTCTGTGCCTTGACGATCACTGCTGAATGAGGCTTATCCCATGCTTGACGAGTTTACGTATATTTCTGTTTACTTGTAAAGTAGTTCGTGTTACTGTCGCGTTTGTCGACGTCCCGGAAACGGACTCGACGAACGAAAGTCGAAGGCCGCACCCCATTCGGTGCTGGTTCGACGATGCGTGTCATTCAATGAGGAGGCATGTCATGGGCCGAGAGAGCCTGCAGCCAGATGTCGAGCCGCGCTCCGTTGAGGAGCTGGAGGACCTGGCGTTCGAGCTGAGGTCGAAGCTGCTGCACCTGTGCGGCACGTACGAAGGCGCCGTACACATCGGCGGCGATCTGTCGGCGGCCGACATCTTCACGGCGCTGTTCGAATACGGTCTGCACGTCGACCCGAGCGACCTGCGCAACCCGGAGCGCGACCGCTTCGTGCTCAGCAAGGGTCACGCCGCGGTCTGTATGTACATCGCGATGTCCATCCGAGGGTTCTTCTCGTACGAAGGCATCGTCGACACCTACGGCCAGCTCGACAGCGCCTACGGGATGCACCCCTGCAAGGTGCAGCTGCCCGGCGTCGAGTGCTCCACCGGATCGCTCGGCCACGGCCTGCCGCTCGCAGTCGGCATGGCGCTCAGCGCCCGCGGGCGTGGCGAGTCGCACCGCGTGGTGTGCCTGCTCGGCGACGGAGAGACGGGCGAGGGATCGGTCTGGGAGGCCGCGATGGCCGCGCGCAGCAACGAGCTCGGCAACCTGGTCGCCTTCGTCGACCGCAACCGCCAGCTGATGACGAGCTTCGCCGAGGAGCGCGTCGTCTTCGAGCCGTACCCCGACAAGTGGGCGGCCTTCGGCTGGAACGTCGTGCACATCGACGGTCACGACATGGCGCAGCTGGTCGAGGCGATCGACGGACTGCCGGCGACCGACAGCGACCGACCGACCGTCGTCATCTGCGAAACGATCAAGGGCAAGGGCGTCGACTTCATGGAGCACAACCTCGCCTGGCACGCCGGTTCGCTCGGCGCCGCCGACCTGGAGCGCGCGATGGCCGCACTCCAGGCATCCCGTGAGAAGGAGTCCGTCTGATGCCCGTCACGTTCACCTTCGGAGAGATGCTCTCCGCTCGTTCCGTCATCGGGACGACCCTCGCCGAGCTCGGCGACGACTACCCGAACCTCTGGGTGCTGACTCCGGACATCGGCGCGACCCTGGTCGAGTTCCGCGACAAGTTCCCCGAGCGGTTCCTGGACGTGGGGCTCGCCGAGCAGGTGTGCGTCGGCATCGCCGCCGGTCTGGCCTACGACGGCAACATCCCCGTCGTCTCGGGGATGCTGCCCTTCCTCAGCATGCGGGCGCTCGAGCAGGTGCGCTCGGACGTCTGCTACCCGAACCTGCCGGTGAAGATCATCGGCACCCACGGCGGACTCGTCGGCAACGGCGGCTCGACCCACTACGCGGTCGAGGATCTCGCTCTGATGTGCGCGCTGACCAACATGACGGTCACCTCGATCGGCGACCCGGCGATGGTCGGCGAGATCCTCCGCCAGTCGATGACGATGGAAGGCCCCATCTACATCCGCCTCGCGGTGGGCAAGTCCGACAAGGTCCTGTACGAGCCGGGCGAGCATGACATCCGCATCGGCAAGGGCATCATCGCCCGCGAGGGCACGGACGCCACGATCTTCACGCACGGCACCGTGGTCGCCCAGGCTCTCGACGCCGCCGAGGAGCTCGCGAAGGACGGTCGCTCGGTGCGCGTGGTCGACATGTTCACGCTCAAGCCGATCGACGAGGAGCTCATCGTGCAGTGCGCGGCTGAGACCGGCGGGCGCTTCGTGATCCTCGAGGACCACCTCGCCTACGGCGGTCTCGCCTCGCGGGTGGCCGACGTCGTCGCCGATCGCGGCATCCGCCTGACCGCATTCGAGCGCCTCGGCATCCCTCAGGTCTACGCTGGCTTCGGCAACGACGAAGAGCTGCGCGACAAGCACGGCTACGGTCTGGCGGCGACCATCGCCGCGACCAGACGGGTGATCGCCGCCGACGACGAGTGACGCCGCACCGCCCGCGTTCTTCCACCCACGTACTCAACGGAGAGTCCTATGAGAACCGTCGCCGTCACCAAGATCGGCAGCCTGCGCGATCCTGACGAACAGACTCGGGGTCGTATCGGCGTGGTCGATTTCCCCGACCAGCCGCTCGGACCCGAGGACGTGCGCATCCGCGTCGCGTACGCCGCGATCTGCGGTTCCGACCCCCACCTCGCGGAGGGGTTCTTCGGCACCGACGTGCCGATCGGGCTGGGCCACGAGATCTCCGGAGTCATCGAGGAGCTCGGCGCGGCCGCGCACCGCAACGGACTGCAGGTCGGCGACCGCGTCGCGGGCAACTTCCTGCGCTTCTGCGGCACCTGCCGCTCGTGCCAAGAAGGGAAGCAGCAGTTCTGCGAGCACATCCAGGACTACAACCGACCGGGCATGGCCGAGACCGTCACGTGGCACGAGTCGCAGGTCTACCGGCTGCCCGATGCGGTGACGCTGCTGAAGGGATGCCTGCTGGAGCCGACCTCGGTGGCCGTGCGGATCGCGGACAAGACCGGCATCAAGGTCGGCGACCGCGTGGTGGTCTGCGGGGGTGGCCCGATCGGGCAGCTGGCGCTGCAGGTGATGAAACGCTACGGCGCGACCTCGCTGACGATGATCGAGCCGATCGCGGAGCGCCGTGAGATGGCCCTGCGCCACGGTGCCGAGTTCGTGGTCGACCCGGTCGCCGAGAACCAGTACGAGCGTGCCGACGACATCACCGGAGGTCGCGGATACGACGTGGTCATCGACGCCTCCGGATCGTCACGGGCGGTGAAGGGACTGCTGGACATCGCAGCCAAGGGCGCGACAGTGGTCTACGGAGCGATGTACCCGGCCGACTTCGAGATGCCGCTGAATCTCTCCGACTACCTGTATCTGAAGGAGCTCACGCTCACGGGCGTCTTCGTCTCGCCGTACGCGTTCCCCCGCGCGCTCCAGATTCTGCCGCACCTCGAGCTCGACGAGATGACCCAGTCGGTCTTCCCCCTCGAACAGGCGACCGAGGCATTCGAAGTCCACGTCAGCGGCGCCTATCCGAAGGTCATCATCCGCTGCAACGACATCGATGAAGGCGGCCGGGCATGAGCGTGTCGGAGCCGGCAGCAGCCACGACCGCGCTCGAAGCGCGCGACATCGTCAAGCGGTTCGACGGGGTGCACGCACTCAACGGCGCGCAGCTGGATGTACGGCCCGGCGAGATCCACGCGCTGCTCGGCGAGAACGGCGCCGGCAAGTCGACGCTGATCAAGGTGCTCACAGGCATCTATGCACCGGATGCCGGGACGCTGTGGCGAAACGGCGAAGAGGTCGAGTTCCCCAACGTCCGCGTTGCCAACCGCGCCGGCATCAGCGCGCTTTACCAGGAGCTGTCGATCATCCCGTCGCTCAGCGTCGCCGAGAACATCCTTCTCGGAGACCAGACGCCCTCCAGCGGAGGCATCGTGCAATGGCGTGCCCTGCGTCGGCGCGCTCGGGATCAGCTCGACCGCATCCATCAGAGGATTCCGCTGGGCAAGCTCGCCGGCGAGCTGTCGCCGGTTCAGCAGACCATGGTCGCGTTCGCCCGCGCCCTCGCCACCGACGCACGAGTCCTCATCCTGGACGAGCCGACCGCGTCGCTCACCGACACGGAGATCACCGAGCTGTTCTCGGTGCTGCGCAGTCTGCGCGATGAAGGGGTCGCGATCCTCTACGTGTCGCATCGACTCGAGGAGGTGTTCGAGCTCTGCGATCGCCTGACCATCATGCGCAACGGCGAGACGATCATCACGAAGGATGTCGCCGACTCCAACATCGACGAGGTCATATCCAACATGGTCGGCCGGCCCGGTGGAGAGCTGTACCCGGACCGCACGACAGCCACCGAAGAGATCGCCCTCACGGTGACGGGCCTCGACGGTCGGCGCGTGAAGGACGTGTCGTTCACCGCCTACAAGGGCGAAGTGCTCGGAATCGGCGGCCTCGCCGGGTCCGGACGCAGCGAACTGCTGCGCATCCTGTCCGGCGCTCAGAAGCACAAGGCCGGCACCATCGCGGTCGGCGACACCACGCTGCCGCACTCGCCCAGTGTGGGCAGGGCACTGGACGCGGGGATCGCCCTCGTTCCGGAGGAACGTCGCACGCAGGGCGTGATCCTGGGTACGACGATCCGAGACAACATCGCCCTGGCGAACATTCCCGCCGTCAGCTCGTTCGGCGTGGTGTCGGGTGCGCGCATCTCCGACATCGTCACCAAGGGGATGGCCGACCTGCAGATCAAGGCGCGCAGCTCACGGCAGCCGGTCGGCGAGCTGTCGGGAGGAAACCAGCAGAAGGTCGTCCTGGCCAAGATGCTGGCCCGCAAGCCCAAGGTGCTGCTGATGGACGAGCCGACGCGAGGCATCGACGTCGGAACCAAGGCGGAGATCTACCGCTTGATCCGTGAGCTCGTCGCGGGCGGCACGACGGTGATCGCGGTCAGTTCGGAGCTTCCCGAGCTGATCGGCATGAGCGATCGGATCCTCATCATGCACGAGGGCCGGATCGCAGGTCAGGTCTCCGCCGTGGGGGCGGACGAAGAAGTCCTGCTGGCGTATTGCTATGGAAAGGCGGAGTCAGATGACAACGACGCGTAACCCGGGCCTGGAAGACACGACCGACACCCTGGCGATTCCGCGCCGGTCGGTCGGGCAGACTCTCCTGGCGTCCGGCACGGTGCTGGCCCTGGTCGTCCTGATCGCCTTCTTCTTCGCGATGCGGCCGGACATCTTCCTGAGCTTCACCAACGTGCGCAACATCCTCTACCAGGTGGCCATCCTGGCGATCATCGCCGGGGCTCAGACGATCGTCATGGTCGTCGGCGACTTCGATCTGTCCGTCGCGGCGACGGCGGCACTGGCCGGCTCGGTGTCGGCTGCGCTGATGCTCGGCGGAACCCCCGTCGCGGTGGCGATACTCGCCGGTCTGGTCGTCGGACTGCTCATCGGTCTGGTGAACGGCGTGCTCGTCGCCTATCTCAATCTGTCGGCCTTCGTGGCGACACTGGCCACCTTGACGTCTGTGACGGGGCTCGCGTTCCTCGTGACCGAGGGCACGACGCTGTTCAACATGCCGGCGGAGTTCAACAACCTCGGACAGGGCCGGCTGCTGCAGATCCCGCTTCCGGTCTTCATCGCCATCGCCATCTCGGTGATCCTCTGGGCGGTCCTCAGATTCACCACCCTGGGTCGCCGGTGGTACGCCACCGGCGGCAACGTGGAGGTCTCGCGGCTCTCCGGAGTCAACGTGCGGCGCGCTCGACTGCTGGCCTTCACCATCGCGGGCTTGGTCTCGGCGTTCGGCGGCATCCTTCTGGCGGCACGACTGGGCAGCGCCAGCGCGGTGCAGGGAGAGGACAACCTCCTGTTCGCGGTCGCCGCCGTGTTCCTCGGAATGACGGTCGCCCGGTCGGGCGCCGCGAACATCCCCGGCACGATGGTGGGCGTCGCGATCATCGGCGTCATGAGCAACGGCCTGAACATCCTCGGTGTCAACTCGTACGTCCAACAGGTGGTGACCGGATTGATCATCATCGCAGCGGTGACGCTGTCGTCCCTCAGGACGCGCGTGAGATAGCGACTCGCTCACACCTACGCCTGGGTGGCGTCGCACCCATCCAGACCACCCGAAAGTGCAATCACAACAAAGGAGTTACCCATGCGAACCAAATTCAGGGTCGTTGCGGCGCTCGCCGCGGCTGCCGCTCTCACATTGACCGCCTGCTCGAGCGGCGGCGGCGACACCGGGGGCGGCGACACCGGCGGAGGGGGCGACGAGCCGTTCCGGGTCATCGCCTTCACCTCCGGCAACCAGACGCCGATCGGTGCCTGGTGGGTCAAGGCCGTCGAGGCGCAGGCGGACGAGCTCGGCTGGGATCTCACCATGATCCAGGGCGACTTCGACTTCCAGAAGATGAACCCCGCAGTCGAGAGCGCGATCGGCCAGGGCGCCGACGCCATCTTCAACGGCTACACCGACGAAGGGTCGATCCAGTCCATCGTGACGGCGGCGAGGGATGCCGAGATCCCGATCTTCGCGATGGATGCGGCGACCGAGCCGACCGACGCGTACGTACTCAACGTCACCACCGACCAGCAGGGCATCGTCGACCAGACGGTCGGAGCGCTCGACGAGTCGCTCGCCGGCCTGGACGGCAAGACGGTCATGGTCATCGGACATGAGCCGCACGCGGGCATCCGCATGCGGTCGGCCCTCGCGATGGAGGCGTTCGAAGAAGCCGGTGCAGACATCGCCGGAGGCGACATCCAGCAGGTCCTGTCGCCGGCGACCGGCCGCACCGAGGCGCTGGCGTTCGTCGCCGACTACATGTCGGCGAATCCCGGCAAGCTCGGTGCCGTGTGGGCCGGCTGGGACGACGCGGCTCTGGGCGCTGCTCAGGCCATCACCGAGGCAGGCGAGGCCGGCAAGGTGACCGGTGTCGACGCCGTAGCCGAGGCGATCGCTCAGATCCAGGCCGGCGGTGCGATGCTGGCGACCGTCGAGCAGCCGTGGCCGTCGATCCTCGACATGGTGATCGAGGCCATGGTGGCCTACCAGGAGAGCGGCGACCTGCCGGCTGAGAACTACGAGGCAGTCGACACCACGCTCGTCACCGTCGACAACGCTGCCGACATCACCCCGTCGGACCAGCTCGAGTAGCTCACCTCGATCGCAGCGGGGCGGGACGGCATCCGCCGCCCGCCCCGCCGCATCCCTCATTCATCCTCACCCTCACAGGAAGTCGAACACATGCGTTTGGAAGGCAAAGTCGCCCTGATCACCGGCGGTGCGAGCGGCATCGGTCGGGCCACCGTCGAGAAGTTCGTCCGCGAGGGCGCGAAGGTGCTGATCGTCGACATCAACCTGGGCAGCGCTCAGAAGGCCGTGGACGAGATCGACGCGCTCGGGTTCGCGGGCGCCACCGCCGCAGCCCAAGCCGACGTGTCGGTGTACGCCGACGTCGAGGCCGCAGTCCAGCGCGCCGTGGAGGTGTTCGGCAAGCTCGACATCATCTTCAACAACGCCGGCATCGCGGGCGGCAAGCCGCTTCTCGACCACGATCCCGAGGTCGACTACGCGCCGATGATCCGCGTGGACCAGGACGGCGTGTACTACGGCATCCTCGCGGCCGGTCGCCAGTTCCGCGATCAGGGCACCGGCGGGGTCATCATCAGCACCTCGTCGATCTACGGTGAGCAGGCGGCGGAGCTGTCGTTCACCTACAGCGCGGCCAAGGCTGCCGTCATCTCCTTCACGCGCTCGGCCGCATACGAACTCGCCGAGTTCGGCATCCGTGCCGTCGCCATCACGCCCGGTCGTGTGGCCACCCCGATCATCAACCAGTTCAGCGACGAGCTGAAGACCCTCTTCGCGTCGGAGCAGCTGCGCAACAAGATGACCGAGCCCGACGAGATCGCGAACGTGGTCGCCTTCCTCGCCTCCGACGAGTCCAACGTGATCAACGGCACGGTGGTGCACGTCGACGACGGGTACTCCGTCTACAAGCAGCGACTCGACCTGCCCACGTTCTGATGCTCGACGTCGCCTGCCACCTCAACGTGGTGGCTCCGGATGCCTCACCCGCTCATCTTCCCGAGGCGCTCGCGGCACTCGCCGCAGTCGGATACCGGCGGGTGGTTCTGCCTCCGCTGGATGCGGAAGCGACGGACGTGGCGTTCGTACGCGGTGCCTTCGAGTCCGCGGGGCTGTCGCCCATCACGATCGCGGGCGTGGGTCCGGCGACCGATGTCTCCTCACCCGACGCCGACGAGCGCGCGGCGGGCGCCGCATCCCTCCGCCGGTACGTCGACTTCACGGTCTCGCTCGGCGGTGATCAGATGAACGGCACGCCGTACGGCCTGTTCGGCCACCCCGCAGGGCCGACCTCGCGCGAGGCGTTCGAACGCTCGGCCGCGGAAGTGGGCCGGGTCGCCGACTACGCGCACGAGCAGGGCGTGATGATGACCTTCGAGGTGCTCAACCGCTACGAGACGTCCCTCGTCAACACGGCCGCGCAGGCGATGTCGTACGTCGAGGCGAGCGGGTCGGAGCATCTGCGGATCCACCTCGACACCTTCCACATGGCGGTCGAGGAGGCTGACATCGCGGGCGCGATCGTCGGTGCGATACCGAAGCTGGGATTCCTCGAGCTGGGGCAATCCGGCCGCGGCCCGCTCGAGCACGGCGCGGTGGGCGTGGCCGAGATCGTCGAGCGCGTCAGCGAGGCCGGCTATGGCGGCCGTTGGGGCGTGGAGGCATTCTCGCGATCCGTGCTCCCGCCCGAGGTCGCCGGGATGCTCGCGATCTGGCGCTCGCCATACGAGGACGGAGCGACGCTTGCCGCTTCGGCGTTCGAGATGATCGAACGCGCTGCGGGCCCACGAGCCGCGGACCGCGGCTGAGGGTCTCCGACATAACCCGAAGGGATTCGGAAGTCCCTTCAACGACGAGAGGAACGACGATGTCCACCATCACCCAGGCCGCTCCGCGGCTCTTCGACGAGGCGGCGTTCGCCGGCAGGATCCACATCGACGGCGAGTGGGTCGTCGGCGGCGGCGGCGAGATCCCCTCGATCGAACCGGCGACCGGCGCCACCCTGGCCATGGTCGGGATCGCGGATGCCGCCGATGTCGCCCGCGCCGCAGAAGGCGCCGCGCGCGCACAGAAGGAGTGGGCGGCGCTCCCTCATCCCGCCCGCGCGGCGGTGCTGCGCCGGGCAGGACAGCTGTGGGAAGAGCATGCCGAGGAGATCTCCGGCTGGAACATCCGCGAGGTCGGGGCGATCCCACCCCTGGCCGGCTTCGCACTGCACGTCACCGCAGCAGAGTGCTACGAGGCGGCCGCGCTCCCGTCGGCGCCGCTGGGCTCGATCCTCTCCAGCGAGGAGCCCCGGCTCTCGCTCGCACAGCAGACCCCCGTCGGCGTGGTCGGGGTCATCTCGCCGTTCAATGTCCCGCTGATCCTCGGCATCCGCGCCGTGGCCCCGGCGCTGGCTCTCGGCAATGCGGTGCTTCTCAAGCCCGACCCGCGCACGATCATCACCGGGGGTGTCTCGATGGTCCGCATCTTCGAGGAAGCCGGGCTGCCCGCCGGTCTCCTCCAGCTGATCCCGGGTGGGGCCGATGTGGGCGAGGCGATGGTGGCCGATCCGCGTGTGCGCGTCATCGCGTTCACCGGCTCGACACGCGCCGGCCGCGCCGTGGGCGAGATCGCCGGCCGGCACCTCACACGGGCGCATCTCGAGCTGGGCGGCAACTCGGCGTACATCATCCGCGCTGACGCCGACGTCGACAAGGCGGTGAACCTCGCGACGTGGGGCTCCTTCCTGCACCAGGGCCAGATCTGCATGACCGTCGGCCGTCATATCGTGCACGAGTCGCTCTTCGATGAATACGTCGGCAAGCTCGCCGCCAAGGCCGACTCGATGCACGTCGGCGACCCTGCCGCCGGCCCCGCGCACCTCGGTCCGCTCATCGACGAGGTGCAGCGCGATCGGGTGCACACGCTCGTGCAGGATGCTGTCGCCGGGGGCGCCGAATTGCGCGCGGGAGGGACCTACGAGGGGCTGTTCTACCGTCCGACCGTCCTGGCCAATCCTGCCAAGGATGCCGCGGCGTACAGCGAAGAGGTGTTCGGGCCGGTGGCATCGGTCGTGTCGTACTCGACCGATGACGAGGCCGTCGAGCTCGCTTCCGCGACCGAGTACGGGCTCGCGCTCGGCATCGTCACGGCGGATGTCTTCGCCGGTCTCGAGATGGCGCGGCGCATCCCCACGGGCATCGTGCACATCAACGACCAGACCGTGAACGACGAGGCGAACGCTCCGTTCGGCGGTGTGGGCTCGTCCGGCACCGGCTCCCGGCACGGCGGCGCGCAGGCCAACATCGATGCGTTCACCGAGACGCGGTGGATCACGATGCGCCGGGAGCCGGGCGCGTACCCGCTGTGACGATGAACACCCACTCGGAGAACCAGCTGTTCGTCGGAGGCGAGTGGCGGTCGGCGCGATCGACCGCCCGCATCGAGGTCGAGGACCCCTACGCGCGCACCATCGTTGGGGTCGCGCCGGACGGCAGCTTCGACGACGTGGACGCCGCGGTCGGCGCGGCGCGAGCGGCGTTCGATCACGGACCGTGGCCGCGGATGAGCGCGCACGAGCGGGCGGGCTTCCTGCTGCGGCTCGCCGACGAGTTGGAGCGCCGTGGCGAGAGCACTGCGGGCATCGTCACCGACGAGGTGGGCCAGCCGATCGAGTTCTCCCGGTTCGTCAACATCGCGCTTCCGGCCCAGCATCTGCGGTACTTCGCCGAGCTGATCGGCGATTTCCCGTTCGAGCAGCGGCGCAGCAATGTGAGCGGACCGGGCACATCGGTGGTGCGACTGGAACCGGTGGGGGTCGCGGGCCTGATCGCGCCGTGGAACTATCCGCAGTCGATCCTCTCGGCCAAGCTCGCGCCGGCGCTCGCCGTGGGCTGCACGGTGGTGGTCAAGCCCGCGGGCGAGACCCCGCTGGATGCGCTCGCGCTGGCGGCCGCAGTCGAGGCGGTCGGCTTCCCTCCCGGGGTCGTCAACGTCGTCACGGGCGGACGCGAGACCGGCGACGCCCTGGTGAAGCATCCGGGTGTCGACAAGATCGCCTTCACCGGGTCCACGGCGGCGGGACGGATCATCGCGCGCAACTGCGCGGAGCGTCTGATCCCGGTGACGCTCGAGCTGGGCGGCAAGTCGGCGGCGATCGTGGCGGAGGACGCCGACATCGACGTGACCCTCGCGGCACTGCGCGCCGGCGCGTTCATGAACTCGGGTCAGACGTGCTTCCTGCTGTCGCGCGTGATCGTGCCGCGCACCAGGAAGGACGAGCTTCTCGAGGGCCTGGTCGAGCTCGCGCGATCGTTCCGCCTGGGCGACCCCCGCGATCCTGCCACCGACATGGGACCCCTCGTGTCCGAGCGCATCCGAACGCGAGTGCGCACGATGGTGGAGGATGCCCGAAGCGAAGGTGCGCAGATCCTGACCGGCGGGCGCGATCTTCCCGGCGAACGCGGCTACTTCTACGAGCCGACCATCGTCGCGGGCGTCGCAGCCGACTCGCAGATCGCCCGCGAGGAGGTCTTCGGGCCGGTCGTGTCGGTGTTCGAGTACGACGGCATCGAGGATGCGATCGCACTCGCGAACGACTCGCGGTACGGGCTCGGCGGCGCGGTCTTCTCGACGGATCCCGCGGCGGCGCTGGACGTCGCCCGCGCCGTGCAGACCGGAACGATCGGCGTGAACGGCTATGCGCCCGACCTCGCCACGCCGTTCGGCGGCTACAAGGAATCCGGTCTCGGACGAGAGCAGGGCACCGAGGTGCTGTACAACTACGTTCACACGAAGGCCATCAACACGAGCATCGGACAGTCAGTATGAGAGCAGCGGTCGTCAACGCCCTCGGGGGCGGGTTCGACGTCGAGGACGTCGAGATCGCCGAGCCGATCGGCCGTGAGGTACTCGTGGACGTCAAGGCGTCCGGGCTGTGTCACTCCGATCTTCACTTCGCAGTGACCGACTTCGGGATGGCACCGCCCATGGTTTTGGGGCACGAGGTGTCGGGGATCGTCGCGGGAATCGGTCCGGAGGTCACCGAGTTCGCCGTCGGCGACCATGTGGTGGGGTCGCTCGTCCAGTTCTGCGGCGCGTGTCTGGAGTGCTTGAGCGGACGCACCGTGAGCTGCCTCCGACCCGAGGCGACGCTGCGGCCCGACGGCGCGCCACCTCGTCTGAGTCGTGGCGGCCGACCGATCCTCGCTGCGATGGGCACCGCCGGATTCGCCGAGCAGGCGCTGATCCACGAGAACCAGCTCGTCCGTATCGACCCGGCGGTCCCGTTCCCCGAGGCATCGGTCCTCGGCTGCGGCACGATCACCGGGGCCGGCGCCGTCCTCAACGCCGCCGGAGTGGGCGCGGGCGACACCGTCGCGGTGATCGGCCTGGGCGGTGTCGGCCTGAACGTCGTCAGCGGCGCCCGTCTGGTCGGCGCGGCGCGGATCATCGGCATCGACTTGAACGACGAGAAGCTCGAGCTCGCGCGCGCGTTCGGCGCGACGGATGGCGTGAACGCGGGCGACGAGGACGTGGTGGCGCGGGTGCGCGAGCTCACCGGCGGCGGTGTGGACCACGCGTTCGAAGTGATCGGCCGTAAGGAGACCGCGGAGCAGGCCATTGCGATGCTCCGAGTCGGCGGCACCGCGAGCCTGATCGGAATCCACCGGGCCGGCGGAACCATCGAGTTCGACGCCAACGGACTGCTGCGCGAGCAGAAGAAGGTCCACGGGGTCTACATGGGATCGGCCAACATCAAGCGCGACATCCCGTTCTATGCGTCGCTGTTCCTGCAGGGCCGACTGAACCTCTCGGATCTCGTCGCGTCGGAGATCGCCATCGACGACATCAACAGCGCGTACGAGGCGTTGGGCTCCGGCAAGACCGCGCGTACCGTGATCACCCGCTTCTGATCAAGGTCCTATCGAGACCCCGGCTCGGCGCCGAATTGCGGCGAATGGCGCTCAAAGCCTCCCTGGAGGCGGCCGCTTGCCGCAAGTCAACGCGAACAGTCCGCGCGGGCGACATGCGGCCGCTCCGCTGGGATAGTCTCGCCGGTGTGACCGGTCTGCCGCCGAATCGGACTGCCGTGCTCGAGTGGGGCATCCGTGCCGCGCTGCTCTCGTACATGCGGCGCGATCCGGACTTCGAGATCGAGACCACCGGAGAGGCGACCTTCAACCGCGAAGACGGCGTGCGGATGCCGGGGCGGGTGGATGCCGCCGGCACCCTGCGACTGGACGGCTCGGTCGTGCTGCGCGCGCACCACGGCGCGCTGACCGTTCCGCTGATCGGCGTCGAGGTCACCACGGATGCGCTCACGATCGACGATCCCGCCGACGAACCGGATCCCGTCTCCGATCGTGGATCAGGCGATGACGCTGGAGACCGCCGAGCGGATCGCCTCGCCCTCGTGAGGCTCGAGCCGGTGCCGGACGCTTCCGACAGCACCATGGTCTTCGCCACGCGCCTCGCGCCGGAGGCGGATGCCCTGTTCGGGTACAGCTACCTGCCCGACACGGCATTCGATCCGCTGCGGCTCACGTTCGCCCCGGCGTAGGAGCGTCGTCCGTGCCGCCGGTCAGGATCTCGTTCTCGTATCGCTGCATCGCCTCTGCGGAGCCGAGCATGCGCACCAGGAGCGTGTTCAGCTGAACCACCTCGTCCGGACTCAGGTTCTCGTGGAGGATGTCCTGACGCCTCAGTGCGATCGGCATGAAGTCGTCGTGCACGCGCGCGCCGGCAGCCGTCAGGTAGAGGTGACGCGAACCGCGCGGCCCGTTGAGCTGCGCAATCAGATCGCGATCGAGGAGGACGTTGACGCTCCTCGAGGCGATCGACTTGTTGATGCCGAGGAGTTCGCACAACTCGCCCGACGTCGCGCCGGGGCGGTTGCCGAGCGCACTGAGGATGCGCCATTCGTTGGTGCCGATCCCGTGCAGGTGGTGGAACACGCGGGAGCCGCCCCACACGAGCACGTTCGAGAGCAGGGCCAGGAGAGCAGGCGTGTAGTCGTCCCGCTCGATGGTGCGGGGCAGCCGCTCCGTGACGAGTCCCAGCTGCGCGGCACGCGCCACCACGTCGCTGGAGGCCCCTCTGTCATCGGCCATGACGGTCGTTTCCCCATCTCGCATGCGCCACGCCGGCGCGGATCGCAGTCTAACGCCGAAATCACATCATGATTGATATTGAACGTGATTACATGTAATCTTACTGAACCTCGTGCGCGGTCGCACGGAGACGAACGACGGAGTATCCATGAGTGAGCAGACTGTCGCCGGCGCTGCCGTCGCCCTCGACATCGATCCGTTCTCACGGGACGGGCTGAGCCGTCCGCTGGAAGTGGACGCCGCCATCCGCGAAGCCGGTCCTGTCGTCTGGATCGAGAAGTACGGCATCTGGTTCACCGGCCGCTACGACATCGTGGAGCAGGTCTTCCGCGACTACGAGACGTTCGAGTCCTCGGCCGGCACCGGCATCACGAACACCAAGACGACCGAGAACTGGCGCAAGCCCAGCGTGATCCTCGAGAACGACCCGCCGGGGCACACGAAGTACCGCCGCATCATGACGTCGATCCTCAGCCAGCGCGTGGTGCGCCGCCTGACGGAGGGCTTCCAGCAGCGAGCGAACGAGCTGGTCGACAGCGTGCTGGAACGCACCGAGTTCAACGCGGCGCGCGAGCTCGCCGAGGCGTTCCCTCTCACGGTGCTGCCGGACGCCGTCGGCTTCGCGCCCGAGGGCCGCGAGCACCTGCTGCCGTACTCGAACCTCAACTTCCAGGCCATGGGACCGCGCAACGAGCTCTACGACGCGGCGGCAGCGGCCGCCGGCGAGGCGGCCGCGTTCGTGAACTGGCAGATGCGACGCGAAGCGCTCGCCCCCGGCGGGCTGGGGCACACGATCTACGGCTACGTCGACGAGGGCGAGATCACCGAGGAAGACGCCGGGATGCTGGTGCGCACCTTCCTCTCCGCCGGCGTCGACACCACGGTCTTCGGCATCCAGTTCGCCCTGAAGGCGCTCGCGGAGTATCCCGACGCGTGGAAAGCCCTGCGGGACGACCCCGGGCTTGCCCGCAAAGTGTTCGAGGAGGGCCTGCGGTGGAACGCCCCGAGCCCCTACATCGGCCGAACGACATCCCGTGCCACCGAGCTCGCGGGCGTCCGCATCCCCCAGGGCGAGAAGGTCATCATGGCGCTCGGCGCCGCCAACCGCGACCCGCGCCGCTGGGACGACCCCGACACCTTCGACCTCAGCCGCGATCCCACCGGACATCTGGCCTTCGGCACCGGCATCCACGGATGCGTCGGGCAGATGATGGCGCGGATGGAGGCCACCTGCCTCCTCTCGGCGCTCGCTCGCCGCGTCGACACGATCGAGCTGGTCGGCGAACCCGTGCCTTTCTACTCGAACTGGCTGCGGGGATTCGAAGACCTGCCGATGCGGGTCACGGTCCGCTAGCCGAGCACCCCGAGGATCCGTCACTGCCATGAAGAAGCTCATCAACGCCCCCGCCGACGTCATCGAGGACTACATCTCCGGACTCGTCGGCGCCCACCCGCACCTCGCTCGCGTGGACGGTCTCCCCGTCGTCGTGCGCTCCGCGCCATGGGCGAAGAGCGGCGACCGCGTCGCGCTCGTCTCCGGCGGCGGCTCGGGGCATGAGCCGGCTCACGCGGGGTATGTCGGGAAGGGGATGCTCGACGCCGCAGTACTGGGCCCCGTGTTCACGTCGCCGTCCGTCGACAGCGTCTACGCGGCCATCCTCTCCGCGGCGACCGGTGCGGGCGTTCTGCTCATCGTCAAGAACTACACCGGCGACAGGCTGAACTTCGGCCTCGCCGCCGAGATGGCGCGGGCTGAGGGAATCCGCGTCGAGATGGTGGTGGTTGCGGATGACGCGGCGCTCGGAGACGCCTCGAGGGCTGGTCGCCGCGGACTCACCGCGACCGTGCTCGCGCACAAGATCGCCGGTGCCGCCGCGGAGCGCGGATGGCCGATCGAGCGGATCGCCGCCACGCTGGAGAGGTTTCTGGCGCGCGCGGCCACCATGGGCGTCGCACTCGGACCCTGCTTCGTGCCGGGCGCCACGGCGCCCAACTTCGCCCTCGGCGCTGACGAGATCGAGTGGGGCCTCGGCATCCACGGCGAGGCCGGCAGCGAACTGGGCACCCTGGTCCGCTCACGCGACGTCGCCGCTCGGCTGACCGAGACCGTCGTCACCGACCGGGGTCTGGCCGAGGGCGATGAGGTCGTGGTCCTCGTCAACTCGCTGGGCGGCACGCCCGACCTGGACGTGCGCATCCTGCAGGGCGACGTCCTGGCGGACCTGGCTACCCGCGGACTCCGTGTGCGGATGACCTGGGCCGGCCCGTTCCTGACCTCGCTCGAGATGCCGGGTGCCTCGCTCACCGTGGCAGGCGTCGATGATGAGCTGCTGTCGCTGCTGGGCGACGAGGCCTTCGTCGCCGCGTTCCCTCGATCGACGCCGCTGCTCGATCCCGACCGTACGGGGGTCGTCGCGGCTCCACGCACGTTCGAGGTCGAGCGTCCCGAAGGCATCCGCTCGGACGACGTCGCGGCGCTGCATGAGAGGCTCGCGGTCATCGCCGACGCCCTCATCGCCAACGAACCCCTTCTGACCGATCTCGACCGGCGGGTGGGCGACGGCGACCTCGGCACGAATCTCGCGCGGGGCGCGAGCGCCGTGCTCGCGGCATCCGACCTGCTGCTCTCGCAGCACGACGCTGCGCGGTACCTGACCGCCGTGTCCGACATCGTCCGGCGGGAGGTCGGCGGCACGTCTGGTCCGCTCTACAGCCTCCTGCTGCTGGCGATCGCCGAGCGGCTCCACGGCATCCCCGGCACTCCAGGCGCCGAAGACTGGGCGGCAGCGGTTACGGAAGGTGCGGCGCGCGTGCAGCTCGTCGGCGGAGCCGCCCCCGGCGACAGCACCATGGTCGACGCACTCGTCCCGGCCGCGCGCGCCCTCCTTGAAGGCGATGGGGACGGCGCAGCCAGAGCGAGCGAAGCGGCCCGCGCGGCGCGTGCGGGCGCTGAGTCCACCGCCGCCCTCACGCCGAGCCTCGGTCGCAGCAGCTACGTCGGCGATCGCGCGCTGGGCATCGCGGATCCGGGCGCGGTGGCGATCGCCGTGCAGTTCGAGGCGCTCGCGGGCGCTCTCGCGGCCACCGGCCGCTCAGAGGAGACGCGCTGATGCTGACCCTGCAGGTCGCTTCACGGGTCGATGAGGCGGACGGAATCGCGGGGCTCGTACTCACGAACCCCCAGGGCATCCCGTTGCCGGAGTGGTCGCCGGGCGCCCACATCGATGTGCACATCGATCGACCGGGGGACACCCCTCTGGTGCGGCAGTACTCCCTCTGCGGCGATCCGGCCGATCGCGACACGTACCGCATCGCGGTGCTGCTCGAGCAGCAGGGTGAGGGCGGCAGCCGCTTCCTGCACGAGCAGGTGCGGCAGGGACAGCTCGTGCGCGTCTCCGAGCCGCGCGATCTCTTCGGCTTCGCCGTCACGGACAGGATGGTCTTCGTCGCAGGCGGCATCGGCATCACCCCGATCCTGCCGATGATCGCCGCGGCTGAAGCCGCCGGGTCTGATTGGGCTCTGCACTACGCAGGGCGCGAACCGTCCACGATGGCCTTCGGATCCGACATCGAGCACTACGGCGAGCGCGTGCGCGTGTACGTCAGCTCGGAGGGTGAGCGGATGGCCCTGCCCGCAGTCGTCGCGGGCGCCTCCGGTGCCGCCATCTACGCATGCGGTCCCGCTCGGCTGCTCGATGCGCTCGAGGCGGAGGTCGTGGGCCGCGACTGCACGCTGCACGTGGAGCGGTTCACCAACGCCAACGTCGTGGCGAGCGAGGCCGATCACCCGTTCGACGTCGAGCTGTCGCTGACCGGCACGACCCTGACCATCCTTCCCGGCCAATCCATCCTCGACCGCGTGGCGGAGGCAGGCGTCTCGGCGCCGTCGTCGTGCCGGGGCGGCACCTGCGGAACGTGCGAGACATTCGTGCTCGAGGGCGAGCCCGATCACCGCGACGCGGTGCTCAACGCGCGCGAGCGTGAGGAATCAGAGGTGATGATGATCTGCGTCTCGCGGTGCAGGGGAGCCAAGCTCGTCCTCGAGCTGTGATCGGCAGATCGGCGAATTACCGCGTCGATCCTCGAGACGTGCGTCACCTGCTGAGCGCGGCGTTCACCGCTGATGCGGAGTACTCCCGCTCCACCAGCAGCGCCGCCAGTCCGACGATCGCGGCCCGCTCGCCGAGCGTGGACAGCGCCACCGTCAGATGGCGGGTCGCACGGGGGAGCGAGCGCGGGTAGAGCGTCTCGCGCACCCCGGCGAGGAGCGGTGCGGACGCCATCATCCCGCCCAGCACGACCTCCGCCGGATTCAGGAGCGAGACGACCGTCGCGACGACCTCGCCGATCACCCGGCCGGCAGCCTGCGTGAGGCGGGCGGCGTCTGGATCGCCCGCGGCCAGCATCGCCCCGACATCCGAGCCGGAATTCGCCGGCTTGCCGATGTCGGTGAGCGAGCGAGCGATCGCGCGGCCCGATGCGACCGCCGCAAGGCACCCGTGCGCGCCGCACTGGCAGACCATGTCGTCATGCCCCGCGATCTTGACGTGACCGATGTCGCCGGCGCCGCCGTCGGCTCCGCGGTACACCTCGCCCCCCAGGACGATGCCGGTCCCGATACCCGACGAGACTTTGATGAAGCAGAGCGATCGCGAGTCGGGGTGAGCGCGCCGCTGTTCGCCGAGCGCGGCGGCGTCGGCATCGTTGGCGACCAGGACGGGAATCTGCAGCGCATCGCGGAGGTGCTCGGCGATCGGGTACGCGTCCCAGCCGGGCATGATCGGAGGCTGGCTCGGGCGGCCCGTGTCGGGGTCGACGGGGCCGGGCACGCTGATCCCGATCCCTCCGACCTGACCGGCGGGGACCCCTTCGCGCTCGAGAAGCCCGCGCGCGCTGTCGATGATCGCGTGGAGCGTCCGATCCGGACCGTCGGCGACGGCGACCTGGATGCGCTCTTCGGCCGCGATGTTGCCGGCGAGGTCGGTCAGCGCGACCGTCGTGTGCGTCGTGTCGACCGTGGCGGCGATCAGGGCGGCGTGGGCGGTGTTGAACTGCAGCCGTCGTGAGGGTCGGCCGCCGGTGACTCGGTCGGTTCCCTTCTCGACGATGTATCCCGATTCGAGCAGCGCGTCGATGCGCCCTGACACCGTCATCCGTGACAGCCCGGTGATGTCCAGCACCTCGGCGCGCGTCAGCGCACCGCGATCCCGGATCAGCTCCAATACCTCTCCCGGCCCCGACATCGTCTCCCCTTTCCAGCTCCGTCACCAATTATGCTTGACAGCTAGACATTACGCACCATACTTTTAGACATATCCTCGGTGGGCAATGCGGCTGAGGACCTCACCACTCTGCAGTACTCAAGCGCAAGGAGGCGCACCTTGAAGATCCGTGCCACAGCAGTGACGATTACCGCAGTGTGCGCAGCAGCGCTCGTGCTGAGCGGCTGCAGCGCCGGAGGCGGTGAGAGCACCGACGGAGAGGGCATCACGTTCTGGGTGCAGGAAGACCTGCCCGACCGCGTCGCCGCAACGGAGGACATCGTCGCAGCGTTCTCCGAGGAGAGCGGCGTCGAGGTCGAAGTCGTCTCGGTCGCCGAGGACCAGTTCGCCCAGCTCATCACCTCGGCCGCCGCCGCCGGCGACCTGCCCGACGTCATCGGCGGCATCTCGCTCCCGCAGGTGCGCACGCTCTCCGCCAATGAGCTGATCGACACGGATGCCGTGGCCTCGGTCATCGAATCCCTCGACGCGTCGACCTTCTCGGAGAAGGCCCTCGAGCTCACGGCAGACGGCGACACCCAGCTGGCAGTGCCCAGCGAGTCGTGGCTCCAGATGCTCTACTACCGCACCGACCTGTTCGAAGCGGCGGGTCTGGACGCGCCCGACACGTACGACAAGATGCTCGAGGCGGCGCAGACGCTGAACACGGCCGACATGGCCGGATTCGTCGGCGCGACGGCCCCCGGCGACGCGTTCACCGAGCAGACGTTCGAGCAGGTCGCACTGGGCAACGACTGCCAGCTCGTCAACGCGGACGGCGAGATCGAGCTCGACTCCTCGCAGTGCGTGGAGGCGTTCGAGGTCTACGGCGACCTCGTCACCAACTACTCCGTGCCCGGTGCGCAGGACGTCGACACGACACGTGCGACCTACTTCGCCGGCGACGCCGCGATGTTCATCTGGTCGAGCTTCGTGCTCGACGAGATGGCGGGCCTGCGAGAGGACGCGAAGCCGACGTGCCCCGAGTGCGTCGACAACCCAGCCTTCCTCGCGGAGAACACAGGAGTCGTGACCTCGATCGAAGGCCCCGAGACGGCCGGTCCCGCGCAGTTCGGCGAGATCACGTCATGGACGGTCACCGCGGGCGCGAACGCCGAGGACTCCGCGGCGTTCATCGAGTACATGATGGGCGACGGCTACGAGCCGTGGATCGCCATCGCACCCGAGGGCAAGGTTCCGGTCCGCTTCGGCACGACCGACGAGCCGACGCTCTACTCCGACCTGTGGGCGACACTGCCCGCGGGCGTGGACACGAAGGCACCGCTGTCGGACTTCTACGCACCCGAGGTGCTCGAGGCCGTGGCCGCCGGACCGGAGAACATCGCTCGCTGGGCCATCCCGCAGGGGCAGGGCGACCTGCTCGGCGCACTGCAGGGCGAGCAGCCCGTCGCCGAGGCGGTGAGCGAGGTCGCGCAGGGCGGTGACGCCGAACAGGCCGCGAGCACCGCGGCCGAGGCGGCGCGATCCGTCCAGGAGTCGCTCCAGTGACACAACTCGCAGGGGGGTCGGACCTCTCCGGTCCGCCCCCCATCCCCTCAGACGAAGAGGACGTCCGGGCGGGAGAGCACCTCGCTCCCGCCCGCCGCCGGGGCAAGTCGCGGCACAGCCGCGAAGAGAACCGCACCGGTCTGTTCCTGATCTCGCCGACGCTGATCATCATCACCGTTGCGGTGGTCATCCCGATCCTGTGGGCCGTCGCGCTGGCATTCCAGAACGTCCGCCTGATCAACATCCGTGGCACCGGCTTCATCGGCGAGTACACCCTTGACAACTTCATCGAGGTGCTCACGTCCCCGGGCTTCCTGCAGGCGCTGTGGACCACCATCGTCTACTCGGTCTGCGGTACGGCGCTCGCGATCGGCATCGGGCTCATCGCTGCGCTCGCGCTGCGAAAGCCCTTCCGCGGGCGCGGACTCATCCGGGCATCTCTCCTGCTGCCCTACGTCGCCCCGGTCGTGGCAGCCACATTCGTGTGGTCGACGCTGCTGAACCCGCAGTACGGCTGGGTGAACTGGTTCGGCACCACGGTGCTCGGCTGGGAGGACCCGGTGGCGTTCCTGTCGCAGCGCTCTCTGCCGGTGGACATCTTCGGGCTGCAGATCGATCTGCCGATCGCCCTGATCACGGTGATCCTGTTCGAGGCCTGGCGGTCGTTCCCCTTCGCCTTCCTCTTCCTCACCGCCCGCCTGCAGGCTGTGCCCGAAGTGCTCGACGAGGCGGCGCGCATCGACGGCGCTACGCCCAGCCAGCGCTTCTGGCACATCCTCTGGCCGCAGCTGCTCCCGACGATCGCGGTGCTGACCGTCCTGCGGTTCATCTGGACGTTCAACAACTTCGACGACATCTATCTGCTCACCGGCGGTGGCGCCGGGACCGAGGTGGTCGCGGTGCGCGTGTTCGACTACATGACCGCGCGAGGCGACATCGGCGCCGCCGCCGCACAGGCGCTCGTGCTGGCCGCGATCCTCGCGGTGCTCGTGACCGTCTATCTGAGGCTCTTCGGCCGTGAGGAGGAGCAGGCATGACCGCCGCAACCGTCGAGCGGACGACGACCCGCAAATCCGGCGGCTTCAATCGCGATCGCTTCGAGAACGGGCTCTTCAGGATCCTGCGGCCGATCGTGATCGTCCTGCTGCTGCTCGTGTCGATCTTCCCCTTCTATTACATGGTGCTGCTGAGCTTCCGCACCCTCGGTTCACTGCTCGCCGACCCCGGTGCGCTGTGGGTCTCGATCGACGAGCTCGACCTGTCGACCTACCTCGATGTGCTGGCGCCGGTCTCGGACGGCGGGCAGGGCTTCATCGTCTTCATGCGCAACTCGCTGATCGTCGCGCTGAGCACGGTCGCACTCACGCTTCTGGTGGCGATCCCCGGCTCGTACGCGGTGAGCCGGCTGAACTTCTTCGGCCGTCGCCAGGTGTCGGGGCTGTTCCTCGCGGTGTACTTCTTCCCCGCGATCCTTCTGGCCGTCCCGCTGTTCGTCTTCTTCACGCAGGTCGGGCTGCGGGGATCGCTGGTCGGACTCGTCATCGTGTACGTGTCACAGGTGGCCGCCGTGTCGATCTACACGCTGCGCAACTATTTCGCGACTGTTCCTGTCTCGCTTGAAGAGGCGGCGGCGATCGACGGGTGCAACCGGCTGCAGACGATGTGGAAGATCAGTCTTCCGCTGGCCATGCCGGCGCTCGTGTCCAACGGTCTGTTCATCTTCATGATCGCGTGGAACGAGTTCCTGTTCGCCCTGCTGTTCCTGGTCGAAAAGCGCGACTCGTGGACGGTGTCGCTCGGCCTGTCGCAGCTGTCCGGAAGCATCGAGGTGCCGACCACGGTGCTGATGGCGGGTTCGGTCATCCTGACCCTGCCGATCATCATCCTGTTCTTCGCCTCGGAGCGGCTGCTCGTCGGCGGACTCACCGCCGGCGCCGAAAAGGGCTGACCTCGGCCCGCATGAACCCTCGGAAAGGGAGGCTCGTCCCTCGTGCCTGAAATCGTCCAATTCACCGCGCCCGGCACGGTCGAGCTCGTCCAGACGGATGCTGCGCCGCTCGTTCCCGGCTCGGTGCGGGTCGCCACCTGGTACTCCGGCATCTCGGCCGGCACCGAGCTGACCGCGTACCGGGGGACGAACCCGTACCTCACCTCGACGTGGGACTCGCAGCGCCGCCTCTTCGTGCCCGGTGAGCCGAGCTTCGGGTATCCCGTTCAGGGATGGGGGTACTCCGAGGTCGGCCAGATCGTCGAGGTGGCCGACGACGTCGACGACGTCGGGGTCGGCGACGTGGTGCACGGCATCTGGGGGCATCGCAGCGACGCGGTCGTCCCGGCATCCGCGATCGCGTGGCGGGTCCTGCCGCGCGACGTCGATCCCGTGCTCGGCACGTTCGCCCGAGTCGGCTCCATTGCTCTGAACGCCGTGCTCGCGGCCGACGTGCGGCTGGGCGAGCAGGTCGCGATCTTCGGTCAGGGCGTCATCGGTCTGCTCGCGACGCGACTGGCGACGCTGTCCGGGGGCCGTGTCTTCGCGGTCGACACGCAGCCGGGACGCCTGGCGATCGCAGCCGCGTTCGGCGCGGCCGAGGTCGTCGACGCAATGCGGCCGGGTGGCGCAGGCGAGCTGATCCGCGAGCTGACGCGGAGGCGGGGCAGACAGCGCGATCGAGCTCTCCGGTGCGGACCGCGCGCTGCACGAGGCGGTGCGCTCCGTCGTCGTCGAGGGCCTCGTCGCGGCATCCGGCTTCTATCAGGGCGGCGCATCGAACCTGCGGCTGGGCGAGGAGTTCCATCACAACCGCGTGCGGATCGTCGCAAGCCAGATCTCGGGCGTGCCCGTCGGGCTCGGCGGGCGGTGGGATCAGCCCCGGCTCGTCCGCACCGTGATGGATCAGATCTACTCGGGCGCGGTCGACGCGTCGGCGCTCATCTCCGATGTCGTCGATGCGGATGCCGTCGCCGCTGTGTTCGAGCGCCTGGACTCCGGCGACCCCGAGGTCCTCCAGGCCGTGCTGCGGTTCGATGCGGCCCCGGAGCGCGAGCGGTGAACGAGCTGCCCGACTACCGCCCTCAGGTGCCCGCCCGGGCAACACTGCCCGTCGGCCTGATCGGCGCAGGCGGGATCGCGCGCACCGCGCACCTGCCGGCGTATGCCGCGTGGGGGATCCCCGTCGTTGCGATCGCCTCGCGAACGGCCTCTTCCGCTCGCGACCTGGCCGCGCAGTCCGGCGTCGGAACGGCACACGACTCCGTCGCCGAGCTGCTCGCCGACCCTGCGGTCGACGTCGTCGACATCGCCACCGGGCCCGCTGGCCGGCTCGACCTCATCGCGGACGCGGTCGCCGCGGGAAAGCACGTCCTGGCGCAGAAGCCGCTGAGCGTCGACGCCGCAGAGCTCCCGCGGCTCGAGACCGTGCTCGCGTCGGCGCGCGAGCACGGCATCCGGGTGGCGGTGAATCAGAACGCCCGGTGGGCGCCCGCATGGCGGTTGGCGACGCTGCTGGTGCGGCGCGGCGACATCGGACAGGTGGTCGGAGTGACGCACCTGCACGACAAGCCGCTGCCGCCCCTCGCCGGTACGGCCTTCGACGACGTGCCCCACATGCTGCTGAGCGACTACCTCGTGCACTGGATCGACATCACGCGCTGCTGGCTCGAAGGCACCGAGGTGCTGAGCGTGACCGCCCAGGACTCCCGTGTGCCGGGCCAGCCGGACGACGCACGCAATCCGTGGCACGCGAGCGTGCAGCTGGCGCTCTCATCCGGCGCCAGCGCGTCGATCCGCGTCGTGGGCAACGCGCGGGCGCGAGCGGGCGGCTGCCCCTTCTGGATCCACGGCACCGAGGGGACCATCCGCGGGAGCGTGCTGCTGGGCAGCGACTTCCTCGAACTCGAACGCGGCGACGAGCGCACCCGCTTCGCGCTGGAGGGCCAGTGGTTCACCGACGGCTTCGCCGGGACGATGGGCGAGCTGCTGACCGCGATCGTCGAGGACCGCGAGCCGGAGAACTCGGCCGAGCATGTCCTCGCCACCGTTCGGCTGGGCCAGGCCGCGGTGAGCTCCGCGGCGGCGGGCGGTTCGCCCATCCGTACCGACGGCCTCTTCCTCAGCACGGCGGCGCACACTCAGGGGGTCCGCGCATGATCGCGATCGACGACGTGCCGGTCGGGCCGGACGCCCGGATCTACGCCGAGGGGTGGCAGAGCTGGAGCCCGACCACATGGTACCGGCGCGGCGCAGAGGCGCACCGGCCGGCCCAGGCCTGGCAGCACCTGATGCGATTCCGTCCCGGCACGACGCTGCCCGAAGAGGGCGTCCAGGGGGAAGGCCTCCTCGTCGTCGACCCCGGCAACGGCGAGCCCGTCCGCTCGTACGGGACGTTGGATGCCTCGTCCGTGGTCCCTTCGATCTCGGCTGAGTGGCGCGGCGACCGAGTCGTGGTCGAGGCCGATGCCCCGGTCGAGGCCTGGTCGACGGATGCCGCGACTTCGAGCGCCTGGTCGCCCGGCTCGAAGGCGCTGGAGGCATACGGCGACCGTTTCGGCGCGGCATCCGATGCGAGGGTCAGCGCGACCGCACCCCGAGTGTGGTGCACCTGGTACCGCTACTTCGAGGAGGTCACCGCGGCGGACGTGCTGGAGAACCTGAGGGCCATCGAGGACCGGCGGCTGCCCGTGGACGTCGTGCAGATCGACGACGGCTGGAGTCTCGGAACGGGTGAGTGGACGACACCGAACCCGCGGTTCGGGTCTCTGCGCCGACGCGGTGGATGCCATCCGCGACAGCGGGCGGCGGGCAGGGCTCTGGCTCGCGCCGTTCAGCGTCGGTTCTCGCTCGGACCTTGCTCGGCAGCATCCCGAGTGGCTGACCGGCCCCGCGGGTTACAACTGGGGCGACGACCTGGTCGGACTGGATCTGACGCATCCCGGGGTGCGCTCGCACCTGGGCGACGTGTTCGCGGCGGTGCGCGAGCTCGGGGTCGACTACGTCAAGCTCGACTTCCTCTATTCCGGCGCCGTACCCGGCGAGCGCCGCGATCGGGACTCGACGCCGATCGAGGCGTACCGGTCGGGACTGGCGCTGATCCGCGAGACGATGGGCGAGGACGCCTACCTGCTCGGCTGCGGCGCTCCGATCCTGCCGAGTGTGGGGCTGGTGGACGCGATGCGCGTCTCGCCCGACACCTTCCACGAGGGCGGGGAGGACGGATCGCAGGGGCTGCGCGGACGCATGTCGCTCGAGGCGCGGGCCTGGCAGGACGGCCGGCTGTGGACCAACGACCCGGACTGCCTGGTCGCCCGGCCCGAGTTCGCGCTGCGCGACGAGTGGGCCGACGTGGTGCTGGCCGCACCCGGACTGCGCGGATTCTCGGATCGGCTGGCCGAGCTCGACGAGCACGGCATGCAGCTGGTGCGAAAACTGCTGGAGGAGACCCGCGCATGAGCACGGTGGACAGGGAAGCTCTGCGGGCGAAGCTGACGCCCCTCGTCGCGCAGCTGTACGGCCCGCGCGCCGATGAGGTGCTCGACGGGCTGCTGGATCTGGCGGAGCGCTGGGCGCCGCAGCTTGACCGTACCGAGAGGGTGCGCCCCGACGAGGGCACGGCATATCTCATCGCCTACGGCGACGCGTTCCGCCGGCCCGGTGAGGCGCCGCTGCACACGCTCGCCTCGGTGCTGCGCGAGCACGTCCGCGACGCCGTGACCGACGTGCACCTGCTGCCGATCTACCCGTGGACCAGCGACGACGGATTCGGGGTCGTCGACCATCGCCAGGTCAATCCGGAGCTCGGCTCGTGGGACGACATCGCCGACCTTCGCGCCGACCATGCCCTCGCCCTGGACTTCGTCGCGAATCACGTGTCCAGCTCGAGCCCCTGGTTCCACGGCTGGCTGGCGCGCGATCCCGCGTTCGACGGCTACTTCCTCGAGCCCGGTGCGAGCTTCGACGTGTCCCATGTGGTGCGCCCGCGCACGACCCCGCTCGTGCACGAGTACGTGCGGCCGGACGGCTCCGCTGCGCGCGCGTGGACGACCTTCGGACCCGACCAGGTCGACATCGACCCGAGCACGCCCGCCGTCCTGCTCGACCTCACCGATGTGCTGCTCGGCTACCTGGCCCATGGCGCCACGACGGTGCGCCTGGACGCGATCGGCTACCTGTGGAAGGAGTCCGGCAGCACCTGCATCCACCTCCCGCAGACGCACGCGATCATCCGGATCTGGCGGGTGCTCGTTGACGCGCTCGCCCCGGGAACGCTGCTGCTCACTGAGACCAACGTCCCGCACGCCGACAACATCACCTACTTCGGTGACGGCTCGAACGAGGCGCACATGGTGTACCAGTTCGCGCTCCCGCCGCTCGTGCTGCACGCGTTCGTGACCGGGCAGGCGACCGCCCTGGCCGCGTGGGCCTCGGGCATCGGTCCGGTCAGCCCGACCGCCACCTGGTTCAACTTCCTCGCGAGCCATGACGGCATCGGCATCCGGCCGACCGAGGGCCTCCTCACCGATGACGACCGGACGCTTCTCGTCGAGCGCACGCTGGCGCGCGGCGGACGGGTGTCGATGGCACGCCGTCCCGACGGATCAGAGGGGGTGTACGAGCTGAACACGAACTACCTCGACGCGCTCGTGGACCCGGAGAACCCCGATCCGGATGCCGCCGCGGTGGCCCGCGGGCTGGCCGCGCACGCGATACTCCTGTCGCTGGTCGGGGTGCCCGCGATCTACTACCACTCGCTGCTCGGGTCGGGCCAGGACCGCGTGGGGATGGAGGAGAGCGACATCGCGCGCCGCATCAACCGCGAGGTTCTCGACGCCGATCAGCTGGCCGACGAGCTCGTGTCCTCGCCCCGTCGATCGGGTCTGCTGGAGGGCCTGCGGCATCTCTTGGAGGTGAGGCGCACGCTTCCGGGCTTCTCCCCCTTCGTCGATCAGTCGGTCGTCCCGCTGGATGACCGCGTTCTGGTCGTGCGTCGTGCGGCGGGTACCGCCAGTGAGATCACCGCGGTCGTCAACGTGAGTGACGAGGACGTGGACCTGCCCACGTTGAGCGGAACGGATGCCGTCACGGGCAGCGTTCATCGAGGTGTGAAACTGGGACCCTACGGCTACGCCTGGCTCATCTAGGGGTTCGCGACGGGCCGCAGCGACTCTCAGCGGTGGGACGGGTGGCGATCAGGCGTCCGCCGCTTCGTCCTCCTCGGGCTCGAAAGTCGACTGCTCACCGGTATGCCCCGCAGCGACGCCGTCGGGGGCGGGTGGAATCGTGCCGTCCTGCCCGAGCCCGCCGGGCTTCGGCGTGCCCTTCGAGTCGTTCTCGTCGAGACCGCCGCCGGTGGGCAGCTCGACATCGGGCCCTTCGAGGGATCCATCGTCCGGGGTGCCACCGGCTGGGTTGTCCGCTCCGGTCATGGGGTGCTCCTTCGCTCACTGGTGAACCGAACCCTACGCCTCCGCTGTCCGGCGCAACCAGGGTGGACGCCGGCGCCGGCCGGGTGTACGTTCACCGCCGCGTGAGCTCGGCGTCAGCCGGGGTCCACCCGTTCCGGTGCAGCCGCTCGATGCCGTCGAGCATCAGGTCGAGGGCGAACTCGAACTCGAACTGGTCGTCGCAGCCGCGCGCGACCACCGTCCCGTCATCGTGCTGAGCGACAGCCGCCATCGTCGCGATGTTGGGGAAGTGCTGGGTGAGCTGTTCGAATTCTGCGGCGCTGATCGGCGTCGGCATGGCCGGTCGCCCGCTCGTCGAGGCGGCCGGAGGTTCCTCGAACACCTCCTGAGTGAACCCCCACATGCGCCCGCCGATCGCGTGCATGACATGGTGCGTGAGATCCGCGGAGAATCCGTCCGCGAGGAACAGGCCGATGAGCGAGTCCATGTACTCCAGCACCGCTGGGGTCTTCCGCTTGCGCGACTCGATGGCCTGACGCCCCCACGGGTGGCGAAGCAGCTCGCGGCGAGCGGACAGCACGCGCCGGCGAGCGCCGGTCCGCCAGTCCAGGCCCGCCGGGGGCAGTTCGATCTCGCGGACGAGCACCTCGACCATCCCGTCGAGCAGATCCTCCTTGTCGGCGACGTGCTTGTAGAGCGCCATCGGCACCACATCGAGCTCGTCTGCGAGCCGACGCATGCTCAGCGCGTCCAGCCCGATCTCATCTGCGAGCGAAACCGCGGCCGCCAGCACACGATCGCGGCTGAGTCGGGCACGGGGCGGGGCTTCCAAGCGGTCAGCCACAGCGGATCCCTTCGGACGGTTCTCAGAAGACCTCTTGACAGGCGTACATCGTACACCTTATCGTCGGGGTGAAGGTGTACGTTGTACACCTTTCGGAAGGAGTCGAAATGTCATCGACGATGCGATCCACGACAGCCACCGCAACACTCATGAGGGCCGCCACCTACCGCCGATTCGGTGGGCCGGACGTCGTGTTCGTCCACGACATCCCGCGTCCAGCGCCGAGGGCCGACGAGCTGCTGATCAAAGTGCACGCCAGCACGGTCAGCGCGGCCGACCACCGCGCGCGCAGCAAGGACGTGCCGCGTGGGCTCGGCCCGCTGACTGCTCTGTCGTTGGGGATCTTCAGCCCGCGGCGTCGTGTCCTGGGCATGGATGTCGCGGGAATAGTGGAATCAGTCGGGGCCGATGTGACGTCATTCCGGCCAGGCGACGAAGTGATCGCAATGCTCGGATCCCGGTTCGGCGGCCACGCCGAGTACGTGACCGTGAGTGAGCGGGGCGCCGTTGCGCGCAAGCCCCGCAATATGGGATTCGAGGATGCCGCCGCTCTGGTGTTCGGCGGCATCACCGCTCAGGCGTTCCTGAAAAGGGCGAACGTGCGGCCTGGCTCCACGGTGCTCGTGACCGGCGCTTCGGGCGCCGTCGGGACGGCCGCGGTGCAGCTCGCCCGGCACGCCGGCGCCACCGTGACGGCCGTCTGCCGCGGTGTGAATGCGGATCTGGTGGGTTCGCTCGGCGCCGAGCGGGTCATCGACTACACAAAGGTGGACTTCACCGAAGAAGGGCGCACCTACGACGTCATCGTCGACTGCGCCGGCACCGCATCGTTCGATCGCGTGGGCGACATGATCGCGCCGGGAGGAACACTGCTGGCCGTCATCACCGACCTCGGCGGGCTGCTCACGGCCGGCGTGCGCAGCCGGCGAAGCGGCAAGCACATCGTCGTCGGCGACCCCGGTTTCACAGCTTCCGACCTCCGCGCGCTCTCCGCCTTCGCCGAGTCCGGCGCACTCCGGCCGGTCGTGGATCGCGTGTTCGCTCTCGCCGACATCGCGGAAGCGCACCGGTACGTCGACGCCGGCAAGCGTGGGAGTGTCGTTCTTCGCATCGCCGCCTGATTCGCCCGCGGTTTCCGCCGTCGGCGGCCGGTCAGCCGGCATCCCCGTCGAAGGTGATGATCTGGCGCAACTCCGAGCCGGTCGCGAGCCGGTCCATCGCCTCTTCGATCTCGTCGAGCCTGACGCGGGAGGAGACGAGCCGCTCGAGGGGCAGCCGCCCCGCACGCCACATCTCTACGTAGCGCGGGATGTCGCGGCTCGGCACCGCGGACCCGAGGTAGCTGCCGACGATCGTGCGGGCTTCGGCCGTCAGCAGCAGGGGCGACACCGCCGCGCGGGCATCCGGTGCAGCCAGGCCGACTGTGACCGTCGTCCCGCCGGGCGCCGTCAGCGCAAGTGCGGTCTCGAATGCGCGTGCCGAGCCGGCGGCCTCGATGACGACAGGGCCTCGAACGCCGAGGTCGATCGCGTCCGAGGGCAGGTGCGCCGCCGCGGCGCCCAGCGATCGGGCGAGGTCGAGCTTGGCGGGGAGCGCATCGACTCCCACGACCTGGAGGCCGAGTGCGAGAGCCACCAGCAGCGCCGCCATGCCGACGCCGCCGAGACCGACGATCATCACCGTCGAACCCTCAGCGGGGCGTGCGGCGTTGATGACCGCGCCGCCGCCGGTCAGCACGGCGCAGCCGAGCAGCGCCGCGATCTCGGCAGGAACGTCGGGGTCCACGGGGACGATCGAGGTCCTGCTCACCACGGCGTGCGTCGCGAAGCCGCTGACGCCCAAGTGATGGTGGACGTCGACACCGTCGCGAGAGAGGCGCCGGCCCCCGCCGACCAGCGTGCCCGCCGCGTTCGCCGCGGAGCCGACCGAGCACGGGAGCCGGCCACCGGTTCTGCACGCGTCGCATCGGCCGCAGCGGGGGAGGAACGTCATCACGACCCGGTCGCCGTTCGCGACATCTGTCACGCCGGGGCCGACCTCTTCGACGATGCCGGCTGCCTCGTGACCGAGCAGCATCGGCAGGGGGCGAGGGCGGTTGCCGTCGACGACGCTGAGATCGGAGTGGCAAACTCCCGCCGCTTCGATACGGATGAGCAGCTCGCCCTCCGCCGGACCGTCGAGCTCGAGCGGCCCCACGCGGAAGGGACGGGACTGGGCGTACGGCGGCTCAGCGCCCGACCGTTCCAGCACGGCACCGGTGATAAGCATGCGACCATCCCATCTCGGCTCGGCACCGCGGCCTCGAGCCACCCACCGACTGACTCTCAGCGTATCGAGCGTGCGAGTCCGCCACTCGCGCGAACCGGCGAACCCGCGCGTACCTCACGCTCGCCGATAAAGAAAGACCCGGGTGAACGGCGTTCCGAAAGGGTATAGATGACCCATGGACAGGATTCACTATGCGGGCAATTCGATCGTCACCGGTACGGCGATCGCACGTGCGCTCCTGGACTACGCGCAGGCGCTTGCGCAGGTGGGAGCATCCTCCACGATCGACGTGCCGACCCTCAACGAGGATGGATCGCCCGGTCGCTCCGAAGTTCTGATCGGCCCGGCGAGCCAGCTGATCTCGAACGAGGAGCAGTCCGAGTTCGATGAGGTGGCAGACGAGGGTCTCGTCACGTACATGCACCAAGAGGCCGAGCGGCTGCGGCACTTCGGTTCCCCGTCGCCGACCGCCGAGATCGCGAAGGCCGAGACACCGCCCGACTGGGCGGACTACGAGATGTGAAGAGCTCCGGCGGGGCACAACGTGGCCATGCCGGCAATCTCCCGCTCACTCGCGCCGCGCAGCATCCTCTCGTCTCATACGGTCCCGGATGCCGCCCTCGACGGTCGTGCCCTCATCGATCGGCGCGTAGATCGCCCCGGTCGTAGGTGGAACGGTTGATCCTTTCTGCGACTCCGCGTCGGCGGTCTTGGCCGAGAGCCGCTCGGTGAGGTCCGGGAAGAGGCGATGCGAGATGTCGGCGACGTGGGCCTTCGCGCCGACGCGATGCTCCTCCTTCGGCGAGGTGCACGCCTGGACGATGGCATCGATGGTTGACGCGGGGTCATCCATCGGCGCCATGCGCGGCGCCTGACCGGTGTAGTTCGCGGCGTGGGTCCACCACGGAGTGTCCACCGCCCACGGCATGATCGTGCCGACCTTGATGGTGCGGTGCTCGCCGGTGAGGCGGAGTTCTTCGTTCAGGCCCCTGCCGAGGCTCAGCACGGCTGCTTTGGACGCCGCGTAAGAGGACTGGTAGACGAGGGGGACCTCGCTCTCGACCGATCCCACATTCACCAGGATCCCTTCGCCCTGCGCCCGGAACTGCCGCAGCGCCGCGTGCGCACCGTAGAGAAGGCCCTTCAGGTTGACGTCGATCACGCGGGCGTGGTCTTCGATCGGGACCTCCCAGAACGCGCCGAGCGCTCCGATGCCGACGTTGTTTATCCACACGTCGATGCGCCCGAAGCTCTCGAGGGCCGCAGCCGCGAGTCGGGCGATATCGTCGGGTGCGCTGACATCGACCTCGACCACCAGTGCGATACCGCCCGCGGCTCGGATCTGTTCCGCAAGATCGTCCAGCACTCGCCCGCGGCGCGCGGCGATCACCACCTTCGCACCCTGCTCGGCGAGTTTCTCCGCGGCGCCCCGGCCCAGACCGCTGGACGCGCCGGTGATCACGATGGTCTTGCCCCGCAGATCCGACTTTCCGCTCATGCCTTCATCCTGCGTCGACGGCAGGGATGACCGCACCGCCTTGCACGGCTCAGCCGATGACGCTATGTCGCGTGGTCGGCCGGCGTGTGATCTGTGCCGGGCCGCGATCTGGACGTTCCGACGCAGCCTTGTCAAGCCCCTCCGACCGGCCGAGACGGCAGACGTACCGTCTTGTCCTGGCAAGCCGAACCGATTGCGCCAACTCACCCCCGGGAAGGACGGAGTCATGAACGACACACAGCCGCAGACGCGGGCCAAGCATCCCCGGACGCCGCTCGCGGGCCCATACGGTCATCCTTTTCACCCGATACTGGTCACCATCCCGATCGGCACATGGACGGCGAGCGTCATCTTCGACATCATCGGTCTTTTCGCGGATGATGCGACGCCATACACGATCGGGGCGCAGATCCTGATCGCGATCGGCGTTGTGGGTGCTGTGGTCGCGGCTGTCTTCGGTCTTCTGGACCTCGCGACGCTCGCTCGCGGCACTGCGGCTCGGCGCACAGCCCTCATCCACATGGGCTTGAATCTGGGCGCCGTGGTCCTCTTCGCCGTCAACTGGGCCGTGCGCGCCTCGCAGGACCACGACGAAGTGAGCGTGGTGGGGCTGGTGCTCACCGTGATCGGCCTGCTCCTCGTCGGAGTCTCCGGCTGGCTCGGCGGGAAGCTCGCGTATCGGTACGGCGTTCGCGTCGCCGATGAGCGTACGCAGGCCGAGGGATTCCGCTGAGGACGCCGGCGTCCTCAGACGCCGGCGAGCAGTTGGTCCAGCACCCTCCGGGCCAACTCCGACTGACCCCGAGGCTTGTTGGTGAGCATGATCAGCGCCTTCCAGAGCGTCCAGCCCCGTTCGCGCGCCCAGGTCGCCTCGTCGACCGCGAGCTCCTGACGGAAGACGTCCCGCGCGCGACCGCGGAAGTACGTCCACAGGATGACCGTGTCGCATGCCGTGAAGGACGCTGCGAGGGCGTCGCGCCAGATTCCGCTTGCTTTGTCGCGCTCAGCCCCGTGCACACGATGCAGGATGTCGCGCATCTCCGCGTCCCAGTGTTCCAGCGGGCCGCCGCGGAATGCGCTGTGCAGGCCAGGACCGGGTGCGCCTGCCGTGTCGGCCGATCGCAGGGTCCGCAGGAACCCGGCGAGATCGGCCGCGAAGCGGGAGGGGTCGTCGATGGCAGCCGCGGATGCCGGCTCTCCCACGACCGAGTCGTAGATCGACCACGGTGCGGGGAAGACGGCGGATGGTCGGCCGATGCCCCGGACCTCCGGGACGGGCAACGGCAGCATGGGTGCAAGGCGCGGGAGCCAGGTCTGCTCCTTGTCGACCTGGGGCACGTAGCCCGGCGCGCTGGGGAGCCGGACGACGAGGTCGTCGCCGAGCCGGAACATCCGATGGTCGTTGCCACCCCGCTCGACGAACCGCATCGGCAGCTCCTTCCACTGCGGGAACTGCTCCTCAAGCAGCGTTCGCACCAGTGCCTCGTCGATCAGCGTCGCGTCGATGGGATCCGGGGTCACCCGCCCACGCTACCCAGCCGTGCGGGATGCGCCGCCGAACCCCTCGTCTGGCCGTGACACGCGCGCTATTCTGACCCTGGGAGGTGGTCGACGATGCACGCCACAGTGGGTGATCGCGTCCGTATCCACGGACGCATCGTCGGCGCCGCCGAGCGCGTGGGCGAGGTCATCGAGGTACGCGGCAGCGAGGAGAACCCGCTGCTCGTCGTCCGGTATGACGACGGCCATCAGGCCATCCTCGCGCCCGGAGGCGACTGCGAGATCCTGCACGCAGAATGAGGTTCCCGCCGAGCCTGACGCGCGGCGGTTGACGGGAGCTAGGCGCCGGCCTTGCGCCACCCGTGCCCGGTGATGTGGGAGCCGGCCTGCGGTCCCATCTGCAGCATCCCTCCGTCAACCGCCCAGGATGCGCCGGTCACGTAGGACGCCGCCGGTGAGGCCAGGAAGGCGACGACAGCGGCGATCTCCTCGGGATCGCCTGGGCGCCCGAGGGGGACGCCCGGCCGATCCACGGTGCGCGGGTCGACATCCTCCTGATCGGTCATCGGCGTGGCGATCTCGCCCGGAGCGACCGAATTCGCCGTGATGCCGTACTCACCCAGCTCCAGTGCGATCGTCTTCATCAGGCCGCCGAGGCCGTGTTTCGCTGCATCGTATGCAGCGGAGCCCACCCGCGGCTGGTGCTCGTGCACGCTGGTGATCGCGATGAGCCGACCCCCGCGTCCGGCTGCGACCATGTGCCGCGCCGCGCGCTGGAGGAGGACGAACGGCCCGTCGAGATCGACGGCCACGGTGTGGCGCCATTGCTCGAGCGTCAGCTCGACGAACGGTGCGTTGTCGCCGGTGCCCGCGTTGTTGACGAAGACGTCGCATCCGCCGAGTTCGGCGATCAGCGAGTCGACGACAGCGCCCGCGCCGGCAGCGTTCGCTGCATCCAATCGCGAGACGACGGCCCGCCCGCCGCGGGCACGGACCATGTCCGCGGTCTCAGCCGCCCCACGCTCGTCGGTGTGCCATGTGATGCCCAGGTCGAGCCCGGCATCCGCGAGCGCCACAGCGGTGGCGCGGCCGATGCCCGAGTCGGATCCGGTCACGATCGCGTGCCGGGGTTCGAATGTCATCCGCTCACCTCCACTGTGGGGCTCGACCCTCTCAGAGCTTGCCGAAGGTCGCGTCGATGTCGGCCATCTCCATCGCCGCTGTCGCTTCGATGAGTGCGCGCAGCTCCTTGTCGGCACCCGGAGAGAACTCTTCGGGACGCTCCGGCGAGATCGTCAGCGGGAACTCCCTCGGGTGCTTGCTCGCTCGCATCCAGCACGGCATCCGGATCCGACGGTGAGGCTCCCTGGAAGATCTTGCCCGCCTCGGACTGAGCGGTCAGATCGAACGAGTACTGCTTGTTCTGAAGCCCCAGTTCGATGAGCTTCTTCACCTCGGGGAACGACTCGGCGTTCGTCTTCGGAATCGGCAGCGCGGTACGCCAACTCACGCCGAGAGTCTCGAGTGCCTTGGCGTAGGCGTTCTCGTGCGCCTGGTCGCGGACGATCAGGTAAGCGATGGTCGAGCGTGCGGTCTTGTTCGCCGTCATCTCGTAGATCCGGCACTTCTGCAGCCGACCGGTGGATTCGAGCATGAGGTTGTAGAGCAGATCCAGCACGAGGTTGCCTGAGTTGTAGACGTAGGAGCCCATCCACGGGTTGCCCGCGGCATCCACCGGCAGCGCACCCTGCGCGCCGACCAGGTAGTGGTGGATGTTGCTGTGATCGAGCGCGATGCTCAGAGGCACTGCGCCACCCGCACTCGGCTTGTCGACCGGGTTGGTCGGCTTGCCGCTGTAGCGCGGTGACCCGTCCAGCAGACGCGAGATCGTCGTGCCGATCAGTTCGACGTGGCTGATCTCCTCGGTGCCGATCCCCTGCAGGAGGTCCTTGTAGGGCTTGCCCGATGGTCCGCGGAAGTTGATGCTCTGGAACAGGTACTGCATCATCGTCCGCATCTCGCCGAATTGACCGCCGAGGCCTTCCTGGAGCGCGTTCGCCGCGGCGGGGTCCGGCTCGTCCTGCTCGATGTCGTTGATCAGCTGCTGCACGTGGAAATACATGAATCCTCCTGATAGCCCGGGCGGGGAGTTCCCACTCTTCGCCTCCGTCCAGGGTGGGAGCCGGGGCTGGACATCGGCGGAGGCTCCGCGTAACATCCCGCGCTCGCGGCGCCGCGGCGCGCAGTCGACGCCGGCTACCCCGCCCCGCCGGCCTCGTCAACCCCACGTCGTCGCGATCAGGAGGGTGACATCGTTGCTGGAGGACGGGCACTGCCGGCCTGCCATGGTGCGAAGCCCGAGGAGTATCGATGACGATCGCCGACATCGCGGGAGGACCAGGCGTCCGCCCTGCCGACCGCGGCCCGGTCAGCAGTCTGCTTCTCAGCACGCTCGATCACGGCGATCCCGCAGTACCGGTGCCCACCGCCCTTCTGCACGCGACGCATGTGGCGGTCGCTGCCGCGGACGACATCACGGCCGATGAGGATCTGCAGCTGTCGCTCTTCCTGCTCTACGCGTGCGCGTACGGCTCGCTCGCCTGGATCGACCCGGAGTGGGAGTGGCATCCTGCGCTGCTCCAGATGAGGACGGCCATCGAGAGGAGCTTCGAGGATGCGCTTCGGCGCGAGACCCCGATCCCCGCGCTTCCCCGAGCGGATGCCGCGGACATCGCCGCAGCCCTGTTCGCGCTGACCGCGCCCACGCCGGGAGGGTCGCTCGCGCGCTACGTGGCCAAGCACGCCAGCCTCGAGCAGGCTCGTGAGTTCGTCATCCAGCGCAGCATCTACACCCTGCGGGAAGCCGACCCGCACTCGTGGGCGATCCCACGACTGACCGGCCGCGCGAAGGTCGCGCTGGTCGAGATCCAATCCGACGAGTACGGCGCGGGCCGTCCCGAGCGGATGCACGCCGAGATCTTCGCCCGCACCATGCGCGGCGTCGGGCTCGATTCGACGTACGGCGCGTACCTGGACCTGGTTCCCGCGACCGTCCTGGCCTCGCAGAATGCCATGTCGATGTTCGGAATCAACCGACGGCTGATCGGCGCGATCGTCGGGCACCTGGCCGCGTTCGAGATGACCTCGTCGCTGCCGAACCGCATGTACGCCGACGGTTTCCGTCGCCTCGGTTTCGGCGCGGACGTGACGGAGTACTTCGACGAGCACGTCGAGGCTGACGCGGTGCACGAGCAGATCGCCGCCCACGATCTTGCGGGCTCCCTGGGTGAGGACCGGCCGGACCTCGTCCCCGATATCCTCTTCGGCGCCGCGGCATGTCTCGCGGTCGACGGTCGCGCCGCGGACGGCATCCGCTCCGCATTCGAGGCGGGCCGCAGCTCGCTGCGTCCCGGACCGGACACAGGCCTGCTCAGGATGCCGCCCCGAAAGGTCGCGTCGAGGAGGGCAGTCCATGGATGAGCGACGCGCGCCGCAGATCACGGCCTGCGCGGACGGTCCACTGCTCGTCCGCGGCGCGGTGGAGATCATCGGCGACGACGGAGCGGTGCTGCGCAACCCGCGTCGCACCGTCGCGCTGTGCCGCTGCGGCGCCTCGGCGATCAAGCCCTGGTGCGACGGGACCCACAAGCTGATCCGGTTCTCGACCGCGGAGCACCCGTCCGTCGGCGACGACTGATCTCGACAGCGGGAGGGAGGCCGTCCCCTCGTCTCCGTGCGGAATTCGGCTAGACCGCCGCCCGCTGCTGCAGCATCGGGCATTCGAACGGATCCCGCTCGCCGAGCCCGACCCGATTGATGTAGCGGATCACAATCCCGTACGACTGCCACAAGCCCGTCTCGGTGTACGCGACACCGTGGTCGCGGCAGTACGGGGCGATCATCCTCGATGCGGCGCGCAGGTGAGGCCGCGGCATCGACGGGAACAGGTGGTGCTCGATCTGGTAGTTCAGCCCGCCCATAACGGTGTCCAGGACGCGGCTGCCGCGGACGTTGCGGCTCAACAGGACCTGGCGGCGCAGGAAGTCGACCTTCACGTCGGCCGGCACCAACGGCATCCCCTTGTGGTTGGGTGCGAACGACATGCCCATGTAGACGCCGAACAGACCCAGCTGCACGCCGAGGAACGCGAACGCGATTCCGGGGGACAGCACCAGGAACACAAGCAGCACGTATCCGATCAGCCGGACGGCGATGAACGCGATCTCAACGGCCCTGCGCCGCAGCGGCTCGGGTGAGAACACGCGGCGCACGCTCGAGGCGTGCAGCGACAGTCCTTCCAGCAGCAGGATGGGGAAGAAGAACACACCCTGATGCGCCATCATCCAGCCGAGCGCGCCACTTCGGCTCGCCCGGCGCCGGTCAGCCTGATCGGGGGTGAAGGAGATGACCGGCAGTTCGATGTCGGGATCGGTGCCGATCTTGTTCGGATTCGCGTGGTGTCGAGTGTGCTTGTGCTGCCACCAGCCGTAGCTCATCCCGACGAACAGGTTCCCGATGATCAGCGACGTCCAGTCGTTCCACCGGCCGGAGCGGAAGATCTGCCGATGCGCAGCATCGTGGCCCAGCATCGCCACCTGCGTGAGCACGACGGCCAGGACAGCCGCCGTCACCAGCTGCCACCACGATTCGCCGATCCAGATGAAGACGAGCACGAAGGCCGCGAGCACGAGCGGGACGGCCAGCAGCTTCGTCCAGTAGTAGCCGTACCGGCGGCGCATGAGGCCGCTCTCCGTGATCAGATGCGACAACTCGGTGAAGTCGTTGGCTTTCTTCTCGCGCGTGTGTCGGATCGGCGACGAGGCCTCGACCTGGGGGGATGTGGTTGTCATAGCGGACCCCTGTCACTTTCCCAGCGACGCGCACCACGCGCCACGCGAATGGCGGGGTCCAGGACATCCGTTCTTCAGACTACTCCGGCGAAAACGGCGCGGACAGAATGCCGGTGTTTTCGCAGATAGCTGTACAAGCGTCAGCCGCGGGCGTATAGTCCGTCAGTTCGATCGTGGCAGGGCGCTCTCCCGCAGGACTGCGCCCGCGCGTTCTTCGAGCAGCCGCGCGACCAGCATCTCGCCGTCGACCCGGCCGAAGCGGTCGAGTGCGTCGTTGTGAAGACGGGCGATGAGCGCGGACACCTCGAATGGAGACCCGGCTTCGCTCGCCCGTCGCCGCGGAATCGCCCAGCCGCAGGCCGGACTGGGCCGCGCGCAGCATCCGATCCGGATCGTCGTCGTACACAGCCACGTCGTTGCCGGCGCGGGCGAGGGGTCGAGCGATCGGCAGGCCCATCCGGCCGAGCCCGACGACCGCCAGCCTGGTCGGAGGACCGGCGAGCACGTCGTCGGAGGTCAGCGTCCGAGTCCGACGCGATCGACCCTTCGGTGGTAGCGCATGCCGGTCATGCCGCCGAGGATCGCGCCCACCAGTGTCACGACGGCGGCGCCCACGGCGGTGAGGATGCCGGTGATCGTCGCAGTCTCGGGTGTCACCGGGATGCGCGGGAAGCTGTCCAGATTGGCCAGGATGTCCCACTGGCTGCCGGCGATCGCAGTCACGATGGCCACCACGATGGCGATCGCCACCGCCCAGATCCACACTGCTATTCCCTGCTTCACGCCGCTGAATCGCGCCATGCGCCCTGCGACGTATCCGCCGGCGAAGTAGGCGACGAACAGCACGAGGCCCACGACGATCGCGCCCAGGATCCCGACCGTGCCGGTGTTCTCCACGGCAGCGTCGGCCGCCTCGTCCACGGTGGCGCCCGAGGTGGCGCCGATGGCTGTGCCGACGGCGGCGACCAGGGCGGTCAGCAGCACCGTCAAGCCGGTTGCCGTCAGCCAGCCGAAGAATGCCGAGCCGAATTTGAACCCTCCGAAACGCGCCTGCTCACGCTCGAGGACGTCGGAGTGGAGCGTGCCATCCCGATCGACCGCGGCGTCGTCGCCCGGCCGCGCCGTGTAGGCCGACGGGGCCGGCTCTCGGGGCTCTGAGGTGTCTGGGGTCATGACCGCAAACTAGCCACTTCTCGGAAATCGCCGAACAGGGTTGCCAGAGCGGAGTCCGCGACGTACTCTGCGGCGCACCGAGACCGTGCCCTCAGTATTCCCCCATCGCGTCGAGGCTGACCAGGTCATCGGCGCTCAGTGGCGTGTTGCCATGAGCGTGGAGCGAGCCTTCGCGCGCCTTCAGGTCATCGGTCAGTGCCGAGTCCGTCAGTTCGGGATCACCGTGGCCTCGACTGATCGCATCGATGTCGACCAGCCAGCCGACCATCATCGTCACGCGCGCCACCTCGCCGCCACCCGAGATGAACGGGATGTCGACGACATCGAGCTGCCGTGCGCGGGCCAGCGCGAGCGCGTAGCTCAGCACGGCGTCCGCCACCGCGTCGCCGGTGACGTACGACCCCACGCGAGTCGTCAACGCCTTCATCGGTCCGCTCCGTCGTCGATGTGCGTCGGTTCCGGCAGCAGCCTGAGGTCACCTCACTCCGAGATCGCCTCGACCGCCTCGCCGGTCTGAGTGGCCGACAGCGACAGCGCGATGTCGGCCTGGCTGATGATGCCCACCAGATCGTAGCCGTCGATCACCGGCAGGCGACGCACTTGATGGGTTTCCATCGTCGTCAGAGCGTCTCGGACGTCATCGTCGGCTCCGACCGTCACGGGCTTGCCCTCCGCGAGGGAGCCGGCCGTGGCCTGAGTCGGATCGCCGCCCCGAGCAAGGCATTTCACGACGATGTCCCGATCCGTGAGCATGCCCTTGAGGCGGCCATCCTCGCCGCAGATGGGCAGGGCGCCGACGTCGAGGTCGGACATCAAGCGAGCTGCATCCGTCAAGGTGTCGTTCTCGCCGATGCACTTCGGGTTCGTCGACATGATGTCGCGTGCTGTTGTCATGCTGAGCTCCTCTCGAGATCCGGTTACGGTAGGCGCCATCTTCAGGAACCGCTGAGGGGGTTGACACGTCAACCCGGGAGTGCCACGCGTCCACTCTCCGCGGGCACGTGTGGCAATGTGTGGCATCAACAAGAGCAGTCCTGGTTTGCCGCGTCGATCGAGCGCATACTGAAGTCACGGTCCTCATTGAAGGGTCGCAGCCCCGGTATGGCGCGGAGCCCACGGATCCAGGCTGAGAGGATCGCCATGGGCAAATTCATCTACGACTCGATGGTCAAAGTCGATTTCGAAGACCGCCTGCTGGCTCACCTGCAAGTCGTCATCGGAGCGAAACTGCGCCGGGGAGAGTCCTTCCACTTCACGTGGAAGGACGACGCGAGCATCGGGGACGGCCGGACCGTGGTCTGGGTGCACCCGCGGGTCTCACTCGTGTACAAGTTCTACGGCAGTCGACGCCCCGTCATCAATCGGGCATGGATCGACGCGCTGATCTATACGGCGAACTCGCCCACCGGGCTGTACACGGTCCCCGAACCTCCCGAGGACAGCGTCACGAACTTCTCAGACCTGCTCACCCAGGACCTGCATGAAGCGCATTGACGTCCACTACGGCGGTCACCTGTACAGCGTCGGCGGGCGGGAACTCGCCGACGTGCAGGCTGAGATCGCGGCATGCCACGACACCGGCGGATGGCTCCTCGTCAACGACGGGGAGGGCGCCCGCCGGGACGCCTACCTCTGGCTGACAGGCGGAACGCCGATCGCCCTCGTTCCGATTCCGGACGAGCCGCCCGAGGACGCCTGACTTCGCCGGCCGCGCAGTCGGCGCTACGAACCCGTCAGCCTTTCATGCCGCTCGTGGCCACACCTTCGATGATCTGCTTCTGACCGACGAAGAAGATGATGATCATCGGAATCGTGGCGATGACGCTCGCCGTGATGATGATCTCCCAGTGCCACTCCCCGCCGAAGCCGAACTGCGTCGACGAGCGATTTGAGCCCGCGCGGGATCGGTGAAGGTCGACGAATCGCGCAGGTAAATCAGCGCCCGCATCAGGTCGGTCCACACGGCCTGCACCTCGAACACCAGCGTCACGGCGAGCGCGGGCTTTGTCAGCGGCAGCGCGATGCGCCAGAAGACGGCCCATTGCGACGCCCCGTCCACCCGCGCCGCCTCGAACAAGTCGCGGGGCAGCCCCAGCATGAACTGCCTGATGAGGAAGATGTAGAACGCGCTGCCGAACAGGTTTCCGGCCCACAGCGGAGTGAGTGTGCCGACCATCCCGAGCGAATTCCAGATGAGGAACGTGGGGATCATCGTCACGGCGCCGGGCAGCATCATCGATCGCCAGCACCAGCCCGAACAGCGCTCCGCGCCCCGGAACCGGAAGTAGGAGAAGCCCCACGCCACCATGGCACTCGAGATAGTCACCGTCACGGCAGCGAGCACCGTCACGATGAGGGTGTTCAGCAGCCAGAGGCCGAGCGGCGCCTCACTCCACACATTGATGTAGTTGTCGAACGTGAAGGTCTCGGGGATCAGCTTGTTGTCGAAGACTTCGCCGCGGGGCTTGAACGACGCGCTCACCAGCCACACGAAGGGGTAGGCGAAGACCAGCCCGAGCACGGACGAGCGCGGTGATGACGACCACCCGCTTGATGCGCTTGGCCGGTCTTGCGCTTGCCCGCGTCCCGCGGCTCCGGGTCGCGGGGCTTCAGGAGCGGCAGCGTTCGTGGCGCGCTCGGCGTTGGTGATCTCACCGCTCGGGTCTGGCTCCTGCTCGAAGTCGCGATCCGGGGTGCCGGCCGGGACGCCGGCGGGAAGGATGCGGCTCATCTCGGGGCCTCACCTTCGTAGTAGACGAAACGTCGTGAGACGATCAGCTGCACCGCGGTCACGATCATGATGAGTGCGAAAAGCAGCCAGGCCATCGCGGAGGCGTAGCCCATGTTGAGGAACTCGAACGCCTGCTGGAACAGATAGATGGACGTAGAAGAGCGCCGCATCGTTGCTGTAGGTCGTGTTGCCCGCGCCGAAGAACGCGGTGTACGCCTCGTCGAACGTCTGCAGCCCCGCGATCGTGTTGACGATGATGATGAAGAACAGCGCCGGGCTGATCATCGGCAGCGTCACGCTGATCGCCTGACGCCAGAAGCCGGCACCGTCGATACGGGCCGATTCGTACAGTTCCTCGGGGACGTTCTTCAGCGCAGCGAGAAGGATGATCACGGACGCGCCGATCGTCCACAGGCTCATCACGATCAGGCCGGGCTTGATCCACGCCGGGTCGGTGGTCCACGACGGCCCATCGATGCCGAACCATCCGAGCACGGTGTTGATCAGTCCGTTCTGGCCGTTGAACAGCAGCAGGAACAGAATGCCGACCGCCACCGGCGGCGTCATCTTCGGCAGGAAGAAGATCGTGCGGAAGAACCCGGCCGATCGAGCGGCTCGTTGCAGCAGCAGCGCCAGCATCGAGCGAGACGAGCACATAGAGCGGCACCTGGACGGACGGTGAAGAAGAACGTGTTGCTCAGCGCCAGCGCGATCTTCGGGTCGGCGAACAGCTCCGCGTAGTTCTCGAATCCGACCAATGTTCGGATCGTTGATGACGTCGTAGTCCGTGAACGACAGGTAGGCGCTGTAGATCAGCGGCCATGCCGTGAAGATGAAGAATCCGATGAGCCACGGCGACAGGAACAGCAGCGCTGACCCGACGTTGCGGCGAGCCGCCCGCCGCCGCGACCGTCGCCGCCCGCCCTCGTCGGCGGTCGCCGAGCATGCCAGTGCGCTCGATGCGACCGCGGCCGTGGTGCCGGACACCGTCAGTTCCTGGTCTCGAGGTCTGCCCACGCCTCGTCGAGCGCGGACTGCGCGGTCGGTCTGCGCTTCGTTCAGGGCCTCTTCGGGCGTCCGCCTGACCGTTCAGCACCGAGTTCACGGCATCCTGAAGCGCTGTCTTGAACTCCGCGTCGGCAGGATTGGCGGGCAGCGCGAAGGTCTGGTCATTCGCTTCGTACATCTTGGCGACCGCGGTGTCCCAGGGCTCGCCGCCTGAGGTGACCATGCCCTGGATGATCTTGTCGGCCTCAGCGTTTCCGGTCAGCACGCCGGTGAACGGCTTGCCCTCTTCGTTCTCGCAGCTCCAGCCGTGCGTTCGCGGCCGCCTCCCACGCCGTCGACGGTCGTCATCGCGCGTGCCCAGCGGCACGCCGCCTCGGGGTTCGCCGCTTCCGGCCGGGAAGAGCCCAGGCCGACCCGGTCGAGTAGGCCAGAGTGGCGCCCTGCCGGTCCTTGACGGTGTCGAACGCCGATCGGGGCGTCGGGCGAGACGTCGCTCAGCACGTTCACGTACCACTGCTCGAATCGGCATCGCACCCAGCGTGTTCGTCGCGAACTGGTTGCCCTCGCCGAAGAAGTCCGCCGCGTCGCGGTAGGCCTTGACCGCTGCGAACCCGCCCTGCGCGTCGTAGATCGACACGGCCCAGGTCAGCGCTTCGAGCACCGCCGGGTCATCGAGCTGCGCGGTGCGGCCGTCCTCGCTGATCAGGTCGACGCCGTTCGCCTTCGCCCAGAGCGGCAGGAACTCGGGCAGCTTGGAGTCGAAGCCGATGACCGATCAGCCTTGCCGCCTTCTTCCTTCATAAGTGCCTCGGTGGCCGCACTGATCGCCTCCCAGCTCGAGCCGTTGACGTCTTCGATGCTCAAGCCGGCCTGCGAGAGCAGGTCGGCGTTGGCCATCGTCAGCTGCACCGTGTTGAACTCGGGGATGCCGTATACCTTGCCATCGAGCGTCACCTGGTCCAGGGCCGGTTGCACGAATGCCGACGTGTCGATGCCCTCGCCCTCGATGCAGCTGTCGAGCGGGATGATGGCGCCGCGTGCTGCGAGCGACCCGATCTGGTCACGGGGCGCGTAGATCAACTCGGGAGGCTCCCCCGAGGCGACGGCGGAGAGGAATTGCTGAACGTCGAAGCCACCCTCGACCATGTTCACCTCGACGTCGCCGAGGGCCTCCTCGGCCAGCTCCATCCGCGTGGTGCCCAGCTCATCCGGCGTACCGAACCCGGTCACCGTCATGGCGCCCGAGAGGTCGGCATCCGCATCATATTCGGCGTCCGAGTCGTCAGCACCTCCCGTTCCCACAGCGCAGCCGGTGACCAGTGCGACGCAGGCGACACCCGCGAGCGTGCCGGCGAAGATACGACGCGATCGTTGCATGGCGTTTCCTCCCGAGAAGTGAGCGGTGGGCCGACGATAAGAAAAGACGGGCGACGCGCGGAGGGGGTTGACGACTCCGAGGGGTGCGAGTACAAGCCGGCGGCCGCGAGCGCGCGCGATTGTGCCTGCCGGGGCTGCTCGCTGCAAGGGGGTGCAGCCGAACGCGTCGACCCGCGACGGTGGAGAGGCGACGGTGCCCGTCGCACCGCGAGAACTGGAGGCGGCAGATGAAGGCTCTGACTTGGCAGGGCAAGCGGAAGGTCAGCGTCGAAGAGGTGCCCGACCCGACGATCGAGCTACTCGACCGACGCGATCGTGAAGATCACGTCCACCGCCATCTGCGGCTCGGACCTGCACCTGTACGAAGCTGTTCGGCCCGTTCCTCGACAAGGGCGACGTGCTCGGCCACGAGCCCATGGGCGAGGTCGTCGAAGTCGGTTCGGACGTGACGCGACTGTCGGTCGGCGACCGAGTCGTCATCCCCTTCAACATCTCCTGCGGGATCTGCTTCATGTGCACCCGGGGCTTGCAGTCTCAGTGCGAGACGACGCAGGTGAGGAAGTACGGCAGCGGCGCCGCCCTGTTCGGCTACACGAAGCTGTACGGCCAGATCCCCGGCGGCCAGGCGGAGTATCTGCGGGTGCCGCTCGCCGACTACAACCACATCCGGGTCGGCAGCGACCTTCCCGATGACCGCTACCTGTTCCTGAGCGACATCCTTCCGACGGCATGGCAGGGCGTGGAGTACGCCCAGGTCCCGGACGGCGGCACGGTGGCGGTGATGGGCCTCGGCCCGGTCGGCCAGTTCGTCGCACGCGTCGCGAACCAGCGCGGGTACCGCGTGCTCGCCGTCGACCCCGAGCCGGAGCGGCGCGCGATGGCCGAGCGGCACGGGGTCGCGACATTCGACCTGACCGACACGATCGTGGACGAGCTCCGCGATCTGACCGAGGGACGCGGCGCGGATGCCGTCGTGGACGCGGTCGGTTTGGAAGCGCACGGCAACGCCGGCATCAAGTTCCTCCAGCAGGCGGTCGGGCTGCTCCCCGATGCCCTGTCGCAAGCCGCTGATGGACAAGGCCGGCATGGATCGCCTCGCCGCGGTATACGCCTCGATCGACGTGGTGCGTCGCGGCGGGACGGTCTCGCTCAGCGGGGTGTACGCGGGCGAAGCCGACATCCTGCCCATGAAGACCCTGTTCGACAAGCAGATCACCCTGCGGATGGGGCAGTGCAACGTCAAGCGGTGGGTCGACGACCTGCTGCCGCTCGTCGAGGACCCCTCCGATCCGCTCGGAGTTCTGGACCTGGTTACGCATCACGCCCCCCTGGAAGACGCGCCGCGGCTCTACGAGACCTTCCAGAAGAAGGAGGACGGCTGCATCAAGGTTGTCCTTCGCCCCGAGCAGCGGAGCACGGCGGCAGCCTAGGAGGGCGCGGCGTGGGTGGCGCGAGGTGGCTGCCATTACACACGCCGAGGTATTTGGCAAGGGCCCGTCACGCGGTGTGTTGCCCGCGTAAAAAGGGGCGTTACCGATCCGAACGATCGGCTCAGCGCAGGCGGCGTCAACCGCCGCGCCCCCCACCTCACTCAGGAGCGAGAGATGAGCACAGACACCGCCGAGAAGAACCGCAAGGACAAGGCCGCTCCCGACCCGGAGCACCCGGCCAAGCCGGACTCGCCCGACGATATCGAGAAGCGGTCGTGGAAATACGTCTTCGGCAAGACGTTCCGCGAGTTCTCCTCCGACCAGTGCACCGACATCGCGGCGGCGCTCACCTACTACTCCGTGCTGTCGGTGTTCCCCGGCCTGGTCGCGATCTTCTCCCTCCTGGGAATCATCGGTCAGGGCCGAGCGGCGAGCGACGCGGTCCTCGAGATCATCGAGCAGGTCGCGCCGGGTGACACCGCGGAGGCGATCCGCGGGCCCATCGAGCAGATGGCCGGTTCACCCGCCGCCGGATTCGCGCTCATCAGCGGCATCGTGCTGGCCATCTGGTCGGCGTCAGGTTACATCGGCGCGTTCAGCCGCGCGATGAACCGCATCTACGAGATCGAGGAGGGCCGCCCCTTCTGGAAGCTGAAGCCCGCACAGCTGCTCGTGACCGTCGTCTCGATCGTCCTGGTCGTCGCTGTGCGTCATCATCCTCGTCATCTCGGGTCCGGTCACGGAGGCAGTCGGCAACGCTCTCGGCATCGGGGATGTCGCCCAGACGGTGTGGAACATCGCCAAATGGCCTGTTCTCGCGTTCATCGTCGTCCTGATCGTTGCGATCCTGTACTACGCGACCCCGAACGCGAAGCAGCCGAAGTTCCGCTGGATCAGTCTGGGTGCGCTGCTGGCGATCCTCGTCCTGGCGATCGCCACCGTCGCATTCGGGTTCTACGTGGCCAACTTCTCCAACTACGACCGCACATACGGCTCGCTGGCCGGCATCATCGTCTTCCTCCTCTGGCTGTGGATCGCCAACCTGGCCCTCCTGTTCGGTGCCGAGTTCGACGCTGAGCTGGAGCGAGGACGTCAGCTGCAGGCCGGTATCGCGGCTGAGGAGGACATCCAGCTGCCGCCCCGCGACACCCGCAAGAGCGACAAGACCGCCGAGAAGGAGAAGAAGGACATCGAAGAGGGCCGTCGCATCCGGGAACAGCACGACGACGACACCGCAGACGCGCACGACCGCGCTGACACGAGCTCGGAGCGGTGACGCACGCCGGAACGACACCCCTCGCGCGACCGACCCCCGAGCCGCGCCGGATCACCGTCGGCGACCTCGCCTTCGAGGTCCGGTCCTCGCTGAGCCCCGGCTCAGGTGAATCCCCGTTCGTGCTGATCCACGGCATCGGAGTATCGCACCGCTACCTGGCGCGGCTTCACCGCGCGCTCGCGGAGACGAGCGACGTGCACTCCATCGACCTTCCCGGGTTCGGTGGTGTGCCCAAGCCCGGCTCGCCGGTCACGGTCGCGGAGATGGCGGGCGGCCTCGCCGGCGTGCTGGACGGCCTCGGCCTGTCGGACGCCGTGCTCGTGGGTCACTCGATGGGCGCGCAATGGGTCGTGGAGCTCGCGGTGCAGCGGCCTGATCTCGTGGGCTCCGTGGTCGTGATCGGACCGGTCACCGACGTTGAGCATCGGACGGCGACCGCGCAGTCGCTGGCGCTCGCCGTCGACACCGCCGGCGAGCCGATCGACGGCAACGTGATTGTCTTCACGGACTACCTGCGCTGCGGCCCGCGCTGGTATCTGACCCAGCTCAGGCAGATGGTCTCGTACCCGATCGAGGATCGCGTGGGGGCGCTCACGCTGCCGCTCCTGATCATCCGCGGCGGCAACGATCCGATCGCCGGGCAGGCCTGGGCGCGGAGACTGCGCGACCGGGCGACCGTCGCCTCGCTCGTCACCGTGCCTGGCCACCGCCATCTCGTGCAGCACACCGCCCCGCGCGCGGTCGCCCTCGCCATCGGCTCGTTCCTGGCCGGCATCCGAACGTAGGCGATTCGGCGCTCGCGCTGCTGAGCGGGCCGGACCGCACCGCCGGCATGTGAGGCATGCTGGACCGATGCAGCAGAGTGCCGATTCCTCGGGCGGGCGAGTCGTCGGCCGGTTGCACACGTCCGACCAGACGGCCCGTGTCACGACCTTCGAGCTGTTCTTCGACCTGGTCTACGTCTTCGCGTTCACCCAGGTGACGGGGCTGATGGCCGAGACCCACAGTGCTTTCGGCATCCTCCAGGCGCTCATCGTGCTCGGGCTGCTGTGGTGGACGTGGGTCTCGTACTGCTGGCTGGCGAACCAGGCTCCCGCCGACCAGCCGGTGATGCGCGTCGGGATGAGCCTCGCGATGATCGCGGTGTTCGTCATCGGGCTCACCGTTCCCGAGGCATACGACGACCTCGAGGGGGGCCTCGGCGGACCGCTGGTGCTCGCCGTCGCCTACACCCTCGTGCGGCTGATCCACGGCGTGCTCTACCTCGTGGCAGCGGGAGACGACCGCGCCCTGCGGCGTCAGGTGCTGATCACCGAGGCCGTCGCGATGGCGCCCGCGGCGACCGCACTCCTGGTCGGCGCTCTCATCGGCGGACCCGCGCAGACCTGGATCTGGCTGGGCGCGTTCCTGTACGACTTCGTGCTGACGTACGTGAGCTCGCGCGGCGGCGGCGCGTGGCGGATCTACTCGCCCGCGCACTGGAGCGAACGGCACGGTCTCGTGGTGATCCTCGCGCTCGGAGAGTCGATCGTCGCGATCGGCGTCGGCGTCGCCCAGGAGGCGATCGACTGGGCGATCATCGTGGGTGCGGCACTGGCGGTGACCCTCGCCATCCTCTCCTGGTCGGCGTACTTCACGCGGATCGCGATCGCCGGCGAGCACGAACTGGAACGGCGAACGGATGCCGCACGGGTCCTCCTCGGCATGAACGCGTACACCTACCTGCACTTCGCGATCGTCGCGGGGGTGATCCTCGGAGCGCTCGGCGTCGAGGACGCGATGGCCCACATCGCAGACGCCGAGCCGTACGGATGGTTCGGCGCAGCAGCGCTGGGCAGCGGGCTCGCGCTCTACGTCACCGCCACGGCCGTCTTCGCACGCCTCGTGGGGCAGCCCTGGCCGTGGGTGCGGGTCGCCGCCGCCGCCGCGATCGCGGCAGCGATTCCCCTGCTGGCATCGATCCCCCCGATGTGGGCGCTGGCCGCAACGGTCGCTCTGTTCGCGGCCGCCCTCGCAACCGAAGCGATGCTCGGGCGGCGCCGACCCGGCTAGTGTCAACCCCCTCCGCCCGGCGGGCCCCGACTTCTACCGTGAGAGCATGACGAAGTTCGGATACACGTTGATGTCGGAGCAGAGCGGGCCGCGCGAGCTCGTGGGCTATGCGGCGGCCGCAGAGCAGGCGGGCTTCGATTTCGAAGTCTGCAGCGATCACTTCACACCGTGGCTCACCAGCCAGGGACACTCGCCGTACGCGTGGACGGTCCTCGGCGCAGTCGCCCAGGCGACCTCCTCGGTGGAATTGATGACGTACGTGACGTGTCCGACGATGCGCTATCACCCGGCGGTCGTCGCGCAGCAGTCCGCCACCCTGCAGATCCTGTCCGAAGGGCGGTTCACGCTCGGCCTCGGTTCGGGGGAGAACCTCAACGAGCATGTCATCGGCGAGGGCTGGCCGTCGGTGCAGGTGCGCCAGCTCATGCTGCAGGAGGCGATCCACCTCATCCGGGCCCTGCACACCGGCGACCTCGTCACGTGGGAGGGGGACTACTTCCGGGTCGACTCGGCCAGGATCTGGGACGTCCCCGACCAGGGTGTGCCGATCGCCGTGGCCGTGTCCGGTGACAGCTCGATCGACAAGTTCAGCGACCGCGCCGACCACCTGATCGCGGTCCAACCGGCCGCCGAGCTGATCGAGCAGTGGGATGACGCGCACGCCGGCGACTCCCGCAAGATCGGGCAGATGGCGATCTGCTGGGATCCCGACGAGAAGGCCGCCATCGAACGCGCGCACGATCAGTTCCGCTGGTTCGGGGGCGGCTGGGCGGTGAACGCCGACCTGCCCACCCCGGCAGGATTCGAGGCGGCCAGCCAGTTCGTGCGCCCGGAGGACGTTGCCGAGACCATCCCCTGCGGTCCCGATCTCGACAAGATCGTCGCCGGCGTGCAGGAGTACCTGGACGCGGGCTTCACGGACGTCGCGCTGGTGCAGGTGGGTGACGAGGGCCAGAAGCGCTTCCTCGACGAGGCGGCTGTTCCGCTGCTCGAGAAGCTGCGGAAACTCTAGGCACGCCGCGCGTCAGTCCAGGACGCCGAATCGCCGCGCGAGCTGCCACGTCATCAGCGCAGCGATGGTCGATTCCGCTCCGCGGTTCTCATTGCGGCCTGCGCGGTGCAGGCCGTCGAAGCCCGCCCCCACCGACGCGTCGAACATCGGGATGCCCGCATCGTTCCGACCTGCGAACCACCCCCACGCGGATTCGACGCCGGCCAGCCAGGCGGGATCGGCCGTGACCTCGAATGCGCGCGCGCACGCCTCGCCGATCGCTGCCGGCTCGATCGGCTGCTGGTCGAACAGAGGGCCCTCGTCCTCTGGCGCGCGCCCCTCGGTTCCGGCGACGGAAAGATGACCGCCGGCTGATTCGGCTGCCAGCAGGAACGTCAGCAGCTCGAGCCCACGCGTGACGTAGTCCTCCCGCCCCAGACACGCTCCGGCGGCGAGCAGCGCCTCAGGGAGGACGCCGTTCGCGTAGCGCAGCCTCTCCTCCGGCCATGTCCAGCTGTCGCATCGTGCAGCGCTGATCATGGATGCCGCGGCCTCCAGCAGACTCCGCGCCTGCGCGTTCTCTGCTTCGCGCTGCAGAACGGCGGCCGCGCCGATCGCCGCGAAGGCCATCGCCCGCAGATCGGCCGAGCGCTGCGCTGCCGCGCGGGCGAAGGCCTGGGACGCCCGCGCGCGATGATCCGCGGATGGGCTCTGGGCGTGTACGGCGCCGAATGCCCACACGGCTCTGCCCCACCAGTCGCCGACGCCGGCCGAGTCCACGAAGACCCCCTGCTCCGACATCCGGTTGTGCACTCGCCCGTCGGCGGACAGGGCCTTTTCGAGGAAGGAGAGGTAGACCTCCGAGAGCTCTTCCAGCAACGGCGTGGTGTCGGGCTCTCTCGACACCAGCACCAGGGCGCGCGCGGCGTCGTCGACGCAGTACCCATGGGCACGCCTCGGGATGTCGTACTCGGCGTGCTCGAAGATGCTGGTCCGGTCCGTCAGCGCCGCAAGGTGGGCGTAGGACGGTGCCGAGAGGACACGTATCACTCAGGCGGCCCGCGAGTCCACGAGACCGTCGACGAGCATCATGTACCTGTGGGCGACCGCGCTCCAGGATGGCTGGTCGGCGAACTCGGCGCCGTCACGTCGAGGAACGGCACTCGGCTCGGGGTTGGAGAGCAGCGACGCGACGGCATCGGCGATCGCGTGCGGGTTCCGATGCGGCACGACGATGCCGGCACCGCCGGAGAGCAATTCGACGGCGTGCGGAAAGGCGGTGGCGATCACCGGAATGCGAGCCGCCACCGCTTCGGCCAGCACGCCGGACGTGGCTTGATCGGTCGACTCGTACGGGAGCAGGACGACGCTGGCTCCTTCGAGCAGCTCGTCAAGGTAGCCGGGGTCGAGGTAGCGGTCGAGGAACGTCACGTGATCCCCGACGTCCAGGTCAGCCACCAACTCGAGCAGCGACTCGCGATACGCCTCGCCGTGGGCTGCCACGAGCTTGGGGTGCGTCTGTCCTGCGACGATGTAGTGAACGTCCGCGCCTCGATCGCGCAACTCGGCCAGAGCGCGGATCGACCACTCGAGTCCCTTGCCGGGCGAGATCAAGCCCCAGGTGAGCAGCCGGGCGGACGACGCGTTGTGGGTTGAGCGAGACGACTCGCTGTGTGCTCGGGCGCCGTGGGGGATCACGTGAACCTTCTGGCCGGAAACGGCGATTGCGTTCAACAGCACCGTTCGCGCGTGTTGGGTCATGACGACGACGGTCGTGGCGGAACTGCAGACGGCTTCGAGCACGAGGCGCTGATGCCGTGTCGGCGAGGCCAGGACGGTGTGGAGGACGACGATCGTCGGAACGGTGAGCTGCTCCAGCAGACTCAAGACCTCTGCGCCGTCCTCCCCGCCGAAGATGCCGTACTCGTGCTGGATCACGGCGACTGCACAGCCGTTCAACCGTGCTGCGGCGTCAGTCGCGGACCGCGGGTCGCCGGCAACGAGATGCCCCGCGACTCGGTGCGACGACCTCGCGTGAGTCGTCGGCGGCTCGTCCGCGGCGATCGCGCGGACGATCACGGGCTCGAGACTGGAAACCTCTGCCATCGCGGCACTCAGCGACTCCGTGAAGGTCGCCAATCCGCATCGCGTGGGCGGATAGGTCGACAGGAACCCGATCTGTGTCATGGGGGGTGCTCCGCTTTGCCTGGGGTGAACTGACGCGAGCGCGGGTGCTCTGCGCTCAGTGTCTCGTCGACATTTCGGGCCTCAATGTAGGCCGAGTCCGCGCAGGGGCCGGAGGGCTTGACTTGGGTCCGGCGATGTGGCAATCGGCCCTGGGTTCTTCGTCAGCGGCGCCGGGGCGCGTTCCTTCGACGATCGCGCTCCGGCGTCGCGCCTCGCGAACGTGCCTCTCTCTTGGACGCGCACGCGTGATTATGCACGTCGGGCGCGCTTTGGCAAGGGCCCGATGATACGAGCTGCGGGGGCGTACAAATGGGTTCAGCCCGGCTACTCGCCGGTCACGAGAGGGGTCAGCATGTCAGACGGATATGGTGCGGCAGTGCCGAGCAACACCGCCACCAACGACGAGAACAGCTCGCTGCAGACGGCGAAGAACGAGGCGGGCAATGTCAAGGACACGGCGGTGGCCGAAGCGGGCCACGTCGCTGAAACCGCGAAGGGCGAGGCGAAGGTCGTCGCTCGGGAAGTCAAGACGCAGGCGAAGGATCTCTACGCGCAGACCCAGCGCGAGCTGAAGGATCAGGCGCAGGCGCAGCAGCAGCGAGTCGCGACCGGTCTCCGCTCGGTGAGCCAGGAGCTGGACTCGATGACCGCGAATGCGGAAAACCCCGGGCTGGCGGCAGATCTGCTCAGCCAGGCCTCCGGTCGGCTCTCGAGTGCCGCGAGCTGGCTGGGCGACCGCGACCCCGCCTCGCTCCTGAACGAGGTGAAGTCGTTCGCGCGGCGCAGCCCGGGCACATTCATCATCGGCGCCGCCATCCTCGGCGTCGTCGTTGGTCGGCTCACCCGCGCCCTCGCCGCCAACGTGTCGGACGAGAAGGCCGACTCGACAGCGCCCACTGGTGTGCAGGGATCGTACGCGAACGCGGGTCTGCCCAGGACGTCCGCAGAGCTGTACGCGACGCCGCCGACCGTCGAGGAGACGCCGGTCTACGCACAGTCCACGGCTGCAGTCGGATCCGACGTACCGCGGAGGGATGCCGGCGATGTCCGATCCGACTCCGTCTGAAGTCAAAGCGGCCAACACCTCGCTGGGCGATCTGCTCGGTGAGGTGACCAGAGACCTGTCGATCCTCATCCGTCAGGAGATCGCACTGGCCAAGGCGGAGCTGAAGGAGTCGGCGGGCAAGGCGGCCAAGGGCGCTGGAACGCTGGGCGGCGCGGCATACGCCGCCGGAATGACGGTGCTGTTCCTGTCGATCGCTCTGTGGTGGGCGCTCGGCACGCTGGTCGGCAATGGCTGGTCGGGCGTCATCGTCGCGGTGCTGTGGGCGGTCATCGGGCTGATCCTCTACGTGATCGGCCGTAACCAGCTCAAAGAGATCGAGGGAGCTCCGCAGACCGTGGAGACCCTCAAGGAGATACCCGAAACATTGAAGAGAAATGAGGAGAACCGATGAGCGATTCACCCGACGCGATCCGCGCCGACATCGAGCAGACACGGCGGGAACTGGGCAGCGACGTCGACGCCCTCGCCGACAAGGTGTCACCCGCGAAGATCATGGACCGTCAGGCCGACAAAGTGAAGTATGCGTTCGGCTCCGTGAAGGACCGCATCATGGGCGTCGCAGACGACGCCGGTTCCGCGGTGTCCGACGCCGGAGCCTCCGTGGGCGACGCGAAGGATCGCGTGGTCGCCAAGGCCGAGGGCCATCCCCTCGCGGTCGGTCTGATCGCCTTCGGCGCCGGCCTGCTGCTGGCATCGCTGATTCCCGCCTCCCGCAAGGAGAAGGAGCTCGCCGCCGACGTCAAGGAGCAGGCGCAGCCGCTCGTCGACAAAGTCGCGGATGCCGCCAAGGAGGTCGGCGAGCACCTGAAGGAGCCGGCTCAGAACGCCGCTGCCGCGGTCAAGGATGCGGCCGTCGGCGGGGTGGATTCGGTCAAGACCGATGCGCAGTACGCAGCCGCCGAGGTGAAGGACCAGGCGCAGACTGCCAAGGAGAACGTCACCCGCTAGACCCGTCCGGTTCTCGGGGCGGAGGCGCACACTGCGCCTCCGTCCCGCGGTCGTTGCAGAGGATGCCAGGAGTTCTGCACGATGTAGTTCCCGGCACGGCGAGTGAGCGACGCCCGGGTCGCGGAGACGGATCCCACTCGCGTGGTCGCGTTCATCGAGTGCTCCGATCGCGCGGCGCAGATCGTATGGATGCGCGGGTCGGACGCCCGTACTGAGACGTTCCGCAGCCTCGGAGACGCGCTCGACGCCGTGGGCGACGGCCGCCCCCGCTCGGGTCGAGACGGCGGCCGAGACCGTCCGCCTGCCGGGCGATCTCTCGCGGCGCGCCTGAGAACTCCTCGCCTCGGCTGGAGCCGCGCGAGAAGCGGCCCGGTTCGCGCCGACGGGCCGACGCCGCTTCTGGGGATACAGCCGTGCGACGCCGGCCCGGCGCTGTTGCGGCAACGCCACGAGGTGACGATCCCCAGGATCACCGGCCGCAACTGATGCCCGCGACCCCAGTGAGCGCGATACCTCGCACTATCAAGACGCCGCAGACCCGATCGCATTACGCGGGTGGATGGGAGCTTGCCTGATCTATCGAAAAACGATATGTTTCTCACGAATAACGACGGAGGAGATTCGATGAGCAGACTCGCCATCCTCGCCCTGCGTGTGGTGATCATCCTCACCCTCGCGGGCACGCTGTTCGTGCAGGTCTGGATGGTCCCCGTGATCTGGCGAGACCTCGAGGGCACGCCCGACCTTCTGCGCAGTGCGCTCGCGGTGGTGCTCGTGCTCGGGGTGCTGACGCTCCAGGTCAGCGCCGTGTGCGTCTGGCAGCTGCTGACGATGGTCCGCCGGGGGTCGGTGTTCTCCCACGCGGCGTTCCGGTATGTCGACATCATCATCGGAGCGATCGCGGCAGGCTCGGTCCTCACCTTCGTGCTGGCGGTGATGCTCGCTCCGGGGGACGCCCCACCCGGCGTCGTCGGGCTCATCTGCGGAGCATCCCTCATCATCGCGGGCGTCGCCCTCATCGTCTTGATCCTCCGCCTACTGCTCAAGCAGGCTGTCGCGCGGGAGGCCGAGGCCGCTCACCTGCGCTCCGAGCTCAACGAGGTGATCTGATGACGATCGTCGTCGACATCGACGTGATGCTGGCCAGGCGGAAGATGGCGGTCGGCACCCTGGCCGAGCGCGTGGGGATCTCCCCGGCGAACCTCGCAGTGCTGAAGAACGGCCGAGCGAAGGCCGTCCGGTTCACGACACTCGTGGCGCTGTGCGAAGCGCTCGAGTGCCAGCCCGGCGACCTGCTCCGCTGGGAGCCCGACCCGGCAGAGCGGTCGGCTCAGCTCGACGTGTCGACGGCACCGCCGAAGTAGACCTCGACCGCCGTCACCCGGCCCGCCACGACCTGGGACGCCTCGACGTTGCGCCACCGCACTCCATTGACGCGGTACTCGTAGCGGTGCAGCACGGTGCCGTCCACCTCCGCGATCTGCAGGGTCTGCGACGGCCCGTCGAAATGGTCGGCGGTCGGGAAGCAGCGCTCCAGCCACGTCGCCTTGTCGATGTGATCGTCCTGCGGGCTCGTGAACACGAAGTCGTCGGCCACGAGCGCGTCCGCCCGTGCGCGATCCTGATCCTGGAAAGCCGTCGTCAGAGCCCGGACCACATCGACGTTGCTCGGATCTGCCATGCGCTGAATGCTAGACCGCCACGATCACGCGAACAACGCCCGAAGAGGAACGGTCGCGTGGCGATCACGCGCCCGCATCCGCGGTGAGGATGCGGCCGATGGTGCGCTGTCCCATCATGGACATCGACGGGTTGGACGTCTCGTAGTACCAGGCGGCACCGAGCGCCTGCTCGAGCGCCCACGCCATGCCTCGCCGCCACTCCTCGTCGTCGCTGCCGAGCAGTTCCCGGAACGTCTGTCGCGGCTTCGTCTCCAGCAGATGCCACGCGCTCACCAGGTCCAGAGCGGGGTCGGTGGGCCCCAGTCCGCCGACGTCTATGACTCCGGCCAGCCGCTGGTCGGCGACGAGCACATTGCCCGGTGTCAGGTCCCCGTGCGTCATCGCGTCGCGATGCGGTCGAGGAAGAATGCGCAGCGAACTCCAGAGGCGCGTCACGTGCGCGGCGTCGAACAGGTGCGAGCCACGGGCGGTCGAGGTGGCCACCCATGCGTCGTGACGGGAGAGATCTCCTCCGCGGCCGGCGCGGTCGAACACCCGTCCCCGAGCGTCCAGCGCCCGGACGGCCGAGACGAACGTCGCAAGGTCTCGAGCGAAGTAGACCGACTGACCCGGGTCCTCCTCGAAGGCGCTCCGGCCCGCCACCCAGCTCTGCACGGTCCACGGCATCGGAAAGCCCTGACCCGGTTCGCCGAGGGCGACCGGTTCGGGAGTCGCGAACGGCGTCCGCCCCTGGAGCTCGCGCGCTGCCTGCGCTTCCGCCTCCAGCTCGGTGCGAGCGGCCCGGGCTTCTGTGCCCAGCAAGGGGAAGCGCACGGCGAGAGTGCTCCCGAGCCGGTACAGCCTGTTCACCGTCCCGGTCGACGGGTACGGCGCGAGCGGCAGTCCTCGCCACCGAGGAAACTGCTCGTCGACGAGCGCGCGGGCGACGGCATCCGTGATCACCAGCTCGTCCTCGTGCATCGGCATGCTCCCAACCTACGAGGCGACCGATCCGCGCGGCGGGATCCGAACCGGCGACCGCCCGCACGCTGTCCACCGAAGTGAGGACAGACAGCAGGCTGCGGCGATGCCTACGCTGAACGGGAAAGATGTGTCACCCGCTGACGCGTGAGCTGCCAGGTTCGGGTCCTCGCAGCCGTGAGTGCTCAGCGGAAGAGAGACCCTCGGAAACCCCCAGTTCCGAGGGTCTCTTCCATCCCCGGCCGAGGCCGATGGGGGTGGTGGAGGGTACGGTCCCTTCCATGGCGGAGAGGGTCGAGGCGTGGTGGGCGCGCCGTCAGTTCTCGAGGGGCTCGGAGGTGCCATACCCCGTCGGCACCTACCGCGACGCGTGGTCGCCGTTCCCGATGCTGATCCGGCAGTACCACCCCGAGCTCAACGGCGGCATCACATTGACGCAGATTCCCCCGGCCGCGGATGTGCTGCTGCTGTGGCAGTGCGAGGCGGGACATCTGTTCGCGGCGACGCCGAGCGAGCAGAGAGCCCGTCCCGGGCAGAGAACGTCGCAGGTCGGCGTGGTGCCCCGAGTGCGCGTCTCTCGCCAAACCGCCACGCATACGTCCAGCGGGTTCGACGCGCACGACGCGTCCGCGGCCCGAACGCGTGCTCTGTGCCAAGACCCCGGCGCTGGCGGTCGGCGAGCCGTTCGTCAGCGAATGCGCCCCTCGACCGGCATCTGCGGTCGAGGCGCGCCTGCGCGCGGATCTGTTCGCGCGGCTCGCCGTGACACCGGGATTCAACGCGGTCCGTGTCGGCAGACCCTTCTTCGACCACGTCGAGGTGTGGCCCGACATCCTGCTCCCCGAACTGCGCATCGCCGTCGAATACGACAGCACCGGCCGGTTCGGCCTGGAGCATGTCGGCAGGCGCGAAGACGTCGATCGCCGCAAGGACCGCCTGCTGCGGTCGGCCCACTGGGAGGTGGTGCGCATCCGCACCGGGAAGCTGGAGAAGCTGGGGCCGTACGACCTTCAGCTTTCCGGCTCGGGCCGGGCCGGTCTCGATCGCCTGCTGGACGTCCTGCGCGACATCCGCGGACCGCTGTTGATCGACGCCTACCTCCGATAGGGCGTCCTGGAGCACGTCGGATGCATCTGGTCAAGCAGGTGCGCGAAGGAGTTCCCGGCCGCAGAGTGGACAATGACGTGCGCGCCGGCGCACAGGGCGGAGCAGGGCGATGGGCGATGTGCGCGAGAACGCGGACGACGAGGCTGCGGTGAAGGGCTCGGTGCCGGCCGGAGGTGCCGGCGCCGACTCGGGGTCGGTCGAAGCGGTCGAGATCGAGAAGGGCGACTCCGCACCCATCCAGAACGTGTCGTCGGGCAACGATGAGCCCGGGGTGGGCACGCGCGGTTCGGGCGATCGGATGGAGCGCGGTGACGGTGACAAGCGCTGACCGGGCGGCGACGGAGCGCTTGGTCCACCACCGGGTGCTCGTCATCGGCGGGGGGAATGCAGGACTCTCGGTCGCCGGGCGGCTCCGACGGATGGGTGTCGCCGACATCGCCGTCATCGAACCGCGGGAAAAGCATCTGTACAAGCCGCTGTTCTCGCACATCGCCGGCGGCCGGGCGCGCGGCAGCGAGGCGGTTCGCGACCAGGGGGCAGTCACGCCCAAGGGTGTGAAGTGGATCAAAGACGCCGTCGCGACGATCGATCCCGAGTCCAGCAGCGTCCGCCTCGCGTCCGGCGGCGAGGTCACCTACGACCACCTGATCGTCTGTCCCGGCATCCAGAAGAACTGGGACGGGATTCCAGGGCTCGAGGCCGCGATGGCGTCGCCCTACGGCGCATCCAACTACGAGTTCGACCTGGCGGTGAAGGCGTCCACGCTGCTGCGGAATCTCAGACGGGGCACGGCCGTTTTCAGTCAGCCGCGCGGCCCGGCATCCTGCGCCGGCGCCGGCCAGAAGCCGATGTACCTCGCGTGCGACTACTGGCGCGCAATCGGAGTGCTTCCCGACATCCGGGTGATTCTGGTGGTTCCAGATGACACCGTCTTCGGCATCCCCGAGATCGATCGCGAACTGAACCGGAAGATCGACGAGTACGGCATCGAGCTGCGCACCCGCAGCGAGATCCTCGATGTGGATGCCGAGAACCGCGATCGTGCGCATCGGTCGGGCCGACGCGCAACCGGATTCGATCTCCTACGACGCGCTGCTCGTGGAACCGCCGCAATCCGCACCGGACTGGCTGAAGAGCAGCCGCCTGGCGGCTGCCGGGCGATGACGGCGGGTTCGTCGAGGTCGATCCGGAGATGCTCCGGCATCCCCGATTCGCCAACGTGTGGGCGCTGGGCGATGCGGCGGCGACCCGCAACTCGAAGTCCGGCGGGGCTCTGCGCAAGCAGACGTTCGTGGTCGCGAAGAATCTCGGCGACGTCCTGCAGGGGCGCATCCCGAGCACGAAGTACGACGGCTACGCGGTATGCCCGTTCACCGTGTCGCGGTCCACGGTGGTGTTCGCCGAGTTCGACGACCACTACGCGTTGAAGCCCACCATCCCGTTCTGGAAGGGTCTGGCCCGTGAGCGTCGCCTCACGTGGGTCTTCGACCGCCACATTCTGCCCTGGGTGTACTGGAACATGATCCTGAAGGGCCTGGCGTGAGCGTGGAGAGGAAGGTGCCATGATCGATGGCGAAGACCGGCAGGACACGAGTGAGCAGCCGCGCGCTGAGCAGCCCGCAGAGACCGAGATGACCGAAGAGATGAAGCGGCGCGATCAGCTGCTGCGCGCCGCAGGATCGACCGAAGCGGATGCCGCACCGAGGATCGACGTCACCAAGCGGGACGGCGTCACTCGCATCGACATCGCCCCGGATGCGGTCGTGCGCCCGGGTCCGGGTCCCGGCGCCTGACACGCCGACGCTCCCGCCGCACCGGCGTCATGCCGCGTGCGCGACGTGGACCCGGCCGATCAGCGCGTCGCCGGCGGGCACTTCCTCGCTGAAGTCCAAGGTCAGTCCACCGGAGGAGTTCGCCGCGTTCGCCAGTTCTCGCAGCAACATCGGATCCATGGCGTCGGGCTCGGATCCGGCGAAGACGAACCTCAATGGGATCGAGGAGTGGAGCCAGATCGTGGTGCGACCGCCGGGTTCGTCGTCGCGGTGGCGCCAGCTGAGGGTGAAACTCTCGCTGCGTCGGAGTTTCGTCGTCGCCACCACTTTCAGGTGTGCGAGAAGTACATCCGGAACGTCGATCGGCTGGTCGGTGTTGCCGTAGAAGAGTTTGCCCATCGTGTGCTCCCGCGCGCTCAGGTCCAACTGTTCGAATACCATATTACTAGTTAGACTAGTAATAAGGCAAGTGAGGCAGGTGGGTGTCGATGACGATGAGCGACCGCGTCAAAACTGCGGATTCCGATGGTGGGGACCTCGCCCGAGGACGCCGAATCCTGGAGGCGCTGCGGCTGTATCAGGCTGCGGACGCCGCCATGCGTCGGCGGACGCGTCAGGCGATGTCGATGAGCGAGAACGACGTGCTGGTCCTGCGCTTCCTCGTGCGCGCACGCGGCGAGGGGCGGACTGTCACCCCCACGGACATCGCCCGCTATCTCGGAATCTCCACGGCGTCCACGACTGCGCTGATGGATCGGCTGGAGCAGTCGGGGCATCTCGAGCGCACCCGGCACCCCAGCGATCGCCGGAGCGTCTTGGTCACCAACACGTCTCAGGCCGACGACGAAGTGCGGCCCACCCTGGACGACATGAATGAGCGCATGATGGCGGCCACGGCAGGCACCACCGACGCTGATGCCGACGTCATCGTCGCCTTCCTCGAACGCGCGCAGGCGGCGGCGGACGAAGTCGCCGCGGTCTCGGCCTGAACCGGCACGCGCGACTACGCCACCCTCGTGGTGGACAGCGGACGCGCGTAACGTCGAGATCATGGCGAATGAGAAATCCCAGGACGACACTTCGGAGAGCGCACCCACCGGCGGCGACGAGACGACCGAGAACCAGTTGGAGGCGGACAACGAGGTCGAGGCGGACACGCTGAAGACGCTGGATCCCGACGCGCCACCGGCCTGACCGTCAGTCGGCGGGAACCCGGATGAGCAGGCTCGACGGATCGACCCACGTCTTGAAGGCGAGCGCTTCACCGAAGCTGTCGCCGTCGAGCTGGATCTGCTCGGCGCGGCCCAGGCGCGCGACGAACTCCCTGCCTTTCAGGTAGTTGAGGGCGCGCACCTCCTTCGTTGCACCCATGAGCTTGCGGCCGGCGCTCGTGCGACGGAGCACTCCGTTCTCCCACACGATCTTGGTCGCGATCTGCACCCATCCGAAGAAGCCCTCGGGGCGCAGCACCACGATGTCGAAGATGCCGTCGTCGACGGATGCCTCGGGCAGGAGCAGGATGTTCGCGGGCAGAGACCCGCAGTTTCCGACCATGACCGTGTGGGCTCGCAGGGATCGGGCCCGACTCCCGTCGAGGCTGTAGCGGAGGCGCAATCGGTTCTTGTCGCCGAGCGCCTTGCCGATCGCCTGGACGTATGCCAGCCAGCCCGCCTTCGCCTTGAGGTCGTCGTCGGTGTTGGCGAGCATCTTCGCGTCCAGCCCTAAGCCCGCCATCACGAGGTACGCGTACCGAGTGGTCCCCTCGTCGTTGCGAATGTCGATGAGCGCCATGTCGATCGCCCGGTCCTGGCCGGCGAACGCCGTGGCGAGCGAGTTCTCGGGATCGTCCAGGGTCAGGTCGAGATTCCTTGCCAGGAGATTGCCCGTGCCGGACGGGAGCAGTGCCATCGGAATGCCGCTGCCGCGCAGCACCTCGGCGATCGCCCGGACGGTGCCGTCTCCACCCGCCGCGATGACGACAGCCGCGCCGGAGTGGAGGGCCTCCTTCGCCTGCCCGGTGCCGGGGTCTTCCTCCGTCGTCTCCAGCCACAGCGTCGGGCCCCAGCCGGCCTCCTTCTCGGCCGCCTCGACCTGCGGCCGCAGGTCATCCGCCTCGAGCTTGACGGGATTGAAGATGAGGGCGGCGCGCCGTTGCGAGGACGACTGGTTCTGTGAAGGCGAGGAGTCGTTCATGGTCTCCATTCAGGCGATCAGCCGTCGAGGTCGAAGTTGATGGCCGGATCGGTGCGTTCGGCCGGCGTGATGACAGCCGACGGTCGCAGCAGGCGTCCTCGGCGATCCAGTTCCGCGACCGCCTCGCCGTTGCCCCGATCGTCGGCGCCGTCGGCCGCGGGAACCGCATAAAGCTGACTGGCCGGTCCGAGTAGGAAATCGGCTGCGACAAGCGAGCCGCCCTCCGTGATGACCGGGACCGACACGATGTCGGAACTCTGGCTGTCGGCCAGTGCCTGAGCGTAGCGGAGGAGTGCCTCGCACACGTCGTTGGGCATCAGGACGGACCTGCCCGTGTAGTTCAGCGTCATCATCACCCAATCATGGTCGTCAGCGCGCGGCCGGCGCAGGGGTTGCGCATCGATGGCACCTGTGCGACGGACCGAGCGGAGTACGTTGTGATGCATGCTGACCACACTTACCGGTCCGATCCACGGGACCGCGGACCCCCGCCTGATCGAGACTCTCGCACCGCTGGCGGCCGCGGTGAACGGCGACCCGGAGTACTCGTTCCAGGCAGCGGCATACCGCGACGGCGCATGCGTCCTCGATATATGGGGCGGTCGGCATATGTCGGGCGATTCGATCATCGTGCCCTACTCGGTGACGAAGAACACGATCGGACTCAGCATCGCGCTGCTCGTCGAACGTGGCTTGCTCGACCTCGACGAACGCGTGGCGTACTACTGGCCGCAGTTCGGCGCGAAGGGCAAGAAGGACGTCACCGTCCGCATGCTGCTCTCGCACCAGGCCGGTCTGCCCCAGGCGCAGCCGCTCCTGACATGGGACGAGATCCTCGACCATCACGCCGCCGCGGAGCGCCTCGCGGACACCCGACCGTACTGGCAGCCCGGATCGGCGTTCGGCTACCACGCGATCACCATCGGCAACCTCGCCGACGAACTCGTCTACCGAGTCAGCGGCCGGACGCTCCATGAGTTCTACGAGCAGGAGATCCGCCGGCCCCACGACATCGACTTCTATCTCGGATTGCCGGAAGGAATGGAGGGGCGCCGGGTTCCGGTCCTGCCGATGACCCCACCCGTCGCGCCGGCACCTGCGTCGTACCTGCCACCGCTCCTCTTCGAGGTCATGGGCGGCGCCGGGCCGGAGGTCGACCTCGCCAACGACGAGGCGAGCTGGCGCTTCGGCCACCCGGCCGGGTCTGGGATCGGATCCGCCCGGGGACTGGCGAGGCTCTTCGCCGCAGCCGTCACCGGCGTGGACGGCGGCGCGCCGTTCCTCAGTGCGGACACCGTCAGCGTCGTCGGCCAGCAGCAGGTGAGGGGATACGACGAGGTGCTCGGTCAGGCGCACCGCTCCCATTCCATCGTGTTCCAGAAGCCCACGCCGGGCATGCCGTTCGGAGGACCTCGAGCGTTCGGTCACGACGGCGCACAGGGATGCTTCGCCGGCATGGAGCCCGACATCGGGTTGGCATTCGCGTACACCGTCGCGCGGGGCCCGTGGCCCGGAGGGGCCGACCCGAGGGCGTTCACCCTTCTGAGAGCGGTCGGCGAATCGCTGGCCGAGGTCACTGTTCCGTGAGGACGACGAGGCGTTCGGTCGCCCGGGTCATCGCGACATAGCGGTCGACCGCGCCGGCTATGCCCGTGCCGAACGCTTCGGGCTCGATCAGCACCACCAGGTCGAATTCGAGTCCCTTCGACAGCTCAGGGGTCAGCGACTGCACGCGGGGCTGGGCCGGAAAGGCGGTATCGCCGATGACGCAGGCGATGCCTTCCGGATGCGTGTCGAGCCAGGCGTCGAGGAGCGCATTCCGCCGCGATGTCGTTCCGTGCTGGACGGGGATGCCGGTGCTGCGGACGGAGACGGGCACATTCGCGTCCGGGATCACGGCTCGGATGACGGGCTCGGCCTCTGTCATGATCTCGATCGGCGTCCGATAGTTGACGGTCAGGGTCGCCAAGTCGATCCGGGTGAGCCCGATGCGTTCGAGCCGCTCTCGCCACGACTCCGTGAACCCGTGTCGTGCCTGGGCGCGGTCCCCCACGACCGTGAAGCTGCGGGACGGGCAACGCTGCAGCAGCATCTGCCACTCGGCATCGGTCAGCTCCTGGGCCTCGTCGACGACGACGTGTGCGAACGGGCCGGCGAGCAGGTCGGGATTCTCACCGGGCAGCGTCTCATTCGCGAGACTGTTCCACGCGTCCTGCCCGCGGAGCATCGACATCACGAGCATCTCCGAGTCGTCGGCCGCGATCAGGTCGTCCACGACCCTCTCCCTGAGCTCGTGCTCGGCAGCCAGGGCGGCGTCGCGCTCCCGGCGTCGCCGCGACGCGGCCGGGTCGCCGATCCGCTGCCGCGCGGCATCCAGGAAGGGCAGGTCGGACAACGTCCAGGGTGCGGCGGAATCGCGCTGAAGCGCCGCAACCTCGGACTGGGAGAGCCACGGGGCGCAGACGCTCAAATAGGCGGGCACCGTCCACAGGTCTCTCACGACGCCCGCCGGGTCCAGCAGCGGCCAGGCCTTTCTGAAGCGGGTCGTCAGGTGTTCGTTCTGCAGCAGCGACCGGCGAAGAAGATGCAGCGGCACATCGTCGTCGAACCGGTCGATGACGATGTCCAGGAGCGCCTCCCAGATCTGATCGCGGGCGTCGTTGTGTGGCAGGCCGGGTTCCGCGGCATCGAACGCCTCTGCCCAGTCGTCCGCGCCGAGGCGGACGTCCGCCCACGGCGTCGCGATGAGCGTGTCCTGCGGGGGCGGGACCTCGTGGAACCGAACGGCCGTCTCGATCGCGCGCACCAGTTGGCCGGACGATTTCAGCCGGGCCACCTCCGGGTCGGTTTCGGCCCCCGCTCCCGCTCCTTGCGGGACGAGGTCGCGCAGGGTGCAGATCTGCACACTCTCCTCGCCGAGACTGGGGAGTACGTCGTCGACATAGGCCAGATACGCCGGCGTGGGCCCGACGAACAGCACGCCGCCCCCGCCGCGGGCGAGCCGCGGGTCGGAATACAGCAGGTAGGCGGCGCGGTGCAGGGCGACCACGGTCTTGCCCGTTCCCGGTCCCCCGTCCACGACGAGGGCTCCTCGCGAGCCTGCGCGGATGATGGCATCCTGGTCGGCCTGGATGGTCGCGAGTACGTCGCGCATCCGGCTCGATCGACTCGTGCCGAGGCTGGCGATGAAGGCGGATTGATCGTCGAGAGCGGCCCGCCCTTCGAGATCCTCGAGCGTGAACACCTCGTCCCAGTAGTCGCTGATTTGCCCGCCCGTCCAGCGATACCGGCGCCGGCTGATCAGACCCATCGGGTTCGCGTGCGTCGCTCCGAAGAACGGTTCGGCGGCGGGGGAGCGCCAGTCGATCAGCAGCCGGCTGCCGGCCTTGTCCGTCAACCCGAGGCGGCCGACGTAGACGGTCTCGCCGCTCTCCGCGACGACCATGTGCCCGAGGCACAGGTCGAGGCCGAAGCGTCGGAGCGTGCTCAGGCGCGCGGTGAGGCGGTGGATGTCCAGGTCTCTGTCCAGTGCCTGCTGCCCCGCGCCGGCCGGCTCTCTGCGCGCAGCATCCACGCGGTCGGACAATTCGGCCGTGGCCTCTTCGAGTCTGCGTGCGAGAGCGGCGAAGTGGTGCTCGTCGGCACCGATCAGCGCCGGGTCGGCTTTGTGGGCGAGTCGGTCGGGAATGTCGAACACGCTGGTGGTCAGGGAATCCACGTCTTCAGCTCCGATCTGGGCGCGTGAGTCTGAGCGGGATGCAGCTCACGGCCGACCAGTATGCGCCCGGGACGGGGCCTTGCGGCAAGCCCCGGTCGAGCCGATATCCTGAAAGTGGAAAGACAGTGGCCGCACCGCTTCGCGGTACGGCCACTTTGCGTTCGGGGTCAGCGCTCTGCGCGATGCCGCCGGACGACGAGTAGTACAGCTCCAGCCATCAGGAGCGCCGCACCCAACGGTACGAGCCATAAACCGTCGAAGCCGGTCGCGGGTAGCGTCCCGCCTTCGACCGGAGCCGGTGCCGCTACCGGTGACAATGGCACCGGAGTGACGACCTCTGCGGCGACCTCCGTGTCGATCGTGGCGTCCGTGTCGGCAGCGGCGTCAGCATCAGCGGCAGCGGCAACGTCTGCGTCGGCATCTGCTGCGGCGCTGGCGTCTGCGTCTGCGTTCGCGTCAGCGTCGGCGTTCGCGTCTGCGTCTGCGTTCGCGCCAGCGTCGGCGTTCGCGTCTGCGTCGGCGTCGGCGTCGGCGTTGGCGTCTGCGTCGGCGTTCGCGTCTGCGTCGGCTGCGGCGTCGGCGTTCGCGTCTGGCGTCGGCGTTCGCGTCTGCGTCGGCTGCGGCGTCGGCGTTCGCGTCTGCGTCGGCGTTCGCGTCTGCGTCGGCTGCGGCGTCGGCGTTCGCGTCAGCGTCTGCTGCGGCGTCGGCGTTCGCGTCAGCGTCTGCTGCGGCGTCGGCGTTCGCGTCGGCGTTGGCGTCTGCGTCGGCGTTGGCGTCTGCGTCGGCGTTCGCGTCTGCGTCGGTCGCGTCGCGGCGCTCGGCGTTCGCGTCTGCGTCGGCGTTGGCGTCTGCGTCGGCGTTCGCGTCAGCGTCGGCGTTCGCGTCAGCGTCTGCTGCGGCGTCGGCGTTGGCGTCTGCGTCGGCGTTCGCGTCTGCGTCGGCGTTGGCGTCTGCGTCGGCGTTCGCGTCTGCGTCCGCACCGTCTACGTCAGCCGCCCCATCTACGTCGGCTGCTCCGTCTACGTCGGCGTCGGCGGCGGCATCTGTCGCACCGTCTACGTCGGCGTCGGCGGCGGCATCTGTCGCACCGTCTACGTCGGCTGCTCCGTCTACGTCGGCTGCTCCGTCTACGTCGGCTGCTCCGTCTACGTCGGCGTCGGCGGCGGCATCTGTCGCACCGTCTACGTCGGCTGCTCCGTCTACGTCCGACGTCGACGTCAGCGTCGGCGGCATCGGTGGCTCCGTCTACGTCGGCGTCGGCGGCATCGGTGGCTCCGTCTACGTCGGCGTCGGCGGCATCGGTGGCTCCGTCCACGTCAGCATCTGCGGCGGTCGCGTCTGCGGCACCGTCTATGTCGACGGCACCGTCGACGTCTGCATCCGCATCTTCGTCACAGCCGGGGAGGGTGAACACGTTGTCGTCCAGTGTGACCGCGGCATTGCGCGCGAGCGCCCGGCCCTCGACGGTTGTGCCGGTCATGACGCTGATGGCCGTGAGAGCCATGATCGTTCCGACGAACCTCGTGCCGGTTCCGAGCGTGGCCGAGCTTCCGACCTGCCAGTACACGTTGCAAGCCTGCGCACCATCCGTCAACGCGACCGTGCTGTTCGAAGCCGTGATGAGGGTTTCAGCGATCTGGAAGACCCACACCGCGGTCGGGTCTCCTCCCGCATCCAGCGTGACCGTCCCGGTCAAGCCGGCCGTCGTCCCGGTGTAAACGCCCGGAGCGAGCGTCGTGCCGCCGAGCTCGCCCGGCATCGCGGCGTCCGAGGGCTGGCCCGCCGCGTCGTTGTAGGCGTTGGTGAGATCTTCCTGCGCCCCGAGCGCGGCAGCGTTGGCAGCGTTGATGGTGCCGGGCGCGATGACCTGGCCGGGCGGAAAACCGGTCACCGCCGATCCGGGCGCGACACCGAGGTCACCGTTGACGACGGTGGGGCCGGTGTTGGTGACTGTCGAGCCGGCCAACACGAGGTACGATCCGGCCCTTCCCAGAGGGACATCCGTGGCGAGGGCGTAGGCGCCCGGTGCAGAAATGGTTACGGCAGCGAATATCGCGCCGATGGTGAATACCGCAGCGGTGCGGGTTCTGTATGGTCGCCGTTTACCACTGGGGTGCGACTGAGTGGACGTGTGGGTTCCCATGGGAACCGCCTATTCATCCCCCGAGATGCGGGGGAACACGGCCCGAAGTGAGCCAGCGCCAACCGTAGATGAAGATTCTCTAATCACCTAGGAAAGTGACATTCCCCATGCCGTGCACTAACCTCGGCCGGTAGTTTTCCTCAGGATTGGCGCCTATCTGACGCGATTCCTAGGTAATTGCCACCCACCGCGTTATGTTCAGCACTATCGGTGCCCGTCAATCCCTGACGGTGGCGCTCCACACCTTTCCTCTCGCCTGTCCGCTGATCGCCACGTCGCGAGCTCCGCAGTGAGAACGATGCGGTCGCACACGTCCTGCCGAGACGTCCGAATGGACAGGCAAGGATTACATGGCCACCAGCGCGCGCGGCCGAATCATCGCGACAGTCGTGTCGCTCTCGGTCGTTGTTTCATACGTTTTCGTGACCCTGCTTTTCGTATCGCCCCCGAATCCGGTGAAGACCGCTTTTTCAGGAGTCTCAAAAGCGGCTACCCCTTACTTCGCCCAGAAATGGAACGTCTTCGCGCCCAATATCGCGAAGTCGAACCCGCAGTTGCGGATCCAGGGGCAATGGCGCGGCTCCGATGGCGCTCTGGTGAAAAGCGAGTGGATCAACGTCACCGCGGTGGAATTCGGCGCCGTCGCCGGCAACGCGCTGCCATCCCGAGTGCAGAAGCTCTCATGGAACGCCCTTGCCGCATACCTCACCCGATTCCTGCGAGTTGACGCCGGATCAGCAGGCTGACGTGAAGGACACTTTCATCGAGCGGTACGACGGCGGATACCGCGGCACCCCGTCCGAGCAGCTCATCGAGCGTCTTGATCCGACCGGCGAGAATCATGGCGAAGTCGTCGACCTTCTCCGGTACGACTACATGCTCAAGGAGTACGTCACATACTTCGCCACAGCCAGGTTCGACGAGAAGATCGAGCGGATCCGCTGGGAGGTGTACCGCGAGCGCCCGAACGACTTCGACCGGCGATTCGCGGATGCTGTGCAATACGAACCGACGATCACCCGTTTCGGTTGGCGCCAAGCGGACGATCGAATCCGCGCGGATGCACTCGCCACGTTCGAAGACGTTGTCGCACGCTACGGAGACGGATCGTGAACACCGCCGTGCGGACTCGTCGCAACTCCCGCTCCTCGTTCGCCGACGCGCGTGGTCGAATGGATGACCGGCACCGAGCATGCGACGTACAGCATGTCGGGACTACGGATTCTGTTCGGCATCGCGATCGTGTGGTTTCTGCTCGTCAGCGCTGCGGACCGTCATTATCTCTGGGGCGCGGGGTCGACCTGGGTGGATCCCGCGGTCGAGCGCCGCGGGTATCCGGCACTCTTCGACGCGATGTTCCCCAAGGATGACCGCCGTCGTGTTCGACCTCAGCTACGGCATCCTGATCGCTCTTGCGCTCCTGTTCATCGCGGGTCTCGCGACGCGGATCGTGACGCCGCTGCTGCTGCTGTTCTGGGTGGGGCTTTCGGTCAACAGCGTCTTCCTCACCAACGGCGGAGATGTGGTCATCCGTCTCGTGCTCCTGTTCTGCGTCTTCGCCAGCCTCTCTCGGCATTGGTCGTTCGACGCATGGTGGTGCCGGCGGCGCGGCGTGACGTCCATCTATCCGAAGGCGATCGTCGGCCGCGTCCGACCGTGGCTGCGTGCGGCGGCTCACAACATGGCGGTCCTCCTGTGCGGATACCAGGTTGTGCTCATCTACGTGAACTCCGGCATCTTCAAGCTCATGGGCGACGAATGGCTCGAGGGCAGTGCGTTGTACTACGCGTTCAACCTCGACGTATTCCGGGTCTTCCCAGTCCTCAGCGACATCGCGTGGCAGATCACGCCCTTCGTCGTCGTCGGATCGTGGATCTCCATCTGGGCGCAGGTGCTGTTTCCGGTGCTGCTGCTGTGGAGGCCCACCCGCTATCTCGCGCTCCTGATCATCATGGGCATGCATTTCGGAATCGGACTGTTCCTGGGATTGTGGCCATTCTCGATCGCGATGATCGCTCTCGATCTCGTCTTCGTGCGAGACGCGTCATGGGAGCGGGCCTTCGCCTGGGCGACCAGCGCCAGGCACGCGGCGCGCGCGGCACTCGCCTCAGGACGCGCTCGGCCGGCGATCGGCCGACCGCGCAAGTCCGAGGCGTAGTGCTCGCATGACCCGAGTCACGGTTGTCGGCAGCGGCCCGAATGGACTCGCCGCAGCGGTGACGCTCGCGCGAGCTGGGGTGAAGGTCCGGGTGCTCGAGGCCGAGGCGACGGTTGGCGGCGGCATCCGGTCCCTTCCTCTGACCGAGACGGGCTTCCTGCACGACTGGGGTTCCGCGGTGCACCCGATGGCTCTCGCCTCGCCATTCTTTCGGGACTTCGGACTTGCCGGAAGGGTTAGCTTCGCGACACCCGACGTGTCGTACGCGCAGGCGATGGACGGGCGCGCCGCCGTGGCGTGGAGATCGCTGGATCGTACGGCCGACGAGCTCGGCCCCGATGGGGCCGCGTGGAAGCGACTCTTCGAACCGCTGGTACGACAGCGCCACGAGCTTGTGGAATCGGTGCTGTCGCCGATGCTGCCGCCGCGGCATCCCTTGATCACCGCCCGCTTCGGACTACGCATGATGCTGCACAGCACCGCGGCCGGCACGCGCAGTTTCCACGGGACCGCTGCCCCTGCGTTGATCGCGGGAGTGTCTGCCCACGCCAGCGGAAAGATGCCCTCACCCGGTCACGCCGCGACCGGTCTGATGCTGGCTGCTCTGGCGCATGGTGAGGGTTGGCCGATCGCGATCGGCGGCTCGCAGAGCATCAGCGACGCGCTCGTCGCCGAACTCGAGGCGCTCGGCGGCGTGATCGAGACCGGACGGCGTGTTCTGTCGCTGGCCGAGCTGGGCGACGTCGATGCGGTGGTTCTCGACGTTGCGCTCGCCCAGTTGCCAGGGCTCGTCGCTGACGGACTGCCCGATCGAGCCGCCCGCGGTCTGGCACGGTACGCTGCCGGCGGCAGTAGGCACGGCAACGGGTTGAGCAAGGTGGACTTCGCGCTGACCGATCCGGTGCCCTGGCGCGACGGCCGGCTCAGCCGTTCAGGCAGCGTCCACCTCGGCGGGACGGCCGAGGACGTGTGGGCGGCGGAGCGGCAAGTCACGATGGGGCGCCCTGCGCACCATCCTTATGTGCTCCTGTCACAGCCGACCTTGTTCGATCCATCCCGGGCACCGGCCGGACGGCACACCGTCTGGGCGTACACGCACGTGCCGCACGGGTCCGATTTCGACGCGACCGAGCAGATCGCGAGCCGGATAGAGAGATATGCGCCCGGGATTCCGCGACACCGTCCTCGCGTCCCACGCGACCACCGCGGCGGCTCTGGAGCAGCAGAACGCGACCCTGGTGGGCGGCGACATCGGCGCGGGATTCCTGACGCTTCGGAGCATGCTCGCCCGCCCTGTTCTCTCCCGGCATCCATGGCGCACCCCGATTCCTCGCGTCTACCTGTGCTCGGCGGCGACCGTTCCAGGGCCGGGAGTGCACGGAATGGCCGGCTACCACGCGGCTCGGACGGTGCTGCGCGATCTCGCCGGCGCAGACATTCTCGCGCCGGCGCTTCCCGTGTGATCGGGCACTGTTCGGCCGCTGCCCCGAGTACGGTCAGCCGAGCTCGACGTTGTACGAGCGGATCCTGGCGATCCTGCCGCCCTCGAACTCGTACACGTCGCACGATGAGACGACGGATCGGTCGCCATCCGCCGCGAGATACGCGGCCACGGAGTCGACGACCACCGCGTCGCCCCGCGCCACGACGACGAAGCGCGTGTATTCCGTGCGGACGTCAGCGAGTCCCGCCGCGGTCTCGCGCAGCGCGTCGACCACCGCTTCTCGTCCCTCGAGCGTGACCTCCCCGACGAGATCCCACTCGACGCTGTCCGCCAGGTACGGGATCACCTCGTCGAAGCGGTGACTCGAGAGAGCCTCAGCGAGGCGTGCGGGCGGAGGGATCGGTGCATCGTCCGGGCTCATACGGGCGAGTATGTTGGCGGGGCCTTCGGGCGGCAATGGGCTTGACTCGGCGCCGGCGAGCACGATGTCCGCCGTCAGGGGACGGGCGGGCCGAACGCCTCGTTGAGTGGTTCATGAAGCCGGGTCCGGTGCGCGCCGACCAGGAGTGAATCCGGCCGACGGCACCGAACTGCGGGTCACGCCTCGACGTCGCCGCGCCAGGCGCCGGTCTCGGCGCCGCGCCCTTCGATGAACTCCTTGAAGTTCTTGAGATCCTTCTTCACCGCGTGCGAGCCGGCACCGACCAGCGATCCGACCTTCTCCAGCAGACCCTCGGGCTCCCAGTCCAGCTGCACCGTCACCCGCGACGTCGTGTCGCTGAGCTTGTGGAACGTGACCACGCCCGCGTGCTCGGTATCGCCGCCGGTGCTGTTCCAGGCGACGCGCTCGTCCGGGTGCTGCTCGGTGATCTCGGCATCGAACTCGCGCTCCACCGGGCCGACCTTGACCTTCCAGTGGGTGTGGGTCTCGTCGAGCTGCGTGATCGACTCCACCTCGTCGAGGAACTCGGGGAAGCTCTCGAACTGCGTCCACTGGTTGTAGGCGACGCGCACGGGAACGTCGACGTCGATGGTCTCGATGATCTGCACCATGGGGTGTTTCCTCACTTCGTCTTCGGGGTTCTGGGGCCGTTCCATTCAGCAGGCTGGACCCGATTCCGCGGTAGGGGTTGACACATCGTCGGCGGAAAGCCATGGCGGTTCGACGGCCCGCGGGTCACGCTCATCTGCAGTGATCCCCAGGTCTATCGTGAGCGCATGAAACAGACTGAGCAGGACACAGCCGGAATGCGCGTCGTGTTCTGGACGTGGATGGTGCTGATCGCGGGCGGGCTGGCCGTCATGATCGTCCTGCCGCTGCTGGGTCGCTGACATGCGGCGCTTCCTCCACGACAACGGGCTCAGCCTCTTCTTCCTCGGGCTGTTCCTCGCGGCACTCATCGGCCAGTCGCTGGTCGGGCACGCGAACAACAACGAGGAGCTGGTGCGCCACGGACAGTCCGCGATCTCGTACGGCGAGTTCGTCACCTCCTCGTCGTTCCTGGTGGACGTCGCCGAGAACTGGCAGTCGGAGTTCCTGCAGTTCTTCCTGTTCATCTTCGCGACGATCTGGCTCGTCCAGCGGGGGTCTCCCGAGTCGAAGCAGCCCGGCGACGCCGGTACCGGCTCCGACCAGGAGCAGCTGGTGGGAGCCGCCGCGCGTCCCGACTCGCCCAGCTGGGCGCAGGCCGGCGGATGGCGCCAGGCGGTGTACTCCAACTCGCTGCTGCTGGTGATGGGGACGATCTTCCTGCTCTCCTGGTTCGCCCAGTCCCTCGGCGGTGTCGTGGTCGCCAACGAGGAGAACGCCCAGCATGGGATGCCGGCCCAGACCTGGCTGGAATACGTCGTGTCGCCGGAGTTCTGGAATCGGACGCTGCAGAACTGGCAGTCCGAGTTCCTGGCGGTCGGCGCGATGGTCGCGTTCGCGATCTACCTGCGGCAGCGGGGCTCCAGCGAGTCCAAGCCGGTCGGGACGCCGCACCACGCCACGTCGGTGGAGTCCGACTAGCCGCGCGGGGTCACTGCCCCAACGCCGCTCTCAAGGCGACGGCATCCCGCACGGCATTGCCCCCGCCATCGTTGTTGAAGTACGCGTACACCTGCCGTCCCTGCGCCTCCCACTCGCGGACGCGATCGGCCCACCAGGCGAGATCCGCCGACGAGTACGAACCGGCGTACAGGGCGCCCTGGTCCGGTCCGTGAAGCCGGATGTAGACCAGGTCGGAGGTCGCTCGCAGGATGCACGGCAGCTCGGCGCCGCTCATCACGCAGTACGCGGTGCGGTGCCGTTCCAGCAGGGAGAACACCGCGTCGTCGACCCATGATGGATGCCGGAACTCAACGACGGGCCGCATCCAGGCGGGCACTCGCGCGAGGAACCAGTCCAGCCGTTCGTCGTCGCGCTGCATCGTCGGGGGCAGCTGCACGAGGAGCGGACCGCGGCGGCCGGCCAGCTCGTGCAGGCCGGCCGTCATCCGCTCGATCCACTGCTCCGGGGCGTACAGGCGGCGAGCGTGCGTGAGCCCGCGGGGCGCCTTGACGGTCAACTCGAAGCCCTCCGGAAGCCTCCGACGCCACGATGCGAAAGTCGAGGCGGGAGGCCAGCGGTAGAAACTGGCGTTCAGCTCCACGGTGTCAAAGACCTCCATGTACCGCGCGAGGCGGTCGCGAGGCGCCATGCCGTGGGGGTACAGCACTCCGGCCCAGTGGTCGTAGCTCCACCCCGATGTGCCGATCCGTGCCATGAGCGACGAGTCTTCTGCTGTGACTCTTCGGCGACAAGGCCCTTGCGTCCACCGGCGCATCCCCGTATGGACGGCCGCTAGACCGGCGGCGTCCTCGTTGTCAAGGCTGGCCTGGCCGGATCCCCGGCGTCGTAGCCTCCTCGGAGGAGGTCCGCACCCCACATGGCAACTTCGCAGAACCCGGCGTCTCCGAAGCCGATGCCCGCCGGGAACATCGTTCCCGGGCACCGTTCACCCGACGCGGCGCGGTCCTGATGCCTCGCACCGTGCTCGTCCCCGGGTCGTCCGAAGATCCACGGGTCGTCGAAGCCGTGGATGCCGCGCGGCGGGTCGCCGGGCTGGGTACGGACGTGAGCGCGACGTTGGCGTGGTGCGTCGAGGTGGGCCGGGAGGCCCCGCGCGTCGGCGGAGGCAGGACCCGTGAGCTCTGGGAGCTGCTGGCCGCGACAGCAGCGCTCGACGTGTCGGCGGCGCGGATGCTCGAACCACACCTCGATGCCTTGAGCATTCTTCATCAGGCGGAGCACCGCGAACGCCCAGGACCGGCCGGACCTCGAGCGGGTGCACGTGCGCCCCGGATCGAGGTGGGGGGTGTTCGCCGCGGAAGCGGCGGGCAAGCGCCTGCAGGCGGTTCGAGACGGACAGGGCTGGCGGTTGCGCGGCACCAAGCCGTGGTGTTCGCTCGCGGAGCACCTCACGCATGCCCTGGTGACGGCATCCGTCGATGATGATCACCGCGGTCTGTTCGCGGTCGAGCTGCAGAGTCCGGGCGTGCATCCGCACGGCGGACCCTGGTTCGCCCGTGGTCTCGCGGACGTCGTGAGTTCGGACGTCGATTTCGACGACGTCCCGGCGGTGGCCGTCGGCGGCGTCGGCTGGTACCTCTCGCGTCCCGGCTTCGCGTGGGGAGGGATGTCGGTCGCGGCCTGCTGGTGGGGCGCGGCGGTCGGTCTCGCGGGTTCTCTGATCGCGGCAGCGCGCTCGGAACGCGCGGATCAGCTGGCGCTCGCGCACCTCGGCCGAGTGGACGCGGCGCTGTGGGCCGCCCGCGCGGCGCTCGCCGAAGCCGCGGACCTCGTCGACGATGGCCGGTCCGCATCTGTGGGGGACCGGCTGCTGGCGGAGCGGGTGCGCAGCGTCGTGGTCACCTCGGCGAACCTCACGCTCGCCGAGGCCGATGCCGCCCTGGGCCCGGCGCCCCTCGTGATGGACGAGGCCCACGCGCGCCGCGTGGCAGACCTCCATCTGTATCTTCGTCAGCACCACGGCCTCCGCGACTCCGTGCGGATCGGGCGCGACGTGGTGGCTGCGGCGGGTGCCTGATGGTCGCCTTCAGCCACCTCGACGACGGGACCTCCGAGGAGGTCTGGCGTGACGACGGCCGCATCCGAACCGCTCGGGAATTCGACGACGACCTCGACGAGCTCATCGTCGTCGCCGCACACCCGGACGACGAGACGCTCGGCGCCGGGGGTCTCATCCGGCGCGTCCATGAAGCCGGTGGGACCGTGACCGTGGTCGTCGCGACCGATGGCGAGGCATCCCATCCCGATTCGCTGTCGCACTCCCGCACCGACCTCGGCTCGCTGCGGCGCGACGAAGTGCTCCGCGCCGTCCAGACGCTCGCGCCCGGTGCGCGCGTGCTCTTCCTGGGGCTGCCGGACGGTGAGCTGCGCGAGAGCACCGCCGCCCTGGACGAAGGGCTGGCCGAGGTCATGGAGTCCGTGTCGGCGCCGGCGGACCGCGCACTGATCGTCGCGCCGTGGTCGGGCGACGGGCATCGGGATCACCGGGCCATCGCCGAAGCCGTCGTCCGTGTCGCGGGTGCGGCGCGGGCTGCGTCATCTGGGATACCCGATCTGGCTCTGGCACTGGGGGCGGCCGGACGACGTGGCGTGGGACGACGCCGTGATGCTCCCCCTCACGCCCGGTGAGCGTTCGATCAAGGCGCGGGCGCTGCGAACCCATGTGTCGCAGATGCAGCCGCTGTCGGATGAGCCCGGGCGACGAGCCCATCGTGTCCGAGGCGATGCAGGCGCATTTCGACCGCGACACCGAACTGTTCTTCACTGAGGAGCGCGACGAGGGCGAGTCGCTTCCGGCGGCATGGTTCGAAGACTTCTATGCCCGCCACGATGATCCGTGGGGATTCGAGACGCGGTGGTACGAGCAGCGCAAGCGCGCGCTGCTGCTGGCCAGCCTGCCGTCGCAGAGGCTCGGCCACGTGCTGGAGATCGGCTGCTCGACCGGGCATGTCACCGTCGAACTCGCGCGGCGGGCCGAGCACGTCCTCGGGCTGGATCCGTCCGCCGCGGCGGTGGCGGCCGCTCGCGCCAGGCTCGGCTCCGTGGCGCACGTGACATTCGAGCAGGGCGCGGTGCCCGAACACTGGCCGCCCGGCACCTTCGACACCATCGTCTTCTCGGAGGTGGGCTACTACCTGTCCGAGCCGGATCTGCAGCGCACGATCGCACTCATCGCCGGTGCCATGGACGCGAACGGATGCCTCGTCGCCTGCCACTGGCGGCACCCGGTCGCCGAGTACCCGCTGACCGGCGACGAGGTTCATCGAGCGCTGAGATCCGTGCACGGCTGGGAGACGCTCTCCGCACATGTAGAGGAGGACTTCGTGCTCGAGGTGTTCTGTCGCCGTCCGGCGGTCTCGGTCGCCCACCGGGAGGGACTGAGATGAGCGACCCGTCGGTCCAGGCCGTGATCATCGTCGTTCCGGTGCACGATGAGGAGAAGCTGCTGCACCGCTGCCTCGACTCCCTGAGCGCGGCGGTCGCTCGGGTGGACGTCCCGTGCGAGGTACGGGTGGTGCTCGACGCGTGCACGGACCGGTCGGCCGGGATCGCGGCGACGCATCCGTTCGAGGTGGTCGTCGCTGATGCGAACGCCGTCGGGGCAGCGCGGAGCCTCGGCATCCGGTCGGGGTTGCGCTCGCTCGCGGGGATGCCGTCGGATCGCGTCTGGATCGCCAACACGGACGCCGACTCGAGTGTGCCTGCGAACTGGCTGACGGTCCAGCTGGATCTCGCAGCGGCCGGCGCCGATGTGGTGGTCGGGACGGTGCGCCCCGACTTCGATGACCTCCGGCCGCACCATCAGCGGCTCTGGCTCGACACCCACACGCCGGGCCTGCCGAACGGGCACACGCACGGCGCGAATCTCGGACTGCGGGCCAGCACCTATCTCGGTGTCGGCGGCTTCAGCGATCTGGACGAGCACGAGGACGCGCTGCTGGTCGACGCGTGCCGCCGCGTCGGCGCCGCGATCTGCGCGACCGACGCCGCCGAGGTGCTCACGTCCGGGCGGTTCATCGGCCGCACGCCCGGCGGATACGCCGGCTATCTGCGCGACCAGGATCGGGTGCTCCGGATGGAGCGCGCACTGCGCACCTCTCAGCGGGACGCCTCATGACAGAGGCCGCTCGTAGGGCGGAGGATGTCGCGGAGGACGTCGTCCTGTCGCGGATCTCGCCGGACGACGCCGGCGAGGTGCTGACGATCCAGCGCGCCGCGTTCGTCTCGGAGGCACTCATCTACGGCTCGGTCGACATGCCCCCGCTGGTGCAGACCCTCGAGGAGCTCGAGGCCGAGCTGCGTCACGCGGACGGCTGGGTCGCGCGTCTTTCCGGAAGGCTGGTGGGGGCGATCCGCACACGGCAAGCGGACGGACTGCTGCTGATCGGACGCATCGCCATCGCGCCGGACATGCAGGGCTTCGGCATCGGGCGTGCGCTCCTGGAGGCCGCCGAGAACGACTCGGATGCCGAGCAGGCCGAGCTGTTCACCGGGAGTCTCAGCGAGGCGAACATCCGGCTCTACGAGCACTGCGGATACGTGGAGACGGAACGGGTCGAGAAAGGCGACGGGATCCAAGAGGTGTTCCTGCGCAAGGATCTCGGCCGCCAGACCCGGGCCGACGACGGTGATCCGCCGCCATCGGCCGACGAGCGAGACTGAATAGGGTGGCCGGTATGAACGAGCAAGAGGCGAGGGTGCCGACATCCACCTCACTGTCAGCATGGCTCGACAAGCTTGCCCAGCCGGACGGAGCACCTGGGGGCGGAGCCGCGTGCGGTGTGATGCTCGGGCTGTCGGCGGCTCTGCTGCGGATGGTCGCCGAATACACGCCTGACGATGAGCGAGCCACCGACAGCGCCGAGCGCCTCGTCACGCGACGCGCCGACGCGCTCGCGGGGGCGGAGGCCGACGGAGTGCGTTCCGCGGAGCTCGGCGCCGCCCTGGCTCTCTCGCCTGACGATCCGGCTCGCGACGAGCAGGTTCGTGCGACCGCGGTCGGCGCCGCGCAGTCGTCGGTGACGCTCGGTGATGTCGGCGTCGACCTCGTCGACGAACTGCGCCTCCTGGTCGACATCGGCAACCCGCACCTGGCTGCCGATCTGGCGGTCGCCGGCGAGGCGCTCGCCGCGGGCATCGCCGGTGCGAGCATCAATCTGCGCGCGAACCTGCAGCTCGCCCACGCCCACGGCGGCGATGACGGGCTCGGCGCGCTGTACGCCGACGCGGAGCGACTGCAGACGGCCCGGGATGCCGCAGCCCGGCTCGCCGCGGACGAATCGCGTCGCTTCGACTCGCGCTGATTTTCAGCGCCGCGGCGAGACGCTCGCGGCGGGATCGTCGGATGCTCCACACCCGACGCGGTCACTCCCGCAGCGACGCGGAGAAGACGGCATCAGGGTCGACCGCCCGCGCGATCAGATCGTCACCCACGAGGAACAACTCTCGCGCGTGTTCGTTGACGGTGACCGGACCGTAGCCGACCCGCAGGCCGAACATCGCGCGCATTTCCGGCCAGCCCTCCGTCGCGCGGACCAGGCGTGCGCGTTCGCCGAACGCAAATCCGCGCTCCGCACCGTAGCGGCGCATCCGCTGTGGTGAGTCGTAGCCGGGGTCGTAGGTCATCGCGACGATGGCGCGATCGTGCGGTTCGGAGCGGGCCAGCCCGGCGAGTCGCGTGATCGTGAGTGAGCACCGCGCCGGGTTCATGCAGCGCGTGTAGAAGAACGCGAGGATCGTGTCGCGCCCGGTGAGCAGCTCGGTCATCGTCGCCTTCGCGCCGGACTGGTCCTCAATCCGCACGTGGCGGAGCGTTTCCCGGTCGAGCTCGATCGCCGGTGCCTCGACGCCCGCCGCGGCCTCCCGCGCGGTCGCTTCACGAACCCCGCTGAGAACGTCGAGCAGCTCGCCGCGAACTGTCCGCATCCAGGTCGGCGCGACCACGCCGGGCTGCCACCGGACGTAGACGTCCGCGGTCGCGACGCGGTCTGCCGCGTCCCGCAGGAGCTCCACCCACTCCCCTCCGGCATCCGCGCCCAGGCCGCGCACGGCCCGCGCGGCACCGGCGAGCACGAGGGGGCTGGCGCTCGTGCGCAGTTCCTCCGCGACGATGTCGATCGCGTCGTCGGGGATGCCGCTCGTCTCGAACGACGCGAGGAGGTGCGCGCGCACGCGATCCGCATCCGCCGTGGACAGTCCCGTACTGTGCGGTGCTCCCTCGCGCAGCTGCGCGGCGCCCACCGGCCGGCCGAGCAGTTCGGTGATCAGGGCGTCGACGTCGCGCGGCATCCGGTCACTCCGGTGCCTTCGGCTCCCGCGCCTCGGTGAAACGGTCGATCGAGGTCTTCAGCGATCGCGAGGCCGTCTCGCCCTTGATGCGCTCCAGATTCTCGCGGAACCGGTCGTCGTCGACGACGTCGCCCGCGCCGGGCGTGAAAGCCATCGCCGAGAGGGCGGTGGTCCGCAGGTGCTCGTCCTCGGACTCGTCGAGCACCATGTCGCGCGCGACGTCCGCGAATCGCTCGGGCGATGCCGCCTTGAGGCTCATGGCGGCCAGTTCGCGCACCGCGGTTCGCTCGGTCTTGTCCGACGAGATCGATGCCAGCAGCTCGACCGATCCGGGGTCGGTCGCGAGCGCGCGCAGCGCCTGCTCCCGCACGCGGGCGCCTCCGGTGCGGGCGAGGTCGCGGAACAGCGGGGCTGAATCGCCGTGCTCGTCGCGCGCGAGGAACCGCGCCGCCGTCGCCGCCGGCACGAGCGGCTTGCGGGTTCCCTCGAGGCTCTCCTTCAGAAGCCGCTGGCCGACCTCGTCGTTGTCGAGGCTGAGGCGGTCGAGGGCCATGTGGCGCAGCTCCTTGTGGTCCGACTCCGCCAGGTCTCGCAGCCGTTCGACGAATTCCGCATGGAACGGCGCGAATCGCACCGGCTGGAAGGCGGCGCCTCCGAGGCGCTCCAGCGCGATCAGGCGCAGCGACAGCGCGGCGGACTCGTCGCCCAGGATGTCCAGCAGCAGGCGGGCTGTGCTCTCGAATGTCTCGGCATCCAGCAGCACCTGCTCGAGGTCCTGCTCCGTCATCTCCGCAGACCGCGACGCTTCCACCTGGCGAGCGGTGCGTGCCTTGGGCCGGGCCCGGCGCTCTTGTGTCAACTCGGTCACGAATGCCTTGCGGAGCCCTTCGATGTCGGTCTCGTCGCTCACGGCGTGCCTCCGGTCAGCTGGAACGGAACGTCGTCGTAGGCGTATCCGAGGTGCGCACCCGACACGGTGCCGAGGTAGTCGATCGTGTCGCGCACGCGCGGACTCACACCTGGGGCATCCGTCATCGGGGAGGCGGACAGGCCGCCGCCCGGTGCGGTGGTGGGTCGCGGGGTCTGCAGCGGACCGCTCCACGGCCACAGCCGGTCGCCGAGTCGATGGCCTGCGTTCGCGGATCCGGGAACGAATGCGCGCGCGACCGCGGGATCGTGCCGGCGGAACGCCCACTGCCACTTCGCCCAGAGCCGATCGACATTGCAATGCAGCAGGAAGAAGAGCGGATCCTGCGGCGCGGTGCCCGGGTCGGTGATGACTCCGCGCAGGTGCGACATGTGCGCCCGCCCGTGCGGGTTGCCCTGCATGATCGCGAATGGTCCGAAGTCCGCCGCGGGCGAGCCGCCGAGCGCGAGGGTCTGCTGCTCGGTGCGCACACCGGGAACGGTCAGCGGTCCGACACCCGGTCCGCGTTCCACGCCGGGCAGGTTTCCGCCGACCCATCCGGTGAGCGGATTGGACGGCGTGAACTGCACCCGGTCCTGGGGTCCGGACACGCCCATGAAGGCGCGAATGAACACATTGGGCGCGGCCGCATCGAACCGCCAGTAAGGCAGCGCCACCTCGCCGTCGATCGCCTGCAGCTCGCGTTCGAGATCGAGCAGGTAGATGCGGTGCCAGGGCAGGAACCCCGGGCCGCCGTGCGCTTCCCGGTCGGGCGGACCGGCGACGTGCATGTCGCGGAAGTCGGCGAAGCGGCCGTTCGCCGAGCCGTTGAGGATGGCGAGCGCGCGCAGGAAGCGGCTGCGTTCGGCGAAGGTGAGTGCGTTCGCGTTCTTGCGCACGCGGACCATCGTCGGACGAGAGCCCAGCAGAGCGCCCGTCGCCCGATCGCGGACCTCGATGACGACGTCGCCGAAGCGCGTGCTCGCGTTCGGGAAGGCCCCGCCGACCCACACGCTCTGTGCGCTCCCGTCAGCGGGGATGCTCAGGTCGAATGTCGGCGACCCGGCGTGGGTGAGGCGGTCCGAGAACAGCAGTCGCCCGCCGCCGGCGAGCGTGCGGGCCGACACGGTCACCGCCACCGGCTCGCCGCCCGCCGCGGGCGGTGCCGTCGTGAGCCTGACCTCGATCGGCCGCCACGTCACAAAGGCGCGACCGCGGTCGTCGTTGCGCGGAAACGTGACGCTGACGCTCATTGGCTCCCCGATGCCGCTGGCTTGCCCCCCGCCTCAGGGTAGCGCTGCTCGCGGTGTCGGTCGAGAGCCGCGTCAGCGACGGCCGTGGTTCAGAGCGTGCGGGCGAACGGGTCGAAGTCGACCGGAACCGCCTCGATGGGCGCGACCGTGCTCTCCACCGGGACGAACTGACCGAGCGCGGCGGACTCCTGCGCCGACACCATCGTGTCGAGCACGTGGTAGCCGAGCTCGCCGGTGGCGCGGTGCGGCCGACCGGTGCGAATCGCGCGCGCCATGTCGAGCACGCCGAGGCCTCGTCCGACCACCACACCCTCCTCGGGCACGTCGGTCCACGGCTGCTCTGCTACGGCAGCGGTGCCCGGATCGGATCCGCGATGGCTGAACGGACGGGTGATCGCGGTGCGTCCGGTGAACATGTTCGGGTCGGGGAGCACGATCGTGCCCTCGGTGCCCGAGATCTCGACGACCCCCTGCCGACGCAGCGGGGAGTCGAAGCTCAGGAACGACTGCGACTGCGCGCCCTGCTCGAAGGTTGCGAGCACGTTGATCGTCGACGGAACCTCGACCCGGAACTTCGTGCCGGCATCCGGCCCGACGAGGATCTCACGCTCTTCGGTGGCCTTCAGGCCGAGCGCCGCGACGGCGGCGACGGGTCCCAGAATGCTCACGAGGGTCGTGAAGTAGTACGGGCCCATGTCGAACAGCGGACCGGCGCCATGGTCGAACAGGAAGGCCGGGTTCGGGTGGAACACCTCGGGACCCTGGTACTGCATGCTCGTCTGCGCGAACAGCGGGCGGCCAATGTCACCCCGCTCGATCGCGCGCTTCGCCGACTGGATGCCGGGGCCGAGGACCGTGTCGGGTGCGATGCCGAGGCGCAGGCCTGCGGCATCCGCCTGCTCGAGCAGGGCACGCGCACTGTCGCGATCGATGCCGATCGGCTTCTCGCTCCACACGTGCTTGCCGGCCGCGATCGCCTGCGACGAGATCTCGACGTGCACGGCCGGAACGGTCAGGTTCACGACGAGCTCGACACCGGGGTGGGCCAGGACGTCTGCAGTGGTGCCGGATGCCGCAATCCCGTGCTTCTCGGCCTGCGATGCGGCGCGGTCGGTCAGGAGGTCGCCGAGGATCAGCACCTCGATGTCGGGGAAGCTGTTGAGGTTCTCGAGGTAGGTGTCGCTGATGACGCCGACACCGACGAAACCGACGCCGACGGGGCCGGAACCGACCGGCGCGAACGCGGCCATCAGGCGAGTCCTCGAGCCGTCAGGAACTCGTAGCCCGTGGTGACGCCCTGCCAGATGTCTCCGGGGTACGCGTCGAACTCGACGATCGCGTACTGCGCGAACCGGGCGGCGTCGAGCGCCTCGGTGAGTGCGACGACGCCCTCACCGGCGGGAACCTGGTCGGTCGGGATCTCGCCGAGGCTCGGCAGCGGCTCGAGCGTCCCGTCCTTCACGTGCAGGGCGACCACTCGGTCGCCGAGGCGATCCAGAAGTGCGACGACGTCGGCGCCGCCCGCCGATGCCCAGTAGAGATCGAGTTCCAGACCCACGCCCGGGTCGAGCAGATCGGCGAAGACCTCGAGCGGGAAACGGCCGTCGATCTTCTGCAGGAACTCCTGGTTGTGGTTGTGGTAGCCCACCTTGATGCCGTATGCGGCCCCGATGGCAGCGGCGGCATTCAGCGCCTCGGCGGTCTTGGTGATCTCCTCGAGCGTCTCCCAGCGATCCGGTGCCACGAACGGGTCGAAGACCGTGGTCATGCCGAGCTTCTTCGCCGCGGCGAAGACCTCCTCGGGCGTCGGGACCGCGATCGACGAATCGAACGGGTTCTCCGTGCCGGAGGCGAGGGACGCGTGGCCGGTGGGCGAGGAGATGCCGTGGCGGGCGAATGCCTCGGCGAGCTCGTCCGCCCGGGAGACGAAGCCGAAGGCCTCGACGTTGCGGAACCCGATGGCACTCAGCTTGGCGAGAGTGCCGTCCAGATCGGCGGTCAGTTCGTCTCTCACGGTCCAGAGCTGGATGGAGATAGCCGGGTTGGTCATTGCGTTTTCCTGCTTTCTTCATGGGCGTCGTTGCGCTGATCCGAAGGTAGCAGAAAAAACCACCACGTGGAGGTTTTAGTTGCTAGTCTGACCGTCATGGTCGCCTCACCCCCTCCGCCGGACGGCGATTCGAAGCGCGCGACCGGGCCTCGCTCCTACGCGAAGGGCATCGCCCGGCGGCAGGAGATCCTCGATCACGCCATCGAGGTCTTCGCCGACAAGGGCGCCGAAGGCACGTCGCTGCGGGCGATCGCGGAGAAGATCGGCGTCTCGCATGCGGCCCTCCTGCACTACTTCGGTTCGCGGGAAGAGCTGCTCGTCGAGGTCCTGCGAGAGGGTGAGCGTCGCCACGGCGATCCGCGCGATCGGAACGAGGTCGTCGGCACGATGGTGCGCGCGGCCGAGCGCAACGTCACCATCCCGGGTTTCGTGGCGCTCTACACGAGCATGCTCGCCGGCTCACTGGAGGCCGACAAGGAGCTGTCCCGGGAGTACTTCGCGACCCGTTTCGCCCGCATCCGCACGGGGCTGGCCGAGTTGATCGCAGCGGGCCAGGCCGAGGGGCGATACCGCCGCGGCGTCGAGCCCGAGGCGATGGCAGCGCTCGTGATCGCGGCATCCGATGGTCTTCAGATCCAGTGGCTGCTCGAGCCGGAAGTCGACATCGCGAGGAGCCTCGAGCTGCTGGAGCGGATCCTCGAGCCGTGAGCAGCATCGAAAACCCTCACGCGGGGTCGGGCTACGGTGGTGGAATGACCCCCGACCCGGCCGCCGCCGCTGTTCGCTGGATCGTCACCACGCAGGATGCCGCGTGGCACGAGGTGCCCGGACCGGATCTCGAGCTCCTGACCGAGATGCCGAACGTCTTCGTGCTCGTGGACGACCCGATGCAGCTGATCGAGGGATTCGGCGCGAGCTTCAACGAACTCGGCTGGACATCGCTCGGCGTGCTCGAGCAGTCCCAGCGCGACGAGATCTTCCGCGAGCTGTTCGCACCGGGTGTCGGTGCCGGGCTGTCGCTGTGCCGGATGCCGGTGGGCGCGAACGACTTCTCGCGCGACTGGTACTCCTACGACGAGGCGCCTGGCGACTTCGCGCTCGCGCACTTCGACATCTCGAACGACCTCGAGACTCTCGTTCCGTTCATCCGCGCGGCGCAGGAGCAGCGGCCCGATCTGCGGCTGTGGGCGTCGCCGTGGAGCCCGCCGAGCTGGATGAAGCGGAACGGCCACTACGCCGGCGCCCTGCCGAACCCGTTCATGTCCAACGTGCAGAACGGGCTGGATCCCGATCAGGTCGGTCAAGAGGGCACCGACATGTTCATTCTCGACGAGCCGCACCTCAAGGCCTACGCCCGGTACTTCGGCCGGTTCGTCGACGCATACCGCGAGCTCGGCATCCCGATCGGGATGGTCATGCCGCAGAACGAATTCAATTCGCCGCAGGTGTTCCCGAGCTGCACGTGGACGCCCGACGGTTTCGTGCAGCTGCTGCGGCACCTCGGGCCGGAGATGGCGGCGCGCGATGTCGACGTGTTCCTGGGCACCCTCGAGCGTTCCGACGACCGGCTGCTGGGCGAGGTCGTGGCCGTCCCCGAGGTCGCAGGCTACGTCTCGGGACTCGGTGTGCAATGGGAGGGCAAAGGCGCGGTCGCCGCGCTCCATCGCCTTCACCCCGGACTGCGGATCTACCAGACCGAGCAGGAGTGCGGAGACGGCCGCAACGACTGGAGGCACGCGCGATACGCGTGGTCGCTCATGAAGCAGTTCTTCCGCAACGGCGCCAACGCATACATGTACTGGAACATCTCACTGCTGGACGGCGGACTCAGCCGCTGGGGCTGGACGCAGAATTCGCTGGTCGTCGTCGACCCGAAGACCGCCACCTTCCGCTACTCGCACGAGTACCAGGTGCTCAAGCACGTCAGCGCCTTCGTGGCTCCGGGTGCGCGTGCGCTGAAGTGCCTGACCTACTCCGGCTACGACAACCAGCTCGCCTTCCTCAACCCCGACGGCAGCATCGTCATCGTGATCCAGAACGACATGAGCGTGGAGATGCCGGTGCGGATCATGCTCGGCGATCGGGTGATCGCGCCCACGCTGCCCGCCGACTCGTTCAGCACGATCGTGCTGCCGCCGACCGGCTGACGGCCGTCAGCGGCGCGGTTCGCAGACGACCACCGGGATCTCCCGCGTGGTCTTCTGCTGATATCGCGCGTACCCCGGGTAGGCGCGGACGATTCCGCGCCACAGCCCCTGCCGCTCTTCCCCCACCGCAGTGCGGGCACGCAGGGCGAGAGTGCGACCGTGCACGGTCAACTCCACGTCCGGGTGCGCCAGAAGGTTGAGGTACCACGACGGATGCCGCGGCGCACCGCCCTTCGATGCGACGAGCACGTACCGGTCCGAGTCGTGCACCGGCGTGGTGAGCAGCACCGAGCGGCGGGTCCCCGTCACACGACCGATGGTGTGCAATTCGACGACGGGCATCGAGGCGAGCGTGGAGCCGATGCGTCCGCCCGAGACGGCGAGGAGGGCGCGGTGCATGCGGTTCAGCATCCGGTGCCGGAAGTTCTTCGTCACTGCGTCGAGCCTAGGCGCGTAGAGGCGCGGCGCAATGCCCGGTTTCCCGGAGATGCACCATGGCTGCGGGCTATTGCGCGCCCTCGAGGCCGCGAGGACAATGACGGCTGAAGTGTGGCAGCGGGGGCCACGGTCTCTGGAGAGGAGGCCATCATCAGCGGGCGCGGTCGGCTAGTGAGCAAGGAGGAGTTCGACACCCTCCAGCGTGACTACACCGATGCCACAGAGCAGTTCGCGGCGATGAATGAGGTGCTGACCGCCCTGGGTCGATCCTCTTCCGACCCGGACGCCGTTCTCGACAGCATCGTCGAGAGTGTGCGGCGATTGTGCCGCTGCGAAGCGGTGGGCGTCTTCCTCATCGAGGGAGATCGCTTCGTGCTCTCGTCATCCGCCGGCTTTTCGAGCGAGTACGTGAGTTACGTCGCGGATCATCCATTCCAGCGCGACCGCGCCTCGTTGCTCGGACGGGTCACCTTCGATCGGGCCATTGCCCAGATCCGCGATGTCCTCATGGACCCGGAGTATGGACGCCAGGACATCCAGCAGATCGCGGGCTTCAGAACCGTGATGGCGGCTCCGATGCTCCTGGACGATGAAGTCGTGGGATCGCTGTCGCTGGTCCGCACGGCCGTGGACCCCTTCGACGATCGCGCACTCGCTCTCGTGGGTGCGTTCGCCGCGCAGGCAGCGGTCGTCGTCCGCAACGTCCACCTCGTGCGGGCTCTCGAGGAACGCGGGGTGGAGCTCGCACGCAAGGTCGAGCAGCTCGAGGCTCTCAGCGAAGTGGGCGGCGTGGTCAGCTCCAGCCTGGTCCTGGACGAAGTGCTGTCAAGCATCATCATGAACGCCGTGCGCTTCTCGGGCTGCGACGGCGGTTCGATCATGGAGTACGTCGAAGAGGAGCATTGCTTCTCGGTGCGCAGCGCATACGCGAGCAGTCCTGAACTGCTGGCGAAGCTTCGCCAGATCCGGGTCGAGCTCGAGACGACTCTGGTGGGCCGCTCGGCGCTCGAAGGGCACCCGATCGCGGTGGCCGACCTGACCAAGGTCGAACTCGACCCGCACCTCAAGCTGTTGCACGACGATGGCTGGCGATCGATTCTCGCAGTGCCGGTGCTGCGCGGCGAGCGGATCATCGGGGCACTCGTGGTTCGGCGCAAAAAGCCCGGCGAATTCTCGGAGCAGACGATCGAGTTCCTCGAGACCTTCGCCAGCCAGTCCGCGCTCGCCGTCTGGAACGCGCAGCTGTTCCGCGAACTCGAGACGAAGTCCGCTGAGCTGCAAGTCGTGAGCCAGCACAAGTCCGAGTTCCTCGCGAGCATGTCGCACGAGCTGCGGACACCGCTGAACGCCGTCATCGGCTTCTCCGAGGTCTTGCTCGAGCGGCTGTTCGGCGAACTGAACGAGCGGCAGGACGAATACCTCCGGGACATCCTCAGCTCGGGCAAGCACCTGCTGCAGCTGCTGAACGACATCCTCGACCTGTCGAAGGTCGAGGCCGGCCGGATGGAACTCGAGCGGTCGACCTTCTCGCTGCAGGGGGCGCTCGAATACGGGATCTCGATGGTGCGCGAGCGCGCGGCGGCACACGGCATAGAGCTCACGCTCGAAATCGGGCCCGGCATCGACACCCTCGATTCCGACGAGCTCCGGTTCAAGCAGGTGCTGCTGAACCTGCTCAGCAACGCGGTCAAATTCACGCCAGACGGCGGACGTGTGGCGGTGGTCGCCCGACGACGAGACGACCACCTTGCGGTGGCCGTCACCGACAACGGCGTCGGCATTCCTCCTGAAGACCGTGAGCGGATCTTCGAGTCATTTCAACAAGGACGCCGCGGCGCTCAGAGCGAGGAGGGCACGGGTCTCGGGCTGACGCTCTGCCGCCGGATCGTCGCCCTCCTCGGCGGGGCGATGTGGCTTGAGACCGAGTTGGGCGTCGGCAGCACGTTCGGCTTCACCGTGCCACTCGGGCGCAACGGTCGAGGCTGCACGGACACCGGATGCCGCAACAGATCTGCCCATCGTGGTCGTCGTCGACGACGACCGAGCCTCGCTCGACCTGATGAGCGCATACCTGGACGGGCTGGCGGTGCAGGTGGTGCTCGCGCGCGACGGTCTGGAAGGACTTGAGTTGGCGCGCGCCCTGACTCCTGCCGCAGTCGTGCTCGACATCCGTCTGCCGGGAGTGGACGGCTGGGAGGTGCTCAGCCGGCTGCGCTCCGACGACGCGACGCGCGACATCCCGGTCATCATCGTCTCGATCCTCGACGAGAAGCATCGAGGCCTGGCTCTGGGGGCGTCCGACTATTTGAACAAGCCCGTCGGTCGGGAAGCGCTCGTGGGGGCGCTGCGCCGTGTCGGCGCTGTGCCTGCCGCGCCGGTCCAGCCGGTGCCGTCGCAGAGGGGGACATGATGGCGGCCCATCGCATCCTGGTGGTGGAGGACAATGCGTTGAACCTCAAGCTCGTCCGCGACGTGCTCACCGTCTCGGGCTACGAAGTCGTGGCGGCTCCCTCCGGCGAGGAGGGCGTCACCCTCGCGCAGACGTGCGATCCCGACCTGGTGCTGATGGACATCCAGCTTCCGGGCATCGACGGCTACGAGGCGCTGCGCCAGCTGCGGCAGAATTCGCAGCTCGACGGCGTTCCGGTCGTCGCGGTCACCGCCTTCGCGATGCGCGAGGATCGGGAGCGCGCCGCCCGCGAGGGCTTCGACGGCTACATCGGCAAGCCGATCAGCGTACGCGCGCTCCCGTCGCAGGTCAGCGAGTTCCTCAGCAACGGGCGTTCTGATGTCCGCTGACGAGATCACGATCCTCGCGGTCGACGACCTGCCGCAGAACCTGCGGCTGCTTGATGCGGTGCTCAGTCCTCGCGGATACCGGCTCGTGACGGCCGCCTCGGGAGAGGAGGCGCTCGCGAAGCTGCCGACCGCCGCGGCCGACCTCGTGCTGCTCGACATCCTCATGCCGGGAATCGACGGCTACGAGGTCTGCCGTCGCATCCGCACGACCCCCGGCTTCGAGTTCCTGCCCGTCGTGATGATCACCGCGAGCGGTGAGCAGGAGAAGATCCGGGCGATCGAAGCCGGCGCGGACGACTTCGTGAGCAAGCCGTTCAATCAGGGCGAGCTGCTGGCCCGCGTCGCCTCGCTGGCACGTGTCAAGCGATACCAGGACACCATAGAGCGGCAGGCCGCTGAGCTCGCGGAGTGGAATGCGCAGCTGGAGTCCCGGGTTCGCGCCCAGGTCGACGAGCTCCAGCGGGTGAACCGCCTGCGCAGGTTCCTCTCCCCGCAGCTGGTGGATCTGATCATCGACTCGGGCGACGAGACCTTCCTCGGCAGTCATCGCCGGGAGATCGTTGTGGTGTTCTGCGACCTCCGCGGGTTCACGCCGTTCGCCGAATCGAGCGAGCCCGAAGAGGTGATGGGGGTGCTCTCCGAATACCACACCGCCCTCGGCGAGCTCATCCACCGGTTCGAGGGGACGCTGGAGCGATTCACCGGCGACGGTCTGATGGTGTTCTTCAATGATCCGCTGACGTGCGACGACGCCGCCGAGCGCGCGGTGACGATGGCCGTGGCCATGCGCGACCGCGTCGCCTCGCTCGCCGACGGGTGGCACCGGCGCGGTCACGACCTCGGCCTGGGCATCGGCATCGCCCAGGGATTCGCGACGCTTGGCCGGATCGGGTTCGAGGGCCGCTTCGACTATGCGGCGATCGGCAGTGTCACGAATCTGGCTGCGCGCCTGTGCGGCGCTGCCGAGGCCTGGCAGATCCTCGTCGCGCAGCGTGTGTACTCGGCGACCGAGGGACTCGCGGTGGGGGAGTCGGTGGGCGCGCTGGACCTGCGCGGATTCAGCCGGCCGATCCGGGCGTTCGATGTCACCGGCATCGATGAATCGAAAGCGAGGCTGACGCCATGACGACAGTCGAGACCGGGGAAGCACCGAGCGAGGTCGAGACGCTTTCGAGTCTCGACGACGACGCCAGGTATGCGAGGTTCCAGCGGCTGCAAGAGCGGATGGCATCGGTGTGGGGCGCGATGAAGCTCGACTTCGACGACGAGTCCGTCGTGGTCATCCCGTCGGTGACGCCGAGCGGGACCGCAGGAAGCGGCAGCACGACCCAGGCCTACGAGGAGCGCTTCCTCTTCCTGCTTCTGCTGCTGCGACAGCCTCGCCTGCGCATGATCTACGTCACTTCGATGCCGATCGATCCGAGGATCGTCGAGTATTACCTCGCGCTGCTGCCGGGTGTGATCCCCAGTCATGCGCGGGCCCGCCTGTCGCTGATGTCGGTGGGCGACGCCTCGGTGCGGCCACTCAGCAGAAAACTGCTCGAGCGTCCACAGCTGCTCGCGCGCATCGCAGAGCTGATCCCGAATCGCGCGCGCAGCCACCTCATCCCGTACAACACCACGGAGCTGGAGCGCGACATCGCCGTCACCCTCGGCATCCCGATGTACGGCGCCGACCCGCGGCTCGCTCCGCTCGGCACGAAGACCGGATGTCGACGGCTCTTCGGCGAGGTCGGAGTCCCCTACCCGCTCGGCGCTGAAGATCTGCACAGCCTCGACGAAGTCGCCGGCGCGATCGACGAGATGCTCGTCACGCGGCCGACGATGACCCAGGTGATCGTGAAGCTCAACGAGGGCGTGTCCGGCACCGGGAACGCCCTCGTCGATCTTGCCGGTGTCGCACAGCTGGCGGGTTCCGATCGACGAGCGACGATCCTGGAGCGTCTTCGCCGGATGCAGTTCGAGCTGCCTCGGATTCAGTTCGACTGGTATGTCGAGATGCTCGAGGCCGACGGCGGAATCGTGGAGGAGCGCATCGTCGGCGAAGACCTGCTCAGCCCCAGCGTTCAGCTCCGCGCCCGTCCCGACGGCAGCCTCGAGCTGCTGTCCACCCACGATCAGCTGCTCGGCGGCGCGAGCGGACAGAGCTACCTGGGCTGCACCTTCCCCGCAGACGCGGCCTACTCACGCCTGATCAGCGAGCCCGCGGCCGCGATCGGCGAGCGGCTCGCAAAGGACGGCGTGATCGGGCGCTTCGCGGTCGACTTCGTGGTGGTCCGGGATGCCGCGGGCGACTGGTCGGCGTACGCGATCGAGTTGAACCTGCGCAAAGGCGGCACCACGCATCCGTTCCTGACCCTGCAGTTCCTCACCGACGGCAGCTACGACGCGGAATCCGGACGGTACTTCACCCGCGAGGGTGCCGAGAAGCATCTGGTCGCCACCGATCACCTCGAGGCCGACGAGCTTCGGGCCCTGTCGATCGGCGACCTGTTCGACGCCGTGGCCCGGCACGGGATGCACTTCGACCAGTCCCGCCAGGCCGGCATCGTGTTCCACATGATCAGCTCGATCACGGAGCACGGTCGCGTCGGCATGACCGCCGTCGGCGACACGCCGGAGCAGGCCATGCAGCTCTACGACCGAGCGCGAGAAGTCCTGCTGGCGGAAGCGCGCGCCGCTGGCCGGGAGAACGCCCTTCCCGACTGAGGGCGTCAGAGCTTCGCGAGCGCCTTCGCGAGGTCGTCGAGCAGATCGTCGGCGCTCTCGATGCCGACCGACAGCCGCACCACATCCTCGGGAACCGCGAGCTCGGTGCCGCGGACCGACGCGTGGGTCATCTCGTCCGGGTAGTTGACGAGCGACTCCACGCCGCCGAGTGATTCGGCGAGCTGGAACAGGCGAGTGGACTCCGCGAAGCGCCGCGCCGTCGGGCCGTCGGCGAGTGCGAGCGAGACGATCCCTCCGAAGCCCGACATCTGGCTCGCCGCGAGCTCGTGGCCGGGATGCGACGCGAGTCCCGGGTAGTACACCCGAGCGACCCGGTCGTGGGTCTCGAGGAAGCGGGCGACGGCCGTGGCGTTCTCGCTGTGCTTCTGCATGCGGATCCCGAGTGTCTTGATGCCGCGCGTGGTCAACCAGGCGTCCAGCGGCCCCGAGACCGCACCGACCGCGAACTGCAGGAAGCGGGCCTCCTCGGCGAGCGCGTCGTCGTTGATCACGAGCGCGCCGCCGACCACGTCCGAGTGGCCGCCGAGGTACTTGGTCGCCGAGTGCACGACGACGTCCGCGCCCAGGCGCAAGGGCTGCTGGAGCGCGGGGGAGGCGAAGGTGTTGTCGACCACGACGAGTGCTCCCGCGTCGTGCCCGAGCCGGGCGAGACCGGCGATGTCGGTGATCCGCAACAGCGGGTTGCTCGGTGTCTCGACCCACAGGATCCGCGCCGGTCGTTCCTCCAACGCCGCCGCGACGGCATCCAGATCGCTCATGTCGACGATCCGCAGTCCGACGCCCCAAGGCCCGAGGATCCGGGCGATCAGACGGTACGTTCCGCCGTAGACGTCGTTGCCGAGCAGGACCTCGTCACCGGGCTTGAGGACGGCTCGAAGCAGCGCGTCTTCGGCGGCGAGGCCCGACGAGAACGAGAGACCGTGACGGCCGCCCTCGATCGCGGCCAGCTGCGTCTGCAGCGCGGTGCGCGTCGGGTTGCCGCTGCGACCGTACTCGTAGCCCTCCCGCAGCCCTCCGATGCCGTCCTGCGCGAAGGTCGTGGAGAAGTGCACAGGCGGGATGACGGCGCCGGTGGTCGGGTCGAAGGCCTGACCGGCGTGCACGGCGAGGCTGTCGAAGCCGCGGGCGGGGAGTGCGGGCTGGGCGGTCATGCGTCGCTCCTCGCGGTGGGGGTGGTGTCTTCGTCGGTCGAGTAGCCGTGGGCGGTCATCCAGGCGTCGTCGAACAGCTTGCTCATGTATCCGCGCCCGTGGTCGGGCAGCAGGACGACCACCACAGCGTCTTCGGGCAGATCCTCCGCGGTGCGGAGGGCCGCCACGACCGCCATTCCGCTGGAGCCTCCGACGAGGAGCCCCTCCTCGCGGGCGAGCCGCCGTGTCATCGCGAACGACTCGGCGTCGCTGATGCGGTGGATCTCGTGGACCACCGTGGGATCGAACGCGGCGGGCCAGAAGTCCTCGCCGACGCCCTCGACGTCGTAGGTGTGCACCGGGCCGCCCGAGTAGATGGACCCCACCGGGTCGGCGCCGACGATGCGGACCGCCCCGGCGGAGGCTTCGGCCAGGTAGCGCCCCGCTCCGGTGATCGTGCCGCCGGTGCCGATGCCGGCGACGAAGTGGGTCACCCGGCCGTCGGTGTCGCGCCAGATCTCGGGGCCGGTCGTCTCGTAGTGGCTGCGGGGACCGTGGGGGTTGGCGTACTGGTTGGGCATGTACGCGCCCGGCGTCTCGGCGACGAGGCGCGCCGAGACGCTGTAGTACGAGCGCGGATCGTCCGGCTCGACCGAGGTCGGCGCGACGACGACCTCGGCTCCGTATGCGCGGAGCACGGCCTGCTTGTCTTCGGCGACCTTGTCGGGGACGACGAAGATGCAGCGGTATCCGCGCTGCTGCGCGACCAGGGCGAGACCGACGCCGGTGTTGCCGCTCGTGGGCTCGACGATCGTGCCGCCAGGGCGCAGCAGGCCTTCGCGTTCGGCGGCGTCGATGATGTTGGCCGCGATGCGGTCCTTCGCCGAGCCGCCGGGATTGAAGTACTCGACCTTGGCGAGCACCGTGGCGCGCAGGCCGGTGGTAACGCGGTTGAGGCGGACGAGGGGGGTGTTGCCGACGAGGTCGGTCACGCTCTGGGCGTATCGCACGATGGTGTCCTGAAGGAAGGGCCGCACAAGTGAGGCGGCGGGAGCTGTCGGGGTCGTCGAAGGAGGGTGCGAAGCACTCAGCGACGACAACGACAGGTCAGCACGCCTCCACAGTAGCCGCTGCGGCCACACGCCGCGACTTGCGCACCCGACGTGGACCCGGCTGGCCAGGGACCGGGGAGATGCCTCGAGCGTCAGAAGGCGTCGAGGTTGCCGCGCAGCCCGCCGCCGGAGAACTCCGACCGGAGGATGCCGCGGCGCCGCAGGATCGGGACGATCTCGTCGAGCGCTCGGTGCAGCGTCACGGGGTGCAGGTCGCCCGAGAAGATGAGGCCGTCGTTGTCGGCGTCGTCGCCGAGCGCCTGGATGAGATCGGCGAGCTCTTCGGCCGTCCCGACGGTTCCGCTGATGCCGTCGCCGATGCGCCCGAGTCTCGCCTTGCCGGCCAGGATGTCGCGGAACGGCACGTCGGCGAAGGAATCGAAACGACCCCGCAGTCCCTTGATCGTCCCCTGCGACACGTGCTCGCCGAAGATCGCCGGGTCGAGCGGTCGATCGAGGTCCAGCGCCGTGAGGTCGGTCTCGAGGTCGCTCGACCACGCCTCGGCCACCGCGAGCAGCGCCGCGTCATCCGGGTCGGTGGACGCCGCGACGATCCGGTCGGCCTCTTCGGGGGATGCTGCGACGATGGGCTTGAACACGAACAGCGTCTTGATCGTGTCGGGGTCGCGCCCGTGCTGCACCGCGTCGGCCCGGACGCGCTCGCGGTAGGCGCGCACCGCGTCGACGTCGAGATTCGACAGCGCGAGCTGGATCTCGGAGTTCTCGCCGGCGAACCGGATGCCGCGCGGCGACCCGCCGGGCGAGGCGACGACCGGCTCGAACGGAAGCGGTTCGGCGTTGAGCGGTCCGTCGAACGACCAGTACTTCCCGCGGTGCTCGACCGCGCGGATCTTGGTGCCGTCTGCGTAGATCTGGGTCTCGGGATCGGCGATGAGCGCGCCCTCGTCCCAGCTGCGCCACAGCAGCCGCAGCGCATCGAGCCACTCCTGCGCGCGGTCGTAGGCCGCATCGTGTGCCAGTCGCTCCTGGCCGAAGTGGTGGGCGGAGCCGACATCCGTCACCACGTTCAAGCCCACGCGGCCGCTGGACAGGTGCTGCAGCGAGGCGAACTGGCGAGCGGCCGTGTACGGATGCCATCCGGCGGGGTTCGCGGTCGGGATGACGCCCAGGTGCTCGGTGGCGGCGAACAGGTACGGCGCGAGCGTCCACGGGTCGTGCTTGGGTCCGCCGTACGCCTTGCGTACGCGCAGATCGAGCGTCTCCGGGCTGATGCCCACCGACAGCGCGTCCTCGATGAGCACGAAGTCGAAGCCGGCCTGCTCGAGGGTGCGCGCGCCCTCCTGGTAGATGCCGGGCTTCTGCCACGGGTAGTTCCACTCGTAGTAGGGCCGCGCCCAGCCGTGCGGTCCGAAACCGCGCGAGAGGAACCATCCGAAGTGCTGGAGCTTGCTCATACGATGCCGGCCCGCTCGAGCAGCTCGGCGGCCTGCACGGCCGCCAGCGCGCGATCGAGGTCCGCGATGAGGTCCGCGGCGTCCTCCAGCCCGATGGAGACGCGCAGCAGCCCTTGGCCGATGCCGGCCGCCGCGCGGTCCTCGTCCGAGCGGTTCACGTGCGTCGTCGAGGCCGGGTGCAGGACCAGCGACCGGACGTCGCCGAGGTGCGTCATGCGGGTGAACAGCTCGAGCGAATCAGTGAACGTCTTCGCGGCATCCCGGCCACCGAAGAGCGTGAACGAGAACACCGAACCCTGTCCGCGGGGGAGGTAGTGCTGTGCCAGCGCGTGGTACGGGCTCGAGGCGAGGCCGCTGTAGTCGACCGACTCGACCGCGGGGTGCCCTTCGAGCCACTCGGCGATCCGCTGCGCCGAATCGGAATGGCGCTGTACGCGCAGCGAGAGCGTCTCGATGCCCTGCAGGATGAAGAACGCGTTGAACGGGGAGGGTGACGGGCCCTGTCGCAGGGCGATCACCGACCTCGCGTAGTCGAGGAGAGCGGCGCGACCGGAGCGCTCCGCGAAGGTGCGGCCGTCGGAGCCGACGTTCTTCGCGAGGTGCGGGTACCGATCCGGTGCCGTGGTCCAGTCGATCCGGCCGGCATCGACGAGGACTCCGCCCAGGACGGTGCCGTGCCCGGCGAGGAACTTGCTCGCCGAATGCACGACGATGTCGGCCCCGTGCTCGATCGGCCGCAGCAGGTAGGGCGTCGCGAGCGTGTTGTCGATGATGAGCGGGATGCCGTGGCGACGAGCGACCTCGGCGACCGCTCGGATGTCGAGGATGTCGTTCTTCGGGTTCGGGATCGACTCCGCGAACAGGGCGCGGGTCTCGGGGCGGATCGCGGCGTCCCACGACGCAGGATCGTTGGCGTCGGCCACGAACGTGGTGGTGATGCCCAGGCGGGCGAAGTTGTCGCGGAACAGCTCGCGCGATCCCTCGTAGATGCTCCCGGCCGACACCAGGTGGTCGCCGGCCCCGACGAGGGCCAGGATCGCCGTCGAGACCGCCGCCTGGCCGCTGCCGACGAGCAGCGCCCCGGTGCCACCCTCGAGGTCGGCGATCCGGCGCTCGACCGCGGTGTTCGTGGGGTTGCCGACGCGCGTATAGCTGTAGCCGTCGTCGGACTGGACGAACCGCTCGTTCGCCTGCTCGAAGTCGTCGAAGACGAAGCCGGCGGTCAGGTAGATGGGGGTCGCCCGCGGTCGGTGCCGGTCGTCCAGCTCCGCGCCGGCGTGGATCTGCCGCGTCGCGAAGCCGTGGGCGTCGGCGCGTGCGGTGTCAGGTTGCGTCAATGGAGACCGCCGTTTCGAGCCTGAGTGTCGCGACCGCGGAGTTCCGTTCCGCCTCGGGGGCCGAGGTGCCGGCCTGCTCGTCGAGAAAGAGGTAGCGGCACCGGTCTCGTGCATTCCAGATCGCGAGCGGCGTGATCATCGCGCGGACCTCGCGAGGGATCGAGGCGACGACTGTGCGGCACGGGCGGGCATGCAGGGAGACTACGGGGGGTGCGGCATCCGTCTCACTTCGGACTGTCACGCACGGAAACATGCGGCTCCGCACACCCTTTCGAGCACGCGAACCCTCCGCTCGGCGCGAGCCCATACGCAGGGGCGGCATGCGGCGCATGGGTTCGCGACGAAGGCATGGGTTGGCAAGGGATGCCGGCGGTGCGACGGATGCCGTCAGCCGGCGAGTGCCCGGTGCACCGACGCCACCGCGCTGGAGCCCTCGCCGACCGCTGCGGCGACCCGTTTCATCGAGCCGCGCCGCACGTCACCGGCGGCGAAGATGCGCGGGGTCGACGTCTCGAACGGCAGAGGTTCACGCCCGAGCCGCTGCCACCGGTCGAGGGACTGGGTGGAGATGTCGGTTCCGGTGCGGAGGAAGCCGTCCGCGTCGCGATCGAGGCTCGGCAGCCACGAGGTCGCCGGCTCCGCTCCGATGAAGCAGAACAGCCCGCGCGCGTCCACCTCGCCGACGGTATCGATGCTCACGCGTTCGAGCGCGTGCTCGCCATCGAGTCCGACGACGCGCGATGCGGTGTGGATCTCCACGCGCGGCTCCTCGGCGAGTCGATCGACCAGGTAGGACGACATCCGGGTGCCGAGGTCGGCGCCGCGCACGACCAGCCGAACGGGGCATCCGTTGGCGGCGAGGTAGAGCGCGGCCTGGCCGGCGGAGTTGGCACCCCCCACCACCACGACGGGCGATTCGAGCACCTGGCGCAGTTCGAGCTGCGTCGCGGCGTAGTAGATGCCGGCGCGCTCGAAATCCGACCAGCGATCGAGGTCGAGCCGGCGGTACGCTGCCCCCGAGGTGACGATGGCCGTGCGGGTGCGGATGATGCGCCCGTCGGTGAGGGTCACATCCAGCAGGTCGGACACGGGCTCCAGCTTCACGGCCTCGCAGGGTGCGTAGACGCGCACGCCGAATTTCAGCGCCTGCAGCGATGCCTGCCCGATGAGGTCGCCGCCGCTCACGCCGAACGGGAATCCGAGGAAGTTCTCGATGCGGGATGTCGCGGCCGCCTGTCCGCCTGGCGCGACGGCGTCGAGCAGAACTGTGCTGAGGCCCTCAGACGCGCCGTAGATGGCGGCGGCGAGCCCGGCGGGCCCCCCGCCGATGACCACGAGGTCGACCACCTCGTCGGCGGTCGCCTGATAGCTCAGCCCCAGTCGCTCGGCGACCATGCCCGGTGTCGCGCGCACGATCGGCTCGCCCTGGATGAACGCGACAGGCAGATCCTCGACGCTGATGCCGTGTCCGGCGAGCGTGCCGAGCTGGCCGGGTGGCAGCTCGACAGCGGCGTGCACCAGGTCCAGTCGCTCGGCGAAGCGGCGCAGCGAGAGGAAGTCGCGCGACGAACTGGATCCGACGAACTTGAGCGTGAGAGCCGCGGGACCGCCGCGGAGCGCCTCGCGTCGAGCCCACAGCGCGTGCAGGATGAGGTCGCACAGCTCGTCATCCTCGGTCATGAGCTTTCTCAGGTCGGCGCGCGTCACCCGCAGCACGCGGCCCGGCTCGGTCATCCGGGCAGAGAGGAATGCGCCCTGGCCGTTGAGCAGGCCGAGCTCGCCCACGAACGAGCGGGGCCCCATGCGCGCCAGCACCGCCTCCTCGATCCACCACAGCGAGTCGCGGACGACCTCGATCTCGCCCGAGTCCACCAGGATCAGGTCGTAATCGCGATCGCCCGAGCGGAAGAGGTACTCGCCGGCGGCGGCATCCTGCGGTGTGCCGAATGCGACCAGTCGCTCCCACTGCGCATCCGTCAGCGCAGGCCTCTGGACCGGGTCGGGCTCGGGAGATTCCATGCCCACCAGGCTAACCAGCGGGCGTGGCCGCGGGGCCGGTGGACGCGGATCCCTCATCGGACCGCGCGAGCGCGCGGATGAGGGACTGCGCATCGTAGGGTCCGGTGTGCCGCCGCCCGTTGATGAAGAGAGTCGGCACCGAGTTGATGCCCATCGCCTCGGCATCCAGCATGTCGTCACGCACCCGCCCCGTGACCTCAGGGGAGGTCAGGTCGCGTTCGAACTTCTCCACGTCCAGCCCGAGTTCCCGCGCCAGGCGGATGATGTCGGACGGCCGCTGATTCTCCTGATCGGTGAACAGGCCGCGTTCGAACTCCCAGAACTTGCCTTGCAGGGATGCCGCCTCGGCGGCTTCCGCGCCGGCGAGGGCATTCGGGTGGAACTGCGTGAGCGGCGCGTGGCGCCAGACGTAGCGGAGACTGTCGCCGAGTTCGCTCTTCACCTCCTGGATGGAGCCGGAGGCCTTGAGGCAGAAGCCGCACTGGAAATCGCCGTATTCGACGATCGTGTAGGGCGCGTCCTCGGCGCCGTACACATGGTCGCGCCGCTGATTGACGGGGCGCGCGAGCGTCTGACCCGAGTCCAGGTCGGGGCGCATGGCATCCGCGATGCGGAAGATCACCGTGGCGATGAGGAAGGCGATCACGGATGCCGCCAGCACGCCGACGCGCGCCTCGTTCTGGGCGGCTTCATCGTCGATGGCGAGATCGACGATGAACAGCGAGATCGTGAACCCGATGCCGCAGAGGGCGGCACCGCCCGCGATGCGGTCGAGCGTGAGCCCGGGCCCGAACTCGCCCAGGCGCAGGGCGCGCAGCACGGCGGCGGAGCCGAAGACGCCGACGAACTTGCCGACGACCAGGCCGATCACGATTCCCCAGGTGAGGGGCGACCGGATCGCGCCGGCGAGGATCTCGGGGCTGATCACGACGCCGGCGTTGGCCAGGGCGAACAGCGGCAGGATGACGTACGCGACATAGGGGGCATAGGCGGACTGCAGCCGCTCGTTGATCGAGATCGATTCACGCAGGCTGTTGGCGGCGGCGCGGGCGTACTCCGTGTTGGGCGACTGGCGGAAGGTCCGCGCGAGATCCAGGGCGTGCTCGACGTCGCGCCGGTCGGGCCGGTAGACCGGCACGAGCAGCGCGATGGCGACGCCGGCGAGGGTGGGGTGCACTCCGGAGGCGAGGAAGGCGAGCCATACGATGATCGCGAGCGTCGCGTAGACCGGGCCTCGGCCGCCGCGCAGGTAGCGGGTGAAGTAGACGCCCGCGAGTCCCACTGCCGCGACCAGCAGGGGCAGCGGGTTGAAGTTCTCGGTGTAGACGAGCGCGATGATGCTCAGCGCGCCGATGTCGTCGACCACGGCGAGCGCGAGGAGGAAGACCCGGAGGCGGCCGGGCACGCGCGGCCCGATCAGGGCGAGCGCGCCGACCAGGAACGCGGTGTCGGTGGAGATCACGATTCCCCACGCGTACTCGTGGCCGGACCCCGCGGCGATCCACACGAACAGCAGTGCCGGGATCGCGAGTCCGGCGACGGCCGCGACGACCGGTACGATCGCCCGCGACCAGCTGGTGAGCTCGCCGATCGCGAATTCCCGCCGCACCTCCAGACCGACGGTGAAGAAGAAGATCGCCATCAGCGCGTCGTTGACGAGGGCATGGAGCGTGAAGTCGAGCTGCAGGTCGCCGACGCCGACGGTCAGATGCGTCTCCCAGAAGGCCTCGTAGGAACCCACCGAGACGTTCGCCCAGATGATCGCGGCCGCCGTGGCGATCAGGAGGATGAGCGCGCCGACCCGGTTCTGCCCCATGGCGCGGATCTTCTCGGCGATCGAGCGGCGCGAGCGCGACTGAGCCGCGACCTGCTCGGGGTCGGGAGATCGCTGGATGATCGTCAACTCGGCCATACGTGTGCATTCTCCTCGGCCGTCATAGGACCGACAAGTCGAATCCGGCGATGCGCATTCCCGCGCACAGCCGCCGGAACACCGCCGGCGGGCACGTGTGAGAATCAGACGTTCCTCCGGCAGACATGGACACCCCTTGTGATCTCGACGTTCATCGCCATCGCCGTCCTCGCGGCGGCGGCCGTGCTCCTTATCGCTGTGCGCGGTCGAGCGGAGCGGGACATCGCGATCAGCGCTCGCACCGCCCGGATCACCGGCTCCCTTCCGGTCGCACCGACCGATGCGCCGGACGCGGCCGCCGCTCTGGCTGCCGCCGAGGCGGTCGGCAGCGCGATGATCCAAGCGGGATACTCCGTCGAGACCGTGCAGGACGTGCTCCGCGATGTCGCGCGCGTGAACAGCCTTCCCGAGAGCGAGGTCGTGGTCTTCCCGAATGCGCTCCTCGTCTCGGCGCGTGGGCAGGGGCAGCACCGCACCGGAGCCGTCGCGAGCGGCGACGGACAGCTGCTCCTCTCTCAGATCGATGAGGTGCAGCGGACGGTGGATGCCGCCCGGACGGGCGTGTTGGATCCCCGTTCCGTGGTCGAGCGGATCAGCCGCATCCGCGCGATGCCGCCCACCTACGGCCGGGGCGTGCGCGTGATCGGCTACGCGTTCCTGAGCGCGGCTCTGTCCGTCCTGCTCGGCGCATCGTGGATCGGTGTCTCACTCGCCGCGGCCCTCGGACTCGTCACAGGAGCGGCGCTCCTGGTGAGCGAGCGCGTGCCTCGCCGCTACGGCGCCCTGATCACCGTCGCGATCGCGTTCCTGGTCGCCCTCGCCGTCTTCCTGCTCCTGCGAGTGGGTTTCGGGTCCGGCATCCTTGCGGCTCTGCTTGCTCCGCTCGTCGTGCTGCTGCCCGGTGCGCTTCTGACGACGGCCGTCCTCGAGCTGTCCACCGGTCAGATGATCTCCGGGGCGGGTCGGCTGGCGGCCGGGGGGATGCAGCTGGTCCTGTTGAGCGCGGGCATCGTCACCGCGGGCGCTCTGGTCGGCGTGCCGGATTTCGACTTCAGCGAGCAGCCAGACCTGCTGGGACCGATCGCACCCTGGATCGCGGTGGCCGTCTTCGGGGTCGCCATCTCGGTCCATCGCTGCGCGCCGCGACGATCGATTCCGTGGATCCTGCTCGTGCTCTACGTCGCCTACTCCGCGCAGGTGCTCGGGGACCTCCTCCTGGGCGGCGTACTGTCGGCCTTCGTGGGCGCGCTGGTCGTGACCCCGATCACCGCGCTCGTGGCCCGCCAGCCGTCCGGACCCGCGGCGCTCGTCAGCTTCACCCCGGCGTTCTGGCTGCTCGTGCCGGGCGCACTCGGCCTGGTGGGAGTGGCCGACCTGCTCGGCGGCGACGCAGCGGCATCGGCATCCCTCGTCGCGACGCTGTCGACGATGGTGGCGATCGCGCTGGGCGTTCTCGCCGGCTCCAGCCTGTCCAACAGGATGCGCCGGCCCGCGCTCTGACCGCAGATCGGAACGGTCGAGCGCCTCCTCGCACACTGAAGGCGCCCGCGCAAGGGCTCGGGGGAAATCCAGGAGTGCGCGTAGCGTTCTGCGCAGCTCCGAGGAGCTCGTCCATGACCACCCCGTCCACCCTTGTCGCTGACCGCTACCGCCTGGTCAAGATGCTCGGCGCGGGCGGAATGGGCATCGTCTGGCACGCATGGGACGAGCGGCTGCACCGGCCGGTCGCCCTGAAGATGCTTCGCACTCAGCCCGAACTCACCGACCCTGAGCGTGAGTTGGCGACCGATCGGGCCATGCGGGAAGCCCGGATCACGGCGGGTCTTCATCATCCTCACGCGGTCACCGTGTTCGACGTCGTCGAACACGAGGGGCAGCCGTGCATCGTGATGCAGCTCATAGAGTCGACGCCGCTGTCGATTCTGCTCCGGGAGCACGGGACTCTGGACCCGGCTGAGACAGCTCGGATCGGGGCGCAGGTCGGCTCAGCACTGGCGGCGGCTCACAAGATGCGGATCGTGCACCGCGACGTCAAGCCGGGAAACATCCTCATCACCGAGGACGGGTCCGCGATGATCAGCGACTTCGGAATCTCGCACGCGCTCGGAGACGCGACGATCACCGCCACGGGGATGATCCACGGCACGCCGGCCTACCTCGCCCCGGAAGTGGCACGGGGTCTGCCGACGAGCTTCGCGTCCGATGTGTTCTCGCTGGGGTCGACGCTCTACGCGATGCTGGAGGGCGAACCGCCCTTCGGGTCCGACAAGAATGCGATCGCACTTCTTCACAAGGTCGCCCGCGGCGGCTATCCGCCACCGAAGCACGCGGGTCAGCTGGCGCCGCTTCTCCGCCAGATGCTGTCGCCCCAGCCCAAGCGGCGCCCCACGATGGCCTCGGTCGCGCAGTCGTTGTCAGCGCGAGCTGGTGACGCCAGAACGGCAAGCGCCCCGGCCGCGCCGCTCGCACCCGCTTCACCCGCCGACGGGACGGAAACGGAACGGTTCCCCGACGCCACGACGGAACGGCTCCAGGATGTCGCGCCCGAAGCCCCAGAGCTTGCTCCGACCGAACCGGACCAGGCCGCGGCCGAGCCAGACGAGGCCGACCCCGTCTCCGTCTCCGTGCAAGATGCCGCGACGGCGGCCGCTTCGCCTCCCGCCACTCTGGCGCTGACCGAGCCCACCCGGCCGGCGTCGGCAGCCGTCGATCCGACCGCCCAAACCATCCCCGCGGATCAGCCCACCCGCTACGAACCGCCCACCGCCGAGACAGAGAGGCTCGTCGGACGCGATCCACGTCACTCGGCGGGCCCGGCCGTCCCGTTCCCGCCCGAGGGAACGGGGTCGGAAGCGCCCCGGCAATCCCGCGGTCGCCTCGCGGGCGTTCTCGTCGGCATCCTGGTGGTCGTGGTCGCGCTGGTCTCGGGAGCCCTCCTGCTCTTCAACCCGCTGAATCCGAACGTCGACGGCGATGCTCAGCCCACGGCCAGCCGCTCCCCGGCAGCGACACCCAGCAGCGAGACTCCCGCCTCGGACGCTCCGGCGTCCCCGACGACGCCGAGTTCGGCGCCGCCGGAAACAGAGGCTCCCGTGCCGCCGCCACCCACCCCCGAGGAGCGCGTCGTGCAGACGGTGACCGGGTACTACGCCGCGCTCCCCGGCGACATCGAGGGCGCGTGGCCTCTGATGACCGCCGAGTACCAGGAGAACCACGCCGGCGGGCGCGGCGCGTACGAGGCGTTCTGGGCGGACATCGCCGATGTGGAGATCGCCGATGTCAGCGTTTCGGCACCCGACAACGCGCAGGCCACGCTCACCTACTACTTCCGCGATGGGAGCGTCGTCGAGGAGGTGACGGCCTACCGATTCGTGGATGAGGGCGGCGTGCTCAAGATCGCGGCCACGGAGGTGCTGAGCAGCGCACAGCTGTGAACACCGGGCGGGCGAGGAACTCACGGCCGGCTCCCAGCTTCCCGGGACCAAAAAAGCCCCGGCATCCGTTCTCCTCTGTGACGCGGCAGCCAGCCGCGTCTACCGAGGAGGAACATATGCCACAGGACTACCGCGCGACGGCCGATGCGCTCAGTCGCCTGACCCCCGCGCAGTACCGCGTCACGCAGAACGACGGCACCGAGCCCCCGTTCCGCAACGAGTACTGGAACAACCACGAGCCGGGCATCTACGTCGACGTCGTGTCGGGCCAGCCGCTGTTCTCGTCCACCGACAAGTACGACAGCGGCACGGGGTGGCCGAGCTTCACCAAGCCGCTCGCTCCCGACGCCGTCACGGAGAGGACCGACGGGATGCTGTGGATGAAGCGCACGGAGGTGCGCTCGGCCGGTGCCGACAGCCACCTGGGTCACGTCTTCGACGATGGACCGCGGGATGCCGGGGGCCAGCGCTACTGCATGAACTCGGCGGCGCTGCGATTCGTGCCCGCCGCAGAGCTCGAGGACCAGGGCTACGGTGAGTACCGCCGGCTCTTCGACCCCACGTCGACGACCTCACAGACCACCAAGGAGAACCCATCATGACCGACACCGGAGCCATCACCCGCACGCCCGGCACCGAGACCGCTGTCCTCGCGGGCGGCTGCTTCTGGGGCGTCGAGGACCTCATCCGCAAGCAGCCGGGCGTGCTCGACACGCGCGTCGGCTACACCGGCGGCAGCAACGACCACGCGACCTACCGCAACCACCCCGGTCACGCCGAGGCGGTCGAGATCGTGTTCGATCCCTCGAAGACGAGCTACCGCGACATCCTCGCGTTCTTCTTCCAGATCCACGACCCGTCGACGCTGAACCGGCAGGGGAACGACATCGGATCGAGCTATCGCTCCGCCATCTTCCCGCTCACGCCGGAGCAGGAGCAGGTCGCCCGCGACACGATCGCCGACGTCGATGCCTCGGGGCTCTGGCCCGCGAAGGCGGTCACCACGATCGAGCCGGCGGGACCGTTCTGGGAGGCGGAGCCCGAGCATCAGGACTACCTGGTTCGGATCCCGCACGGCTACACCTGCCACTTCGTGCGACCCGGATGGGTCCTGCCGAAGCGCGACACGGCCTCGGCGATCTAGCCGCGACGGATCATTTCGATCGCACGGCCGGCGCTCTTCGGAGCGTCCGCCGCGTGCCTGGGCGGCGTGGGCGATGCAACCGCGGCGTTCGTGCTCGAGACGGCGTAATGAAACGGCCGAGCCCGCGTCCTGAAGGGTACGAAGTGAAGCACCAACCCTGCTTCGTGGTGCTGCCCCAACAGTGCCTCGGGCCGGCGTCGCTTGGGTTCATCCCCAGAAGTCGGCGTCGGCCCTCCTCGGGTCCGATTTCCACGGCACCGATGACGCCTGCTTTCGTTGCAGACCCGTGCGTGATATGCATGCTGGATGGCTGACGATTTGGGGTCGTCGCATGTTCGCACCGATTTTGCGGAATTGAGCGACTCTGAGCTGGTGCGCGCGACTCGCGACGGGTCGCGCCGTGCGTACGCGACGCTGTGGGCGCGTCACGCCCCCAGCGCGCTGAGCTACGCCCGCACACTGTCCGTCTCGGATGCCGACGACGTCGTGTCGGAAGCCTTTCTGAAGGTCTACATCGCGATCAAGGCGGGCAGGGGTCCTGAAAACGACTTCCGCTACTACGTCCGCTCGGCCGTGCGGAACACGTACGTATCGATGGTCCGCGCGCGGCGGACGGCTCCGGCCGGAGACGCCATCGAAGACGTCATCGGAGACGACGGCGCGGAGGCCGCGACCGTCTCGCGGTTCGACGGATCAGTCACCGCGCGCGCCTTCCTCTCGCTGCCGACGCGGTGGCAGGAGGTGCTCTGGTACACCGAGGTCGAGGGCCTCTCGCGCGAGCACACGGCCACCCTGCTCGGCATGAACGCCAACGCGGTGTCTGCGCTCGCGTTCCGAGCGCGTGAAGCACTGAGGACCGCCTGGCTGCAGCAGCACGTCAGCAACCACCCCGACCTCGACGAGGCCTGCGGTGCGATCACCCCGATGCTCGGAGCCCATTCGCGACAGACTCTGTCCCGCCGCGATCGCGCGCGCGTCGAGCAGCACCTGGACGCCTGCGAGCGCTGCACGTCGGTGGTGGATGAGCTGTCCGACCTGCTGACCCCGGGTCGCCTTGCGCTCATCCTGGTGCCCGTCCTCGTGGGAAGTGGTGGCATCGCCGGATACGCGTCGAAGATCGCAGCCGGGACAACCACCATGGCGTCGGCATCCACGATCACCCCTCCCGCCGCGGCCATCGTGGCCACGGTCGGCGGAAGCACAGCCGCGACCGGCGGGGCGGCGGCCTTGGCGCTGGTCGGGAAGGTAGCGGCGTGCGCCCTCGTGGCGGGCGTCGTGATCGCGCCGGCGCCGATGCTGCTGGCCGCGTCGAGCTCGTCTTCTACCGGCAAGATCTCCGTCGTGGATGAACCCGACGGGCGATCGACCAGCGAGGCGCCGACCCCGGAAGGCGGTTCGGCCCCCATGCCCGAGGCCCATCGCCAGTCGCCCACCGGCGCCCTCCTCTCCGTCGAGCCCGAAGACTCCGGCGGATCTTCGGCCGAGCCGGAATTCCGAGGCGGAAGCGCTTTGCGAAGTCCGAACGGGAACGCGTCCGCTTCGCAGGGCGGCGGTAGCTCCGGCGGAGCGAACGGTCAGGGAGCCGCGGGGACGAACGAACCGGCCGCGAGCCCGGGTCTGGGCGATGGGCAGACGAAGGCGAAGGACAGCGCCACGGGCAATGGCCAGGTCAACGGGAGTGCGAACAGCCAGACCAACGGCAGCGGTCAGGCGAACGGGGCGGGGAACGTGCCAGGTGCAGCGGCCGAGAACGGCCAGGTCAACGGCAACGGGAACCTGAACGGCCGGGGCAGCGGGAGCGCGAACGGCCAGGGCAGCGGGAACGCGAACGGCCAGGCCAACGGGCAGGCGAACGGCCAGGCCAACGGGCAGGCGAACGGCCAGGGCAGCGGGAGCGCGAACGGCCAGACCAACGGGCAGGCGAACGGCCAGGGCAACGGGAACGGGAACGGCCCGGGCGACGGCAACGAGAGCGAAAGCGGCCAGTCCAGCGCGAACGGGCAGGCGAACGGCGCACGCGAACGGGAACGGGAACGGGCGAGCGAGCGGGAACGCGAACGGCCAGGCCGACGGCACCGGCAGCGCGAACGGGCAGGCCAACGGCGACGCGAACGGGCAGGCCAACGGCAACGCGAACGGACAGGCGAGCGGGCAGGTCAACGGAACGGACAGGCGAGCGGGCAGGCCAACGGGCAGGCCAACGGCAATGCGAACGGCCAGGGCAATGGAAACGGCCAGACGCAACGGCAACGGCAACTCGAGCCAGAGCAACGCCGAGATCCCGGCCGAGGTCACCAGCCCGGAGGAGTAGCCGCACGCGCTTGCCGGCGGAGTGAGCGACTCGCAGATGGGTTCCGCGTTCGGCGCCTTGCGGTGCTCGGCGCGGCGCGCCACGCTGAACGGCAGACGTGCCTGCCGCTGAGGAGAATCGATGACGCACCATCCCCCACCGCCGTTCGATGCGGAGCTGGACGTCGTCCTGCAGACCCTCGCCGACAAGGTCCCCCCGCGCATCACCCCCGACATGATCGGCCGCTTCCGCGCGCTGCCTGCGGACCCGACCGTCGGAGGGGCCGTGGAGAAGGCCGGCGCGGTCCACGACCAGCGCACCATTCCCGGCTATTCGGATGCCGGCCTCGCCGCCTCCGTCTTCCATCGACCTGACCAGTCGACGGCGGGCCCCGGCATCCTGTACCTGCACGGTGGCGGAATGGTGTTCGGCAATCGATTCGGCGGTGTTCAGGCGTACCTGCCGTTCATCGCGAGCCACGGTGCCGTCGTCGTCGCCGTGGACTACCGACTTGCCCCGGAGCATCCCGATCCGACGCCGGTCGAGGACGGCTTCGCTGCGCTCAGCTGGATCGTCGCGAACGCGGGCGAGCTCGGCATCGATCCTGCCCGCGTGACCGTGGCGGGCCAGAGCGCGGGCGCCGGGCTCGCGGCGGGCGTGTGCCTTCTCGCGCGGGAGCGGCACGGACCGCCTGTCGCCGGGCAGTTGCTCGTCAGCCCCATGCTCGACGACCGCAACGACACCGATTCCGCCCATCAGATCGACGGAATCGGCGTCTGGGACCGGACGAGCAACGTCACCGGCTGGACGGCTCTGCTGGGCGATCGCCGTGGCGGGAACGACGTGAGCGTCTTCGCGGCGCCGGGCCGCGCTGAGGACCTCGCGGATCTTCCGCCCGCGTTCATCTCGGTGGGCAGTGCGGAGGTCTTCCGGGACGAGGCAGTCGCCTACGCCTCGCGGCTGTGGTCCTGCGGTGGCAGCGCCGAATTGCACGTCTGGCCGGGCGGCTTCCACGGGTTCGAGAACTTCGCACCCACCGCGCGCGTAACCGTTGCGGCCGCTGCCGCGCGCGACGCCTGGCTGACCCGACTGCTCGAGAGCTGACAGGAGAAGACATGGCCGAGGCGCACGAGCCCGACCGCATGCACGCCATCACAAGGGAGACGTGGGACACCGTCGACCAGGTGCTCGACTACGCGCGACGCCGCGCGCTGTTCGAGAACGTTCCGCTCGACAAGCCCTTGCGGCCGAGCGATCTGGAGCGCCTCGCGTCCGGATCCATCACCCGCGAGGGCATCGGTGCGCGGCGTGCGATCGGACTGTTCGAGAACGTCCTCGCCCCGGCGTGCGTGTCGACCGACCACCCGGGCTACCTCTCGTTCATCCCCTCCGCGCCGACGAAGGCCGCGCTCGCGTTCGACGTCGTCGTGTCAGCGTCGGCGATCTACGCGGGCTCGTGGATGGAGGGATCCGGCGCGGTCTTCGCGGAGAACGAGGTCCTTCACTGGCTCGCCGCCGAGTTCGGGCTGCCGGATGGTGCGGGTGGCGTCTTCGTCCAGGGCGGGACGATCGGCAACCTGTCGGCGCTGGTCGTCGCCAGGGATGTCGCCCGTCGGCGCAACCGTGCGGCCGGGGTGGCCGACCCCACTCGGTGGGTCATCGTCTGCAGCGCGGAGGCGCACTCCTCGATCGCGTCCGCCGCTGCGGTGATGGACGTGGATGTCGCCACCGCGCCGCCCGATTCGGCGGGCCGGCTGCACGGCGACGCGGTCGCCCGCGTCCTGAACGAGCACGGCGCAGCCGCGTTCGCCGTCGTCGCGACCGGCGGGACCACGAACTTCGGAATCGTCGACGACATCGCCTCGATCGCCGCCGTCACCCGCGACCGCGACGTATGGCTGCACGTGGACGGGGCGTACGGTCTGGCGGCGATGCTCGTGGAGCGCATGCGACCCGCGTTCGCCGGCGTAGGCGAGGCCGATTCGGTCATCGTCGATCCGCACAAGTGGCTGTTCGCGCCCTTCGACGCGTGCGCGCTGATCTATCGCGACCCCGCGGTCGCGCTCGCCGCGCACACTCAGAAGGCCGAGTATCTCGACACGCTCACGGAGTCCGCCGACTGGAACCCGTCGGACCTCGCGATCCAGCTCACCCGCCGCGCCCGCGGGCTCCCGCTGTGGTTCTCGCTGGCGACGCACGGCACGGAGCACTACCGCGCCGCGGTGGATGCCGGCATCACGCTCGCCCAGCGGATCGCCGAAGAGATCACGGCGCGCGAGGGACTCTCCCTCGTCCGCGATCCGCAGCTCTCGGTCGTCGTGTTCCGCCGGGACGGCTGGACGTCCGCCGACTACCAGGCGTGGTCGAACCGCCTGCTGGACGAGCAGCGCGGGTTCGTCGTGCCCAGCTCGCACGCCGGCGAGACGGTGCTGCGCTTCGCGATCATCAGCCCGCTGACGACCTACGAGACGCTCACCGGCATCCTGAACACCCTGCGCTGACACTCGCGGGGTCGTCATCGGCTGGGGTCGGCGGCATCCGGAGTGCCAAGATCCTGGCATGAGTGTTCGCACAGAGTTGAAGAGTCCGGGCTACGAGATCTTCATCGGCATCCTGTCGGTGATATCGATCTTCAACCTGGTGCTGGCCGTGTTCATCATCGACCAGTCCCTGCAGACGGTGCTGCTCGTGATGAACGGCTTGTTCAGCGCGATATTCCTCGGCGACTTCATCTTCCGGCTCCGCACCGCGCCGGCGCGCGGGGCCTACTTCTTCAGACACTTCGGGTGGGCGGACCTCCTGGCCAGCCTGCCGTTCCCGCAACTGAAGATCCTGCGCATCTTCCGCCTCATCCGCGTCTACCGGCTGATGCGCGAGCTGGGCCCGCGGAGCGTCTGGCGGACTCTCATCCGAGACCGGGCCGGCAGCGCGCTGCTCATCCTGCTGCTGATGGGCATCCTGGTACTCCAGTTCGGAAGCCTCCTGATGCTCTACATCGAGAAGGACGCCCCGGGCGCGAACATCACCACGGCATCCGATGCCCTCTGGTACACGATCGTCACGATCTCGACCGTCGGCTACGGCGACCAGTATCCCGTGACGGATGCCGGGCGAGCCTGGGGCAGCGTCATCATCATCATCGGCGTCGGCATCTTCGGCACGTTCACCGGATATCTCGCCAACCTGTTCCTCGCGCCGCGGAAGGCCGAGCACGCCGAGGCGGATGAAGCCCCGAAAGAGGGGGCGAAAACCTCCCAGCCCGTCGAGCCCGCGGCGACCGCGCCGCCCGCGCCGTCCGAGGCAGGCGCATCGATGCCAGGCGCCACGCTGGAGGACCTCCGCGCGCTGCTGGATCGATCGGAGGCCAACCTCGCCGACATGAGGCGGCTGCTGGCCTGAGTCACCGCGTCGGGCAGGTACTACGAGCGGATGCGGATCGCGAGGACGAACCCGCAGGCAGCGGACGTGTAGCTCGCAGGGGCATTCTGGGAGCGCAGCGCCGAGATGGTCGGCGTTTGAAGCGGGAGAGGAGCGCGGTGATGGGACCGGTGATTCTCGACCTGCCGTTCCGCGGAACCTGGCGGGCCGAGATGAGCCCGGCCCGGAGGGTGCCCAGCCACGGCACCCACCTGTTCGGACTGACGTACGCGATCGACTTCGTCGCCGTCGACGGGCGGGGGCGATCCGCCCGCAGCACCTGGCGAGCGTGGCTGTCGGTCGAGGAGCCCGAGACGTTCGTCGGGTTCGGCAGGGCGATCCTGGCGCCCGCGGCCGGCACGGTGGTCACCGTGCACGACGGCGAGCCGGATCATGTCGGCCGACGCTCGCAACTCGCGCTCGTGCCCTACGCGCTCGGTCAGGCCGCGCGCGTGCGGGCCGGCATCGGCGCGATCGCCGGCAACCACGTCGTTCTCGCGATCGGTCCGTCCGGACCGTTCGTCGCCCTGGTGCACCTGCGCCGCGGCAGCCTTCGGGTGGCGGCCGGTGACGTGGTGGCTGTCGGCGATCAGCTCGCCGAGTGCGGCAACTCGGGCAACAGCACCGAGCCCTGCGTGCACGTCCAGGTCACCGATTCGCCCGACTGGAACTCCGCGCGGGGAGTGCCGATGGCGTTCCGCTCGTACCGCAGCCTGCGCACCGGTGCGATCGTGACGGAAGGCATGCCGGAGGAGGCGGAGGTCATCCAGGCTCTCTGAGCCGGAAGCTGGGGTCCTCGTGTATCACCGTGTCGCTGGATAGCGTCGATTACGGTTACGCGTCCGGAACGGCTGTGCGAGCCCCAGCGAACGGCGTCATCCACGACACGCACGACTCTCCAAGCGGTGCGGCTGGCCGCTGGATCATGCTTCGCACCGGCAACGACTGGCATCGTGCTCTGCATCTGAGGCGCATCGACGTCGCCCCGGGCCAAAGAGTCAACCAGGGCCAGGTGATCGGGTCATCCGGTGCATCTGCCATGGGGCAGGAGAATCACCCGATGGGCGCGCATCTGCACTGGACGTTCTGGCGCGCGCGGCGACATTCCGCCCGTACCCGGGACCACGGGTACAGACGATTTCGAACGATTCGTGGGTCAGAACCGATCCACGGGAATTGGAAACTTTGAGGAGGACGACATGTTCAGTGAAGAATGAGCTCGGGGCACGCAACGCACGCGGCGGCTTCACGAACGACGTCGTCACCAGCCATCCCGACATCCCCTGAGGTCAGGCGGCCGACCACCCGCCGTCACTGGCCATGACGATGCCGTTCACGTTCACGCCGTCATCGCTCAAGAGGAACGTGATGGATGCCGCAAGGGCGTCGGCTTGGGCGGCGGCGGGCATGACCGCCATCGCCGCCATGACGCGTTCCGCGCCCAGCGGCGAGCCGAAGCTCGCCTGGATGTTGGTGATGGTGGGGCCGGGTGCGACCGCGTTGACGCGGATGCCTGACGGTCCGTACATGAATGCGCTGCTTTTGGTGAGTCCGACGACGGCGTGCTTGGAAGCGGTGTAGGCGACGCCCGCTGCGGAGCCTCGCAGCGCCGCCTCCGAGGCCGTGTTCACGATGGAGCCGCCGCGCTGGGCGAGCATCCCAGGGACGACCGCGCGCATCAGCTTCATGGTGCCGTCGACGTTGACACGGAAGACGCGGTCCCACACGGCATCCGTCACGTCGCCGACGGGCGTCATGTCGTCCATGATCCCGGCGATGTTGGCGAGCCCGTCGATCGCGCCGCCCGCAGCCTCGATGATGCGCTCGACGCCCGCACCGTCGGTGATGTCGGCGACGACCGATACGACGTCGCTGCCGTCGTGATCGGCCACGAACTCGTCGAGTCGTTCCTGGCTGACATCGACCGCGATCACGCGGCCGCCCTCCCGCGCCACCCGGGAGGCCGTCGCGCGCCCGATACCCGACCCTGCGCCGGTCACGATCACGGTCTTGCCCGCGAAGCGCCCACGATCGATTCGCTCGGTCCACCCCTTGCTGCTGTTCATCTGCCTGTCCCCCGTCTACCGGACAATAGTGTCCGGTACTAGGCTACACCCGTGCCCGAACGTGATCTGCGCAAGCCCAATCGCGGGCCGGCCGCTGGGCCGGGCAACCGCGCGGCGCTGATCGCCGCGGCTCGCGACGTGTACGCCGCGGAGGGCCTCACGGCGCCCTTCAGCGCCGTCGCCCGGCGGGCGGGGGTCGGACAGGGCAGTCTGTACCGTCACTTCCCCGATCGCACGGCGCTCGCCGTGGCCGTCTTCGAGGAGAACCTCGGCGATCTGGAGGAGTTCACCGCCCCACAGGATCGGACGATCGACGACCTTCTCGACCGGGTGATCTCGCAGGCGATGGTCTCGACTGCCTTCATCACGCTCCTCACCGCGAACCCGCACGACCCGCGCGTGGCATCTCTCGGCATCCGCTTCCGAGCGGTCGCGTCGCGGCTGCTGTCGCGCGAGCGCTCACTCGGCCACGTCGGCGAGCACGTCGAGGTGGAGGACGTCCTGATGGCCACCGGGATGCTGGCGACGTCGCTCGCGCGCGCCGAACCGGGGCAGCGTCCGGAGGTGTCGCGCCGCGCGCGGGCGCTGTTCCGAGCGGCCTTCGCGCCGCGCTGAAGCGGGTGCGGCCGCGCTCACCGACTCCGCCGGCGCCGACTAGGCTCGGCGCATGGGCAGGTTCATATACGACACCATGGCGAACTCGGTCGACATCGACGACCGGACACTGGCGCATCTGCGGATCGTCGTGATGAACAAGCTGCGCCGGACCGAGGCGTTCATGTTCGACGTCGAGGTCGGCGACGGAAGCGGCCGCCGCAGCTTCTGGATGCACCCGTCCGTGCCGATCCAGTTCCACTTCTTCGGCAGCCGCAACCCGCGGATCAACCGCGCGTGGGTCGAAGACCTGATGCAGGCCGCAAGCGGCCCGAACGGGCTGACCATCACCCCCGAGCCGCCGGACGAACCGCCCGCCGAGGAGTGATCAGAGCTCGGGCTGGAGCGGCGTCTCGGACGTCTCGATCACGTTCGGGTGGGCCGGATTGCGGCCCGCGGGCACCTCGGTGCCGGCGACGGTGAGCTTGTCGATCGCCAGCTCCTCCACCTCGACCTTGCCCACCGAGACGGAGGGATCTTCGGCCCCGATGACCGGCAGCGGCCCGGTGTCGAAGTGCTCGGCGATGAGGGTGATGCCGCCCGACGAGTTCGCTGAGCTGGCGAGCTCCTCGATCCATTCCCGGCTGAGCTCTGCGGGCTCGGGGTCGTCGAAGACGAACCGGAGCGGGATAGACGGGTGCAGCCAGATCGTGCTGCGACCGCGTGGCTGATCTTCGGGGTGACGCCAGGTCACCGTGAAGCTCTCGCTGCGCCGCAGCTTCGTCGCGATGACGACCTTGAGGTGCGCGAGCGCACGGTCTTCGATATGGATCGGTGTCGCCGACCCGCCGTAGTAAATGGTGCCCACCGAGTCACAATACGCCCTAACCCGCCAACCCCCCGCACGCCTGGGGAGAAGTGAACCGCCTCAGCCTGGTCGGATATGCCGCAGCGGGTCTGCGAGGACATCTGCGAATGCGGCCTCAGCCGCACCGATCAGCAAGCGGTCCTCGGCGAGCACCGCCACACGGATGTCGAGACCTTCCATGCTGGCCGGCATCGCGAGCTTTCCCACCGCAGCGCTCAGACCTTCGAGGTCGCGTTCGGCGATCGTGGCGAGGAAGCCGCCCAGCACGACAACGGACGGGTTGAGCACGTTGACGGCGTTCGCCAGGGCCGTGGCAAGGATGCCCCGCTGCCGCGCGAGCTCGGCGATCGCGTCGGGCGAAGCAGAGGCGGCCAGAAGCGCCGCGAGCGTGGGTTCATCGGCGGACGGGCGGCGCACCACCGCCAGAAGACGCGCGCGGCTCACTTCGTCTTCGAGCACGCCGTCGCGCGCCCGTCGATCGCGGTCCGATGCGATACCGGGGCGGTTCTGTCCGAACTCGCCCGCATAACCGCCGGCCCCGCCCACCGGCATCCCGTGCACGATGAGGCCGCCGCCGATGCCGCTCGCACCGCCGTTGAGGTAGACGACGTCGTCGATGCCGCGGGCGGCGCCGTACAGGTGCTCGGCCACCGCACCGAGCGTCGCATCGTTGCCCACCGTGGCCGGCAGCCCGGTCGCGCGCTCAACGAGGTCGCGGATCGGAGCATCGATCCAGTTCAGGTGAGGCGCGTTGCGGACGAGCCCGTCGACGGCCCGCACCAGACCCGGAACGGCCAGACCGACGCCGACGATCCGGGCGCCGGCAAGGGGGCCGGCGCGCCATGCGTCGATCCGCGACGCGACGAGAGCGGCGGTCTCGTCCGGACTGATGAGGTGGTCGAGCTCGATCCGCTCGCGGACGGGGATGCTCCGATCCAGGCCCACGGCGGCAACCGTCAGTGCATCCACCTCGGGGTTCACCGCGATCGCCAGCACTCGCGAGTCGACGGCGACCACGGGCGAGGGGCGGCCGACGCGACGCGACGGATCGGGTGCCCGTTCTTCGACGAGTCCCGCCCGCACCAGCTCGCCGACGAGGTCGGCGATCGTCGACCGGTTGAGCCCGGTCGACTCGGTCAGCGCGGCCCTCGAGAGCGGTCCTTCCAGGTGCACGAGGCGAAGGATCCGCGCGAGGTTGCGCTGGCGCACACCCTCGGCTGTCGGTTCGCTCACCGTTCACACACTAGAAGACGGCCGCGGGTATCGGAGTTGTTTTGTTGCTCTTGACCTCAAATCCGGTACGACGTACTCTGGCCACGTCCACATCACTTTCGACAAGATTGTCGAAACTTTCGGAAGGTTCAAGGATGAACACACGCAGCACGACGCGGCTCGCCGCGGGTATCGCCGCGGTCGGCATGGCAGTCGGCACCCTGGCCGGCTGTGCGGGGGGAGGCGGTGGCGACGACGGCGGAGGCGATGGCGGCGACGTCACGCTCACCTGGTGGCACAACGCGACCTCGGGGCCGCTTCCCGCTGTCTGGGAGGAGGTCGCCGCCGAGTTCGAGGAGGCCAACCCGGGAGTCACCGTCGAGCAGACCGGCTACCAGAACGAGGAGCTTCAGCGCACGCTCATCCCGAACGCGCTGGCTGCGGGCGACCCGCCCGACCTCTTCCAGGTCTGGCCGGGCGGCGAGCTTCGCGATCAGGTCGAGAACGGCTACCTGATGCAGCTCGACGACGTCGTACCCGACACGATCTCGAGCGTCGGCGCGACGATCAACCCGTGGCAGGTGGACGGCGCCACCTACGGGGTGCCTTTCACATTCGGCATCGAGGGGTTCTGGTACAACACCGACCAGTTCGCGGATGCGGGCGTCGAGGTACCGGCGGACTTCGACGAGCTGGTCGAGTCGGTGGGCGCTCTCCGAGAGGCCGGCTTCGCCCCGATCGCGGTGGGAGCCGGCGACGGATGGCCCGCCGCGCACTGGTGGTACCAGTTCGCACTCAAGTCCTGCTCGCCCGAGACCCTGGCGGCGGCCGAGACGGAGTTCGACTTCAGCGATTCCTGCTGGGTCGAGGCCGGAGAGCAGCTCCAGGACTTCATCGGGACCAACCCGTTCCAGGAGGGCTTCCTCGGCACTCCCGCACAGCAGGGAGCGGGTAGCTCCGCTGGTCTGATCGCCAACGGCCAGGCGTCGATGGAACTGATGGGTCACTGGAACGCCGGAGTCATCGGCGGTCTCACGGAGGATCAGGAAGTGCCGCCGTTCCTCGGCTGGTTCGCCTTCCCCGGCATCTCAGACGCAGCGGGCGACCCGACGGCCGCCCTGGGCGGAGGCGACGGATTCGGCTGCTCGGCGGACGCTCCGCCGGAGTGCGCCGACCTGCTCGCCTTCATCCTGAGCGAGGACGTCCAGAAGCGGTTCGCGGCCAGCGGATCCGGCATCCCCACCGTTCCGTCCGCCGTGTCCTCGCTCGAGGACCCGAACCTGGTCATGGTGGCCGAGGGTCTCGCAGACTCGTCGTTCGTGCAGCTGTGGCTCGACACCGCGTTCGGCACCACGGTCGGCAACGCGATGAACGAGGGCATCGTCAACCTGTTCGCAGGCACCGGTACGCCCGACGACATCGTCAAACGGATGCAGGACGCGGCGGCCACGCTCTAGTCATGACCACTCTCACCTCACCCGGGCCCGCGGTCTCCGCGGGCCCGGGCCCCGCACCCAACCGCCGCACCCGGTCCGGCGCAGCCCGCAAGCGCCTCGAGATCGCCTTCTTCGTCGGACCGGCGCTCGTCCTGTTCATCGGCTTCGTCATCATTCCGGTCGTGCTCGCGGGCGTGTACAGCTTCTACAACCTGCCTCCCGCCTTCCAGTGGGAGAACCTCGCCGACTCCGGTCGTTTCGTCGGCTTCGACAACTACGTCCGCGCGCTCACCACTCCCGAATTCCAGCGCGCGATCCTGAACACCTTCTTCATCCTCATCCTGTCGCTCGTCGTGCAGGGGCCGATGGCGATCGGCATCGCGCTCCTGCTGAACCGCAGGATGCGCGGACGCGCCGTCTTCCGTCTGCTGATCTTCGTGCCCTACGTTCTGGCCGAAGTCATCGCCGGCCTCTCCTGGAAGCTCCTGCTGCAGCCGAACGGCGGCGTGAACGCGATGCTCGAAGGGCTCGGGCTCGGGTTCCTGCAGCAGAACTGGCTCGCCGACCCCGCGATCGCCCTGTGGACGATCTTCTTCATCCTCACGTGGAAGTACGTCGGCTTCGCCATCCTGCTGATGCTCGCCGGTCTCCAGGGCGTGCCCGACGAGCTCGCCGAAGCCGCGCAGATCGACGGCGCGAGCTGGTGGCAGATCCAGCGCCATATCACCCTTCCGCTGCTGGCCCCCACGATCCGGATCTGGGCGTTCCTGACGATCATCGGCTCCCTGCAGGCGTTCGACATGATCTGGGTGACCGTCGCGCCGGCGGTGCGCAGGATCGCGACGGAGACCATGGCGACGTACATGGTGCAGCAGGGCCAGTTCGCCGGACAGCCGGGGTACGGCAGCGCCATCGCCGTCATCCTGTTCGTGATCTCGCTGACCATCGCACTCATCTACCAGCGCTTCGCGCTGCGCCGCGATCTCGCCGGCGCGCTGACCCGAGGGGTGAGCTGAATGTCGATCACCGATGAGCGTGTCGCCGAAAGCGACGCTCCTGCGGAGGACGTGAGCGCCGGCCGGCGCTTCGACTGGGGACAGCCGATGGTCTACCTGATCGCACTCGTCGTAGCCGCAGTCGCGGTCGGACCGGTGCTCTACGTCTTCATCGGCGGCTTCCGCACCACCGCCGACATCAACGCCGCCCCGGCCGGTCTTCCCGATCCCTGGACCTTCCAGAACTGGTCGGCGGTCCTTTCCGCGCCGCGGTTCTGGGGCAACGTCTTCGCGAGCGTGGTCCTGGCCACCGCGACCACGGTCGGGGTCGTGATCGCCGGCATCATGGCGGCATTCGTCCTGGCGCGCTACGACTTCCGGGGGCGGCAGGGCCTGTACACGCTCTTCGCCGCGGGACTCATGTTCCCCCTCACGGTCGCTGCCCTTCCGCTCACCCTGCTGCTGCGAACGCTCGGGCTGCACGGCACCTACCTCGGCGTGATCATCCCGGGCATCGCCTTCGCGCTTCCGACGACGATCATCATCCTCGTCCCCTTCCTCCGGGCCATTCCCGACGAGCTCCAGGAGGCCGCCGAGATCGACGGAGCATCGAGGATCGGCTTCTTCTGGCGCATCCTTCTGCCGCTGGCCAAGCCCGGACTCATCACGGTCGGCATCCTGGCCTTCGTCGCCAGCTGGAACGGGTACCTGCTGCCCCTGCTGGTGATCTCGACGGGCACGCTGCCGCAGGAGCTGTGGCCGCTGCCTCTCGGGGTCACCCAGTTCTCGTCGCAGTACTCCCAGGACACCGGCGCCGTTCTGGCCTACACCTCCCTCGCGATGATCCCCGCGCTCATCTTCTTCCTCCTCGCCGAGAAGAGGATCGTCGGCGGTCTCACCGGGGCGGTGAAGGGATGACGCTGAACGACACAGCGGCGCAGCCCGCGTCGTCGGAGGACGCGGCGGCGCGGCATCCATGGCATGACCTCTCGCGTTCTGTCGAGGAACGCGTCGACGCGCTGACACAGGCGATGACGGTGCGCGAGAAGGTCGCGCAGCTGTACGGCGTCTGGGTCGGGGCTTCAGCGGACGGAGAGGATGTCGCACCACACCAGCACGACATGAGCGACGACATCGACCTCGACGCCCTCCTCCCGTTCGGCCTCGGCCAGCTCACGCGCCCGTTCGGAACGGCCCCGGTCGATCCGGCGCTCGGGGCGCTCGCGCTCATGCGCGCGCAGCAGCGGATCGTCGAATCGAGTCGCTTCGGCATCCCGGCGCTGGCGCACGAGGAGTGTCTCGCGGGGTTCGCGACGTGGGGTGCGACGGCTTACCCGGTGCCGCTGAGCTGGGGCGCGACATTCGACCCGGAGCTGATCCGCGAGATGGGCGCCCGCATCGGCGCCGACATGCGCTCGCTCGGCGTGCACCAGGGTCTGGCGCCCGTACTGGATGTCGTGCGAGACGCCCGCTGGGGTCGCGTCGAGGAGACCATCGGCGAGGATCCGTACCTCGTCGGGACGGTCGCGTCCGCCTACATCCGCGGCCTGGAATCGGCCGACGTCGTGGCCACGCTGAAGCACTTCGTGGGGTATTCCGCGTCGAAGGGCGGGCGCAATCTGGCGCCGGTCTCCATCGGCCCGCGCGAACTCGCCGACGTGCTCCTGCCGCCGTTCGAGATGGCGGTGCGCGAGAGCGGCGCGCGCTCGGTGATGAACGCGTACACCGACATGGACGGCGTCGCGACGGCCGCCGATCCTGCGCTGCTGACCGGACTGCTCCGCGACACGTGGGGCTTCGACGGAACCGTGGTCGCCGACTACTTCGCGATCGGATTCCTCAAGCAGCTGCACGGAGTCGCGGAGGACTGGGTGGATGCCGGCAGGCTCGCCCTCGCTGCCGGGATCGACGTCGAGCTGCCGACCGTCAAGGCCCTCTCCGCGGCGTTCGTGCTCGCCGTCGAGGACGGCCGGGTGGATGCGGCGCTCGTCGATCGGGCGCTGCGCCGCGTCCTGCGGCAGAAGGCCGGAATCGGGATGCTCGACCCCGGTTGGAGCGCCGTGCCCCCTGCTCTCGTCGGAATCGAGTCCGACCCGTCCGAGGCGCTGCGCGGCCGAGTGGACCTCGACCCGGCCGCCAACCGCGCGCTCGCGAGGCGGGTGGCCGAGAACGCGGTCGTGCTGCTCACGAACGACGGCGCCCTGCCGCTCGCGTCGCCGCGCCGGATCGCCGTGATCGGCCCCACCGCCGCGGATCCGTACGCCGTGCTCGGCTGCTACTCGTTCCCGTCGCATGTGGGCGTGCATCATCCCGCGGTGCCGCTGGGCATCGGCCTGCCGACCCTGTGCGAGGCGCTCGCAGCGGAGTTCCCCGGTGCTGAGGTGATCCACCAGCTCGGGACGACCGTCGACGGGGGCGAGACGGATGGCATCGCGGCGGCGGTGGACGCGGCATCCGTCGCCGACGTCGTGGTGCTCGCACTCGGCGATCGTGCGGGTCTGTTCGGCCGGGGCACGAGCGGTGAGGGATGCGATGCCGAGAGTCTCGCGCTGCCGGGCGCTCAGAACGCCCTGCTCGAGGCGATCCTCGGCACCGCAACGCCGACGATCGTGACACTGCTCGCCGGCCGTCCCTATGCGCTGGGTCCCGCGGTCGAGCGTGCGGCGGCTATCGTGCAGACCTTCTTTCCCGGGGAGGAGGGAACCGGAGCGATAGCCGGCGTTCTGAGCGGGCGCGTCAACCCCTCGGGGCGCCTACCCGTGAGCATTCCGGCGACGCCCGGGGCTCAGCCTTCGACCTACCTCGCCGCGCCGCTTGCCCGCCGCAGCGGCGTGTCGAACATCGACCCCGACCCTGCGTTCCCGTTCGGGCACGGCATCGGATACTCGACGTTCGTCTGGTCGGATGCCGCGGCATCCGCCGACGTCATGGCGACGGACGGGAGTGTGACCGTCTCGGTACGCGTCGGCAACGCGGGCGACCGGGACGGCACAGAGATCGTGCAGCTGTACCTGCACGATCCGGTGGCGAGCGTCGTCCGGCCGGTGCAGCGCCTCATAGCGTTCGCCCGGATTCCGCTCGCCGCCGGCGCCGCCGCCCGGCTGCGCTTCACGGTTCCCGCCGACCTGGCGAGCTTCACCGGCCTCGACGGCTCTCGCATCGTCGAGCCGGGCGAGATCGTGCTGGGGTTCGGCCGCTCGAGCGGCGACATCGTGCAGGAGGTCTCGGTGCGCCTGACCGGCGAGGTGCGGGGCGTGGATCACACCCGTGCGCTGCACGCGGAGGTGGTGGTCGAGGCGGTGTGACGGGGAGAGGTCGCCTCGCGCGTCCGCGCCGCCTGAGGTGGATCGGCGCGTCAGGCGAGGCGAGCCGTGCTGCCGCGCACCACGAGGTGGGTGGCGAGGTCCATCCGCAGTGTGTCGACGGACGCGCCGTCGGCCAGGCGCAGCACCAGGCGCGTGGCCTCCTCGCCCATCCGCCGCAGCGGCTGGTGCACGGTCGTGAGCTGCGGGCTCATCCACCGCGCGAGGGCGATGTCGTCGTAACCCACGACCGAGAGGTCTTCCGGCACGCTCAGCCCGGCGGCGGTTCCCGCGGCGATCACGCCGAGCGCCTGCAGGTCGCTGCCCGCGAAGATCGCGGTCGGGGGCTCGGGCAGGGCGAGCAGGTCTCGGCCGTGCGCCTCACCGCCGCCCGGGTGGAAGTCGCCGAAGCGGATCCACTCCGGCTCGATGGGCAGCCCCGCGGCGTTCATCGCCGACCGGTAGCCGTCCACTCGCGCGAGCGAGCACATCATGTCCTCCGGCCCGGTGATGGCGGCGATGCGACGATGACCGAGCTCGATGAGGTGCCGGGTCGCCATGAGCCCGCCCGACCAGTTCGCCGAGCCGACCGACGGCACGTCGGGGGACGGATCGCCGGCCGGATCGACGATCACGAACGGGATGCCGCGCGAGCGCAGCTTGTCGCGATGAGGCGCCGCGATATCGGAGAAGACCAGCACGACGCCGACCGGCCGCCGCCGGAGAACGCCGTCGATCCAGTCGGCGGCGGGCGAATGGCGGTCGCCGCTCACGGTCAGCACCACCGACAACCCGGCCGCGTGCGCGACCTCCTCCACACCCTCGATGACCTCCATCGACCAGCTGCTCTCGAGCTCATGGAACACCAGCTCGAGGATCTCGGTGCGCTGGCTGACGTTCCGCCGCCGATAGCCGTGGCGCGCGAGATGCTCCTCGAGCCGCGCGCGTGTCCCGGGCGAGACGTCCGTGCGGCCGTTGAGCACCTTCGACATCGTCGCCAGGGAGACGCCGGCCTCGGCTGCGATCTCGGCGAGGGTGACGCGAGGCTGAGCTTCCATCTGCTGATCATACGATCGAGCAGGCGAGAGTTTCGAAGGCGCCGAAATTGCGCGGCGATCTTGCGCGCACGAAGCGCTGGACGCGGCATCCGATCTGGTATAGGTTGTCTTACGCAACAATTCCCGCGAAGGAGCGCCATGCCCACCCCCACAACCGCCGACAAATTCTCGTTCGGACTCTGGACCGTCGGCTACAACGGCACCGACCCGTTCGGTGGACCGACCCGCCGCCCGCTCGACGTCGTGCACGTCGTCGAGAAGCTCACCGAGCTCGGCGCCTACGGTCTCACGTTCCATGACGACGACCTGTTCGCCTTCGGCTCGACCGACGCCGAACGGCAGACGCAGATCGACCGTCTGAAGGGCGCGCTGGACGACACCGGGATGATCATCCCGATGGTCACCACCAACCTGTTCAGCGCCCCCGTCTTCAAGGACGGCGGGTTCACCTCGAACGACCGCGACGTGCGTCGGTTCGCCCTTCGCAAGGTGTTCCGCCAGCTCGACCTCGGTGCCGAGCTCGGCGCGAAGACCTTCGTGATGTGGGGCGGCCGCGAGGGCGCCGAGTACGACTCGGCCAAGGACATCCGGCAGGCGCTGGAGCGCTACCGCGAGGCGGTCAACCTGTTGGGCGACTACGTCACCGACAAGGGCTACGACATCCGGTTCGCGATCGAGCCGAAGCCGAACGAGCCGCGCGGCGACATCCTGCTGCCCACGCTCGGGCACGCGCTCGCGTTCATCGACTCGCTCGCGCGGCCGGAGCTCGTGGGCCTGAACCCCGAGGTCGGTCACGAGCAGATGGCGGGCCTGAACTTCGCCGCCGGCATCGCCCAGGCGCTGTACCACGGCAAGCTCTTCCACATCGACCTCAACGGCCAGCGCGGCATCAAGTACGACCAGGACCTGGTCTTCGGTCACGGCGATCTGCACAACGCCTTCGCGCTCGTCGACCTGCTCGAAAACGGCGGCCCCGGCGGGGTGCCGGCGTACGACGGTCCGCGGCACTTCGACTACAAGCCGAGCCGCACCGAGGACGAGAAGGGCGTGTGGGAGTCGGCGGCGGCGAACATGAGCACGTATTTGCTGCTCAAGGAACGCGCCGCGGCCTTCCGCGCCGACCCCGAGGTGCAGGAGGCACTCGAGGCTGCCCGGGTGCCCGAGTTGTCGGTGCCGACGCTGAACGAGGGCGAGTCGTACGACGACTTCCTCGCCGACCGCTCGGCGTACGAGGACTTCGACCCGTCGGTCTACCTCGGCGGCAAGGGCTTCGGCTTCGTCCGGCTCCAGCAGCTGGCGACCGAGCACCTGCTCGGCGCCCGCGGCTGACCGACCGCTCTTCCGGCCGCGCCACCGACGACCGCGAGACTGCAGCCGGGCGGCGAGACTGCGGGTGAACCCCGCAGTCTCGCCCACCCGATGAAGTCTCGCGGTCGTCGGGGCGGCGGCAAGGGAACCCACGAGAGAGAGGGAGCGATGACGCTCGTCATGGGAGTCGACTCGTCGACGCAGTCGTGCAAGGTCGTGATCACGGAAGCCGCCACCGGCGCCATCGTTCGCCAAGGGCGGGCGACCCACCCGAGCGGCACCGAGGTCGACCCGGCCGCGTGGTGGACCGCGCTGCAGGCCGCGATCGCGGAGGCCGGCGGTCTGGAAGAGGTGACCGCGCCTGCGCTGAGCGAGGGCGCCGGAGGCGGTCGAGTCGAAGCGTGGGCCATCGGCGGCCAGCAGCACGGCATGGTCGTGCTCGACGATGCCGGCCGGGTGATCCGCCCGGCGCTGCTCTGGAACGACACCCGCTCGGCCGGAGCGGCCGCCGACCTGATCGCCGAGTTCGGGGCCGAGAACCTGGCGCAGCGCACCGGGCTCGTGCCCGTCGCCTCCTTCACGATCACCAAGCTGCGGTGGCTGCGCGATTCCGAGCCCGACAACGCGAAGCGTGTCGCCGCAGTTGCGCTGCCGCACGACTGGCTGACGTGGCGCCTGCGCGGCTTCGGCCCCCAAGGCGAGTCGCCGCGCGGCGCCGTGCTCGAGGAGCTCGTCACCGATCGATCGGATGCCTCGGGCACGGGCTATTGGGACCCAGCGAGCGGCGGCTACGACCGCGAGCTGCTCGTTGCAGCGCTGGGCCACGATGCGATCCTGCCTCGCGTGCTCGGCCCCGAGGAGTGGGTGCTCGATGAAGCGGGTCGCCGGGTCGGTGGGGGAGCCGGCGACAACGCCGGCGCTGCGCTCGGTCTGGGCGCCGGCCCCGGGGATGTCGTGGTCTCGATCGGCACAAGCGGCACTGTCTTCGCGGTGAGCGAGGAGCGCACGATCGACGCCACCGGAACGGTCGCCGGCTTCGCGGACTGCACCGGGCGGTTCCTGCCGCTCGTCGCGACGCTGAACGCCGCACGCGTGCTCGACGCCGTCGGCGGACTCCTCGGGGTGGACCACTCCGAGCTCAGCCGCCTCGCGCTCGCTGCCGCGCCCGGGGCGGACGGCCTCACGCTCGTGCCGTATTTCGAAGGCGAGCGGACTCCGAATCTGCCGGATGCCACGGCATCCATCACCGGCATGACCCTCGCCTCGACCACCCGTGAGAACCTCGCGCGGGCGGCCGTCGAGGGGATGCTCAGCGGACTCGGCGCCGGGCTCGCGGCACTGCGCGAACTCGGGGTCCCCCTCGAGAAGGCGCTGCTGATCGGGGGCGGCGCGCAGTCCGAGGCCGTCCGCGTGATCGCGCCGATCGTGCTGGGCGTGCCGGTCGAGGTCCCCGCACCGGGCGAGTACGTCGCGCTGGGCGCTGCGCGTCAGGCCGCGAGCATCGCAGCGGCCTGACGCGCCGCGCGCGTGTGCATAACTCCGCCAATTCGTGCTGTCGCGACGCGACGGTCCGCGATTTTCCGCGGGTCCCGTGCGACGCAGCGTCGGAATTGGAGGAGTTGTGCACGCGGCCCCCACCGGTCCCGTGATTCCGGGAGACCCACCCCGCGCTCGCCCGTCACGGAGTGCGACATTCGCGGCATTCTGTGACAGGCGAACCGGGGCGTCAGCGAGGGGGAACCGTCGCCGACACCCGACCGGGCTCACAGAGATCTCGTAGGCCCGGCTCATAGCGTCGAGGGCATGGCGCAACCCCTCGACGACGACCAGGTCAGCTTCTCTCCGACGCAGCTGCGTGCGATGGCCGACGAGATGCAGCGGTTCCTGCTCGAGTACCGGTTCGGCATGCAGGAGATCGAGACCAAGGTCGCGATCCTCCGCGACGAGTTCCAGTACATGCACGCCTACAACCCGATCGAGCACGTCTCGAGCCGGGTGAAGTCGCCCGACAGCATCGTCGACAAGGTCCTCCGCAAGGGCATCGAGTCGGACTTCGCATCCATCCGCGCGTCGATCACCGACATCGCGGGCGTGCGCATCACCTGCAGCTTCACGACCGACGCGTACCGCCTGTTCGACCTGCTGACGAGGCAGGATGACGTCACCGTCGTCGCGGTCAAGGACTACATCGCCGCGCCGAAGGCCAACGGGTACAAGAGCCTGCACGCGATCGTCGCGGTTCCGGTCTTCCTCTCCAGCGGCCGTGTCGCCGTGCCCGTCGAGGTGCAGTTCCGAACGATCGCGATGGACTTCTGGGCCAGCCTCGAGCACAAGATCTACTACAAGTACGACCGGCAGGTTCCGCCCGAACTGCTGACCAGCCTCAAGGATGCCGCCGACACCGCCGCCGAACTCGACGAGCGCATGCAGCGGCTCCACCGCGAGCTGCACGGGCCCGGCGCCTCCGGCCGGATGGTCGCCGTATAGCCGATTCCGATGCTCGCCATCGCGGCCGATCGCGGCCGGTCCGGCGAAGCACCGCCCGTCTTCTCGCGTCGCGGCGGCCTGCCCGACAGAATGGGCAGGTGCCCTCATCCGCCGGTAAGCCTCCCGCCGATTCGGCGGCCGCGCAGCTCGACGCGATCGCGGCGGAGCTGTACGCGCTCCCGCCTGAAGAGTTCACCGAGGCCCGCAACGCACGCGCGGCGACGGCCGACCGCGCGCTGGCGGCGAGCGTGAAGGCGCTGCGTAAGCCCACCGCGTCGGCGTGGGCGGTGGATCTGCTGGCCCGCGACGGGCAGCTGGCCGAGGCGCTCCAGCTCGCCGGGGCCCTGCGCGAGGCTCAGGACGACCTGGATGCCGCCGAGCTCGGCCGCCTGAGCCGCCAGCGCCGCCAGCTGGTCGCCGCGCTGGCGACGCAGGCCGTCGGCCTCGCGCGTGATCGCGGCGTCGCGGTCAGTCCCGCGGCCCGCGCCGACGTCGAGAAGACCATCAATGCGGCGGTGATGGATGCCGCGGCCGCAGCCGCGGTGATGACCGGGCGACTCGTCCGCCCGCTCGAGGCGAGCGGGTTCGACGCCGTCGACGTGTCCGACGCCGTCGGCGGGAGCATGCCCGGCGCGCCCGACGCGCCCGCACCGACCCGCGACGACCTCGCCGAGCGGCGGGCGCGCAAGGCCGCGGAGCGCGCGCTCCGCGAAGCCGAACGCGCGGCCGGCGAGGCGGATCGACACCTCGCAGGCATCGAGGCGAAGCTGGAGAAGTTCCGCGAACGCGGTGACCTGCTCAGGGAGCGCATCGAAGACCTGCGCTCAGAGCTCGCGCGCCTCGAAGCCGACGTCGAGAAGGCCGATCGCGAAACGGAACGTCTCGAAGGCGAGCAGAAGGATGCCGCCGCCAAGGCGCGCAGCGCGAGCCGGGACGCCGACAGGGCGCGGGAGTCGCTCAGGTGATGCACGACCGACAACCGACGCGTTCCGCTTCCGCGCTCGCGGCGATCGCCGCCGCGACCCTGGCGACGCGCGCCTGCTCCGATGCGGTCGACGATCCCGTTCGCCACGCACGGCACAGTTGCCTACCTCGCCCTGCCGTGGCTGATGCAATGGCTCGACCGGGTGGTGCGCTGACCTCGACGGGGCGGGGACTCGATACGTTGTAGCCGTGGACCAGCTCGAGCCGACCCTTCTCGTCATCCCGCTGCTCGCCGTGGCCGCACCGCTGCTCGCTCGGAGCCTCGGACGGTGGGTGCGCATCCCGATCGTCGTGTTCGAGCTGTTGCTCGGAATCCTCGTGGGTCCGTCGCTGCTCGGCTGGGCGGTGCCATCGGACTTCGTCGGAGCGCTGTCGGAGTTCGGCCTGGCCATGCTGTTCTTCGTCGCCGGCTCGGAGATCGAGTTCGCGGCATTCCGCGGCCGCACTGGTCGCTTCGCGGTCGGAGGGTGGCTCATCAGCCTCGCGGCGGGCGTCGGGCTCACCTGGATCCTCTTCCCCGGCGAGGTGGCGATCGTGGTCGGCATCGCGCTGTGCTCGACGGCGCTCGGCACGATCCTCCCCATCCTGCGCGACGCGGCCGAGCTGCGGACGCCCTTCGGTCAGGCCATCGGCGCCATCGGGGCGGTCGGCGAGTTCGGTCCACTGATCGCGATCTCGCTCTTCCTCGGCAGCCGCAGCCCTGGCATCGAGACGATCGTGCTCGCCATCTTCGGCCTCATCGCAGGTCTCGCGATCTGGCTCGCATTCCGGATGCCGCGAGGTGCGATGCACCGCGCGGTCAACGCGTCACTGCACACGTCCGGCCAGTTCGCGATCCGCGTCGTCTTCCTGATCCTGTCGGGACTGGTCGCGCTCAGCATCGTGCTGGATCTCGATCTGCTGCTGGGCGCGTTCGCCGCGGGGATCGTGTGGCGCCTGATCATGCGCGACGCCGACGAGTCGGACCGGAAGGTCGTCGAGAGCAAGGTCGAGGCGGTCGCGTTCGGCTTCCTCGTGCCGGTCTTCTTCATCTACACCGGCGTCACCTTCGACCTGACCGCGCTTCTGCAGAGCCCGCTGCTGCTCGCAGTCGTCCCGGCGGTCGTCGTCCTGATGTTCTTCGTGCGCGGCCTGCCGTCGATGCTCGCAGCGCCCCCCAGCTCGAGCCGCCGGGATCGGCTCGCCGTCGCGTTTCTCGGAGCGACGGGCCTGCCGATCATCGTCGCGGTCACGGGCATCGGCGTGGACGAGGGCATCCTCCCCTCGGCCGCCGCGGCCGTGCTCGTCGGCGCCGGCATGTTGTCGGTGCTTCTCTTCCCGCTCATCGCGATGAGCCTGCGTGGCGAGCGCAGCGTGCAGCCGTCGGTGCCGCTCGAGGACGACCGGGCTTGACCGTTCGGACGATGCTCGACGCCGCGCGCTCGCGCCTCGCGGACGCGCCGCGCGAGGCTCTCGGGGAGCTGATCGAGCCGCGCCGAGTGCTCGGGCTCGGGCGGTCGCCGCGCATCGTGCGGCGGGGGTCCGCCTGGCACGTGGGCGTCCTGCTGATCACCGACGACGCCGTGCTGGCGACCGGCGACATCGTGCGCGCTCGGGCCGAGGTCCGACGCGGGTTCACCGCGGAATCCCAGCGTCGTCGGGCAGAGCTCGCCGCTGCCGCCCGGCGCGGCGGCACCGCGGAGGGCGACGTCGTCCACATCGGCTGGCAGGTCCTCGACTCCGATGCGGTCGACCGGGGTGAGGCATCCGGACCTCTCGCACTGCTCGACGGCACGCCGAGCGTGCGATGGAGCGCCGCCGGAGGATACCTGCCGCTCAGCGCCTACCTCGACGAGCGGATCGAACTGCTTCGCCACCCGCCGGCCGGAGCGTAGGGTCAGCCGGGTCCGAACGCGCGCGCGAAAGCGCGAAGCAGCCGGACCGGCTCGGTGACGGATGCGGCCAGCACGCGCCCGGCGACCGTCTCGTAATCGTTCGCGGGGAAGTAGCCGTCGTCGCGGTAGACGGCCATGCGCTCGGTGAACGCGCGGGTCGTCGGCTCGGGGTGGAACTGGGTTGCGTACAGACGATCGCCGACGCGGTACGCCTGAACGGGACACCCGGCGTTCGTCGCGAGGAGCGTGGCGCCGTCCGGCACGGACGCGGTGCCTTCCTTGTGCGCGGTCAGTGCCGTGAAGCTGCGCGCGAGGGTACCCAGCAGCGGGTCGCTCTTTCCGTCCTGAGTGAGCTCGACGAGCACCGGACCGGTGTCTTCGGGGTACGCGCGGCTGACCACGCCGCCCAGCATCCGCGTCACCACCCCGATGCCGTAGCAGGTGAACAGCCCGGCCGTCCCGGGGGAGCCCGACGGCGGATCGATGACGCCGGCCGCGATGCGCTCCAGATCGCTCTCGAGCCGGCGCTGCACGTCGGTCTTCGACGACTCGGGATCCGTGAGGTTGAACGGGCTGCCGCCAACGAAGAAGCCGCTGTAGCGCTCGAACACGTCGGCTGGGAGCGCGTCGCGCACCAGGTCGTGCTGCACGAGCTGCGAGGCGTCGAGGCGGGCGGCAGAACGGAAGGACTCGTACTCCGCGGCCGCCGCCCCCTGCTGTGGCCGCACGCACACGTAAAGCAGCGGTGCGGTCGTCATGGCGCGAGTCTAGACGCGGGTCGGGAGGCGTTCCCGCATACCTCTCGGTGCACACGACACTCGCGGGGCCCACCTCCCAGGCATATCGCCAGGACCATGTATCAGAACCGGTCCTTTCGCGCTCCCCTCAGAGTGGACACAATGGGCGCTATGACGCATGAGAGCGCCGAGCCCTCCGTCGACTCCGTCGAGCCGACGCGATGGGAGCGCGCTGCGCGCCTGTTTCTGAGATGGCGTGACGGTGACACCCGGGCCATGGACGAACTTGTGCGGCTGATGACACCCCTGCTGTGGCACGTCGTGCGTGCGTACGGCCTGGACCGCGCTCTTGCCGAGGACGTCGTGCAGACGACGTGGCTCACGCTCGTACGCCGGCACGAGTCGATCACCGAGCCTCAGGCAGTTTCGGGGTGGCTGACGATGGTCGCTCGCCGCGAGGCATGGAGGGTGGGCAAGCTCCACCGCCGCGCGGACGCGACCGACACCGAAACCCTCGAGCCGCATCTGCCCGCTCAGGAGTCCGCAGAGCAGACCGCCGCCACCGACGACGAGTCCCGTCGCCTGTGGCGCGCCGTGGCGCAGCTCAATGAGCGGTGCCAGCGTCTTCTTCGCATCGTGGCGTTCGATGAACGCCCCGATTACGCACGCATCGCGCAGGACATGGCGATGCCCATCGGGTCGATCGGGCCGACCCGCCAGCGATGTCTTGCGAAGCTTCGCGCCCTGCTCGAAGGCGCCGGCTGGGGAGGGGATTCCGATGGAGACTGAAGACTTCGCGGCGGACGCGGCGCTGTTCGCCCAGATGCGCAGGATGTGGCAGGACGTGGATCCGGTGCCGGCAGACCTCGTCGACCGAATGGTCGCGACCGTCGCCGTCGAGGATCTGTCGCGCGAGTACGCGCTGCTGACGCTCGTCGAAGCCTCGCAGCTTTCGGCCGTGCGGGGTGAGACCGACACCGCGACGCTCCAGTTCAGCGATGGCAAGACGAGTGTCCTCGTGCACGTGACGGTCACCGAGGACGGCGCTCGGCGCATCGACGGATGGGTGGATGCCGCGGCCCTCGCGATCCGGCTCAGTCAGGGCGATCGCGAATGGAGCACCGATGCCGGCGAGCACGGACGTTTCGCCTTCGACAGCGTGCCCCCCGGAGTATCCCGACTTCGACTCGTCGTCCGCGGTGCGGACGACGACCTCCATGACTTCCAGACACCCCAATTCGAAGTGTGACCATCGGATGCCGCGGCCTCGGCCCCGGCATCTGCTGTGTGAGAAGGAGCGACTATGAGCAGTGTTCCGCCCGGCGCGCCCCGACCCACCACATGGCGCCACGCTACGAAGCTGCCCGCGCTCGCGGAGTGCCGCTCGACCCGAAGAGCGAGCCGGTGCGCGGAGTCACGGCCTATCCCACCGTCGTACGACCCCGATCATCTGCTGATCACGAGACTCGGCGCCCTCGACAACCGATGGCAGCTCTGGCAGCCTGCGGCCGGCGACTTCGGCTGGGAGGTTGAGCTGCAGACGATGGATGGCGTCCCGACCGACCACGCGTCCGCGCTCGCTCGCGCTCGCCGCGCACGCGACGAACTGGACCTGCCCACGATCTACCGCGTCGGGATCTGCCGCGGACCTCGCGTCGGCCGTGACGACCAGCCGGTACCGCAGGTCGACGCGTGGCGGCTACTCCAACGCGCCCGTGCACGCGCGATCGAGAGCGCGGGGCAGAACGCGAGCGACGCGGCAATCGCCCGGAGGCTCGCGGCGCTCAGGGCGTCTCACTCGACCACGTGCTCAGCGTCGATCCGGTGGGCGGCAAGACCAACCCGGTCGGTGGGAAGACGAACCCGGTCGGTGGAAAGACGAATCCGTTCGGTACGACCAATGCGCCGGGCACCGACAGCTATCGCGTCCCTGGAAGCGGGGGGCGTCAGGTTGTCGACTACATCGGGCCGGCGCCGGCGCGAACGGGTGCGGTGGAAAAGGGCGGCCGACGACCGGTGGTCGCGGTCCTCGACACCGGATGTGGTGCGCACCGCTGGCTTCCTAACACGATCGTCACGCGCTACCCCAAGGTCGAGAACCGGGTGATCGGCATCGCCGAACCTGCGACGGACCCGGAGGTGATCGGCGACGTTGCCGGCCCTTTCGACGGGATCATCGACGACTCCTCCGGGCACGGCACATTCATCGCGGGGATCGTCCGTCAGGTGTGTCCCGAGGCGGACATCATCGCGATCCGCGTCGCCGACAGCCAGGGCACGGTGCTGGAGGGCGAGTTCATGCTCGCGGTGCGGTCGCTCGTCAAGTGGATGTCCGCTCAAGCCCACGGCCGGTGGACGTCAATCGACGTCATCAACATGTCCCTCGGCTATTACCACGAGACGCCGGAGGACGGCCTGTTCGACGGACGCTGCAGCGAACTCCTGATCGCTGCGCGGCGACGAGGCTGCGCGATCGTCTGCTCAGCCGGCAACGACGCGACCGACCGACCCTCCTTTCCCGCGGCGCTCTGGCGCTGGCCCGACCGCAGAGTTCGATGTCAAAGACCCAACCGACGCCGCACCGCACGTCTCGGTCGGGAGCGCTCAACCCCAACGGGACGATGGCGCTCTTCAGCAACATCGGACCGTGGGTGCACGACGTTCGCGCCCGGTGCGGCCGTGCTCAGCTGCCACCCGGGTTTCAACGGCGGGCTGCAACCCGGCTCGCGAGACGATCGCGGGGGTAAACGGCGGGAGACGATCGATCCCGATGACTTCCGCGGGGGTTTCGCTCTCTGGAGCGGCACCTCGTTCGCAGCGCCTTATGTCGCCGGCCTCCTCGCTCGCGCGGTGGCCGCGCCCTCTCATGGACGGCACCTTGCAGGAGCCCACTGAGCGCGTGTCAGCACTGCGGAAGGCCGAGAGGGCGGTGAAGGCCGACCTGAAGGCGAAAGGTCCGACAGCGGTCTGACCCTGTGCATCCCATGAAGGCCGACGAGCGGCCATGATAGGACGGTGGCCCGCTCAGCGAAGACGCTCCATGCTGCGGCCGTCGAGCTCGCCAATCGAGGCCGATTCGCCTCAGCGAAGCGCTTACTCGAGAACGCGGCGTCCTTCGACGTGGACGTGGATGTCAACCTGCGCGCTCGGATTGCAGGCACGCTGGCGTTCATTCAGGCGCGCGCGGGAGCACTCGCCGAGGCGGAGCGCATGTGCGCGGAGGCTCTGCAGACACCGGGACTCGACCCGTCCACCGTTGCAATCCTCGCGGGACAGATGGGGTCGATCATGGAACAGTCGGGCCGGCTTGACGATGCAGAGCGCCTGCTCAGCCGTGCCATCGCCGAACTCGACGATCCGATCCCGCGCGCCAATCTTCTGGTGAATCGGACGATGGTGGGGATTCAGCTCCGTCGCCTGGACGATGCCGCGCGAGATGCTGCCGCTGCCGCGCTGGCCTACGGTGCGCACGGCATGCACATCGACGAGGCCGAGGCGCGACACAACCTCGGATACATCGATCTGCTCCGCGGCGACCTGGTCAGCGCACTGCAGGGCATGCAATCTGCGCGTCCGATCCTCGCCGACGTGGCGTTCGCCGCGATGATCGACGTCGATCGGGCCGAGGTGCTACCGCGACGCCGGACTGACCACTGAGGCCGAGGCGATCCTGACTCGGGCGGCGTCGGCGTTCGGTCGTTCGGCGGATGACCCGCAATCGCGGCGAGGCCGAATACAACCTGGCCCGATCGCTGCTCACCCACGACCCGCAGCCGTGCCGCTCGCGCGGCGGCGAGCCGCTGCGCGCCGGTTCCGCGCACTGGGGAACGAGACCTGGGCGGTTCGCGCCGACGCGCTGCGCCACCGAGCGCTCCTCGCCGGTGGGACCCCGTTGCGTTCGGGAGGGCGGGTGCCCGAGCCCCGTCGCACGCCGACGCTCGCGGAAGTCGAGTCGGTGGCTGACGAGCTCGACCGTCGGCGGTTCCGCAGCGAGGCGGCGGCGCTGCGCCTCTCATTCGAGCTGTGGCGGGCACGGCACCGCGCGGGCGAGCGCGCCACGACGCGCGTCCGCGTGCCGAGGTCGGCGTCGATGGACGTGCGACTGCTGGCCTACGAAGTGCGCGCCGCACGCGCCGTGGCGGCAGGCCGCGATGGCGAGGCCCGGCGGCACGCCGCGGCGGGGCTCGACGCCCTGGGAGAGTGGCAGCGCACGTTCGGCAGCCTCGACCTGCAGACGTCCGTCGTCATGCACGGCAACGGACTCATCCTGACCGGGCCTCGCGTGCGGCCGTGCGCTCGCGCCGGCCGGACGTGCTCTTCGAATGGTCGGAGCGCGCGCGCCACCTCAGCCAGCAGGTCCTCCCGCTGCGTCCACCGCCCGACGCAGAGCTCGCCGCAGAGCTGGCTGAGCTGCGGATGCTGCGCGCCGACGGCGTGACGGAGAGTGGCTGCGCGGATCCGCGCGCGGCGGAGCTGCACGACCGCGCGCGCGAGCGGCAGTGGTCGGAAACCGGATCTGCGGCGTTCGAGCAGCACCTGACGCTCGCCGAGCTGCAGGCGGCGCTCGACGGAGCAACCGCGCTCATCACCTATGTGTTCTCGGCAGACGCCGTCATGGCCTTGGTCGTCACCCGTGATCGCGCCAGTGTGGTCGACATCGACGAGTGGCCGGCCGTCCGGCGCGCGATGCCGGGTCTGCGAGCAGACCTCGACATGTCGGCTACGGTGCACAGCGGACCCCTGGCCGACGTCGTGCGGCGCTCGCTCGACGACCGGCTTGCCGCCTTGTCGGCTGCTCTCTTGGACCGCGCTGCCGCCGCCGCGGGCACGCGTCGCCTCGTCATCACCGTGCCGGGCGCGATCGACGGCATCCCGTGGGCGATGCTTCCCGGAATGCGTGGGCGCGTTTTCACCTTGGCGACCTCGGCGACGCGATGGGCGAACATGCGCGGCGCTTCGCTGTCCGCGGTCGACGGTCGGGTTTGCAATCGGGCCGCGCGTCGCGCGGGCTGAGGAAGAGGTACGTGCCGCGGCATCCGCCTGGCCTTCCGCCCATGTCCTGCGGCCCGATGAATCCACCGTCGACGCAGTCACAGCGCTTGCCTCGACGGTCGATCTGCTGCACGTCGCGGCGCACGGTCGGCACGCCGTCGGACAACCCGCTGTTCTCCGGCCTGGAGCTCGGCCGACGGCGCGCTGTTCGGCTACGACATCGACCTCATGCCCGCGCGTGCCCGCGACTGTCGTGCTGTCGGCGTGCGAGGTCGGGCGCTCGTCCGTGCGCTGGGGCGAGGAGGCGATCGGGATGACGCGCATCTGGCTGCACGCCGGCACGCGGTGCGTGATCGCGGCGCCCGTCATCGTCGCCGACGATGTCGCGTGCGAGCTGCTCGCGGCGATGCACGATGGCCTGGCCGCCGGCGAGATGCCGAGTGAGGCGCTGGCCGCAGCCGCGGAGAAGACCGGGATCGTCGCGCCATTCCAGGCTCACGGCTCGGGTTTCTGAGTTTCTCCCGGCAGTGTGTATCACCGGCCGACGAGCGTGCTCCTTTCCTGTGGAACGGCTCACCGGGCCGGCATCGGGGGGTTCCGGCCGTTTGGGGGCATCGAGATCCGTGGGGCGCGATCGGGTCGCGAGGATCTCACCGGGCTGTTCCGCGGGGGATGTCGTCCGGCTAGGTCCGCGACATCCCCCGCCACGTCCCACCGGCCGTTCGACATGCGGCGAACGGCTGCCTCTGCGGGCGGAAGCCGACCGATCGCCGCATCTCGATCTGCAGGCTCGATCAGCTCCGGGACGAGTTGGCCGTGCGTCCGCGGACGATGCCGACGAACGCCTCCACTTCGGCCGTGGTGCGCTCGGCGGGCCACGCCAGCGCCACCGTCGAGAACGTGCCATCGCGGAGCGGTCGGTAGGCGGCATCCTTGCGGCGATGCAGGCGAGCGAGCGACATCGGCACGATGACGACACCGACTCCCGCGGCGACGGTCGCAATCGCCTGCTCGGTGCTCTCCGGTGGGGCGAAGGATGCCGCGACCGCGCCGGGCACGTCCATCCCGAGCACGTCGTCCACGGGCACGATGACCACCTCGCCGGCCAGATCGGCGATGTCGAGCTCGTCGACGGCGGTCAGATGCGATTCGGCCGAAACGACGACGACGGCCGTCTCGTCGTAGAGCGGGATGACGTGCAGTCCGGCGGTCTCGATCGGCAATCGCACGATGGCTGCGTCCAGCCCACCCTCGAGCAGCTCGGCACGCTGCGTCGCCACCGGAATGGTGCGCAGCTCGAGTTCCGTCTGCGGCATCCTTTCTCGCCAGGCGTCGATCCATCCGCCCGGTGTCGCTCCGGGAATCGCCCCCAGCACGAACGTGGCGCGCGGCGGAGCACCGACCGGTTCCGTCGCGGCCGGGTTTCTGCTCGATCGCTGCGGCGACGGGGACTTCGCGCCGCGCGCGGAGGCGGCATCCCGATTCGGCCGCACCGTTCGGCCGGACTTCGCGGGTCGGCCCGATCGACCCCGCGAACCGCCGCCCTTCGCCATCACGCCAGCGTAGCCGGGGCGCTAGGGTTCGCTCATGATCGCGATCATCGCCACGGTGTTCGGTGCGCTCGCGGCGCTGCTGCACGTCTACATCTTCGTGATGGAGAGCGTGCAGTGGAGCCAGCCTCGCATCTGGAAGCGTTTCGGCGTCCCCGACCAGGCCGCGGCCGACACCGTCAAGCCGATGGCCTACAACCAGGGCTTCTACAACCTGTTCCTCGCGATCGGGGCGATCATCGGGGTGGTGCTGTTCTGGGCAGGCGGAGAAGACACGTCGTTGTCGGCGGCCGGCTCAGCGCTGGTGCTGTTCAGCCTGGGCTCGATGGTCGCCGCGTCACTGGTCCTGGTGACCAGCGGCCGCAGATATCTGCGCGCCGCACTGATCCAGGGCACGCTGCCGCTCATCGGCTTCGTGCTGTTCCTCTTCGCCTGATCGCCGCCTCGGCACGGCTGACCGTCGCCTCGGCACACCTGACCACCGCCTCGGCACGGCTGACCGATCGGCTCTGCGGGTCAACACGCGCCCCACAGGCCGCGTTGAGCGGCCGAGGCCTCGGCTTCGAGCGAGCGGAGGAGGTCCTCGTGCCGCGTGTTCGGTGCGAAGACCATCACCGTCCCATCGCCCTCCGCGACGAGTTCGGCGTTGACGAACCGGCCGTCCGAGCTCCACAGGTACAGCAGGTGCCGGCCGTATCGATCGAGCACCTCACGGTCCGCGGCCGCCCATACCGTCGATCCGGCCGGAAGCAGCGCGGTCAGCCGCGCGGTCGCCTCGTCGCCCCAGCACTCCGGCACCGGCGAGATCTCGGGCGTATCGACGCCGAGAAGGCGGACCCGTGTCGACTCCGAGTTCGTCACGGCCGCGTTGGGCGCGGAGACGTGCGCGCGCAGGGTGTCGCCGTCGTGCACGCTTTCGACGGTCATCTCGAACGCATTCGCCGGGATTCCGGGCAGCGTCTGAGCAGGCGACGCGGCGGAGCTGGGGGTATCGATGATTCCGCGACTGACGAACCACCAGATGCCCACCGCCACAAGGGCGAGACAGAGGATGCCGATCGCCGCCCGTCTTCGCACGCTGCGAGCCTAAGCCGCGGCGCAGACACGGACGTTCGGGGAGGATCAGGCGGCCAGGCGCAGTCCCCGACGGTCGGTGGCGACGCGCTCGCCGTCTCCGATCGTCTCGTCATCGCCGATGAGCGAGCCGACCGCGACGCGGGCGCCCGTGCCGACGTAGGTGCGGACACCGATCTTGGCTCCCGCGCCGATCGCAGCGCCCGAGCCGATGTGGGCGTGGGGCGCGATGTCGGCCTCCGGACCGATCACGGCATCCGCCTCGACCCAGACTCCCCGTCCTACGTGGGCGCCTGCGGCGATGTGAACACCCGGCTCGACATACGCGCCCGCCTCGACGACGGCGCTCGGGTGCACCTTCGCGCCGTGCGCGATCAGGCCCCGGCCGTTCGTGTGCTTGCGATAGCGCAGCATCTCGCCACGGTCGTTCTCGATGTCGACGTAGTTCTTACCCACGGTCCCCTCCTGCGGCCCAATAGTGCCGAGTACAGGAATAACCTGACCTCTCACTAATTCATTCCCGCGCATCAGTCCATATGGATGCACGGGGTTGACAAAAGTTATTCGGGGTCCAGGCCGGATCGGATTCCCTGCAGCGCCCGCGTGCGCGCGGGGGTGTCGCGTGCATTCTCGGGCGTGGGGCTCAGAGCACGAGGTAGACCTTCCGCAGCGTCTGGCGCACCGTCCAGACGGTGTTCATGCCGGCCTCGAGGCGGACCACGGCTCCCGGGCCCAACCGGATCGACGGCAGCTCGGAATGGACGAAGTCGACCGTCGCGTCGCCCGCGACCACGACGAACAGCTCGTCGATCTCGACGTCGCGCATCGTGCCGGGTGTCATCTCCCAAACGCCCGTCGCATCGTCGAACTCGACCGTGCCGGTGGTCGGCGTTCCGGCGACGATCTTCGCCGGATCGACGGGTTCGTGCGCGACCGGGAGGAATGCGGCATCCGTCACCGTGCCGGCCGGCATGCGGCCGGTCACGAGTCGAATCCCAAGCCGAGGGCGTCGAGCGTCTTCAGCAGGAGATTGCGGCGGCCACCGTGATGGTCGGCGCGGTCGAGCGACCAGCGTGTCGCGTTGATCCCCACGGACGCTGCGGGCTCCGGAGGGAACGGAAGCGGCTTCTGCCGCACCATCTGCAGGGAGGTGCGCTCGGTCGGCGTTCCGTCGAGCAGGTCCAGCATCACCTCTCCGGCGAAGCGCGTCGCGGCAACGCCCAGACCCGTGAATCCGGCGGCGTACGCGACCTTGCCGTCGCGAGCGCTGCCGTAGAAGGCGCAGAAGCGCGAGCACGTGTCGATGGCCCCGCCCCATCGGTGGGTGAACCGAAGACCTTCGAGCTGCGGGAACATCGTGAAGAAATGGCTGGCGAGCCTGCGGTACGACTCGGGGCGGTTCTCGTACTCCGCGCGCACGCGTCCGCCGTAGTGGTAGACCGCGTCGTATCCCCCGAACAGGATCCGCCCATCCGCGGTCTGGCGGAAGTAGTGGAACTGATTCGCGAGGTCGCTCAGGCCCTGCCGTCCTTTCCAGCCGATCGAGGCGCGCTGGGAGTCGGTGAGCGGCTCGGTCATGAGCACGTAGTCGTAGACGGGCACGGTCATGAGCGCGTTGCGGCGCAGCAGCGAAGGGAACACGTTCGTCGCGAGCACTGCCCGGCGCGCGGTCACGCGCGCGTCGCGCGTCACCACGGCGACGCCGTCGCCCGACGTGTCGATGCGACGGACCGGCGAGTCCTCGAAGATCTGGATGCCGCGCTCCTCGGCCGCGCGGCCGAGCCCCGCCGCCAGCTTGCCGGGGTGCACGAGGGCATTCGAGTGCGCCTCGAACACCGCGCCGAGATAGGCGGGGGAGGCGACTTCGGCTTGGACCTGCGCGCGGTCCAGACGCTCGACGCCCTCCTCGCCGCGGGCCGCGGCATCCTGAGCCCATTCGTCGAGCCACGCGAGCTGATGAGCTTCGGTGGCCACGCCGAGGGCGCCGACCCGCTCCCATTCCGCGTCGATCCCCCAATCGGCGATGTCGGCACCCATGGCGTCGAGGTTCTCCCGGCCGAGCCGGTCGAGGGTGTCGATCTCGTCGGGCCAGCGGCTCAGTCCGTTGTCGCGGCCGTGGGTGAGGCTGGCCTCGCAGAAGCCGCCGTTGCGGCCCGATGCCGCCCACCCGATCGTGCGGGCTTCGACGATCACGATGCGGGCATCCGGGTCGCGTCGCCGGGCGAGAAGCGCCGTCCACAAGCCGGTGTACCCGCCGCCGACGATCACGAGGTCGGCGTCGTGTCCTCCGCGGAGCGGGAGTCGATCCGGCTGCTTCGGGATGTCGTCGAGCCAGAAGACGCGCTGCCGGGTGCGATCGAGGCTGCGCTCGATGACGGATGCTGCCGGCCGCTGTCTTTCGAAGACGGTCGTGCCCACGGGTATCACTTCCCCTGTCGTTGATTGCCTCCATCTTGGCCGAGGACGACCGGTTGCCGGGACCGCCGGTCGGTGCTCGGCTGTCAGGTCACGTCTGGCAGGTGGGGCACCAGAAGACGTTGCGCTCGCTCGTCGGAGCGGCGCCGAGGCTGCCCTCGCGGATCGTCGTGCCGCAGCGGCGACACGGCTTGCCCTCGCGGCCGTACACCCAGAAGCGGCGACCTGGGCGGTCCTCGCCCGTGAACGTGCGTGCCGCGCGGTGCGCGTTGGCCCGGATCATGCGGGCGCCGAGATCGATGAGTGCGGCGGCGTCCACCTCTGTCGCGGGCTTGGTCGGCAGGATGCCGCGGACGAAGAGCATCTCGTTGGCGTACACGTTGCCGAACCCCGCCACGTTGCGCTGATCCAGCAGAGCGACGTGTGCTCCCCGCGAATCCGCACCCACCCGCCGCGCGGCCTCTCCCGGATCCCAGTCCGGTCCGAGCGGATCGGGGCCGAGGTAGTCGACCAGGCGCCCCTCCTCGCGGGTGGGCACGAGGTCGATGTCGGCCAGATCGAAGCCGACCGCGTCCCATTTGTCGGTGCCCACGATCGCGCGCGCCTGGAATGCGGGGCGCCGCCATCGCTCGCCGCGCCCGTACACGCGCCACTCGCCCTCCATTTTCAGGTGCGAATGCAGCGTCCAGTCCCCGATCCGGTGCAGCAGGTGCTTGCCGCGCGCCACCACCTCGTGCACCGGCATCCCGCGCAGATCCGCGGTGGCCAGCTGCGGCACGCGCAGATCGAACCGGGTCACCTCGCTCCCGGCGAGCGCGTCATTCAGTCGCTCGGCGGTGCGGTGGACGGTGTCGCCCTCAGGCACGCGCCGACTCTCGCAGCGCATCGCCCGCCGTGGAGCGCCGGAGGGTGAGGCCGCGCGGAGACTCCACGAAACCGGCGTCCCTCAAGGCGCGTCCGACGGCGGTGCCGTATACGAACACGCCGTTCACCTGCTCGATCGTGAGAGTGGCGAGGTGTCGCGCACGCGCGGTGGCGACGAGGTCGACGGCGGCGGCCGCGAGCCTGGCCTCGTCTTCGGTGAACGCCAGCGCGGACTTGCCACCGCGCTCGAGATAAAGGGCCAGTCCACCGTCGATCAGCGCGACGAGGCCGCCCGCCTTGCGTCCGGGGCGATGCGTGACGCCCTCCAGCGCAGGCCACGGCAGCGCAGCGCCATAGGGGTTCGCCGGATCTGTCGCCGCCAGGGTCACCGCGTGAAGCGGCGGCGGATCGGGGAGCCCTGCGAACTCGCGGAGCCGATCGACGGTGGCGGATGCCGCGAACTGCGCTGCGCCGAGCTTCTCGATCACGTAGCCCCGGCGGCAATGGCCGGCCTGCTCGAAGCCGGCGAGGACCCGGTACGCCTGGGCGAAGCCGCCGGGAAGACCCTCGGCCTGCACCGAGCCTCGCGTCACCACGCCGTAGCGATCGAGCAGCAGGCTCGCGGCCGCCGTGGCGCGCAGGGTCGGGTCGGGTTCGGGGGTGGCGAGCAGCGACCAGCGTCCACCGATCGCCGGCGGCCGAGGTGGGGAGCTCATCCGCGGCACCGTGGCTCCTCGGTACAGCCGCGCGCGCGGAGTCTTTCGCGCCGTGCGGTGCGCCTGCGACCCGCCGCCGATCAGCAGCCGGACGGGCGCGAACGTGTCGTTGGTGACCCGGCCGACCCACGTCAGGCTCCACAGCGCCTCGATCACGGACTGCTCGTTCTCGGCCTCGGCCAGCTGTCGCAGCTGGGCGGCGAAGTACGCGCCACCGCCCGCGAGGGCCGCCACGATGCGCTCCTCCAACGAGCCGGCGACGAGTTCCTCTTCGGATGGCTGCAGCGTGAGCGGTGCGGAATCGGCGGGATGCAGAGCGATCCACCCGTCGCGACCGGGGAGCGCGCCGTGACCCGACCAGATCACCTCGCCCGTTGCGGTGAGCTCGTCGAGCATGCCCGGCGTGTAGTCCGAGACACGGGACGGCAGCACGAGCGACTCCCACGCGCTGGCGGGAATCGGCACGCCGGCGAGCTGCTCGATCACCGCCGCGACGCCATCGATTCCCTCGAGCGGGCGGGCGATGTGCTGCCACACGGGCAGGAACCGGGCGAACGCCTCGGGCGAGACGGGCTCGACGCTGCCGCGGATGGCCGCCAGCGACCGCATCCGCAGGCGGCGCAGCACCTCGACATCGCACCACTCGGTCTCGTCCGAACCGCCGAGCGTCGGACCGGTCGATGCGGCCGGCAGGAAGAAGCCGCTCGAGATGCGGCCCTGCGCCTCGAGCCGCTGCAGGGTCAGGCGGGCGACTGCGATGCCGACGCCGAGCCGCTCGGCGACGGCCGACGTGGGGAACGGGGCGTGCGTGCGGGCGAAGCGCGCCACGAGATCGCCCAGCGGGTCGGCGATGGGCTCGAGGAACGCGTTCGGGATGCCCACGGGAAGGGCGGCCCCGAGCGCATCGCGCAGGCGTCCGGCGTCCTCGATGGCGGCCACGCGCGCCACGCCGCCGATGTTCACGTGAATCGCGCGGCGGGTCAGGATCAGCTCGTTCAGATGAGCGGACGCCTCGGCTTCGCGGTCGGTCGCCTGGCTCGCCGGCTCCAGGCGCAGCGCGACCTCCGCGGCATCGAGCGGGCCCAGCATCCGAAGCAGGTCGGCGACGCCCTCGACGCCCCGCGCGTGACGGTCTGGGTCGAGTCGCTGCGCCTCGCGCTCGAACTGCGCCATGATCTCGGGGTCGAGCAGCTCGCGCATCTCGACCTTGCCGAGCAGCTCGCTCAGCAGTGCGGGATCGACCGACAGCGCGGCCGCGCGGCGCTCGGCCAGGGGCGAGTCGCCCTCGTACATGAAGGCGCCGACGTACCCGAACAGCAGGTCGCGCGCGTACGGCGACGGCGAGGTGGTCGTGGTCTCGATCAGCCGGATGCGGCGGTCGCCGATGCTGCGCGCGATGCCCAGGAGCGCGGGAACGTCGTATACGTCCTGCAGCACTTCGCGGAGCGTCTCGAGGATGATCGGGAACGTCGGGTACCGGCGAGCCACCTCGAGCAGCTGGGCGGAGCGCTGGCGCTGCTGCCACAGCGGCGACCGGCGGTTCGGGTTCATGCGCGGCATGAGCAGCGCCCGCGCGGCGCATTCGCGGAAGCGGGAGGCGAACAGGGCGGAGCCCCCGACCTCGTCGATGACGATCTGTTCGAGCTCGTCCGGCTCGAAGACGAACAGTTCGGCGCCGGGCGGCTCGGCCGCGGCATCGGGCACCCGCGCGATGATGCCGTCGTCGCTCGCCACAGCCGACCCCTCGACGCCGAGGCGCTCGCGGATCCGCGCGTTGACCGCCAGCGCCCACGGCCCGTGGACTTTCATTCCATATGGGGAATGCAGGATGACTCGCCAGTCGCCGACCTCGTCGCGCCCGCGCTCGACCGTCAGCGATGTGTCTGTGGGGAGCGTGCCGGTGGCTTCGCGCTGCTCGGCCAGATAGGCGAGCAGGTTGACCGAGGCGTTGTCGTCGAGCCCGGCCTCGCGCAGTCGCTCGCGCGCCTTGCCGGGAGTGGCGGCCGACACCTCTCGCGAGAACCGGCCGAGCGCCTCGCCGAGCTCGGCCGGCCGACCGAGGCCGTCGCCATGCCAGAACGGCAACTTGCCCGGCTGCCCGTATGCGGGCAGCACGTTGACGCGATCGTGCGTGATCTCGACGATCCGCCAGCTCGTCGTGCCGAGCGTGAACACGTCGTTGACGCGCGACTCGTAGACCATCTCCTCGTCGAGTTCGCCGACCCGCGCGTTCTGCGATTCGCCCGCGATGAACACGCCGAACAGCCCGCGGTCGGGGATGGTGCCGCCGCTCGTGACGGCGATCCGCTGCGCGCCCGGCCGACCCGTCAGGAGGCCTTTGTCGCGATCCCACACGACCCGCGGGCGCAGCTCGGCGAACTCGTCGGACGGAAACCGTCCGGCAAGCAGGTCGAGCGTCGCCTCGTACGCCGACCGCGGCAGCGTGCGGAACGGCGCGCTGCGCTTGACGGTCTCGAACCAGCCCTCGACATCGACCGGGCCGAGCGCGGATGCCGCCACCGTCTGCTGCGCGAGGATGTCGAGCGGATTCTGGGGCACCGAGATCGCCTCGATCTGTCCTGCCAGCATCCGCTCGGTGACGATGGCGGTGTGCAGCACGTCGCCGCGATGCTTCGGGAACAGGGCAGCGCGGCTGATCTCGCCGACCTGGTGACCCGCTCGTCCGATGCGCTGCAGGCCGGACGCAGCGCTGGGCGGAGCTTCGACCTGGATGACGAGGTCGACCGCACCCATGTCGATGCCGAGCTCAAGACTGCTGGTGGCCACGACGCAGCGGAGCACGCCCGCCTTCAGCTCCTCCTCGACGAGCGCGCGCTGCTCCTTCGAGACCGACCCGTGGTGGGCCTTCGCGAGGACCGGGTCCGCTCCCGCGCTGATACCGGCCTGAGCCTCCCCGGCAGCTCCTCCAGACGGCGCATGCGCGCCGCCCGGAGCCTCTGCTGCGGGGGCCCGCATCGCCGCGGGAATCGCCTGGTCCGGAACGTCGAGCCCGAATCGCTCGGCGTAGATCTCGTTGAGCCGGCCGGTCAGCCGCTCGGCCAGGCGTCGCGAATTGGAGAAGACGATCGTGGAACGGTGCTGCAGGATGCGGTCGACGATCGCCTCCTCGACGTGCGGCCACAGCGATCCGGTCGCCTCGGTGCTCTCGGGACTCGGCGAGCGCGGCGAGCCGTCGCCGTCGCCGAACCAGTCCTCGTCGGGAGCAGTCTGTGCCTCGATCTCCGCGCTGGGGTTCGCGTTGGAGGCTTCGACCGCGGAACCGGGCGGGGGCGGCGGGTTGAGCATGTCGTCGACGGGCACGACGACCGTGAGGTCGAACGTCTTGGTTGCACGCGGCGCCACGATCTCGACCGGCGCGGCGCCCCCGAGGAAGCGGGCGACCTCGTCGATCGGGCGCACCGTCGCCGACAGGCCGATGCGCTGGGCCGGTGTCTCGAGCAGCGCGTCGAGACGCTCCAGGCTCACCGCGAGGTGCGCGCCGCGTTTGGTGGCCGCGACCGCGTGGACCTCGTCGATGATCACGGTGTGGACGTGCTTGAGGGTCTCACCGGCCTGGCTCGTGAGCATGAGGTAGAGCGACTCGGGCGTCGTGATGAGGATGTCGGGCGGCGCGGCCACGAGCTTGCGCCGATCGGAGGAGGTCGTGTCGCCCGAGCGCACACCGACCGTCACCCCGGGCACCGTGATCCCCAGTCGTCGCGCCGATTGGCCGATGCCGACGAGGGGCGAGCGCAGGTTGCGCTCCACGTCGACGCCGAGCGCTTTCAGCGGTGAGATGTAGAGGATGCGCGTGGGGGACGCCGTCTCCACTGCGCGGCGCCGGCCGGCGGGGGCGCGATTGCCCGCCGCGGCGGGCGGTGCGGCATCCTTCTCCCGGAAGACCCGGTCGATCGCCCACAGGAACGCGGAGAGCGTCTTGCCCGATCCGGTCGGGGCCACCACCAGGGCGTGCCTGCCGTGCGAGATCGCATCCCACGCGCCGAGCTGGGCGGGTGTGGGCTCGGCGAAGGCGCCGCGGAACCAGTCCTGCGTCGCAGGACCGAACCGCTCGAGCACGTTGCTCATCCCCCCATCTTCCCTGGTGGGTGCGACATCGGGGCGGGAAGGGAGCGTCGGGTCAGCGGTCGGAGGGGATCAGGATCCACAGCAGCAGGTAGATCCCGATCGACACCCCGAAGAAGACGGTCGCCGCGACCGTCAGGATGCGGATGGGGATGACGCTGCACCCGAAGCGGTCCGCGATGCCGGCGCAGACCCCGGCGATCAGGCGACCCTGGTGCGGACGGACCAGTGAACTCATGTCCACATCATGGCCTCGCCCGCGGTCGCGCGCCAGGGGGCGCAGTTCCGCCGCACCCCCGGGTCACACCTCGGTCAGGGTGGCGTCGCTGGCGAGTTCGAGAGTTCGGCTGACGCCCAGTCGCGCCAGGAACGTGTCGTCGTGGCTGACGATGAGCACCGCGCCCCGATACGCGGCCAGCGCGGCGACGAACTGGTCGACCGTGTCGATGTCGAGGTTGTTCGTCGGCTCGTCGAGCACGAGCAGCTGAGGCGGCGGGTCGGCCAGCAGCAGCCGGGCGAGCGCGACGCGGAAGCGCTCACCGCCGGACAGGGTCGCGACCGGGCGGTCGACGGCATCGCCGCGGATCAGGAACCGCGCGAGCCGGTTGCGCAGGTCGCGGTCGGGTACGGCGGATGCCGCCGCTCGCACGTTCTGCAGAACCGATGCCCCCTCATCCAGGGTGTCGACGCGCTGCGGCAGGTAGCCGATGCGGTCGGTGTGCGGTTCGGCGCTCAGTCTGCCGGGCAGCGCCGACGGAAGCGGGCGCGGGATCTCGCCGGTCGCGGCGCTGACCGAGACGCCGGGGACTGAATCCCGAACGCCCGCCGACCGGACCAGCGACTCCAGCAGGGTCGTCTTGCCGACTCCGTTGGGCCCGACCAGAGCCACCCGCTCCGGCCCCTGGATCACCCATGTCCGCTCGCCGTCGCCGACCGTAGCGATCCGCCGCCCGCCCGGAACGCCGGGATCGGGCAGATCGATGCGGATCGCGTCGTCGTCGCGGACGCGACGCTCCGCGGCATCCAGGGACGCGCGCGCGGTCGACTCCCGATCCTGCATGTCGGTGCGCATCTTGCCGGCCGAGACCTGCGCCGACATCTTGCGCCCGCCCGCGATGATCTTCGGCACCCGCTTCTCGAGCTGCGCCTTCCGTCCGATCGCCGCGCGATGCGCGAGCTTGGTCTCCGACTCGATGCGGTCGCGCTTCTCGCGCTTGAGCAGCTGTGCCGCCGAGCGCTCGGCCTGGCGCGCAGCATCCTGCTCGGCATCCAGGCGCGCGCGCCACTGGGAATAGGGGCCGCCGAACACCGACAGCTCGTTCTCGTACAGCTCCGCGGTGTCGTCCATCAGCTCGAGCAGCGCGAGGTCGTGGCTGACCACCACGAGAGCGCCCCGCCACGACCGCACCATGTCGGCCAGCCGCGCCCGCGCCTCGCGGTCGAGGTTGTTCGTCGGCTCGTCGAGGAGAGTGATCGGTGCCGCGCGCAGCCGGATGCCGGCGATCGCGGTCGAGCACGGCTTCGCCCCCGGAAAGCTCGCCGACGCTGCGGTCGAGCATCTCAGGCTCCAGGCCCGCCTCGGCCAGGGCGGCCTGCGAGCGTGCTTCGATGTCCCAGTCGTTTCCGACCGCATCGAAGTGGCGGGGGTCGACGTCGCCCGAATCGATCGCCCGCAACGCCGCAAGCTTGTCGGACACGCCGAGCAGCTCGGCGACCGGCCGATCCACGTCCAGGGTCAGCCGCTGCGGCAGGTGGGCGACTTCGGCAGTTCTGAAAAGTTGTCCCGCCATCGGATCGAGTTCGCCGGCGATCAGGCGCAGCAGCGTGGACTTGCCGGAGCCGTTCCGGCCGACGAGCCCGGTTCGGCCCGAGCCGAGCGCGCCGGAGAGGTCGTTGAGCGCGACGGAGCCGTCCGGCCACGCGAACGAGACACGGTCGAGGACGATCGCAGGGGTGAGGGTGTGAGCAGGCATGAGGCCTCCCGGTTTCGGGGTGCGCTGATACCGGAGCCCGGCCCCTCAGGGGCGTCGGGCGGTGCTCACGGGTAGGGAGCGATCGACCGGTCAGCGCGCGGATGCGGGCGCGGAAGCGTCGATCAGTCTCACCGGAGGATCCTCACGTAAGGAACAGGAATCGACAGTCTAGCGGATGCCGCAGCCGTGGCACCCGGTCACTTCTCGCTCGGCTTCTCTGCGGCGAGATCGGCCAGCCGCTTCTCGAGGAAGACGCGGACGTCCTCCAGCTCCGGCTCGGAGACGCTGTGCGTCAGACCCGGGTAGACGCGTCCGCTGAGATCCGTGTGCTCGGGCAGCCACGCCACGGTGTGCTCGACGAGGACCGGCGGGATGACATCGTCGGACGTGCCCCGGCCCCAGAACACCGGCGGACGCCGCTCCGCGAGTGCGGTGTCGCCGGGCAGCTCCCCGGGAGTCGCGTAGCCGCTCAGGTTCACCGCGAATGCGAAGCGCTCCGGCCGCAGCCGCATGGCCTGCAGCGCGACCGCCGCTCCCTGCGAGAAGCCGAGCAGTCCGACGGCAGCGGTCGGCGCGACCGCGTCGAGCCAGTCGAGCACGAGGGAAGCGGCATCCGTCGTGTGCGTCGGATCGCGCCCCTGAAGCCCCTCGATCGGGTACCACGAGTAGCCCGGTGACGGCCACGGCGGCGTGAGGGGCGCGCGCACGGCCGCGACGACGAACTCCGGCGGAAGGTGGGGGACGAGCGCGAACAGGTCGCGCTCGTCGGCGCCGTAGCCGTGGAGGAGGACGAGCAGTGGCCGCTCGCTCCGGTCGGCCGGCTCGGCCGACCACAGCGCGGCGGAGTCGTCGAGGGCGGGGATCTCGGCCATGGCCCCATCCTCCCAGGACGTGCCCACGCGTGGTGCCCTGGCGACGGAGGCACGCGAACTGCAGGAGTTATGCGCACGTGCTGGGGTATACAAGAGGCATGGCCGTCCGAACCCCCGATCCCGATCCGAACGAGCGCGACGACGACGGCACTCCGCGCGATCCTCTCGGCGGGATCGACACCCCGTTCCGCGGGCGCACCAATCCGCTCGACGACGGGTCCTTCGCCTCCACGGCCCCGGGCAGCACATCCAACCCCGGCTGGCTGAGCGACGTCGAGCTGGCCGAGGTCCGTCGTCGCCTTCCGATCCTCTACGTGGAAGCCCTGCCGGTGCGCACCGACGGCGTGGGCGCCGTGACCGAGGTCGGCATCCTGCTGCGGGCGACGCCCCTGGGGGAGATGACCCGCACGATCGTGAGCGGCCGGGTCCGCTACGGCGAGACGGTGCGCGACGCGCTTTTCCGCCACCTCGAGAACGACCTCGGGCCGATGGCGTTCCCGCTGCTGCCGCCCCAGCCGGTTCCGTTCACCGTGGCCGAGTACTTTCCGATGCCGGGCGTCTCGGCGTTCGTCGACGACCGGCAGCATGCCGTGTCCCTCGCGTTCGTCGTTCCCGTGACGGGCACCTGCGAGCCGCGCCAGGACGCCCTCGAGGTGACATGGATGACGCCGGACGAAGCGGCGTCCGACAGCCTCTCGGCGGAGATGGAGGGCGGACGTGGAACCCTCATCCGCCTCGGCCTGGCCTCGGTGGGCGCGCTGCGCTGACCCGGCATCCTGAGTCTTCTCTGTGACCCGAGACGGGATGCCGCGACCGGCGTAGCCTTGCCCGCATGAGCCCTGCCCGCCGAGCGCTCGACCGCCGCCTCGCGTGGACCGCGGCGATCGGCGTGCCGCTGGTGGCTGCGGGTGCGATCCTCGTGCCGATGGCGGCCAGCGGAGCGGTCGATCTTCCCGACAGGACCGTCGAGGAGCTGCTCCACTTCGCCGCCGCGAGCGATGTCGACGCGATGAGCGGCACGATCGAGCAGAGGTCCGAGCTCGGGCTGCCCGACCTGGACGCGCTGGTCGGAGGACGAGACGCGCGCTCCGAGGCGGAAGGCGATGCAACCCCGCCCGACGCCGACGATCTGCTCGAACTCGTGACGGGAACGCACACGGCGAACGTCTACCTCGACGGCGAGCGCGCGCGTCTGCAGGTGCTGGACCGGTTGGCGGAGCGGAACGTCTACGCGGACGGCGAAGCCGAAGAGGTCTGGTACGTCGACAGCGAGACGAAGACAGCCACGCGGTTCACCCTCGACGACGACGCCGCCGTCGAGCTGGGGCGACCGGACTCCGACGAGGCGGATGCGCCTCTGCCGACGCCCGACCAACTGCTCGGAGATGCGCTCGCCCGACTGGATGAGACGACCGAGGTGACTGTCGGCACCGACACCCGCATCGCGGGGCGGGACGTGTACGAGCTGATCCTCGAGCCGCGCACGGCTGAGACACTCGTCGGCGACATCCGGTTCTCGATCGACGGCGAGAACGGCACCGCACTCGCCGCCTCGATCACCGCGCGCGGCGCGACCGAACCCGCGTTCGAAGTCGCCTTCACGCGCGTGAGCTTCGAATCCCCGGATCCTTCCGTTCTCGCGTTCACGCCGGGAGACGGCATCGCCGTCGAGGAAGAGGTGCTGCCGCTGCCTACGGCCGAGGAGTGGGCGCTCTGGCAGGCGAAGGCGGACGAGGGCGCTGGGATGAACGGCGCCACCGTCCTCGGCCAGGGGTGGTCGGCCGTGGTCGAGCTGCCGGCGGGGAACGAGGGCGATCCGCTGGCGGGTCTCGATCCGCAGCAGCTGGCGCTGCTGGAGAGCATCACGACGGCCGTGCCGGGCGGGCGCGCGCTGGAGACGTCGCTCGTGAGCGTGCTGATCGCCGACGACGGGCGGATCCTCGCCGGCGCCGTGCCGGTGTCACGTCTGGTCGAGGCTGCGGCGACCGGGCGTTGACGGAACGCCGGTGACCCGTCCGACCCCCGACGCCGACCTCGCCATCGAGACCGCCGGCCTGACCAAGCGCTTCGGCACCCAGACCGCGGTCGACTCGATCGACCTCGCCGTGCCGCGGGGCGCGGTGTTCGGCTTCCTCGGCCCCAACGGCTCGGGAAAGACCACGACGATCCGGATGCTGCTCGGACTGCTGCGCGCGACGAGCGGCGCGGCCCATGTGCTCGGGTCGCCGATGCCCCGGGCGCTGGACGATGTCCTGCCTCGTGTCGGCGCGCTGGTGGAGGGTCCCGCGTTCTCGCCGTTCCTCACCGGCGAGCAGAACCTCCGGCGATTCGACGCGGCCGACCGGCACTCATCGGCGCGCACGCGCCCCGCGCGCGTGTCCGCAGCGCTGGACCGCGTCGGACTCTCCCACGCCGCCACGAAGAAGGCGCACGCCTACTCCCTCGGCATGAAGCAGCGGCTGGGACTTGCGAACGCGCTGCTGCAGCCGCGCGAGCTGCTCGTGCTGGACGAGCCCACGAACGGTCTCGATCCGCAGGGAACGCGCGAGGTGCGCGCGCTGATCCGCTCGCTCAGCGCCGACGGCGCGACCGTCTTCGTCTCGAGCCACCTGCTCGCCGAAGTGGAGCAGCTGTGCACCCACGTCGGCGTTCTGAGCGGCGGGCGCCTGGTCGCGCAGGGCACGCTCGACGAGTTCCGCCGCTCCGGCGGGCGCGCCCGGGTGCAGGTGCGCACCCCCGATCTCGAGATCGCGCGGACGGTGTTCGCGCAGCTCGGTGTCGAGGAAGCCGGGGATGCGGCATCCGAGCTCGATGCTGTGGTGGGACTCATGGCGGACGGCGTGGAATCCGAGACGATCGTGGCCGCGCTCGTCGCGGCGGGTGCACGCGTGCGCGGCTTCGAGGTCGTCGGAGCAAGCGTCGAGCAGCGCTTCGTCGAGCTCACCGGGGAGGGATTCGATGTCGTCGCGTGAAGTCGCGGTCGACGGTGCGCCGGGGGACGCTCCGACCTCCGCAGTGCGCGATCGAGGAGCGCGGTCGGGCACACTGAGCCTCCTCGGCAATGAGCTCGCGACGCAGTTCCGGCGATGGCGCACGTGGGCGATGCTGGGCGCGCTCGCGCTGATCCCGATCCTGATGGCGGTCGCCATCCGCGTCGTCGGTGGCGCGAACCCCGGGCGAGGCCCCGCCTTCCTGGATCAGATCACCGACAACGGTCTGTTCGTCGCCCTGGCCGCCATGGTCGTGGCGATCCCGCTGTTCCTTCCGCTGACGGTGAGCGTCGCCGCCGGCGATGCGATCGCCGGCGAGGCGAGCCACGGCACGCTGCGCTACCTGCTCATCGCACCGGCGGGCCGAGTGCGACTGCTGGTCGTGAAGTACCTCGCCGCGGCAGCGTTCTGCCTCGCCGCGACGCTGACGCTGCTTCTGGCCGGCATCCTCGTCGGATGGGCGCTGTTCCCGATCGGCCCGGTGACGCTGCTGTCGGGCGCGCAGGTCTCGGTGGGGGAAGGGATGCTGCGGCTGCTCGCGATCGCCGGATACGTCTCGGTGTCGCTCCTCGGGCTGTCGGCGATCGGCCTCTTCTTCTCGACGCTGACGACGGTGCCGATCGGTGCGATGGCGGCGACGGCGATCCTGGCGGTCGCCGCGCAGATCGTCGGTGCCATCCCGCAGCTCGAGGCGCTGCATCCGTGGCTGTTCACGAACCTCTGGCTCGACTTCGCCGACCTGCTGCGCTCACCCGTCGTGTGGGATTCGTTCGCCGGCAACGCGGTGCTGCAGGCCGGATACATCCTGGTCTTCGGCGCAGCCGCGATCGTGCGGTTCACCACGAAGGACGTGCTCTCGTAGGAGTGTCGGCGACTCTCCGGGGCCTCGCTGCGCGCGCTACTCGACCTGGACGTGCGGCGACTCCACGCCGCGCGCGGGCTCCGGGCCCGGGTCGGTGGTCTCGCGGGCGATCGCCGCGACGAACGCGTCGATGTCGGCCTCGGTCGTGTCGAAGCTGCACATCCAGCGCACCTCGTTCTTGGCGGCATCCCAGTCGTAGAAGCGGAACGACTCGCGCAGCCGATCGGCGACGCCGTCGGGAAGAGTCGCGAAGACGCCGTTCGCCTGCGTGCGGCTGGGTGAACGAGACCCCCTGGATCGATCCGTCGGCGAGCCCGGCCTCGACGCCCGCGCGCAGGCGCGCGCGCCATCGCGTTCGAGTGCGAGGCGTTGCGCAGCCACAGGTCGCCCTCGAGCAGGGCGATGAGCTGGGCCGAGACGAACCGCATCTTCGACGAGAGCTGCATGTTGAGCTTGCGCAGGAAGGTGAGCCCGGCGGATGCCTCGGGGTCGAGCACGACGATCGCCTCGCCGAGCATCGCGCCGTTCTTCGTGCCGCCGAAGCTCAGCACGTCGACGCCGACGTCGCGGGTGAACGCGCGCAGCGGCAGGTCGAGGGATGCCGCGGCGTTGGAGACGCGCGCGCCGTCCATGTGCAGCTGCATGCCGAGCGCGTGGACGTGGTCGGCGATCGCGCGCAGCTCGTCGACCGAGTACAGCGGTGCCGAGTTCGGTGGACTGCGTCACCGACACGACGAGCGGCTGCGCGCGGTGCTCGTCGCCCCAGCCCCACGCCTCGCGGTCGATGAGCTCGGGGGTGAGCTTGCCGTCGTCGGTCGGGACGGTCAGCAGCTTGATCCCGGCGACCCGCTCGGGTGCGCCGCCCTCGTCGACGTTGATGTGGGCGGTGGATGCCGCGATCACGGCGCCCCAGCGCGGGAGCATCGACTGCAGGCCGACGACGTTCGCGCCGGTGCCGTTGAAGACCGGGAACGCCTCGACGCCCTCGCCGAAGTGGTGCGCGAACACCTCCTGCAGCCGCGCGGTGTACTCGTCCTCGCCGTAGGCGACCTGGTGGCCGTCGTTCGCCGCGTCGATCGCGGCGAGCACCTCGGGGTGGATGCCGGAGTAGTTGTCGGAAGCGAAGCCGCGGAGGGTCGGTGTCGTGGAGCGGTGGTCACGGTCATCCAGCCTACGGCCGCGGCATCGCGCTCGCGTGCCGACCTTCGACAGCGGCGCCGTACGGCTACGGTCGAGGTGGATGCGGGGAAGGAGCGCGAAGATGGCCGAGAAGACCTTCGATGTGCGCGTGCAGCGGGAGTTCGACGCTCCCATCGAGCGCGTGTGGGCGGCGTGGACCGACCCCCGAGGATCTGCGCGACGTGGTGGGGTCCGACCGGCTTCACATGTCCTCGTGCGAGGTCGACCTCCGGCCGGGCGGCCGCATCTTCGTGACGATGCGCGCGCCAGAGGAGTGGGGCGGCTTCGAGCTAGCACACCACCTGGGACATCACCGAGATCGAGCCGCCGCGGCGGCTGCGGTACGTGTTCCAGATTCGCGGATGCCGCAGGCCGCGCGATCTCCGCGGCGCGAGGCGGGCATCCCCGCCGAGGGCGTGCCGGACGCGGGTGAGCACGAGGTGCGTGCTGACGCGCGCTGGACGACGGCCGGACCCGCCTGGAGATGGTCGAGCGCGGATACACGACCGAGGAGGCGCGGGATCATGTCGCAGCGGCGGTCTCGAGCAGTGCCTCGACAAGATGGCGGCGGCTCGTGGAGGCGACGCCGCGGTAGCCGCCGCACCCGCCACGGGTGGGGTTCCGGATGTCGGAGCCCCTGGGTATCCTCGCGAAATGACCTCCCCCGGACGACTCGGGTGCGATCGCGCCCTCCAGCAGCGGATCGGCGGATCAGGCAGCGGGACCGCATCGCGAGGTCGTGCCGCCGCCGGCGGCATGCGCACCTTCATCCAGGTGCTCGTCAACACGGCGCTCGCGAACGTCACGACGAGCTTCCTGTGGTTCGCGCTCACCTTCTGGGTGTACCTCGAGACGCGGTCGGTGCTCGCGACCGGCATCATCGGCGGCGCGTACATGCTGCTCGTCGCGATCTTCTCGATGGTCTTCGGCACGATCGTCGACCGCCACCGCAAGCACGCGGTGATGGTGTTCTCGAGCCTCGTCACCCTCGACGGCGTTCCTCATCGCGGGCGTGCTCTACCTCGCTGCAGCCGGAGTCCGCGCTCGCTCGACATCGGCGGGCCATGGTTCTGGCTCGTTCTCCGGGCATCATCCTGTTCGGCGCGCGTCATCGAGAACATGCGCAACATCGCGCTGTCGACGACCGTCACCCTGCTCGTGCCCGGTCGAGCGGCACGCGAACGCCAACGGCCTGGTCGGCACGGTGCAGGGCATCGCGTTCATCGTCACCAGCGTGTTCAGCGGGCTGGCGATCGGCTTCCTCGGCATGGGATGGACGCTCGCCATCGCGATCGTCTTCACGCTCGTCGCGCTCGTGCACCTCGCTGTTCCTCCGCATCCCCGAGGAGAAGCCGGTGCGCGAGGGCGAGCGGCAGCCCGATCGATCGACTTCCGCGGCAGCATCCGCGCGATCCGAGCGGCCCCTGGGCTGTTCGCGCTCATCATCTTCTCGACCTTCAACAACCTCATCGGCGGCGTCTACATGGCGCTGATGGACCCGTACGGCCTGACGCTGTTCCCGGTCGAGTGGTGGGGCATCGTGCTCGGCGTCACGTCGACCGGCTTCATCATCGGCGGCATCGTGATCGCGAAGTTCGGGCTCGGGCGCAACCCGATCCGCACGATGCTGCTCGTCGTCGTCGTCGATGGGCGTCCTCGGCGCCTCTTCACGATCCGCGAGTGGTGGTGGCTGTACGCCGTCGGCATCTGGATCTACATGTGCGCTCATCCCGGTGGTCGAGGCATCCGAGCAGACCGTCATCCAGAAGGTCGTGCCGTTCCGGACGCAGGGCCGCGTCTTCGGCTTCGCCGCGGCGTTCGAAGTCGGCGGCAGCTCCGGTCACGGCGTTCCTCATCGCGCCGATCGCCGCAGTTCTGGATCATCCCGTACATGAACTCCGACGCCGGTCAGCAGACGTGGGGATGGCTGCTCGGCGACGGCGAAGCGCGCGGCATCGCGCTCGTGTTCCTCTTCAGCGGCCTGGTGATGGTCGTGGTCGCGCTGCTCGCGTTCACGACGCGCAGCTACCGGACGCTGTCGGAGGAGTACGAGCGGGCTCCCGAGCCGGAACCGGGCGAGGGCGGCGACGGGGCTGCGACCGGCTCGTCCGAGACCGGCAGCCGCGTTCTGCAGACGCCGAAGAGGTCGGAGCGGACGACTGCACTCCCGCCGACGCCGAGGAATCCGGGCGGCGCCGCTGAGCGGTGTTCATCACGGCGCGCGGCGGGCGCTGGTGGCTAGAGTCGGCTCATGCGCGCCGACTCACCCGCTGCTCCGCTGCTGCCGACTCGGCGGTCGCAGGGCTCCTCGACATCCTCCGCCCCGATCAGGTGCTCTCCGACGCGGCGCGGCGCGACGCCTACGCGCACGACGACGCCGAGTGGGCGGAGTTCCACCGGCCGCTCGCCGTCGTGCTGGCGGAGACGACCGAGGACGTGGCGGCGGTCGTGCGGTTCGCCGGCGACCGAGGGACTCAGCGTCGTGGCGCGCGGCGCCGGCACCGGTCTGTCGGGCGGTGCGAACGCGCTCGAGAAGCGCGATCGTCGTCTCGCTCGAGCGCATGACACGCGTGCTCGAGGTGAACGCCGCCGAGCGGTACGTCGTCGCCGAGGCGGGAGTGATCAACGACGACCTGCGCAGCGCCGTCGCCGCGCACGGGCTCTGGTATCCGCCCGACCCGGCGAGCTACCGGATCTCGACGATCGGCGGCAACGTCGCGACCAACGCCGGCGGCATCTGCTGCGTCAAGTACGGCGTGACGCGCGACTACGTGCTCGGCATGACGGTCGTGCTCGCCGACGGTGAGGTCGTGCGTCTCGGCCGGCGCACGGCGAAGGGCGCGACCGGCTACGACCTCACGGCGCTCATGGTCGGTTCCGAGGGCACCCTCGGGCATCATCACCGAGGTGACGCTCTCAAGCTGCTGCCGCTCGGCGGCCGCGAGGAGCGCGCGATCGTCGGCTCGTTCGCCTCGCTCGAGGCCGCCGGCGTCGCCGTCGCCGCGATCAGCGCGGCGGGGATCATCCCGTCGGCGCTCGAGCTGATCGACGAGATGTGCCTCCGCGCCGTCGACGAGTGGCAGGGACTCGGGCTGCCGCACGACGCCGCCGCCCTCCTGCTCGCCACCGTCGACGAGCCGGGTGCGACCGGGGCGGAGGCCGCGGCATCCGTCGCCCGTCTCATGACGGATGCCGGCGCGCTCGCCGTCGACCAGGCGGTCGACCCGGCAGAGGTCGACCGTCTGTTCCTGGCGCGGCGGCTCGCCTACCCGGCGCTCGAGCGACTCGGTCCGGTGCTCACCGAAGACATCTGCGTACCGCGTGTCGCCGTGCCCGAGATGCTCGCACGCATCCGCGACACCGCCGCCGCAGCACGACGTCGTGATCGCGACGATCGCCCACGCCGGCGACGGCAACCTGCATCCGCTGATCATCGCACCCGAGGGAGACGACGCCGCCAAGGCGCGTGCGAAGACCGCGTTCGACCGCATCGTCGAGGACTGCCGCGAACTCGGCGGCACGGTGACCGGCGAGCACGGCGTGGGGCTGCTCAAGCTCCCGGGCGCGCGGACGAGCTGGGCGAACGCGTGCTGGCGATGCACCGCGACATCAAGGCGGCGCTCGACCCGCGCGGCACCCTCAACCCGGGAAAGGCCTTCTGACCTGAGCCGGACGTCCCGGCGGCGGTCTCGATGCGCTCGAAGCTTGAACGTGGTCTAGCGGGCCAGCCAGGTCAGCAGCACCTCGTTGAATGCCTTCGGCTGCTCGATGTTCGTCGCGTGTCCGGCCTTCTCGATCACGGTCGACGTCGCGGTCGTGTTCAGCGCGGGGCGACAGCCCGACTCGCGCCCGAAGAAGCGGGCAGCGCGGTTGTCGCTGACTACATCCTGGCGTAGCGAGCGCGGGCGAAGCAGAAGAGGCCGTAGAGGATCAGCCCGACGCCGACGATCCAGAGGATGATCGGCCCGAACGGCAGGCCGGCGAGTGTGCGGATCGCGGCATCGAGGCCACCCGCCGCCTCGGGGTCGTGGGTGAGCGCGGCCACGACGAAGAGCACGCCCGTCACGGCGATGGCGATGCCCTTGGCGACGTAGCCGACGACGCCGAACGTGACGATGCCCTTGCCGGCCGGGTCCGGCGGCAGATCGAGGTGCTTCTTGAAGGCACGCGTGAAGCCGCGGATGATGAATGCGATTCCGATCCCGGCGATGAGGAGCCCGAACAGGACGAGCAGGACGATGCCTCCCGGTGACGACATCAGCTGGGCACTGAACGACTGCGAGGACTGCGAGGAGTCCGACTGACCGCCGAGCGCGTACACGAGGGCGGTGAAGGCGATGCCGAGGTAGGCCACCGCCGTACCGAGGTACTTGAGTCGGTAGCCCCATTTCTTCTTCGTATCGGGGTTGCGCTCGAGGAACGCTTCGGCGATCTGCCAGATCGCGAGCGCGACGAGCCCGAGAACGATGAGCCACAGCAGCAGCACGCCCATGGGCGCGCTCGCGATCTGCTCCATCGCGCCGCCCTGATCGGCCTCACCGCCGCCGCCCATCACGAACGAGATCACGATCACACCGATGACGATGTGCAGGATGCCGAGGACGACGTACCCGATCCGGGCGACGATGCGGAAGACCGTCGAACCTTCGGCGGCCTGTGCGGCGGACTTGGGGCCGCTCATGCGGAACGCCCCGAGCGAGGGGTAAGAATGCGCTTCATCTGTCGTTCCTCAATCCCTCAACGGCCGGACTCTGTACCTTCAAGACGCGGAACGCACCGATCGCTTACGCGACGTCGCGACAGTCTCTCGCCTTGCGCTCCTGCGCGCGCGATGCGGGCCGGGACGGCTCCACGATTCCGCCGAGCACCGACTATTCGAGGGCGAGAACGGTGTCGTTGAGGGATGCCGCATCCCGCGCCCACAGGCCGACCACCGCTTCCGCGAGCGTGTCCTCGATGCCTTCCAGGCTCCTGACCCGGAAGGAGACCGCTGCGGCGGAAAGGGGGATTCCGGCATCCCGTGCGCTCTTGGCGAATCCCTGGGCGACCGCGCGGATCCACGCCTCACTCGCCGCCTTCACCGCCGCGTAGTTCGCGCCACCGGCAAGCGGCCGCGCCACCGCGGTGGAGGAGACGATCGCGAGGCGCCCGGCGGTCGAGGCGCGCAGGTCGTCGTCGAAGGCCTGGCTCACGTGACGCAGAGCCGTGAACGACCGCTCGAGGAATCGGTAGTCGTCCTCGCTCTGGCCGGCGAGCCCGCCTCCGCCGCGCCATCCGCCGACGAGATGGACCACGCCGTCCACGGACTCGCCCGCCTCGTGGACGCGCTCGGCGAGATCACGGACCTCTGCCTCGTCGGTGAGGTCGCACACCTCGGTGCGGATGCCCGGCACCTCGCCTGCCAGGCGCTCGAGCTTGCCGGCATCGTGGCCGACGGCGACCACGTGGGCGCCGGCCGCCGCCAGAGCCCGGGTGACCGCGAGGCCGGACGCGCTCGTCGCGCCGGCGACGAGCACCATCCGCCCGCTGACGCCGGCGGTCTGCCCACTCGGCACGGCGGGCTCAGCCATCGGTTGCGCGGATTCCGGCGGTCGACTCGATCACCGGCCGCATCTTCTTCTCGAGCGCCTCGAAGAACATCGACAGTGGGAACTCGTCGGACAGAACCTCATCGGTGTAGCCCTTCGGCGGCCCGGCGAGCACCTCGTCCGGCAGGCCGCGCGCCCACCTGGAGGCCGGATTCGGCGTGAGCGTGCCGCGCACGAGCTCGTACGCCGCCAGCCAGTGCGCGACCTTCGGGCGGTCGATCGAGCGCCAGTAGAGTTCGTCGATCGCATCGCCGAGGGCGACCACCGCCGCCGGAACGTCATCCCAGTCGAATGCGAGCGACGTGTCGGTCCAGTGCAGCACGCCGCGCTGGTGCAGCCAGGCGAACAGCAGCTGTCCGCCGACCGCGTCGTAGTTGCGCACACGCGTGCCGGTGATCGCGAAGCGGAAGATCCGGTCGAAGATCACGGCGTACTGAACCAATCGGGCGTGCTCGAGCGTCTCGGCCTCGGCGGGAGTCAGCACCGCGCCGGATTCGGCGCGCTCGCGCAGGCGCTTCTGGATCGCGACGCATTCGCGGAACGCCGTCAGGTCGCACCGGAGCTCTTCCAGCGAGTAGAGGAAGTACGGCATCCGCTGCTTGATCATGAACGGATCGAACGGCAGGTCGCCGCGCATGTGCGTGCGGTCGTGGATGATGTCCCACATCACGAACGCCTTCTCGGTGAGCGCCTGATCGTCCAGCATCCGCGCCGCCTCGTCGGGCAGGTCGAGCTTGGTGATCTCGGCGGCCGCGCGCACGACCCTCCGATAGCGGGCGGCTTCGCGGTCCTGGAAGATCGCGCCCCACGTGAATGCCGGGATCTCGCGCATCGCGACCGTCTCGGGGAACAGCACCGCCGAGTTCGTGTCGTAACCGGGTGTGAAGTCCACGAGTCGCAGCGACACGAACAGCCGGTTGACGTACTCCGTCTCGAGCTGCGCGATGAAATCGGGCCAGATCACCTCGACGATCAGCGCCTCGACGTGCCTGTCGGGGGAGCCGTTCTGCGTGTACATCGGGAACACGACGAGATGACGGATGCCGTCGACCCGGTGCTGCTGCGGCTGGAACGCGCGGAGCGAGTCGAGGAAGTCGGGCACGCCGAAGTCCGCTGCGGCCCAGCGGCGGAAGTCCTGGACGGATGCCCGGAGGTAGGCGTCGTCGTATGGGAAATGCGGGCGGAGCTGCTCGATCGCGTCCGTGATCGTCGTCACATGGGCGCGCGCCGAGGCGTGGTGCGCGGCATCCGGAATCGACCCGTCCTGCGCCTGTATCGCCTGCAGGGCGATCGCCGCCTGCTTCAGTGTGTGCCACGCGGTGGTGTCTTCCACGCGGCTGTCGAGCCCCGCGGGGGCGGCCTGGGCTACACCGGTGCGCGGAGCCTGAGTGAGGGACATGAGAACCTTCGATCGAGCGAATAAGCGGAAACATTCCGGCAAGATATGGAACCAACCGATATTCTTCCATGTCATGGATGATTCTGTCGACCTGGCGATCCTCGGCGAGGTTTCCCGCGACCCCCGCGCCACTCTCGCCCAGCTGTCCGAGCGCGTCGGGCTCGGCGTGTCGGCTGTGCAGGCGCGGCTGCGGCGCCTGGAGAGCACGGGTGTGATCACCGGTTACCGCGCGATCCTCGACCCCGACGCCGTCGGCAGGTCGCTCTCGGCGTTCATCGAGATCACGCCGCTCGATCCCTCGCAGCCCGACAATGCCCCCGAGCTGCTCGAGCACCTGGCGGCGATCGAGGCGTGCCACTCGATCGCGGGCGACGCCAGCTACATCCTGTTCGTTCGGGTCGCCACGCCGCGGGATCTCGAGGCGCTCATCCGCGACATCCGGCTCGCCGCATCCGTGAGCACGCGCACGACGGTGGTGCTGCAGACGTTCTACGAGAACCGGCCCATCGCGCTCGACGCCTGACCGCGCCTCGACGGCCCGCGAGACTGCAACCGGACGGCGAGACTGCGGGTATCACCCGCAGTCTCGCCCCGCAGTTGCAGTCTCGCGGTCAATGGCGAGGCGCGACGAGCGCTAGTCGTGCTGGGGGAAGCCCAGGTTCAGGCCACCGTGCGACGGGTCGAGCCAGCGCGAGGTGACTGCCTTCTCCTGCGTGAAGAAGTCGAACCCGTGCGGGCCGTACGCCTTGGCGTCTCCGAAGAGCGAGGCCTTCCAGCCGCCGAACGAGTGATAGGCCACCGGGACCGGGATCGGCACGTTGATGCCGATCATGCCGACGTGCACCTCGCGCTGGAACAGCCGCGCCGCGCCGCCGTCGTTCGTGAAGATGGCCGTGCCGTTGCCGTACTGGCTGCCGTTGATGATGCCGAGGCCCTCCTCGTAACCCTCGACGCGCACGACCGACAGCACCGGGCCGAAGATCTCGTCGCGGTACGCCGACGAGGACGTCGGGACCTTGTCGATCAGCGTGGGTCCGAGCCAGAACCCGTCGGGGTCTCCGTCCGGCTCGACGTCGCGTCCGTCCACGACGACTGAGGCACCGTCGGATGCCGCCACATCGATGTACGACGCGACCTTGTCGCGGTGCACCTCGGTGATGAGCGGGCCCATGTCGCAGCCACGGGTGCCGTCGCCCGTGCGAAGGGTGCCCATGCGCTGGCTGACCTTCTCGACGAACTCGTCGGCGATCGTATCGACCGCCAGCACGACCGAGATCGCCATGCAGCGCTCACCGGCCGAGCCGAAGCCCGCGTTGACGGCGGCATCCGCGGCCAGGTCGAGGTCGGCGTCCGGCAGCACCAGCATGTGGTTCTTCGCTCCGCCCAGGGCCTGCACGCGCTTGCCCGCGCGGGTGGCCGTCTCGTAAACGTAGCGCGCGATGGGCGTCGAGCCCACGAACGAGATCGCCCGGACGTCCGGGTGCTCGAGCAGCGCGTCGACGGCCTCCTTGTCGCCGTGCACGACGTTCAGCACGCCGTCCGGGAGCCCCGCCTCCTTGAGGAGCGCGGCCATCCAGTTCGCGGCGCTGGGGTCCTTCTCGGAGGGCTTGAGAATCACTGCGTTGCCGGCCGCGAGCGCGATCGAGAAGAACCACAGCGGCACCATCGCGGGGAAGTTGAAGGGGCTGATGATGCCCACGACGCCCAGCGGCTGCTTCAGCGTGTACACGTCGATTCCGGTCGACACGTTCTCGGAGTAGGCGCCCTTGGTGAGGTGCCCCAGCCCGCACGCGAACTCGACGACCTCCATGCCGCGGGCGATCTCGCCGAGCGCGTCGGAGAGCACCTTGCCGTGCTCGGACGTCAGGATCTCGGCGAGCTCCTGCTTGCGCGCGTTCAGCAGCTCGCGGAACGCGAACAGCACGCCCTGACGCTTCGCGATGCTCGAATCGCGCCACTGCCCCCAGGCCGCCGTCGCGGAGGCGACCGCGTCGTCGACGTCGGCGGTGGAGGCGAGACGCACTTCGCGCTGCACCGTGCCCCAGGCCGGGTTGTACACCGGGGACGTGCGCGTGGATGCTCCGCTCCACGTGCCGCCGTCGACCCAGTGGTCGAGGATCGTGGTGGCAGACTCCTTCGTCTGCTCGAGTGTGGTGGTGTCGGTCATGGGTCTTCCTTCTTCCTGGCCTCGTGGGCACGTGTCTTTCCAGGTTAGGTCGCGGATTCAGTGGCGCATAGTGCACTCTCGCGAGGATTGCGTGCACTCTCGCGAGGATTGCGTGCACTTTCGCGAGGATTGCGTGCACTATCGCGAGGATTGCGTGCACTCTCGCGAGCGAGAGAGATCAGCTCTCGACCACCGTGAGCGCTTCGTCGTAGATCGACATCGCCTGGGCGACCTCGTCGTCGGTCACCACGCACGGCGGCACGACGTGGATCCGGTTGTCGGCCGCGAAGGGCACGAGGCCGCGCGCGGTGAGCTCCTTCTTCAGCTGACCGATGACGCTGGCCGCGACGGGCTCCCGCGTTCCCCGGTCCGCGACCAGCTCGATCGCCCAGAAGACGCCCTCGCCGCGGACCTCCCCGATGAGCGGGTGCTTCTGCTCGAGGTCCGCCAGCCCGGGCCCGATCGCCTCGTCGCCGATGCGGCGGGCGTGCTCCACGATCCCCTCCTCTTCCATCGCGCCGATCGACCCGATGATGGATGCCGCGGCGAGCGGGTGTCCGCTGTAGGTGAGTCCGCCGGGGAACACGCGGTCGTCGAAGGTCGCCGAGATCTCCTCCGAGATGATCACGCCGCCGACCGGCACATATCCGGAGTTGACGCCCTTCGCGAAGGTGATGAGATCGGGCACCACGTCGTACCCCTCGAACGCGAACCACCGGCCGGTGCGACCGAACCCGGCCATCACCTCGTCGAGGACCAGGATGATGCCGTAGCGGTCGCAGAGCTCGCGCACGCCCGCAAGATACCCGGGAGGTGGGATCAGGATGCCGGCGGTGCCGGGCACCGTCTCCAGCAGGATCGCGGCGATCGTGGCCGGTCCCTCGGACTGGATCACCCGCTCCAGGTGATGCAGGGCGCGCGCAGACTCCTCTTCCGGCGTCGTCGCCCAGAACTCGCTGCGGTACAGGTAAGGGCTGAAGATGTGCACGTGCCCGCGGGCGTACTGGTTCGGCATCCGTCGCCAGTCGCCGGTCGCGACGATCGCGGCACCGGTGTTGCCGTGGTACGAGCGGTAGGTGGAGAGCACGGTGTCGCGGCCGGTGTGCAGGCGAGCCATGCGCAGGGCGTTCTCGTTGGCGTCCGCGCCGCCGTTCGTGAAGAACACCTTGGCGAACCCGTCCGGGGCTTTGCCGATGATCCGCTCTGCGGCTTGGCCGCGCGTGAGGTTGGCGGTGGCCGGCCCGATGGTCGCGAGCCGACCGGCCTGCTCCTGGATCGCCTTCACGACGGCGGGATGCTGGTGGCCGATGTTGACGTTGACGAGCTGGCTCGCGAAGTCCAGCATCCGATTGCCGGCGTGGTCCCACACCGTCGCGCCCGACCCGCCGGCGATCACGGGGAGATCGAGGTTCGCCTGGGCCAGCCAGGAGTGGAACACGAACTCGCGGTCGAGCGACTTCGCCTGGGCGTCCAGGTCTTCATCCGTCATGGCGTGCGATCTCCTTTCGCGGCGTGCCGCGTCTTCGCGGAGCAGCCGGTCACTCAGCGAGCGTAGCGAGCCTGGGCGGGGTCGGTCGCTGGGCGCGTGCGACGAGTCGACGCGCCCAGCGACCGGGCCGGCGTTCTGCGGCTAGTTGCCGGCCGGCTGCAGTTCGACCTCGATCGGCTCGAAGTCCTCGCCGAGGAGGTCGATCTCGCCGTCCTCGCCGAGCTCGTCCAGCGCCTCCTGGATGTACTCGTTGCTGTACGCCGTCGACGGCGGCTCCTTCGTGATCAGGTGCGCTCCGGTCTCGTTGACGGCAGCCAGCGCGCCCTCGACGGTCTGGTTCCAGGCCGCCTCGTCGATGATGCCGATGCCGGCTGTGGCGGGCCAGATGAGCTTGTTGATCTCGTTCATCATCCACAGTTCGTGGCTGGGGCCCCAGGCGGAGCCGTTCGCGAGGGTGATCTCGGCGGCCTCCTCCGGGTTGTCGCGCGCGAAGATCCAGCCCTTGATGACGGCCTTGAGGAACGACACCGCGGTGTCTGCGTACTCCTCATCGGACTCGAGCTTCTCGGTGTCGGCCCAGATGGCGTCCTGCAGCATCGCGCCGGAGGTGTCGTCCTGGTAGCTGATGACGTTGAAGTCATCCGGCTGGTAGAGCTCGCCGGTGTCGGGGTTCTCCGTCTCGAGCAGCTGGGCGTACTCGTTGTACGTCATGGCCTGCGCGGCGTCGATGTCACCCTGCAGGAACGCGTTCATGTTGAAGTCCTGCGTGATGATCTCGACCGTCGACGCGTCGAGGTTCTCGGCGGCCATCGCGGCGAAGATCTCCCACTCGTTGCCGAAGCCCCAGGATCCGATCTTCTTGCCCTCGAAGTCGGCGACCGAGTCGATGCCCGAGTCGGCCCAGGACACCTGCAGGGTCCCCGAGCGCTGGAAGATCTGCGCGATGTCGGTCAGGTTGGCGCCCTCCTCGATCGATCCGAGCACCTTCGGCACCCAGGCAATCGCGAAGTCGACGTCGCCGTCGGCCAGGGCGGTCTGCGGCACGATGTCGCCGCCGGACGGGATGATCTCGACCTGCAGCCCCTCCTCCTCGAAGTAGCCCTGCTCGACTGCGGCGAAGTAGCCGGCGAACTGCGCCTGGGGCAGCCATTGGAGCTGGAGCTTGACCTGCTTCAGCTCGCCGCCGCCGTCGTCGCCGGAGTCCGGCGTCTCGCCGCCTCCGCCGGCGCAGGCGGTCAGGATGATCGCCGCCGACAGGGCGAACGCGCCTGTCGCGAGGCCGCGACGTGTGCTGTGTCTCATGTCGTTCCTTTCGGGTTCCCTTGCGGGTGTGCGTGGTGCGGGACCGGCCTCGCCGAGCGAGGACGACGGACCGTCGCATCCCGGGGCGATGCGCGTCATTGCGTACCCCCCACCGGGATGCGGCGGAGCACGAGGCGCTCGATGAGCGCCGTCGCGAGGTAGAAGATCAGGCCGACGACGATCGCGGCGACGACGTACGCCCAGGCGCGCGCGTAGGCGCTCGTGGCCGCCGAGGTGGAGATGGCGCTTCCGAGTCCCCCCCGGGGCCCGCCGAAGTACTCGGCGACGAGGGCGGAGATGACCGCGAGGGAGCTCGCGATGCGGACGCCCGTCAGCAGGTAGGGCAGGGCGGTGGGCAGCGTCACGGTGCGGAAGGACTGCGCGCCGGTGGCCGCGTAGCTGCGCATCAGATCACGGTGCACCGGCCGGGTCTGGCGGAGGCCGCGCACGGTGTTGATGAACACGGGCACGAACGAGGCGAGCGCAGCGATCGCCTGCCGGCCGAACTGGCTGTCGGAGCCGAACATCGAGTTGAGCACGGGGGCGAGCGCCACGATCGGCACGACGGCGAGCGAGGCGACGATCGGCGCCGACATCCCGTCGATCGCATGCCAGCGGGCGGCGAGCGCGGCGAGGAGGATCGCGAGCAGCGTGCCGACGACGAGTCCGATCAGCGCGTTCGTCCCGGTGACCAGCGCCGCCTGCCAGATCGCGGGGCCGAACTGCGCGAACTGCTGCGCGATCGCGGCCGGGCTCGGCAGCAGGTAGTCCGAGACCCCGACCACGCTCACCAGGAACTGCCAGATCGCAAGTCCCGCCACGCCGACCGTGATCGGCGCGATCACCCGCAGACGGCGCTCGGTCGCGGGGCTCCATCCCGCGCGCTCGGGCGAACGTGCTGCTCGGTGGTCCTCTGCCGGTCGCTGCGCCGGCTCCACCGTGGTCATCGCTCCTCCCGGCCGGCGACCGGCACCGGCACGCCGTGCAGGGCCTCGCGCACCGCGGTGACACGGTCGAAGAAGGATGCCGCCTCGCGAAGCGACTCGTCGCGCGCGGCATCCTTCCCGAATGCCGTCTCGATGATCTGGGTGATCCGCCCGGGGCGTGGCGACATGACCACGACGCGGTCGGAGAGGAACACCGCCTCGGGGATCGAGTGCGTCACGAACACGACCGCCGCGCCGGTTTCGGCGGCGATGCGGGCGAGCTCGGTCTGCATGCGCTCGCGGGTCATCTCGTCGAGGGCGCCGAACGGCTCGTCCATGAGAAGCAGCCGCGGCCGCTCGGCCAGCGACCTCGCGATCGCGACGCGCTGCTGCATTCCGCCGGAGAGCTGATCGGGATGCCGGTCGGCGAAGTCGGTGAGCCCGACGAGCTCGGCGAGTTCGGCGACCCGCGCCTTGCGCTGCGCGGCCGGTACGCCGTGCAGCTCGAGCGGAAGCGCGATGTTGGCCGCGACGGTGCGCCAGGGGAGCAGGCCCGCCTGCTGGAACGCGATGCCGTAGTCCTGGTCGCGGCGCGCGCGCGTCGCGGGCTTGCCGAAGACCTCGATGGTGCCGGCCGTCGGCGTGTCGAGGTCGGCGATCAGTCGCAGGAGCGTGGACTTGCCACACCCGGACGGGCCGATCAGCGCGACGAACTCACCCTCGGCGATCGTCAGGTCGATCGCTTCGAGGGCGCTCACATCTCCCGTCTTGGTGGCGAACGTCTTCGTGACGCCCCGCACCGAGACCGAATCCGTGCCCGCGGATGCCGTCGTGCCGTTCTCCGTGTGCCGAACGGCCATCAGGTCGCCTCTCCTCGTCTGTAGTCCTTCAGCAGCAGCCCGAGCACCGCCACAGATCCTGCGGCCACCAGCCCGAGGGCGATCGCGCCGAAGATCGGGGCCCACGCCTTCGACGGGTCGCCCGACGCCTGCCCGGCGAACTGGATCAGCAGGCGGCCGATGCCGCCCTGCAGGCCCGTCGACACCTCTGCCACCACGGCGCCGATCACGGCGTTGGCCGCACCCAGGCGCAGCGCCGGCAGAAGATAGGGCACGGATGCCGGGAACCGCAGTCGCAGCAGGGTCGGCCAGTAGCCGGCGGCGTAGGTGTGCATGAGCTCGGTGTGGATTCGATCGGGTGACTGGAGGCCGCGCAGAGCCCCGACGGCGATCGGGAAGAACGCCAGGTACGACGCGATGAGCGCCACCGACATCCAGTCCTGCCACTCGACTCCGGCGATGTCGATGCGCGAGCCCCAGCTCTTCACGATCGGCGCAAAGGCGATCAGCGGCACCGTCTGGCTGAGGATGATCCAAGGCAGCAGGCCCCACTCGACCAGGCGCCAGCGCTGCATCACCAGCGCGAGGGCGATGCCGACGACGAGTCCGACGAGCCAGCCGACGGCGGCGATGCCGAGCGTCGTGAGCGCGGCCAGCGCGATCGCCGCCCAGAGGGGCGGCGATCCCTCGGCGCGCGTCACGGGCTGCAGCAGCCGGCCGATCATGTCCCAGACGTGCGGCATCGCGAGGTCGGTGGTGCGCGGCAGGATGCGCACCCCCCCGATCACGACCCCGTCCGACGGACCGAGGAACTTGTAGAGCTCCCACACGATCGCCAGCAGCAGGATTCCGACCGCTCCCCACAGCCAGGCCGAGAGTGCACGCGACCGGGCCGCGCGCGGAGGCTTGGCGCGCGGGGGCGCGGCGGGGCCGCGGGTGGGCTCGAGGGTCGTCGTCATCGCTTGGCCACCACGTGCTCGGAGAGCGCCGGAATGACCGTCTCTCCGTAGACGCGCAGCGTCTCCTCCTTGTTGTCGTGCTGGAGGTAGCCCGCGAACTGGGTCACCCCGAGTGCGCGCAGCTTCTCGAGCTTCGCGATGTGCTCCTCCGCGGTGCCCAGGATGCAGAAGCGGTCGACGATCTCGTCGGGCACGAAGTCGACGTGGTCGTTGTCCGCCTTGCCGTGGGTGTTGTAGTCGTAGCCGACGCGTCCCTCGATGTAGTCGATGAGCTCGGCCGGAACGCCGCTCTCGTCGGCGTGGTGGCCGTACTTCGCCACGATGTCGGCGACGTGGTTGCCGACCATCCCGCCGAACCAGCGGCACTGGTCGCGCATGTGCTGCCAGTCGTCGCCGATGTACATCGGCGCAGCCACGCAGAAGGCGATCGAGTCGGGGTCGCGGCCGACGCCTGCAGCGGCATCCCGGACGGTCTTGATCATCCACGCGGCCACGTCGAGGTCTGCCAGCTGCAGGATGAACCCGTCGCCCACCTCGCCGGTCAGCTTCAGCGCGAGCGGCCCGTACGCGGCGACCCAGACGTCGAGCTTCGAGCCGTGGCTCCATGGGAACTGGATCGTCGCGCCGTTGTATTCCACCGGTCGCGAATTCGCGAGCTCGCGGATGACGTGGATCGACGCCCGCAGCTCGCTCATCGTGACCGGCTTGCCGTTGGTGACGCGCACGGCCGAGTCGCCGCGGCCGATGCCGCAGATGGTGCGGTTGCCGTACATCTCGTTCAAGGTGGCGAAGACGGATGCCGTCACCGTCCAGTCCCGCGTGGCGGGGTTGGTGACGAAGGGGCCGACGGTCACCCGGTTCGTCTCGGCGAGGATCGCCGAGTGGATGACGTACGGCTCCTCCCAGAGGAGGTGCGAGTCGAACGTCCAGACGTGGTTGAAGCCGTGCGCCTCGGCGAGCTTGGCGAGCTGCACGGTGCGCGCGGCGGGCGGGTTGGTCTGCAGGACGACGCCGAAGTCCATGGTGCTCCCTTATGTCAGGTACTGGCTGAGGCCGCGCTTGAGGAACTGCCCGTCGCCCTTCGACCCGATGTACTCGTTGCCGTCGACGATCACCTTGCCCCGAGAGAGCACGGTGTCGACGTGGCCGTCGATCTCGAAGCCCTCCCATGCGGAGTGGTCCATGTTCATGTGGTGGGACCTGCCTGTCGGCGAGCCGTCCGGCCGCTGGCCCAGGCCGATGGAGGTGTGCCCGTTGGGGTCGTAGACGACGACGTCGCCGTCGGCACCCGGCTGGAGAACGCCCTTGCGTCCGTACAGCCCGAACATGCGCGCCGGCGTGGTGGAGGTCAGCTCCACCCACCGCTCCAGCGTGATCTTCCCGGTCACCACGCCCTGGTACATGAGGTCCATGCGGTGCTCGATCGAGCCGATCCCGTTGGGGATCGCGCGGAAGTCGCCGCGGCCGAGCTCCTTCTGGTCCTTCATGCAGAACGGGCAGTGGTCGGTGGAGACCATCTGCAGGTCGTTCGTGCGCAGCGCCTGCCACATGTGGTCCTGGTGGCCCTCGGCGCGCGAGCGCAAGGGCGTCGAGCATACCCACTTAGCGCCCTCGAAACGTCCCCACTCCTCGCTGGACGCACCGAGCTGCTCCTCGAGCGAGAGGTACAGGTACTGCGGGCACGTCTCGCCGAAGACGTTCTGGCCGCGGTCGCGGGCAGCGGCCAGCTGCTCGACCGCCTGCTTCGCGCTCACGTGCACGACGTAGAGAGGGGCGCCGGTCAGGTTCGCGATCATGATCGCGCGGTGGGTCGCCTCCTCCTCCATCTGCCAGGCGCGGGCGATGCCGTGGAAGTACGGGTCGGTCTTGCCCTCCGCGACCAGCTGGGCCGCGAGCACGTCGATCACCGGGCCGTTCTCCGCGTGCATCATCGTGAGCAGACCGGTGTCGCGGGAGACCTGCATGGCTTTGAGCACCTGCGCGTCGTCCGAGTAGAAGACGCCCGGGTAGGCCATGAAGAGCTTGAAGCTCGTCACGCCTTGGTCGATCAGGCCCGGCATCGCCGCCAGAGCGTCCTCGTCCACCCCGCCGATGATCTGGTGGAATCCGTAGTCGATGGCGCAGTTGCCCGTCGCCTTCTCGTGCCACGCGGCCAGGCCGTCCTGCACGCGCTCGCCGTAGCGCTGCACCGCGAAGTCGACGATGCTCGTCGTGCCGCCCCATGCGGCCGCGCGGGTGCCCGTCTCGAACGTGTCGATGGCCGCGGTCCCGCCGAACGGCAGCTCCATGTGGGTGTGTGCGTCGATGCCCCCGGGGATGACGTACTTGCCGGTCGCGTCGATCACCGTGTCGACCGATGCCGCGACATCCGTCCCGAGCAGCTGCGAGCCGGGCGCCAGCACCGCCGCGATGGTCTCGCCGTCGATGAGCACATCGGCCTGCGACCGGCCGGTCGCCGAGACGACCGTGCCGCCCGTGATGAGGGTGGTGGTCATGGCTTCGCGATCTCCGTGTAGGTGTCCGGCCGGCGGTCGCGATAGAACTGCCAGTCGTCGCGCATCTGCTGCACCATGTCCATGTCGAGGTCCCGCACCAGCAGCTCCTCGTGGTCGCCCGAGCCGCGCTCGCCGACGAAGTCGCCTCGCGGGTCGATCACGTTGCTCGTGCCGTAGAAGTTCACGGCCTCGTCGCCGAACTCGTTGTCTTCGCGACCGACGCGGTTCGGCTGCAGCACGAAATAGCCGTTGGCGACGGCCGCCGCGGGCCCCTCCACCTCCCACAGGCGGTTCGAGAGGCCGGGCTTGGTCGCGTTCGGGTTGAACACGATGTGCGCGCCGCGAAGGCCGTACTCGCGCCACCCCTCGGGGAAGTGCCGGTCGTAGCAGATGTACGTGCCGATCTTGCCGATCGCGGTCTCGAACACCGGGTAGCCCAGGTTGCCGGGGCGGAAGTAGAACTTCTCCCAGAACTTCTCGACGTGCGGAATGTGGATCTTGCGGTACTTGCCCAGAACGGTGCCGTCGGCATCGACCACGACGGTCGTGTTGTAGTACACGCCGGTCTGATCCTCCTCGTAGATCGGGAGGATGGTCACGACGCCCAGCTCCTTCGCGATCGACGCGAACCGCTGCACGATGGGCCCGTCGGCCGGTTCGGCGTACCGGTAGTACTTCTTGTCCTGCGTGATGCCGAAGTAGGGGCCGTAGAACAGCTCCTGGAAGCACATCGCCTGCGCGCCGTCTGCCGCGGCATCCCGCAGAAATCCCTCGTGCTTGTCGAGCATCGACTCCTTGTCGCCCGTCCACGTGGTCTGGGAAATTGCCGCGCGTACCGTCGCCATGCCGGTCTCCATCCGTCTCGACTGAACCACTTCGCGCTGCCGCCGACGGGGACCGGTTCGGGCACCGGTGGGGACTGCCCCCGCTGTTCGATCCTGGTCCTCGGACGTTTCCCGTCGATTTCAGCCTGTGTCCGGACAGTAAAGCCTGAAGGGGATGCGCGGCAAGGGGTTCGAGGGGATCGATACCCCCGCGACACAGGACTGATATGCGCCACCGGCGGAGGGCGCGGAATACATCGCCGGACGGATGCCGCACGGCCGGGTTCCCCGTAGCGTGAACCCGTGTTCCGCCGGCTCAAGACGCGTCAGTTCGTCACCGATATCGTCGTGGCAGCGCTCTTCTTCGCGGTCGCACTGCCCGTCGAACTGATGGTCGGAGAGGCCACGGGTTCGGTTCGCATCCTCGGGGCTCCTGCAGTGCTGTTCGCCGAGGCCACGATCGCCCTCATCTTCAGCTGCGCACTCGCGATCCGCCGCTGGTCGCCGCCCCTCGCGCTCGCACTCGCGTGGGCGGGTGCGGCACTGCAGATGGCTCTCGGCCGCCCGCCCACGGTGTCGGACCTCGCGATCTTCGGCGTGCTCTACGTCACTGCCGCCTACGGGACCGCGCGGGTGTACTGGGCGGGTTTCGCATCGGCGCTCGCCGGTGCACTCGTCATCACGGCGTATCTGTTCCTGGGCCCGGCGTTCGCCGGCGGCGGCCCGTCGTGGCAGACGCTGCCGCTCGCCGTCGCGGTGCTCGTCGCGGCGGGCTTCGCGCTGCTGCTGTCGTGGACGGTGGGTGCGCTGGTGCGCACCGCGGTGCGCGCGCAGGAGAATCGCGAAGCCCAACGACGTGCGGAGGCCGACGCCGCCGCCGAGCAGGAGCGGGTGCGGATCGCGCGGGACATGCACGACGTCGTGGCCCACTCGCTCGCCGTCGTGATCGCGCAGGCCGACGGGGCGCGGTACGCCGCCGCAGCCGACCCCGCCGCAGCCGGGAGCAGCGCGGCGATCGAGGCGCTCGGCACGATCTCGACGACCGCCCGCGCGGCACTCGCCGATGTAAGGCTGCTGCTGACCCAGCTGCGCCATCCGCAGCCGGAGGGCCCGCAGCCGAGACTCGCCGATCTCGAGGAGCTCTACGCCCAGGTGCGGGCGGCCGGCGTCGAGCTGCGCGTCGACGTCGACCCGGCCCCGTCGCGCGAACCGCCCGCCGCCGTGCAGCTGGCCGTCTACCGCATTCTCCAGGAGGCCCTCACGAACACCCTTCGCCACGGCGACGGACAGCCGGTGCGCGTCACTCTCGCCTGGCATCGCGATCGGGTGGACCTCGAAGTGCGCAACGGTGCGAAGACGGGCGAGCGGCCGGCGGACTCGGGCCACGGGCTGGTCGGCATGAGCGAGCGCGCAGCCCTCGCCGGCGGGCGGCTGCGGGCTGCCGGCGAGGACGGCGAGTTCGTGGTGTCGGCGACGCTGCCCATCGCGTCGGAGCTGGACCGGTGAGCGCGCGCGACGCGGTCCAGCGCGCCCCGATCCGCGTGGTGCTCGTCGATGATCAGGCGCTGTTCCGCGCCGGCATCCGCATGCTGATCGACTCGCAGCCCGATCTCGAAGTCGTGGCGGAGGCCGCCGACGGGCGCGAGGCGCTCGCCGTCTCGCGCGACGCCCGGCCCGACGTCGTCCTCATGGACATCCGGATGCCGGGGATGGACGGCATCGAGGCGACCGCCGAGCTGCTGGCGGACGCAGATCCGCCGCGGGTGGTGATGCTGACGACCTTCGACCTGGACGAGGCCGCTGCCCGCGCGATCCGGCAGGGCGCGAGCGGCTTCCTGCTCAAGGACGCCGATCCGGAGTTCCTGCTCGCGGCGATCCGGACGGTGCACTCCGGCTCGGCGGTGATCGCGGCATCCGCCACCCGCGAGCTCTTCGCGCATTTCGCGGATGCCGCGCCGCTGCCGATTCCGCCGGCGTACGGCGATCTGACCGACCGCGAGCGGGAGATCTTCGCGCTCGCGGCGCGGGGGCTCTCCAACGCCGAGATCGCGGCACGCGAGTTCCTCTCGGAGGCCACCGTGAAGACGCACATCAGCCGGATCCTGACGAAGCTCGGGCTGCGCGATCGCGTGCAGCTCGTGGTCTTCGCGTTCGAGCACGGGCTCACGTAGGGCGTTTCGTTTCGCTCGCTGCGCTCGCTCGCTCGACGACCGGGGTTCTGTCCGCCCGGCTCAGCGCCCCTCGAGGGCCGCCCGGTGCTTGGCGTACTTCGGCTTGCCGATCCACCGCCACACCACCCGCACGGGTGCGGGCAGGTGCTTCTTGAGCCACTCGTCTCCGCCGTCGGGCTGCGAGGCGAGGATCTCGCCGAGCTGGTTCCAGGTCTGTCCCTTCGGCACGGAGCGTCGGCCGTGCTCGGAGTACCAGTCGACCTCCTTCTGCGTGATCGTCGTCTCCATGACGGGCACGATGTTCGTCTCCTCGTCCGGGAGGTGCACGCTCAGCGCCGCGTTGATGCCGTCCAGGGCTGCAAGGAGTGGCGCGGCATCCTGTGGTGCGCCGGTGACCTGCCAGATCGGAAGCGCGTCGTCCAGGCGGTTCAGGTGCACGAGCATCTCTGCGTGCTGCGCCTTCATCCGCTCGACGTGCACCGCGCACGCCGGCGCCCGCTCCTCCAGCGCGCCCCAGAGCCGCTCGTCCTCGCCCCCGTGATGGGCGTGCAGCCCGAGGGACAGGGTGTTCAGCTGCGTCACGACGACACCGGCGTGGGCGAGGTCGCCCGCGTCGACCGCCCGCACGAGCTCCGGCCCTTCGCCGAACCCGCGGCGGAACATGCGGTGGATCTCGATCATCCCGCTCGCGTCGCAGGTCTTCGCCGCGCTTGCGTCGGGGTGCTCGCCTCCGGCGGGCAGCGGGGTCGCGGGCATGTCGGCTCCTCGGTCGGGGCTCTTCGACGGCGCTTCGACCGTAGCCACTCCGTCGGTGCGGGGCAATGGCCCGGGCTGCTACCCCGGGCGCGGGTTAGCCTCGGGTATGCGTCTGCCTCGCCTGCGGCACCCGGTCGTCTCGTATCGGCGCGCCCGGATCATGCCCCGCTGGGTGCGCCGGGTCGACCGGGCGGCGAACCGCCGCATCAACGCCTCCCGCTCGTGGCACCTCCACGATCGGGGGTACAGCCGCCTGAGCCACGCCGCCGACCGCGGCGTGCTCTGGTACGCGATCGCGGCGACCCTGCTGGTGCTCGGCTACCGTCGCGCGGCGCTGCGCGGAGTCGCCTCGATGGTCGTGTCGGGCGTGATGGCCGATGTCGTGGTGAAGCGGTTCTTCGACGGGCGTCGCCCGGTCTTCACCGAGGTGCCGACGATCCGGCGCCTGCGGGCCTATCCCACGACACCTTCGTTCCCCTCGGGGCACTCGGCGAGCGCCGCGGGATTCGCCACCGGCGTTGCCCTGGAGACCACAGCGGCCGGCGCGATCATCGCGCCGCTCGCCGCCGCGGTGGCATACTCCCGGATGCACGTGGGCGCCCACTGGCTCTCTGACGTGGCGGGGGGCGTGGCGATCGGCGCCGGAGTTGCCGCCCTCGGCCGCCTGCTCGTTCCCGCGCGTGCCCGGCGGGCGCCTGCGCCCGAGGTCGAGCAGGTCGTCGAGATGATCGAGCTGCCGCCGTCGCACGACGGCGCGGGCGTGCTGGTCGTGATGAACAAGGGCGCCGGCACCGCCGTCGTCCGTTCCGATCCGCGCCCGACGATCGCCGAGCGTCTGCCGGGCGCAATCGTGCGCGAACTGGAGCCGGACGAGGGCATGGCCGACGTCGTGCGCGAGATCATGACGGGCGACGATCCGCCTCGGGTGCTGAGCGCGTACGGCGGCGACGGCTCGGTGTCGCGAATGGCCCAGCTCGCCATCGAGTTCGACGTGCCGTTCATGCCCTTGCCCGGCGGCACGTTCAACCACTTTTCCCGGACGGCCGGCATCGAGACCGTCGACCTGGCGATTGATGCGCTGCAGGCGGGGTCGGGCATCGCGGCCAGCGTCGGCGAGCTGACCGCGGGCGGTCGGACCACGACGGTCCTCAACGCCGCCTCGATCGGGATCTACCCCGAGTTCGTAGCCGAGCGCACGAAGCGCAAGGCGCGGCTGGGCAAATGGATCGGCGGCGTCGTGGCCACCTGGCGGGGTCTGCAGGATGCCGAGCCGATCGATATCGTGATCGCCGGCCGCCGCGCGCGGGTGTGGTCGGTGTTCGTGAGCGTCGGGCGCAACACGCCCGGCCAGGTCGCGACCTTCCAGCGGCGGACCCTGTCCGACGACGTGCTCGACGTGCGCGTCCTCCATGCCCGCGGTTCGCGGCTGCAGGCCGTCGCCGCTCTGTCCTTCGGCTCGGCGACGCGGGCGGTGCTGCGGGCGCTGCGACTGCTGCCGCCGGCATCCGACATCGAGCACATCACGGCGACCGACCTGGCGATCTCGGTCGAGCCGCGCCCGGGTGAGGCGACGTTCTACGCGCACGACGGCGAGCTCGAGCGGCGGCCCGCTGTCGGCCAGGACGGCCGCTACACGCTCACCTGCCGGATCGTGCCCCAGGCGCTGCGCGTCTACGCCCCCGCGCCGTCGCGTGAGCACGACGTGCTGAACCACGCCGGTCATTGACCCGGATCGAGGTCATCCTTGCGATGTAGGCCGCGGACACTTCCGGCCGACGCGGATGCCGCCACCGGTTCGTAGCGTCGAAGGCATGAACATCTCCTCCTCCGATCTCGGGCTCGCGGCCCGTGTGCACAACCTCACCAAGACCTACGGCCACGGCGAGAGCACCGTACGCGCGCTCGACGACGTGAGCGTCGGCATCCGTCGTGGGCAGTTCACCGCGATCATGGGGCCGTCCGGGTCCGGCAAGTCGACCCTCATGCACATCATGGCGGGGCTGGATGCCGCGACCTCCGGCCGCGCGTGGATCGGCGACACCGACATCACCGCACTCTCCGACCTCGAACTGACGATCCTGCGTCGGCATCGGGTCGGGTTCGTCTTCCAGGCGTTCAACCTCGTGCCCACGCTCGACGCGCTCGGCAACATCCTGCTGCCATTCGACCTCGACGGCCGGAGGCCGACCGCGCCGGAGCGGGCGCGCATCGACGGCCTGATCGACACCCTTGCGCTGGGGCCGCGGCTGCGACACCGCCCACACCAGCTCAGCGGCGGTCAGCAGCAGCGCGTGGCGATCGCACGGGCGCTCGCGACCGCGCCCGACCTGGTGTTCGCCGACGAGCCGACCGGCAACCTCGACTCCCGCAGCGGCCGTGAGGTGCTCGGCCTGCTCGCAACGGCCAGCCGCGAGCACGGCCAGTCGATCGCGATGGTGACGCACGACCCGATCGCGGCCGCACACGCCGACCGGGTCATCTTCCTCGGCGACGGCAGGGTCGTCGCCGACAAGCCTCGGCAGAGCGCCGAGGAGGTCGCGGCGTACATGCTCGCCTCCGATGGCGGGGTCTCGTTCGCGCCGTCGACGGTCGAGACGGACGATGCGGCGGTCGTCGCGTGACCGCGGTCGCGGGTGCATTCGAAACGCGTCGACCTGCGGCATCCGCTTCGATCGCGTGGCTGCGCGAGCGCGGGATGGGGGCGAGCATCCTCGTCGCCGCGATCTCGAGCGCCTTCGGCGTGCTGCTGATCTCGGCGACCGGGTACATCGCCGCGATGCTGCGCGCCGACCCGTACATCGGCGAGAGCGGCATGCTCGCATTCGCGACCGGCATGCTGACGGTGCTCCTGGTCGGAGTGGCGATCTACGTCGCTTCGATCGTGACCGCCAACACCTTCTCGACCGTCGTCGCCGGCCGCACCCGCCGAATCGCTCTGCTGCGTCTGATCGGCGCCTCGGCGCGATCGCAGCGCGCCGAGGTCGCGCGTCAGGGTCTGATCGTCGGGGCGATCGGAGCGTTCCTCGGCCTGGTCGGCGGCACCGTCGTCGCCGCGGGCGGGGTTTGGCTCGCCGGACGGATGCTGGAGCTCGGCGACGTGCAGTTCGTCCTGATTCAGCCGGTGCTGGTGCTGCCCGCCGTCATCGTCGCCCTCACCACGTGGGCTGCCGCCTGGGCCGGCTCTCGGCGGGTGCTGTCGGTCACGCCCCTGCAGGCCCTCGGGGGCTCGGTGGAGGCGTCGCACGAGGAGGTCGCCCGGCGCACCGGCCGCAATGTGGGCGCGATCGCCCTGTTCGTCGTCGGCGCCGCGCTGCTGGCCGGGGGAATCGCGGTCGGGATGCTGTCGCCGGTCGGCGTGGTCGTCGCCTTCGCCGGCGGCATCCTGTCGTTCACCGGCCTCGCGCTGGGCTCGACGCTCGTGATGCCGCCCGTCCTGCGGCTGGTCGGCCGCGTCGTTCGGAGGTTCGGCGACGGCGCGGCTCGCGGCCGAGAACGCCCTTCGATATCCCGAGCGCTCGTCGCGCATGGCGATCGGGGTCGTGATGGGCGTCACCCTGGTGACGATGTTCGCGGTGGCGATGGAATCGGTCAAGGCGGTTCTGACCGCAGCCGGCGGTGGGTCGCTGCCGGCCGAGATCGGGGCTGTGCTCGACTCCTTCGCCGCGATCATGATGGGTCTGGTCGCCGTGTCGGCGGTCATCGCGGGCGTGGGGCTCGTGAACCTGCTCACGATCGGAGTGGTGCAGCGGCGTCGCGAGCTCGGACTGCTCCGGGCGCTGGGCGTCTCGAACGGACAGGTGCGCCGAATGGTGCTGCTCGAGGCCGCGCACGTCACGATCGCAGCGCTCGCGGCCGGCTTGCTGCTCGGCGTCGTCTACGGCTGGGCGGGGGCGCAGTCGCTGCTCGGCTCGATCCCGGTGAACCTTGAGGACGGTTGGGCATCGAGCCTGGTGTGGCCGGCGGTTCCGATCTGGCCCGTTATCGTCGTGATCGCGGCGACCACGGTGCTCACGCTCGTCGCGGCGGTCGTGCCGACCCGCCTGGCGACCCGCGTCGCGCCAGTGGAGGCGCTGGCGGAGTAGGCGGATTCGGCCGGTCGGGGGCTCGGCGCTCAGACGGGAGGAGACGTGCAGACGGGAGGACGAGATCGGGAGCGGGATTCGGTCCTCCGCACTGCACATCTCCTCCGCACGGTCACTCGGATGCGTCGGCAGCTGCCTCGGTGCCCGGGTCGTGCGCCCAGGTCGGCGCCATCGCGCGGATGCGCGCTGCGCGCCACTGCCACGTGGTCCACAGCATGGGCCACAGCGCCAGCGCGGTCGGCCCGCCGATCACGAGCCGGTCGCGCCAGAGGGTCTTGGTGGGATCGCCGGGCGCGGGCGCGATCGCCATCTGGTGGTCCCAGACGTCCAGACCGGCCAGTGGACCGGTGAGCGGGATGCCGCTGTCGCGGAAGATCCGGACCTTCCCGTTCGCGTCGTCGACGACCCGTTCGCTGACGTGGATCAGCTGCCGGCCCATCGGCACGACGCCCGCGAGCGAGAGCTGTACCGGAACGTCCCCGCCGGGCTCCCATGCCGTCGGAAGTCCCGCAGGCACCACCGGGTCGAGGTTCATCAGCGGTCCGTACAGCTCGGCGACAGCCCGAGGCGAGTGCACGGCCCGCCACGCGGCATCCGCATCGCAGTCGATGACGAGCTTGAGCAGGATGCGCATCCACCCAGTCTCGCATCGGTGTGTGCGGGCGTCGGTCGGATGGGTTCGCCGAAGTCGGGCGCGCGGAGCACCGGATGCCGCGGCCGTAGGCTGACGGAATGGACGACCCGCGGCATCCGCTCGACCAGTCCACGTACCAGGTCCGGTTCGAATGGGGTGCGGTGGGGCTCGCGCGGCTGGCGCCTGCCGACATGGTGGTGATCGTCGACGTCCTGCGCTTCTGCACCGAGGTGATCGGCGCGGTCGAGGCCGGGGAGACATACCCGCTGGATGCCGCGGCACAGGCCGTCTCGATCAACGGCGCGGCGGTCGCCGACGCAGCCGAGGGGAGTGGCGCGGTCGTGCTGCTCGGCGCGCTGCGCAATGCGACGGCGGTCGCGCGGACGGTCGCCGCGGAGCAGATGCGGCGGGGCGACCGGACGAGCATCGCGGTGATCGCGGCCGGTGAGCTGACCAGCCGTGGTCCGGATGCGCCGCTGCGATTCGCCGTCGAGGATCAGCTCGGCGCGGGCGCCATCGTCGACGCGCTCGGGTCGCTCGGGATCGACCACACGTCTCCCGAGGCGGCCGCGGCCTGCGAGTCGTTCCGCGCACTCCGCGGCGCGACCAAGCACCTGCTCACGCGCGAGCGGTTCGGGTCGCGAGCTCGCCGAGCGCGGCCTCGCGGCCGACGTGATCGCCGCCGCAGCGGTGGACGCATCCGAGGCCGTGCCGGTCCTGCGTGCTGGCGTGTTCGTCGCCGGCTGACCGGCGCTCAGCGCGGCGTCATCGCCGCGAGGCGCGCGGCCGGGCTGATGGTGCGACGAGTCCAGGTGATGACGAACCGCTCGTCGAACCGCGGTGCGCACTTCGCGCACGACGTCGGCCGCGTGACCCGCCGGTGCCGGTACGCGAGGTGGCCGGCCGGGCACACGCCGATCCAGGGCGCGAGCTCGACGGCGGTCTCGCCGTGGTGGGTCGTGCCGCCCACGTACCCCAGGTCGCGGGCCACGGCCTTCCATCTCGGCCCGTGCGCGGCGGACGCCCCCGCCAGCGCGTGCGCGACCTCGTGCAGCAGCGTCTGATGGTTCGTGTCGTCGTCGTAGCGGGCGGCGAGGTAGCGCGACACGCTGATGCGCTTGCGCGTGTAGTCGCACAGGCCGGCGCGGCGCTTGGCGTTGTCGAACCCGAATGACCACGAGGCATCGAGATGACGGGCGATCAGCGCGTCAGCCCAGACGCGCACACGAGAAAGTTCCGACATGACGGGAAGAGTAGAACGTACCTACGACACCGGCGGGGTCGGCGCAGCAACGGCCACGCGGACCTCAGCTGGCGACGGACGCGTTGCTGCGGCGCCGGTCGGCGGCATCGATGGCGAGGAGGGTCGACTCGAGCTGGTCGTCAGTGGCCCCGGACTCCTGGCGCAGGAACAAGGCCCGCTTGAAGTCTGCGCGAGCCGCGCCGAAATCCCCCGCGTCGTAGTGCACCTTGCCGAGGTGCTGGTAGGCGAACGCCGCGATCCCGTTCCACTCCTGGCCCTCGGCCTCGTACGCGCACGTCGTGAGCTCCTGCTCGGCGGCGGCGAACGCGCCGCCGATACTGCTGCACCGACGCGTGGAGGATGCGGGCCCGCAGCAGGTCCTTGCGCGTGCCGGCCATGCGGGCGACGCGCACCGACTGCTCGGACAGCACGAGGGAGTCCTCCAGGCGGCCGAGCACCTTGAGCAGCCAGACCCGCTCGAGCAGGGCGGGAAGGCTGCGCTGCTCGCCGATCTCCTCGAGACGGTCCTTGCACTCGCGCGGATCCACCTGCTCGCGCAGGGTGACGGGGTCGTACCCGTGGATGTAGCTCACCTTCGACTCCTCGCAGCTCCGACCATGCTCGCCCTCCAAGTGTGCCCCGCTCCGCCGCGCTCGCCGCGAGGGCACGCCGCGAGTTCGGGCACGGAGGCGCCGCCTTCTTGTCGAACGGTCGCAACACGCCGCTGGGGCCGACGCGCACACGGCGTGTCGCGTCCGTTCGCGGCATCGCCGCGGGCCGCGGGCACGCCCGGGCCTCTACCCGGCGGCTTCAGCGTTCGAAGACGGATGCCGCCGGCTTCGGCGACGGCGTGGAATCGGCATCCGTCGCCACCCGTGCCCCCCGCACGAACTCGTCGAGCTCGGCGCCCTGTGCGACCTTGGCGGGATGGGGCCCCGCCGCCATCAGCCGCGGCAGCCATTCGGACGGCAGCGCGGACCCGGATGCGGCGATGACGAGGTTGCCGAACCGGCGGCCCTTGAGCACCTGCACCTCCGCGAGCACGAGCACGTGCGGGAACACCGCGCGCACGGTCGCGACCTGGCGCCGCGCGAAGGCGAGTCCCGCCCCGTCGGCCACGTTCACCAGCAGCACGCCCTCGGGCGCGAGCAGTCGCTCGGCGGCCGTGTAGAACTCGACCGTGGTGAGGTGCGCGGGCGTCTGCGATCCGGCGTAGACGTCCGAGACCAGCAGATCGACGTTTCCGACCAGCGCGGCTGGCAGACGCCCGAGACCCTCCCGCGCATCGCCGATCCGCACCCGGATCGATGCACCGCGCGGGAGCGGCAGCTCATTGCGCACGAGTTCGACCAGCGCCGGCTCGAGCTCGATCACCTGCTGTCGCGAACCCGGCCGGGTCGCCTCGATGTAGCGCGGCAGGGTCATCGCCCCGGCGCCCAGGTGCACCGCGGTCAACGGCTGGCGCGGCATCCGGAGCAGGTCGATGACCGCGCCCATGCGTGCGACGTACTCGAAATGCAGGTGCGTCGGGTCGTCGAGGTCGACGTGCGACTGCGGCGTGCCGTCGACCGCCAGCTCCCACCCGCCGGCGTAAGCGGACCGCACCACGGAGGCGAGGGTGCCGTCGGAGAGCCGCGCCGATGCGGGCGGTTCCTCGTAGCGGGCGCGGGCCATGGCTCCACGGTATCCCGGCCGTCCCACCGAGCGTGGAACCGAGTCCCACGCGGCCGAGCCGAAACACAATCGAGACCCAGGTGTAATGGCCGTCACGCCGTGCGCGCAGGTAGCGTCGGAGGATCACACCCCTCGCGGGCGAGGAAAGCGTGAATCCCGCGCGCTCGTTCGCCCGCACTGTCATGGAAGGTGCACAGCACATGCTCCACAATTCGAGAAAGCGCTGGATGGCCGGCGCGGCGATCGTCGCCCTGGGCGCGCTGGTGCTCAGCGGCTGCGCGAGTCAGCGTGAGGACGGCGGCGGCGAGGAGAACACGTCGGACGTCGACTCGACGTTCGTCTTCGGCTCGTCCGGCGACATCGCGGGGCTCGACCCTGCGATGGCCAACGACGGCGAGACGTTCCGCGTCTCGCGTCAGATCTTCGAGGGTCTCGTCGGCGTCGAGGCCGGCACGGCCGACCCGGCACCCGGTCTCGCCGAGAGCTGGGAGCAGTCCGAGGACGGGCTGACGTACACCTTCCAGCTGAAGGAGGGCGTGACGTTCCACGACGGCACGGACTTCAACGCCGAGGCGGTCTGCTTCAACTTCGACCGCATGAACAACTTCACCGGTCTCGCGGCGACCGAGAGCCTGTCGTACTACTGGGGCAAGCTCATGCGCGGCTACGCCGAGACCGGCACCTCGATCTACGGCGGCTGCGAGGCCACGAGCGAGACCGAGGCGACCATCACGCTGACGCAGCCGTTCGCCGGCTTCATCCCCGCGCTGTCGCTGCCGTCGTTCGCGATCCAGAGCCCGGCGGCGCTCGAGGAGTTCGCCGCCGACGAGGTGGGAGGCACCGCAGAGGCGCCCGTGCTCAGCGAGTACGCGCAGGGCCACCCGGTCGGCACCGGTCCGTTCAAGTTCGACGCGTGGGCTCCGGGCGAGTCGGTGACGCTGAGCGCCTACGAGGACTACTGGGGCGAGCAGGGCCAGGTGCAGGAGATCATCTTCCAGGTGATCGGCGACACCACCGCGCGTCGTCAGGCTCTCGAGTCCGGCTCCATCGACGGCTACGACCTCGTCGCGCCCGCCGACATCGGTGCGCTCGAGGAGGCCGGCTTCAACGCTGGTCAACCGCGACCCGTTCAACATCCTGTACCTGGCGATGAACCAGGCCGTGCCGGCGCTGGCCGACATCCGGGTGCGCCAGGCGATCGCCCACGCGATCGACAAGGAGCAGCTGGTCACGCAGGTGCTGCCCGAGGGCACCGAGGTGGCGCGCGAGTTCATGCCGCCCGTCGTCATCGGCTGGAACGAGGACGTCACGACGTACGAGTACGACCCCGAGGCGGCCAAGGCGCTGCTCGCCGAGGCCGGCTACAGCGAGAGCAACCCGCTGACGCTGCAGTTCAACTACCCCGTCAACGTGTCGCGCCCGTACATGCCGAACCCGGAGCAGATCTACACCAACCTGGCGTCGCAGCTCGAGGCCGTCGGCATCGTGCTCACCCCGGTGGGCGAGGACTGGAACCCCACGTACCTCGACCGCATCCAGGGCGGCGCCGGACCACGGCATCCACCTCCTCGGCTGGACCGGCGACTACAACGACCCCGACAACTTCGTCGGTACGTTCTTCGCCGGCCGGCAACGAGTGGGGCTTCGACAACCCAGAGCTCTTCGCCGCGCTGACCGAGGCCCGCGGCCTCGCGACCGAGGAGGAGCAGGAGGCGGCCTACCTCGCGGTCAACGAGCAGATCATGGAGTTCATGCCCGGCATCCCGCTGGCGCACCCGGTGCCGACCCTCGCGTTCGCCGAGCGCGTGACGTCGTACCCGGCGAGCCCGGTGCAGGACGAGGTGTACAACCTGATCGAGCTGAGCGAGTGACGCTCGATCGGATGCCCCGTCCCCGCGTTCCGCGCGAGGACGGGGCATCCGGCTCCCTCAGCCCGCCCGCGACCGCCGGTCGCCTCCCCCGGAGAATCTCCGTGCTACGCACCATCGGCAGCAGGCTGCTCCTGCTGATCCCGACACTGTTCGGCCTGTCCATCCTGCTCTTCCTCTGGGTGCGCGCGCTGCCCGGCGGCCCCGCCGTCGCGCTGCTCGGCGAGCGCGCGACGCCCGAGGCGGTCGAGCGGATCAACGAGCTGTACGGCTTCAACGAGCCGCTCATCGTGCAGTACTTCACCTGGCTCGGCCAGCTGCTGTCGGGCGACTTCGGCACGTCCCTCCAGACCCGAGCCGCCGGTGTCTCGAGGAGTTCGCGCGGCGGCTTCCCGCCACGCTCGAGCTGGCGATTCCTGGCGCATCATCCTCGCGGTGGGCTTCGGCATCCCGCTCGGCTACTGGGCGGCCCGCCGCCACGGACAGGTCTCCGACCACGTCCGGTCGGCGCGAGTCTGCTCGGCATCACGATCCCGGTGTTCTTCCTCGCGTTCATGCTCAAGTGGGTCTTCGCGGTGCAGCTCGGCTGGCTGCCCTCGCGAGGGCCGGCAGGATCCGCGCATGGACGCGACCCACTACACCGGCTTCTACGTGCTCGACGGCATCCTCACCGGGGAGTGGGATGCCGCGTGGGACGCGTTCCTGCACCTGATCCTCCCCGCGATCGCGCTGGCGTACCATCCCGCTCGCGATCATCGTGCGCATCACCCGCGCGTCCGTGCTCGAGGTGCAGAACTCCGACTACGTGCGCACCGGCATGGCCAAGGGCATCTCGCGCGGCACGATCCGCACCCGCTTCATCCTGCGCAACGCGATGCTGCCGGTCATCACGACGATCGGCCTCCAGGTCGGGCTGCTGATCTCCGGGGCGGTGCTCACCGAGACGGTGTTCGCCTTCCCGGGCATCGGCTCGTTCCTGGCCCGCGCGATCTTCACGCGCGACTACCCGGTGCTGCAGGGCTTCATCATCTTCATCGCGATCGGCTACGCCTTGATCAACCTGGCGGTCGACGTGTCGTACAGCTTCATCGACCCGAGAGTGAGGGTCTCATGACGTCGCATCCGGATGCTCGCGACAGGAGGTGCCTCATGACCTCTGCGATGCTCCCCCCGCCCCGAGCGGCGGGCCGGTCGACGACACCTCCGTCGACGACCAGGAGCTGCTCGCCGCGCAAGACCGGGGGCGGCGGCTTCTGGCGCGACGTCTTCCGCCGTCTGCGCCGCAACCCGAGCGCGTGGGTCGGCGCGCGTCATCATCGCGATCCTCGTGCTGGTCGCGATCTTCGCGCCCTGGCTCGCGCCCTACGGGCCGACCGAGCTGCCGGGCCAGCGGTACATCACGCCGACCTACATCCCCGGTCCGGGCGAGCTCCCGCAGTTCCCGCTCGGCCTGGACCGCTTCGGCGGCGACGTGCTGTCCAAGCTCATCTGGGGTGCGCGCGCCACGCTGATCATCGGCGTCGTCTCGACCGCGATCGGCCTGATCGGCGGCATGATCCTCGGGTTCCTGTGCGGCATGTTCGGCGGCTGGGTCGACACGCTCATCATGCGCATCGTCGACATCCTGCTCTCGGTGCCGTCGCCTGCTGCTCGCGGTGTCGATCGCGGCGCTCCTCGGTCAGACGCAGGCCTCGCTCATGATCGCGATCGGTGTCGCCCAGGTGCCGGTCTTCGCGCGCCTGCTGCGCGCGTCGATGCTGCAGCAGCGCAACGCCGACTACGTGCTGTCGGCGCAGACGCTCGGCCTCGGCCGCGGCAAGATCACGATGAGCCACGTGCTGCCGAACTCCGTCGGGCCCGGTCATCGTGCAGGGCACGCTGTCGCTGGCGACGGCCGTCATCGAGGCGGCGGCGCTGTCGTACCTCGGCCTCGGCGGCGACGTCCCGCAGACCGCCGAGTGGGGCCGCATGCTCACCTACGCGCAGCTCGAGCTCGCGATCGCGCCGTGGCTCGCGTTCCTGCCCGGGCATCTGCATCACGATCACCGCGCTCGGCTTCACGCTGCTTCGGCGAGGCGCTGCGCGAGGCGATGGACCCGCGCACGCGCGCCCGCTGACGGGCCTCCGAGCCTCTACCGCGAGCCCGCGAGACCGCGTACTCGGCGGTGCAGATAGCGCGGGTTCACCCGTGGTCTCGGTCGTGCAGATGCACGTCTCGCGCCGCGAGGCCGACGCGGGCGCGGCGGGTCAGACGGCGATGTCGAGCTCGTTGCCGGGGATCGACGCGAGCAGGCGGCGCGTGTAGGGATCGCGCGCGTTGGTGAAGATCTCCTCGGATGTCGCCGCCTCGACGAGCTGCGCCGTCCTTCATGACGCACACGTAGTCGCTGATGAGTCGCACGACCGCGAGGTCGTGCGAGATGAAGAGGTAGCTCAGGCCGTACTCGCGCTGCAGGTCGCCGCAGGAGGCGTCAGGATCTGGTCCTGCACGAGCACGTCCAGCGCCGAGACCGGCTCGTCGCACACGATGAGGTCGGGAGAGAGGGCGAGCGCGCGCGCGATCGCGACGCGCTGGCGCTGGCCGCCCGAGAGCTCGGACGGATACCGCCGCAGCATCGACTGCGGCAGCGCGACGTCGTCGAGCAGCTGCCGCACGCGCGCCGAGCGCTCCTTCGACGAGCCGCGCTTGTAGAGAGTCGAGGGGCTCGGTGATGATCCGCTCGATCGAGAACATCGGGTTCAGCGACGAGTACGGGTCCTGGAAGATCGGCTGCACCCGCTGCCGGAACGAGCTGAGCTGCTTGCCCTTGAGGCTCGCGACGTCCTCGCCGTCGAACCGGATGACTCCGGCTGTCGGGTCGACGACCTTCAGCACCATGCGGGCCGTCGTGGTCTTGCCCGAACCCGATTCGCCCACGATCGCGACCGTCTCGCCGCGGGGGATCGCGAACGACACGTCCTTGACCGCGACGAAGTCCTCCTTCTGCCCGCGGACGTTGAACACCTTCGTGAGGCCCTCGACCTCGACGATGTAGTCCGGCGCGGCGGCGGGCGGTGCATCGGCCGCGGCTCGACGACGACCGCGGCGGGCGCGTCCGGTGCGGCGGGAAGCGTCGCCGGGGCGGATGCCGCGGCATCCGTCGGTTCGGTCGAGCTCGGCTTGCGGAACGCCTCCGGGCGCAGCCGCACGGCGGCCACCGACGGTGCCGCCTTGCACGAGCGCCTGCGTGTACGGCTGCTGCGGGTCTTCCAGGATCTGGCGGGCGGGGCCCTGCTCGACGATGCGGCCGCGGTTCATCACGACGACGCGCGAGGCCCGCTCGGCGGCGAGACCGAGGTCGTGGGTGATGAGCATGACGCGAGGTGCCGAGCTCGGCCGTCATGCGCTCCGAGCTGGTCGAGGATCGTCTTCTGCACGGTCACGTCGAGTGCGCTCGTGGGCTCGTCGGCGATCAGCAGCTTCGGGTCGCACGCGAGGCCGATCGCGATGAGCGCGCGCTGCCGCATTCCGCCGGAGAACTCGTGCGGGTACTGCTTCGCCCGCTCGGCGGCGTTCGGCAGCCCCGCCGCGGCGAGGGTCTCGACGACCTTGCGGTCGACGTCCTTGCGGGTCGCGAGTCCGTGCGCGAGGAGCGTCTCGGCGATCTGCGTGCCGATCTTGGCGACCGGGTTGAGGTTCGACATCGGGTCCTGCGGCACGAGTCCGATCGAGCGGCCGCGGATGCGTGCGCATCACGGTCTCCGGTGCGCGCCGACGAGATCCTCGCCCTCGAAGAGGATGCTGCCCTGGGTGACCCGGCCGTTGCCGGGCAGCAGCCCGATCACGGCCATGGCCGTCGTCGACTTGCCCGAGCCGGATTCGCCCACGATCGCGAGCGTCTCGCCGGCCGCGAGGTCGAGGTCGACGCCCTCCACCGCGTGCACGATGCCGTCGACGGTGCGGAACTCGACGGCGACGTCGCGGACTTGCAGCAGGGGGGTGCCGGCGGCGACGCGCTCGGAGGATCGGGCCATCCTCCCATCCTGCCCTGGGGCGCACCCCGGCGCACCCGTCCGGGCCGAGCCTTTACGCAGTCGTGACGCCGCGGCGCGCGCCGTGCGGTGGCGACAGCGGTGCGCCGCGTTCGGGATTCAGTCCGCGCCGAAGCAGCCCGTAGCGGATCGCCCGTGTTTCCGCGGCTGCCGGACGCCGGGCCGCGCGGCCGGACTGAATCCCGGACAGCACAGCGCAGTATCGGGCCCGGCGCTACCGTGGAACATGGCCTCGATCGACCTCAACGCCGACCTCGGCGAGACCGTCGACGGCGTGCGCGACCGCCGACGACGAGGCGATGTTCGCGGTGATCTCGAGCGCGAGCATCGCCTGCGGCGGTCACGCGGGCGATGCCGCCTCGATGCGCGCAGGCGGTCGACCGCGCTCGCGGTTCGGGGTCGCCGTCGGCGCGCATCCGTCCTATCCCGACCGGGCGAACTTCGGCCGCATCGCGATCTCGATCGACTCGGCCGAGCTCACGCGCAGCGTCGCCGCACAGCTCTCCGAACTCGTCGCGAGCGGAGCCGATGTGCGCTACGTCAAGCCGCACGGCGCGCTGTACCACGCGGTCACCGCCGACGCGGCGCAGGCCGACGCGGTCGTCGCGGCGATCGCCGCACTCGCCGATCGGCTGGGCCGACCCGTTGCCGTGCTGGGCCTGCCCGGCGAGATCGAGCGTGCCGCGCTCGGCGCGGGGCTGCCCTTCGTGCACGAGGCCTTCCTCGACCGCGGGTACCGGCCCGACGGATCCCTCGTTCCCCGGGGCCGACCGGGTGATCTGCTCGACGACCCGGAAGCGGTCGCGGCGCGCGCGGTCCGCCTCGTCCGCGACGGTGCGAGTCGACGCCGTCGACGGCACCTTCGTGCCGGTGGTCGCGGCATCCCTCTGCCTGCACGGCGACTCGCCCGACGCGGTCGCGATGGCGCGCGCGGTCCGCGCCGCGCTCGACGCGGAGGGCATCGAGGTGCGGGCGCCGTGGTGAACGTCGGAGGCGAATCGCCGGAGCCCGCTGCCGTGCGCATCCTGCCGATGGGCGACCGGGCGATCCTCGTGGAGGTCGACTCGCTCGACTCCGCGATCGCGCTGCATGCGCGGCTCGAAGCGTCGCGTGCGGACGGCATCGTGGATCTCGTCCCCGCGGCGCGGACGGTGCTCGTGCGCGTCGACGCGGCCGTGCTTCCGCTCGCCGCGGCACGCGCGTGGGTGGCGTCGACGACGACGGATGCGGCATCCGCTCGCCCGGTCAGAGCCGACACCGTCGAACTCGAGGTCGTCTACGACGGCGCCGACCTCGTGGAGACCGCCGAGCTGCTCGGGCTGAGCGCCGACGAGCTGGTGCGCCGGCACACGTCGGTCGAGTGGACGGTCGCGTTCACAGGGTTCGCCCCGGGCTTCGGCTACCTCGTCAGCCCCGACTGGACGTTCGACGTGCCCCGGCTGCCGAGTCCGCGCACGCGCGTCCCGCGCGGTGCGGTGGGCCTCGCCGGCCGGTTCTCGGGCGCGTATCCGCGTGAGACCCCCGGCGGGTGGCGACTGATCGGCACGACGAGCGCGGCGCTCTTCGACTCCGGATGCCGCCCCGACCCGCGCTGCTCGCGCCGGGCGCGCGCGTCCGTTTCCGCGCCGCCGCCGCGCCGGCCCCCGGCCTGGGCTCCGGCCCTGGCCCTGGCCGCGAGACTGCAACCGCGGGTCCAGACAGCGGGCAGACCCCGCAGTCTCGCCGTCCGGATGAAGTCTCGCGGCAGGAAGGGCCCGGTGTGCGGATCGTCGAGCCCGGGCTGCTGGCCACCCTTCAGGACCTCGGTCGGCCCGGCTCCGCGTCGCTCGGGGTCGCGCCGTCGGGGGCGCTCGACCGCGGCTCCGCACGCACGGCGAACCGGCTGGTCGGCAACCCGGAGGACGCGGCGGTGATCGAAGCCACGATGGGTGGGCTGCGCGCCGTCGCCTCGCGCGACCTGTGGTTCGCCGTCACGGGCGCGTGGGGTCCGATCCGGCTCGCCGGGCACGAGGTCGACCCGTATGAGGCGCACGAGTGGCCCACCGGAGCCGAGCTGCACATCGACTGGTTCGAACACGGCGCGCGCGGCTACCTGGCCGTGCGGGGCGGGTTCGGCGGCGCCCCCGTGCTCGGCTCGCGCTCCACGGACGTCCTCGCGGGTATCGGCCCGAACCCTCTGCGGGCCGGCGACGAGCTCACCGTCGGCCCCGATCCGAGCAGCGCGATCCCGGTCGCGGTGGTGGCGCCCTGGGGCGCGCCGCACGACGACGAGCTCGAGGTGGAGCTCGCCCCCGGCCCGCGGGCGGATTGGTTCGCGGCATCCGCCCATGCGGCATTGTTCGAGCAGGTGTGGACGGTCGCGAACGCCGCGGACCGGGTCGGGCATGAGGCTGGACGGACCCGCGCTGGCGCGCGTCCGCGACGACGAGCTGCCGAGCGAGGGCATGGTGCCCGGCGCGCTGCAGGTGCCGCCCAGCGGGCGGCCGACGATCCTGCTGGCCGACGGACCCGTGACGGGCGGCTATCCGGTCATCGCGGTGGCGACGGATGCCGCGCTCGACCTGCTCGCGCAGGCCCGGCCCGGTACGCGCCTGCGGTTCCGTCACGCGCGCGTGACCTGAGGGCGCGGCCTGAGATCACCACTGCGAGAGCGAGTGCGTGGCCAGAGCCCGCTCGGGCTCGGGCAGCGCCTGCGCCACGGCCTCGGCGAGCGTCATCTGCGCGCCTTCGAGCTCGCCCGCCGCAACCCCGGCGGGGTCGGCCTTGCGGACGGCGTCCAGTGACAGCGCGTGGACCGTGAAGGCCTCGACGTCGAAGACGCCGATGCGGTGCCGGATCGCCGCGGCGGCCGCCGACAGCGCTCCAGCACGGCGGGCGTCGCCGTGCGCCGCGGCGATCGCGCACAGCCCCTCCAGCCCGTAGGCGACGCCCTCCTCGTGGTGCAGCTTCACCGAGTCCACCAGCGTCCGCCGGAACACCGCCTCCGCTTCGTCGACCTGGCCGCCCACCAGCAGCAGCCGGCCGATCTGGTTGCCGGCGACCGAGCGCGTGAAGAGGTCGCCTCCCGCGTCGGCGACCGCGCTCGCCCGTTCGAAGTGCGCGAGGGCGCCGTCGCGGGAGCCGCGCAGCCAGGCGACACGTCCGAGCGACACCCGGGTGATCGCCTCGCCCCAGCCGTTGCCCAGGCGGTGCAGACGCTCGACCGCGTCGTCGAGCTCCCGCGCCGCCGTGTCGATGTCGGGGTCGGGCAGCTGCACCCGCGCGGTCGCACGCGCCGCAATCGCCATCGCCGCGGCATCCTCATCGCCGCTCTCGGTGAACAGCCGTACGCATTCGGCCAGGCCGGCGACGACCTCCGGAGACGGCCGCTGCCACATCTCGCCCCACAGGGCGAAGAACCACGCGATCGCACGGGAGTGCGGCCGGATCGGCTGCTCCTTTCCGAGCAGCTCGAGCATCCACACCCGCACGCCGCCGAACAGGCCCATGATCCACCAGTAGATGAGCAGACCCCACGCGAAGTCGGCGGCGTCGTCGAGGCGGTCGGTGTAGACGAGGTGCCGCACCGCGGCCCGGAGGTTCGCCAGCTCTACACCGAGCGCCGCGAGCGTCGAGGACTGCCGGGGGCCGCGCAGGTCGGGGGCGACTCGCCGCACCAGGGCCGTGTAGTAGTCCGCGTGTGCGGCGCGCATGCGGTCGGCCTCGTCCCGCTCCTTGAGCCTGCCGAGAGCGTACTCGCGGACGATCGCGAGGAGCGAGAGCACCGAGCGGCCATCGATCTCGGTCTGCTTCACGAGCGAGCCGTCGATGAGCGCGGTGATCCCGTCGATCGCCCGCCCGTCCCACGACCGGCCGATTCCGATGGCCTCGACGGCCTCGAGCGAGAATCGCTCCGCGAACACGCCGAGATCCTCGAGCAGATCGCGATCCGCCGGCGCGAGCAGGCTCACGCTCCAGTCGAGCGTCGCCCGCATCGTGCGGTGCCGGTCGGGCAGGTCGCGGACGGCCGCGGTCAGCAGCGGCAGGCTGCGCTTGAGGCGCTCGGCGATCGCGGCCGGCGTCAGCATGCGCACCTTCGCGGCGGCCAGCTCGATGGCCAGGGGCAGACCTTCGAGACGCCGGCAGATGTCCATCACGGCGCCGGAGTTGGCCTCCGTGAGCGCGAACGAGGGCTTCGCGGCCTGCGCTCGGTCGACGAAGAGGGCGACCGCCGCGGACTGCCGGGCGCGCTCCAGCGTCGCCGGGGCTCCCGGGCTGGGTGTGGTCAGGGCGCGCACGTCGTAGACCTGCTCGCCGCGGATGCGCAGCACGACCCGGCTCGTCACCAGGAAGCTCGCCGTCGGGGCGACCGTGTACAGGCGCACCAGCACCGGTGCGGCATCCACGATCTGCTCGAAATTGTCGAGCACGATCAGCACGCGACGGCCGTCCAGCGCGTGCGAGATGCGCTCCTCGAGCGCCGCTTCGCCGTTGTCGCGGATGCCGAGGGTGAACGCGATCGTGGGCAGCAGCAGTGCCGGTTCCAGCACGTTCTCGAGGCCGACGAAGTACGTTCCGTCCGGGAAGAGGCCCTGCGCCGCGAGCGCGATCTCGATCGCGAGGCGGCTCTTGCCGATCCCGCCGGGGCCGATGAGGCTGATCACGCGGTCGCTTCCGCGGGCGAGCTGCTCCCGGACCTCGGCGATCTCGCGCTCGCGCCCGATCGTCGTGGTGTACGGGACGGGCACGCGTGCGACGAGGGATGCCGCAGCATCAGGCTCGGCTGTCTCCGCGTCTTCGCGGGACTCCTCGAAACGTTCGGCCAGGAGCGTCGCCAGGTCGTTGGCGACCTGGTTCTCGAGCTCTTCGGCAGTCGTGAAGGGGAGGTAGGCGGCGGTGTCGTCGTTGCGGATGCGGTCGATGAGCTCGGTGAGCCGCTCCTCGCGGGTGCTGCTCGTCTTGATGTAGATGAGCTTCGGCATCCCCCGGGGGGCGAGGTTGTACTCGTCTTCGAGTCCGGAGATCTGCTCGTCCGGCGCGACCCACCCGTAGCTGTCGGCGTAGATCCCGACGAACACGTCGCTCTGGGCCAGATAGGAGCGATACAGCTCGCGTGGCGGGTGGGGACGGGCGCCGAGTTCGAACATCACGGGAGCGAGCTGCATCCGCTCGATCGCCGCGCGCACGGCGCGCCGTTCCTCGGCGAGCTCGCGCAGGGTCGAGCTGACGAAGACCCTGATCCGCTGGTCGGGCGTCCGGATCACGGGCTGCGGCCGAGGGTTCACCATTGCGCGAGGGCCTCTCGCACCGTCTCGTCGGCGTCCGGCAGTGCGAGGGCGATCGCTTCGGCGACGGTCATGTCGGCGCCCGCGCGCTCGCCCGCCGCGACGGCGTCGGGGTCGCGCTCGCGCAGAGCGTCCAGCGGCGCGACGTGCACCGCGAAGCCGGCGATGTCGAAGATCCCTGTGCTCTGACGGGTGGTCGCGGCGACGACCGCGAGCGCGCCCGCCCGCCACCCGTCGCCGCGGGTCGCGGCGACCGCGCAGATGCCTTCGAGGGCATATGCCGCACCCTCGACGTAATGCAGGCGGGCGGAGAGCCCCAGGGTGAGGAACCACTCCTGCTCGGCCGCCTCCACCTGGCCCAGCATGAAGAGCACGCGCGTGCGGTTGTTGCCGGCGACGATCCGGGTGTGCATGTTCTGACCCTCGTCGGCCACCTCCGCCGATCGCGAGAAGTGCGCGAGCGCCTCCTCGATCTGCCCGCGCACCACCGCGAGGAAGCCGAGCCCGACCTCTGCCATCGACTCGGCCCATCCGTCGCCGATGGCGCGCAGGGTGGTGACCGCCTCGTTGAGCTCCGCCTCCGCCTTCTCCGCGTCGAGGTCGGGAAACTGCATCCGGGTCGTCGCCCGTGCGGCGAGGGCCATCGCCGCGGCATCCTCGTCGCCGCTCTCGGTGAACAGCCGGACGCATTCGCCGAGCCCGGCGACGACCTGGTCGCTGGGCCGCTGCCACATCTCACCCCACAGCGCGAAGAACCAGGCGACCGCTCGGGTGTGCTGCGAGATGGGCTGCTGCTTCTCGAGCAGTTCGATCATCCACAGCCGCACCTCGCTGAAGAAGCCCGAGATCCACCAGTAGACCAGCAGGCTCCACGCGAAGTCGCCGGCCACGTCGAGGCGGTTCGTGTAGACCAGATGTCGAGCGGCCGCACGCAGATTGGGCAGCTCCAGTCCGAGCAGTCTGACCGCCTCAGGCTGACCGGCGTCCCGCAGGTCCGGCGCCACGCCGCCGACCAGCGCGACGTAGTAGTCGGCGTGCGCGACACGCATGAGGTCGGCCTCGCCGCGCTCCTTGAGCCGTTCCATGGCGTACTCGCGCATGATCGCCAGCAGCGAGAAGGTCGAGCGACCGCCGATCTCCGCCTGCTGCACGAGGGAGGCGTCGACCAGCTCCGACAGCGCGTCCAGGCCCTGCCCATCCCACGACCGCCCGGCGCCGATCGCCTCGACGGCGTCGAGTGTGAAGCGCGTGGCGAAGACGCCGAGATCCTCCAGCAGCGCGCGCTGCTCGACGGGCAGCAGGCTGATGCTCCAGTCGATCGTCGCGCGCATGGTGAGGTGCCGGTCCGGCAGATCGCGCACCGATGCGGTGAGCAGCGGGAGGCTGTGCCCGAGGCGCTGGGCGATCCCCTCCGGGCTGAGCAGCCGGATCTTGGCTGCGGCGAGCTCGATGGCCAGCGGCAGGCCCTCCAGCTGACGGCAGATGTCGGCGACGGCGGTCGCGTTCTGCGCTGTCAGGGTGAACTCGGGCTTGACCGCCTGCGCGCGGTCGACGAACAGCTGGACTGCTCCCGATCGGCTCGCACGCTCCAGGCTGGTCTGCCCGGCTCCCTCCGGCGGACGCAGGGTCTCGACCTCGTACACCTGCTCGCCGCGGATGCGCAGAACGATCCGGCTGGTCACGAGGAAGCGGGCGAGGGGCGCGAGCGTGTACAGCCGGACCAGCACGGGTGCGGCATCCACGATCTGCTCGAAATTGTCCAGCACGATCAGGACGCGTCTGCCTTCGAGGGCCCGCGAGATGCGCTCCTCGAGACCGGCTTCGCCGTTGTCGCGGATGCCGAGGAAGTACGCGATCGTGGGCAGCAGCAGCCCCTTCTCGAGCACGCCCTCCAGCAGCACGAAGTACGTGCCGTCCGGGAAGAGGTCCTGGGTGGCGTGGGCGACCTCGATCGCGAGGCGGCTCTTGCCGATCCCGCCCGGCCCGACCAGGGTCACCACGCGGTCGTCGCCCTGCTCGAGCAGCTCGCGCACCTGCGCGAGGTCCCGCTCGCGTCCGATGGTCCTCGTGAAGGGAGCAGGCACGCGGGCGACGAGGGATGCCGCACCCTCGCCGTCCTCGCCGGCCGAGCCGCGCGCGGCGGCCTGGTCGAACCTCTCGGCAAGCAGCGTCGCCAGATCGCTCGCAACGCGCTCGGCGAGCTCGTCGGCGCTCTCGAAGGGCAGGTAGGCGGCGGTGTCGTCGTTGCGGATGCGTGCGATGAGCTCCGTGAGCCGCTCTTCGCGGTTGCTGCTCTTCTTGATGTAGATCAGTTTCGGCATGGACCGGGGTGCGAGGTCGTACTCGTCTTCGAGCCCCGAGATCTCCTCCTCGGGGGCGACCCAGCCGTAGCTGTCGGCGTAGATCCCGAGGAACACGTCGCTCTGCGCCAGGTAGGAGCGGTACAGCTCGCGCGGCGGATGCGGGCGCGCCCCCAGCTCGAACATCACGGGCGCAAGCTGCATCCGCTCGATGGCATCGCGGACGGCACGCCGTTCGTCGGCGAGCTCGCGCAGAGTCGAACTCACGAAGACCCGGATCCGCTGATCAGGCGTGCGGATCACGGGCTGACGCCCCCCAGTCATGACCACATCATGTCGCGGATGCGGCCATATGCGCCAGAGGCGATGTTCTCCGAAGCGTCACTCCGCGGGCAGGCCCACCGCGGCGCCCGCGAGGGCGTAGTCGGTCGCCTCGCGGAGCGTCATCGCGCGACCGCGCGCGCGCCCGGCCTCGAAGAGCGGGGCGGCATCGGTGCGCAGGACGGATTCGACGAAGGGCTGCCAGGTGACGAAAGACGGCTGCTCACCCACCCCGGTGAATTGGCGAACGGCTTCGGCGGCTCCGGTCAGCACGCCGGCGCGCTCGGCGTCGCCGTCGACGACGGCGCTCGCGATGAGGCCCTCGAACCCGTACGCCGAGCCGTCGACGTTGTCGAGTCGGTCGGTGATGCGCAGGTTCCGCTCGAAGAGCTCCGCCGGGTTCTCGCCCAGTGCGAACCCCACCCAGCCGCGGTTGGTGAGCGCGAGGGTGCATGCGAACAGGTCGCCCGCGTCCTCCGCCTGGGCCAGAGCGTCATCCAGGAAGGCGACCGCGGCCGTCATGTCGCCCCGCACGAACAGCACGCGGCCGATCGTGACCTTCGCCATGGACTCCATCGAAGGCGCGCGCCCCCCGACGATCGCGAGCGCTGCCCGGGCGGACTCCTCGGCACCGTCGAGATCGGGGGGGCTCTGACCGAGGTATGCCACGGCGAGGGAGCAGAGCGCGAGCGATTCGCTGCGCGAATCGCCGACCGCTCGGAAGAGGCGCACGCTCTCCTCGAAGGGGTGCGGATCGACGCTGCGCCGGTCCTGCCACAGACTCACCCAGGACGAGAAGCCGAGAGCGATCGCCCGGGTGCGATCGGAGACGTCGATCCCGGTGGCGAGGATCGCATCCATCCACCCTCGCGCTTCGGGCATCAGTCCGCGGATCCACCAGTACAGGAACAGGTCCCACACCACTCTGGACAGCGTCTCGACCTGGCCGGATTCGAGCAAGTGCCGCCCCGCGGCGCGCAGGTTGTCGCGCTCGGCGCCGAGGCGCTCGATGGCGGCCAGCTGGGTCGGTCCCTGCAGCAGGGGCGCCGTGGTCAGAGCGAGCCGCGTGTAGTGGGCGGCGTGCAGTTCGCGCACGCGCTCACCCTCCGGGCTCGACTCGAGCTGGGCGCGCGCGTACTCTCGCACAGTCGCGAGCATCCCGAACAGGGCGAGCGGCCCGACGTCGCGGGAGCGCACGAGGCTGTTGTCGATGAGGTCCGTCAGCAGCGAGAGCGCGTCGGCTTCCCAGCCCGCGTCCGCGCCGACCGCCTCGACCGCGTCGAGGCTGAAGTCGCCGGAGAAGACGCCGAGGCGCACGAGCAGCGCGCGGGACTCGGCATCCAGCAGGCTCACGCTCCACTCGATCGTCGCCTCGATGGTGCGCTGCCGGTCGGGGAGGTCCCGCGTCGAGGCGACCAGAAGAGGCAGCCGCTGATCGAGCCGGGCGAGCATCATGCCGGGTGAGAGCACACGGGTGCGAGCGGCCGCCAGTTCGATCGCGAGGGGGACGCCCTCCAGTGCCGCGCAGATCTGCGCCACCGCCTCGACGTTCTCGTCCGTGACGTCGAAGAGCGGATTGGAGGCCCGTGCGCGATCGCGGAAGAGCCGGACCGCGGGGGAGGAGAGCGCGGAATCGACCCGGACCGCGTGGGCGGCGTCGGGCAGCGCCAGGGGCTGCACCTCGAAGACGTACTCGCCGCGAAGTCTGAGCCGTGCTCGGCTGGTCACGAGGAGGGTCGCATCCGGCAGCGCCGTGAACATCGGCACGAGCAGCGGAGCGGCATCCAGTACCTGCTCGAAGTTGTCCACCACGATCAGCATCCGCCGGTCGCCGGCGGCCCGCGCGACGTCGGCCGCCAGGTCGCCCTGACCGGAGTCCCGCACCCCGAGCTCGGCGGCGATCGCCGGGACGACGCGCGCCGGGTTCACGACGTGCTCGAGAAGCACGAAGTAGACGTCCAGATCCGAATCGTCGGCCACCCGATGTGCCACCTCGATCGACAGGCGACTCTTGCCGATCCCGCCCGGGCCGACCAGGGTCACGAGGCGCACGCCGTCCCGCCGCAGCAGCTCGAGCAGGGCGGTGACGTCCGCCTCGCGTCCGATCGTCTGGGTGTAGGGCGCCGGCACACGTGAGCCGCGGCTCTCGGCCGGAGCGGCGGGCGCACTCCGAGCGACCTCGAAGCGCTCCGCCAGGAGCGTCGCCAAGTCGGCGGTGACGCGCTCCGACAGCTGCTCGGGGGTCGAGAACGACACGTACGAGACCGCGTCGTCCGCCTTGATGCGCGAGATGAGCTCGGTGAGCCGCTCATCCCGCGAGGTGGAGTCCTTGAGGTAGATCAGCTTGGGCATTCCGTCCGGAGCGAGGTTGTATTCGTCCTCGAGGCCCGACACGTCTTCGCCGGGAGCGGTCCAGCCGTAGCTGTCCGCGTAGATGCCGATGAACACGTCGCTCTGCGCGAGGTATGCCCGGTACAGCTCCCGCGGCGGATGCGGACGGGCGCCGAGCTCGAACATGACGGGCGCGAGCCGCATGCGCTCCACGGCGGCTCGCACGGCGCGGCGCTCGGGCTCCAGCTCGCGCAGCGTCGAGCTCACGAACACCCGGAGCCGCTGGTCGGGCGTGCGGATCACGACTCGTTCCGCCGTGGCGCTCATCGTGGCCCCACCGTATTGCTCCCCATGGTGCGGTCGACTTCGGCGCGGGACCGGCTCTCCGCCGCGAACTGCGCCGCCTCGAAGGCGCCGAACTCGAGTCCTGCCGCCTCGCCCGATGCGAGATCCTCCGCCGCGTCGGTCGCCCGCAGCTCGTCGAGGAAGCGCACGTGATAGACGAAGGCCGGGGCGTCGATCGCGGCTGTGCGCCGGCGGATGCTCGCTGCGGCGCCGGCTAGCACGCCGGCGCGCCAGGCATCCCGCCGCCGGGCTGCGACGGCGCTCAGACCCTCGAGACAGTAGGCGATGCCCTCCTCGTGCCGCAGCGCGACCGATCCGGCGAGGCTCTCGAGGTAGGCGTCCTCGGCCTCGTCGAGCCGCCCGGCGAGCAGGTTCATCCGCCCGATGTGGTGCAGGGCGACGGTGCCCGCGAATCGCTCGCCGGAAGCCCGCGAGGCCTCCGCGCCCCGATGGAAGAGCTGGGTCGCCTGCTCGAATCCGCCTCCGAGCAGCGCGATGCGTCCGATCGCGACGTACGCGAGGCATTCGCCCCACCCTGACCCCGCCGCCCGGAACGCCTCCGCGCCCGCCTGCAACCAGCCCGTCGCGGTGGCGACATCCGGAGATGGGCTGTTGATCTCGGCCACCCCCGCGGTCGTGGTCGCCATCGCGACGCCGAGCAGGTCACCCTCGACCTCGAACTCCCTCGCCGCCTCGAGGAGCGTGGCGGGGACGCCCGGCCGGTGCGTGGTCCAGGCGTCGCGCCACCCCGCGTAGAAGAGGACGATCGCGTGCACGCGCGGTGATGCGGAACCGCCCGTGCGTTCGAGCATCTCCTCGAGCCACACGGCCACCTCCATGAGGTAGCCGCCCACCCACCAGAACACGAACAGGCGCCACGCGACATCGCACGCCGTCTCGGCGTCGGCGCGGGTGACCAGGTGTCGAACCGCGGCGCGCAGGTTTCCGCGTTCGAGCCTCAGCCGGGCGACGGCGGCAAGCTGGTCGCCCGTGCCGAGGTGCTCGGCCTGGGTGCGGGCGACGGCGGTGTAGACGGCCGCGTGCGCGTCGCGCACGGCATCCTCTCGGCCGGTGGCGGCGAGCAGCTCGACGCCGTACTCGCGCACACTCACCAGGAGCGAGAAGGCGGGCTCGCTATCGCCGTCCGACTGGTCGACGAGCGATGAGTCCACAAGGGTCTCGAGTGCTTCGAACACGTCGAAATCCCACCCCCGCAGTCGTCCCAGCGCTTCGACCGAATCGAGCGTGAACCCGGGCGCGAACACGGCGAGCTCCGTGAGGAGGCGGCGGGATGCCTCATCGAGCAGCCCCGCCGACCACTCGATGGTCGATCGCAGCGTGCGCTGCCGCGGTGGGAGGTCGCGCGACGAGTCCACCAGCAGCGCGAGCTGCCGGTCGAGCCGACGGAGGATCTCGGCGGGCGTCAGCACCCGCGTGCGGGCCGCTGCGAGCTCGATCGCGAGGGGGACGCCTTCGAGCGCGCGGCAGATCCCGACCACCGCGGCGAGGTTCGCGTCGGTCAGCTCGAACGTCGGATTGGCCGCGGACGCGCGCTCCGCGAACAGCTGGACCGCAGGCGCGGTCCGGGCCCGTGCGAGCGAGTCGGGGGACGCGAGATCATGGGTCGCGAGCGGCTGGACGTCGTAGACCCTTTCGCCGCGCACGCGCAGCACCACGCGGCTGGTCACGAGGAAGGCGACATCGGGGGCGATCGAGTACAGCTGCACGATGATCGGGGCGGCGCTGACGATCTGCTCGAAGTTGTCGAGCACGAACAGCATCCGACGCTGGTCCAGGGCGAGGGCCAGGCGCTCCTCCAGCTGCAAGCCGGTGGTCTCGCGGATGCCGAGCGCGTACCCGATCGTCGACAGGAGCAGTTCGGGCTCCAGCAGGTTCTCGAGCGGCACGAACACCATGCCGTCCGGGAAGAGCGCACCGGCAGCCTCTGCGGCTGCGATCGACAGCCTGCTCTTGCCGATCCCGCCCGGACCGACGAGTGTCACCAGTCGGGTGCTGCGGTCGCTGAGGAGCGCGACGATGTTTTCGATCGCTTCGCCCCGGCCGATGATGGGCGTCAGGGGCGCGGGCATGCGTGCGTCGAGGGCGTCGTCGGACGAGACGGCCGATTGCGCGCGGGATTCGTCGAAGCGCTCGGCGAGCAGAGTCGCCAAGTCGCCCACCAGACGTTCCGCGAGCTGCTCCGGGGTCGAGAAGGAGACGTACGAGACGGTGTCGTCGGCTTTGATCCGATCGATCAGCCGCGTCAGCCTCGCATCACGCGTTGAGGACTCCTTGAGGTAGATCAGCTTGGGCATCCCGTCGCGGGCGAGGTTGTACTCGTCCTCGAGCCCGGAGATCTCCTCGCCGGGCGCGGTCCAGCCGTAGTCATCGGCGTAGATGCCGACGAACAGGTCGCTCTGTGAGAGGTAGGCGCGATACAGCTCGCGTGGCGGATGCGGACGCGCGCCGAGCTCGAACATCACCGGCGCCAACCGCATGCTCTCGATGACGGCGCGCACGGCGCGGCGCTCGGGCTCCAGCTCGCGCAGCGTGGAGCTCACGAACACCCGGATCCGCTGGTCGGGCGTGCGGATCACGGACTGCCGCCCCCCAGTCATGACCACATCATGGCCCCGCCGGTGCGCTGTGCACCAGGGGGATGCCGCGTCCGCGTGCGTCAGAGAGTCGGCGTCCCTCGCCGCGCGGCGCCGGCGAGGGCATAGTCGGCGGCCTCGTGCGCACCGTACTCCGCGCCCCGCGCCTCCGCCGCGCTGATGCGGTCGCCGTCGCCCTGCCCGGCGAGCGCATCGAGGTTCGCCGGCCGCTCCGAGCTGCGCACGTCCGAACCGGGCCGCGGAATGCGGGCCGCGGCTCGCGGTTATACCGCAGGAGAGCCAACTTTTCAAGAACCCGACTGGACACGGCGTGCCATGCCGCGTATAGTAGGTCCTTGCGCTCTTGGATTCCCCCTGCCCTCATATGGTGGTCGGCTGAGCCTGCGTGCCCCCGCTTTTCGAACTCACATTTGAAACAGCGGAGTGTGGCGCCCAGGCTTCGGGGACAGATGAGCACTCCACCCTGACGACAAGGAAACGAGCCCCGCCCGGGCCCACGGAGGTAATCCCCTTGGCTGCTGCGCGCAACGCATCTACCACCACCACCAAGAACGGCCGCGGAGCTTCCCGCCTCTCGTTCGCCAAGATCACCGACACGCTGACGGTCCCCGACCTTCTCGCGCTGCAGACCGAGTCCTTCGACTGGCTGGTCGGCAACGAGCAGTGGAAGGCACGCGTCGCCGACGCGAAGAGCGTCGGCCGCACCGACGTGCCTGAGATCAGCGGCCTCGAGGAGATCTTCGAGGAGATCTCCCCGATCGAAGACCTCAGCGAGACGATGCAGCTGAGCTTCACCAACCCGTACCTCGAGCCCGAGAAGTATTCGATCGACGAGTGCAAGGAGCGCGGCAAGACGTACGCCGCCCCCCTCTACGTCGAAGCCGAGTTCATGAACCACCAGACCGGTGAGATCAAGACGCAGACGGTCTTCATGGGCGATTTCCCGCTCCAGACCGGCAAGGGCACGTTCATCATCAACGGCACCGAGCGTGTCGTGGTGTCGCAGCTGGTCCGCTCGCCGGGTGTCTATTTCGACAAGACGCCCGACAAGACCTCCGACAAGGACATCGTCTCGGCGCGGATCATCCCCAGCCGCGGCGCATGGCTCGAGTTCGAGATCGACAAGCGCGACCAGGTCGGCGTGCGCATCGACCGCAAGCGCAAGCAGTCCGTCACCGTCTTCCTCAAGGCGCTCGGCCTGACCAGCGAGGAGATCCTGCAGGAGTTCGCCGGGTTCGACTCGATCGAGGAGACCCTGTCGAAGGACACGATCCTCTCCAAGGAGGACGCGCTCCGCGACATCTACCGCAAGCTGCGTCCGGGCGAGCAGGTCGCAGCCGAGGCCGCGCGTGCGCTGCTGGACAACTTCTACTTCAACTCCAAGCGCTACGACCTGGCGAAGGTGGGTCGCTACAAGATCAACCAGAAGCTCGGCCTGGACGCGCCCCTGTCCGACTCGGTCCTGACCGTCGCCGACATCGTCGCGACGATCAAGTACCTCGTCCGCCTGCACCGCGGTGACACGACGTTCGACGGCATCCGCGGCGGCAAGCAGGCCGAGATCCGCCTGGACATCGACGACATCGACAACTTCGGCAACCGTCGCATCCGCGCGGTCGGCGAGCTGATCCAGAACCAGGTCCGCACCGGTCTGTCGCGCATGGAGCGCGTCGTCCGCGAGCGCATGACCACCCAGGACATCGAGGCGATCACGCCGCAGACCCTGATCAACGTGCGCCCCGTCGTCGCCGCGATCAAGGAGTTCTTCGGAACCTCGCAGCTGTCGCAGTTCATGGACCAGAACAACCCGCTCGCCGGCCTGACGCACAAGCGCCGCCTGTCGGCGCTCGGCCCCGGTGGTCTGTCGCGTGAGCGCGCCGGCGTCGAGGTCCGCGACGTCCACCCGTCGCACTACGGCCGCATGTGCCCCATCGAGACCCCGGAAGGCCCGAACATCGGGCTGATCGGCTCGCTCGCGTCGTTCGCGCGCATCAACGCGTTCGGCTTCATCGAGACGCCGTACCGCAAGGTCGTTCAGGGCCGGGTCACCGACCAGATCGACTACCTCACGGCATCCGAGGAGGACGACTACATCGTCGCTCAGGCCAACGCGCCGCTGCAGCTCGGACGGTCACTTCACCGAGGACCGCGTGCTCGCCCGCAAGAAGGGCGGCGAGGTCGACCTCTTCCACGCGGACGAGATCGGCTACATGGACGTCTCGCCGCGCCAGATGGTGTCGGTCGCGACCTCGCTCATCCCGTTCCTCGAGCACGATGACGCCAACCGCGCCCTCATGGGTGCGAACATGCAGCGTCAGGCCGTTCCGCTCCTGCGCTCCGAGTCGCCGCTGGTCGGCACCGGCATGGAGGGCTTCGCCGCCATCGACGCGGGTGACGTGGTCATCGCCGAGAACTCCGGCGTGGTCCTCGAAGTCTCGGCGGACGTGGTCACTGTGCAGCTCGACGAGGGCGGCACGCAGCAGTACTTCCTCCGCAAGTTCGACCGCTCCAACCAGGGCACGAGCTACAACCAGCGCGTCGTGGTCTCGGCCGGCGAGCGCGTCGAGGCGGGCGAGGTCATCGCCGATGGCCCCGCGACGGAGAACGGCGAGCTCGCGCTCGGCAAGAACCTCCTCGTAGCCTTCATGACGTGGGAGGGTCACAACTTCGAAGACGCGATCATCCTGAGCCAGGACCTCGTGAAGGACGACACCCTCTCCTCGATCCACATCGAGGAGTACGAGGTCGACTCGCGCGACACCAAGCTCGGCAAGGAGGAGATCACCCGTGACCTCCCCAACGTCAGCCCCGACCTGCTGAAGGACCTCGACGAGCGCGGCATCATCCGCATCGGCGCCGAGGTCCGCCCCGGCGACATCCTGGTCGGCAAGGTCACGCCCAAGGGCGAGACCGAGCTGTCGGCCGAGGAGCGCCTGCTGCGCGCGATCTTCAATGAGAAGAGCCGCGAGGTGCGCGACACGTCGCTGAAGGTGCCCCACGGTGAGCAGGGCACGATCATCGCGGTCAAGGAGTTCAACGCCGAAGACGGCGATGACGAACTCGGCTCCGGCGTCAACCGCCGCGTCGTGGTCTACATCGCCCAGAAGCGCAAGATCACCGAGGGCGACAAGCTCGCCGGCCGCCACGGCAACAAGGGTGTCATCGCGAAGATCCTCCCCATCGAGGACATGCCGTTCCTCGCGGACGGCACCCCGGTCGACGTCATCCTGAACCCGCTCGGCATCCCCGGTCGAATGAACTTCGGCCAGGTGCTCGAGACCCACCTCGGGTGGATCGCGAAGCAGGGCTGGAAGGTCGACGGCTCGCCGAAGTGGGCCGCCGCGATGCCGAAGGAGGCCCTCGAGGCTGCCCCCGGTACCAAGGTCGCCACTCCGGTGTTCGACGGCGCGTACGAGGAGGAGATCGCGGGTCTGCTCGACTCGACGACCCTCACCCGCGACGGCGACCGACTGATCGACTCGACCGGAAAGGCCCTGCTGTTCGACGGCCGCTCCGGCGAGCCGTTCCCGGCACCGGTCTCGGTCGGCTACATGTACATCCTGAAGCTGCACCACCTCGTCGACGACAAGATCCACGCACGCTCGACAGGCCCGTACTCGATGATCACCCAGCAGCCGCTCGGTGGTAAGGCGCAGTTCGGCGGTCAGCGGTTCGGTGAGATGGAGGTGTGGGCCCTCGAGGCCTACGGCGCCGCCTACGCGCTGCAGGAGCTCCTCACGATCAAGTCCGACGACATCCTCGGCCGCGTCAAGGTGTACGAGGCCATCGTCAAGGGCGAGAACATCCAGGAGCCCGGCATCCCCGAGTCGTTCAAGGTGCTCATGAAGGAGATGCAGTCGCTCTGCCTGAACGTCGAGGTCCTCTCGGCCGACGGCACCGCGGTCAACCTCCGCGACACCGACGACGACGCCTTCCGTGCCGCTGAAGAGCTCGGCATCAACATCTCCAGCCGCTTCGAGTCCTCGTCGATCGACGAGATCTGAAGCCGCCGGTCCGATACAGAATTCCGATACAGGAGAACTGAGAACTAGTGCTCGAATCAACAACTTTCGACCAGCTTCGCATCGGCCTGGCCACCGCCGACGACATCCGTCGTTGGTCGTACGGCGAGGTCAAGAAGCCGGAGACCATCAACTACCGCACGCTCAAGCCCGAGAAGGACGGCCTCTTCGGAGAGCAGATCTTCGGGCCCTCCCGCGACTGGGAGTGCGCCTGCGGAAAGTACAAGCGCGTCCGCTTCAAGGGCATCGTCTGCGAGCGCTGCGGCGTGGAGGTCACCAAGTCCTCCGTCCGCCGCGAGCGCATGGGCCACATCGAGCTCGCCGCGCCCGTCACCCACATCTGGTACTTCAAGGGCGTGCCCTCACGCCTCGGCTACCTGCTGGACATGGCGCCGAAGGACCTCGAGAAGGTCATCTACTTCGCCGCCTACATGGTGATCTCGGTCGACGAGGAGGCACGTCACCGTGACCTCCCGACGCAGGAGAACAACATCCGGCTCGAGCTGAAGACGCTCGGCGACCGGCGCGACTCGCGCATCGCCACGCGCCTCCACAAGCTGGAGGAGGAGCTCGCGGCGCTCGAGGAAGAGGGCGCCAAGGCCGACCAGAAGAAGAAGGTCAAGGATGCCGCCGAGAAGGACATGGCCGGCATCCGCAAGTCCTTCGACGACCAGATCATCCGTCTGGAGAAGGTGTGGGAGGACTTCCGCACCCTCGAGGTCGGCGCCCTGAAGGGCGAGGACGAGATCTTCCACGAGCTGCAGGACCGGTTCGGTCAGTACTTCGAGGCGTACATGGGCGCGGAGTCCATCAAGCGCCGCCTCGAGGCGTTCGACCTCGCGGCCGAGTCCGACTCGCTGCGCCTGCAGATCTCCGAGGGCAAGGGCCAGCGCAAGATCCGCGCGATCAAGCGCCTGAAGGTCGTCAACTCGTTCCTGATGACGGGTATGAGCCCGGCATCCATGGTTCTGGACGTCGTCCCGGTGATCCCGCCGGAGCTGCGCCCGATGGTCCAGCTGGACGGTGGCCGCTTCGCGACCTCCGACCTCAACGACCTGTACCGCCGTGTGATCAACCGCAACAACCGCCTCCGTCGCCTGATCGACCTCGGTGCCCCCGAGATCATCGTCAACAACGAGAAGCGGATGCTGCAGGAGGCCGTCGACGCGCTGTTCGACAACGGCCGCCGCGGTCGTCCCGTCACGGGCACCGGCAACCGGGCGCTGAAGTCGCTGAGCGACATGCTCAAGGGCAAGCAGGGCCGGTTCCGCCAGAACCTGCTGGGCAAGCGCGTGGACTACTCGGGCCGTTCGGTCATCGTCGTCGGCCCGCAGCTCAAGCTGCACCAGTGCGGTCTGCCCAAGCAGATGGCGCTCGAGCTGTTCAAGCCGTTCGTGATCAAGCGCCTGATCGACCTCGGTCACTCGCAGAACATCAAGGCCGCCAAGCGCGCCGTGGAGCGCACGCGCCCCGAGGTGTGGGACGTGCTCGAGGAGATCATCCGCGAGCGCCCCGTGCTCCTCAACCGCGCGCCGACGCTTCACCGTCTCGGCATCCAGGCCTTCGAGCCTCAGCTCGTGGAGGGCAAGGCGATCCAGCTGCACCCGCTCGTGTGCGCCGCGTTCAACGCGGACTTCGACGGCGACCAGATGGCCGTCCACCTGCCGCTGTCGGTCGAGGCTCAGGCCGAGGCCCGCATCCTGATGCTCGCGTCGAACAACATCCTGAAGCCGTCCGACGGCCGTCCGGTGACCCTGCCCTCGCAGGACATGATCATCGGTCTGCACCACCTCACCACCGTCAAGCCCGGTGCTGCCGGCGAAGGCCGCGCGTTCGGGTCGGTCGGCGAGGCGATCCTGGCCAAGGACGAGGGCACGCTGGATCTGCAGGCCAAGGTGCGCATCCGCATCCCGGGCCTGTCGTTCCTCGAGGCCGAGGGTGACACGCAGGAGTCGATCGAGGCGTACGAGAAGAACGGCCTCGTCGAGACCTCGCTCGGATCAGGCGATCTTCAACGACACGCTCCCCAAGGGCTACCCGTTCGTGCGCAAGCAGGCCGACAAGGGCAAGCTCTCGGAGATCGTGAACAAGCTCGCCGAGGAGTACCCCAAGGTCGAGGTCGCAGCGACCCTGGACCGCATCAAGGACGCCGGCTTCTACTGGGCCACCCGTTCGGGTGTGACGGTCGCGCTGAGCGACATCCTCACCCCGCCGGACAAGCCCGCGATCGTGGCACGCCACGAGAAGGCCGCCGCCAAGGTGCAGTCGCAGTACGAGAAGGGTCTCACGACCGACTCCGAGCGTCGCCAGGAGCTCATCAAGATCTGGACCGAGGCGACCGACGAAGTCCAGACCGCGATGCGGGCGAACTTCCCCGAGGACAACACCATCAACCGCATGGTCTCCTCCGGCGCCCGTGGCAACTGGCTGCAGATCCGCAACATCGCGGGTATGCGAGGCCTGGTGAACAACCCCAAGGGTGAGATCATCCCCCGTCCGATCATCTCCTCGTACCGCGAGGGTCTGTCGGTGGCGGAGTACTTCATCGCGACGCACGGTGCCCGCAAGGGTCTGGCCGACACGGCCCTCCGTACGGCCGACTCGGGCTACCTCACCCGTCGCCTCGTGGACGTCTCGCAGGATGTCATCATCCGCGAGGACGACTGCGGCACGTCGAAGGGCCTCGAGCTGCCGATCGCGGCGCCCGGTGCCGATGGCGTGCTCGTGAAGGACGCGAACGTCGAGAACTCCGTGTTCTCGCGCACGCTCGCCTCCGACGCGGTCGACGCTGCAGGGTAACGTGCTGGCCTCGGCCGGCGACGACGTGGGCGACGTGCTGCTGAACACGCTGATCGCGGCGGGTGTGGAGACCATCAAGGTGCGCTCCGTGCTCACCTGCGATTCGGCTGTCGGTGTCTGCGCGCAGTGCTACGGCCGCTCGCTCGCGACCGGAAAGCTCGTCGACATCGGCGAGGCCGTCGGCATCATCGCGGCCCAGTCGATCGGTGAGCCCGGAACGCAGCTCACGATGCGCACCTTCCACACCGGTGGTTCGGCCTCGGCCGATGACATCACCCAGGGTCTGCCGCGTGTGCAGGAGCTCTTCGAGGCTCGCACCCCCAAGGGTGCGTCGCCGATCGCCGAGTCGGACGGTCGCATCACGATCGAGGAGACCGATCGCGCGAAGAAGGTCATCGTGACGCCCGACAACGGCGACGAGCCGCACGTCTACCCGGTGCTTCGCCGCGCGACGCTCCTGGTCGAGGACGGCCAGCACGTCACGGTCGGTCAGCCGATCCTGGTGGGCACGCTCGACCCCAAGGAGGTCATGCGTGTCATGGGCGCCCGCGAGGTGCAGCGTTACCTCGTCAACGGCGTTCAGGGCGTCTACCGCTCGCAGGGTGTGCCGATCCACGACAAGCACATCGAGGTCATCGTGCGCCAGATGCTGCGGAAGGTCACCGTGGTCGACCACGGCGAGACCACGCTGCTTCCGGGTGAGCTCGTCGACTTCAAGAAGTACCAGAACATGAACCGCGAGGCCGTGGCCGAGGGCAAGCGCCCCGCGTCCGGTCGCCCGGAGCTCATGGGCATCACGAAGGCGTCGCTTGCGACCGAGTCGTGGCTGTCGGCCGCTTCCTTCCAGGAGACGACCCGCGTCCTGACGCAGGCCGCCATGGAGGGCAAGAGCGACCCGCTTCTGGGCCTCAAGGAGAACGTCATCATCGGAAAGCTCATCCCCGCCGGAACCGGACTTGCGAAGTACCGCAACGTCGTGGTCGAGGCGACGGAGGAGGCGAAGAGCGAGCGGTACCCCAACCGCATCTTCGCGTCGGACGGCGCCTACAGCGACGCCGACCTGAGCTACGTCGACTTCGACAGCTTCTCGACGGACGACTTCACGCCCGGTACCTACAACTGATCCCGCGCCGACGCTGAGCTCGTCGGAGGGTCCGCGGCATCCGTGATCGCACCGAAAGGCCCCTGCTCGCGCAGGGGCCTTTCGCATCCCCGCATTTCACCAGGGCATCTGCGACGCAGATCGCCGACTGCCACAGTTTCCTGCTTCTGCCCCTACGAATATGTGTGGCGTAAGCAGGAAAGCGTCGCGGTCGCGATGAGACCCGCGTTCGGCGAGTCGGCGGCTCGGGTGCGGGATATCGGTCTCGGCGACCGTCGCGCGCCGGATCCGGGACCCGTCGCCCACCCGCTTACCGTGGAAGCAGGAGGTGGGGGCCTTGGCGCGCACCGGTGGACGCAACTCGTGGATCGCATGGCCCGCGGGGCTCCTGTGCGCTGCCGTCGTCGCGGTGCTGGCTTGGCTGGCGCAGCCGATGCTCCCGGTCTCGGTCGCGTGGATGGGCGACATGCTCCGCGCGACGACGTCGCAGCCGGTGGCCGCCCCGGCGACGGAGGCCCCCGCGAGCCGCGCGATCGCGTCCGGCGAGCTCGACTGCCGGGCCCTGTACCCCGACGATCTGTGGGCGGAGATCACCTGGACCCCCGAGGTGCTGCTCTCGCAGGACGCGGCCCCGCCGCCCACGGTCATCACCGCACTCACCGATGCGCTCGCGCCGTCGGTGCGGATCTCCTGCCACTGGCAGGCGGGAGACGGGCGGACGATCGAATCGACGCTCTCCCGGGTCGCGGGCGACGCCGGCGCGATCGCCGAATCCTCGCTGCGTGGCCAGGGTTTCGACTGCGCATCCGACTCAGACGCCGTCGTATGCACGCGAACCGCCGCCGACGTGCTCGAGGAGCACACGCTGCGCGGCGGTCTGTGGCTCTCGAGCGTGGAGCGGGGATGGCATCCGGAGTTCTACGGCACGCGCCTGGCCGCGCACGTGTGGGGGTGACTCAGACTTCGACAGGCTCAGACTTCGACACGCTCAGACTTCGACAGGCTCAGCCGAACACGCTCGCGACGATCGCCGCCGTGTAGCCGTCGGGCGCGAGATTCGAGAACCTCGAGTCGATGAGGATCCCATCGCGCCAGAACAGCGTGCGGCCGTCCACGACGGGGTACACCTCGTTGAACCACGTCTTCTCGCAGCGGGTTCCGCCGTCGGGCGCGTAGCAGGCGAAGCCCTCAGCCGCGGCGAGTTCATTGAGCATGTCGAGGGCGGCGCCGCGCGCGACGTACGTGATCGTTGTCATCATGTGGGTCGTGTCGGCCCGGGGATCGCGCCACAGACAGGCGAGACTGCCGTCCGGCTGCACGCCGGTCGGGATGCCGTTGCCCGGGTCGTTCAGCGGGATGCCCTCCAGCTGCGCGAGCACGGCCGGCGTCAGCATCTCGCGGCAGTCGGCGGGGATCCGCACGAGGCCCGCGGTCGCCGAGGGCGACGCCGAGGGCTGCGGCGTGATTGACGCACTCGACTCCGGCTCGGGCGCAGCGGAAGCGCCGGCGGAGGGCGACGGAGTGGGCTCGGGCAGGCAGGCAGCCAGCGCGGCGACGCACACGAGAACGGATGCCGCGGCCACCGCCCGCGGCGTGCGCCGAGTTGCCATGCCCTCACCCTAAGCGCGCACCCGCGGCCGCTCGTCGTGCCCGCCCGTCGCGTCGCGACCGGCATCCATTCGCCTCGCCACTCCCGCAATTGCACGGCACGCCTCCGCGGGAGGACGCCGGCCGCAGGTTACTCTCGCAGTGCAGGGACACGCCCTGCGTGAGGAGTGCGCCCGATGAGTGAGTCGAAGTCGTCCTACGGCGAACCTGTCGATGAGCCCCGGCCGGTCGACGACGTCGTGGACAGCGCCAACCAGGGGATCGCGGATGCCGAAGCCGCCCGCCGGAACGCGGTCGCGGACGAGACCGCGGCCCACGAGTCGCACGTCGACTCCCCGGCCGAGACCGCCGAGACACCCCGGACGCCCGTCGAGCCCGCGCGCTCCGCGTACGACGACGATTCGACCTTCGACAGCGCACTCTACGAGGCGCACGCCGACGACTCGACGCCGGCGTGGGAGCCTCCGGCCGAGACCGTGGCCGCGACACCCGTGGTGACGCAACGCGAGACCGTCATGGAGACCCCCGCAGCCGAGACCGCTGTCGTGGCGCCCGCGTACTCCACCCCGCAGCCGATCTTCGTGCAGGCTCCCGAAGCACCGCGCCTGCGCGGCAACCGCGGTGCCGCCGGCGCCATCGGGCTGCTCGCCGCTCTCGCCTTCGGGGTGCTGTACCTCGCGGTGTGGCTGGGCGTGGGCCTGCTCAATGGCGACGTCACGGTGGACACCCTCGGCTCGACCGCGCTCCTCGCCCTCGGCACCTGGGCGCTGTGGGTGCCCATCGTCGTGTTCTTCGTTGCGTTCTGGCTGCTCGGCGCCATCATCAACCGCGGCCGCTGGGGGGCGTGGGTCATCTTCGGCCTGCTCGTGGGCGTCGCCGCGTATCTCGGCCACATCCTCGGGGTGCTGTTCCAGGCGCCGTTCTGGATGCTCACCGCGAGCGAAGGGGCTGCCCTCGTCCAGAGCGAGTTCCTCGCGCCGCTCGCGATCGGCGCGTTCATCATCGGCCGCGAGCTGACGATCTGGTTCGGTGCCTGGGTGGCCTCCCGCGGCGCGCGCGTGACCGAGCTGAACATCGAGGCTCAGCGCGAGTACGAGCGCACGCTCGAGGCGGGTCCTCAGCTCACGCGCGTGTAGGTGTGACCGGCGCTCCGCAATCCTCCGGCGGACCGGTCCGCCCGATCGTCGCGCTCGCCCTCGCGACCGTCTCGTTCATCGCGCTCGTGATCTTCGCTCTCGGGATGGTGAGCCTCGCTGTCGGGGCCGACATCGTCGAGGCGCGTGGCCTGGGGCAGATTCCGGGCATCGTCGCGACCGCCCTGGCGACCGCGGCGTTCGCCCTCTCGCTGTGGCTGACGCTGCGTCGGCAGCATCCGTCCTTCTGGGGTGCGCTGTGGGCGGCGCTGGCATGCTACGTCGTCTATGTCGTCTCGATGTGGATCGGAGTGCTCTCGACCGGAGCGGACCTGGCCGTCGCGACCGGTGTGGCGGGACGCATCGCCACGACGTGGTTCGGCGTCGTCGTCGCCGCGTCGGGCGCCGTCGCCGCATGGGGCGGGATCGCGCTCGTTCGCACTCGGGCGCAACGACCGCGGTGGCCGTGGGAGGACGAGTTCGACGAGTAGGGAGTCGCTGCGAGCGCCCTCCACCGGGCGCTGTGGCGGCGCGGCGCCCCGGAAACCCGGGCGCCGACTGGCGTGGCGGACTACCGTTGAGTCGTGGAGCGCTCGCTCGAGACGCAGGTCAGCCAGGCGGTGGACGCCTGGCTGCGCTGGCTTCCCCGCTGGGAGCCGGCGACCCACCGGGGCCGCGTCGCCCCGTGCCGGCGCTGCTTCGGCTCTCCCGTGCTGTCGGCGGCGGGACTCGGAGCGGATGTGCCGCACGGCGTGCAGCACGGACTGTCGACGCGGATCAAGACGATCGTCGACCACGCCGTCGCCGAGTACACCGCCGTCAACCTGCCGATGCTGCAGACCGAGCTCGATCACCAGGCCGCCCGCAACCGCGCACGCAGCTACCGCCCCGCCGAGGGACTCGAGCCGGAGTTCGAGGGACTGCCGCTGGACCCCGAACCGCAGCCGGGTGCCCCGTTCCTGTTCACGATCTCCGGCCTCGCCGAAGAGGCGGATTCCGGCATCCCGGCGCTTCCGCCGCTCAGCGACGAGGCGAAGGCGGCGCTGCGCCAGGAGGTCGGCCTCGCCGACGATTACGCCAACATGGTCGGCCGCGAGGTGTGCACGATCCTGCTGCATCACCGCCTGCGGATCCAGGCGGCGATCGGCCGGTACGTCGAGCCGCAGATCGAGGCGATGCTCGAAGAGCTGACCCGGTCGCTGGACGCGCCGTTCGATCCCAATGACCCGCCGCCGGCGTGATCGCGGAGGGCGCACGGGGTGCGTGCGCGAGTCCACAGCGGGTCGAGGCGCTCACAAGCGGTTTTGTTAGCATGATCGGGTTTGTACTGCACCGTCCCTCGTGAACGGACAGGGCAGTGGCGCCCCGCCGCAGTGAGCGGGCGAACTCCGGGGAGGCTTCGGTGGCCACACGCCTGCCGTCCGCGCCCCCGATACTGCCGGGGCTCGCCTACATCCGGCCCCTGGGCTCGGGCGGTTTCGCCGACGTCTTCCTCTACGAGCAGGACATGCCTCGGCGGGATGTCGCGGTCAAAGTACTGCCGAGCGACGTGCGTGATCCCGACCTGCGGCGGATGTTCAACGCCGAGGCCGACGTGCTGGCGCACCTGTCCGCGCATCCCTCGATCGTCACCGTCTACCAGGCGGGCATCTCGGCCGACGGGCGGCCGTACATCGTGATGGAGTTCTGTCCCGGGTCGCTGTCCCACCGGTACCGCAACGAGCGCATCCCGGTGCCGGAGGTGCTCACCGTCGGGGTCAAGATGGCCAGTGCGCTCGAATCCGCGCACCGGGCCGGGCTGGTGCACCGCGACGTGAAGCCCAGCAACATCCTGGTCACCACCTTCGGGGCTCCGGTCCTCGCCGACTTCGGCATCTCCTCTTCGCTCGCGCGGCAGACCGCCGACGAGGTGCTGGCCATGTCGATCCCGTGGAGCGCCCCGGAGGTGATCGCCGAGGACTCCGCCGGGACGGTGGCCAGCGAGGTGTGGAGTCTCGGCGCGACGGTGTACTCGCTGCTCGCCGGACACAGTCCCTTCGAGCGGCCCGAGCGCGGGCAGAACACCAAGGAGCAGCTGCGCCGCCGCATCGCGCGAGCGACCTACGTCGACATCGACCGCACCGACGTCCCGGCGTCCCTCCAGGCCGTGCTCGCGCGTGCGATGAGCCGCGATCCGCGGCAGCGCTACGCCTCGGCCCGCGAGTTCGCCGAGGCCCTGCGCGCCGTCCAGACAGAGCTCGGCATCTCGCCCGCGCAGATCGAGATCGCCGCGGACGAGTGGTCTCCGGCATCCGGGCCGGTCGATTTCGCCGACACCGACCTGCGCGGACCCGCGCGCAGCCGCATCGAGCGCGACGAGCGGCGCAAGACCCGCCCCGGCGCAGGGGTGGCAGGACTGGCCCGCGACGAGGACACCGACTTCTCGGCGCCCGACCGCCCGCGGCGAATGCTGCCGTGGGTCGCGGCGGCGGTCGGCCTCGTCGTCGTGGTGGGCGGCACTGTGACGGCGCTCCTGCTGTCGGGGGTGCTCTGATGCAGCGCCGGACGGCGGCCGGGCTCGCGGCGGGCGCCGCGGCCCTCGCCCTGGTCGCGGGGGTCAGCATCGTGTGGCCGGGACTGGATGCGCAGGAGACCGCGAAGACCGACACCTCGGTCTGGGCGCTGCAGACCGGCGAGGTCCGCCGCTATGCCCGCGTCAACACCACCGTCGGCGAACTCGACACCGTGCGCAACGTCAGCGATCCCAGCCAGGTCGCGCAGACCGCGGACGGCGTGTACCTCTTCTCCGACAGCTTCACCAGGCTGACCGAGATCGACGCCGCCCTGCCGGCGGATCTGGATGACCTCGCGTTGCGCGACTCGCCGAAGACGCCCCCCGGAACGACGGATGTCGCCACCGCGGGCGACTTCGTGGCCTACCGAACCGACTCCGGTGCGGTCTTCGTCGGCAGGCTGTCGTCGGGCGGGACGACCCAGCTCGAGCCCTCACCGTCCGAGGACGAGAGCACCGCGGATTACACCGCCGACGCGATCGCCGTCGACGAGCGCGGGATGCTGTTCAGCTACTCGATCGCCGACCGCTCGGTGCTGCAGTACGACATCCGCGCCTCCGAGCTGCGCTCCGTCGATCCCCTCGAGACGGATGCGATCGCCGCCCCGGCGATCTCGGCCGCGGGAGACGCATGGGCGGTCATCGACACCACCGACGGGGAGGTGTGGCTCGAGGGGGCCGAGACCGCGATCTCGACACCGGCCACGGCGTCCGTGCTCGTCAGCCACCCCGACCCGGGCGGCTCGGCGGTGTACCTCGCCGACGAGAGAGCACTGATGCGGGTGCCGCTCGACGGATCGGGGGTCACGACCGAGGAGGGAGACGGTTCGGGCCTGCTCGGAACACCTGCGCGCCCGATCGTGCACGACGGCGAGGTGTTCGCCGCGTGGCTGCCGGAGGGCGGAGGGAACGGTCGACTGTGGAGCTCGCGGAACGGGCCGTCAGAGCTCGACTACGACGGTCGACGAACTGCCCGACGATCTGCGCCCCACCTTCGTCGCGAGCGACGACGCCGTCATCCTGAACGAGACGCGCACGGGGTGGGTCTGGACGTTGCCGGACGGCAAGCTGGTCGAGTCCAGCCAGGACTGGACGCTCGACGAGCGCACCGACCCCGATGCCGCACAGAGCGAGGAGCAGCTGCAGGTCGTGATCGACCCGAGGCCCCCGGTCGCCGTCCCGGACGCGTTCGGCGTGCGTGCGGGGAGCCTGGTGACCCTGCCCGTGCTGATGAACGACCACGACCCCAACGAGGACGTGCTGAGCATCGACCCTGCCTCGGTCACCGGGCTCGACCCGGGCTTCGGCACGGTCTCGATCACCGACGACGGGCAGCGCCTCACGGTGGAGGTCGCACCGGACGCGGCGGGCAGCGCCGGCTTCGCGTACGCCGTGACCGACGGGACCTCGGAGGGCGGCCTGTCGTCGTCGCCCGTGGAGGTCACGCTGTCGGTGTCGACGGGCAACGGCGCGCCGCAGTGGTGCGGCGTCGAAGGATGCCTGGTGCCCTGGCCCACGCCCGAGGTCGCGCGGGGCGGCACCGTCACCGTCCCGGTGATGCCGGGCTGGGTAGACCCCGACGGCGACCCGCTGCTGCTGCTGTCGGTGCAGAACACCTCGGGCGCGGGCAGCGTCGCAGCGACGCCCGGCGGCGAAGTGGTCTATCAACACAGCGATGACGGCGGCGACGGCGACGAGCTCGTCGAGATCAACGTCACCGTCGCTGACACGGTCGGCCAGGTCGAGACGAAGCCGCTGATGGTGCGCGTGTCATCGGAGCCCACACTGACGGTCCAGTCCTTCGCGGTCGTCGACACGATCGGAGCCGGCCTCACCGTCGATGTGACGCCGCACGTGACCGGCACCGCCGGGGCGATGGCGCTCGAATCCGTGCGCGTGCTCGACGGCGCCGCGGCCACCGCGACCGTCGTCGGCGGTTCGGCATCCTTCGACTTCGCAGCGGGAGCCCCCGGCACGTTCCGCGTCGACTTCACCGTCTCGGACGGCCTGTCCGAGGCGACGGGGACGGCCCGGATCACGATCCTCCCCGCCGATGCGCCGCCGCAGCTGGCGACCTCACCCGTCGTCGCCTTCGTGCATCCGCAGCAGGACGCGACGCTCGACGTATTCACGGCGGTGTCCAACCCCACGCGGCGGGTGCTGCTGCTCAGCGACGTCGTCGGACATGCGGATGAGGGCGCCAGTCTCTCCGTGGACGCGGTCGGTCAGAACTACCTGCGCGTGTCGGGGACGACGGCATCCGGAGCGACGGGTCGCCTCGGCACCGTCACGTACACGATCAGCGACGGCACCGATGACGAGGGCGCCACCGTGGCGGGGGAGGCGACCGTCTTCCTGCTGCCCCCCGCGCCCCAGCTGGCTCCCATCGCCGTCGATGACACCGTCGTCGTGCGCGCCGGGTCGCAGATCGACATCCCCGTCCTCGACAATGACATCGCCCCCTCCGGAGGCAAGCCGACCCTCAACCCGGTGTCGATCGTCTCCAGCTCGCCCGCCGCGCTCGCCTTCGCCGGCGGCGACGTGCTGCGCTACCTCGCGCCGACCGAGCCGGGGGAGTATCGCATCGACTACACGGTGTACACGACCGGGGCTCCTGCGCTCGAAGACCCCGCAACCGTGCACATCGAGGTGCTCCCCGACGACGCCAACCGGGCACCGATGCCGGAGACGCTGGAGGGTCGCGTGCTCAGCGGCCAGTCGACGCTCGTCGAGTTCGACGACTTCGGCATGGATCCCGACGGGGATGTCGTGAGCCTCGACCGCATCGTGAGCCAGCCCGCCAGCGGATCGGCGACGGTCGCCGCCGACGGAGAGTCGATCCTGTACACGAGCGTGCCCGGGTACCGCGGGCAGGTGTCGTTCCGCTATCGCGTCGTGGACGCGTTCGGGCAGACGGGCGAGGGCTTCGTGCGCCTCGGAGTCCTGGACAGCCAGTCCAATCCCAGTCCCGTCACCTTCACCGATTACGTGCAGGTGCAGTCGGGAGCGACGAGCACGATCCGGGTGAGTCCGCTGGCCAACGACGTGGACCCGACGATGGGCACGCTGTCGGTCACCGACGTCCGGCCCGACCTGCCGGAGACCTCGAGCGACGGCAGCGCCAACCCCGAATACGACCGCCTCGACGGGCGCCTGGAATCGGTCGGCGAGACGACCGTCGTCATCGAGGCCGGAACCCAGCCGACCACGATGTCCTTCCTCTACGACGTCGAGTCCAGCTCCGGCAACACCGGCCGCGGTCTCATCGTCGTCGAGGTGGTGCGCGAGAGCGTGCCGAACTATCCGGTCGTCGACGACACCGTGCTCACCGCAGAGACGCGCGAAGACTTCCCGAGGGGGGTCGACGTGCTCTCCGGACGGGCGTCGTGGTCGGGTGGCGATGTCGACGACCTGTCGGTGAGCCTGTGGGGCGACCAGCCGGGCGTTTCCGTCGACGGCCGGCAGCTCAGCGGCGCACTGCCCGACAGCACGCGGGTGATCCCGTTCGCCGTGAGCGGCGAGGGCCCCGAGGGCGCCGTGACGACGTACGCGTTCCTCCGCGTCCCCGGCACCGACGACCTCGCCCTGGCGATGCGCTCGGGTGCACCGACGCCCGAGGTCGCCGAGCTCGAGTCGGTCACGTTCGACATGGCGACGCTCGTGGCAGTGCCCCGAGGCGCGACGCTCGAGGTGAATACCGAGGTGCGCCCGTCGGGGGCTCGCTCCGAAGCATCCTGCACGGTCGAGTCGGGCACGCTGGTGCGGTACGACGCCGGGGCGGGGGCACCGTGGGCTGACGCCTGCCAGGTGCCGGTCCGGCTTGTCGGCCAGACCGAGTGGACCTATCTTTCGGTGCCGATCGTGATCCAGGCGCTCGATCCCCAACCCGAGCTGCGCGCCGGATCGCTGGCCGTCGGGCCGGGTGAGACGGCCGAATTCGACCTGCAGAACATGACCAGCTGGCAGCTGCGCGAGGACTGGAGCAGCATCGCCTACGCGCTCGAGTACGCCGGCTCGGCGTTCGAGGTCTCGCTCAACGGATCGATCGTGACCGTGGTCGGCGCGGACCGCGCCGTGCCGGGTGTCGAGGAGGAGGCGATCGTCTCGGTGACCAGCCATCCGGCTGTCCCTCCGGTCCGTCTCATCCTGCGCGTCGGTGCCGCACCTTCGACGCTTCCGCAAGGGGGGTCGGTCACCGAGCAGTGCTCGCAGGCGGGCGGGTCGTCGTGCACGATTTCCGTGATCGGGGCGAGCGGCGAGGTCAACCCGCTGCCGCGCACGCCGCTCACCGTCGTGGAGGCTCGTCCCACCGGAGCGTGCGTCGGAATCAGCTTCCAGGTCGCCTCGGAGACGTCGGTCCTGGCCACGTGGGACGGCGACGCTCCCGGGGCGACCTGCACCGCCGCGTTCTCCGTGGAGGACGCGCAGGGCCGGCGCAGCAACGCCGAGCGCGACGGTCAGCTCCTCCTCGACCTGCAGGGCTTCCCCAAGGCGCCCGCCAGCGTCTATCAGACCGGCTTCTCCGATGGAGAGCTCACCCTGCGGGTGGACCCGGGCGAGGCCGGCCTCGCCTACCCCGCCCTGACCGGGTTCGTCATCCGCTCGAACGGGTCCGAGGTCGCGCAATGCTCGGCGGACGGCTGGTGCCCGCCGATTGCGGCGCCCAACGGCGAGCGGCGCACCTACGAGGCGTATGCGCGCAACGACGTGGGCACCTCGCGCGCGGGTGTGCGTGTTGATGCGTGGGCCTACGATTCGCCGGCCGCGCCGTCGCAGATCCAGGTTCGCCCCGTGGTCACCGCTGGTGAGGGAGGTGTCGTCTCGCTGACGATCGACGGCATCGACACCGAGAAGACCGGCGCGCTGGAGATCACCAGTCCCGCCGGCGAGACCGTGCGGGTGCCCGTAGGCGGCGAGACCATCATCGAGTTGAGCGAGTATCGCGTCGGCTCGAACGTCTCCAGCCCGATCACGATCACTCCGTTCTCGCGGTTCGACCCGCCGCCCGGGCAGGAAGGAGCCGCGGCCGGCGCCGCCGTTACGGTCTGGGGCAACGGCATCGGTGCGCCGACAGACCTCGCGCTGGCACTGACCCCGGCGTCGAACGGCGACGGAACCTCGACGGTCACCGCGGACGCCACCGCGACGCTCGGCGGTGACGGGTCGACGCTGCGCTTCGGCATCGTCCGCGAGGGCGATTCGTGCACGGCGACCACGGAGGGGGCGACCGCATCCTTCCCCGGACTCACCGACGGGGAGGAATACTCCTTCACGCTGTGCGCCGAGTCGTGGTTCGAGGGTGAGCGTTACGGCCGCTCGACCGCGACTCAGAGCGTCCGCGTGCCGCAGAACACCGCTGCGCCGGTCGGGTACACGTTCGCCGTCGATGCCGCCCCGGATGTGGCCGACGGCCGTGCGGCGTGGATCATCCGGAGCGCGCCGACCTCGGACGAGCCCGTGCCCAACCGCAACTACGCGGAGTTCGCAGGACTGCCCAGCTCGGTCTTCGACCGCGACCCCGGCGTCCAGGTCCGGTACGTGCACGAGAGCTGGGGCACCGCGACGGAGTGGGCGGCCGTGACACCCCGGGCCGGCAGCGCGCCGTACCAGGTGCAGGCCACGTGGGGCGTGCAGGCGTGCGTCGGCGGATCGGACCTGCTGCCCGTCGGCGACTCGTCCGCGGACACCGCCGGCGGCAAGGCCGCGATCGCCTTCGGCAACGCCGGACTCGTCTATTACGACTCCGCAGGAGCGGTGCTGCCCCACACGCCCGACACCTGGTCGGTGCCGGTCGGCGCGGTGCGCGTCGACGGGATCACCGTGTCGGTGGACTGGGGTGCACAGGGCTGGGGCCTTTCTCCTGCGACGGCGACGTTCTCGACATCCTGTGAACCGAACAACCCCCCGCCCGCGACGTGACCCGCGCACTCGAGAACGACCGATGAAGGACAGCCGCACATGAGCATCACTCAGGATCAGGCGACCTGGTTCGCCCAGACGTTCGGCCAGATCGCCGACAACGTCGAGCGCGCCGTCCTGGGCAAGCGCCGCGTCGTCGAACTCGTCCTGACCGCCATGCTCAGCGACGGCCATGTCCTGCTCGAGGACGTGCCGGGCACGGGCAAGACCTCGCTGGCCCGCGCCATGGCGCAGTCCGTGCAGGGCACCAACACCCGCATCCAGTTCACGCCCGACCTGCTCCCGGGCGACATCACCGGCATCACCGTCTACGACCAGAAGACCGGATCCTTCGAGTTCCACGCCGGCCCCGTCTTCGCCAACATCGTCCTGGCGGACGAGATCAACCGGGCGAGCCCGAAGACGCAGTCCGCGCTGCTGGAGGTCATGGAGGAGGGCAAGGTCACCATCGACGGCGTATCCCGACAGGTCGGGGTGCCCTTCCTGGTGCTGGCGACCCAGAACCCCGTGGAGCAGGCCGGCACGTACCGGCTGCCGGAGGCGCAGCTCGATCGCTTCATGATGCGCGCCTCGCTCGGCTACCCCGACCACGCGGCGACCGTCCGCATCCTCGACGGCGCCGCGGTCGCCACGGCCGAGCTGTCGCCGGTCGTCACGCCGCAGGCCCTCGTCGGCATGGCCGACCTGGCGGCGTCGGTGTACGTGGATGCACTCGTCCTGGACTACATCGCGCGGCTCGTGGACGGCACGCGCGCCGCGGACGAGGTGCGCCTGGGCGTGAGCATCCGCGGCGCCCTCGCCCTGACCAAGTCGTCGCGGTCGCGCGCCATCTCGCAGGGTCGCACGTACGTCACCCCCGACGATGTGAAGGCGCTCGCCGTCTCGGTGCTCTCGCACCGGCTCATCCTCCACCCGGACGCGGAGTTCGACGGCGTCACGCCCGAGGCCGTCATCGGCCAGGTACTGCTGGATGTCGCTCCGCCCAGTCGCCGCGAGGCCGTATGAGCCTGACCGAACCCCGCCTCACCCGGGCGTCCGCGTCCGACGGCCCGGACGCTCCGCCGCCGGTCCGAACGCGACGACGAGCACGCAGGTCACCTCGGCTGCAGGCGGCCGCCGCATCGTGCGCGCCGTGGTGTGGTGGACGCGCGTCTCGCGAACCGTCGGCGCAGCGCTCGCGGCCGCGTCCGACTGGACCGCCCAGACGGTCCGGCCCGCGGGCGCGCTCGCGGTGCTGACGGCGACGGTCGGACTGCTCTTCGGGATCGCGTTCGGCTGGGTGGAGTGGATGGTCGCGGGCGCAGTCGCGCTCGCACTTCTGGCGATGTGCGTGCCCTTCCTGTTCGGCGAACGCTCGTACGAGGTCGACCTGGTCCTCGCGCACGAGCGGGTCGTCGCCGGCGACGGTGTCACCGGCGAGATCATCGTGCGCAACGAGGGACAGCGCACCGCGCTGCCCGGACGCCTGGACATCACCGTCGGCCCGGGGCTGGTCGAGTTCGGCGTTCCGCTGCTGCGGCCCGGCCACACCGTCTCACAGCCCCTGGAGATCCCCGCGCTGCGGCGGGGCATCGTGATCGTCGGACCCGCGACGACGGTCCGCAGCGACCCGATCGGCCTCCTGCGGCGCGAGCATGCCTTCGATGACGTGCACGAGCTGTACGTCCATCCGCGCACCACGTCGATCCCGTCGACCAGCGCCGGCCTGATCCGCGATCTCGAAGGCAACCCGACCCGGCGTCTGGTGGATGCCGACATGTCCTTCCACGCGATCCGCGAGTACGCCGCGGGCGATTCCCGTCGCCACATCCACTGGAAGTCCACCGCGAAGACCGGCCAGCTGATGGTGCGGCAGTACGAGGAGTCGCGTCGCTCGCGGATGGCCGTGGTGCTCTCCGTCGCCCAGGCCGAGTTCGGCGACGCCGACGAGTTCGAGCTCGCCGTCAGCTCGGCGGCCTCGCTCGGGCTGCGCGCAGTCCACGATGCGCGCGAGCTCGACATCGTCATCGGATCGGAGATCCCGCGGGTGGTCCGCGGCCGGCTGCGTGCCATCCGGCACATCCCCGCAGCGTCGCGGCGCACGATGCTGGACGGGTTCAGCGCGATCGACATGCTCGAGAACACGATGCCGATCGGAGACGTGTGCCGCCTCGCGGCGGAAGCCAACGAGCGTCTGTCCATCGCGTTCATCGTCGTCGGCTCGCGGGTGCCGCTCGGCAGCCTGCGCCAGGCTGCTCTGGGCTTTCCCGCCGACACGGCGGTGGTGGCGGTGATCTGCGACGAGCGGGCCCACCCCCGCATGCGCGCGCTGTCGGGGCTCACGGTGCTCACCGTCGGCACACTCGACGACCTGTCCGGTCTCCTCCGGCGCGGAGCGGCGTCGTGAGCGCGGCGAAGGAGCCCCAGGTGCTCCCCCCGCCGTGGGCGTACGGCACTCCCCGGCTGGCCCCTCGCATCGTCGCGGGATCGTTCTTCATGACCGCCGTCGTCGCGATCGCGGCCGTCGCGGCGTGGCCGATCTACCGCGACTGGACTTTCATCCTCGTCGTCGGCGTCTCTGCGCTGACCGCGGCGGGGATCGCCGCGATCGCGTGGCGCCGCCACTGGGGCGGGTGGCTGGTCGCGGCGGTCCTGGTCGTCGTGCTGTTCTTCATCGGGGTCCCCCTCGCCGTCCCGTCGCGCCTGGGCGGCGGCCTCGAGCTGATTCGCGGCTTCGGCGAGGTCGCGTCCGGAGCGGTGCTCGGCTGGAAGGACCTGGTCACCGTCGACCTCCCGGTCGGCACGTACCGCAACCTGCTCGTGCCCGCGCTCATCGTGTTCCTGGGCGGAACATGCGCGGGACTTCTGCTGTCGTGGCGCCCCGGACGCATCGCGTACGCAGCCGCCCCGGTGGCGCTCGCGATGATCTCCTTCGGCCTGTTCTTCGGCCGCACCACCGTCAGTGCTCCCCTGCGTCTCGGTCCGATGACGATCGCAGCGCCGCTGGAGACCGCCCTCGGAGTCGCCGGCCTGCTCACGTGCCTGCTCTGGCTCGCGTGGCGCAGCCGCGACGAGCGGGTGCGGTCGCTGCGCCGCGCCGCGGCATCCAGCGGCGTCCGGGTCCCACGCCGTCCCGCCGTCGACCACCGTCGAGCGGCTCTCGGTGCCGGGATGGTCGCCCTGGCCGTCCTCGCCGCCGCCGTCGTCGTGCCGCTGGCCGCGCGCGGTGTGGATCGCGAGGTGCTGCGCTCCAGCGTCGGGCCGGAGGTGGCGGTCGCGTCGGCGGTCAGTCCGCTGGCGGAGTACCGCGGTCTGTTCGCCGACGACCGCGCCGACGACGTGCTGTTCACGGTGACCGCGGACGGCGAGCTTCCCGACCGTGTGCGGCTCGCGACCCTCGACAGCTACGACGGCGAGATCTACCGCAGCGGCGGGACCGGCGCCCTCGATCAGGCGCGCTTCGTGCGGGTGCCCTCGACGCTCGACGCCGGCGCGGGGCGGAGCGTGGATGCGGCGGTCAGCATCCAGGGTCTCGACGGGATCTGGGTGCCGACCTTCGGCCGGCTGGAATCCATCGAGTTCACGGGCGCGCGCGCCGCCTCCCTCGCGGACCGCTTCTATTACCGCGCGGCGGCCGGCGCGGGCGTCCAGACGGCCGGTGGCGGACTGACCGACGGGGACGCCTACCGCCTCACCGCGGTCGAGCCGAACATCCCGGACCTCGCCGCGATCGCGGCCCCCGGAGGGCTCGACGACGCCGAGGTTCCGCAGAGCGTGACCACCTGGGTCGACGAGCACGTATCGGGTTCGGGCGGCGCCGCGCTCACCGGCCTCGTCCGGCTCCTCCGCGAGCGCGGCTACCTCAGCCACGCCCTGGACGTCGGCGACGACGACGCTGCGCTATGGATGCAGTCGCTGCCCGGCTACACCTTCCAGCCGAGCGCGTCCGGGCACTCGCTCGCCCGCATCGACCAGCTCTTCGCGCGCCTCCTCGAGCGGGAGGTCGACCCTCGGGCGGCGGCATCCGCCAATTACGTCGCCGCGGTCGGCGATGACGAGCAGTTCGCCGCTGCGGTCGCGCTCGTCGCCCGAGAACTCGGATTCCCGGCGCGCGTCGTCATAGGGGCGCGGCTGTCCTCCTCCGACCCCACGCTGCGCACGTGCGATGCGGGCGTCTGCCGGGCGCAGGATCTGGCGGCGTGGACCGAGGTGCAGTCCGCGGGAGGCGACTGGGTGCCGGTGGATGTCACGCCGCAGTTCAGCCAGTCGCCCAGCCTCGAGGTGTCCGAGCAGCGCAACCCCGAGAACGTGACCGAGGTGCGTCCCGAGTCCATCGAGGACGTGGTTCCACCCGACCCGCTCCAGGAGGACTCCGGCGCCGACGACCGCAGCGACGACGCCGCGGCGCTCGACCTGTCGTGGCTCTGGCCGGCCCTGCGCATCACCGGCATCGTGCTGCTGGTGCTGCTGCTGACCGCGGGACCCCTGCTGGCGATCGCCGCGGCCAAGTCCGCCCGCCGCCGATCGCGTCGGACGCAGGGCGAGCCGGCGGCGCGCATCGCCGGCGGCTGGGACGAGTACGTCGATGCCGCGGTCGATTCCGGGCGCGACTCGTCGCCGGTGCTCACGCGCAGCGAGCTCGCCCGCCTGTACGAGACGCCCCGCGGCGAGTTCCTCGCGGCGGATGCCGACCGCGCCGTCTTCTCCGGCACGACACTGACGGATGCCGAGGCGGACGCCTTCTGGAACATCGTCGACGAGGAGCGCAAGAGCCTCACGCGCACCCGCGGAGTCTGGCGGGGCATCCTCGCGACCGTATCGTTGAAATCGTTCGTCCGTGACCTGGCGCCCCTCGGCGTCCGTTCGCGCTTCGCAGAGAGGGGAAGCGCCGGGACTCGCCGCCCGCGCACATCGCCATGATCATGATCGATGACTCCACTGCCGTTCCGCTCGGCGTGACCTCGTTCGTGCTGTTCGTCGTGCTGTATGTGTGGACCGCCCTCGGCCTGTCAGCGGTGTTCCGCAAGTCGGGCGAGGAGGAATGGAAGGCGTGGGTGCCGATCCTCAACCACGTGGTGCTGCTGCAGCTGGGCGGTCTGTCGGGGTGGCTCTACCTGCTGATCCTCATCCCCATCGTGGGGCCCCTCCTCGTCTGGGCGGCTTTGATCGTCGCCTGCTATCGCATCAACGTCGCGTTCGGCCACGGCGCAGGCCTGACCGTGGTCGCTGCGCTGCTGCTCCCGCTGTGGGCGTCGATCCTCGGCTTCGGACCCGCGCGATGGCTCGGCGCCGACACCATGGCCGGACCCCGATCCGCCGCCCCCCGCGGAACGCACGGGGGAGCGCCGCACCGCACTCCGACGCTCGACGACGACGTGTTCGTCCCGCGTGTGACACCGCCGGCGTACAGCCCGTCCCTCCCGTTCCCGGTCGCGCCTCCAGGCGGATCCACGCCGCCTCCGGTGCCGCCGACGGCGTTCGCCGCGGGCGCCGGCCGCACCGCCTTCGAGGCGTCGCGGTTCGAGCCGCTCGACTTCGACTCCGAGCGCGTCACCGACTATCCGTCCTCCCCACCTGGACCGCCGGCATCCGCTCGCCCCGCCCCGCCGGCGATCCGCCCGGCACCGCCGCTGCCTTGGCCCGCGGCATCCGGGCCGTCGCGTACGGTGGCCGAGCCCACCGCCCTGCCGCCGCAGCCTCCGCTGCCCGCGCAGCCCCCGCGCATGTTCGTCGAGCCGCCGGCTGAGGAGCCCGGGGTGGCGGAGCCGTCGAGTGCGGAGCGCACGCGCGCAGATGCGCGGGAAGAGCGACTGAAGGACTGGGGCGGGTTCGACCTCGGCGCGGTCAGCGAGCTCACCAGCGAGGTGACCGCCGCCGACTCCGCCGCGCCCGGGCCGATCTCGGCGGTGCCCGTGCGCGACTCGGTCGACGAGGCTTCAGCCGCGGCCGGTCCGCCCGTCACCCGGGGTGCCGCCTCCCCGCCCGTCTCCGCGCCCGTCGAGCCGTGGACGCCCGTCGGCGCGCCTCGGGTGGACGGCGACGCCTTCCCCGAGAACTCCGGGCCGGTGTCGGCGATCGTCGTACCGGATGCAGCCATCCCACGCTCCGCGCGCGGATCGGTCTCGGCCCAGCACGCGAAGGACGAGATCCCCGAGGACCCGTTCGATCAGACGATCATCACGCGTCGGCGGCGCACCGCGTGGTCGCTCATCCCGCCCTCGGGTTCCCCGGTCGCAATCACGTCCGACGTGCTCATCGTGGGTCGCCGGCCCGACCTCGACTCCGCGTATCCCGGTGCGCAGCTGGTGCGGATCGACGACGGCACGGTATCGAAGACCCACGCGCGGCTCGAGCTGCGCGACGACCGCTGGCACGTCACCGACCTCGGTTCCACCAACGGCGTGCTGTTCGCCACCCTGATGGGCACCGAGGTCGAGGCGCCTCCGGGGGTCGAGGTCGAAGCGGGCGAGCGGTTCTTCCTCGGCGATGCCGAGGTGCGCCTGCAGCGGAGCGATGGATGACCGATCTTCCCGACGAGGACACGATCCGCACCCGTCGCACCAGGTCGGGCGCCGGCGATCCCGCGGCTGCGGAGCCGCCGACCGCCGGCCGCGCCGACTCGCACGTCCCGGCGGCCGGAGGCTCGGGGCTCCCCGACAGCGCTGCGAACGAGACGGTGTCCGCCGAGACCGTGCCTTCGCAGACGGAGTCCGACGACGGCGGGCCGGTGCGTCGCCGTTCGACGTACGTCCCCGGCTCGGTCGACGACGACTCGACCGACGGCTCGACGATCGTCGCGCGGCGCGAGTCCCGCCGCCGCGCCGCACGCGAGCACGCGGCCGACGCCGATCCCGGGCTGCCGGCCCTGCGGACCCCGTCGCCGCCGCCCGCCGTTCCGCCGGCGCCCAGCCGCGCCGCATCCGCGCCGGATGCGGCATCCTCCGAGGTGTACGGCGCTCGCCCTCCGCAGCCCGTCGTCGCCGCGCGCGCGCCGGCGCAGCAGCGCGCCCCGCAGGCACCGGTCGACGGCGACGCGAGCGCCGCCGGACGTCGCCGCAGGACCCGCATTACCGCCGTGATCGTCGTGCTCGCGGCATCCGCTGTCGCCCTCGCCGCCGCGGCATCGCTGATCACCCTGACGCTGACCCTGTGAGCTCCGGGCGCGTTTGACCACCCTGCCGTTTCGCGGGTATCATTGATCGGGTGTGCGCTCGTGCGCTCCTTGTGCTGTGCCTCGGCACAGGACCAGGAAGCCGGCGCCGCATCTCAGGGAGAGGCCTGCGAACAGGCCGCCCCCACGGCATACCCACCACACAGACGCGTCATTCATTCTGCCGCGCCGGTGGGTCCGCGTGAGCCTCAGACGTCACAGATCGAAAGAACTGCGAAGTCCGGGGGGAGACCACGACGCTGTCACCGTGCAGCACAACAAGGAGAGAACGTGCCAACCATTCAGCAGTTGGTTCGCAAGGGACGCTCGCCCAAGGTCGCAAAGACCAAGGCACCGGCTCTGAAGTCGAACCCCCAGCAGGCGGGCGTCTGCACCCGCGTGTACACGACCACGCCCAAGAAGCCGAACTCGGCGATGCGCAAGGTCGCCCGTGTCAAGCTCCGCAACGGCACCGAGGTCACCGCCTACATCCCCGGCGAGGGCCACAACCTGCAGGAGCACTCGCTCGTGCTCGTCCGCGGCGGTCGCGTGAAGGACCTCCCGGGCGTCCGCTACAAGATCGTCCGTGGCGCCCTGGACACCCAGGCCGTCAAGAACCGTAAGCAGGCTCGCAGCCGCTACGGCGCGAAGAAGGGTTAAGGACCATGCCTCGCAAGGGACCCGCCCCGAAGCGCCCCGTCGTCAACGACCCGGTCTACGGCGCGCCGATCGTCAGCCAGCTCGTCAACAAGATCCTCGTCGACGGCAAGAAGTCGCTCGCCGAGTCGATCGTCTACACCGCCCTCAAGGGCGTGGAGACCAAGAACGGGCAGGATGCCGTCGCGACGCTGAAGAAGGCGCTCGACAACGTGCGCCCGACCCTCGAGGTCAAGAGCCGCCGCGTCGGCGGCTCGACCTACCAGGTGCCGGTCGAGGTCAAGCCGCACCGCGCGAACACCCTCGCGCTGCGCTGGCTCGTCAGCTACGCCAAGGGCCGCCGTGAGAAGACCATGACCGAGCGCCTCCAGAACGAGATCCTGGATGCCTCGAACGGCCTGGGTGCCGCGGTCAAGCGCCGCGAAGACACCCACAAGATGGCCGAGTCGAACCGCGCCTTCGCGCACTACCGCTGGTAAACCGTTTCGTCTCGCGACTTCGTCGCTCGCTCAACGACCGGTGCGCTCCACCGGAGCCCGGTCGTTGAGCGAGCGAAGCGAGACGAAAGGCCCGCCGCTCGATCTACAAGATAAGGAACACCCCGTGGCACAAGACGTGCTCACCGACCTCACGAAGGTCCGCAACATCGGCATCATGGCGCACATCGATGCCGGCAAGACGACGACGACCGAGCGCATCCTGTACTACACGGGAACCAACCACAAGATCGGTGAGACGCACGACGGTGCCTCGACCACCGACTGGATGGAGCAGGAGCAGGAGCGCGGCATCACGATCACGTCCGCCGCCGTCACCTGCTTCTGGGACAAGAACCAGATCAACATCATCGACACTCCCGGTCACGTGGACTTCACGGTCGAGGTCGAACGCTCCCTTCGCGTCCTCGACGGCGCCGTCGCCGTCTTCGACGGCAAGGAGGGCGTCGAGCCCCAGTCCGAGACCGTCTGGCGTCAGGCCGACAAGTACGACGTGCCGCGCATCTGCTTCGTCAACAAGATGGACAAGCTCGGTGCCGACTTCTACTTCACGGTCGACACGATCGTCAACAAGCTCAAGGCCAAGCCCCTCGTCATCCAGCTGCCCATCGGCGTGGAGAACGACTTCGTCGGCGTGGTCGACCTCGTCGAGATGCGCGCACTGGTCTGGGCCGGAGATGCCAAGGGCGATGTCACCATGGGCGCCAAGTACGAGATCCAGGAGATCCCGGCCGATATGGCCGACAGGGTCGCCGAGTACCGCGAGCTGCTGCTGGAGACCGTCGCCGAGTCCGACGAGGTGCTCCTGGAGAAGCACTTCAGCGGTGAGGGCCTCACGGTCGCCGAGATCAAGGGCGCCATCCGCAAGATGACCGTCAACTCGGAGCTGTACCCCGTGCTCTGCGGCTCGGCGTTCAAGAACCGCGGTGTGCAGCCCATGCTCGACGCGGTCGTGGACTACCTGCCCTCGCCGCTGGACGTGCCGGCCATCGAGGCGCACGACCCGAAGAACGAAGAGATCGTCATCGAGCGCCACGCCGACCGCGAGGAGCCCTTCACAGCCCTCGCGTTCAAGATCGTGACGCACCCCTTCTTCGGCCGTCTGACCTACATCCGCGTGTACTCGGGTCACCTCGACTCGGGCGGGCAGATCGTCAACTCGACGAAGTCCAAGAAGGAGCGCATCGGGAAGATCTTCCAGATGTACGCCAACAAGGAGAACCCGGTGCCCTCGGTCACCGCCGGTCACATCTACGCGGTCATCGGCCTCAAGGACACGACCACGGGCGACACGCTGTGCGATTCGCAGCACCAGGTCGTGCTCGAGTCGATGACGTTCCCCGAGCCGGTCATCGAGGTCGCGATCGAGCCCAAGACCAAGGCCGACCAGGAGAAGCTGGGTCTGGCGATCCAGAAGCTCGCGGAGGAGGACCCGACGTTCCGCGTCGAGCAGAACTCCGACACCGGTCAGACCGTCATCAAGGGCATGGGCGAGCTGCACCTGGACATCCTGGTCGACCGCATGAAGCGGGAGTTCAAGGTCGAGGCCAACGTCGGCAAGCCGCAGGTCGCGTACCGCGAGACGATCAAGAAGACCGTCGATCGTCACGACTACACGCACAAGAAGCAGACCGGTGGATCGGGTCAGTTCGCGAAGATCCAGTTCGCGATCGAGCCGCTCGAGGTCACGGCCGACCAGACGTACGAGTTCGAGAACAAGGTCACCGGTGGCCGCATCCCGCGCGAGTACATCGCCCCGGTCGACCAGGGCTTCCAGGACGCCATGAACGTCGGCGTGCTGGCCGGCTACCCCATGGTGGGTGTCAAGGCGATCCTCATGGACGGCGCCTCGCACGATGTCGACTCGTCCGAGATGGCGTTCAAGATCGCAGGCTCGATGGGCTTCAAGGAGGCCGTCCGCAAGGCGAACCCCGTCATCCTCGAACCGCTCATGTCGGTCGAGGTGCGTACTCCCGAGGAGTACATGGGCGACGTCATCGGCGACCTGAACTCCCGTCGTGGGCAGATCCAGTCGATGGAGGATGCTCAGGGCGTCAAGGTCGTGCGGGCGCTGGTGCCGCTGTCGGAGATGTTCGGCTACATCGGCGACCTGCGCTCGAAGACTTCGGGTCGCGCGGTCTACTCGATGGAATTCGACAGCTACGCCGAGGTTCCTCGCAACGTCTCCGACGAGATCGTCCAGAAGAACAAGGGCGAGTAATGCTCCGGATGCCGGGGCCCCGCGGTCCCGGCATCCGACTCATAACTTCACAGATTCATCAGAACACCCTCTACTAAGGTAGAAACCAATCCCCGTAGAGAACCGGTCGCAAACCAGCGCCCGGAGCATCTACATGAACGTCCTGAGGAGGACCTAGTGGCTAAGGCCAAGTTCGAGCGGACCAAGCCGCACGTGAACATCGGAACGATCGGTCACGTCGACCACGGCAAGACCACGCTCACCGCAGCGATCTCGAAGGTGCTCGCCGACAAGTACCCGTCGGCCACCAACGTGAAGCGCGATTTCGCGTCGATCGACTCCGCACCCGAGGAGCGTCAGCGCGGTATCACGATCAACATCTCGCACGTCGAGTACGAGACGCCGAAGCGCCACTACGCGCACGTCGACGCCCCGGGTCACGCTGACTACATCAAGAACATGATCACCGGTGCGGCCCAGATGGACGGCGCGATCCTCGTGGTCGCCGCCACCGACGGCCCGATGGCCCAGACGCGCGAGCACGTGCTGCTTGCCAAGCAGGTCGGCGTGCCCTACCTGCTCGTCGCGCTGAACAAGTCGGACATGGTCGACGACGAAGAGATCCTCGAGCTGGTAGAGCTCGAGGTTCGCGAGCTCCTCTCAAGCCAGGACTTCGATGGCGACAACGCGCCGGTCATCCGCGTCTCGGGCCTGAAGGCGCTCGAGGGCGACGCCGAGTGGACTGAGAAGATCGTCGAGCTCATGGAAGCCGTCGACGAGTCGATCCCCGACCCGGTGCGTGACAAGGACAAGCCGTTCCTGATGCCCATCGAGGACGTCTTCACCATCACCGGCCGTGGCACGGTCGTGACGGGTCGCGCCGAGCGCGGCACGCTCGCGATCAACTCCGAGGTCGAGATCGTGGGTCTGCGCCCGACGCAGAAGACGATCGTCACCGGTATCGAGATGTTCCACAAGCAGCTCGACGAGGCATGGGCCGGCGAGAACTGTGGTCTGCTCCTGCGCGGCACCAAGCGTGACGACGTCGAGCGCGGCCAGGTCGTCGTCAAGCCCGGTTCGGTCACCCCGCACACCAACTTCGAGGGCACGGCATACATCCTGTCCAAGGAGGAGGGCGGCCGTCACAACCCGTTCTTCACGAACTACCGCCCGCAGTTCTATTTCCGCACCACCGACGTCACCGGCGTCATCACGCTGCCCGAGGGCACCGAGATGGTCATGCCCGGCGACACCACCGACATGACCGTTGAGCTGATCCAGCCCATCGCCATGGAAGAGGGCCTCGGCTACGCGATCCGCGAGGGTGGCCGCACCGTCGGCGCCGGCACGGTCACGAAGATCATCAAGTAGTCCTTTCGCGAGAGCGATTCTGAGAGGGTCGGGCCTGCGGGCCCGGCCCTCTCTCTCGGCACACACGTCTGCTCGATACGCCTGGGTGCCCGAACTCGACGAGCGCGGCTCGGGCTTGGCCGCACGGGCGGCGTCGGCGATCCTCAAGCCGCTCGACCGCCGGCGCGCCGGTGAGGCGGTCGCAATCGCGGCGAGCAGCCGTTTCGTGGCAGCCCGTGTCGCCGAGAAGTGGGGCCGCTCGTCCAACGTGTCGTCTCCCGACGAGTCCGCCCCGCGCGCGTCGTCGCGAGACTGCGTGTCCGCCTAGGTCCTGGCGAGGGCGATGTGCGGGCTCACCCAGTCCTCCAGCGCACGGTCGAACTCGCTCGCGTCGAACCGCTGTGCGTGCGCGGCGATCTGCGCGCTGGACAGCCCGGCGCACGCCTCGGCCGCTGCGCGGATCTCCGCGGGTGAGCGCGGGTCGAACAGCGCGCCGCCGACGCCGTCCTCGACGGACTCGCCCGCGCCGCCGATGCGGTTCGCCATGACCGGCGTCCCGGTGGCCATCGCCTCGACCGCCACCATCCCGAAGTCCTCGATCGGCGGGAACACGAAGACGCGGGCGCGCTCCATGAGCGCGTAGACGAGTGCGTCGCTGCACTGAACGGAGAAGTGGACCGGCACCGTGACATCCTCGGCCATGGCCCGCAGGTGCCCGTCCAGCGGGCCCTCACCGGCGATCACGACCGGCAGCCCGAGCAGTTCGCCCGTCTTCATCACGACGTCCAGGCGCTTGTACGGGATGAACCGCGACACCCCGAGCACGAAGTCAGCCGGCAGGGAGTCCAGGACGCGACGGTCCTCGTCGGTGAGGAGGTGGGCCCAGCCGCCGCCCTGGATCCAGGTCACATCGACAGGCGGGTGGATCACCGTGGCCGGCCGATCCCAGGAGCGCTCGACGCGGTCGGCGACGTACCTGCTGTTCGCGGCGATGCTCGTCGCCTCCTTCGCCGCCCGGCGGTCGATCGCGCGCAGCAGCGGACCGGCGACGCGAGCGGCCCGGTTGGCGCCGCGCGCGTCGAGCTCGGGCGCCCAGAGGTAGCGCGCCGGCGTGTGCACGTAGACGTACTTCGCAACATCGGGTGAGCCCACGTTCACATGGTGCGCGAATGCGTGCGAGCTGACGATCGCCCAGTCGTAGCCGTACTGCGGGACACGCCAGGTCGCCGGCATCAGGGGCAGCGCGAGCGCCTTGTGTCCCCGCAGCGGCGTGCCGGCCAGCCAGGTGTCGCGCAGGCGACGACCGCTGAACCGCTCGGGCGCGTCATTCCACAGGCAGAGCATGTCGGCATCCGGGAACAGCCCCGCGAGCCGGTCGAGCACGCGCTCGGCGCCGCCGGTCGCCTCGATCCACTCGCTGACCAGGAGCCCCGTCATACCCTGCTCCACTGCGCGTGGGCGGTCGCGCCGATCGATCCCATCGCGCTCATGCGGCGGTGTCCCCGGGTGCGAGTGCCGCGCGAGCGGTCTTGAAGAGGATGACGATGTCGCCGACGAGCGTCCAGTTCTCGACGTACGACAGGTCGAGCCGGACCGACTCCTCCCACGACAGCGTCGAGCGGCCGCTGATCTGCCACAGCCCCGTGATCCCGGGCTTGACCATGAACCGCCGGTGCACGTGGTCGGCGTAGCGCTCGACCTCGCGCGGCAGGGACGGTCGCGGACCCACCAGCGACATCGAGCCGGCCAGCACGTTGAACAGCTGGGGGAGCTCATCGAGGCTGTAGCGACGCAGGAACCGGCCGATGCCGGTCACGCGCGGGTCCTCGGTCATCTTGAACAGGACTTCGTTGCCGGCGTCGCGCCGGACGACGAGATCGGGCAGCAGGTCCTCGGCGTTGTCGACCATCGTGCGGAACTTGAGCAGGCTGAACTCACGTCCGTCCAGCCCCACCCGCACCTGGCGGAAGAGGACGGCGCCGTCGGTCGTGAAGCGGATGCCGAGGGCGATGGCCGCCATGAGCGGGCTGAGCACCACGAGGCCGACGGCGGACGCCAGGAAGTCCATCCCGCGCTTGACGAGGCGCTGGCCCTGGCTGTACCGCGGCGTCTCGACGTGGATCAACGGCAGTCCGGCGACCGGACGGGTCTGGATGCGCGGGCCCACCACATCGACGATGCTGGGCGCGAGCACGAGGTGCTGCCGTCCCGCCTCGAGCTGCCACGAGATCCGCTTGACCACCGACGGCGGCAGCTCGTCCGTGCTCGAGATCGCGACCGTGTCGGCCTGCACCGACGCGAGCGCATCCGAGACGGAGAGCACGTTACCCACGATCGGGATGTCGGTGCCCCGCACCGTCGCGCCCGGGATGCCCAGGGGCACGCACGCCCCGACGACGTGGTAGCCGGCGCTCGGGGTGCGGCGTAGCGCGTCGCTGATCTGCGCGACGGAGCTCTCCGACCCCACGAGCACAACGCGTGCGCTGTACTCGCCGCGGGCGCGCTTGACGACCAGCCAACGGCGCCACATCCACCGCTCCAGCAGGAGGACGGCGACTCCGAGCGGGAAGCTGATGAGCAGATAGCCGCGGGCGACGTCGACGCGCATCAGGAACGCCAGGATGGCGATGATGCCGAAGAGCCGGACGCTCACCGAGATGATGCGGATGTACTCGGTCGAGCCCGTGCCGATCGCGCGATCGCTCCGGGAGTCGATCAGGCTCAGCGACCACATCCACGCCACGACGAGCAGCGCGGAGAAGAACCAGTACGACACCACCGACAGACGCAAGTCCTCACGGATCGCGACCTGCGCATTGCCGAGCCCGAACCAGGCGATCTGCGTGCCGAAGACGACGACGGTGAGCGCCACGAGGTCGCTCAGCCACAGTCGCCGCGCATAGCTCGCGCGCCATCCGTCACCCGTACGAGGCGCCTCCGCCGCGGCGGCATGCAGCGCAGCATCGGGAGCGCCGGTTGCGCGCCCCACGCGCACCGGATTACTTCCCGTCGACGGCTTCGCTGCCGCGCCGACCACATTGGACGCCACTGCTCCCCTTTCGCGCACGAAGTCACCCACAGGTGAACCTCCGCTGACAACGCCCCAGAGCGCTCGGCGGCCGCCGCAACCCTGCCATTGTGCCATCAAACGCCCGAATGTGCGCGGACGGACTTTCTCGGCGCGGCAAACTGTGATAGTTCCGCACGGCCGGCTTCGGGGTTTCCCCGCCGGTGCTCCTTCGTCAGACTGGGCAGGGAGACGACGGCAGCGACCGGACCGAAGGAGCGAAAATGGGTATCGACGACCTGGTGAATCAGGGCAAGAATTTCCGGGACCAGAACAAGGACAAGATCGACGAGGCACTGAAGAGCGAGCAGGCTGAAGGGGTCAGCGACAGCGTTCTGGATGCGGCCACCGGCTTCGTGAAGAAGGTCGCTCCCGAGGGCCACCACGACACCGTCGATGACGTGCGGACGAACATCGACAAGCGCATCGGCAACGAGTAGCAGTCTCCGCAGACCCGCCCGCCGCCGAAAGTGCACGTCCCCGCCGCCGAGTGTGCACGTCCCCGCCGCCGAGAGTGCACGTCCCCGGCGCCGAGAGTGCACGTCCCCGGCGCCGAGAGTGCACGTGGCCGCCCGCTCCTCCTCAAGCCTTGCTTGTGGACGGCCACTCAACGACGTCGACTCGCCGGCCCCATCGCGCGAGCACTCGCCGCCAGCCTCGAAGCGTGGCTGCCTTCGACGACGCGCTGATAAAGTCCACCGAGTTGAACCCGGCACCCGTCGTGGGGTTCACGAGGCTCCGCCGCGGCATCCATGTGAATTCGGACGAGTGGGCTGCGCACCACGTTGAGGGACGCCAGCGGATGCGCGCGCATGCTGTCGCCGCAAGTGCCCACAGGCCGCCTGTGTTCTCGCACCTCACCGCGGCCGCTGCGTGGAGCGTCGCGATCTTCGCCAGCCATGACACCCGGGCGCACGTCATCGAGCGCGGCGACAATCCGGCCAAGTCCCGCGGAGACGTGGTGCGTCACAGCGTGCCGCTTCCCGATGCGGACATCGCCCTGCTCGACGGGCTTCTGGTGACCACCCTCGATCGAACCGTCTATGACGTCATTCGGATGCTGCCTCTCGAGGGCGGACTCGCCGCATTCGACGCTGCGCTGCGCCGCGTCGCGTGGGAGGACGACTCGCACACGATCGATCGCGAGGCGAGCGATGCGTTCCGGGCGGCGGTGTGGCGTCGGGTGTTCGCGAATCCGGGAGCGCGCGGCATCCGTCGCGCTCGCCTGGTGACGGAGCTCGCTGATGGTGGAGCGCAGCTGCCCGGCGAGAGCGTCAGTCGATATCGAATGTGGGAATTGCAGATGCCGGCGCCTCAGCTGCAGCGGCCGGTGCTGACGGACATCGGCTTGACCTACCTCGACTTCGCGTGGCCACGCCTGCGGCGGTTCGGAGAGTTCGATGGCGCGGTCAAGTTGGTCGACCCGGTGTTCACGCGCGGGCGGAGGCCGGCGGAGATCGTGCGCGATCAGGCTGCCCGGCGCGCTGCCATCGAGCGGGCGACCGGTTGGACCGGAATGACTTGGGGGATGCCGGCGCTGAACGACGCCGGAACGTTCCTGTCATCGCTGCTGGCGCAGGGTTGGCCGAGCTCGTATCGGCCATAGGGTTTCAGGCCCCCGGCAAGGGGCACTCCCGAGACTGGCGACATGCACTCTCGGCAGCGGGGAGGTGCACTCTCGGCACCGGCACGCACTCTCGGCACCGGCAACATGCACTCTCGGCAGCGGCGACATGCACTCTCGCGAGCCGCGACACGCCCGAGTTTGCGACACGCCCGGGCGACACGTAGACTAGCTAGGTTCCACATTCCGGGCCCCTTCGGGCGTGCCCGGATCACTGCCAGGGCAGTGCATAGGCGGCGCGAATGCGCAGGGTCCTAGGCCGCGGGCAGCAGAGCAACACTTCCAACACCAGCATCCCGGAAACGGGCGCGCGCAGCTGTGCGCCGCGCGGGTGGAGGAGCCGGGGACGAAAGCCTCCGGTTTGACAGCAGAACAGTGGTGCAGCTCTCCCGTGGCAACGCGGGAAGCGAAGTGCCAAGGGTGAGGGAGCAACCTTCCTCCGCCCCCGTGCGTCCGATGCCCGTGAGGTACGACGCGTAAAGAGAGAGAGCAGACAATGGCGGGACAGAAGATCCGCATTCGCCTGAAGTCGTATGATCACGCCGGCCTCGACTCGTCGGCCCGCAAGATCGTCGACACCGTGACCCGTGCGGGCGCGACCGTGGTGGGCCCCGTGCCCCTGCCGACCGAGAAGAACGTCGTGTGCGTCATCCGGTCGCCCCACAAGTACAAGGACAGCCGCGAGCACTTCGAGATGCGCACCCACAAGCGTCTGATCGACATCATCGACCCGACGCCCAAGGCCGTCGACTCGCTGATGCGCCTTGACCTGCCGGCTGACGTCAACATCGAGATCAAGCTCTAGGACTCGCCATGGCAGACATCAACTCCAAGATTTCGAAGGGGATGCTGGGCACCAAGCTCGGCATGACCCAGGTATGGAACGAGAACGGCAAGCTCGTTCCCGTCACCGTCATCGAGCTCGCGCCGAACGTGGTCACCCAGGTTCGCACGCCCGAGCGTGACGGCTACAACGCGATCCAGATCGCCTACGGGCAGATCGACCCGCGCAAGGTCAACAAGCCGCAGACCGCCCACTTCGAGGCCGCCGGCGTGACCCCGCGTCGCCACCTCACCGAGGTGCGCACTGCGGATGCCGCTGACTACACGCTCGGTCAGGAGCTCACCGCAGAGGGCACGTTCGAGGCGGGCCAGCTGGTCGACGTCGTCGGCACCAGCAAGGGCAAGGGCTTCGCCGGTGTCATGAAGCGCCACAACTTCAAGGGCGTCTCGGCATCCCACGGTTCGCACCGCAACCACCGCAAGCCCGGTTCGATCGGCGCATCGTCGACGCCGAGCCGCGTCTTCAAGGGCATGCGCATGGCCGGCCGTATGGGTGGCGAGCGCGTGACCGTCCTCAACCTCACGGTGCACGCCGTCGACGCCGAGAAGGGTCTGCTGCTCGTCAAGGGCGCCGTCCCCGGCGCGCGCGGCCGCATCGTCTTCGTCCGCAACGCAGTGAAGGGGGCTTGAGTCCATGGCTGACCAGACTCTCGCGCTCGACGTGCGAAGCGCAGACGGCAAGAAGGCCGGCTCGGTCGAGCTGCCTGCCGCGCTCTTCGACGTCAAGACGAACATTCCGCTGATCCACCAGGTCGTCGTCGCGCAGCGCGCGGCGGCTCGCCAGGGCACGCACTCGACCAAGCGTCGTGGCGAGGTCTCGGGCGCCGGCCGCAAGCCCTTCAAGCAGAAGGGCACCGGTAACGCCCGTCAGGGCTCGATCCGCGCGCCTCAGATGATCGGCGGTGGCATCGTGCACGGCCCCAAGCCGCGCGACTACTCGCAGCGCACGCCCAAGAAGATGATCGCCGCCGCCCTCCTGGGTGCGCTCAGCGATCGTGCTCGCGGCGAGCGTCTGCACGTCATCGAGTCCTTCGGCATCGAGGGTGCGCCCTCGACGAAGGCGGCCGCCGCCTACCTCGCCGAGGTCGCGCAGACCAAGCGCGTGCTGGTGGTCATCGACCGGGGCGACGACATCACGGTCAAGAGCGTCCGCAACCTGGCGTACGTCCACGTGCTCCCGGTCGACCAGCTCAACGCCTACGACGTGCTCGTCTCCGACGACATCGTCTTCACCAAGGCCGCCTACGACGCGTTCGTCGCAGCGAAGACGGCCACCGAGGAGGGTTCCGCATGAGCGGCATCAGCACAAACCGCAGTGGTCTCGGCGCGACCGCGTTGAACAAGGACCCGCGCGACATCATCCTCAAGCCGGTCGTCTCCGAGAAGAGCTACGGGCTCATCGACGAGGGCAAGTACACGTTCCTCGTGGACCCCCGCGCGACCAAGACCGAGATCAAGCTCGCCATCGAGAAGATCTTCGGCGTCAAGGTCGCCGCGGTCAACACGATCAACCGCGTCGGCAAGGCGCGTCGCACCCGCTTCGGCGCCGGCAAGCGCAAGGACACCAAGCGCGCGATCGTGACGCTCAAGTCGGGCACCATCGACATCTTCACGGCAGTCGGCTGACGGTCGGGACGAAGGACACACAACCATGGCAATTCGCAAGTACAAGCCCACGACCCCCGGTCGCCGCGGCTCGTCGGTGGCGGACTTCGCTGAGATCACCCGATCGACGCCCGAGAAGTCGCTCCTCCGCCCGCTGTCCAAGACCGGTGGCCGCAACAACCAGGGCCGCATCACCACCCGCCACATCGGCGGTGGCCACAAGCGCCAGTACCGCGTGATCGACTTCCGTCGAGGCGACAAGGACGGCATCGACGCGAAGGTCGCTCACATCGAGTACGACCCGAACCGCACCGCGCGCATCGCGCTGCTGCACTACGCGGACGGCGAGAAGCGCTACATCATCGCGCCGAACAAGCTGTCGCAGGGCGACATCGTCGAGTCGGGTCCCTCGGCCGACATCAAGCCCGGCAACAACCTGCCGCTGCGCAACATCCCGACCGGTACCGTCATCCACGCCATCGAGCTCCGTCCCGGTGGCGGCGCGAAGATGGCCCGTTCGGCCGGTGCCGGTGTGCGCCTGGTCGCCAAGGACGGCCCGTACGCCCAGCTGCGTCTGCCCTCCGGTGAGATCCGCAACGTCGACGCGCGCTGCCGCGCGACGATCGGCGAGGTCGGCAACGCCGAGCAGTCGAACATCAACTGGGGCAAGGCAGGCCGCAACCGCTGGAAGGGCATCCGCCCGACCGTCCGCGGTGTCGCAATGAACCCGGTCGACCACCCGCACGGTGGTGGTGAGGGCAAGACGTCCGGTGGACGTCACCCCGTGACTCCGTGGGGCCAGAAAGAAGGCCGCACGCGTCATGCCAACAAGGAAAGCGACAAGTACATCGTCCGTCGTCGCAACGCCGGCAAGAAGCGCAAGTAGGAGTAGAGGAAGATGCCACGCAGTCTTAAGAAGGGCCCCTTCGTCGACGAGCACCTGCTTCGCAAGGTCGTCGTCCAGAACGAAGCGGGAACCAAGAACGTCATCAAGACCTGGTCGCGCCGGTCGATGATCGTGCCGGCGATGCTGGGTCACACGATCGCCGTCCACGACGGTCGCAAGCACATCCCCGTGTTCGTGACCGAGACCATGGTCGGCCACAAACTGGGCGAATTCGCGCCCACCCGCACCTTCCGCGGCCACGAGAAGGACGACAAGAAGGGCCGTCGCCGCTAGGCGACCAGGAGGAGAGAGAAATGGTGGAGTCCATCGCACGAGTGCGACACATCCGCGTGACCCCTCAGAAGGCTCGTCGTGTCGTCGCCCTCATCAAGGGGAAGCCGGCCCTCGAGGCCCTGGCCATCCTGAAGTTCGCGCCGCAGAGCGCGAGCGAGCCGATCTACAAGCTCGTCGAGGCCGGAATCGCGAACGCTCGCGTCAAGGCCGACAAGGACAACGAGTACCTGGACGACCAGGACCTGTACGTGGCCAACGCGTACGTGGACGAGGGGACGACGCTCAAGCGTTTCCAGCCCCGCGCCCAGGGTCGCGCGTTCCAGATCAAGAAGCGCACCAGCCACATCACCGTCGTGCTGGCGACCCCTGAGGTCGCCGACGCGGCGCCGGCTGCCAAGACGAAGAAGGCGAGCAAGTAATGGGCCAGAAGGTAAACCCGTACGGCTTCCGCCTCGGCATCACCACCGACCACGTGTCGCGCTGGTTCTCCGACTCGACGAAGCCCGGACAGCGCTACGCCGACTACGTGGCCGAGGACATCAAGATCCGCAAGCTCCTGCAGTCGAACCTCGACCGCGCGGGCGTCAGCAACATCGAGATCGAGCGCACGCGTGACCGCGTCCGCGTCGACATCCACACCGCCCGCCCGGGCATCGTGATCGGTCGCCGCGGCGCCGAGGCCGAGCGCATCCGCACCGACCTCGAGAAGCTCACCGGCAAGCAGATCCAGCTGAACATCCTCGAGGTCAAGAACCCCGAGGCCGACGCTCAGCTGGTCGCGCAGGGCATCGCCGAGCAGCTCTCCGCCCGCGTGGCTTTCCGCCGCGCGATGCGCAAGGGCCTGCAGGGCGCTCAGCGCGCCGGCGCCAAGGGCGTCCGCATCCAGGTCTCCGGCCGCCTCGGCGGCGCCGAGATGAGCCGTTCGGAGTTCTACCGCGAGGGTCGTGTGCCGCTGCACACGCTGCGCGCGAACATCGATTACGGCTTCTACGAGGCCAAGACCACCTTCGGCCGCATCGGCGTGAAGGTCTGGATCTACAAGGGCGACCTCACGAACAAGGAACTCGCTCGCGAGCAGGCCAACCAGAAGCCTGCCCGCGGTCGGGACGACCGCCCGCGTCGCGGCCCCCGTGCCGACGAGCGCGTCGCAGAAGGAGCGCCGGCGTAATGCTCATCCCCCGCAAGGTCAAGTACCGCAAGCAGCACCACCCGGGCCGTTCCGGCCAGGCCACCGGTGGCACGAAGGTGTCGTTCGGTGAGTTCGGCATCCAGGCCATCACGCCCGCTTACGTGACCAACCGTCAGATCGAGTCCGCTCGTATCGCGATGACGCGTCACATCAAGCGTGGCGGAAAGGTGTGGATCAACATCTACCCCGACCGTCCGCTGACCAAGAAGCCCGCCGAGACCCGCATGGGTTCCGGCAAGGGCTCGCCCGAGTGGTGGGTCGCGAACGTCAAGCCGGGTCGCGTCCTCTTCGAGGTCGCCGGCGTCAACGAGGAACTCGCTCGTGAGGCCCTGACCCGTGCCATTCACAAGCTGCCCCTGAAGGCACGCATCATCAAGCGCGAGGAGGGCGACGCGTAATGGCGATCGGCACCAAGCAGCTCGCTCCGAGCGAGCTCGACACGTTCGAAGACCAGCGCCTCGTCGAGGAGCTGCGCAAGGCCAAGGAAGAGCTGTTCAACCTGCGCTTCCAGTCGGCCACCGGCCAGCTCGAGAGCCACGGCCGCATCCGTGCAGTCAAGCGCGACATCGCGCGGCTCTACACCGTGATCCGTGAGCGCGAGCTCGGCATCCGTGCCACTCCCGCTCCCGTGGAGACGACGACGAAGGCGAAGAAGACGAAGGCCAAGAAGGCGGATGCCGCTGACGAGGCCGTGAAGGAAGAGGCCGAGTAATGGCTGAGACCACCCCGAAGGCTGAAAAGCCCGCCGCGCCCAAGAAGGCCGCGCCGAAGAAGAGCGCTGCCGTCGAGGCAGAGGTCGCCGTCGCGCCCGCCGAGGCCAAGGGTCACGAGTCGTCCGCGCACGACGTGCGCGACGCCGACGCCCGTGGCTACCGCAAGGCCCGCCGTGGCTACGTGACCAGCGACAAGATGGACAAGACCATCGTGGTCGAGGTCGAGGACCGCGTGAAGCACCCGCTCTACGGCAAGGTCATCCGCCGCACCTCCAAGGTCAAGGCGCACGACGAGAGCAACTCCGCCGGCATCGGCGACCTCGTCCTCATCAACGAGACCCGCCCGCTCAGCGCCACCAAGCGCTGGCGCCTGGTCGAGATCCTCGAGAAGGCCAAGTAGGCCTCGGCCCGCTTGGAACCCAAGGAGTAAGAAGTGATTCAGCAGGAATCCCGCCTCAAGGTCGCCGACAACACCGGCGCGAAGGAGCTGCTCACCATCCGCGTGCTCGGCGGCTCGAAGCGCCGCTACGCCGGACTGGGCGACACCATCGTCGCGACGGTCAAGGATGCGATCCCGGGCGGCAACGTCAAGAAGGGCGATGTGGTCAAGGCCGTCATCGTCCGCACCAAGAAGGAGACGCGCCGTCCCGACGGCTCGTACATCAAGTTCGACGAGAACGCCGCCGTCATCCTGAAGAACGACGGGGAGCCCCGCGGCACCCGCATCTTCGGACCGGTCGGCCGCGAGCTTCGTGACAAGAAGTTCATGAAGATCGTCTCGCTCGCCCCGGAGGTCATTTAGTCATGGCGAAGATCAAGAAGGGCGACCTGGTTCAGGTCATCTCGGGCGCCAAGCCCGAGCGCGGCGGCGACCGCGGCAAGCAGGGCAAGGTCCTCGAGATCCTGGCCGAGCAGAACCGCGTCATCGTCGAGGGCGTGAACTACGTCACCAAGCACAACCGCGTGGGCCAGACCCAGCGCGGCACCAAGACGGGCGGCATCGAGACCTTCGAGGCCCCCATCCACATCTCCAACGTCGCACTCGTCGACCCCTCGACCAAGAAGCCGACCCGTGTCGGTCACCGCGTCGAGGAGCAGACCAAGGACGGCGTGAAGCGCAACGTCCGCGTGCGTTACGCGAAGAAATCAGGCAAGGACCTCTGATGTCAACCACCACTGCCGCGCCGGCTGGCAAGACCCAGCCGCGCCTGAAGCAGAAGTACCGCAGCGAGATCGCCCCTGCGCTGAAGGAAGAGTTCGGCTACGTCAACGTCAACCAGATCCCGCGTCTGGTGAAGGTCGTCGTCAACACCGGTGTCGGCGAGGCGGCTCGCGACAGCAAGGTGATCGATGGTGCGGTCGACGACCTCACCAAGATCACCGGCCAGAAGCCGGTCGTCACGAAGGCCCGCAAGTCGATCGCGCAGTTCAAGCTCCGCGAGGGCCAGGCCATCGGCGCGCACGTCACCCTCCGTGGCGACCGCGCGTGGGAGTTCCTGGACCGTCTCGTGTCGCTCGCCCTGCCCCGCATCCGCGACTTCCGCGGCCTGTCGCCGAAGCAGTTCGACGGCACCGGCAACTACACGTTCGGCCTGCAGGAGCAGTCGGTCTTCCACGAGATCGACCAGGACAAGATCGACCGCGTCCGCGGTTTCGACATCACCGTGGTCACCACGGCGAAGACGGATGACGAGGGCCGCGCGCTTCTGCGCGCCATCGGCTTCCCGTTCCGCGCCGACGACAACGCTCAGGCCTGATCTCGATACCCCGGCTCCGCCGGCTAGTCGATCAACCGAAGAATCATCGCAGGTCGGCTGTCGTGTAACGGCAGTCGAAACCGAATGAACAAAGGAAACAACTCATGACAATGACAGACCCGGTCGCAGACATGCTGACCCGTCTGCGCAATGCGAACTCGGCGCACCACGACTCCGTGTCGCTGCCGAGCTCCAAGCTCAAGACCCACATCGCAGAGATCCTCAAGCGCGAGGGCTACATCGGTGACTGGAGCGTCGAGGACGCCCGCGTCGGCCAGACCCTCACGATGACGCTCAAGTACGGCCCGAACCGCGAGCGGTCGATCGCCGGCATCAAGCGCGTCTCGAAGCCCGGTCTTCGCGTCTACGCGAAGTCGTCCGAGATCCCCACCGTCCTCGGTGGCCTCGGCGTCGCGATCCTGTCCACCTCCTCCGGTCTTCTGACCGACCGCCAGGCCGAGCAGAAGGGCGTGGGTGGGGAAGTCCTCGCCTACGTGTGGTGATCTGACATGTCGCGTATTGGACGTCTTCCGATCGACATCCCCTCCGGCGTGACCATCACGGTCGACGGACAGGATGTCGCGGTCAAGGGCCCGAAGGGCGAGCTCGCGCTCACCGTGGCGCAGCCCATCGAGGTCAAGATCGAAGAGGGTCAGGTCGTCGTCAGCCGCCCGGATGACGAGCGCGAATCGCGTTCGCTCCACGGCCTCACCCGCACCCTGATCAACAACAACATCATCGGTGTCACCCAGGGCTACACCAAGGGCCTCGAGGTCGTCGGCACGGGTTACCGCGTCGCGCAGCGGGGTGGCTCCATCGAGTTCGCCCTCGGCTTCTCGCACCCCGTGCTGGTCGAGCCCCCCGCGGGCATCACCTTCACGGTCGAGGGCAACAACCGGGTCACCGTGGCCGGCATCGACAAGCAGGCCGTCGGTGAGGCTGCGGCCAACATCCGCAAGATTCGCAAGCCCGAGCCGTACAAGGGCAAGGGTGTGCGCTACGCCGGCGAGGTCGTTCGGCGCAAGGCCGGAAAGAGTGGTAAGTAACCATGGCTGTCAAGACAAAGACTCAGGCGCGTTCGCGTCGTCACGCCCGCCTTCGCAAGAAGGTCGTCGGCACCGAGCTGCGCCCGCGCCTCGTCGTCACCCGTTCGGCACGTCACGTGTTCGTCCAGGTGGTCGACGACGCCAAGGGACACACCGTGGTCTCGGCATCCACCCTCGAAGCGGACCTGCGTTCGTTCGACGGTGACAAGACCGCCAAGGCCCGCAAGGTCGGCGAGCTCGTCGCCGAGCGCGCCAAGGCCGCCGGCGTCGAGGACGTCGTGTTCGACCGCGGTGGCAACCGCTACGCGGGCCGTGTCGCGGCGATCGCCGACGGCGCCCGCGAAGGGGGACTGAACCTGTGAGTGATGCAACACTGAACAACAACGGGGAGACCGAAGTGGCAGCCACTGCCGATCAGACTGCGACCGAGGCGCCGGCTGCGACCGAGGCACCGGCCGAGCGCGAGCGCGAGCCCCGCCGCGGTGGCCGCGAGCGCAACCCGAACCGCGACCGCGGTCCGCGTGACGCCGACAAGAGCCAGTTCCTCGAGCGCGTCGTCACGATCAACCGCGTGTCGAAGGTCGTCAAGGGCGGTCGTCGCTTCAGCTTCACGGCGCTCGTCGTCGTGGGTGACGGCAACGGCGTCGTGGGCGTCGGCTACGGGAAGGCTCGTGAGGTTCCCCTCGCGATCTCGAAGGGTGTCGAAGAGGCCAAGCGCAACTTCTTCCGCGTTCCCCGCGTCGGCGTGACCATCCCCCACCCCGTCCAGGGTGAGGCCGCCGCCGGTGTGGTGCTGCTGCGCCCCGCCGCGGCCGGTACCGGAGTCATCGCCGGTGGTCCCGTGCGCGCCGTCCTCGAGTGCGCCGGCATCCACGATGTGCTGTCGAAGTCCCTCGGCTCGTCGAACACGATCAACATCGTGCACGCGACGGTCGCGGCGCTGAAGCAGCTCGAAGAGCCCCGCGCGGTCGCCGCGCGTCGCGGACTCGAGTTCGACCAGGTCGCCCCCGCCCGTCTCGTGCGCGCGGAGGCGGAAGCCGTCGCGGCTGCGAAGGTGGGTGCATGATGGCTGCTCGACTGAAGGTCACACAGACAAAGTCCAAGGTGAGCGAGAAGCAGAACCAGCGTGACACGCTGCGCAGCCTCGGTCTGAAGCGGATCGGCGACTCCGTCGTCCGTCCCGACGACGCGCAGACGCGCGGTTACGTCAAGACCGTCGCCCACCTCGTGAAGGTTGAGGAGATCGACTGATGGCCGAGAAGGCTGAGAAGAAGGACGCCGTCGAGGCGGAGGCCAAGGCCACCCGCTCGTCCGCGGCCAAGAGTTCGGCGAAGGCCGACAAGGCAGGCAAGTCCGACAAGGCCCCCAAGAAGGCCGCGTCCAAGCCGAAGACGGATGCCGCGGCATCCCGCCCCGGTGTGCTGAAGGTGCACCACCTCCGTCCGGTCCCCGGCGCCAACACCCCCAAGACCCGCGTGGGTCGCGGTGAGGGCTCCAAGGGCAAGACGGCCGGTCGTGGCACCAAGGGCACCAAGGCGCGCTACTCGGTGCGCCCCGGATTCGAGGGTGGGCAGATGCCGCTCCACATGCGCACTCCCAAGCTGCGCGGGTTCAAGAACCCGTTCCGCGTGGAGTACCAGGTGGTCAACCTCGAGAAGCTGGCCGAGCTCTACCCCAGCGGTGGAGACGTCACCATCGGCGACCTCATCGCCAAGGGTGCCGTCCGCAAGAACGAGAAGGTCAAGGTGCTCGGCACCGGCGACATCGACGTGAAGCTGAACGTGGCCGTCGACAAGGTCTCCGGTTCGGCCGAGCAGAAGATCGTCGCGGCGGGCGGATCCGTCAAGTAGTCGCACCCAGCAGGGGTCGGAGCATGCTCCGACCCCTGCTGAGTTACCCTGGGAGTTGATGCGCCCCGTGCGCGTCGGCACCCCCACTGGAGGCATCCTCTTGTTCAGCGCCATCGCGCGGGTCTTCCGTACACCCGACCTTCGTCGGAAGATCGCATTCACACTGGCGATCATCGCCCTCTACCGCTTCGGCGCGCACATCCCGGCGCCGTTCGTGGACTTCCCCAACGTGCAGTCCTGCCTTCGGCAGAGCGCCGGCACCGAGGGTCTGCTCTCGCTGGTCAACCTGTTCTCCGGCGGCGCGCTGCTGCAGCTGTCGATCTTCGCCCTCGGCGTCATGCCGTACATCACGGCGACGATCATCGTGCAGCTGCTGCGCGTCGTGATCCCGCACTTCGAGACCCTCTACAAGGAGGGTCAGTCGGGCCAGTCGCGGCTGACGCAGTACACGCGCTACCTCACGATCGCGCTGGCGCTGCTGCAGTCCACCACCCTGGTGACCGTCGCCCGCAGCGGTCAGCTGTTCGGCACCACCGGCATCCCGGAGTGCGAGCAGCTGCTCACCAACGACGTGTGGTGGGCGCAGCTGCTGATGATCATCACGATGACCGCCGGCACCGGCCTCATCATGTGGTTCGCCGAGCTCGTCACCGAGCGCGGCATCGGAAACGGCATGTCGATCCTGATCTTCACGTCGATCGCGGCGGCCTTCCCCGCGTCGATGTGGGCGATCTGGCAGTCGCGCGGCTTCGAGGTCTTCCTCCTCGTGCTCGCGGTCGGAATCGTCGTCGTCGCGCTGGTGGTGTTCGTCGAGCAGTCGCAGCGCCGCATCCCGGTGCAGTACGCCAAGCGCATGGTCGGCCGTCGCACCTACGGCGGAACGAACACGTACATCCCGATCAAGGTGAACATGGCCGGCGTCGTGCCCGTCATCTTCGCCTCGTCGCTGCTGTACATCCCGGCCCTGATCGCGCAGTTCAATCAGCCGCAGGCCGGCGAGACCGCGGCGCCCTGGGTGGCGTGGATCGCGCAGTACCTCACAACCGGCGACAGCCCGCTGTACATGGCCGTGTACTTCCTGCTCATCGTCGGCTTCACCTACTTCTACGTCGCGATCACGTTCAACCCGGTCGAGGTCGCCGACAACATGAAGAAGTACGGCGGCTTCATCCCCGGCATCCGTGCGGGTCGACCCACCGCCGAATACCTCGACTACGTGCTCACCCGCATCACGCTGCCGGGTTCGCTGTACCTGGGCTTCATCGCGCTGCTGCCCCTGATCGCCCTCGCGGCGGTCGGAGCCAACCAGAACTTCCCGTTCGGCGGCGCCTCCATCCTGATCATCGTCGGGGTGGGCCTGGAGACGGTCAAGCAGATCGACGCGCAGCTTCAGCAGCGCCACTACGAAGGACTCCTGCGATGACCGCGCTTGGACAAGCTCAGCAACGGGGGGGCGCACGCCTCCTGATCGTCGGCCCCCAGGGCTCCGGCAAGGGAACCCAGGGCATCCGGATCGCCGATGCGTTCGGCATCCCCGCCATCTCGACCGGAGACATGTTCCGCGCCGCCATCTCGGGCGGGACCGAACTGGGCCAGAAGGTCACCGAGATCATCCAGGCGGGCAACCTCGTGCCCGACGAGCTGACCAGCGCCGTGGTGCGCGACCGGCTCGCGCAGGACGACGCGGCGGCCGGGTTCCTGCTGGACGGGTATCCGCGCAACCTCGGGCAGGTGGCCGCCCTCGATGAGTTCCTCGGCGGTCGCGGCGAAGAGCTGGACGCCGTCATCGAGCTCGTCGTGCCGCGCGACGAGAGCATCGAGCGGCTGTCGCTGCGCGCCGCGGAGCAGGGCCGCACCGACGACACCGAGCAGGTCATCGCGAACCGCCTGGCGATCTACGAGCGCGAAACGGCGCCGATCCTCGACGTGTACCGCGAGCGGGGCATCGTCGACGAGATCGACGGCGTCGGCAGTCTGGACGAGATCACCGACCGCGTCATCGGCGCGCTCGAGGCGCGCGGGCTGATCCGCACGGCCGCCGTCTGACGTGACGTCGCCGCTTTCCCCGGTCCTGCCGTGACCCCTCGCCTGCCCGTCCGCCGGTCGATCTACAAGTCGACGGCTCAGCTGCGCGCGATGGTGGAGCCCGGGCTGATCACCGCCGCCGCGCTCGACGCGGTGCGCGGGCTGATCGCACCCGGCATCACGACGCTCGAACTGGATGCCGCGGCATCCGCTGTCATCACGTCCCGCGGCGCGAAATCGAACTTCCAGATGGTGCGCGGGTATCGGCATACGATCTGCGCGTCGGTGAACGAGCAGGTGGTCCACGGGATCCCGACCTCACGCGCGCTCGAGCCCGGCGACATCATCTCGATCGACGCCGGCGCCGAGTACAACGGCTGGAACGGCGACTCGGCGTTCACCTTCGTGGTGCCCGATGAGTCGCGCCCCTCTGTCGTGGCCGAGCGCTCGCGGCTGTCGGAGGTCACCGAAGGATCGCTCTGGGCGGGGATCGCGGCGCTCGCGACCGCCCGCCACCTCGGCGAGGTCGGGGCAGCGGTGCAGGATCACATCGACCGCTCGGGGGAGGGCTACGGCATCCTTCGCGAGTACGTCGGCCACGGCATCGGGCGCAAGATGCACGAGGCGCCGTCGGTGTTCAACTACCGCGTACCCGATCCGGGTGCCGAGGTGCGTCCGGGGCTGGCGGTCGCGATCGAGCCGATGGTCGTGCTCGGCGACCAGGCGACGTTCGTCGAGGACGACGACTGGACCGTCTCGACCCGCGACGGCACAGCGGGCTCACACTGGGAACATAGCGTCGCCGTGCATGATGACGGGATCTGGGTGCTGACGGCGCCCGACGGCGGTGCTGCCGGGCTGGCGCCGTTCGGCGTGACTCCCCGCGAGATCGGATAGGAAGATCGTGATGGCAACGAAGGTCCAGAAGTCGACGAACTGGTTCGCGATCTGGGTGAGCGTCGCGGTCGTGGTCGTCCTCGTGCTCGTCGCGGCTCTCGTGGTGTGGATGAACAACACCTCCGCCGATCCAGGTCCGACGGTCGCCCCGACCGCCCCGAGCATCAACGCCGAGACCGGCGCGATCGTCGTGGGCACCGGCTCGCAGACGATGGACACGTACATCGACTTCATGTGCCCCGTGTGCAACCAGTTCGAGCAGCTGTACGGCGACGCGATCGCCGACCTGGTGGATGACGGCACGATCACCCTCAACATCCACCCGATCTCGATCCTCGACCGCGCCTCCTCGGGCACCGAGTACTCCACTCGTGCTGCGAACGCGATGTACTGCGTCGCGGCCGGCACGCCTGACGCATCGGTGCCCTTCATGCAGGCGCTGTTCGCGAATCAGCCGGCGGAGGGCTCGACCGGGCTGACCAACGAGCAGATCCTCGAGATCGCCGCGGGCGTCGGCGCCACCGGGATCGACGCGTGCGTCAACGAAGGCCAGTACACGGGATACGTGGCCACGATGACCGAGAAGACTCCGATCGCGCCGGGCTCCACGAACGTCGGAACGCCGACGATCGCGATCAACGGCACGGTCATCGCGAACTCGACGCTGCCCGAGCCGGCGCAGCTCGGGACGCTGTTCGAGGAGTAGGC